>NZ_JBVJHI010000002.1:0-786677 GCF_055586885.1 Micromonospora sp. NPDC048907
GGGGGGCCGGCGGGGCCCCCCCCCCCCCCCCCGCGCGGGCCCCCCCCCCCCCCCCCCCCCCCCCCCCCCCCGCGCCCCCCCCGGGGGGGGGGGGGGGGGGCCCCCCCCCCCCCCCCCCGCCGCAGGTGGTCAGCTGCGCAGGCGCCACTGCTGGTTCGCGCCGCCGTGGCAGTCCCAGAGGATGATCTTCGTACCGTTCGCGGTGCCCCAGTTGGACGCGTCCAGGCAGCGTCCGGACTGCGCGCCGCTGATGGTGCCGCCCGCGTTGAGGTTCCACTGCTGACTGACGCCGCCCGTGCAGTCCCCGATGACCACGCGGGTGCCGTTCCCGCCCGCGCCGCCCTCGGCGTCCAGGCACTTGGTGCCGTACACCCGCAGCTGCCTGCCCGAGGTGTAGGCCCAGCGCTGCATGGTGCCGCCCCAGCAGTCGTACAGCTGCACCTGGGTGCCGTTCGTGGTGCTGCCGTTCGGCACGTCCAGGCAGCGCCCGGACTGGACGCCCACGATCTCGGTGGTCGAGCTGCCCGTGCCGCCCGGCGTACCGATGCTGCCGGGCGCGGCCTGCAGGGCTCCGTACCAGGCGGCGGCCATCTTGTCGTAGCCGGTGGCGGTGGGATGAATGCCGTCGATCAGGTCGGCGGTCGTCACGGCGCTGTGCATGTCGACGAGGTGGACGTGCCTGCCGGCGTTCACCTTGCTCTGCACGATGCCCGGAACGGCGGCGTTGAAGCTGCGCACGGCCGACTCCTGGCCACTGTTGGCCAACGGGATGAGCTGCGCCACGAACACCTCCGCGGCGGGGGCGGCGTTCGTGATGTGGTCGATCAGGGCGGACAGCCGGCTCGGTGCGGTGGAGACCTGGTAGTTCTGCAGGATGTCGTTGGTGCCGATGTGCAGCAGCACGGTACGCGGCTGGTAGGTGTTCAGCCAGCCGACGATGCTGGCGTCGACCTGGTCGATGCGCCAGCCCGGGTGGCCCTCGTGGTCGTGGTCGCCGAGGTTGCCGGGCCCGTTGTACTGGGACCCGACGAAGTCGGTGGTGTACCGGCCGTTGGCGAGGCGTTGCCACAGGCCGATGCGGTAGCCGCCCGGCACCTGGGTGCCCTCGGTGATGGAGTCGCCGAGCGGCATCACCCGTACCCCACCGTTGGATTCCGCGCCGGCCGGGCAGGCCTGGGCCACCAGGCCGGCGACCGCGACGGCCGTCGCGGCGCCCGCGGCGAGCCACCTTGTCGTTGTTCGCATGGCTGTTCCTCTCGGGAGGCCGCGCGCCAGGTGACGGGCACCGTGCGACTCCGCCACCTGACGAGCGGGATGGTTCGGACAGGTCACCCCTGCCCGATCGCTAACGCGAGCCGCTGCCGCAGGTGAGAGCCGGCGCCGATGGCGAGCCGCTCGCCAGGAAGCCGAAGACGGTCGACCCGCCGGCGGGCAGGGACCCGTTGAACTCCGCGTTGCGGACGGTCGCCGTGGAGCCGTTGGTGCTCAGGGTGCCGTTCCAGACCTGGCTGATGCTCTGGCCGTTGCCCAGGGCCCACTGCACGGTCCAGCCGTCGACAGCCGCGGCCCCGGCCGTCACGCTCACCTCGCCCTGGAAGCCACCGGACCACGCGGTGGTGGTGCGATAGCTCGCGGCGCAGGCACCGCCGCTCGGCGGCGGGCTGCTCGGCGGCGGGCTGCCGGCACCGGGAGTGAACTGCCAGTGGTTGACATTGAGCAGGTAGCCGCTGCCGCCGTTGAACCTGACGTACAGGTCGTGGGTGCCGGCGGCGGCCCCGCTGACCGGACACGTCGTGTCGGTCCAGACCTGCCAGCCACCGGTGCCGGTGACCCGGCAAGTGCCCACCAGGGGGCCGCCCACGCCGTCCAGGTGCAACTCGATGGTGCCGCTGCTACCGCCCGATGCCACCCGGGCCCGGTACGAGGCGGCGCCGGCGCCAAAGTTCACCCCACTGACCTTGAGGTAGTCCCCGTTCTCGATCCAGCCGATGTTCATCCCACCGTCGGTGCTCGGCTCGGTCTCCACCCCCGACTCCCAGGCGATCGTCTCCGCCTCCTGCCGGACGTACGGATCCACCGTCCCGACCTGCGGGGCGCCCCTGGTCGTCATGGTGATCGTCGGGATGGTGCCGTCCGCCCCGTAGGTGAACTTCTCCACCGCCACCGACCGGGTGAAACCACCGCCGCCCGGCAACGCTCCGTTGTGGTAGAAGAAGTACGACCCGCCCTTGAAGTCGATCACCCCGGGGTGGTTGGTGAAGCTGCTTCCCTGGGTCGGCATGATCGTCCCGCGGTACGTCCACGGTCCCAGCGGGCCCGGGGCGGTCGAGTAGGCGATGAACTCCGAACAGCACCTGGCCGCGAAGACCAGGTAGTACAGGCCGTTGCGCTTGTACACCCACGGCGCCTCCTCGAACAGCGTCGGCCGGTTCGCGTCGCCGGTCCGGGTGCCGAAACCGCTCATGGTCAACGGGATCTGGGTGGGGCTTCCCGAGTACGAGACCATGTCCTGGTTCAGCTTCACGTACCACAGGTGGGGGTTGCCCCAGTACAGATACGCCTGGCCGTCGTCGTCGATGAACACCGTCGGGTCGATCTCCCCGTTGCTCACCAGCGGACGCCCGATGGCGTCCCGGAACGGCCCGGTCGGGCTGTCGGCCACCGCCACCCCGATCCCCATCTGGCCGGTCGCGCGCACCGTCATCGGCACGTACCAGTAGAACCTGCCGTTGCGCTGGACCACCTGCCCCGCCCAGGCGTTGGCGCTGGCCCAGCTGAAGCTCGCGAGGCTGAGCGGTGCGCCGTGGTCGGTCCAGTTCACCATGTCGTCCGAGGACCAGACCCGCCACTCCTTCATCGTGAAGTAGGTCGAGTTGTCCTCGTCGTGCCCGGTGTAGAGGTACACGCGGCCGTTGTGGACCAGCGGTGCCGGGTCAGCCGTGTAGATCGTCTGGACGATCGGGTTGTCCGCGCGGGCGGTCGCCGGGACCATCCCCAGCAGCGCGAGGAGGCTCACGACCAGGGCCATCCCGCGCCTGGTCCGGCGGCTGCCCCGCGCCGGCGGGGTGGGCCCTGAGCGGTCACCGCTCACCGCGGCGGTTCCCGCCGCGACACGCGGGTCGCGCCGGCCGGTCATCGGAATCGACACTGACATGGTGGCGAACCTTTCGGACGGGTCGGACAGCTGACATCGGGCACTCGGATGCCGCGGGCGAGACACCTGCGGCCGCTTCGGGCCTGACCCGGCCGGCGGGAGGCCGGGCGCGTGGTCAGGGCGTCAGCCCCGGCTCCACTTCTGGTCGTTGCCGCCGGTGCAGGTGGCGAGGACGACCGGGGTGCTGTTGGCGGTCCCGCCACCGTTGGGAGCGAGGCAGATGCCGGACTGGACGCCGGTGACGGTGCCGTCGGTGTTGACGTTCCACTGCTGGTTGGCACCGCCGTTGCAGTCCCAGATGATCACCTTGGTGCCGGCTGTGGTCCCCTGGCCGTTCGCGTCCAGGCACTTGCCGCCGTACACCTGGAACTGCTTGCCGGAGGTGTAGGTCCACTGCTGGTTGGCGCCGCCGTTGCAGTCCCACAGCGTCACCTGCGTGCCGTTGGACTGCGACTGGTTGGGTACGTCCAGGCACCGGCCGGAGTTGGTGTTGCGGACCGGACTCGTGGTGTCGCCGGGGCCGGCCAGCACGGACAGGTTGTCGAATTGGGCGGTCTCTCCCTGGCTGGTGCCGAACCCGACCTGACCGGCACCGAAGGTGGGGTCGACGGCGGTGCCCACCGTCGTGCCGTCGATGCTGGCGGTGATGGTGCTGCCGGAGAACCCGAGGGCGAGGCTGTGCCAGCGGTTGGTGCCCGGCGCCGGGACGGTGCCGCTGCGCAGGGTGGCCAGTTGCCCGGCGGTGTTGTTGCGCAGGATCGACCAGGAACCGGTGTCGGTGATCCGCAGGAAGTAGGCGTTGTAGCGGCCGATGGGGTCCAGGTTCGTGGTGCCGACCCGGCCTTCGATCTGGACGTAACCGGACTTCTCGAGCATGGCGTCGGCGGAGACGGTGTAGTTGCCCCAGTTCAGGTTGCCACCGTAGGTCGCCGGGTCGGCGAGGGTCTTCCAGGTGATGGGGGCCTGCGGCGACATCTGGCGCAGGCACGTGCCGGAGCGGCCCGCGCCGCACGTGACGGTCTCGAAGGCGCCCTGCATGTCCTGCAGGTATCTCGGCATCCGGCCGGTGGCGTAGCTCTCGAAGTCGTCGCGGTACGGGAGGTCCAGCGAGCCTTGGCCGGGGCTGACGGCGCTGCCCTTGCCCTGTCCGGTGGTGGTGGTGACGGTGTAGAGGTAGCCGGGCTGGACGGTCAGCGAGAAGGCACCGCCCGACGGGGTGATGTCACCGGTGTGCACGAAGAAGTCGTTGGTGCTGTTCGAGTTCAGGTTGGTGGCCCACACGTGCACCTGGCCGGTGGAGAGGCCACCGGTGACGCTGACGTTGACCTGCTGGGCGCTGGTGGCGTCCATGGTCTCGATGACGGTGCTGTAGTCGGTGTTGTTCGTCGACTTCAGCGACACGTAGCTGCCGTTGGTGCGGTTGCCGCCGAGGTAGCCGGTGGACGAGTCCAGGTACTTCCAGCCCGGCGCGGTGAACTGGGTCGTGTGTGCCAGAGCCCAGGTGTTCTTGCCGACCGCGTACCAGCCCGACCACGGCTGGTTGGCGAGGACGAGCCCGACGGTGGCCCACGGGAGGTTCGGGGTGATCGCCGCGATCAGGTCCCAGTTGAGGTAGGCGACCATCCTCCCGTCGATGTAGCCGCGGTTGATGCCCCGGGCGAGCGGCTTGGCGCCGTCGTTGTAGTCCTGCGAGCCGCCCTCGCTGTTCCAGAGTGTCTTTCCCGTGCTGGTGGCGATCGGGGCCACCGAGCACGAGGTCTGCGCGCTGAGGTAGCCGCACGGGTAGTGGCCGCTGAGCACGTCGATGCTGTTGCGCAGGGTGGCGTTGCTCGCCACCGCGTTGGCCGGTCCCCAACTGCCGGGGTAGTCGTCACCGAAAATGATCTTCACGCCGCTGTACCCGTTGCTGTTCAACGCGGTGCGCAGGCTGATGGTCCAGTTCGCGTCGGTCTGCTTCTCGTTCTGCGCGGCGGTGAGGTAGTCGATGGTCAGGTTGTGCTGCCTGGCGCAGCCCAGCCAGTCCAGGTAGTAATTGATCATGTCCGATGACATGAAGGTGCCGTTGCCGATCCACCCCGGGGCGCCCCAGGGCAGGGCCGCCAAGGTGATGCGGGGGTTGCGAAGCCTGGCCTGCTCCATGATCCACCACTCGTAGCCGCGGTTGCAGTTGAGGTCGCCACGGACATGCTCGTGGCTCGGCTCGGAGCCGCTTGTCGAGTTGGTGTCCCCGCCCATCTCCACCTTGAGAATCTGCAGGGCGGCCCCGTAGCCGGGCTTGAACAGGTAGTCGAGGATCTGGCCGCGCTGCGGCTCCGGGTAGTCGATGAGCAGTCGACTGTTGCCGCCACCCCCGCTGACCGCTCCCACACCGTCGAACGTCTGCCCGCCGGAGGCACCGTTCAGGGTGATCGATGTCGCGGCCAGGGCCGGGCCGGCGGTCGCCGCCACCAGGCCGGCGGCGGCGAGAACCGCGGCGGCGAGCGCCGCCGTCAGCCGTGCACGACGGGACCGGACGGGCCCGCGATGAGAGACCAGCATGACGGCTCCTCGGATACGTAGCGCTCCGCGCGGGCGGAGCCTCACGAACGGATGACCGTCGATAGGAACGCTAACATCTCGGCCCGAAAGTCAGCCGACGGGCGCGCGTCGGAGCTCGTGACTCCTGGCGGCTCCAGCTGCCGATGAGGTGGCGGCGGTGGCGAACCCGCGCGGCAGATGTTATCGATAACATCGACGTATCTGATTAAAGCACAGTCACTGCGGCACCGGGAGCCCTTCGCCGCACCTGGCCGACGACCACACGGCCGGGGGGGGGGGGGGCGGCGGCCCCCCCCCCCCCCCCCGCCCCCCCCCCCCCGGGGGGGGGGGGGGCCCCCGCCCCCCCCCCCCCCCCCCGCTCCGGTTCCACCCGCTCCTGCGCCGGCTGAGCCCACTCGCGCGCGCCGTCGCCGCGAGCGTCAGGAACACCCGGACCTGCGCCACGCCACTAGCGCTGCAGCGTCAGCACACCCGGCCGGTACGGCAGGAGGCCGTAGTCGCCGCCGGAGCTCGGGGCACGCCCCTGGTAGAGCAGTTGGAGGTTGCAGGGGTCGATGGTCATGGTCTGGTCGGGGTTGCTGCGCACCAGGTCGCCGTGGCTGATGTCGTTCGTCCAGGTGGCGCCGCTGTTGGCCCTGCCGG
The DNA here is from genome assembly GCF_055586885.1 of Micromonospora sp. NPDC048907. Classification (NCBI taxonomy): domain Bacteria; kingdom Bacillati; phylum Actinomycetota; class Actinomycetes; order Micromonosporales; family Micromonosporaceae; genus Micromonospora; species Micromonospora sp. NPDC048907. The sequence continues at coordinate 6,335 of NZ_JBVJHI010000002.1, forward strand.
CGAAGGGGTTGCTCTCGCTCGCGGCCTGCGGCGTCCAGGTGCCGCCCAGGCTGCTGGCCGTGAAGGAGCGGAAGTAGCGGCCCTGCGAGCCGATCGCCTCGACCAGCATCAGGTACTGGTTCTGGCCCTGGACCTTGTAGACCTGAACCCCTTCGAAGAGGTTGTTCGTCGAGTCGCTCATGATCACCGTGGACGACGCGCCGAAGTTGCCCGGGAAGTTCCCAATCGGCATGCTGGCGCGGTAGATCTTGCCGTTGTCCCCGGCGAAGAACAGGTACATGTTCGTGCTGTCACCGATGAGCGTCTGGTCGATGGGCCCCGTCCCGGAGCCCGAGATGCTTCCGGTGAAGAGCGTCTGCTGGGACGACCAGCCGTTCACGTTGGTGGGGTCGCTGGACGTGCGGTAGGAGAACGCGGTCCCGCCCCACTGGTAGGCGAGCACCCAGATGTTCTTCGGGGCGAAGTAGAACAGGGTCGGCGCGACAGCGGCGAAGGGCATCGCGTTCTGGCTGGCCGAACCCATGTCGGACCAGTTGGTGAACGGGCTGAAGTTCATCGAACCCCACGAGGTACCGGTGTCGTGCGTCGTGGCGTAGACGAGGTGCCGGCCGTTGTGCACGACGGTGGTGAAGTCCTTGAGCGAGACCCACCCCGATCGCGGGTTCGCCAGCGCGCCCGTCGACGACCAGCGGTACGTCGACGGCAGCGTGCACGAGCCGCCCGGCGGCGGCGTGGTGGGGTTGCCCCCGCCGTCGACCCGGACGAGCTGCCACTGCTGGTTGGCGCCGTTCCAGTCGTCGTACTGCACGATGCTGCCACCGTCTGCGGTCGAGGCGCCCTGCACCTCCACCACCCTGTTGCTGTTCCGGTTGATCAGTCGGACGTAGCCGCTGTCGGAGTCGGCCAGCCGGAACTGCTGGTTGGCCTGGTTGCCGTCGGTCCACTGCACGACGTTGGCGCCGTTGGCGGTCGACCAGTTGTAGACGTCCAGCACCTTGCCGGACAGCCGCGACCGCAACCGGTAGTAGCCGCCGCCCGAGTCCACGAACTGCCACTGCTGCTGGTTGCCGTTGTTCCGCGACCACTGCACGATCCGCGCACCGTCGTTCGTGGCCAGGTTGTAGACATCCAGAGCCTTGCCACTGTTGCGGTTGACCAACACGTACCACGCGCTCGTGTCGACCGTCGCGGCGGCGGCGGGCGTCGACACCGCCACCGCGGCGGCACCACCGACCACCACCGCCGTCACGGCGGCGGCGACCACCCGGGGCAGCCACCTGCGCCGCAGCGGCGGCGCGATCGACTGAGACCTGTCGAGGGCAGACATGATCCTCCTTCATTGACCAAGAGCCGAACGGTCCGCCTGGAATTGGGCGCACCGCGACGCATGGCCGGACCCCTGCGCCGGAAAGTGTTAGCGCTAACAGCCTGGACGCATGCCCCGACCAACGCCTGATCCAGGAAGTCGACGAACTGGGCTTGCCCGGTGAGCCACACGTGTCGCCGTCCTGTCCATCGACTGTGAGCGATAACATGCCGTTCGTCAAGTGGGGACGGTGGCCGGCCGGCACTCCGCTACGGTTCGGAGCCGCTGATTCTCGCGCCGTGCCCGAAATTTTCGGGCCAGCCCCCCGCAGCCACGGCCGCCGAACCATGGCGCACCGGAGATTTGGATCTTGATATGGATCATATACGCAGGTAGATGAGGCGGCGTCTCGCATGGACGCCTCACCTCGCCGCCGATGCCCTCCGGAACAGTTCCGGAAGATGTTGTTCCAACGGTGCCGTCGTGCCAGCATGGCCTGGATTGAAGCCCGTCTTTACCTGTCCGGGTTGTGCGATCGACCGACGGCCCTCGCCCGCATGCCGGGCGGCGACCACCACCCACGTGGGCCCGACGGCCGGGACGCGCGACCGAAGAGGAGGCAATCGTGGCAACCAGATCTCCCGTCCCCTCCGCCGGCTCATCGAGGAGTCGACTGCTGCGGATCCGGCTGCTGGCCAGCGGCGCCGTTGCCGCGGTCGCGGCAATGGGTGTGATGGTGGTGATGCCGGATGCGAACGCCGCGGCGAGCACCCTGGGTGCGGCCGCCGCGCAGTCCGGCCGGTACTTCGGCACGGCGATCGCGGCGGGCCGGCTCGGTGACTCGACCTACACCACCGTCGCCGGGCGCGAGTTCACCATGGTGACGGCCGAGAACGAGATGAAGCCGGACGCCACGGAACCCCAGCGAGGCCAGTTCACCTTCGGTTCCGGCGACCAGATCTACAACTGGGCGACCCAGCGCGGCATGAAGGTCCGCGGCCACACCCTGGCGTGGCACGCCCAGCAGCCGGGCTGGATGCAGAGCCTCGGCGGCAGCAGCCTGCGCCAGGCGATGATCGATCACATCAACGGCGTGATGGCCCACTACAAGGGCAAGCTCGCCTACTGGGACGTCGTCAACGAGGCCTTCAACGAGGACGGCAGCCGGCGGCAGTCCAATCTGCAGTCCACCGGAAACGACTGGATCGAGGTGGCGTTCCGCACCGCGCGCACCGCCGACCCCTCGACCAAGCTGTGCTACAACGACTACAACATCGAGAACTGGTCCTACGGCAAGACGCAGGGCGTCTACAACATGATCCGCGACTTCAAGTCCCGGGGCGTGCCGATCGACTGCGTGGGCCTGCAGACCCACTTCACCGGTGGCAGCTCGCTGCCAAGCAACTTCCAGACCACGCTGTCGAGCTTCGCCGCCCTCGGCGTGGACGTGGCCCTGACCGAGGTCGACGTCACCAACGCGTCGACCTCGCAGTACGCCGGGCTGACCCAGGCCTGCATGAACGTGCCGCGCTGCGTCGGCATCACCGTGTGGGGCGTCCGGGACAGCGACTCCTGGCGCTCCAGTGAGAACCCGCTGCTGTTCGACGGTGGCGGCAACAAGAAGGCCGCGTACACCTCGGTGCTCAACGCCCTCAACGCCGCCGGCCCCACCTCCTCGGCGACCCCGACCGGCGGCACCGGATCCCCGTCGCCGTCGGTCCCGCCGGGCGGGGCGAACCGGATCGTCGGCGCCCAGTCCGGCAGGTGCATCGACGTGCCGAACGCGTCGCAGAACAACGGCACCCGGGTGCAGCTCTACGACTGCAACGGCCAGGCCAACCAGGCATGGACGCTCACGTCCAGCAAGCAGCTGACCGTGTACGGCAGCAAGTGCCTGGACGCCGCGGGATCCGGCAACGGCTCGGCCGTGCAGATCTACAGCTGCAACGGGCAGGCCAACCAGCAGTGGAACGTCAACTCCAACGGCACCATCACCGGCGTGCAGTCCGGACGCTGCCTGGACGTGTGGGGCACCGGCAACGGCCAGCAGGTCCAGATCTACGACTGCAACGGGCAGGCCAACCAGCGGTTCAGCCTGAACTGACCCCGGGCGCCGATCGCGGTGTGGCGGCGGCACCCGCCGCCACACCGCACCGCCGCGGCGCGGTCGGGTCGAGAGCTGGTAGGCCCCTCCGTACGGGAGGGCGGGCGGGCGCCACGCCCGTCCCGACGGTGGTCAGCTACTCGAAGGTGAGCTGGTCGCTGCGCCGCGGCATCAGCGACAACGCGCCCAGGCCGAGGACCGCCAGCACGGCCAGCGCGATGAAGACGTGGTGTGTCGCCTGGTACAGCGACGCGCGGACGTAGTCGGCCACGGCCGGGTCGGCGGACCGGCTGTGCCCGCCCAGCACGAGGCTTGTGGCGTCCACGTGCTCGGGCAGCCGGGCGGCGATCGCCGCCGGCGGATGTGCGAAACGGTCGGCAAGGGTGGCGTTGGCGATCGCCCCGAAGACGGCGGCGCCGACCGCGCTGCCGAGGGATCGGCTGAACATGTTGGCGCCGGTGACCACGCCGCGGCGGTCCCAGCCGACCACGGACTGCACGGCGACCAGGGTCGGGCTGGCGGTCAGCCCGAGCCCGACACCGAGCACGAAGGCCGCCGCGGCGGCCGCCGGCACCGTCGAGTCCGGCCCGAGCAGCGTGGTCAGCGCCGCGCCGCCGACCACGAAGACGCCGCCGATGAGGGCCGTGTCACGGAAGCCGATCCGCAGGTAGACCCGTCCGGCGAGGCTGGCCGCCAGCGGCCAGCCGACCGACAACGCCGCGAGCGCGAACCCGGCCACCAGCGCGCTGGTGCCGAGCACGCCCTGGGCGTAGGTGGGCAGGTACGAACTCAGGCCGATGGTGAGCGCCCCGACGCACAGCGCGGTGAGACTGCCTCCGGCGAGCACCCGGCGGCCGAACACCCACAGCGGCAGCACCGGCTCGGCGGCGCGACGCTCCACGCCGACGAACGCGGCGAGCGCGACGACACCGGTCACGAGGATCGCCACGCTCTGGACGGACGCCCAGGGCCAGGCCACGCCACCCTGGAGGAGCCCGAGGATGAGGAGCCCGAATCCGACGGTGAGCAGGGCCGCGCCCGCGTAGTCCACCCGGTGCCTCGTGCGGGTGATCCGTTCGGTGAAGTGACGGGCGAGCGTCCACGCCGCCACCGCGCCGAGCGGCAGGTTGATGTAGAAGATCCACCGCCACGACAGGTACTCGGAGAAGACGCCACCGAGGGTCGGGCCCAGCACCGCGGAGATGCCCCAGACGCTGGCCAGGTAGCCCTGCACCCGCGCCCGCTCCGCCACGGTGTAGAGGTCGCCGACGATCGTCATGCTCATGGGCTGCACCGCGCCCGCCCCGATGCCCTGGACGGCGCGCGCGACGATCAGCGCGGGCATGCTCCACGCGACGCCGCACAGGATCGAGCCGAGCAGGAAGAGGGCGATGCCGACGAACATCACGGGCCGGCGTCCCAGCGAGTCGGCGAACTTGCCGTAGATCGGCACCGTGACCGCCTGGGTGAGCAGGTAGATCGAGAACAGCCACGGGAACTGCGAGAAGCCACCGAGGTCGCGCACGATCGACGGCACCGCGGTGGCGATGATCGTGGAGTCCAGCGCGACCAGGCCCGTGCTGAGCATGATCGCGGCGAGCACCGGGCCTCGATCGGAACGAAAGCCGACGCTCGTCACGGTCGGGTCACTGTCCGCCGGGCCGGAACCGCTGCCGGCCGCAGGTGTCGCCACCACGTACGCACTCCTCCGCTGGGCAGGTGGACCGCCGATGGTCAACGTATCGGGGCTCCTACGCCGTCCGGGCCGGGAGGCGCAGCTCTTCGAGATCCAGCTCACGTTCCAGGACGCGCAGCCCCTCGTCCGGCAGCCGGCCGGCGTCCCGCCAGCGCAACAGCTCCTCGCGCTGCGCATCGATCGCGGCCCGGCGGATGCGCAACGCCGCCTCGTACTGCGGTGAGACCGGCACCTCGGACACGGCGGCCGCCTGGAGCAGGTCGAGGCGGTCGCGGTAGCGGATCAGCCGGCTGTGCAGCTGCGCGCGCATCGACTCGACGGCGTCGGCGTACTCCGGTTCCTCGGCGGCGACCTCGGCGAGCCGGGCCAGGGCGGCCTCGACGGACGCCGACCGTGCTTCGTTCCGGACCCGGATCCGGTCCGCCTCGTCGGCGCGCAGGCCCAACGCGCGCACCAGCGGCGCGAACGTGAGCCCCTGACCGACCAGCGTCACGAGCACGACGACGAAGGCACAGAACAACAGCAGGTCCCGGTCCGGGAAGGGTGCTCCGCTGTCGGTCACCACCGGCAGGGTGAAGATCGCGGCGAGGCTGATGACGCCGCGCGTACCGGACCAGCTGAGCGCGACGACCTCACGGCCGGTCAGCCGCCGGGCGTGGCGTGCCTCCCGGACGGCGCGGCGGGCCGACCCGGCGCTGTCGTCGTCGTACTCGGCGGCGGCGCCGAGGCGGGTGTGCATCCAGCGGGGCAGCAACTCGTTCAGGACCAGCCACAACGGGCGCAGGAGCAGCACCACGCCGACCGAGACCGCCACCGCGATGACGATCGTGGCGGTGGTGTACTGCTGCAGCCCCTGCACGACCTTGGGCAACTGCTGGCCGATCAGGAGGAAGACGAACCCCTCGAGCAGGAAGTCGACAAGCCGCCACACCGCGCTCGTCTGGAGCCGGCTGGCGCCGGAGGCGAGCCGGGGCGTGTGGTGCCCGACGATCAGCCCGGCGACCACCACCGCGAGGACCCCCGAGACGTGCAGTTCCTCGCCGAGCAGGAAGGCCACGAACGGGGTGGCGAGCGAGACCGCGTTGGACAGCAGCGGATCCCTGGTCAACGGCCGCGCCAGGCGAACGCCCCACGCGACCGCGGCGCCGACCACGATCCCGCCGGCCGCCGCGACGACGAACTGTCCGGCGGCCGCGGCGAAGGAGAAGGTGCCGCTGACGGCCGCGGTCACCGCCACGGTGAGGATCGTCAACGCGGTGGCGTCGTTGAGCAGCCCCTCGCCCTGGATGATGGTGACCAGCTTCGGCGGCAGATTCACCCGCCGGCCCACCGCGAGCGCGGCCACCGGGTCGGGCGGCGCGACGGCCGCGCCGACCGCGACACCGGCGGCCAGGGTCGCTCCGGCGACGAACAGCTGGAACCCCACCCCGATGGCCAACGCGGTCACGAGCACCAGGACCACCGAGAGGCTGACCACGATGCGCAGGTTCCTGCGGATGGCCAGCAGCGACGAGTCGAGCGCCGCGCTGTAGAGCAGCGGTGGCAGGACGACGGTCAGCACGACGTGCGGGTCCAGCGTGATGTTGGGTCCCGGCAGCAGCGCGTAGAGGATGCCGATCAGCGTCAGGAGCGCCGCCGCGGGCAGGCCGGTGCGCGAGGCCAGCCACCGCACGACGACGATGACCGCGACGGCCGCCAGGACGAACAACAACAGGCTTTCGGGACTCACCCCCACATTCTCCCCCCGGCGACCTTCTTGCCCCGGCACCGGCGGACCGCGGGGTCAGACGGCGCGGCGGGAGCGGGTCAGGGCGAGGCAGCCGAGGACCGCCGCGATCAGGCCGACCGCCAGGGCCGCGAAGCCACCGACGATTCCGTAGCCGGTGCCGGGACCGCCCTCGGCGGCGGCCACCACCAGGCCGCCGGTGAGCATTCCGCTCAGCCCGGCCACCAGGGCGACGAGGGCTCCCCGCCGGCCGTCGCCCGTGCCGATCCGGCCGGCGGCGCGGGCCAGTGCCAGCCCGCCGACGATCACGCCGGCCAGCGCCACCAGCACGGCCGCGGTGCCCACGAGCCGCCCGGTGGTCAGGGTGTAGGGATCGACGGCCGACTGGGCCGAGACGTACGCGGCCGCCGGTGTGGCGGGCCCGAGCCCGCCGGGCACGGCAGCGACCAGGTGACGGGTGTCCATGGGGTGCTCCTTCTCCTCCGACGACCGGACAGGTCCGATCCTGTCCGCCGGGCCACCACCTGTCGTCCTGCCGACGCGGGCACTTCACGCTGCCGCGGGCGGCGCAGCCGGCTGCCACGGATGTCGCAGAACGCGGCACGGTACCGCGTCCGCGGTAGCCGGCCGATCGTCCGCGCGCACGAGTCGCCGGGGCGGACAGCCGGTTAGGGTGCGCGCATGGGCAGGGGACGGATCGGTGTCGGCGACTCGGTGGTCGCGGTGGGCGTGGCGGCGATCCTGCTGGTGACCGGCCTGTCCGGGCAGCGGTCCGCCACGAGCCTCGACCTGCCGGGGTACGCGCTGCTGGCGGCCGGCGGCCTGGCGCTGGTCGCGCGCCGCCGCGCTCCGGTTGCCGTGCTGGCCGTCACCGGGCTGTGCGCGGTAGGTCACCAGGCGGCCGGTTTCGACGTGCCGGCCGTCGCGTACCTGTTCGCCGTGTACGGCGCCGTGCGGGCGGGACACCGTGCCGTCACGGTGGCGGCGAGCGTGATCATGCTGGCCGCCCTCCCCCTCGCCGCGATGGCCTCCGGCCTGCACGACACGGGCGAGGCGTTCGCGCAGGCCCGAGGCGCACTGGAGCTGGCCTGGCTGATCGCCGCCGGAGCGGCCGGTGAGGCGCTGCGACAGGCCGAGCGGCGGGCGGACGAGGCCGAGCGCACGCGCGAGGAGACCGCGCGGCGCCGGGCCGACGAGGAGCGGCTGCACATCGCGCGGGAGCTGCACGATTCGCTCACCCACCAGATCTCCGTCATCAAGGTGCAGGCCGAGGTCGCCGTGCACCTCGCCCAGAAGCGGGGCGAGCAGGCGCCGGAGGCCCTCCTGGCGATCCGGGACGCCGGTCGCGAGGCGGCCCGGGAACTGCGCGCGACCCTGGAGGTGCTGCGCGACGACGACCGGAACCCGCCCCGTGGGCTCGACCAGGTTCCGGAACTCGTGCACCGGGCACGGATGACCGGCCTGGACGCGAAGCTGACGATCGAGGGACGCCGGAGCGACCTGCCGGCCGCGGTGGACCGGACCGCTTACCGGATCGTCCAGGAGTCGCTGACCAACGTCGCCCGTCACGCCGCCGCCGCCAGCGCCTCCGTCTGGATCGACTACCGGCCCGACGCCCTGCTCATCCGGGTCGAGGACGACGGCGCGACCATGGCGGACACCCCGCCGGCGCCCGGCGTCGGGCTGCTCGGGATGCGCGAACGGGTCACCGCCCTCGGCGGTCACCTGACGGCGGCGCCGCGCCGCGAGGGCGGCTTCACCGTCCAGGCCGAACTCCCCGTGGACCAGCTCTCGTGATCCGTGTCCTGCTGGTCGACGACCAGCCGCTCATCCGCAGTGGATTCCGCGCGCTCCTCGACATCGAGGACGACATCGAGGTGGTGGCGGAGGCCGCCGACGGCGGCGAGGCCGTGGCACTGGCCAGGGAGCACCTGCCCGACATCGCACTCATCGACATTCAGATGCCGGTCGTCGACGGCGTCGAGGCGACCCGGCGCATCGCCGCGGATCCGGCCCTGGCCGGGGTCCACGTCGTCATCCTCACCAACTACGGACTGGACGAGTACGTCTTCCACGCGCTGCGTGCCGGCGCGGCCGGATTCCTCGTCAAGGACATCCAGCCGGAGGACCTCCTGCACGCCGTGCGCGTCGCCGCCCGCGGTGACGCGCTGCTGGCACCGTCGATCACCCGCAAGCTGATCGACCGGTACGTCAGCCAACCACCGCGTAGCGGCTCCGACGCGGGACTGGACGAGCTGACCAACCGCGAGCGCGAGGCCGTCGCCCTGCTCGCGCGGGGCCTGTCCAACGACCAGATCGCCGACAGCATGGTGATCAGCCCGATGACCGCGAAGACCCACATCAACCGCGCCATGACCAAGCTCCATGCCCGCGACCGCGCCCAACTCGTGGTCCTCGCCTACGAGTCAGGCCTGGTGACCCCGCGCACCTCCTGACCGCCGGCCGGCGGCCGGGACGATCGCCGCCACGCCGTGTCGGGCCCGAGGACGGCCGTCATCGGCCGAGCCGTGCGGCCATCCGGCGACGCAACGGCGGCACCGCGCCGGTGATGCGCATCGCCGTGCGCACGGCGGCCCGGCCGAGGCGGCTGCTCGACCCGGCCTGGCGGGCGTTCCGCAGTGACTGCCGCACGGCGGCGAAGCCGTAGTCGAGCATCTGCCGCTCGTAGTCGTGCAATGCCGGCAGCAGGGCGGACGTGCCGGCGGCGACCTCGGTGAGCCGGCGACACAGCAGTTCGGCGTCGCGCAGTGCGGTGTTGGCGCCGATTCCGGCCATCGGCGTCATGTTGTGGATGGCATCGCCGAGGAGGGTCACCGACGTGGTCCGCCACGCGTCGACCGGCGTGGCGCTGCGAATCCGGATGGCGTTGACGGCCCCCGGGTCGGAGCCGGCGATCAGGTCCCGCAGGGCGGGGGCCCAGCCACCGGTCCGGGCCAGCACCAGTCGCCGGAGGTCCGCTCCGGGAAGTGACTCGACGCCGTCCGGGAAGGCGGTCGCCGCGTCGGAGTAGCCCCAGAGGACGAACGGCACGGCGTTGTCCAGCAGGAACTCCCGGGGCGTGTCCCGGTCGGGCACGATGACCCGCCGGTCGGGATGCCAGACGGCGGTGAACAGGGATCCCCGGTCCTTCGGGATCACCAGGTTCGCGTCGTGGGTCAGGACGCGGGGCAGGGTCGCGCCGTCGAGGCGGTGCTTGCCGGCGACCGCCACGATGCCCGTGTCGATCCGGCGCGCGTGCGGCAGCAGTTGACCGCGTACGCGCGAGTTCGCCCCGTCGGCGCCGACCAGCACGTCGGCGGTGGCGCTGCCGCCGTCCGCGAAGTGGGCGGTGACCCGGCCGTCAGCCGCTGTCTCGTAGTGCGTGAACTCCTTGCCCGGGCGGATCACGTCCTCCATGCCGGTGAGCAGCACCTCGCGGAGGCTGATCCGGCTCACGCCGTAGTGGCGTTCGTCGGGGCCGCCGCTGGGGGTGATCTCGTCGGCGGTGAGGCGCACGAGGTCGGTGAGCTGCTCCGTGGTGAACGCGAAGCCGCCGCCGTCGACCGAGACCGTGTCGAGGAACGCCTGCCAGTTCGCCGCCGGGAGGCAGGCACGCAACGCGTGGCTGCCGTGGGGGTTGATGTGGATGCGGTAGCCCTGCAGCCAGTCGGTGCGGGTCCGGTTGCGCTCGTAGACGGTCACCGCGACGCCGGCCCGGCGGAGGCCCTGAGCCAGGCACAGGCCGCCGATGCCACCGCCGATGATCATGACGTTGAGGTCGCTCATGACCTGATGGTCATTCGCGCGTGTCGGTTTGTCAAGCAGATGGTTGATTAAAGCATTCGTTCGAGTAACGCTGATACGATCACCGCATGCCACGGCGGTCCCCCAGCGGCGATCAACGACAGCGCGACGCCGAGCGCACGCGCGAGCGCATCCTCGAGGCGGCGCTCGTCGAGTTCGGCGAGCACGGCTTCGCGGGCGCCCGCACCAGCGCGATCGCCGCTCGCGCCGGGGTCAACCAGCAGCTGATCTCCTACTACTTCGCCGGCAAGGAAGGCCTCTACCAGGCCCTGCAGCAGCGCTGGCGGACCACCAGCGGCGCCCCGCAGCCTGATCGGCCGATGGCCGACGTGGTCGCGGGCTTCCTCCGGCTCGGCGCGACCCAGCGGTCCTGGGCGCGGCTGCTCGTCTGGGAGGGACTCGCCGACCCGGGGGCGACCACCGAGACCGAGGACGAGGCACAGGCCCACCGGTACTTCACGGCGATGGTCGACGACGTGCGCCGCCGGCAGCGGACCGGTGAGCTGTCCGCCGACCTCGACCCCGCGTACGTGGTGCTGACGTTCTTCGCGGCGGCCATGGCGCCGACCGTGCTGCCGCAGGTCGTCCGCCGGCTGACCGGCCTGGCGGCCGACTCGCCCGAGTTCCTCGACGCCTACGCGGCGCAGCTCGGCCGCATGCTCGGCCACCTGGCCGCGCCCACTCCCCCGCCCGACTGACCGGGCGCTCCGGGTCCCTGTCCCCTGGACGAGCGGCAGGCGGACCGCCCGGCCTGGGAGGTGACCGACCGGTCCGCGGCCCTTTCCTCTTCGTGCCGCTCTTCCTACTGTGATGGTCCACCGCCCCCCGGAGATCGTGGGAGTCACATGAGCATCCGCGTATACCGCAACGCCGCCATCCACACGGGCGACGACGGCAACCCGCTGGCCGAGGCCATGGCCGTGGACGGCGACCGCCTGCTGGCCGTCGGCTCGGAGGCGCGGGTGCGCGAGGAGGCGGGGCGTGGCGCGGAGCTGATCGACCTGGACGGCGCCGCGGTGCTCCCGGGGCTCTACGACGCCCACATCCACACCGCCCAGTACGCGCAGAGCCTCGGCGCCGTCGACCTGCGTGCGGTGCGTGGCCTGGACGAGGCGCTGGCGGCGGTGGCCGCGCACGCCGCCCGGCTGCAACCGGGCGCCTGGCTGTTCGGCGGCCGGTGGAACAGCAACGCCTGGGATCCGCCGGCGCAGCCGGACCGGTACGCGCTGGACTCGGTCTGCCCCGAGCTGCCGGTCGCGCTGCCCAGCGTGGACGGGCACACCGTCTGGGCCAACTCGGCAGCCCTGCGGCTGGCCGGTATCGACGCGAGCACTCCCGACCCGGTGGGCGGCGAGATCGTCCGGGACGCACGCGGGGAGCCGACCGGCATCCTCCGCGAGACGGCCTCCCACCCGCTGCGCGACCTCATGGTCTCCCCCGACCTGCGCGACCTGCTGAAGGCCGGGCAGGAGGAACTGCTCGCGGTCGGCCTGACCAGCGTGCACGACATCGACGGCGAGGACTGCCGGGCCGCCTATCTCGCGCTGCGCGACGCCGGCGAACTCAAGCTGCGCGTGCACAAGGCGATCCCGATGACCCACCTGGAGGCGGCGATCGCCGAGGGCCGCCGGACCGGGCAGGGCGACGACTGGATCCGTACCGGGCCCGTGAAGATCTTCAGCGACGGGGCGCTGGGGTCGCACACCTGCCACATGAGCAGGCCCTTCGCGGGCGAGCAGGGCAACGTGGGCATCGCGGTCACCCCGTACGAGGATCTGGTCGAGCTGGTCGGCAGGGCCGCGGGCGCCGGCATCGCGGTGGCCACGCACGCCATCGGCGACCGCGCCAACCGCCTGGTCATCGACGCCTACGAGGCCATCGGCCGCACACCGGGACTGCGGCACCGCATCGAGCACGCGCAGCACCTCCGGCCCGCCGACCTGGCCAGGATGGCCGCCCTGGGCATCGTCGCCTCGATGCAGCCGGTGCACTGCACCAGCGACATCGACCTGGTCGACGCCCTGCTGGCCGGTCACGATCTGGCCTCCTACGCCTGGCGCGGGATGCTCGACGCCGGCGTCGTGCTGGCGTTCGGCTCCGACGCCCCCGTCGAGAGTCCCGACCCCATCGCCGCGCTGTACGCCGCGGTCACCCGGGCCCGTCCCGACGGCACCCCCGGGGGCGGCTGGCAGCCCGAGCAGCGGCTGAGCATGTCCGAGGCCGTCCGCGCGCACACCCTGGGCGCTGCCCGCGCCGCCGGCGAGGACGACCGCAAGGGTGTCCTCGCCCCGGGTAGACTCGCCGACTTCATCGCGGTCGACACGGACCCCTACCGGGATACGCCGGCCGCGGTGCTGCGTACCAGGGTCATGTCGACCGTCGTGGGCGGCGAGATCCGCTGGCAGCGGACCGGAAGCCGCTGAGGCGGAAGCCCGGCCGGCGCTCCCGCCGGTCCGGCCGACGAGCGCGCCGACTGCCGAGCCCGTCGGCGTCATGCCTGCGACCATGGGCTGAATGACCCGGGTCGGCGTGCGCGCCGCCGACCCCGCCTGGGAGACCGTGATGACCGAGAGCGCCCGCCGACCGGCTCCGGCCGGGGCCAGCGGCGATGACGCGTGGCTGACCGAGGTGGCCCGCGCGGCCAGCGCCGACGCCGGCGGCGTACCGGTGGAGTTGCTCGGCGACTACCTCCGGCTGTTGACGGACGCGGCGGTGACCGGCCGCCGGCCACGCCGCGGCGAACTCGACGCGGTGGGGGCGCTCGGCCGACGCGCCGCCGAGCAGGGCGTGTCAGCGGGCCGGGCGGTCCGCCTCTACCTGTCCGCGGCACGGCGGCTCTGGCGACAGCTGCCGCACCTGGCCAGCGCCACCGACAGCGGGACGGTGCGCGCGGCGGCGGACGCCGTGCTCCACGTGGTCGACACGGCCGTGGCCACCCTCGCCGAGGGCTACGCGGCGGCCCGCCGGGACCTGGTCCGCCGGGAGGAGGCGCTACGCCGCGAACTCGTCGACGACCTGCTGCGTGGCGACTCCGACCTCGGCGGGTTGGTGGAGCGGGCCGAGCCGTTCGGGCTGGACCTGGCCCGGGTGCACCAGGTCGCGCTCGCCGCGCCGGGTCAGCGGCTGCCGGACACCGAGGCGGCGATCAGCGCGCTGGAGCGGGTCATCTTCGACCGGCTGGGTGACCGGGACGTGCTGGTGGCCACGAAGGAGGGACTGCTGGTCGTGATCGCCCCGGCGGACACGGTGACGCCCGACCGGGGTGGGGGCGACGGCGGGTCGGTGGCGGGTCTGGGGCGGCTCATGCACGGCGAGTTGGACCGCCTCGTGCGGGGCCGGCCGTGGCAGGTGGCGGTGGGCCGCCCGCACCCGGGCCTGTACGGCATCGCCCGCTCCTACGAGGAGGCCCGCGAGGCGCTGACCACGGCACGTCGACTGCACGCCGACACCTCGGTGATCGACGCCCACGACCTGCTCATCTACCGGGTCCTGCTGCGGGACCAGGCCGCGATGGTGGATCTCGTGCGGGCGGTGCTGACACCGCTGGGCGAGGCCCGGGGCGGCGCCGAGCCGCTGCTGGACACCCTCAACGAGTACTTCGCGTGCCGCGAGGTCGCCACGGAGGCGGCCCGCCGCCTGCACGTGTCCGTGCGCACCGTCACCTACCGGCTGAACCGGATCCGGGCGCTGAGCGGCTACGACCCCGCCGATCCCCGGGACCGGTTCACCCTGCACGCCGCCGTGCTCGGCGCGCGGGCGCTGGACTGGCCGCGCCGGCCGCTGCCCACGTAGCGGGTCAGGCCGGAACGGCGACCAGTTCCGGGAAGCCGAGCAGGGCGGCCAGCGCGCTGGCCTCACTGCGGGTCAGGGCGAGGCTGACCATGCCGTCGGGATCGTCCGGGTCGTCGTGGACGACGTCCCGGCGGTCGCCCACCTGATACTCCACGATGCCGATCCGGCGGCCTTCTCTGGTCGTGAAGGTGTGTCGTACTCCGATGCCGGGCAGCGTCGTGCGTTCGATGTTCACGAGGTGTGCTCCTTGCGGGACGGCTGCCCAGGGCCGGCCGGGAGCGGACCGGCGCTACGGCAACGCGGTGGACGGTCGAGCGGCTCGCCTGACGACCGGCGGCGCCCGGTCGGCCGACCAGGCCGGAACGCAGCCCGCGACGGCCCGGCTCAGCCGGACCACGATGCACATCCCGAACGCGCAGCCGGCGCGAACCGCCGCGACGACCACCGCCAGCACGGCCAGCATCGACAGCGCGAGCGGCCGCGCGACGCCGATGGGGTGCTGGTGGGTACGCATGTGGCCAACCATAGCCTTCGCGGGCCCTCGCTCCGGGGCGCTGTTCGGGAAGGCCTCCCGCAACTCCGGCCCGTCACCGGAGGTGGCGGCCGCCGGACGGTAAGCGACGGTGTTGTCCGGCGGCCGGCAATCAACCGGGCCTTTGTTGGCCGGTCACGCGCAATGCCAACCCCCTGCTTTCGGGCGACGCTGGAGGTCCGACGCGGTACCCGAGAAGCGAGGAGGCGGTGATGACGATGACGCGCACGCAGGTGGCTACGCCGCCGGCGTTCGCCGGTTGTCCGCCGCCGGCCCGGCGTGGACCGGCTCGGGTTCCCGGTTCGGCCGGCGGCGGCCCCGCCTCCGGGACCGGTCACGTCCCCCCCGCCGCCGGCGCACCGACGCCGCCCGTGAACCCCGCCGAGCCAGCCCCGTCGAGCGCACCAGCCTGACGGCCGGCGGCCCCGCCATCCACCCGTCGCCCCGTCCATCGGACGGCTGCGCATCTCCACGTAGAAGAGGTCGGTCATGTCCGGCAACGGCACCGCACTTCCCCTGTCCACGCACACCGGGCTGCTGGTCGGGCGCTCCCACACCCGCCCGGCGGTCCCCGTCCGCCCCGAGCCGGTCGCCGTGGACCTCGGCAGCGCCCAGCTGCGGATCTGGCTCGGATCCGGCGGGGTGTTGCGCACCCCCGCCGGCCAGGTCCTGCGGGCACCGGTCGTGCGGCGCGGACGGGTCGTCGACGGTCCGGCCTGCGCCACCGAACTGCGGCGGCTCCTGCGCGACCACCGCACCGCGGTGCCGGTGGGGGCGCTCGTCGTGGCCTGCCGCCCGGTACTCGGCACACCGGGCGACGAGGAAGCGACACGCCGGGTGCTCAATGCGGTGCTCGCGCCGTCCCGGGTGCTCTTCCTCGACAGCGTGCGCGCGGGCGCCATCGGCGCCGGCGCCGCCGCCGGCACCCTGCTGCTCGCCGACATCGGCGCCCAACTCACCGAGGTGGCCGTGCTGGAGCACGGCCGGGTGGTCGCCGCCCGGCGCGCCGAGGTCGGCACCCGCGACCTGAACCACGCGATCACCGCCGCCATGCTCGCCGACACCACGACCAGGCTGGTCCGCGAGCTGCGACAGGAGCCGGCCGTGCGGCCGCTCTTCCGCGCCTGTCTGGCCCGGGGCGTGGTCGTGGTCGGCGACGGAGCGACCCGACCCGACCTGACCGCCCGGCTGGTCGCCACGCTGGGCGCGACCGTGCACCGCGCCGCGTCACCCCGCACCGCCGCGCTGACCGGCGCCGGGATGGCCGCCGTCGCGGCCACCCGGCATCCCGCGAGCGCCTGAACGCCACCTGCTTCCGGAAAGGACCACGACCATGACGCACACCCTCGACGACCGCACCGAGATGCTGCGCGAGCTGCTGGAACGCCAGTTCGGCGAGCACACCGACCAGCTCACCGAACTCACCCTGCAGTCCCGGCAGCGTGACCACGGCGGCCACGATCCGGACACCCTGCGCCGGCTGATCGAGGTGGCCCAGCAGGGCATCGCCGACACCGCCCGCGCGCTGAAGCGGATGTCCGAAGGCGACTACGGCGTCTGCGAGCGCTGCGGCGAGGACATCCCGACGGCCCGGCTGGAGATCCTGCCCTCGGCCCGCTACTGCGTGCCGTGCCAGCAGCGGGGCTGACCCGTCGCGTCCGCCGGCGCCGGCGCACGACGTCGGTGCGGGTTCCGCCTGTCGCACAGGGATGAATGACATACGCTCGGCAGCGGTCGCCACGGCCGCGGGCCGCCTCCCGGCGGCCCGTCGTCCCGCCTGTGTGCGCCCGTCCGCGCCGCACGACCGTCGAAGGATGCGCTCATGACCAGCACCGGGGTCCCCGCCGCGATCCAGACGTTCATCGACGCCACCAACCGCGCCGACCCGGACGCCTTCGTCGCGGCGTTCACCGACGACGCGTATCTCAACGACTGGGGCCGCGAGTTCCACGGCCGCGACGGCGTGCGCTCCTGGGACCGCACCGACAACATCGGGGTGCAGTCGCACTTCGCGCTCGTCGGGATCGAGCCCGGCACCGATCCCGACAGCTACGTCGTCACCCTCACGGTCTCGGGCAACGGCTTCAACGGCACCGGCCCGATGGCCTTCCACCTCCGCGACGGCCTGATCGCGAGCCTCCGCATCAGCTGAGGCTCCTGCTGGTCGCCAGGCCGGCATGCTCGCTGACGACCGTGGTGCACGCCGCCGGCTCCGCTCGGCCGTGGACCTGCCAGGTACGAGCCGGGCGGAACTCAGTTCACCGGCGGCGCCCAGGTGGGGCGCCTGATCAGGCAGAACGGGTGGCCGGCGGGATCGGCGTACACATGGTCGCCGGGCAACCGCCGCGCGCCCAGCGCGAGCACCGCCTCGCCCGCCGCGTCCTGGTCGTCGACCATGACGTCGAGGTGCATCTGCTGCGGCACCGCCGGCTCGGGCCACGTCGGCGGCGTCAGGTAGGTGGCGCGCTGAAACGCCAGCCCGGACGCCGCCGTGCCGGCCGACACGACGACGAAGCCGTCGTCCGCGTAGGTGATCGGGTCGCCGAGGACCGCGCTCCAGAACCGCGCCTCGGTCATCGGATCCGGACAGTCGACGATCAGATGGTGGAGTCTGCCGACAGGCACAGCGCACCTCCCCTTCGTGGTCACGCCCCTACGGCCATCCGCCGCCGCGTCGAACCGGGTTGCTCAGACGTCGACGAGCAGGAGCCCGTCGTTGTTGAGGTTCACCTCGGGCGTGGTGGCGTCCGGAGCGTACGTCGTCACTGCCAGGGTCCGACGGCCGTCGAAACGAAGCTGCTGACCGGGCTCGAGGACGTGGCCCTCGGCGAGCATCCGGGCGAGGTGGTTGAGGATCCGTCCGGTGTCCTCGATCCGGTCGGCGGGAACACCCGCGATCAGATCCGGCCGGCCGGCTCTGTGGCACGAGCGGTCGCCGAGCAGGCGGCGCGCTCGGCAGGGCCGGCCCGATCGTCGCGGACGCCGGCCCGGGTTCACGCCGTGATGATCACATGTAGGTTGCGGGGTCCGTGGACGCCCTCGACCCGGTTGAGTTCGATGTCGCTCGTGGCGGACGGCCCGCTGATCCAGGTCAGCGGGCGGTGCGGGGTGATCCGGGCGAGGGCGTCCGGCACGGTGGCGACGACCTGGTGACTGCGCACCACGCACACGTGTACGTCGGGCAGCAGCGTGATGATCCGGCGGCCCTGGTCCGGGGCGCCGTCGAGCACGATGGTGCCGGTCTCGGCCACGGCCACGGCCGCCGCGGTGACCACCCCGGCGGCGGCGGCGACGCGTCCCGGCGGGAGGTCGTCGTCGGGCACCGCGCGCACGCCGGCGGGCAACCAGTGCGGGGGCAGGCCGGGTGGCACCACGACCTGCCGGCCGCCGAGCACCTCGTCGACGATCCGGGCCACGTCGGTGTCGGCGCACCGGTGCACGGTGGCCCGGTAGTCGGTGAGCCGGTCCACGAGCAGGTCGAGGTCGGTGGTGACGGCGCCGGCGGGCCGGTACGTCCGGGGCTCCTGCGCCGGCACCGGTCGGGGCTCGCCGAGGGCGGCACGCAGCCGGCCGAGGATGAGGTCCCGGGCGGTCACCGCTGCGCCCACCACTGGCGGAAGGTCTGCGGTGGCGGCTGCGGCAGGTCGCGGCTGGCGGTCCAGCCGGACAGCGGCGGCGGCAGGCCGCGCCCGCGCGGGCCGGCGAGCCGGCTCAGCCGCGCGGCGCGCTGCGCGGCCGCGTACAGCGCCGGGTGGTCCATGGTGTACGCGGCGGCGGCCATGGTCGCGGCCTCGCCCTTCGGGTGGGGGGCCTCGGCCCGCAGGTGCACCAGGATCGACGGAATGTCGATCATGACCGGGCAGGCGTCGTAGCAGGCGCCGCAGAGCGACGAGGCGTACGGCAGCGAGGCGTTGTCCGCCACCCCGGTGAGCTGCGGGGACAGCACCGCCCCGATCGGCCCCGGATACACCGACCCGTACGCGTGCCCGCCGGTGCGTTCGTACACCGGGCAGACGTTCAGGCAGGCCGAGCAGCGGATGCAGTGCAACGCCTGCCGGCCCACCTCGTCGGCGAGCACCGCGCTGCGCCCGTTGTCGAGCAGCACCAGGTGGAACGCCTGCGGGCCGTCGCCCGGCGTGACCCCGGTCCACATCGAGGTGTAGGGGTTCATCCGCTCCCCCGTCGACGCCCGGGGCAGCAACTGGAGGAACACCTCCAGGTCCCGCCAGGTGGGGATGACCTTCTCGATGCCCATCACGGTGATCAGGGTCTGCGGCAGGGTCAGGCACATCCGCCCGTTGCCCTCGGACTCGACGACCGCGAGGGTGCCGGTTTCGGCGACGGCGAAGTTCGCCCCGGACACGGCCACCCGCGTGCTCAGGAACGTCTCCCGCAGGTGCCGACGCGCGGCGGCGGCCAGTACCGCCGGCTCGTCGGTGAGCGCCGGATCGACCCCCGGCATCGCCCGCAGGAAGATCTCCCGGATCTCCGCCCGGTTGCGATGGATGGCCGGCACCAGGATGTGACTCGGCCGGTCGTCGCCGAGCTGCACGATCAGCTCGGCCAGGTCGGTCTCGACCGGTTCGATCCCGGCCGCCTCCAGCGCCTCGTTGAGGCCGATCTCCTGCGTCGCCATCGACTTGACCTTCATCACCCGGTCCGCGCCGGCCGCCCGGACCAGCTCGGTGACGATCCGGTTCGCCTCGACGGCGTCGGCCGCCCAGTGCACCGTGCCGCCGGCCGCGATGACCGCCGCCTCCAACTGCACCAGCAGCTCCGGCAGCCGGGCCATGGTGTCGGCCTTGATCGCCCGGCCGGCGGCGCGCAGCTCCGGCCAGTCCGGCACCTCACCGATCACCGCCCCCGACTTGCCGCGGATCGTCGTGGTGGCATGCCGCAGGTTCCGGCGGAGCTGGGCGTCACCCAGCGCCCGCCGGGCCGCCGCCGGGAACGGCTCGTCGCCGCGTAGGTGGCCCACCCCCGGCGGCGCGGTCGCCGGCATGCCGAGGAACGTGGTCCCCCGGCCGGTGGCGTCGGCGGGCCCGGGCGCGGCGGTCACCGGGCCACCCCCGCGACGTCCCGGCCGGCGCCGCGGGCGTCCGCCTCGGTGCTGGCCAGGATCTCCGCAAGGTGCACCGTCCGCACCCCGGCCCGCAGCCGGGACAGCCCGCCGCCGATGTGCATGAGGCAGGACGCGTCCCCGGCGGTGCACACGTCAGCCCTCGTGGCCAGCACGTGGCGCATCTTGTCCGCCAACATCGCCGTCGAGGTGTCCGCGTTCTTCACCGCGAACGTGCCGCCGAAGCCGCAGCACTGCTCCGCCTGCGGCAGCTCCACGAGCTCCAGACCGCGCACCGCGCGCAGCAGCCGCAGCGGCCGGTCCCCGACCCGGATCATCCGCAGCGAGTGACACGTCGGGTGGTACGTCACCCGGTGCGGGAAGTACGCCCCGACGTCGGTCACCCCGAGCACGTCCACCAGCAGTTCCGACAGCTCGTGCGTCCGCGCGGCCACCTCCTCCGCCCGGCTCGCCAGCCGCTCGTCACCGGCCCGGCGCGCCACCATCGCGTGCTGGTGCCGCACCGACCCCACACACGAGCCGGACGGCGCCACCACCACGTCGTACGGGGCGAACACCCGCACGTGCCGGCGGACCAGCCGCAACGCCTCGTCCGGGTAGCCGGTGTTGACGTGCATCTGCCCGCAGCACGTCTGGTCCTCGGGGAAGACCACCTCGTGGCCCAGCCGCTCCAGCAGCCGTACCGTCGCCTTGGCCGCCTCCGGGAAGAGGGTGTCGGCGAGGCAGGTCACGAACAGGGCGATCCGCATCCTCAGCCATCCGTCCGGTCGTCGGCGGGCCGCCGGGCCGCCTGGTCGCGTCGCGGCTCGGGTCGGGCGAGGTGCCGGGTCCCGCGCGGGGAGGGCCGTCGTGCCGGCCGGCCTCCGCCGGCCCGGCCGCGGTGCTCACCTCTCCACGGTCCGCCGCTTCGGGTGGCCCGTCCCGGGTCGCCGGTCCCGGTCACGGCACCATCCAGCTGAGGACCGGGGAGCCCTGGAGCGCGACCAGCACGCACATGAACAGCAGCAGCACGAGACTCCAGCCGAACACCTTCCGGAAGATCTCCCCCTCCCGGCCGGCCATGCCGACCGCGGCGGCGGCGATCGCCAGGTTCTGCGGGCTGATCATCTTGCCCAGCACCCCGCCGGACGAGTTGGCCGCGGCCAGCAGCAGCGGGTCCAGCCCGGCCCGGGCCGCCGTCTGCACCTGCAGCGCGCCGAACAGCGCGTTGGCGGAGGTGTCCGAGCCGGTCACCGCGACACCGATCCAGCCGAGGATCGCCGACAGGAAGACGAACGCCCCGCCGGCCGCGGCGAGGAACGCGCCGAGGGTGTTGGTCTGGCCGGACTGGTTCATCACGTATGCCAGGGCGAGCACCGCCATCACCGTGACGATCGCGTAGCGCAGCTCCACGTAGGTGCGGCCGTACGCGCGCAGCGCCCGGCCCGGCGAGACCCGCAGCACCAGCGCCGTCAGGATGCCGGCGAGGATCATGAGGGTGCCCGCCGCGGGCAGCCAGTTCAGGGTGAACGTCATCGAGGACAGCGGCTTGCCGTCGCCGCCCAGGATGTCCAGCCCCGGCCAGGGGAACTTCACCGTCCACGGCTCCTTCGCCAGGGCCGTCTTCACGGCGCCGAGGTTGGCGATGGAGAAGATCGCGATGATGATCAGGTAGGGCGCGTACGCCCGGGCGACCTCGGCCGGGGTGTCCGCGACCCGCCGGCCGCCCGCCGTGGCGGCGCGCGCCTGGTCGGTGGGTCGCGGCTCCAGGTCGTCGTCGCCGCGGTGCCGGTCGGCGGTAGCGGTCTCGTCGATGCGCGGAACACCCGGCGGGGTCTCCCCACCGGAACCGCCCAGTCCGGGGGCGGCGGTGCTGGTCGTGTCGGCGCGGGTGCCGGCGGCGGCGTGGACCGTGCCGGGGCCGGCCAGCTCCGCCTCGACCGCCCCGCGGGCTGCCGGCACGGTGGCGGCCGCCGGCTCGCGGCCGAGGTCGGCGGGGGTGACCGGGCGCCAGACGCGGACCAGCAGCACCACGGCGGCGGCCGAGACCAGCGCGGCGACGATGTCGGTCAGCGGCACCGAGATGTAGTTCGCCGCGACGAACTGTGCCAGGCCGAAGCTCACCCCGGCGACCAGCGCGGCCGGCCAGGTCTGGCGGATGCCGCGCCGCCCGTCGACGAGGGCCACCAGCATCAGCGGTACGACCACCGCGAGGATCGGGGTCTGCCGGCCGACCATCGCGCCGAGGGTGTCGACGGTGAGCCGGGGGTCGGGGTTCGCGCCGCTGCTGACGCTGGCCAGCGTGACGATCGGGGTGGCGAGCGCGCCGAAGGCCACCGGCGCGGTGTTGGCGAGCAGCGACACCGAGGCGGCGTGGATCGGGCGGAACCCGAGCGCCATCAGCATCACCACGGTGATCGCCACCGGCGTGCCGAAGCCCGCGAGGGCCTCCAGCAGCGCACCGAAGCAGAACGCGATGATGATGGCCTGGACTCGCATGTCCGGGCTGACCCGTTCGAAGGAGCGGCGCAGCACGTCGAAGTGCCCGCTCTCGACGGTGAGGTTGTAGACCCAGATCGCGTTGATGACGATCCAGAGGATCGGGAAGAAGCCGAAGGCGGCGCCCTCGGTGGCCGAGAGCACGGCCTGCCCGACCGGCATGGCGTAGACGGCGACGGCCACGATCAGGGCGACCACGAGGGAGATGACGCCGGCCAGCCAGGCCTTGACCTTCATGACGCCGAGCAGGACGAAGAGGGTGAGCAGGGGTAGGACCGCGAAGATGGCCGAGAGCGCGACGGAGTCACCGACGGGATCGGTGAGGACCTTGAACTGGTCGAACATGGGTCACCTCGACGCTATGGGGGACGGGGGTCAGCGGTGAGGGTGGATCCCGCCGTCAGGACGGGGCTCGCTGGTGCAGCAGGTCCTCGACCCCTCGTCCGCGGATCGAGGCGTCGAGGACCTGGGCGGTGTGTGCCAGCGCGATGTCGCCGCCGGCGCGGGTCACCGAGGCGGCGACCTGCATCAGGCAGCCGGGGTTGGCGGTGACGAGCAGCCGCGCCCCGGTGGCCAGTACGGTGCGGGCCTTGCGGTCGCCGAGTTCGGCGGCCGGCCCGGGCTGGAGGATGTTCCAGATGCCCGCCGAGCCGCAGCAGATCTCCGGATCGGCGATCTCCCGCAGCTCCAGCCCGGGGATGTCGCGCAGCAGCCGGCGGGGCTGCGCGCGGACCCCCTGGGCGTGGGCCAGGTGGCAGGCGTCGTGGTAGGCGACCGTCACCGGCAGCGGGTGCCGGGTGGCGACCGGACCGAGCTCGACGAGCACCTCGGAGAGGTCGCGGACCCTGCCGGCGAAGTCGGCGGCGAGCGCCGCGTACCGGGGGTCGTCCCGCAGCAGGTCGCCGTACTCCTTGAGGGTGGAGCCGCAGCCGGCCGCGTTGACCACGAAGTAGTCGATGCCGGCGGCGGCGAACGTGTCCACCATCCGGCGGGCGAAGCGGCGCGCCTCCTCCTCCCGTCCGTTGTGCACGCTCAGCGCCCCGCAGCAGCCCTGCCGGTCGGGCAGGATCACCACCTCGCAGCCCTCGGCGGCGAGCACCCGTGCGGTGGCGGCGTTCACCTCGGGGAAGAAGGCGCCCTGCACGCAGCCGGTGAGCATGCCGACCACGGCCCGCCGGGTGCCGACGGCGGCCACCCGCTGCGGCGGGCGGGTGGCCCGGCCCAGCCGGGGGGCCAGCGACTCCACCGCCGCCAGGGTGGGTGCCAGCCGGCGCAGCAGCCCGCTGCGGCGGACCAGCCTGGGCAGGCCGGTGGCCTGGTACGCGCGCAGCGGCCCGCGCAG
Source organism: Micromonospora sp. NPDC048907 (assembly GCF_055586885.1). Classification (NCBI taxonomy): domain Bacteria; kingdom Bacillati; phylum Actinomycetota; class Actinomycetes; order Micromonosporales; family Micromonosporaceae; genus Micromonospora; species Micromonospora sp. NPDC048907. The sequence goes on from NZ_JBVJHI010000002.1 coordinate 30,195, forward strand.
CAGCCGCAGCCGCCTCCGGTACGGGAAGAGCGCGAAGATGGCCGCCCGCAGCGCCCGCTCCCGGGGTCCGCGGCGGTGCCGGCGTTCGACCTGCTGCCGGGTGGCCTCGATGAGCCGGTCGTACTGCACACCCGACGGGCAGGCGGTCACGCAGGACATGCAGCCGAGGCAGCGGTCGAAGTGGGTGACCATGGAGTCGGCGAGCGGCTCGCCCTCCAACCCCTGCTTCATCAGGTAGATCCGGCCGCGCGGCGAGTCCATCTCCTCGCCCCACAGCACATAGGTCGGGCAGGTGGGCAGGCAGAAGCCGCAGTGCACGCAGTCCGCGACGAGCTCGGCGGACGGCGGGTGGTGCTCGTCGAAGGCGCCGACGCCGGACGGCTGGGCGGCCGCGCCGAGCACGTCCCGGGGACCGCTGGCCGGCTGGCTTCCGCCGGGTGAGGTGACCGGGGTCGGGCCGGGCTGCTGGGGGATGCTCATCAGATCCCTCCCACGAATCGGCCGGGCGCCAGCCGGGCGTCCGGGTCGAAGCGCTGCTTGACCCGGCGCATCAGCTCCAGGCCGTGTACCGGTCCCCACAGGTCGACCCGGTCCCGCACGGGCGCGGGTGCGGTGAGCACCACCGTGTGCCCGCCGCCGGCGGCGGTCGCCGCCCGCAGCGCGTCCACCAGGGCGGCGACCCGCTCCGGGTCGGACGCGCCGGGCAGGCCGGCGTAGAGGACACCGACGCCGGCCGAACCGCGCAGCGCCAGCGGCAGGTCGTGCCGGTCGGCCGCGGCGCGGGCCTCGGTCAGCAGCCGGGGTACGCCGGAGAGCGCGGCGGTCAGCTTCAGGCCGACGTCCCCGTCCCGCCACGGGTAGCGCGCCCAGCCGTCGGGCGGCTGGTCGGCGTCGGTGGCGTCGGCGCCGAGCAGCCGGCGTGCCGCGGCGGCCCGGGCGGTCACCCCGGCCGGGGTGCCCTCCAGCAGCAGGGTGACCGTCGCCGGCCCGCCGGCCGGCGCGTCCACCTCCAGCGCGGTGGGTACGAGCTGGGCCGCCCGTACCGTGCCGGCCAGGCGTCCGGCCTCGGCCGGGTCGTCCACGGCGCGGGAGACGTAGGCGACGGCGGCGGGCAGCGGGTGCAGCCGGAACGCGCACTCGGTGATCAGCCCGAGCGTGCCGTACGCGCCGGTGACCAGCTTGCCCAGGTCGTAGCCGGCGACGTTCTTGACCACCTTGCCGCCGGCGTGCGCCACCACCCCGTCGGCGCGCACCAGGGTGACCCCGATGAGCAGGTCGCGGACCGTTCCGTAGAGCATCCGCCGCGGGCCGCTCGTGTTGGTGGCGACGGCGCCCCCGACGGTGCCGCCGGGCAGCGGCGCGTCGAGGGCGAGCTGCTGCCCGGCGCCGGCCAGGGTGGCCGGCAGCTCGTCGAGGCGGGTGCCGGCCCGGACCACGGTGATCAGGTCGCCGGCGGCGTGCTCGACCACCCCGGTCAGGGCGGTGGTGTCGAGGATCAGGTCGAGTCGACGGGGTGGACTCCCCCAGTCCTGCTTGGTGCCCCCGCCGCGGAACGCGACGGCCAGGTCGAGCGCGGCTGCCGCGCGCAGCAGGGCGGCGGCCTGGCCGGTGTCCCGGGGCGCGGCGACGTGGCGGGCCGCCACCCCGGCGACGGTGTCGTGCTCGCCGGCGGTGCGGACGACCGGGCCGTCGTCGGGGCGGGCCCCGGCGGCGGCGCGGAGCTGATCGAGGGTCCGGTCGGCGGGCATCAGAACACCTCCGCCAGGCCGGCCTCCTGCGCCGGGTGGACCCCCTTGCGTCGGCCCGGCACCTCGCCGCAGAGGCGGGGCGTCGGGAAGACCTTGCCGGGGTTGGCCAGCCCGTCCGGGTCGAACGCGCAGCGCAGCAGCTGCATCGTGTCCAGGTCGTCGTCGGTGAACATGCGGGGCATGTACTTCGCCTTGTCCATGCCCACGCCGTGCTCGCCGGTGATCGAGCCGCCGTGGGTGACGCAGAGGTCGAGGATCGCGCCGGAGACCTCCTCGGCGCGGACGGTCTCGCCGTCGACGGCGGCGTCGAAGAGGACCAGCGGGTGCAGGTTGCCGTCGCCGGCGTGGAAGACGTTCGCCACCCGGATGCCGCGCTCGGCGGAGAGCTCGCCGATGCGGCGCAGCACCTCCGACAGGGCGGTCCGCGGGATCACCCCGTCCTGGACGATGTAGTCCGGACTGATCCGGCCCACTGCGGCGAACGCGGACTTGCGCCCCTTCCAGAACAGCGCCCGCTCGGCGTCGTCGGCGGCGATCCGGATCTCGAACGCCCGGTTCTCCCGGCACAGGCGCTCCACCTGCGCGAACTGGGCGGCGACCTCCGGTTCCGGCCCGTCCAGCTCGACGATGAGCACCGCCCCGGCGCCGGCCGGGTAGCCGCAGTGCACCGCTGCCTCGGCCGCCTCGATGGCCAGGGCGTCCATCATCTCCACGGCCGCCGGCACCACCCCGGCCGCGATGATCGCCGAGGTCGCCGCGCCGGCCTGGTCGGTCGTCTCGAACGCGGCGAGCAGGGTGCGCACCGACTCGGGCAGCCGGGTCAGCCGGACGGTCACCTCGGTGGCGATGCCGAGCGTGCCCTCGGAACCGACGAACGCGCCGAGCAGGTCGTAGCCGGGGGCGTCGGGGGCGCGGCCGCCGAGGCGTACCCGGTCGCCGTCCGGGGTGACCAGCTCGACGCCGAGGACGTGGTTGGTGGTGAAGCCGTACTTCAGGCAGTGGGCGCCGCCCGAGTTCTCCGCCACGTTCCCGCCGATGGAGCAGATCTGCTGGCTGGACGGGTCCGGCGCGTAGTAGTAGCCGTGCGGGGTCGCGGCCCGGGTGACCGCCAGGTTGATCACGCCGGGCTGCACCACCGCGCGCTCGTCGTCCGGGGCGATCTCCAGGATGTCCCGCATCTGCGAGGCGACCACGAGGACGCCGTCGGCGCGGGGCAGGGCGCCGCCGGAGAGCCCGGTGCCGGAGCCGCGGGCCACGAACGGCGTACCCGCGGCCACGCAGGCCCGCACGACGGCGGCGCACTGCTCCGCGTCCGCCGGGAGCGCCACCAGCGCGGGGATCACCTTGTACTGGGCCAGCCCGTCGCACTCGTAGGTGCGCAGCTCCTGCCGGTCGCTGATCACCCGGTCGGCGCCGATGGCGGCCCGCAGGGCGGCGGCGAGAGCGTCGAGGTCCGTCGTGGTCGTGCTCATCGCCACCTCCGCGTCGTCGGCCGTCGGTCAGGGCATCCGTTCGTACGCGGGCACGGTCAGGAAATCGGCGAACTCGTCGACGACGGCGACCTCCAGGAACAGCGCCCGGGCGTCGGCGTAGTCACCCGGAGCACCGGGTAGTTTCCCGATCTCCTCGTCGGCGATCCGTTCGACCAGCTCCCGGGTGACCCGCTCACCGGTGTCGTCGAGGGTGACGTCGTTGTGCAGCCACTGCCACACCTGGCTGCGCGAGATCTCGGCGGTGGCCGCGTCCTCCATGAGGTTGTAGATGGCCACCGCGCCGGAGCCCCGCAGCCAGGTGGCCAGGTACTGCACGCCGACGCTCACCGCGTTGCGCAGCCCGCCCTCGGTGTGCTGCCCCGGGGTGGACCGGACGTCGAGCAGGTCGGCGGCGGTCACCCGGACCTCGTCGCGGGTGCGGTCGAGCTGGTTCGGCCGCTCGCCGAGGACCTGGTCGAAGACCTCCCGGCAGATCGGCACCAGGTCGGGGTGGGCGACCCAGGAGCCGTCGAACCCGTCGGTGGCCTCCCGCGTCTTGTCGTCCCGGACCTTCGCCAGCGCCGTCTCGTTGACCTGCGGGTCGCGGCGGCTGGGGATGAACGCGGCCATCCCGCCGATGGCGTGCGCCCCCCGCCGGTGGCAGGTCCGCACGAGCAGTTCGGTGTACGCGCGCATGAACGGCACGGTCATGGTCACCGAGTTCCGGTCGGGCAGCAGGAAGTCGGCGCCCCGGGTGCGGAACTTCTTGATCACGCTGAACATGTAGTCCCACCGGCCGGCGTTCAGCCCGGCGGAGTGCTCGCGTAGCTCGTAGAGGATCTCGTCCATCTCGAACGCGGCCGGGAACGTCTCGATCAGCACGGTGGCCCGGATGGTGCCGCGGGGGACGCCGAGGCGCTCCTGGGCGAGCAGGAAGACGTCGTTCCACAGTCGCGCCTCGAGGTGGCTCTCCATCTTGGGCAGGTAGAAGTAGGGGCCGGCGCCGCGGTCGAGCTGCCGGCGGGCGCAGTGGAAGAAGTAGAGGCCGAAGTCGACGAGGCTGCCGGAGGTGCGCTCGCCGTCGACCAGGATGTGCTTCTCGGTGAGGTGCCAGCCGCGCGGCCGGACCACGATGGTGGCCAGCTCACCGTCGTGCAGGGCGTACTGCTTGCCGTCGGGCGAGGTGAAGTCGAGCTTGCGGTCGATCGCGTCGCGCAGGTTGAGCTGGCCGGAGATGACGTTCTCCCAGAGCGGGGTGTTGGCGTCCTCGTGGTCGGCCAGCCACACCTTCGCCCCGGAGTTCAGCGCGTTGATGGTCATTTTGGCGTCCGTCGGGCCGGTGATCTCCACCCGGCGGTCGACCAGGCCCGGCGCGGGGTCGGCGACCCGCCAGTCGGACTCGCGGACCTCCCGGGTCTCGGGGAGGAAGTCGAACAGCGCGCCGCCGGCCAACTCGGCCTCGCGCCGCTTGCGCCGGTCGAGCAGCTCGCGGCGGCGGGCGTCGAAGGCGCGGTGCAGGTCGGCGAGGAAGCGCAACGCCTCGGGGGTGAGAATCTCGTCGTACCGGGGGTGCATCGGCCCGGTGACCTCGATGCCGTCAGGGTTGGCCATCGACTCGCTCCTCACCGTGATATGTGTCGCGATCTATCCGGTGGTGCTCCAGCCGACTGTAGTTCTCGCTGGTCATGGCCGCGAGTTGAGTGACGGCACAGTCGCCGGGAACGGTCGATCCACTGCGGCGAGCGGTGCCGGACCTGCGGTGAACGGCGAACGGTCGGGTCGGGGGCCGCCGCCATCCGCGTCGCGGGGCGCTCGCCGCGTCTGCGAAGCTGGCGATGATCGCACGTTCGGGGGGAGAGCCGACCATGACGACTGACCGACAGGACATCACTCATCTGCGGCGTTGCGTGGCGCTGGCCGCGGAAGCCCTGACGGAGGGCGACGACCCGTTCGGGTCGGTCCTGGTCGGCGCGAGCGGAGACGTGTTGGCGGAGGCCCGGAACCGGGAGACGTCCTCGGCGGACCCCACGGCGCATCCCGAGCTCGCCCTGGCGCAGTGGGCGGCCGGACACCTGCCGCCGCCGGCGCGGGCCGCCGCGACCGTCTACACCTCGGGCGAGCACTGCCCGATGTGCGCGGCCGCCCACGCGTGGGTCGGGCTCGGCCGTATCGTCTACGCCGCGTCGAGCTCGCAGCTCGCCGCCTGGCGGGCGGAGTGGGGCCTGCCGGCCGGGCCGGTGGCCGTGCTTCCCGTCACCACCGTCGCGCCGGGTGTCCCGGTTGCCGGCCCGGTCGCTCCACTCGACGAGGAGATGCGGCTCCTGCACGAACGCGCGGCGAACCGGCGCGTGGCGCAGTAGGGACCGTCACCAGCGGGTACGGATGTGCCAGCGGGTGCGGTACACCGGTTGGCCCCGATGTGGGATGAAGGCGATCGCCATCATCCCGGCGGTCATGACGGCGGCGACCGCGAGCAGCGGCAGTCCTCGCATCAGCGGCGCCGCCAGCGACAGGACGGCCACGCCGATGGGCAGCCGCCACGGCAGAGACCGGAACACCACCAGCGCGTACACGGAGCGGCCGGCGAGGAACACCAGCGGTCCGGCGGCCACGATGGCCAACTCGGTGGAGTTGACCTCGCCGACGGGGTCCCTGGCGACCAGGTCGCCACCGGCGGCGACCAGCACCACCCCGGCCACCATGACCAGATGCGCGTACGCCGCGACCAGCGCGATCCGGCCGGGGTCGGTGGCCTTGTCGATCCCGGTGGCGAGATGGTCGGCGACGTAGACGATGTAGATCCGCCACATCGTCACGGTCATGACGAAGAGCAGGACCACCCCGGCCGTCCGCAGGGACGCGAACGGAGCGTCACCATATTGCCTCGCCCCGACCAGGATGATCTCGCCCAGCGTCACGATGAACATCTGCCGGTAGCGTTCCGCAAGGTGCTCGCCGCCCACCCGCAGCTCCTCGGCGTTCGAACGGCCGAGCCGGGGCAGCGGATAACCGAAGAGGCCGACCGCGAAGTCCGCCGTGATCGCCACCGCCCAGACCACCAGCCGGGCCGAGCTTGGCAGGAACGCACCGACCAGCCAGAGCACGCCGGTCAGGCAGAACCAGATCAACACCCGCATCGGCCGCCTCTGCAGGGCGTGACCGCGCAGGGCGGTGACGAGGATGAGCCCGCGCCAGAGGTGCAGGCCCACGTACGCCCCGGCGAAGGCGATCCCGTCGGCCCCCTCGAACGCGCTGCTGATGGCGAGTGACATCAGCAGTCCGCCGAGCAGCACGCCGAGGACGATCCACTGGACTATCGGCAGCTTGGGGTCGTACCAGTCGGTGGTGTACGCGGTGACCGTCCAGACCCACCAGATCGCGGCGAGCAGGACCACCGTTTCCAGCGCGTGATTCCAGCCGAGGCTGCCGGTCAGCCGGTCGGTCAGCCGCATGAGCGCGACGATGAGGCCCAGGTCGAAGAGGAGCTCCAGGTAGGAGATCCGGCGGGGGCTCTCCTGATCGCGCAGGATCCACCCCGACCGCGCCCGTGCCACCGCCCCGTCTCTCCGGACAATCCCGACCAATTCGTACCATGTCCGGAGGGGTGGGTAAGGCGTTGCCGCACTATCCGGCCCGGGCCGCCGCGGTGGACGCACAGCCCGATCCGGAACATGGTCGATGCTCCGGCCCGAGCCCAGCGTGTCGGCCCATCGGACGACCGGTGGGATTCACAGGTGCAGGGCGGGCCGGTAGATGAGCTCCTGGGTGCGACCGTCGAGTGTCCGGCTCTCCAGCAGCTCCAGGTCGAAGTCGGCCGCCCCCTGGAAAACGGGTTCCGTCCCGGTCTGACCGCTGATCACCGGGAAGATGGTCACCTGGACGCGGTCGACCAGACCGGCGGCCATCAGCGCCCGATTCAACGACAGGCTGCCGTGCGAGCGCAAGGGCACCGCGGACTCCTCCTTGAGCCGGGCGACGACGTCGACGACGTCACCGCCCACGACGGTCGCGTCCGGCCAGTCGAGCGGTCCTTGCAGCGTGCTCGACACCACCGGCCTGCTCACCCCAGTAGCCGCCCCAGCTGCCGCTGTTGGTGCCGAAGCCATCGAGGCTGGAGAAGACGTCGAAGGTGTAGGTGGCGGTCATGATGTTCCCCTTGCGCGAGTGAGTTCCGTACGACGGGTCTGCAGGAAGGCGCGCTCGGTCTCGTTGGTGGCCAGCGCCACGGCCTGGTCGTAGGCGGCTCGGGCCTCCGCCTCGCGTCCGAGCCGGGCCAGCAGTTCGGCCCGGGTGGCGGGCAGCCGGTGGTAGGCCGGGAGGTCGATGTCCTCCAGCGCGGCGAGGGCCACCGCCGGCCCGTGCACCTCGGCGACGGCGACCGCACGGTTGAGCGCGACGACCGGGGTCGGCACGAGCGCGAGGAGCTGGTCGTACAGTGCCAGGACCTGCGGCCAGTCCGTGGCGGCGCCGTCGGTGTGCACCGCGCTGATCGCGGCCTGGATCTGGTACGGACCCGGCCGACCACGCCGCAGGCAACGGCGGACCAGGTCGTGGCCCTCGGCGATGAGCGCCCGGTCCCACAGTGACCGGTCCTGGTCGGTCAGCGGGACCAGTTCGCCGGTCGGGCCGAGCCGGGCCGGGCGGCGCGCCTCGGTCAGCAGCAGCAGGGCGAGCAGGCCGAGGACCTCGGGCTCGTCCGGCATCAACGCGGCCAGCTCCCGGGCGAGCCGGATCGCCTCGGTGCACAAGTCCGTTCTGATCAGCGGCCCGGCGGTGGACGCGTAGCCCTCGTTGAACATCAGGTAGAGCACGGTGAGCACGGGCGGCAGCCGGTCCGGCAGCTCGTGTTCGGCGGGAACCCGGTAGGGGATGCCGGCGTCGCGGATCTTCTTCTTGGCGCGCACGATCCGCTGGGCGACGGTCGCCTCCTGGATCAGGTAGGCCCGGGCGATCTCCGGTACGTCGAGACCGCCGAGCAGGCGGAGCGTGAGGGCGGTCCGCGCCTCCGGAGCGAGGGCCGGGTGGCAGCAGGTGAAGATGAGTCGCAGCTGGTCGTCTTTCACCGGTCCCACCTCCTGGGGCTCGTCCGGTTGGCGCAGCAGCAGGGCCTGGGCGTGCCGGGCCTCGCGGGTCGACTCCCGGCGAAGCCGGTCGACGGCCCGGTTGCGTGCGGCGGTCACGATCCAGGCGCCCGGGTTCGCCGGCGGGGACTGCCACTTCTGCAGCGCCGTGGCGAAGGCGTCCTGGACCGCCTCCTCGGCGAGGTCGAGGTCACCGAGGACGCGGGCCAGGGTGGCGACGCAGCGGCCGTACTCCGCCCGGTAGATGCTCGCCAGGTCCATGACCGTGACCGGCTCCCGTTCAGGCCTGGGACAGGTCGTCGAACGGGCGCACCTCGACCGGCCCGCACGCCGCCGCGCACTTCTCGGCCCAGGCCAGCGCCTCGTCCAGATCCGCACACTTGATGACCCAGAATCCGGCGATGTGCTCCTTCGTCTCGGCGAACGGCCCATCGCTCATGGTGGTGCTGCCGTTCTCGACCCGGACGACAGTGGCGCTGTCCGGCGACAGGAGCCCTCCCCCGAAGACCCAGGCACCCGCGGCCCGCAGTTCGTCGTTGATCCGATCGGTCTCCCTGAACACCGTCTGCATCTCCTCGTCGGACGGCGCCGGCGCGCCCTCGACGAAGTGCACGGACAGCAGATACTGCTTCATGACGCGATCCTCCGGTAGCTCGACGGTGGGACAGTGACAGGTCAGGCGGCCAGCCGGCGCGCGACGGCGGGGATCATGATCGCGGCCGCGACCAGGTGGGTGAGCATCAGCAGCACCTTGGTGGCCACCCCGGCGTCGGCGATCACGTCCGGCACCAGCGACAGGACCGTCAGCACCAGCGTCGTGCGGACGAACGTCCGCCGCGGGCGCCGGGCGAAACGGGACAGCAGCGCGGCGATGACCACGCCGATCAGCGAGAAGACAACGGTCAGCACGCCGAACCCCGCCACCGGGATCGGGGCGCCGGCCAGGTCGAGGCTGACCCCCGCCCCGTGGCCGGCGGCGGCGACGGCCATGGTGGCGGCGCTCGCGGCGACCGCGGCCACGACACCGGTCCGGATCAGCGCACCGAAGGTCGAGGCGGTGGCGTGGGTCGTGTTCACAGTGGTGGTCATCGTGCCCTCCAGTGGGTGTGTGGACCGGCTCGGTGCCGGGCTCTCACCAGGACGACGAAGAGAACCCACCCCAATCGACAGCACGCCCACATTTTCTTCGAAGAATTTCGCCTCCGGTGTTCACCGAGGTGGTTCCCGCGCACGACGGACGAGCCGACGACAAGCCGGTGACCCGCGGCACCGATGAGCCGCGCGGACCGTCCGAACCCAGCATGCGCGCGCAGCCGCCCGCCGCGCTGTTACGGCGCGCCCGGAGCCCGATCCGGGTCGGCGGCGTCAGCCGAGGGTGAACCGGAAGAACCGGGGACGGTAGTAGACGCCGGTCTTCCGGGTGAACGGGCCGTACGGCGAGCAGGACGTCCAGGCGTTGATCTGGCCGCTGAACGCCTGGGTGCTGTCCTGGCTGAGGAGCAGGGGGTGCCGCAGGCGCGGCCTGCGGCACTCCTGCGGTCAGCACGGCGGCGGCCTGCCGGCGGCGGCGCCGGCCCGAGCCGACGCGGGCCGCTACTTGCCGGACCAGGACCAGAGGTAGCTGAGGTCCATGATGTAGTACTGCTCCAGGTAGCCACCGGACGCCGAATGCGAGCCTGCCTCGGCCCAGTCGAAGTTGCACCTGACCCAGGTGCCGTAGCCGTGGTTGTTCCGGCAGAGGCGGTCGCTGACGCCGTTGGCAGAGCCGACGTAGCCGATCGCGGCGTAGCCGTCGGCCCTGCCATCCCTGACGTAGACGTAGTCGCCGTCGTAGTCCACGCAGACCGACGTGGATCCGTAACTCAGGCCCGCCGTCATGCACTGGCCTTCCACCAGCCCGGCCGCCACGCCGGTCTGGCAACTCGCATAGTCGTACTCGCACGTCTTGTAGTAGTTGTCTTCGGCCATGGCCGCGGCCGGCAGGGCGAACACAGCGACCAGGGCGGCCACCATCAGGACCGCGCCGCGCCGGAAAGCCCGGTTCAGCTTCTGGCGCAGCCGAACAATGGAAAGTCTCAAGAGGACGGTCCAATCTAGAGGGTCGGTGCCGCGTTATGCGATCACCGCACTCTATATACAGCGGATGGACGCGCCGTTCCACCGAATGATCACGAAGACTGCCCGCTGGAAAGCCTCAGCCGCCGGCCGGGGCGTCGGCGGCGGCGCGGAGGAAGGCGCGGACCAGAGGTGTCTCGCCGGCGCTGCGCCACACCGGCGCGTACCGCAGGACCGGTCCGTCGGTGATGGGCAGGAAGGTGATGTCCCGACGCAGCCGCGTGACGGCCGAGTACGACCCGATGGGGGAGACGACCTCGCCCCCGCTGATCGCCGCGAAGGCCTCCGCGAGGGTGGCCACGGGGGCTCCGGACCGGATCGGCCTCCCGGCCGGTGTCACGGACGGGGTGTGCCCCTCCCACACGTAGTCCGGGATGGGGCCGTCCGGATACACCACCGGATGGTCGCCGAGATCCTCCATCTCGACCCGGTCGCGGCCGGCCAGTGGATGACCGGGTGCGACGGCGAGCACCAGCGGCTCGGTGAACAACTCTGGCCCCACGACGAGGTCGGGCTCGCGGACCGGTAGCCAGAGCACCCCCACGTCCACGCGGCCGGACCGCAGCCCGCCGAACGGGTCGCTCGGGAGGATCTCGCGCAGGCGCAGCTCACACTGCGGATGCCGCTGCCGGAACAGGTCGAGAACGGCCCCGATCTCCTGGGCGTGCGCGTCGAACGTGCCGACGGTCAGCGTGCCGACCTGCCCGCGTGCGGCGGCGACAGCCTCGTCGATGCCGGCCATGATCTCGCGGTAGCCCGCGTCGAGCCGGGCACGAAGCTGCGCGCCGAGCGGGGTGAGCCGCACGCTGCGGCTGGTCCGCTCGAACAGGGCGCCGCCGATCCGGCGCTCCTGCTGCTTGATCGACTGGCTGACCCGCGCCTGCGACACCCGTAGGCGTTCGGCCGTACGGCCGAAGTGCAGCTCCGTGGCCAACGTCAGAAAGATCTCGATGTCGCGCAGCTCCACCCGGCCCCCTCCCCCGCACGCGACGCGTCCGCATCCCGCACGGCGTATGCGGCCCAGAAGTCTACGGTCGTGGCGGGGACGCGACCGCGGAGCCACGGAGCGGGCGCGATAACCACCGGCTTATCCGGCCATTCGATCTTTCGCATTGTTCGGCATCCGGGGGCCGGGCGATCGTGGTGGCCATGGAAGCACTGGTCGACGTCGCGGCGGTGCCGGGTCAGCCCCGGACCTCGCGCTGGCGGGCCCTGGCGGCACACGGGTCGGTGGTCGGTACCGCCGCCCTGTGGCCGATCAGCCCACTCGGGCTCGACGTCCTGCCGCCCAGCCACCCGGCCGCCGATCCGGGCGCGGCCGAGCTGCGACTGTACGTGGAGCCGGAGTGGCGGAGGCGGGGAGTCGGCTCGCGGCTCCTGACCGCGGTCCGGGAGCACGCCACCGAGCCGCGCCTGGTGCTGGACGTGGCCGCGGGCTCACCGGGCGAGGCGTTCTGCCTGCGGCACGGCTTCCGGTACACCCGGTCCCGGCGCCACGACCTGCTCACCTACTGTGACGTGCACCAGGCGTGGCTGGGTGAACTGGTCGACGCCGAGCCTCCCGGATACCGCCTGACCCACTGGACCGGCGACCTCGCCGACGCACCTGGGGTCGACGAGCTGCTCCGAAGCCCGAGCCGTCCCGGCAACGCCCTGCTGACCGCCGCCGACGCGGACGGTGACCTGGCGGCCTACGCACTGGCGGTCGTCGGCGCGCGCGCCACGCCCCGCGCCCACCAGTACGGACCGGCCGTGCTCCCCGGCCACCGCGGGCGGCCGCTGGGCCGCTGGGTCACCGCCGCCTTGATCCAGCGACTGCGCGAGGTCCACCCCCACGTCGCCGAGATCGAGGCGGTAGGCGCCGAGGACGACCGACGTCTGCTCGCCACACGCAGGCACCTCGGCTTCCGTCCCCTCCGGCGAACGCACCGCTACGAACTCGCCCTGTCCTGACCGCGGACACCGGGGACGCGCACCATCGGAATGAGGTTCGTCATGACCAGCCCGAGACCGTGGCTGCTCGCCGCCACCGCCCTGTGTACGCACGCCACCGGTCGACGACCGCTTCACGACCGATCGGATCTCGTGCAGGACCGGGTGGGCCGGCTCGTTCCTCGAACCACCCCACCGGTGTCCCGGTATCCGTGGAGGTGTCGCCGGGCGGCACCGGCCGGCGCCAGGGCCCCGCCGGGATACCTCGACGCGAGCGGACAGGGCCTCCGGGCGTGGACCCGGGGGCCGTCCCGCCACCGCCGACGGCGTCGGCGGCGGCGGCCCCTCAACCCCAGCCACCCGACCGAACAGCACCTCTTCGACCCGTACGGCGTGGACCGGCATGGTTCCGGTCGGCGACACGGCCCTGGCCGTCACCGACACCGGCGGCCCCGGTGTCGCGGTGGTCTACCTCAACGGCCAGTTCGCCACCCCAGGGGTACTGGCGGCGGGTCATCGCGGAACTGGGGACGGGGTGGCGGCGCATCACGAGCGGCCGGCCGGCCGTTGAGCATCGGGGTCTACGTCCCGGGGCTGATCACCGCGGGAGAGCAACTCCTGCTGGAGACCCTCTGACACCGGCCGCGCATCCACCGAGGGCCGCTGCCCAGCCGCAATCAGTGGATAGAGTCCGCGAAACGAGACGACCGATTTTCGCCAGCGCATTCGGACGTCGTCGGCCAGTCTGTTAAGCATGATCACGCGTTCGACATTGACCGACCTGGCCGTGCTGCAGGGCATGTACGCGGCCGAAACGAAGTACCTCGCCGCAGGCGGACCAGGCACCGCGGACTTCGGGCCCCTCGCACCGTTCTTTTCGCCGGACGTCGTGCTTCACCAGGCAACAAGCCTCCCGTACGGGGGCACCTGGCGGGGACATGAAGGTATGGAACGGTTCTTCCTCGCGATGAGCCAGACGTGGGACGTCTTCGAGATGGTCGAACAGCACTTTCTGGCCACCACCAGTCCACTCGTCGTACTGACCTACGTCCACGCACGCGCCCGAACCACCGGACGCGAACTCGATTTCCCGATCTTGCAGACGATCACCGTTGAGGGTGGGCGGATCACCGAGGTTCATCCTTTCTACTGGGACACCGCCGCAATCGCTGACGTCTGCACAGCACACCCGCCGAACGGCTCCTGAAACGTCTGCTCATGGCACCCCTTCATGTCACAGGCACCGCCGACACCAGGGGTTCAGATCACGTGGGCGCCGCGGTGGACCGTGTGTGGGATCTCCTGCTGAGGCCGGTGCCGGGGCGCCGGTCGAAGGGGTCCGCCTCATAGGCTGGTCGACGTGAACGGTTCGAACGCGCCTTCCTCGAGTGACCGGCGGCAGGCTGAGCTGCGTGAGTTTCTGCGGAGCCGGCGGGCCCGTCTGTCGCCGGGCGATGTCGGCCTGCCCGACGCCGGGCGCCGGCGGACTCCCGGGCTGCGGCGCGAGGAGGTCGCCGTGCTGGCCGGCGTGGGAGTGTCCTGGTACACGTGGCTGGAGCAGGGCCGCGACATCAAGGTGTCCGAGGACGTCCTCGACGCGGTCGGCCGCACGCTTCGCCTGGACCCGGTCGAGCGTGCCCACCTCTACCGGCTGGCCGGCCTCAACCCGCCGGAGGCGCGATCCGAGCCCTCGCTGCCGGCCTCGCCGGAACTGCTACGGCTGCTGGATGCCTGGGCACCGCGGCCGGGCTACATCCGCGACCGGCACTGGAACTTCGTGGCCGTCAACGACTCGGCCCGGTTGGTGTTCGGCTACGGCGACATCGACCACAACTGCCTCATCTCGTTCTTCACCAACGCCCGCTACCGGATCCGTCACCAGCATTGGGCCGAGACGGCACCGGCCGTGGCGGCCAGCTTCCGCGCCGACGCCGCCCGCCACCCGGACGACCCGGAGTTCGATCGGATCGCCGCGGAACTGGCCGCCGCGAGTCCGGAGTTCGCCGAGCTGTGGGATCGCCACGACGTGGGTGAGCACACGAACGCGGTGAAGGCCGTCGACCATCCCGACGCCGGGACGCTGGTCTTCGACGCCACACTGCTGCCGCTCCCGCAGCTGCCGGACCACAATTTGATCCTGCACAACCCGCGCCCGGGCACCGGCACCGACGCCCGGCTGGAACAGTTGATGCGCCAACGCAGCCTGGTGGTGACACACCCAGGATGAGCTGACTCTGTCTCGCCTCCCGCGGTTGCCGCACGATCGGCGCATGACCAACCAGGAGACGTTCATGAAAGCCGTCACCATCCCGGAGTTCGGCTCGGCCGAGGTCCTCCGCCTCGACGAGGTGCCCGTCCCGCAGCCGGGTCCGGGACAGGTGGCCATCGACGTGGCGTACGCGGGAGCCAACTTCGCCGAGGTCCTCTACCGGCGGGGCGTGGTGGACGTACCGTTGCCGTTCGTGCCCGGCATCGAGGTTTCCGGCCGGATCCGCGCCCTCGGCGCGGGCGTCGAGGATCTGTCGGTGGGCCAGCGGGTGGCCGCCCTGACGATCGTCGACAGCGGCGGTTATGCCGAGGTGGTGACCACATCGGCGGACCTGGTGGCCCCGCTCGACGACCTGGAGATCGACCTGGCCCTGGCCGCCGCGTTGCCTTCCAACAGCACCACCGCCTTCCTGGTGCTCGATCGGGTGGCCCGCATCGAGCCGGGCGAGACCGTCCTGGTTCACGCCGCGGCGGGTGGGGTGGGCAGTCAGCTCGGGCAGGCCGCCCGGCTGCTCGGTGCCGGACGGGTCGTCGGCACGGTCAGCAGCGACGCCAAGATTCCGGCGGCCAAAGCCTTCGGCTATGACGAAGTGATCGTGCGGGACCAACTCGCGACGGCGGGTGAGTTCGACGTCGTGGTCGACATGGTCGGAGGCCCGGCTCGGCACGCCAGCCTGGACCGGCTGGCCCCGATGGGACGCCTGGTGGTGATGGGGAACGCGTCCGGAGCCGAGGATGTCGGTATCCCGGCGAACCGGTTGTGGTTCACGAACAAGACGGTGTCCGGTTTCAACCTGGCCGCCTTCTCCGCCGCCTTCCCCGCCGAGGTGGGCCGTGTGCTGCGCCGCGCGGTGACGGCAGCGGCAACCGGTCGGCTACGGGTCGGGGTGGAGGTGCTGGCGCTGGACCGGGCCGCTGAGGCGCACCGCCGAATCGAATCCGGCGCTACCACCGGCAAGCTCGTGCTCCAGGTGGAGCGGCATGACTGACCGGTCATGGGCGTAGTGCCGGCTTACCGACCGTGCTCCCGACCGCCGGCTGGGCTCTCCGCACAGCGACCCAGCCGGGTCGGACCACCACCTCCGTCCCGCAAGAGTCCGTCAGCGAGATCCTCGGCCACCTCGCGGGGGTGAGTCAGGTGTGGGTGATGGCCCTGGCCTAAAGCATGCCGGATACGGACCGTGACGCCGGCCGTCCGCGACGGCTTTTGTGCCGGTCATCCACTTGCCGATGAACGCGCGCCTGGTCTTCAGCCCCTGGCCATGCGCTGGTGGTGCTCGGCAAGTTGCTTCAGGTTCAGCAACTGCCGTCGAGCCATGACCAGGTCGCCGACGGACAGCCCGAGCGCGGCCCAGCGGGTCGTCTGCATGACGACCTTGAGCAGCAAACGCGTCTTGTTCTGCTCCTCGGGCACGAGGACGTAGGACATGTAGGCACCCATGATGGTGCCCGTCAGCTGTTTGCCGGGGTCGACCGAGACGATCCTGCCCCGCTTCCGTCCGCCAGCAGTGGTGAATGCTTCTCCGACTTGAGGCTCGGGTAGGCCCACCAGCTGTCGAGGCGAGCGGTGGCCGAGGTTGTCGATCCAGTCATAGGAGTACGGCGCAAGCCTCACTTGGGCAACCCACGGCCACACCGCTTCGGCGGGCGCCTCAACCCCAACCCCCCGCCACGCCTGCAGGGCGGGTGAGGAGACGAAGTCGTCGCACGGATAGGACCGCAACATCTCACTGTTAGTCACGCCCCACCGGTTACCGATCATGCACCCATCTTCCACCGGGTCGGCGGCGCCCGGGCGTCCGGATCTGGCTCCCCTCTGTGTCAAGACACCGCCGGGAAGCTCACCGACTCGGCGCGCCCGAGCCGGGCAGCGGCCAGGACGTCCCGGACGAAACGGGTGCCGTGCGGGTGGTGCGCCGAACGTTTCGGCCCGCGAGGCGTGCGGCCTGGTAACGGCATCGCCCGACCATGTACCATCTGGTACATGAATTACGAAGAAAGCACGACGACCAGTGCCGGCCTGGACCGCGCATGGGCGGCCCTGGCGAACGTGACGGCGTATCCGAAATGGACGAAGTCCATGACAGCCGTCGAGCCGCTCGATGCTCCCGTGCTCGCGGTGGGCAACCGCTTCCGCATCCGACAGCCGGGCCTGCCACCGGGGGTGTGGCGGGTCAGCGACGTCCGCGAAGGCGAATCCTTCGAGTGGGAAGCGAAGAGCCCCGGTGTTCACACGCTCGGTTACCACCGGCTGAGGGCGAACCCGGACGGGACGACCACGATCACCCTCGGCATCCGGCAGAGTGGCGCCCTCGCCTGGCTGGTCGGGTTGTTCATCACCGGCAAGACCCGGCGGTACGTTCGGATGGAGGCGGCGGGGACCAAGGCGGCCGCCGAGGCGCAGGCGCCAGCAGACGAGGGTACGGCGTCCACCGGTGGGCGGTGACGCCCGCGATGCGCTGCTCGACCGGTGCGTAGATTTCCTGAAGCAGGGCGGGTTCAGCCAGCTCAGCCTGCGCGAGATCGCAGCGGGCACAGGCACGAGCCACCGTATGCTGATCTACCACTTCGGCAGCCGGGAAGGCCTGCTCGCCGAGGTCGTCCGGCGCATCGAGGCCGAGCAACGGCTCGCGCTCGCCTCGTTCGCGACCGAGGTCGACGACCCGGTCGAGGTGAACCGTTGGTTCTGGCGGCGGCTGGCTGATCCGGCACTGGCGCCGGCGGAGCGGCTCTTCTTCGAGATCTACTCGCAGGCGCTGTACGGGCGGTCGTGGACGGAGTCGTTCCGCGCGTCCGTCATTGCTGCGTGGGCCGGGCCTGTCGAAGAAATGTTCATCCAGCTCGGATTCGAGCCGGCCGACGCCCGTCAACGTGCCCGGCTCGGCCTCGCCGTGGCCCGCGGCCTGCTACTGGACCTGCTCATCACCGGCGACCGTGAACTGCTCGACGGTGTTGCTGAACTGTTCGCACAATTGGTGACCGCGCCTCCTTCGACCTGAAGCGGGTTCAGGGTCGAGATGGACGACGAGTGGCTCAGGTCGAGGGGCCGGCCTCACCGTGCTCGCCCGGAGCTGTCTCAGCAGGGGTGACAGGCGCGCCGCGTCACGGTTCGCCGCCGAGGCGGTCGGCCTGCTCCGCCGGAGAGCGGGGAGGGAACAGCCCGCAAGCAGGCTGTCGAACCGGTCGAAGGCCGCCCGAGTCGTGTCGCGCGGCCTTCGACCTAATCGCGTTTACGCCACCGGCATGTCCCGGCGGCGCAGCCCCACGAGTCCGGCTACGCCCTCAACATCTCCGGCAGCCGCGGCGACCCCTGGCTCGACTGCACGTCGGTGATCACGACAAGCGGCGACCTCTACCGATTCGACAGGACCTATAACAGGCTTCGACCAGCAACCGGCACCGGTGGTTTCTCCGAGTGTGCACGCGGGTGAGCTGCAAGTAGCGGCAGCCCTTGCCCGGCGCGGCCAAACGGTGCCCGCGCGCGGACGGTGTTCTGCCTGTCTCGCGGGCTTCCTGCCTGCGGTTCCCTCAGGGACAGGCGAGGTCGCCCTGCATCGGCCCGATCTGGACGCCATGGTGATGGCTCGAAGGGCCAGCGGTGGAAGGCCGTTGGCCCTTCGAGGTCAAGCTCCGTGGGCGCGCGATGCGATGCCCTTGGGTCGAGGCGGGAACGCGACCGTAGGCCGGTGGAGCTAGTTGGTCCGTTCGCCAGGGCGGTCGGCGAGCTTGAGCCAGACGGCGCCGGCAATGATGAGGGCGAGCCATCCGGCCTTGGCTGGGGTGAGGGTTTCGTTGAAGAACACGGGGCCTAGTAGTGCGGCTCCGGCAGCGCCGATTCCTGCCCACACGGCGTAGCCGATGCTGACTTCGATGCTGCGCAGAGCGAGGCTGAGGGCCCAGAGGGTGAGCAGGAAGAACACGACGGCTACGAGTGACCAGTGCCAGACGGTGAAACCGCGACTGCCACCGACTGACAGTGCGTAACCGACCTCGAAGGCTCCGGCCAGGAGCAGGGTGAGCCAAGCGGCGCGCGAGGAGTGCGGCGGTGTCGTCATGTGGCGTTCCTTTCATGGTGGGGTGGGTGGCGTCCTGTCGCCGGGTCAGGCGGCGCCGGTGAGCTGCAGACCTGCGACTCCGCCGATGACGAGGGCGATGCCGATGGCTTTGCGCCAGGTGAGTCGCTGTCCGAAGAGCAGCGCACCGAGCAAGGTGATGCCGATGCCGGCGAGCGAGGTCCACACGGCATAGCCGACCCCGACGTCGAAGGTGAGCAGCGCCCGGCTGAGGAAGTAGGTGCCCAGCCCGCCGGTGAGGAGCGTGGCGATGGTCCAGCCACGGTGTGCGAAGCCTTGGGCTTTGCCTGCACAGATCGCGACAGCGATCTCGAAGACGATCGCGATCGAGAGGTAGAGCCAGTGCATGGGTGTCCTTTCAGAGCATGGAGGTTTCGGTGCCCGGCACGGGGATGCCGCGCAGTTGCAGGTAGCTGGCGAACGGCTCGAGACGCTGGGGCACCGGTCGGTGCTCGGCCCGTTCGACCAGGGCTCTCTGGGCGGGGGTCAGCACGTCGAGACCGCCCCGGTAGTCGAAGCCCCAGGCTGCGGCGGTGTCCTGGTCGACCGCGTAGATGACGCGCGCGATGCCGTGGTCGGCGGCAAACCGGTAGCAGAAGGTGCAGGGTTCGCCGGTGGCCAACAGGGTCGCGCCGTGGAGAGCATCAGGGCCGTGGCTGGCCGTCATCGCACGCATCGCGACGACCTCGGCGTGTGCGGTCGGATCGCCGGTCTTTCGCACCTGGTTGACTCCAGGAGGAGAGACGGTTCCGTGAGTGGTGACGACAACGCCGACGAACGGGAGCCCGCCCTGCGCGACGTGGCGGCGGGAGTGGGCCACGGCCTCGGTGAGCAGCCTGGTAAGCGAGTCGTCGCCGCTCATGCCACGCCCCTGACGGCTTCTTCGTCGAGGGCGCGGGTGATCACGCTTTCGGTGGCCACACCCTCAATGCGTCGTCGCCCGACGACGATGGTGGGCACGACCGTGATCCGCATGGCCGTGGACTCGGCCAGAGCCTGCTGGTGCCGGCGCGCATAGGTGTCGTCGTCCAGCGCATCGAGGTAGCCGACGCGGTCCAGACCGACATCGACAGCGAGGTCGGCGAGGGTGTTCCGGTCGCCGATGTCGCGGTTCTCCCGGAAGAAGGCCGTCATCACTCGCCGGTGATAGGCGTGGGCTGCGCCGTGATCGGCGGCGTACTGAGCCCCTCGAAAGGCGGTGGCGGTGTAGGGCTGCGGTGAGATGCTCGGCAGCGTCATGGGCACGTGGTAGCGCTGCGCCATCGGGTAGACGGCCCGGGCCCAGATGTCCGGCAGGTATGCATCCTCAGGTCGCAACGTGGGCGTCGGATAGGGCCGGAGCTCGTGCGCGTGATGGACGACTTCGACATCGGCCCGGTCGGCGATGGCGCGCTTGATGAGCTCGTCGGCAATCAGACAGAACGGGCATACGTAGTCTGACCACAAATGAATCTGCATCATGGAGACCTCCTCGTGGGGCCGCATACGCTGTGGCGCGGCCCCACCAGGGTCGAACTTCACACCAGTGTCAGGTGCAACCCTTCGCAGGGAAGCTAGGGCAGGAGGCATCGTGCGCATCGGCGAACTCGCGCAGGCCACCGGCGTCAGTGCGCGATCCTTGCGCTACTACGAAGAGCAAGGCCTCATCCGGTCCACCCGCACCCCGGGAGGATGGCGAGACTTCGAGGCCGCCATGGTCGAGCGCGTCGTCATGATTCAGCATCTCCTGGCCGCGGGGCTGTGCAGCACCACCATCGGTGAGCTGCTGCCCTGTCTCGAGGCACCCCCCGAGGAGCGCACCGGGGTCATGGAGATGCTCCTGGCCCAGGAGGTCCAGAGGCTTGAGGCCGCTCGACGCGACATCGACCGCGAGCTCGAAGTGTTGCAGGCGCTGAGGCGAGACGTCAGCCTGTCCCCGACGACGTAGCGGCCCAGCCGGCGGCAGCGCATCCGCATCCTGATGTCGGGCGATATGCCAGGGCTGGCGCGGCGGGCGGGCTCGGTGGTGTGATGCCGTACGAGCCGAACCCGCGTGGTGCCGCACGGCGGCCAGGCAGCGGGCGGCGGCGCAGCCGGTGCCTGCGCGATGGCGATCCCGAATCCGCCGGGGCGAGGCTCCCGGTCGAGGCATCGGATCTTGGTGCTGGACGCCGTGACGGACTGGCGACGCCCGGACGTCGTCTTCGACGGCCGAGCCGAGATCGATCTAGGCGGGCGTGCCGTCGAGCCGTGGCACTTCGGGCCGGGCAACGGGCCCGGCGACACCGTGGTGCACGTGCCCGAGGCCAGGACCGCCTGGACGGGCGACCTCCTGTGCCACGCGGGTATCGCTCACATGCTCCTGCAGGGCGGCCCGCGGCCCTGTCTACGGACGCTGCGGGCCATGCGTCAAGCGCTGCACAATCTGGCCACGATCGTGCCCGAGCACGGCCCGATGTGCGACGCGGGCACCGCCATCGATGCGCTGTCGGTGTATTTGGGGCGGCTGTATCAGGACATCGGCCGCCAACGTCCAGAAGGGACGCTCGCTGGAGGAAACCGTACGCGCCTGCACCGATCCGTGGACGCAGTCATTGGATCCCGCACTGATCAGCGCGCTGTCGGCGTACCACCTGGCGGCGGTGAATCGAGCGAGCGATCGGTGACCCTGCCCGGCGGCGGCGCGTCGACATGAGCGCCAGCGGCGGGTTTGCCGCTCATTCGAGCGTTCTATTCGTCGACATCCGCGATCATGCGACGGACGCGATCAGGATACCGGTTGCGCCTTCGGCGGGCCGGGCAGATCGGGCATGCGGCGTCGGTCGAGCCAGATGGTGGCCAGGATGGGCGTAAGTCCGGTCCAGAACAATATCTGCGGCAGCGTACGCGTCGTCCAGGGAACCTGCGAGATCAGCAGGGCGCACAGCGTCGCCACGACAGCCTGAGCCAGCACGATCCGCGCCCAGGTGTGCCGCCGTACCAGCGACCGCACGTTCAACTGGACACCGGCACGCAGCCGGCGGTAACGCCGCCAGGCGCCGAACCCCCAGATGGCGGCCATCACGCTCAGCGTCCACAGTCGATTGAGCAGCGGCACCGGCAACTCGCGCGCCGGTTGCCCGTCGGTGACGAAGAGGTCGACCGTGACGGCTGCCGCCGCAAGGCAGATCAGGGCCAGCCACCGAGTCCCGCGCAGCAGGCGGTAGGTCGACCGGTCGAGTCCGCGCCGCAGCCCCGGAACGTCAGGAGCGACGGCGAGCGCGTCGGCGTACAACTGAGTTGCCTGCTGCGCGCCGACGCCGGGCCCGTGCGCCCGTTGCTCGGTGACCAGAAGCAGCGCTCGCTTGTTGGCCGGGTCGATGCGCAACACCTCGTGCAGCGCCCATTGGGCGGTGCCGACGTCGTCGGATGCGGTGGCCAGCCACAACGCCTCGTACCCGCGCACGCTCTCCGGGTCCAGCCGGATGGCCTCCCGAGCCTCCCGCACCGCCTCGGCCCGGCGGGCGGGCACATAGGCGAGAAGTTCGCCCAGGGCCGCGTGCACGGCGCAGTTGTGCGGGGCGAGCCGCAACGCCGTACGCAGGGACTGCTCTGCCTGGTTCCACCGCTGCGCCTTGTCCAGGTGGCTGGCCCCGCGGAGCACCCGGGCATGCATGACCAGAGCGTTCAGGTTCTCCGGGTCGCAGGCGAGGGCGTGCTCGA
Source organism: Micromonospora sp. NPDC048907 (assembly GCF_055586885.1). Lineage (NCBI taxonomy): Bacteria > Bacillati > Actinomycetota > Actinomycetes > Micromonosporales > Micromonosporaceae > Micromonospora > Micromonospora sp. NPDC048907. The sequence continues at coordinate 52,565 of NZ_JBVJHI010000002.1, forward strand.
GCGCGGTCAGCGCCTGCCGGTGGTCACCGGCGCCGCGGTGGCATCGAGCCAGCTGGAAGAGGGCGTGCGAGTCGCCGGGCTCGTCGGCCAGACGCCGGGCCAGCAGCACGGTCGCCTCGTCGTACCGGCCGAGCTCGATCAGCGAATCGGCCTGTTCCACCGTCGCGTGCCAGCTCACAGCATGCGCCTCTTCTTCAGATAGGCGAGCAGGTCGTCGTACATGCCTGCCTCGTTGGCGTACATCGCCACGTTCCGGGCCGTGGCGAACCAGGGCTGCGTCGAGGGCGTGATGGCCTTCGCCGCGGCGAGCAGGTCGGACATCCCGATCATGCGGACCGTGCCGGTGCGCGCCGAGTCGAGCAGGGCCGACTCGGCCGCGCTTTCGCACAGGTGGGCCAGGTCGGCGCCGGACAGACCCTCGGTGACCTTGGCCAGCTTGGCCACGTCGATTCTCTCGATCGGCCGGTCCCGCAGGTGGTAGCGCAGGATCGCCTCGCGCGCCTCGGTGTCCGGCGGCAGCACCAGGATGGTGCGATCCAGGCGTCCCGGGCGGCGCAGTGCCACGTCGACATCCCAGGGCACGTTGGTGGCGGCCAGCACGAACACACCCTCGTTGGCGGGCGCGTCAACCCCGTCGAGCTCGGTGAGAAGCTGGTTGACGGTGTTGCGCATGCCGCTGTTGCCCGTCCGGCTGCGCTTGCCGCCGAGCGCGTCGAGCTCGTCGAGGAACACCACGCAGGGCGCCCGCCGGCGGGCCGCGGCGAACACTTCGTGCATGTTCCGTTCGGAGTTGCCGATCCACATGTCCAGGACGTCATTGATCGAGACCGAAAGGAAGCTCGCCCCGAGCTCACCGGCGACGGCCCGGGCGATGAAGGTCTTGCCACATCCGGGTGGGCCGTACAGCAGCAGTCCGCCTCGCAGGCTCTTGCCGTACAGGCGGCGCAGCTCGGGATTGCGCATCGGCGCCAGGAAGGCGGCCTCCAGCCGCTCCTTGACCTCCCGCATGCCACCGACGTCCGCGAGGCGCACCGCGCCGGGCTCGTTCACCTCCCACGCATCGGCGTCGCCCGGGTCTCCCGATCCGTCGGCGGCCAGCGGCGGCTCCACGAATCGGGGCGGCACCAGATCGCTGACCTGCTGTTCCGCCGCCCGCCAGTCGAATGCCGGCCCGGCAGCGCCGGGCTCGCCGGCGGCAGCGCCGGGCGGCGCGGCCTGCGCTTCGGAGCTCACGCCCATCGCGCGGGCCATCAGCCGGCGGGCGTCGGCGTCCGCCGGCGCCCGCTGCAGCGCGGCCGCGATCTCGGTCACCGCGGCTTCGTGCTCGCCGGATCCCAGCAAGAGTTCGGCCAGATGCAATCGCAACGGCACGTCGTCGGGCGCGGACCCGACCGCTGCCCGCAGACTTCGGATCAGAGGGGAATCAGGCACGAGGCACTCTCTCGATGGACTGAGGCGACCCACAACGGCGGGTCGGTACGCGCGCGAAACGCCTTCGGTCGCGGACGGCCTGGTCTCCGAGGGTCACCTTCCACGGGATCGTGAGGCCTTCGGAGGCAGTCGCGCACGTGGTGGCGGCGCCCTTGGCGCCGACGATGTTCTTCGGGCAGCTCACGGTGGTCTTGCCGGGCGCTTGCGCCGACTGCAGCGTCTTGCGGCGTGGTTCGTAGGCCGGGTCGCCGGACAGGGATGCGTTCGCGGCCGGTGACGAACCGGGCTCGACAGACGGTGTCATGTCCGGCTGGCCGAGCTCATGGGAGAGCGTGCAGGACTCGCCGCCGCGGGGGCCCCGGCCTTGTGCGTGTCGGACGCGGCGCCGTCGCCGACGCATCCCGCGGCAACCAGGCCGAGTGGCGCAAGTCCACCGAGCGCCATGATCGATCTTTTGCGCATGGCCCGTGATCCTATTCAATGCCCGCACATGGCGTTCGCCTCGCCGTGGCCCGCATTATCGCGGGCCGGTCCTCGACTGCACGAGGGACGACAGCGGATGCGGCCGGCGGCGCGGCTCGCACCCTTACGCACGGAAGGCGGGCGAACGGGCAATGACCAGTCAAGCAAGATCTGACCCCGGCCAGGCGCTCGCCCGCTGCCAGAAAGGCGCTACGCCTTCTGGTCGCGCTCCCTGATGGCGGCCTCCACGAGGGCCCGGGCGGCCCATGTCATGGCCTCCCGCTCAGCCTCGGGGTCGAGTCCGCGGACGTCACGCAGGGCTATCTGCGCCTCCCAACCGACCACCATGGTCAGCGCGGAGATGAGGCGTTGGTAGGCCGGCTCGCCCAGACTCTCGCGCAGCGGCTCGCAGGCCTTGTCCAGCCACTCGAGCCGCCGCTGGCTGCGTCGGGGGCCGATCGCCTCGGCGGCGCCGTCGGCGGGTCGGTCGACGGTCAGGCGGATCATGCGGCGCCCCAGGGGTAGCGATTGCGGCGAGTAGTTCAGCAACGTCTGGATGAGGGCGTCGACCCGCCCTGCCGCGTCGTCGGCGAGCGCGGGATCGGACAGCGCGGCCTCCACCGGCGGCTCATTGAGCGCGCCGGCCGTCGCGTCGACGAGCAGCTCGTCCAGGGCCGGGAAGTACATGTAGATGGTGCGCCGCGACACGTCGGCGGCAGCCGCGATCTCGTCGACGGACGGCGTCGATCCGAGCGTGCTGAGGCGTACGGCCGCATCGATGATCGCCTTGCGGGTACGGCGCCGCTGCGCCTCCCGACCACCGCTGCGGACCGGTCTTTCCGTCGTCATCGGCGATGCCGTCCCTCCCTGGAGCCTGTGTTCACGACCGCCTTGACGGCGATCGAAGCCGAGTATACCGTCATGCATTAGTTGCACGTAAGTGCAACGAGTGCACATGACGGCAGTCAGAGGGCTGTCGCCGTGAGCCCGCTCGCGGCTCCGCTCGCAAGGCGCGCAGCGCCGGGCGGCCCGGGCGGACATGCCCGAAGGTGGGAACAGGAGAATCAGGAGACGACCATGAGAGTGCTGGTAGCAGGAGCGACCGGAGCGATGGGCAGGCAGCTCGTACCGCGCCTGGTGGGCGCCGGGCACGAGGTCTTCGCCATGACGCGCAACGAGTCGAACAAGGCCGCCCTGTCCCAACTCGGCGCGGTGCCGGCCATTGCGGATGCGCTCGACCGCGGTCAGGTCGAGTCCGCCGTGCGCGAGGCGAAACCCGACGTGATCATCCACCAGCTGACCGCCATCGGGCACATCGACACACGCCACTTCGAGCGCAGCTTCGCCGCCACCGACCGGCTGCGCATTGAGGGCACCGACAACCTCCTGGCGGCGGGGCGCGCGGTGGGAGTGCGGCGGTTCGTGGCGCAGAGCAACGGCGCATTCACCTACGCGCGGACGGGTGGGCCGGTGAAGACCGAGCAGGACCCGCTCGACCCGTCGCCGGTCAGCCAGATGGCCCCGATGATCGCCGCGATCCGGCACCTGGAGAGCGCCGTGCTGGGCGCCGATTGGACCGAGGGGATCGTGCTTCGCTACGGCGCGTTCTACGGACCGGACACCTCGATGGCGCCGGGTTCCGCGCAGCTCGAGGCGATCCGCAAGGGCAAGTTTCCGATCGTCGGCGACGGCGGCGGCGTATGGTCGTTCGTCCACGTCGCCGACGCGGCGGAGGCGACGGTCGCGGCGGTCGACAGGGGCGCGCCCGGTGTCTACAACATCGTCGACGACGAGCCCGCCCCGGTCGCCGAGTGGCTGCCGGAACTGGCCCGCAAGCTCGGCGCCCGGAAGCCCATGCGGGTGCCGCGGTTCGTCGGGCGGCTGGCCGCCGGGGAGCCGGGCGTCGTGCTGATGACCTTCGCGGAGCGTCGAACGCCAAGGCCAAGCGCGAGCTGGGCTGGCGGCCGGCGCACCCGTCCTGGCGTCAGGGCCTCCAGGTGTCATGACTGCCGGCCGAAGCACACGCCGACGAGGCTGACGCAGTTCGGCGACGCCGGTGGCGGCATCGGTGGGCCTGGCGGGAAAGGCCCCCGATGCCGCCGGCGGTGTACGAGCCTCAGCTCGGTGAGGCGCGGTACAGCCGACAGGTGGCGAGGATGGTGAGCCGATGCAGGTTCTGGCACAGCGTCCACATCCCGGCCTGCGCGGTTTCGGCCGGAAGCTGGTACGCCGACAGCGCCCGCACCAGAGCCGGATCCAGCGCCTGCGCCCAGGGGTCGGTGCAGTCGCCCATGGTTCCCGCCAGCGATCGTCCTTGTTGGACGGCGGCGGCGACCCGCTCCAGGTACGCGGTGAGCGCGTCCACGGCGGCGGCCGCGTCACCCATCGGTCCGTGCCCGCCGACGATGGTCTCCAGGTCGCGCAGTGCCTGACGCAAGGCGCGCAGCGTCCGGAGGTAGGGTTGCGGGCCGCCGTCGAGCCGCTCCTTCTGACGGACAACCAAGGCTGCGGACGGTCGCTGGTGCGGGCGGAGCGTTCCTCAGCTCTGGCGAGGGTTGCCGTGGTCAACATCGTGTCCAGCGTCGCCGCGAGATTGTCGATCTCCTCCGGGGACAACGCGGACAGTGACTTCTCGCGCGTGTGCAGTATCCGTACGGCCGTCCGCCGACCATGTTGGGTCAGGACAACGGAGACAGCTCGTCCGTCCTGTGCTCCGACGCGCTCGACGAGGCCTTCGGCTTCGAGGCGGACTGTGCCCGAGTGGCAGCAACTTCGCACTGCTCGGCTCCAACAGCCCGAGACGATCAAGGCCGCTGACCTGTGTAATGCCAGGTCAACGGCCTTCTACGTGAGCACTTCGTTTGGTGTCCGAGGGGGGACTTGAACCCCCACGCCCTATACGGGCACTAGCACCTCAAGCTAGCGCGTCTGCCATTCCGCCACCCGGACCTGCACGTCCAGCCTACCCTGTCGGCCGAGGTGATCTGCTCACCGGTTCGGCCGCCCCGGTGGGCCGCACGGGGCATTACTGTACACGGCCCGGGTGGATCATGCACATCGCCGCCGCGCCCCGGGGTTTCCCCAGGTCAAGGCGCCACCACGGGCCCTCGGCACCGCTTCCCGGGACCGATCCCAGGGGCCGGGTAGCGAGGAACCGCCGATTCCGGGCAGCATTGCTCACGTGTCCCACCCCTCCCCGCTGACCGCCGCTCAACACCAGGCCCTCGCGTTGCGCTCCGCGGGTGACCTGGCGACCGCCCGCCGCCTGCTCGCCGACGCGATCGCGGCGGCCCGACCGGCGTACGGGGAGGACCACCCCGACGTACTGGCCACCGGCCACCTGCTCGCCCGCCTGCACCGCGAGGCCGACGATCCCGCCGCCGCCCGGCGGGTGCTCGAGGAGGCGTACGCGGCCGGTGAGCGCCGCCGCGGCGACGCCGACCCGCTGATGCTCGCGCTCAGCTTCGACCTCGCCGGGGTGGCGGAGGAACTCGGCAACCGGCACGAGGCCCGCCGCAACTACACCCGCGTGGCCACCGCCGGGCCCGCCGTGCTCGGTCCGGACCACCCCGCGGTACGCGCAGCCCACCAGTACCTCGCCGGCTCCGCCGCCGCTCCCGTCCCGCCCGGCCCGCCTCCCGGCGGCTCCGCCGCCGCTGCCGGCCCGCAACCCGATCCGGGGGCGCTGTCCGGGCCGACCATGTCGCTGCCGGCCATGCCCCGGCCGTACCCGCCGCAGTCCGCCCCGCCCCGGCCCGGCGCTCCTGCCGTGCCCGGTCCCGTCCCGCCGGTGCCTGGCGCCGAATGGGCGCCGCAGCCGGGCCCGGCCGGGCCGGCCCCGTGGGCACCCCCCGCCCCCGGTCCGGCGACGCACCTACCGCCACCGCCGCCGATCCCGCCCACGCCGCCCGGCACCGCGGCCGCCTCGACCCCGCTGCCGCCACCCCCGGTCATTCCCGCGCCGATGTCCGCTCCCCCGATCCCGACCTCCGGGCCCGGAGGGCCTGCCGGCGGCGCGTCGAGTGGCTGGGTGGCCACGGAGGCGACGGCGCGGTTCCCCGCACCACCCGTCACCGGTCCGGCCCCGGCCGTCCCGCCGGCGCCGGTCGCTGCCGTGCCGCCGGCCCCCGGGGTCACCCCGGTGGTGCCCCGGCCCCCGGTCGTCCCGCCGCCGGTCTCCGCCCCGCCGGCGCCGGATCCGCTTCCGGCCGCCCCGCACGTCACGCCGCACGCGCCCACCTCGGCACCGCCCGCCCCGCCGGTGTCGGGGCCGCCCGCCGCGCACCTGGCGCCGCACGCGCCCAGCACCGGGCCGCACGCACCCAGCTCCGCACCGCCCGTCCCGCCGGCGCCCGGGCCGGTTCCGCCCGCCCCACACACGCCCAGCCCGGCACCACCCATCCCGCCGGTCTCGGCGCCGCCCGCGCAGATCCCGCCGGTCGCACCGCGTCCGGCGCCGCCCGGGTTGCCGTCGGCCTCCACGTACGGCCCGGTGCCCCCGGTCGCGCCGGCGCCGCCCACGCCGCCGGTCGCGGCCGCACCACAGGCCGTCCCGGCGTCAGTCCCGCTGCCACCGGCGCCGGTGATTCCGCTGCCGGCCCGACCCGTCTCGACCCCGCCGGCGCCCGGCCCGGCGCCGGTCGCGCCGGTCTCCGGCGTGCCCGGACCGTCGGTTCCGCCCGCCGGGGCAGTTCCGCCGGCTCCGCGGATTCCGGCTCCGACCTCCGCCCCGCCCGCGTCGGGTCTGCTTCCTCCGCCTCCGCCCATCCCGGTTTCCGCCCCACCGGCACCCACCGCGCCGGACCCGGCACCCACCTCGACCCCGCCGGCGGCGGCTGTCCCGCCACATCAGACGCCCGGCCAGCCGGCCGCCAGGGGAAGCGAGCCCGGCGGGGACGACCGCACCGGCATGCCCGCGGCACCGGCGCCCGGGTGGGACAAGCCGACCATCCAGGTCCAGCAGATCGGCCCGCTGCTCCGGGAGGAGGCCGAGCGGACCGCCGCCTCGCCTCCCGGTGCGAGCGCTCCGGTGAGCAGCCCGCCCGTCAGCGCGCCCCCGGCGGGCAACTTGCCCCCCAGCGCTCCCCCGGCGGCCCACTCGCCCGTCAGTGCCCCCTCGGCAGGCAACTCGCCCGTGAGCGCGCCTCCGGTGGCTGCGCCAGCCCCGCCACCCGCCGCTCCCGTGACCGCGTCCCCGGTGAGCGGTCCGCCGGCCCAGCCACCCACCGCCGGGGCGGCGCTCGCCGGGCCATCCGTCGACGAACGAGCGGCGATGTCGCCGGTCAGCGGCGTGCCCCTCGCACCGCAACCCGTCAGCGGACCGCCGACCAGCCGTGCGCCCCTTCCGGCGCCCGGCGATGGTTCCGCGTCGCCGCTCCAGGGAAGCGCCGTGCCGCCCCCGCCCCCGCCGGTCAGCGCTCCCCCGGCCGTCGGCGGACCGGGTACGCCCTTCGCCACCCCGCCGGGCGGCAACCCGCCGTTCAGCGCACCACCCGGCAGCGGCCCGCCCTTCAACGGTCCACCCGCCAGCAGCCCGCCGTTCAGCGCACCATCCCCCAGCGGCCCGCCCTTCATCGCACCACCCGCCAGCGGCCCGCCCTTCAACGGTCCACCCGCCAGCAGCCCGCCCTTCAACGGTCCACCCGCCAGCGGCCCGCCCTTCAACGGTCCGGCCGCCAGCGGTCCGCCGCTCAGCGCACCCGCCAGCGGCCCGCCGGGAAGCGCGCCACCACCGCCCGGTTACCCGGTCAGTGGCCCGCCCGGCTATCCGCCGCCGGTCAGCGGGCCACCCGCCGCGGCACCGGTCAGCGCCTCGCCCGTGCCGCCGTGGAGCATGACCGCGCCACCGTGGAGCAGCGCCGCCCCGCCGCAGGCTCTCGACCGGTCCGACGACCCTCGTCCCGAGCCGGCTGTGGACGAGCCCGGCACGGTGGATCCGGATCTCGCGCCGGAGAGCGGGGACGGGGCACCCGCACCGCTGCCGGTCTACGACGGGTTGCTGGACTTTCCCGAGTCGCAGCAGCCGGCTCCGGAGCCGTACCCGAGCCAGGGCGCCTGGCCGGCGGTGCCGCCGGCGTTCCACCAGCCGGCCGCGTACCCGGTGGCGGAGGAGCCGGAGGCGCGCGGCCGCAACCGGACGGTGGTGGCCCTGGTGGCGGGCATCGTGGTGGTCGTGGTGGCGGCCGCCGTGGGCGTGGGCGCGGTGCTGCTCAACCGTGACCCGGCGCTGCCGCCCGCGCCGGCACCGACGGCGGCGAAGCCGAAGGTGAGCGGTCCACCGCCGGGTGAGCTGCGCTTGCAGGACGACACCACGACGATCACGGTGACCTGGACGGATCCGACAGGCGGCGGTGTGCCGTTCGTGGTGGCCGGCGGGCGGGCCGGGCAGAAGTTGGGGGTGATGGCCACGGTGGACGCGGGGCAGACCCGCTACACGGTGAACGGGTTGAGTCCGAAGCTGGACTACTGCTTCACGGTGCTGGCCGTCTACTCGACCGACACCTACGCCACCTCGGGTCAGGTGTGCACCGACCGGGAGGGCGGCACGACGCCCAACTGAGCGGCGGTCACGACACGCTCGGTGTCCACAGGGGGACGGTGCGGGTTTCACCGGCCCCGGCCGGCCCCTATGATGGCTCCCGGCTCTGGGGAGGGTCGACCGCGCGTGCCGCCCTCCCCCACCGACGCGGGGAGGCATCCGCCAGTGACCACCATCGAGAGCGTCACGAGCACCGGGCCGGAGACGGCCCGCCCCCGGTCCCGGATGCGGGGCGGGCTGGTGACCATCGGCACCGTGGCGGCGCTGCTGGCCGCCATGGGGTTGACCGTGCTCGGGCTGGGTGCCGCCGACAACGCGGTGGCCAACTACGACGCGTCGTCCTGGTTGTGGAGCACCAGCCGCAGCGAGCTGGCCCGGGTCAACGGGGTGACCGCCCGGGTGGACACCCGGATGGAGGTGCCTGGCGGGCGCCGGCACCAGATGCAGGTCGCGCAGACCGACCGGCTGCTGATCCTGCGTGACCTGAACACCGGCCAGGTCAGCTCGCTGGACCTGGCCACCCTCCAGATCACCGCGACCACGCCGACCGCGCCGGGCCTCGGGGTGAGCGTCGCGCTGCACGAGGACGCGGCGTTCGTCGTCGACGCGGTGCAGGGCATCGTCCGGCAGCTCGACCCGCGGTCGCTGACGCCGGTGGGCGAGCCGGTGCGGTACCCGCCGGGCATCACCGGCGGCGCGTTCGACGGCGTCGGCAAGCTGTGGATCGCGGTGCCGAGCGAGGGCACCGTCTCGGCGGTCACCGCCGCCGAGCTGCCCGCCACCCCGGGCGCCGCGCCGCCCGCCGGGCTCAGCCCCAAGCGGGTCGAGACGTACGAGGTGGCGGAGCCGGCCCACGAGCTGGTGGTGTCCACGCTGGACGAGGGTGTGGCGGTGCTCGACCGCACCTCCGCCTCGCTGGTCACGGTCCGGGCCGGGCAGACGCAGCGGGCGAACCTGACGATGACCGCCCCGGGCAGCCTGCCGACGCGCACGACGGGCCCGCAGGTGCCGGTCACGGTGAGCGGGGAGCGGAAGGTGCATGTGGTCCGCGACGCCGCCGAGGTGCAGCGGTTCACGGTGCCCGGCGCGGGCGGGGAGCTGAGCCCGGCGGTGGCCTGGGCGGGCCGGTTCTACTGCGCCGACGAGACCACCGGCACGGTCTACTCGTTCGACGCGAACGGGCAGCTGGTCGACACCATCAAGGGCTCGGGCCGGCCGGGGCCGATGGAGCTGGAGGTCCGCGAGAACCACTTGTTCATCAACCCGCCGAACTCGTCGACCGCGCAGGTGGTGGACGACCGGAACCAGGTGCGTGAGGTCAACAAGTACGCCAACGACGTGCTCGGTGGCGATCCGCCGCCGGCGCCCCCGCCGCCGCCCCCGCCGAAGAAGCCCAAGGTGGGCAAGCCGGGGGCGCCGCGCGCGGTGACCGCCGCCGCGGGGAACGCGTCGGCGCGGGTGAGCTGGCAGCCGGCCGCGTCCAACGGGGCCGAGATCACCCGGTACGTGGTGGAGGGCGCCGGCCAGCGCCACGAGGTCGGTGCGAACCAGCGTGCCCTGGAGATCACCGGGCTGACCAACGGCGAGACGTACACGTTCTCGGTGCACGCGGTGAACGCGAAGGGCGACGGGCCGGCTCGGAAGAGCAACCCGGTCACGCCGACCGCCGCCGTGCCGGACCCGCCGGCCAGCGTCACGGCCGAGGCCCGAACGGACGGCACGGTGCTGGTGAGGTGGCCGGCGGCCAACGGCCAGGGCAACACGGTCACGAAGTACGCGGTGACCGCCAGCTCGGCCGGCGCGACCGCCCCGGCCGGCGAGTCGCCCAAGACCGAGCTGGTCGTCCCGGCCGGTCAGCTGGAGTACGGCACGCAGTACGCCTTCACCGTGATCGCGGTGAGCGACAGGGGCGCCGGGTCCAAGGCGTCGCCGGTGAGCAACACGGTGGTGCCGTTCACCGTGCCGAAGGCGCCGACCGAGCTGCAGGCGTCCACGGTGGCCGACCAGCCGGGCACCATCGCGGTGCAGTGGGCGCCGGCGGTGGAGAACGGCCGCCCGGTGACGAAGTACGTGGTGGAGGCCGCCGGGAAGACCACCGAGGTGACCGACGTGCGGACCACGATCGGCGGGCTCGGCGACGGACAGAACGTCACGGTCACGGTGAAGGCGGTCAACGAGGCGGGCCCGGGCCCGGAGGCCAGCACGACGGCCCGCACGGTGGCCGCGCCCCGGGTCACGATGACCGGCTCGTCGGCCGACGCCACCTCGGTGACGGTGAACTTCACCGTCGACGCGGGCGGTGGGCGGGCGACCTGCTCGGCGGCCACCGGCGGCAAGACGGCCAGCGGGAGCTGCTCCAGCCTGCGGGTGACCGGCCTGACGCCGGGCACCGCCTACACGGTGACGGTGACCGCGTCCAACGCGGCCGGCAAGGGCACCGGCAGCCGGGCGCAGAGCACCGACGCGCTCTACGGGATCGCGACCTGCAACAACGGTCCGGACGGCGACCAGCGCACGTACTGCAACGCCGAGGTGGACGGCCGCAACGGCAACGAGATCTTCTCGGTGGCGGAGCAGCTCAACAGCAAGCAGGTCGGGTGGGCGAAGCCCGGCACCCGGTTGAAGGCGTACTGCAAGAAGCAGGGTGAGAACGTCGACGCCTGGATCTACAACAACCAGAAGCAGAGCACCTGGTGGGTGCAGGTCGAGTACTCGGGCAGGAACTACATCCCGTGGGCCTGGCTGAACCTGGAGGGTGGCGACAACATCAACCTCCTGCCCACCTGCTGACCGCGCCGCACCGAGGAGCACCACGCACGTGAACACCCACGAACCGCTCACCCAGCCGGAGGTGCAGGGCTTCGCCGCCCTGGCCGCCCGGCTGGCCGAGAACGTCAACGCGGTCGTGCTGGGCAAGCCGCAGGTGGTCCGGCTGGCGCTGACCGCCCTCTTCGCCCAGGGGCACGTGCTGCTGGAGGACGTGCCCGGGGTGGGCAAGACCACCCTGGCCCGGGCGGTCGCGGCGACCGTCAAGGGCCAGTGGCGGCGCATCCAGTTCACCCCGGACCTGCTCCCCTCGGACGTGTCCGGTGTGACGATCTTCAACCAGGCCAGCCGGGGCTTCGAGTTCCACCCGGGGCCGGTCTTCGCCAACATCGTGATCGCCGACGAGATCAACCGGGCGTCGCCGAAGACCCAGTCGGCGCTGCTGGAGGTGCTGGAGGAGCGCACGGTCACCGTGGACGGCGTACGCCACCCGGTGCCGCAGCCGTTCCTCATGGTGGCCACGCAGAACCCGGTGGAGATGGACGGCACCTACCGGCTGCCCGAGGCCCAGCTTGACCGGTTCCTGGTGAAGCTGTCCGTCGGCTACCCGGACGAGGCGGTCGAGGTGGAGGTGCTGCGCGGCGCCACCCTGCGCTCCCCCGACTCGCTGACGGCGGTCACCGACACGGCCACCGTCGGGGAGATGGTGAAGATGGCCCGGCGGGTGCACATCGCCGAGCCGCTCTACGCGTACGCGGTGCGGCTGGCCGCGGCGACCCGCACCCACCCGCAGGTGCGGGTCGGGGTCAGCCCCCGGGGCGTGATCGCGCTGACCCGGGCGGCGTGCGCGTACGCGCTGATCGACGGGCGGGGCTGGATCATGCCGGAGGACCTGAAGACCCTCGTCGAGCCGGTATTCGCGCACCGGCTGCTGCTCACCCCGGACGCGCAGGTGCGCGGGGTGACCCCCGCTGACGTGCTGCGCCAGGCGGTCGCCTCGGTGCCGGTGCCGCTGCCGTCGGGCCAGCCCGCCCCGGTCCACGGCTGATCGGTGGGGATCACCGCCCGGGGTGTCGGGCTGCTCGTCGCCGCCGTCGTGCTGCTGGGGGTCGGCTTCCGGTACGCGTACCCGGAGCTGACCGTGCTCGGCGCGGCGGCCGGTGTCGCGGTCGGGTATGCCCTGGTGACGGCCGCCTGGCGCCCGCGCCTGACCGTCGAGCGGGTGGCCGACCCGGACCGGGTGGCCCGGGGTGAGCCGGCGGCCATGGTGCTGACCGTGCGCAACACGGGCCGGCTGCGGGCGGCGAACCTGGTGGCCGAGGACCGGTGCGGCGGCCGGCTGGTGCCGGTGCCGCTGCTGCGGCTGCGTCCGGGTCGGGACACCGAGGTGCGCTACCCGGTGCCGACCCACCGCCGGGGGGTGGTGCCGGTCGGGCCGCTGCGGGTGACCCGCCGGGACCCGCTCGGGCTGGTGGCGCTGGCCCGCGCGTACGGGGATCCGGTGCCGGTCTGGGTGCATCCGCGCATCCATCCGCTGTCGGCGGTGCCGACCGGGGCCGGCCGCAGCCTGGACGGGCGCACCGACAGCGTGCCGCACGGCTCGATCACGTTCGACTCGCTGCGGGAGTACGTGGTCGGTGACGAGCTGCGCCGGGTGCACTGGCGGACCAGCGCCAAGGTGGGCGAGCTGATGGTGCGGGAGAACGTGGACACCAGCCTGCCCCGCCTCGTGGTGGTGCTGGACAACCGGGCGGTCGCCCACCCGGCCCGGGACGCCGGGGTGGCCGAGTCGTTCGAGTCGGCGTGCGAGGCGGCGGCGTCGGTGGTGGCCGCCGCGACGCGGGAGGACCTGCCGGTGAGCCTGCTGCTGGTCGCGCCCGCCGCCGACGAGCCGGCCGGACGCACCGACCGCTCCCGGTCGCCGCGCCGCGGCGGACGCGCCGAGCCCGAGGCCTCGCGCGACGGCTCCGGGCCGCCGCGCGGCGGACACGCCGGACTGGAGGCGCCGCGCGGCCCGCTGGACCGGCTCGCCGCGGCGGAGCTGGCCGACGGCGGGGAGGACGTGCTGCGCACCGCGCTGGGCCGGCTGCGGCAGGACCGGCTCGGCGACACGCTGGTCTTCCTCACCGGGCCGGGCGCCCGCGGCGACCTGGGGCACGTCGGCGCGCTGCGCCGCGCGTACCCGTCGGTGGTGGTCGGGCTGTTCGGGGCGGCGGAGCCGACGGCGGCCGGCGCGGCGGGCCTGGTGGTGGTGGACGCGGCCGACGGCGCCGAGTTCGCCGCCGAGTGGGACGGGATCCGCCGGTGGTGACCGTGACCCCGCCGCGCCCGGTCGACGCGCCGGGCGGGCCGGCCGGTGGCGGTCCGGGTCCGGTGGCGCGGGTGCTGCGGGCCGTGCCGGTGCCGCTGGCGCTGATCGTCATGATCGCCCTTTCCGGTGTGGTGCTCGGCCGGGTCTACGCGGACCCGCTGCTGACCCGCCTGACGGCCGGCGCGGCGGTCGGCTCGGTGCTGGTGAGCGTGGCCGCCCGGCGGCTGCCGTCCTGGCTGGTGGCGCCGCTGTCGGTGGCCGCCCTGGCCGGCTGGGCGCTGCTGTCGCTGCGGCTGGCGGCCGCCCACGCGGCGCTGCCCGGCGGCCTCGGCGAGGTGGCGGCGGACGCCGCGCGCAACGCCATCCCCCGGCTGCTCACCGCGATGATCCCGGTGGAGCCGGCCCCGGACACCGTGCTGGTCCCGGTGGTGGCCGCCTGGCTGGCCGGGCTGGCCGCCGCCGAGGTGGCGCTGCGGGCCGGCCGGGTGCTGCTCGGCTACCTGCCGCCGGTGCTGCTCTACGCCGGCGCGCTGTACGTGGTCGGGCCGAACGCGGGCCCGGCGGTCGGGCCGACGGTGCTGTTCGCGGCGGTCGCCGCCGTCGGCCTGGCGGTGCCCGGCGGGCGGGCCGACCCGACCGGCGCGGACCCGGCGGCCGGCCTGGCGCCCGCCGTACGCACGGCCGTGCGGCTGCGGCTGCTCGCGGCGAGCGCGGCCGGGGTGGCCGTGGTGGTGGCCCTCGCCGCGCTGGTCGCCCCGGTGGTGGCCGGCCGGGTGGACGACCGGCCGGTCGACCCGCGCCGCTACGTCGAGCCGCCGCAGGTGGAGTCGCTGGACGAGAACCCGCTGATCCGGATCTCCGGGTGGGCGCTGAACCCCGACCAGAAGCTGCTCGACGTGCGCACCGAGGCGGGCGCGACGGACGCCGGGCCGCCGCGGATCCGGCTGGCGGTGCTCAGCGACTACGACGGGGTGACCTGGCGGGTGGGCGCGACCTACCGCAACGCCGGGCGGATCCTGCCGGCCACCGAGCCGGCGGCCGGCACCGACACCGAGCCGGTACGCCAGGAGGTCACCGTGGCCGACCTGACCGGGAAGCTGCTGCCCGCCGTGCCGACCCCGCGCGAGGTGACCGGCGCACGGGTGGCGTACGACCCGGCGACCGGCACACTGATCCGCCCGGAGGGGCTGGCCCAGGGGCTGCGGTACACGGTCGACTCGGTGCGGGAACGCCCGGACCTGAACCTGGTCGGCACGGCGAACGTGCCGGCCGGCGACGCGGTGGCCCGGGTGCTGCGGGTCGCCGACGGGGCCCCGGAGCAGATGCGCCGGCTGGCCACCCAGCTCGCCGAGGAGAACGGCGCCCCGTACGCCCGGGCCACCGCGATCGCGGACTTCCTGGCCGAGCACTACCGGGTGACCGCGGACGCGCCGAGCGGGCACGCGTACCCGAACCTGGCGTTCTTCCTCTTTGGCCCGCGCAACGGCGGCGGGCAGCGCGGCACGTCCGAGCAGTTCGCGGCGTCGTTCGCGGTGCTGGGCCGGCTGGCCGGCCTGCCCACCCGGGTGGTGGTCGGCTTCGAGCCGAAGGCCGACGGCCCGGTCCGGGCGGCGGACGCGTACGCCTGGCCGGAGGTGCTGTTCGAGGGCGTCGGGTGGGTGCCGTTCGACCCGATGCCGCGCCCGGACGAGGAACCGCGCCCGGTGGAGGAGGACTTCCGGCCGAAGCCGGAGGACCCGCCCCCGTCGGAGGTCCCCGCGCCGACCGGGGAACCGACGCCGACGCCGCCCGCGGCGGCGGCCCCCGACCGGCCTGGCGGGAAGGCCGGACCGGGCACGCCGGTGCTGGTCGGCGGCAGCGTCGGCGGCCTGGTGCTGCTGTTCGGGGCGCTGCTGCTGACCCTGGCCACGCTGCGCCGCAACCTGACCCGGGGCCGGCTGGCGCAGGGCGACCCGGGCCGCCGGATCGCGGGCGCCTGGCGGGAGGTGACCGACGCGCTGCGGCTGGCCGGCCATCCGGTCGGCGCCGACCTGTCCGCCGCGGAGGTCGCCGAGCGGGCTCACCGCACCCTCGCCGAGGCCCGCGCCGCCGGGACGCGGCCGGACCCCGCCCCACCGCCGCACGGCTCGCCGGCCCAGACCCGGTCACCGCGCGCGCCCTGGCCGGCGCCGGCCGGCGCGACGGACGCAGACCTGCCGGGCGCGGTGGGCGCCGACCTGCCGGGCGGCGGGGTGGGCGAACTGGCCGGCCTGCTCAACCAGGTGGCCTTCGCTCCCGGCACCGCCACCCCCGCCCAGGCCGATCGGGCGGCGGCGGTCGCCACGGCGTACGTGGCCGCCCTCCGCGCCGCGCGCCGCCGCTGGCGCCGCCTCCTGTGGACCGTCCATCCCGGCCCCCTGCGCTGGCGTCGCTGACCGCGAGATCCCCGTGGGCGGCGAACGCGAGGGCCGGCGGGCTGGTGCCGGGCGCTTAGCGTGAAGGCATGGCCGTCGGGATGTGGGTGGCGCTGTCCCTGGTAGGCGTCGGGCTGGCGGTCACCGCCGGTTGGCGGTGGCGCGCGCGGTCCCGGCGCGAGCCGACCCGGGCGGAGCGGTTGGCGGCGGCCCGGAAGGCCGCGCACGGCCTGCGCCGTGCGGGTCCCCGGCCGCACCGGGACACCGTCGAGCGGGGCGCCGCCCCCGGCGACCGCTACTCCGCGGCGATCCTGGAGAACAGCGTGTACGGCGACGCCGCCGACCACGGCGGCGGGAGCGGCTCCTACTGATCGGCGGCGCGCAGCTTGCGGACGAGTTTGCGCAGGCCGGCCTGCCAGCCGTCGGGGTCCTCGGCGCGGCGGCGGGCGTAGTTGGCGACCTCCGGGTGCGGCAGGATGAGGAACCTTTCCTCGGCCAGCCCGGCGATGGCGGCGCCGGCCACCTGGTCGGGGCTGAGGATCGCGCCGGAGGCGGCGATCACGCGGGCGCCCAGGCGGCCCTCGGCCAGGCCGCCGGCGAGCATCCGGGTGTCCACGCCCTGCGGGCAGAGCGCGCTGACCCGGACGCCTGCGTCCCGGTAGGTGATGGCGAGCCACTCGGCGAGGCCGACCGCCGCGTGCTTCGTCGCCGTGTAGGGGGCGTCGCCCACCGCGGTCAGCACACCCGCCGCCGAGCAGGTGAAGAGGAGGTAGCCCTGGCCGCGGCGGAGCATCGCCGGCAGCGCGGCGCGTGCGCTGTGCACGTGCCCCAGGACGTTGACCCGCCAGGCGCGCTCCCAGTCGGCGTCGGGCGCGTCCACTCCCCCGCCGGTGGCCACCCCGGCGTTGGCGCAGAACAGGTCGATCGGGCCGTGCCGGCGCTCGGTCTCGTCGACCAGTGCCCGTACCCGCGCCTCGTCGGTGACGTCGAGCCCCCACACCGTGCGCCGCCGGCCCGATGCTCCCGGCCACCGCGCGCGCCGCCTCGGCGTCGAGGTCGGCCAGGACGACGGCGGCGGCGCCCTCGGCGACGAACCGGCGGCCGAGCGCCGCCCCGATGCCACCCGCCCCGCCGGTGATCACGGCCACCCGGTCGGTGAGGTTCATGAACGTCCCTTCCCGCCGGTCGGGCCGAGCCGGGGCAGCAGATCGACCCAGGCGGCCGCGCCGCCGGCGGCCAGTTCGGGGGTGGGCAGCAGCGCAAGGACGGGCACGTCCACGCCCTGGTCGGCGTACCGGCGGGCCCGGGCGACGCACTCCTCGGGCGAGCCGTGCAGGACCAGCGCGTCGACCACCTCGTCCGGCACCGCCGCCGAGGCGCCCCGCCGGTCCCCGGCGGCCCACGCCTCCCACATCGGGCCGAGGCTGTCCTGCCGCCCCAGCCAGCGGTGGAAGGCCGCGTACGCCGGCACGGTCAGGTAGCCGGCGATCAGCCGGCGGCCCAGCGCCCGCGCGTACGTGGCGTCCTCGGTGGGGCAGACGAAGATCCGGGCGGCGACCTCGAAGCCGGGGCGGCGTTCGCCCAGCTCGGCCAGGGCGGTCGGCACGTCGTCGGCGGCCAGCCAGTTGAGGATCACCCCGTCGGCCTCGGCGGCGGCGAGCCGCAGCATGCCGGGGCGCAGCGCGGCCAGCAGCACGGGCGGCGGCACGGCCGGCGGGCGTTCCAGGGTGAACCGCCGGACGGCGAAGGTGTCGTACGCCTCGTCGACGGTCTCCCCGCGCAGCGCGGCGCGCAGGAAGCGCAGCACGTCCCGGGTCCGCTGGAACGGCTCGTCGAAGCGCACCGCGTTCCAGTCCTCCACGAGCACCGGCGAGGAGGCGCCGATGCCCAGCGCGAAGCGCCCCGGAGCGGCCTCGGCGAGGGCGGCGGCGCTCATCGCGAGCAACCCGGGCCCCCGGGTGAAGACCGGGGCGATCGCGGTGCCCAACCGCAGCCGCGGTTGCCAGGCGGCGGCGAGCGCCAGCGGGGTGAACGCGTCGGTGCCGCCGACCTCGGACGACCAGACGTCGGTGAAGCCGGCCCGGTCGAGCGCCGCGTAGACCGCGGCGTGGTCGGCGAGCGTGACGCCGGCCAGCGGCACCGTCATGCCCCATCGATTCGTCACCCGTCGATCGTGCCCGGTCGCCGCCGCCCGGAGCAAGATCCCGACCGGCCCTCCCCATCGCGGCGGGTTGCCGACCGGGGCGATCCGCGCGATAGGCGGTGCCACGCCGGCAAAGGGTGCTACGACTGCCAGGTGAGGTGGACCGAGCGCGGGAGGCCGCGGTGAAGACTCCCGAGCCGGACGCGCTGCGCCCGCCGAGGGCCGGACCGAACCGGGCCACGTTCCTGGAACTCTTCTTCGACCTGGTGTTCGTCTTCGCGCTGACCCGGATCTCCGCCCGCGCCTTCGAGGACCTGGCGCTGGAGGGTGGCAAGACGCACTGGACGGCGGTGACCGGGGGTGGCAAGACGCTGCTGCTGCTCCTCGCGCTCTGGGCGGTGTGGCAGGGCACGGCGTGGACCACCAGCCGCTACGACCCGTACCACATCTGGCTGCAGATCATCGTGGTCACCGCGCTGGTGTGCAGCATGGCGATGGGGGTCGCCATCCCCCGCGCGTTCACCTCCACCGGGCTGGCCTTCGCCGCCGCCTACGTGGTGGCCCAGGTCAGCCGGCCGGCGATCCTGCTGGTCATGCTCCGCCGGCACCAGCACCGCCGGCTGAAGCGGCGCATGCTGATCACCTTCGGCGCGACCGGGGTGCTCTGGCTGGCCGGCGCGCTGCTGCCCACCGACGCGCGGGTGACGCTCTGGGCGCTGGCGCTCCTGCTGGAATACCTGGCCTCCCGGTTCGGCTGGCCGGTGCCCGGGCTGGGCCGGTCAACCGTCTCCCGCTGGGACATCCACGGCGAGCACCTGGCCGAGCGCTACCAGCAGTTCTTCCTGGTCGCGCTCGGCGAGACGATCCTCATCGCCGGGCTGGCGTACAGCCGGGCGCCGGACGACGCCGCCCGCACCGCCGCCTTCGCGGCCGCCCTGCTCACCACGGTGCTGCTCTGGCGGATCTACGTGCAACGGGCCGGGCGGATCCTCGGCGAGGCGGTGACCCGGGCCGCGCACCCGGCCAGCATCGGCCGCTCCGCCGCGGACACCCACCTGGTGATGGTGGTCGGCGTGGTGGCCACCGCGATCGGCTACGAGCTGGTCAACGAGCACCCGACCGGCCACAACCAGGTCGGCTGGCTCGCCATGATCCTCGGCGGTCCGGCGATCTTCCTGCTCGGACGGGCCCGCTTCGAGTACGAGGTGTTCGGCCGGGTGTCCCCGTCGCGCTGGGTGGCCGTCCTCGTGCTGGTGCTGCTCATGCCGCTGCTCAAGCCGGCATGGTCGCTGACCGGGGCCGTCGCCACCCCGCTGGTCGCGGCGATCGCCGCCCCGCTCGTGCTGCTCGGGGTGGCGGTGGCCGACGCCCGCCGCGCCTGGGGCCGGCCGCCGGAGGAGGCCGCCCCGCCGTTCTGACGTGACCGATCGGGCCCGCCCGCGCGCCCGCCCCGGCGCTACCATCCGCGGGTGACGTTCTCCATCGTGGCCCGTTCCGCCGACGGGCTCCTGCACGGCATCGCCGTGGCCAGCAAGTTCCTCGCCGCCGGGGCGCTGGTGCCGGCCGCCGAGGCCGAGGTCGGCGCGATCGCCAGTCAGGCCCACGCCAACCTGGCGTTCCGGCCGCAAGGGCTGGCCATGCTGCGCACCGGGGTCCCCGCCGCGGACGTGGTGGCCGGCCTGATCGCCGCCGACCCGGGCCGGGACGACCGGCAGCTCGGCGTGGTGGGGGCGAAGGGCGACGGCGCCACGTGGACCGGGCCGCGCTGCCACCCCTGGGCGGGCGGCCAGTCCGGTGACGGCTGGGCGGCACAGGGCAACATCCTGGCCGGCCCGGAGGTCGTCGACGCGCTCCGCGACACCTGGCTCGGCCGGGCCGACCTGCCGTTCCCGCAGCGGCTGCTGGCCGCCCTCGCCGCCGGCGACCGGGCCGGCGGCGACCGGCGGGGCCGGCAGAGCGCCGCCCTGTTCGTGGTGCAGCGGCACGGCGGCTACGCCGGCACCGGCGACGAGCTGGTCGACCTGCGGGTCGACGACCACCGCGATCCGGTCGGCGAGCTGGCGCGCCTGCTCGACATCCACACGCTGCTCTTCGGCAAGCCCGACCCGGCCACCCTGCTCGACCTCACCGGGCCGGTCGCCGACGAGGTCGCGGCGCTGCTGGCCGCCGCCGGCCACCCGGTCGGGCCCGCCGGGGTGGAGGAGGCGCTCGACGCCTGGGCCGGCGTCGAGAACCTGGAGGAGCGCATCGTTCCCGGCCGGATCGACCCCGTCGTCCTGGACCACCTGCGCCGCACCGCGGCGCCGGCCGCCGGCGGCTGACCGCCGCCGGTCAGCCGCCGAAGGAGAGCCAGCGCCAGCCGGTCCGGTCCAGCACGGCCCGCTCCGCGCCGGTGAGCGGCACCCGGCCGGTGGCCTTCCGGACCAGGGTGAGCGCGTCCCAACCGAGTTCGGCGGGCGCGGGCCGCGACCCGGAGCCGTCGCCGGCCAGCAGGTCGGCCACCACGGCCGCCGCGGTCGGCGTCAGCCACGGCCGCCGGTCCAGCGCGTCGGCCAGGTCCAGGCCGTGCACCGCGACCTCCACCACCCGGGTACGGAGGAACTCCGTCAACGCCATGGCGTCGCCGTGCCGGGTGCGGACCAGCCGCCCCGGCGGCTCGGCGGCCACCGCCGCGTCGGCGGCCCGCCAGGCCCGCGCGAAGCCCTCCGCCACCTCGGGTACGCCGGGCAGCTCCCGCGCCTCCCGCCGGGCGCCGTCGATCCGGTCGCGGTCGACCTCCGGCGTGAACTTGGCCGCCCCGAAGTAGCCGGCGGCGTCCACCTCGGCGCGCTCCGGGGCGGGCGCGGCGAGCATGCCGACCAGCCGACCGGCGCCGGTGCGCACGTGCGCGAGCAGGTCCCGGACCGCCCAGGGCGGGCAGGGTGTGGGCCGGTCCAGGTCCGCCGCATCGAGGTCGCACAGCACCCCTTCCAGCCGTGCGCACTCGTCGCGGAACGCCGCCCGTACCGTGTCCATCCGCCCGCCCGTCTCCTCGGTGACCCCCGGGGGTGCCGACCGGATTATTCGCCCGCCACCCGGTGCGGTTTTCCCCACCCCGGCCCGCTGTGGTCGACCTCCCGGAGTCGGCGGCCGACCTCATGGTGCGGGCCGCGGTGCGTTCCTAGCGTCGTGGGCATGATCTTTTTGTGGAACGCGACGGGTGCCGGCTGGGCTCAGGAGGCCGATCCGCCGGGCGGCCTGGTGGGGTTGGTGACCGATCTGGTGGAGCGACTCGGTGCGCCCGGGGCCGGCCTGGCGGTCGCGTTGGAGAACCTGTTCCCGCCGATCCCGAGCGAGGTCATCCTGCCGCTGGCGGGCTTCACCGCCAGTCAGGGACGGATGAACCTGGTCGCCGCGATCGTCTGGACCACGATCGGCTCGGTGGTGGGCGCGGTGGCGCTGTACGCCGTCGGCGTGGGGCTCGGACGGGACCGGGTTCGCGCGATCGCGGCGCGGCTGCCGCTGATCAAGCTGAGCGACATCGACCGGACGGAGGCGTGGTTCGCCCGGCACGGGGTGAAGACCGTCTTCCTCGGGCGGATGATTCCGATCTTCCGAAGCCTGATCTCGATTCCGGCCGGGGTGGAGCGGATGCCGTTCGGCACGTTCCTGCTCTACACCACGCTGGGCAGCCTGGTCTGGAACACCGTGTTCGTGATGGCCGGTTACGTGCTCGGGGAGAACTGGCGTGCCGTGGAGCCGTACGTGGGGACGTTCCAGAACGTGATCATCGCGGTCTGTGCCCTAGCCGTGGGGTTCTTCGTGGTGTCGCGGCTGCTCGGGACGCGGCGGAGGCGTCCGGCCGCCGACGACGGGTCGGCGGCGGGCACGCCCGGGCCGTACCGGTCGGACGCGCGTGTCGCCGCACACCGGCACCCCGGGGCGGATCGCCCCGCCGACGCGGCACGGGGCACCCTGTACGGCACGCCCCGCCGGCCGGAGGCAGGTTGACCGGCGGCGGGAGGATCGGTGGCCGGCCGCGGACGAGCGGACGGCCGGAACGTCACGAGCTGGGGAGGGACGGCCTGGTGGCAGAGCGCGCGGGGCACGGCCGATCGTGGGTCGGCACCGCGGTCCGGTGGAGCCGGCCCCTGGCGGGCGTGGCGCTCGGCGTCCTCACCGCCGCGGCAGAGGTGCTGTTCCTGCTCCTCGCCGGGCTCGCCGTGGCCGCGGTCGCACCGGTCCCGGCGGCCCGGCGCCACCTCGGCGCCGCCACCCTCCGGTACGCCCGGCGCGTCGCCGAATGGGAGCGGCACCGCCTCGCGATCGTCGCCTCGGAACCGCCTCCGCCACTGGTGGCGGTGAGCGGGCCGCGCGTGCTCGGCTATCTCGCCGCCCGTCTCCTGCCGGCGGCGCTCGGCCTGCTCACCGGCGGCCTGCTCGCCGTCGGCGTGGTCCTCGCCGGCATCGTGGTGCGCTCGTTCCTCGCGGGCACCCTGACCGCGGTCGATCTCCTGCTCCAGGCGTTCATCGGTGCCGCCCTGCTGCTGCTGGACCTGCAGGCGACGGTGAGCGTGGCGACGCTGGACCGGCGGTTGGCGCGCCGGCTGCTGGAGGCCACCAGCCGCGAGGCGCTGCGGCTGCGGATCAGTGAGCTGACCGTCAGCCGGGCCGGCGTGGTGGCCGCCGTCGACGTCGAGCGCCAGCGCATCGAACGCGACCTGCACGACGGGCTGCAGCAACACCTCGTCGCACTCGGCATGCTGCTCGGGCGGGCGCGCCGCAGCCGGGACCCCGACCGGGCGCGCGAACTCCTCGTGCAGGCCCACGAGGACACCCAACGCGCCATCGACGAGCTGCGGGAGGTGGCCTGGCGGGTCTACCCCTCGGCGCTCGACCACACCACGCTGGACGAGGTGCTGGGCATGGTGGCGCAACGGTCGGCGATCCCCGTCCGGATCAGCTACGACGTGCCCGTCCGGCCGGCCCGGCCGATCGAGACCGTGCTCTATTTCGTGGCCAGCGAGGCGATCACCAACAGCACCAAACACGCGGGGGCTACCCTGATCACCATCGAGATCACGACCCGGGGCACGGGAATCGAGATGCGGGTGCGCGACGACGGCGTCGGCGGCGCCGACCCGCACGGCAGCGGCCTCCAGGGGCTCGCGCGCCGGGTCACCGCGCTGGACGGGCGGTTCGACCTGCACAGCCCACCCGGCGGACCCACGACGATCCGGGTCGAGGTGCCATGCGCGTAGTGCTCGCCGAGGATTCCACCCTGCTCCGCGAGGGGCTGGTCCGCCTCCTCGCCGACGAGGGACACCAGGTGGTCGCCGCCACCGCGGACGCCGAGCAGCTCGTCACCGCGGTCGAGCGGCACCGTCCCGACGTCGTCGTCACCGACGTCCGGATGCCGCCCACCAACACCGACGACGGGCTCCGGGCGGCGCTGGAGATCCGCCGCCGCTGGCCGGACACCGCCGTGCTTGTCCTCTCCCAGTACGTCGAGCGGCGCTACGCGGCGAAACTCCTCGCCGACCGGTCCGAAGGCGTCGGTTACGTCCTGAAGGACCGCGTCGCCCAGGTCGAGGACTTCCTCGACGCGCTCGACCGCGTCGCCGCCGGCTCCACCGCCCTCGACCCCGAGGTGGTCCGGCAGCTCATCTCCGCGACCCGCCACACCGACCCGCTCAGCCGCCTCACCCCGCGGGAGCGCGACGTGCTGCACCACATGGCGCAGGGGCACACCAACGCGGCCATCGCCGCGCGGCTGCACGTCTCACAGAGCGCGATCGAGAAGCACGTCAACACCATCTTCGACAAGCTCGACCTCAGCCACACCACCGGCTACAGCCGCCGGATCCTCGCGATCCTGCGCTACCTCGGCTCCTAGCGGGCGGGGGGTGCAAGCGTTGTCACAGGCGGAAAGAAGGGTGATCGGTCCGGAGTTGTACAGATTCGTGACCGACGTCGTCCCGCAGTCCCGGCTGCTCGACATCCGGCGGATCTTCGTCGAGCCGGAGGCCGCCGTGCTGCCGCGCGGCCAGCAGGTGCTGGCCCGGTTCCCCGACGCCGAGCGCATCGAGATCGACAGCCACACCCGCATCCCGGAGCTGTACGGCGACGAGACGAACGTGGCCCGCTGGGTGCGGATCAAGACCGAGACGCTCGTGCTGGGCGTGAAGAAGTCGCTCACCGCCCGGCCGAACGGTCGCTCCAGCGACTTCATCGCCCCGTCCACCGCCAACGGCTGCGCCATGGCGTGCGCCTACTGTTACGTCCCCCGGCGCAAGGGCTACAGCAACCCCGTCACGGTCTTCGCCAACATCGAGCGGATCACCGGTTACCTGTCCCGGCACGTCGCCCGGCAGGGGCCCAAGGACACCCCGAACCAGTGCGACCCGCACGCGTGGGTGTACGACATCGGCGAGAACTCCGACTGCTCGCTGGACGCCCGGATCAGCGACAACGTCCGGGACCTGGTCACCTGCTTCCGCGACCTGCCCAACGCGAAGGCCAGCTTCGCCACCAAGCACGTCAACCGCGATCTGCTCGACTGGGACCCGCGCGGACGGACCCGGATCCGGTTCTCGCTGATGCCCGCCCGGGACGCCAAGCTGCTCGACATCCGCACCTCACCGGTCGCCGAGCGGATCGCCGCGATCGACGACTTCGTGGCCGCCGGCTACGAGGTGCACGTGAACTTCAGCCCCGTGGTGGTGCGTGACGGCTGGCTCGAGGACTGGGCGGAGCTGCTCGACCAGCTCGACGCCGGCATCGGGCCCGACGCCAGGAGGCAGCTCGCCGCCGAGGTCGTCTTCCTTACCCACAACGACCGGCTGCACGAGGTCAACCTGGGCTGGCATCCGAAGGCCGAGGAGGTGCTCTGGCGCCCGGATCTCCAACAGCCCAAGCGCTCGCAGACCGGCGGCTGGAACGTGCGCTACCGGACCGGACACAAGGGCCGCTACGTCACCGCGTTGACCGACCTGATCACGGCCCGCGTCCCGTACTGCCGGATCCGGTACGCGTTCTGACCGGAAGTCCGGATCGCCGCACCCCGCGGTTTCGCGGCCGACCCGCCGGGTACGCGCCGGTGGACGAGGAGAGGGGGCGCCGAATGGCCGGCATCATGCTGCGCAGCACCGCGTTCACCGACCACGACCTGCTGCCCGGGCGGTTCGCCAAGGACGGCGACAACGTGTCACCGCCGTTGCAGTGGTCGGACGTGCCGGACTCCACGGAGGAGCTGGTCCTGCTCGTCGAGGACCCGGACGCGGGCAAGGAGCCGTTCCTGCACTGGCTGGTCACCGGGATCTCCCCGCAGACCGGCGAGGTGCCCGAGGGCGGCGTGCCGTCGGGCGGCCGGGAGTGGCCGAACAGCTTCGGCGAGACCGGCTGGAGCGGGCCGCTGCCGCCGCGGGGCGAGGAGGCGCACCGCTACTTCTTCCGCCTCTACGCCTTGAACCGGCCGCTGGACCTGTCCGGCGCGCCGCAGGCCACCGAGGTGCACCGCGCGCTGAAGGGCCGGGAGATCGCCAGCGGCACCACGATCGGGACCTACTACCGCTGACCCGCTCCGGGGACCGGCCAGCGATCCCGGCCGGTCAGCCCTTCCAGCGGGGCACGAGGCGGTGCACCACCGCCAGGACCAGCGCGGCCACCACGGCGACCGTGCCGGCGATGCCTGCCGCGCTGCCCGCGTACCCGATGAAGAGCGCGCGGCGGGTGAGCTCCTCGACGGGCGTGGTGGAGCGGTCGACCAGCCAGGACAGGGCGAGCGCCGACACGACCAGGGCGAGGGCGCCGGCGAGGCCGAGCACGACGGCGGCGACCCGGTGGGCGTCGGCCGGGGACACCACGGCCTGTTCCCGCTGGAAGAACAGGAGCACCAGGCCGGCGACCGCGGCCCAGGCGCCCACGACGAGGAACGCGGCGACGGCGTCGCTGGGCCGGTGCCAGCCGGCCGAGAGGGTGGCCACCCCGGCGGCGGCCGCGTAGCCGGCGCCGAGGAACGCGCCGGCCACCCGCAGCTTCGGCGGCAGCACCAGGATCAGCGCGACCGCCACGGACGCGGCCACGGCGGTGTGTCCGCTGGGCAGGCTGTTGCCGGCCGCGGCCCGTTCCGGGTCGATGCCGAAGTCGGGGCGGTCGAGGTAGCGCTTGAGCAGTTGGGTGCTGACGTTGGCGCCGGCGATGAGCAGGGTGGCGGTGACGGCGAGCGCCTTGCGGCCGCGGATCAGCGCGATGAAACCGATCATGGCGGTGGCGGCCAGCAGGGACACCACCGACATGGCGTTGAGGATGCGGTCGACTGGGCCGTCGATGCGCTCCTGGCCGATGCGGTTGCCGGTCAGCGCGACGGTGTCGATCCACTGGCCGAGTTCGGTGTGCACGGCGAAGCGCCACACCACCAGGAACGCGGCCGTCTGGGCCAGGGCCAGTACGACCAACCAGACCGCCGTCCAACCCCTCGCCGTCTCGCGCACCCGGACAACTTAACGGTCGGCCGGGTCCGGCGCTCGTCGGAGCCCCGGGGCGGTCGGCGTAGGTTGAGGGCGCGACGGGAGGAGGTGGCGCGTGACCAGCACGCCGGAGCCGGGGCGGCCGTCCGGGGAGCCGCCGGAGTCGCTGGCCGATCTGCTGGGCGGCCGGCGCGGGGCGGTGGACGCGACGGTGCCGCCGGTGGCCTTCGCCATCGGCTGGCTCGCCGCCGGGCTGTGGGGCGGGGTGGTGGCCGCGGTGCTCGCCGGCACCGCCGTGGCGGCCTGGCGCTGGCGGCGTGGGGACCGGCCGCGGTCGGTGCTGATCGGGTTGCTCGCCGTCTGCGTGGCCGCGCTGGTCGCGCTGCGGACCGGGCGGGCCACCGACTTCTTCCTGCTGCAGCTGGTCTCCAACGCGGCGAGCGCGCTGGCCTGGATGGTCAGCATCGTGGTGCGCTGGCCGCTCCTCGGTGTGCTGGTCGGCGTGGCGCTGGGCCAGCGCGGCCGCTGGCGGCGCGACCCGGCGCTGCTGCGGGCGTACGGGCGGGGCAGCTGGGTCTGGGCCGCGACCTACCTGCTGCGGCTGGCGGTGTTCGTGCCGCTGTGGCTCGGCGGGCAGGTGGTCGCGCTGGTGGTGGCACGGGTGGCGCTCACCTGGCCGCTGGTCGCGGCGGCGCTGGCGGTGAGCTGGCTGGTGATCCGGCGGTCGCTCCCCGCGGATCACCCGGGGCTTCGACATCCGGTCACGCCGTCCGATGCGGACGCCGCCAGGGCGAATTAAAAGAGAGGCCGCCACGGGGGGAGCGGCCTCTCCGGTGAAACACGTTACTCCGTCCACGCCTGCGGCGTGATCCCGTGGAGCGCCGATTTTCCCGGGCTTTTTCGCGGCAAGTTCGTCTCCGGGCGGTTCGGTGGGCCGGTCCGTCCGCTGCGTCGACCGGACGGCCGGCCCACCCGGCCTGACCGTGGGAATCAGGCCGCCCGCCGACCGGGCCGCTCCGTTCCCCCTTCGGCCCGGTCGGCCCCCTGCGCGGGCGGGCGGCGCCCGCCCGCGCAGGGGTGGTCACCTCACCCCGCCGGGAAGTAGGTGCCGTAGTCGGCGTACGCCATGGCGACGTCCGCCTGGGCCCAGAACCGGTGGTAGGTGAAGACCGGCTCCGCGCCGCCGTTGAGGTACGCCTGCACCTTCGGCCAGTCCGGGTCGTTCTTGTAGAACGAGCGGATGTCCAGGAAGCTCTTGCCGGCGGCGATGGCGTCGCCGTTGGGCATCTTCCCGGTCCAGCCGGAGGGGATGTAGAGACCCTGGCCGTCGGCCGCGGTGTAGACGTCGTCGAAGCGCTTGTAGTCGCCGCGCTTCTCCGGCATCGAGACGCCCTTGCTGTCGGCGGCGGCCGACAGCGCGTCCAGCAGGCCCTTGGCCGTCGTCTTGGCCGCGGCGTTGCCGGACTTGGCCGCGTACGCGATGAGGGTCCGGGCGTAGGCGGCGGCGACGCCGACGTCCTGGCCCTTCACCGTCACCTCGACGTGCAGGTTGGTGTTCGCCTGCGGGTTGGCCGGGTCCCAGTTGTTCGGCTGGCCGGTCCACTTCATGTCCGAGGGGATCGACCAGTTGGTGCCCAGCGTGGTGTTGGCGATGGCCCACGGCACCCACTTGTCCAGCAGCGCCTTGGCCTTGGCGTTGCCGGTCTGCAGGTACAGCTCGGCGATGCGCTGCATCGACCAGGCCTGCATGCCGAACCACTGGTTCGACGGCGGGTCGTTGTAGACCGGGTCGACGTCGTAGAACATGCCGTAGAAGGTGGCGGTGCCGGCCGGCGGCTGGGCGTAGCTGCCGTCCCAGCTGTTGGTGGCGCCGCCGGCGATGCCGCCCTCGGCGGACTGGAGCCAGGTGTAGAACTCCAGCTGCCGGTCGAAGCTCTTCTGCCAGTCCGCGGTCGCGGTCGCCGACTTGGGCTTGAGCTCCGGCACGTTGGTCAGCGCCCAGGCCGCCAGGGGGTTCTGGTAGCCGAAGTGGTTGTGGCTGGAGCCGATCCGCCACGACCAGTTCTGCGACGTGTCGTACGCGCCACCCCAGGCGTAGTACCAGGAGAGCAGGTAGTGCGCCGAGTCGCGGCCGCTGCCGGCCGGGCAGGTGGACGCGCCGACGCAGTTGCCGATCTTCTTGAAGTACTTGTCGAACAGGGCGTAGCGCAGGTAGTCGCCCATCTTGGCGGCCTTCGCCACGGTGGCCGCGACGTCGGCCTCCTTGCCCTGCGCCTTGGCCCAGGTCAGCGCCCAGTACGCGGCCTGCACCGCACGAGCGTCGGCGTCCGGGGCGTTGGTGTACTTCCACTGCTTGGCCGGGGCGGCCGACTCCTTGACGAACAGGTCGAGGTAGCCGTACTGGCCGCCGTGCTTGAAGGTGTCGCAGGACGGCTGCGGCACGGTCTCCCAGACCGACTCCTGGGTGCCGCGCTGGAAGGTGTTGATGTAGGCCGGGCGGGTGGTGCCGTCGCCGCAGCGGCCGTAGCCGTAGGTGTTGTCGACGTCCAGCAGCCAGTGCATGCCGTAGATGTCGCCGGTGCCGTAGGTGGTCTGGAGCTCGGAGCGGAGCGGGTCCTGGCCGACCGGGACGTTGGGCTCCAGCGCCGACGGGTACTGGCTGGGCAGGTTGTGCTCGGCGGCGTACTGGGGGGTGCCTGGGGCGCCGGCGGTGGGCTGGTCGGCGTGCGACGGGATGATGTACTTCTCCATCACCGTCCACGCGTTGTTGAACGGGGCCCAGTTCTGGGTGACCCGGCCGTACTGCGCCTCCAGCCAGAGCCAGAAGCTGAACGCCTCCGAGGTGGTCTCGTGGCCGTGGTCGGGCGCCTCGACGATGAGCGTCTCGACCGAGTGGTACGGCACGCCCTCGGGGCTGAAGTACCCCGAGTTCTTGATCTTGCCGTACTGGTCGAGGAACTTCTTGATGTAGGCGTTGTCCCCGCCCGGGGTGTCGTTGTCGATCTCGGTGGCCGTGACCGCGACGGGGGCGAAGCCGGTGGCCGAGGCGGTGATCGTGGCCGCGCCGCCGGTGGTGTCGGCGTCCTCGGCGGCCGCGACGGTGGCGCTGACCCCGGTGTTCCAGTTGCTCGGGGTCAGGGTCAGCGTCGTGGGCGACACGGTCACGTCGCTGTCGCCGGTGACGGCGAGGGTCACCGGGACGTTGGCGGTCGGGGCAGCGCTGAGGGTGAACTTCACGGACGAGGTGCCGCCCTCGTTGACGCTGACCGCCGACGGGGTGGCCACCAGCACCGGGCCGGAGGCCGGGTTGACGGTGAACGACTTCTCGGCGACCCCGATGCCGTTGGCGTTGTCGTAGGCCTTGGCCTGCACGGTGTAGCTGCCCGCCGGCAGGTCCTCGAGGGTGTAGCCGTAGGGGGCGCTGGTGTCGGTGTTGACGAGCAGGCCGTTGCGGTAGAACTCGACCTTGCTGATCGTGCCGTCCGGATCGCTGGCGGTGGCCGTCAGCGGCACGTCGGCGGGCGCCTCGAAGGGCCCGGACGGCACGCCGAGCGAGACCGTCGGCGGCTGGTTGGCCGGGGTGCCGTTGCAGGTGACGCCGTTGAGGGTGAACGCGGTCGGCTTCGGGTTGCTGCCCGAGTAGGCGCCGTTGAAGCCGATGGTGGTGGAGGCGCCCGTGCCGAGGCTGCCGTTCCACGACTCGTTGGTGGCGGTCACCTCGCTGCCGGACTGGCTCCACTTGGCCGACCAGCCCTGGGTCACCTTCTGGGTGCTGTTCGGGAAGGCGAACTTCAGCGTCCAACTGGTGAGCGCGTCACCCAGGTTCTTGATGGTCACGTTGGCGGTGAAGCCCGTGCCCCAGTCGTTCGTCGCATAGGTGACGTCGCAGGCGGGTGCGGCCTGCGCGGCACCCGCCGGCAGGGCCACCCCGCCGATGGCGAGGGCGGTGGCGGCGACCATCGCCGTCCGGCGACGTCTGGCCATGAGTCTCATGTGCGCGGTGTCTCCTCGGACCGGGCCGGGACACGGGGTCCCGGCGGGGCGCCTCCACGCGTCGACGTGGCGTACGCGGGGGGACGGAGGCGCCCGGAAAGGTGGTCGACCCGGCCGTGCCGGGGAATTCGGACGCCGCACCGGTGTGAACCGGGTGCCCTCGGCGGCCCGCACTCGCGAGCTGGCTCCGCGTGGTGGTGGAAGTGTGCCATGGAAGCGCTCCCACCACAACGGGCAGGGCAGACACCCACGTCGATGTTTCGATCTCGTTTTGGGGCTTTCACAAAGCCGTGACGGGCGTTACAGTCGCAAGCATCGCCGATGGGAGCGCTTCCATCGACGGAGATGCAAGTAAGAGATCGTCGGGCACCCTGAGTGCCCGGCGCGCCAGCCCCACGGCTGACGGCGGGCCAGCCCGGACGCCGCCGTCAGCCATCACCCACCGACATGGAGGGAGGTGGAACCAGAGCCACTCGCGTGGCCCGGCTCCCGCGCGACACGCACGACCGGACGCCAATTCCACTCGTGCGTGTGTGCATCACAGGTGGGGACGGGGGTTGCCCTCCCCCGTCCCCACACTAAACCCCCGTTGTCGACGGGAAAAGAGGCCGACGGGACAGGCGCGACGCGCCGCCCGGACGGCCTTCTTCGCTATCCGCCCCGCCCCATCGCCGCTCGCCCCTCCGCCGCCCGAGCGACACCCCACCCCTGCACACCTCCGGCCGCCCGCCGGCCGGGCCGCGCCTCTGCCGCGGTCCGCCCTCGGGGCGCCGCCGGCAGCCCCTGGCCTATGCTGGGAGCGCTCCCGGCCTCTCAGGGCGGCCAGTCACTTCGAGGAGAACGCCCATGTCGCTACTCACCAGACGGCGCCTGCTCCGCCGTGCCGCCCTCTCCGCGACCGCCGTCGGCGCGGCCCGGACCGGGCTGGCCGGCGCCGCCGCCGCGGGCGCCGCCGCGTCCGCGACCGCCGTCGCCGGCTGCGACGGCACGCCCGAGCCCGAGGGCGACGCGGACCCCGACGGCGGGCTGCGCTTCCCGCCCGGCTTCGGCTGGGGCGCGGCCACCTCCGCCTACCAGATCGAGGGGGCCGCCAAGGAGGACGGGCGCGGCGAATCCGTCTGGGACACCTTCAGCCACACCCCGGGCCGCACCCGCAACGGCGACACCGGCGACATCGCGGCCGACCACTACCACCGGTACGCCCAGGACCTCGACCTGATGCGCGACCTCGGGCTGCGCAGCTACCGGTTCTCCATCTCCTGGCCCCGGATCCAGGCCGACGGGTCCGGACGGCCCAACCAGCGGGGCCTGGACTTCTACCGACGGCTCGTGGACGGCCTGCACGAGCGGGACATCGCGCCGATGGCCACCCTGTTCCACTGGGACCTCCCCCAGGCCCTCCAGGACGCCGGCGGCTGGGAGAACCGGGACACCGCCGAGCGCTTCGCCGACTACGCCGACGCGGTGTTCCGCGCGCTCGGCGACCGGGTGCCGGTCTGGCTGACCATCAACGAGCCGAAGACCGTGGTGCAGAACGGCTACCTCTGGGGGCACCACGCGCCCGGCCTGCGGGACCCGGCAGCGGCGTACCTGGTGGCCCACCACCTCCAGCTCGGCCACGGTCTCGCCGTCCGCGCGCTGCGCGCCACCGGCGGACAGGGGCGGATCGGCCCGGCGCTCAACCTGCACCCCTGCTACCCCGCCGACGAGACCGCCGAGGCGGCCGCCGCGACCCGGCTGTACGACGGCTACGAGAACCGGCTCTACCTCGACTCGATCTTCACGGGCGCGTACCCGGAGGACGTGCTGGCCGACCTCGGCGCGGACAGCCGGATGGTCCGCGGCGTGCGCGACGGCGACCTGAAGATCATCTCCAGCCCGGTCGACCTCCTGGCCGTGCAGTACTACACGCCGATCTACGTCACCGGCCAGGGCGACACGGTCCGCCGGTGGCCGACGTCGGAGGCGGAGTGGCAGCAGATCTACCCCGAGGGGATGTACGACATCCTGACCCGGGTCACCCGCGACTACGGCCGGGTGCCGATCACCATCACCGAGAACGGCCTGCCCTGCCCGGACACCCTCGCCGCGGACGGCACCGTCGACGACACCGCCCGGATCGACTTCCTCCGCGACCACTTCGCGGCCGCCCACCGCGCGATCCGCGACGGGGTGCCGCTGGAGAGCTACCATGTCTGGTCGCTGCTGGACAACTTCGAGTGGAACGAGGGGTACGAGCAGCGCTGGGGCCTGGTCTACGTCGACTACCCGACCCAGCGCCGGGTGCTCAAGCGCAGCGCCCACTGGTACCGCGACGTGATCCGCCGCAACGGGCTCTAGGCGGGGCGGCCCGGCCGGCGCGACACCGGCCGGGCCCGCACCCGCCCCGGCTCAGCGGGGCAGCGCCTGCTGGAGTTCCGCCCGCAGCGCCGGGGTGAGCATCTCGCCGGCCTGCTTGGCCAGCCGCGCCATCTCGTAGCCGACCACGCCGATGTCGGCATCGGCCCCGGCCAGCGTGGCCAGGATCGAGCCGTCCCGGATCTGCATGACCAGGAAGTAGCCCCGGCCCATCTCGACAACGGTCTG
Source organism: Micromonospora sp. NPDC048907 (assembly GCF_055586885.1). Lineage (NCBI taxonomy): Bacteria > Bacillati > Actinomycetota > Actinomycetes > Micromonosporales > Micromonosporaceae > Micromonospora > Micromonospora sp. NPDC048907. Next base: position 85,635 of record NZ_JBVJHI010000002.1, read on the forward strand.
CTTCACGACGTCGCCGTCGAACATCTGGGCCGCGCCGGCGGTGATGCTCATCAGGCCCGAGGTCACCGCCGCGAGCTTGTCCGCGTGGTCGCGGGGCAGGTGCGCGGAGATCGCCACGAGCAGCCCGTCGGTGGAGACCACAACCGCGTGCGCCACCCCCGGCACCCGCTCCGCGAACGCGTTCACCAGCCAGCTCAGGTCCCGTGCCTCCTGGCTCAACGTCGTCACTGTCGAACTCCCCCTTCATCGCGCGGCAGGTACATCTCGGTGGTCTCCTCGGCCTCCGCCCGCCGCACCCCGCTGTAGTAGCGCGAGAGCATGCCGCCGACCGCCTCCGGGTCCGGCTCCGCACGCCCGGAACGGTTCGCGGCGGCGGGCTGGGCGACCGCGGAGAGCTGGGCCATCGGTACGCGTACCGGCAGGCCCCGCTCGTTCGTGCCTCCGGTGACCGGCGTCGTGGCGGGCGGCGGTGTCACACCGAGCACCGCGGCCGACGGGCCCTGGCGGCTGAACCAGCCACCGCCGGCCGGCGACCCGGCCGCCGGGGCGAGCACGTCCTCGGCCCGGCCCGGCACCGGCCGCGGCGTGGGCACGGGCGCGCCGGGCCCCGCGGCGGGACGGCCCGGCTGCGCCGCCTCCGTGGCGGACGGCGACGCGCCGAGCGGAAGCCCGGTCAGCGGCGACACCGGCAGCTCCGCCGGTGGCACCGGCGGGCGGCGTCCCGCCACCGGCAGCTCCGCGGTCGGCGTGCCGAGCCGGCCGGCGCCGGGCGTGAGCCGGGACGCGGCGGCCACCTGACTGGTCAGCATCCGTGGCGCGGCCGGCTGGTCCAGCCCCGGTGCGGGCGCCGCCGCCAGCAGCTCGGCCGGGATCCGGACCCGGGCGACCAGGCCCTCGTGACCGCCCCGCAGCCGCACCCGCACGCCGTGCCGGGCACCCAGGTGGCTCACCACGAACAGGCCCATCCGCTCGGAGGCGGCCACGTCGGCCGCCGGCGGCTCGGCCAGGACCGCGTTCGCCTCGGCCAGCGCGGCCGGGCTCATCCCGAGCCCCTGGTCGACGATCTCCACGAACGCGCCCGGGCCGTCCGCGCCGGCGACGACCCGCACCACGGTGTCCGGCCGCGAGAAGGCGGTGGCGTTCTCCAGCAACTCGGCGAAGAGGTGCACGAGGTCGCCCACCGCGTGCCCGACGACGTGCAGGTCGGAGCGGGAGTCGTGGCGCACCCGCTGGTACTGCTCGATCTCCGCGCTGGCCGCGAGCAGCACCGCGCCGAGGCCGACCGGCCGGTTCCAGCGCCGGCTGGACTCGGTGCCGGCGAGCACGAGCAGGCTCTCGTCGTTGCGGCGCATCCGGGCGGCGAGGTGGTCGAGCTTGAACAGGTTCTCCAGCTGGTCCGGGTCGCTCTCCTCGCGTTCCAGCTCGTCGAGGAGTTCGAGCTGCCGCTCGACCAGCACCTGGCTGCGCCGCGCCAGGTTCACGAACATGGCGTTGACGTTGCGCCGCATCATCGCCTGCTCGACCGCGACGTCGACGGCGCTGCGGTGCACCGCCACGAACGCCTCGGCCAGCTCGCCGATCTCGTCCTGCGAGTCGACCACGGCCGGCGGCACGTCGATCGCGGCCACCGGGCGGTCCACGGACCGCAGCCGGTCCAGGGTGTGCGGCAGCTCCACCTGGGCGATCCGCAGCGCCTGGCCGCGCAGCTGCCGGATCGAACGGGCCACCGACCGGCCGACCAGCAACGAGATCAGCACGGCCACCAGAAGCACGCCGACGATGCCGCCGACCACCAGCAGGGTGTCCCGCAACTGCCGGGCGCTGGCGTCGTCGGCCTGGCGTACGGCGTCGTCGAGGACGCCGGCCTCCAGCTGCCGGAGCAGCTCCTGCCGCTGCTCGCTGGCCGCCCACCACTGCGTCGCCGGCAGCACCGCCGGTTCGGCGGCACCGGTGGGCAAGGTCTGCTCCTCCAGCCGGGCGGCCGAGACGAACGCCGCATCCACCGACGTCTCGTCGTAGCGGCGGACCTGGTCGGCGGTCGCGGCGACCCGGAACGCCCCCAGCGCGGTGAGCTGCTGGGCGCGCAGGTCGGTCAACGAGACCTGGTCGTCCACCTCGTAGCGGCCGGCGCGGGCGGCGGCGTACAGCTCGGCCCGGATCCGCGAGGACAGCTCCTTGACCCGGGAGAGCTGCACGTACCGCAGCACGGCGTTGGTCAGCGCGCGCTGGTCGTCGCCGGGCGACGGCTCGGCCAGCAGGTTGAGCAGGGCGGCGATGGCCCGGTGGTAGTTGCTCAGCACGGTGTCGCTGGACAGCACCGCGGGAGGCACGGCGGCGCGGATGTAGACGACCTGGTCGTAGGCCTCCAGCACCTCGGAGTAGGCCACCCGCCAGGCGGCGTCGGCGTCGGCGAGGGGTTCGGCCGCGGCGCGCAGGTCGGCCATCGCCCGGTCGGAGGCGTCCTGGAGCGGCTTGAGCGCGGCGACCGCCGCGTCCCGGTCGGCGCTGCCGCCGGACCGGCGCAGCGCGGCCAGCTCCCCCGCCGAGCGGTCCCGCTCCTGCTGGAGCCGGTCCACCGCGGTGCTGATCTGCCGGCCGATGCCGACCTGCTGGGCGAAGTCGCTCAGCGCGGTGGTCTGCCCGACCAGCCCGCGCATCTGCACCCCGGCGAGCACCAGGAACGCCACCGAGGGCAGCACCAGCACGGTGGCGAGCTTCGTGCCCATCCGCCAGTCCCGCAACCGGAAGCGCGAGCGCCGCCGGCGATGCGGCGCCACCCGGTCCTCGGACGGGCTCCGGCGCGGCTGCGGCGCCACGCCGCGAGCCGGGTCGGGACCTGCGCCCACGCTCTCCTCCTCGGTCCCCCTCGGCTCCACCGGGACGGGGAGCGGAAGTCCATCCAACCAGGCCGGCGGGCGGTGTCAAACGCTACGGCGGGCCGCACGAGCAAAGGTCAGCGCGGTGGGCGGGCGGCTACGGTGTTCGGCTCGTCCCGGTCGTCCGTCCGGCCGATGCCGCCCACCCCCGCCGCCTCGGCGATCCGGCCGAGCGCCACCAGCGCGGCCCCGGTCGCGCCGATCTCCGGGTTGCGCTGGTGCCGCACCGGCCGAGGGGCCAGCGCGTCGACGAACGCCGCCCGCCACCAGGGCGAGGCGGCCATCGCGCCCCCGCCGAGGACCACCTCGGCCGGTTCGCCCACGCCGGCCTCCAGCAGGGCGAGGTCGTCGGCCATCAGCCGGCACAGCTCGGTCATCAGGACGGCGAGGATGTCGACCGCCGTGGTGCCGAAGCTCAGGCCGCGCAGTTCCCCGGAGCCGGCCGGGGCCAGGCCGGGCGGCCGGTCCCCGCCCAACCGCGGGTTGGCCCGCAGGGTCAGGTTCGCGCCGGCCCGGCCCAGCGCCGCCTCCAGTTCGGCGCCGGACGGCAGCCGCAGCTCGCGGGCCGCCCACGCGAACAGGTTCCCTCCGCTGGAGTACGCCGCGCCGGTCACCACGTACTCGTGGTCGACCCGGTAGCGCCAGAGCTCCTCGGGCAGGGGCGGCAGCGGCGCACCGGCCGGCAGGGCCTGGACGAGGCGTACGGCGGCGGACGTGCCGACGGTGACCGCGGCCCGGGAGGCGTCGACGCAGCCGGAGCCCACGTTGGACGCCGCGCCGTCGCCGACGGGGGCGGCCCAGCGGGCGTCGGCGAGCTGCGGCCAGCGCTGGGCGTGCTCGGCCCGGAGCCGGCCGCGCCACCGCTGCGGGGCCAGTGCCGGAAGCTCCTCGGGGCGTACGCCGGCCAGCTCGCAGGCTTCGGCGTCCCACTCCAGCAGGCGCAGGTCGAGCAGCCCGGTGCCGGAGGCCATCGACACGGACATCGGCGCCTCGTCGAGCAGCTCGCCGAGGGCGTACTCGACGAGCCCGCCGAAGCGGGCGACCGGGCTGCCGCAGTGCTCCCGCACCCAGGGCAGCCGCATGGTCCAGTAGCAGCGGTGCCACCAGGCGCCGGTGCGGTGGTGGAAGGCGTCCGGATCGGCCGGGCCGACGGCGCCGGCGACGGGCTCCGGCCGGGTGTCCATCCAGGTGAGCACCGGGCCCAGGGGGGTGCCGTCGGGGCCGAGCGGCAGCACCGAGTGCCACTGCGCCGAGGTGGCGACCAGCTCGACGTCCCGCAGGTGCCCGCCGGCGGCCAGCTCGTCCAGGCACTCCGCGAGGCAGGCCAGGTAGCGGGGCCCGTCCAGGACGCCGCTGCCGTCGTCCCCGGTCACCAGGTGCACCTTGCGGCGGGCCAGCGCGCCGGGGCGCGGTACGGCGTCCGCGTCCAGCACGAGCCCGCGCACCGAGGAGGTGCCCAGGTCCAGAGCGAGAATGTCCATCGCGGGTCAACCTACCCGCCGGGAGCGGCGGCGAAGCCAAGATCGGCCGGGCCGGGCGCCGCGACCGGGTTCCCCGGGCACCGCCGCTCGCGTACAGTGATCGTCATGCTCGCGCACCTGACCTGCTGGTGGCCCGCCGACCCGGCGGCCCACCCCCGCGCGTAGCTTCCCCACGCGGCCGCCCGACGAGGCGGCCGCCGGTCTCTCCCCGGCATCCCGGGTCGCCCCCGCCGGCGGCCTCCGGCCCACCGAGGAGACCCGATGACCCGCCCGCACGACCCGCTCGCCGCCGTCGCGGCGGGCCGCGACCCCGGCCCGTTCGCGCTCGTCCGCCGCGAGGGCGCCGACCACGTCGACCTGTTCACCGGTCCGGTACGCACGGCCGACCGGCTCGCCGACCTCCCGCTGCCCGACGGCGGCCCCGGCCCGCGCACCCTGGCCCTGGTCCCCTACCGGCAGATCGCCGAGCGCGGCTTCGCCTGCGTGGACGACGGCCTGCCGCTGGAGTTCCTGCTGGTCGCCGAACACCGGCGGCTCCCGCTCGACGCGGTGCTGGCGGTCCTGCCCGAGGCGCCGGTGGTGACCCGCGACGCCGCGTTCGACATCTCCGACGCGGAGTACGCGGACACCGTGGGCCGGGTGCTCCGCGACGAGATCGGCCGGGGCGAGGGCGCCAACTTCGTCATCCACCGCACCCTGCGGGCCACCGTCGAGGGCGCGCCGCTGGTGGCCGCCCTGGCGGCGCTGCGCCGGCTGCTGCTGCGCGAGCGGGGCGCGTACTGGACGTTCGTGGTGCACACGGGCAGCCGCACCCTGGTCGGGGCGAGCCCGGAGCGGCACGTCAGCGTGGACGACGGCCTGGTCATGATGAACCCGATCAGCGGCACGTTCCGGCACACCGGCGCGGCGGCGGACCGGGACGCCCTGCTGCGCTTCCTCCACGACCCCAAGGAGGTCGAGGAGCTGTACATGGTGCTCGACGAGGAGCTGAAGATGATGGCCACCGTCGCCGAGCACGGCGGTCAGGTGGTCGGGCCGTACCTGAAGGAGATGGCGCACCTCGCGCACACCGAGTACCTGCTGGCCGGGCGGGGCTCGCTGGACGTCCGGGAGGTGCTGCGGGAGACCATGTTCGCCCCCACGGTCACCGGCAGCCCGATGGAGAACGCCTGCCGGGTGATCGCCCGGCACGAGCGGACCGGCCGGCGGTACTACGCCGGCGTGCTCGCCCTGCTCGGCCGCGACGAGCAGGGCCGGCAGACCCTCGACGCCCCGATCCTCATCCGCACCGCCGAGCTCTCCCCCGACGGCGAGCTGCGGGTGCCGGTCGGTGCGACCCTGGTCCGGCATTCCACGGCCGAGAACGAGGTGGCCGAGACGCACGCCAAGGCGGCCGGCGTGCTGGCTGCGCTGGGCCTCGGCCCGGACGCCCCGGCCCGCGGCGCCGGGCCCGCGCCGCGGTACGCCGACGACCCGGAGGTGCGCGCCGCGCTGGCCGCCCGCAACATCCCGCTGGCCCGGTTCTGGCTGGACCAGCGCGTGCCGGGGGCCACCGCGCTGCCGGGCCTGGCCGGCCGTCGCGCGTTGATCGTGGACGGTGAGGACACCTTCACCGGGATGCTCGCCCACCAGCTCGGCGCGCTCGGTCTCGCGGTGACCCGCCGGGACTGGCACGACGCCGGCCCGATCGACGGGTACGACCTCGTGGTGGTCGGCCCCGGCCCGGGCGACCCGGACGACCTCGCCGAGCCGAAGATGGCGAGCATGCGGGCGCTGCTGGCGGAGCTGCTCGCGGCCGGCCGGCCGACCCTGGCGGTCTGCCTCGGCCACCAGTTGCTCGCCGGGCTGCTCGGGCTGCCGCTGCACCGCCGCGACGCCCCGTACCAGGGGCTGCCGCGCGACGTGCCGGTGTTCGGCGCGACCCGCCGCGTCGGCTTCTACTCGAGCTTCACCGCCCGGGCCGGCGCCGACCGGGTCGCCACCGCGTACGGCGCGGTGGAGCTGTCCCGGGACCCGGCGGACGGGGCGGTGCACGCGCTGCGCGGGCCGGGCTTCGCCGGGGTGCAGTTCCACCCGGAGTCGGTCCTCAGCCGGGACGGCATGGCGGTCCTGGCGGACCTGCTCGGGCATCTGCTCGCCCATCCCGCGCTGACCGGGCATGGACCGGCCGATCGGGGGTAGGGCGAGGGGCGACCGGTGGTCCGGACGGGTCGAGAGCCCCCGTCCGGTCACCGGTCACCTCGTGCCGAGGGTCAGCCGGCCAGGCCCTTCTTGAGCGCGGCGCCCATCTGCACCGCCCGCTTGGCGGTCAACGCGGTGGCGCCGAGGGCCATGTGGTCCGGGGCGATCTCGCCGTTGTTGCTGGTGTGGGAGGCGCCGTACGGGTTGCCGGCGACGAACTGGCTGGGGTCGGTGTAGCCGGGGGTGACCACGACGCCGCCCCAGTGGTAGAAGATCGTGTACAGCGACAGCAGCGTCGCCTCCTGACCGCCGTGCGAGGTGGCGGTCGAGGTGAAGCCGCTGTAGACCTTGTTCGCCAGCGCGCCCTGCGCCCAGAGCGGGCCGGTGGTGTCGATGAACTGCTTGAGCTGGGCGGCGATCATGCCGTAGCGGGTGGGCGAACCCATGATCACGACGTCGGCCCAGGAGAGGTCGTCCGGCTGCGCCTCCATCACGTCCTGGGTTTCCAGGCGGTGCGCCTGCCAGCCCGAGTTGGAGCGGATCGCCTCGTCCGGCGCCAGCTCACGTACCTTGCGCAGGCGTACCTCGCCTCCGGCCTCCCCGGCGGCCTCGGCCGCCGCCTGCGCCATCTGGTAGGTGATGCCGGTCGCGCTGTAATAGATCACCGCGACCTTGACCTGGCCATCCATCAGACGTTTCCTCCTCGGTGTCGGGTCAGCTCCGGCGACTACCCGGTGGTTACGCCGGCAAACGGCGGGCGCGGGCGGCGGCGATCCGCGCGGCCCTGCTCCCGCGGCACCACCCACTGAGCCGAGTCGATACCTTGCCGGGGCTCAAGATTTGCGCAAGTTCCGATGGAAACCGCTTCCCCGGGCCGGGCCGGCCGAGGATCCTGGTCCCACCGGTGCCGGCGTACCGCCGCCGCCCCGCACCGGGAGCCTGAACGGGGGATCGCGCTCCGCCGGCAACGGGGCTGGCGTAGCGCGATCAGGGGTGTTCCCGGGCTCAGTCGTTGAGCTTGTCCCGCAGGTCGGTCACCCGCTTCTCCAGCCGGTCCACCGCCTGCTCGTTGTTGATGAACGTGCTGATGCCGGCGGCGAGGGCCAACCCGATCAGCACCGCCAGGATGCTGAGCACCAGGCCCCCGATGGCCACCCCGCGGCCGGTGACGCCGGGCCGTCGGCTCATCCGCAGCCCGAAGATGCCCAGGATGATGCCGATGATCCCGAGCAGCAGCCCCACCGACGCCAGGATCGCGGTGAGCACGCTGAGCAGGCCCGCCACGCCGAAGACCAGCGCAAAGGTGGCCGCGGCGCTGGTCTTCGCCCCGCCGGACGGGCCCGCCGGTCGGGCGGTGGTGGCCCGCCCGGCCCCCCGGGCCGGTTCACTGGACGCTGTCATCACCCACACCTCGCATTCCTCGCATCGATTTCCCGACGCCGCATCCCCGCTCCGGCCGCACTCATTCCTCGCAATCCGGGTCGTCACGGGCACCACTGCCCCTCCTCCTCCTATTCGTCCCGGTTCGGGGGAATGCCGGGACCTCCGCCGGGAACCCGGGTGCCGACCCACGAGAGGAAGGACGAACCATGCGACTCACGGAGCAGCAGGTCCGCTCGCTGTACGGGCAGGACGTCCAGGACCGCTCGGGCGCGAAGATCGGCAGCGTGGGCCAGGTCTGGGCCGATCCCAGCGGCGAGGCGACCTGGGTCAGCGTGAAGACCGGGGTGATGGGCCACCACGAGTCGATGGCTCCGCTGCAGGCGGCCCGGATGCAGCAGGACGGGCGGCTTCAGGTGCCGTACGACAAGGCGACCGTGCGCAGCGCTCCCAGCGTGGAGACCGGCACCGACCAGCCGCTCGGCGCCGACCAGCTCACCCAGCTCTACCGGCACTACCAGCTCGGGGAGCAGGCCGCCCAGCCGCCGCAGCGGATGCCGGGCGCGCCGGAGGTTGTCCGGTCCGAGGAGCGTCTGCGGGTCGGCACCGAGAGCGAGCCGGCGGGCGCCGCGCGGCTGAGCAAGCGCGTGGTCACCGAGAACGTGCAGACCAGCGTGCCGGTCGAGCACGACGAGGTGACAGTCGTCCACGAGCCGATCAGCGAGGCCGACCGCGACGCGGCACGGGCCGGCATCGGCGAGGAGCAGCGCGAGATGGAGCTGCGCGCCGAGCACCCGGTGGTCGGCAAGGAGCAGGTCCCGGTCGAGCGGGTCCGGCTGACCAAGGACGAGGTCGTCGAGGAGCAGCCGGTCAACGCGCAGGTCCGCCGGGAGCTGGTGGACGCCGACGTGCCGGAGCGGGCACGCCGCAAGGGCTGAGTCAGCGGCATCCCGGGCGGGTGGGCGACGGCCCACCCGCCCGGTCGTGCGTACGCCGGGAACGTCGCACCGCCGACCTATGCTGGCCGTCCACCCGACGACGAGGAGCCGGCACGTGACCGTACGCCTCACCCGCGCCGAGGCGCTGGCGCTGCGGATGACCGGCCTGCTGCTGCGCCCGCACCCGGCCGCGCGCCCGGACAGCGTGGCCGAGGTGGTCGAGTGGTTCGGCGCCATGCAGGCGCAGGACGCGGCGAGCGGGCTGTGGTCCCTCGGCGTGCGCCTGCCCGGCCGGACCCAGGACGACGTGTGCGCGGCGCTGGAGCGGCGCGAGGCGCTGCGCACCTGGCCCATGCGGGGCACGGTGCACCTGGTGCCGCCCCGCGACGCGCGCTGGATGCTGGAGGTGACCGGTGTCCGGGCGCTGTCCGGCGTGGCCGGCCGGTGGGCGCAGCTCGGCCTTGCCGGGACCGACGCGGACCGCGCCGCCGAGGTGCTGGGTGCGGCCCTCGCGGGCGGGGGCCGGCTCAGCCGGGCCGAGTGCCTGGCCACGCTGCGCGCCGCCGGCCTCGACACCACCGGCCAGCGCGGCTACCACATGCTCTGGTACGCGAGCCAGCGCGGCGTCACCTGCATCGCCCCGCACGTGGGCACCGAACAGACGTTCGTGCTGCTGGACGAGTGGGCGCCGGATCCGCGCCGCCCCGAGCGCGACGAGGCGCTCGGCCTGATCGCCCACCGCTACGTCCGCGGCCACGGGCCGGTGACCCGGCACGAGCTGGCCCGGTGGACCGGCCTCACGGTCACCGACGCCGCCCGGGGCATCGCGGCGGCCGGCGAGGCGCTCGCCCCGGTGGAGGTGGACGGCGTGCCGGCCGTGGTCGACGCCGCCCTGCTCGACGCGCCCCGGGCGCCGGTCGACGACGTGCACACCCTGCCCGGCTTCGACGAGTACCTGCTGGGCTACAAGGACCGCTCGCTCATGCTCGATCCGGCGCACGCGAACGCCGTCGTCCCCGGCAACAACGGGATCTTCCAGGCCACGGTGGTGCGGGGCGGCCGGACGGTCGGCACCTGGAAGCGGACCGTGGGCAGGCGGGCGGTCACCGTGGCCGTGCGGCAGCTGACGCCGTTCGACGACGCGCTGCGGGCCCGCGTCGAGTCGGCGCTCGCCGGCTACGCCGCCTTCCTCGGGTTGCCGTTGCGGCTGACCTGGTAGCGGCACGGCCGGGCCGGTGGACCCTTCGCCCACCGGCCCGGGTGCCGGCTCAGTCGGCCAGCGCGCCGGCCGCCCGCCCCTCGTGCAGGGTGAGGTTCCGCCCGGTGGACGGGTCGAACAGGTGGATCTTCTCCAGGTTGAACCAGACCCGCCGCGGCTCGCCCTCCCGCACCGGCGACTCGGCCGACAGCCGGGTGACCAGGCTCGACCCCGTCCCGGTGAAGTCCGCCGCGCCCGCGTCGGCGGCCAGTTCCTCCAGCTCGGCGGCGCTGGCCCGCTCCCCCTCGACGGTGAAGTAGACGTACTTGTCCGAGCCCATCGACTCGACGATGTCGACAGGCGCCTCGAACTCCAGGCCCCGGCGGCGGCTCTCGTCGTCGATCAGCGCGGCGTCCTCGAAGTGCTCGGGACGGATGCCGAGGATCAGCTCGCGCGGGGCGTCGGCGCCGTCGAGCTGCCGGCGTACCCGGTCCCCGATCGGCACGTCACCCAGCGCCGTACGCAGGTGCCCGTCCTCGACGGCGGCGTGCAGGAAGTTCATCGACGGGGAGCCGATGAACCCGGCCACGAAGAGGTTGCGGGGGTGGTCGTACAGCTCCTGCGGCGGGCCGACCTGCTGCACCGCGCCACCCCGCATGATCACCACGCGGTCGCCGAGGGTCATGGCCTCGGTCTGGTCGTGGGTCACGTAGACGGTGGTCGTGCCGAGCTGCTTCTGCAGCCGGGACACCACGGTGCGCATCTGCACCCGCAGCTTCGCGTCCAGGTTGGACAGCGGCTCGTCCATGAGGAATGCCTTCGGCTGCCGGACGATCGCCCGTCCCATGGCCACCCGCTGCCGCTGCCCGCCGGAGAGGTTGGCCGGCTTCCGGTCCAGCAGCGGGGTCAGCTCCAGGACCTTCGCCGCCTCATCCACCTTCTGGTGGATGGTCTCCTTGTCGAGCTTCGCCAGCCGCAGCGGGAAGGCCATGTTCTCCCGCACGGTCATGTTCGGGTAGAGGGCGTAGGACTGGAAGACCATGGCGATGTCCCGGTCCCGGGGCGCCTTGTCGTTGACCCGCTCCCCCGCGATGCGCAGCTCACCGGAGCTGATGTCCTCCAACCCGGCGATCATGTTCAGCGTGGTGGACTTCCCGCAGCCGGACGGACCGACCAGGATCACGAACTCGCCGTCGGCGATCTCCAGATCGACGTCCTGCACCGCGGTCGTCCCGTCCGGGAACCGCTTGCTCACCTTGTCCAGCACGATGTCGGCCATGACAACACCACCTATCCCTTGACTGCGCCGGAGGTCAGACCGGAGACGATGCGGCGCTGGAAGAAGAGCACGAACAGGACGATCGGAATGGTGATCACCACGGCGGCGGCGCAGATCGCCCCGGTGGGGTCCTCGAACTGCGACTCGCCGGTGAAGAACTGCAGGGCCACCGGGACCGTGCGCGACCGCTCGGTCGAGGTGAGCGTGATGGCGAAGAGGAAGTCGTTCCAGCAGAAGATGAAGACCAGGATGGCCGTGGTGAACAGCCCCGGCGCGGCCAGCGGGGCGATCACCCGCCGGAACGCCTGGCCCTGGGTGGCGCCGTCCATCTTCGCCGCCTTCTCGAGGTCCCACGGGATCTGCTTGAAGAACGCCGAGAGCGTGTAGATCGCCAGCGGCAGGGCGAACGTGATGTACGGCAGGATCAGCCCCGGCCAGGTGTCGAAGAGCCCGAGCTGGCGCTCGATCTCGAACAGCGGCGACACCAGCGACACCTGCGGGAACATGGCGATCAGCAGGGACACCCCGACCAGCAGCTTCTTGCCGGGGAAGTCCAGCCGCGAGATCGCGTACGCGGCCATCGCGCCCAGCACCACGGCGATCAGGGTGGCGATCAGCGCGATGCCGATCGAGTTGACCAGGGCCCGGACGAACTGGTCGGTGTCAAAGATCGTCCGGTAGTTGTCCAGCGTCCACTCCCGGGGCCAGAACTTCCCGTCGGTGAGGGTGGCCGGGGTCTTGAACGACAGCGAGGCGATCCAGAGCACCGGGACCAGCGCGAAGACGACCACGACGAGGTCCAGCAGGCCCCAGCGCACCTTCGCCCGTGGGGTGGTTTCGACTGCCATCTCAGCGCCTCTCCCCGTCGTCGCTGCCCGGGGCAGCGGTCCCGAACAGCTTCACGAACACGAACGCGATGATCGCCACGGTGAGGAAGATCAGCACCGACATGGTGGAGCCGATGCCGAGGTTCAACCCCCGGATCAGGTTGTTGTAGGCGAGCATCGACACCGACGAGGTCTCGTTGCCGCCGGCGGTGAGCACGAAGATGTTGTCGAACACCCGGAACGCGTCCAGGGTGCGGAACAGCAGGGCGACCAGGATGGCCGGCTTCATCACCGGCAGCATCACCTTGGTGAACCGCTGCCAGGCCGTCGCGCCGTCGGTGGAGGCGGCCTTGAGCAGGTCCTCCGGCACCAGCGCCAGCCCCGCCATGAGCAGCAGCGCCATGAACGGGGTGGTTTTCCAGATCTCGGCCAGCATGATGATCGCCAGCGAGCTGGCCCGCTCGGTCAGCGGGGCGCTGCCGTCGAACAGGTTGGCCAGGTAGCCGGTGCCGGGCGTCCAGGCGTACCGCCAGGAGAAGGCCGCGACCACCGTGACGATGCCGTACGGGATCAGCGCCGCGGTGCGGACGATGCCCCGGCCGACGAGCGTCCGGTGCATGATCAGCGCCAGCCCCATGCCGAGCACCAGCTCGACCACCACGGTCACCACGGTGATCAGGACGGTCACCCCGAACGCCGTCCACCAGAACTGGTTGGTCAGCACGGTGACGTAGTTCTCCAGCCCGACGAACTCGCGCTCGTCGGGGAACCGCAGGTCGAAGCGCTGCAGCGACAACCAGACCGAGTAGAGGATCGGGTAGGCGGTGACCAGCACCATGACCAGCGCGGCCGGCGCGCAGAGCAGCCAGCCGAGGCGCCGCTCGGCGCGCTTGTTCTCGCTCAGCGGCGGCTTCGCCCGGCGGCGGGCGGCCCGCTGGGCGGGCACGGCGGCGTGCCGGCCGGCGGAACGCTCGGCGTCCGCCGCGACGTCCGCGCCGGCGGGCGTGGCGTTGACGCTCACGGTGCCACCTTCCTTCGCGACTGCGGGGCTCGCAGGACCGGCTCACTCCTCGCGCTCACGGCAGAACCCCCTTCGACTCGAGCGCGTCCGCGATGGCGTCGCGCAGCTCGTCGGCGGTCTGCTCGGGCCGGATCGCCGACGGCGGCGACAGGATCGCCGACATGACCGTGGAGATGCTCTGGTACGCCGGGGTCAGCGGCCGGACCGCCGGCTCCTTCAGCTCCTCCAGGATGGTCTCCTTCATCGGGTACGCCTTGTCCATCTCCGGGTCGGCGTAGACCGCCTCGATGGTGGGCGGCACGCCGTCGTTGACCGCGGAGAACTTCTGGTGCTCGGCGTTGCGGATGCACTTCGCCACCTCGAAGGACTCGGCCGGGTGCTTCGAGTAGGTGCTGACCGCCATGTTGACCCCGCCGATGGTGACCTTGCTCGGCGTGTTCGCGTCGATGCCCGGCACCCGCGCCCACTTGACCTTCTTCGCCAGGTCCGGGTTGGCCTCCTGCATGGCCGGATACACGAACGGCCAGTTGACCTCGAAGGCGCCCGCGCCGGACTGGAACTCCAGCCGGACCGGATCCTCGGTGGCGTTGGTGAACGACGGCGAGGTCACGCCCGAGGTGGCGAACTTCTTGAGCTGGTCGAGCGCCCGCACCGCGCCCTCGTCCATCGCGGCCTTCTTGCCGTCGTCACTGAGGATCTTCCCGCCCGCGCTCTCGGCCAGGGTGTTGTAGAGGACGACCAGGCCCTCGTACTGGGCGCCCATGGTGAGCACCTGGTACGGCTTGCCCTGCTGCTTGAGCTGCTGGGCGGCGGAGATCATCTCGTCCCAGGTCTTCGGCGGCTCCTGGACCAGGTCGCTGCGGTACCAGAGGAGCTGCACGTTGGTGTTCTTGGGCGCGGCGTAGAGCTTGTCCTCGTAGCGGGCGGTGTCCAGCGGGCCGGCGAGGGTGCCCTGCTCCACCTCGGCCCTGTCCTGGCCGGTCCACTCCCGGATCCACTCGGCGCTGGCGAACTCCTGGGTCCAGGTGACGTCGAGGCCGAGCACGTCCATCCCGGTGTCCTGCGCCGCGAGCCGCCGCACCATCTGCACCCGCTGCTCGTCGGCCTGCCGCGGGAGCACCCGGTAGACGATCCGGTAGCGGCCCTGGGCCTGGGCGTTGCAGTCGTCGACGACCTTCTGCAGGTTCTGCTCGGGCGGGTAGTACAGGTTGATGGTGGGCGTGCCGCCCGCACCGCCCGATCCGCAGGCGGCCAGCGGGGCCACCAACGCGAGTGCGGCGGCTGCCGCCGCCGCACGCCGGGCCGGCCGCCGCCGTGGGGCCGTGTCGGGGTCTGCCGTCATCGCCCTCCCCCTTTCTTCGGCGAAGAACCGGGGAGTCACCCGTGCCCCGGCGCACGGCGAGACGGTCGGGGCGCCGGTGGATCGCCTGGCGCCCGGGACGTTTCGTGGGCCAGACAGTGCCCTGGCTGCGACGCTGCGAAACCTGACGGTCACGAGACGGGTACGACAGCCGCCGTTGTGGGGCGGATCACCGGCCGCGGCGATCCCGTCGCCGTCGGGTCCGGGCGGCATGATGGCCGGATGATCGCGCGCTTCAAGGACCTCTGCATGGACGCGGCCGACGCCCACCGGCTCGGCGGCTTCTGGGCCGGCATCCTCGACGGGGAGCTGGTCGACACGGGCGACGGCGACGCCCGGATCGATCCCCGCGGCGCCGCGTCCGGCGCCGAGTCGATCTGGGTCAACACGGTGCCCGAGCCCCGCACCGGCAAGACGCGGGTCCACCTCGACCTGCGGCTGGCCGATCCGGGGCCGGCCGCGCTGCTGGCGGCCGGCGCGCGCCTGGTCCGTGAGCCGGACGCGGAGATCAGCTGGTGGGTGCTGGCCGACCCCGAGGGCAACCAGTTCTGCGCGTTCGCGCCGCGCGAGGGCGCCCGGCCGGGCGTGTTCGAGCTGGTCGTGGACAGGCCGACCCGGCGGCCCAGGCCGCCTGGTGGGCGCGGGCGGTCGGCGGCCGGGTGGAGACCGCCGCCGAGGGCGCCGCGTCGGTTGTCGGCGCCGCGGGCTTCCCCTGGGATCACTGGGTCTTCGACCCGGTGCCGGAGCGCAAGCGGGTGAAGAACCGGGTGCACTGGGACGTGGTGCTGACCGGCGCCGAGGTCACGCCGCTGATCGCGGCCGGGGCGACCCTGCTGCGCGAGCCCACCCCGGCGACGCGGTGGTGGGTGCTGGCCGACCCGGAGGGGAACGAGTTCTGCGCCTTCCCGGCCCGTCCCACTCCGTGAGCGGCGAGCTACCCGGCGTGCGGCCTCGTGGACTAGCGTTTCGGTAGCTCCGCAGCCAGCGCGTCGCCGTCGAAGTCGATACGCCTCCGGCCGACCCCCAGCCCGTCCGATCGGTTGGTTCTCGCGCGAACTCCCTTCTGCGGTACCACCGGTTGGGCAGGATTCCCACGAGGAGGTGCCGTCGTGCAGGACACCCGCGCTCTCGCCCTGACGTTCGAGGTGAGCGGCCTGCCCCCGGTCAAGACCGAGGCCCTGTCCATCTTCGCCGCCGGGCACCGGCAGGCGGCGAGGGTCCGCGCCCTGCTCCAGGCCGCCTGCACGGCGGCCCAGCGCACGGGGTGGACCCCGCTCACCGGTCCGGTCGAGGTGGACGTCACCTTGCGCTGCCCGCCGGGGCACCGCACCTCCGACGCCAGCACGCTGGTGGGCGGGGTCTGCGCGGTGCTCCAGGACAAGAAGCGGGTGGCGAACATCGGCCTGGCCCACCTCGGGGTGCTGGTCGACGTCGCCCTCTGGTCGGACGACCGGCAGATCCGCCGGCTGTCCTACGTCGAGGAGCCCGCCGAGGACTTCTCGTACCAGGTCCGGGTGGCGGCCGTACCGACGATGGTTTGACCGACGACGGCGGTGGGGTACCGCGGTCGCCGACGAAGGGAGCGCCGATGCCGGAGCCACATGTCACGCTCGACCCGAGCGGGCTCGATCCTGTGCAGCAGAAGCTGCGCGGCCCGTTGGAGGAACAGCTGACCTCGGCTTTGCAGGCGGCCGCCGACCGGGTCCGCGCCGACTACGCGGGTGAGCCCGTGGAGGAGGTCTGCCGCCGGCTGCTCGACGAGACCCGCGCCGGGCTGCACCCGGACATCGCCGCCGGGTTCAACCCGGACATGGACGAGTTCTGCCGGGTCGCCGTGGCGATCGTGCGCGGCGAAGTCGGCTGACGCACGGGCACCCGGCCACGCCGGCCGGCCGTCCGGTCGGCGCGGCCGGTCCGCACGGCCGGTCAGCCGCGTCGCACGTCGACCGCCACGACGTGGGTGCCGTCGGTGCGGGTGGCCTCGCCCAGCCGCACCGGCAGCGTCCCGCCGGCCGGGGGCCGGAGCCCGAGCCCGAAACTGAGATGGCCCTCGAAGTCGCCGGCCGCGGCCCAGCCGCGCAGGGTCGGGTAGCCGATCCGTGCCGGCGGCAGGGCGGCGGTGCCGGCGCCGCGGGCGTCGTGCGCCTGCGCCGGGTCGAACCGCACCGACAGGTACGCCGTGCCGGGCAGTTCGACGGGCGCGCCGCGGCCCTCCGTCGACACCTGCGTGACGTAGCCGACCTGGTAGGACGGCGTCGGGCCGCGGAAGGCGAAGGTGATC
Organism: Micromonospora sp. NPDC048907; assembly: GCF_055586885.1. Lineage (NCBI taxonomy): Bacteria > Bacillati > Actinomycetota > Actinomycetes > Micromonosporales > Micromonosporaceae > Micromonospora > Micromonospora sp. NPDC048907. The sequence goes on from NZ_JBVJHI010000002.1 coordinate 102,457, forward strand.
CGGCTGAACCCCTCGGTCGGATGGTCGCCGACCCGCACCTCGACCAGGACCGGCAGCGGCTCCCCGGGCGCCGGCGTGACCGGCACCCGGACCTGGTGCGTCACCCGGGCGGGCGTGCCGGGCACCGCCCAGTCGTAGGTCACCCGCCAGGCGCCCTCGACGGACGCCGCGCTGCTGGGCGTGGGCGGGGTGGCGGCGGGCGTGGTCGCGGCGGCGGTGGTGCCGGCGGCCGGTGCCGGCGCGGTTGTGGGGGCCGCGCCGTCGTGGTCGGTCGCCGTGCAGGCCGCCGCGAGCAGCACGACCAGGCCGGCGAGCAGTGGTACGCGCTGACGTGTCATGGCTCAGTGTCGCGCCGGGCGGCCCCCGTCCACCAGAGCCGTTCGTCCGCCCGGCCGGCGGGGTCCTCGGCGGTCAGCCGGTGAGGGCGAGCGACTTCACGACGACCAGCGCGACGAGCAGCACGGCGACCGCCGTGGCGACGGCCACCTGCACGGCGGTCCGCCGCCCGGCCGGGGCGTACGCGAACCCGAGGCCGACCAGGCCGCCGGCCAGCAGGCCGCCGAGGTGCCCCTCCCAGGAGGTCCAGCCGGCGGAGAGCACCATCCAGATCACGAACGGGACGAGCACCCGTTGCGGCTCGATCGGATGGTGGTGCAGCCGCCGGGCGAGCACCACGTAGCAGCCGGCCAGGCCGTAGACCGCGCCGGAGGCGCCGACCGCCGCCTGGCCCGGGGAGACCAGGAAGCCCAGGACCCCGCCGCCCAGCGCGGAGAGCAGGTAGACGGCCAGGTACCGGGCGTGCCCCAGCCGGTCCTCGACCACCCGGCCGAGCAGCCACAGCCACCACAGGTTGAACGCGATGTGCAGGAAGCCGAGGGCGCCCTGGGTGGGCAGCAGGTGCAGGAACGACGAGGTGAGGAGGCGGTACCACTCGCCGTGCGCGATCCCGACCGGCTCGTACCCGGGGCGGGCCACGCCGTCGTCGACGTAACGCTGGCCGGCGTCGTCGACCAGCCCGGTGCCCAGGCTGTCGAACCGGTCGAGCACGGCCGGGTGGACCAGCTCGACCAGGTACGCCAGCACGATGAGGGCGATCAGCGCGTACGTCACCAGCGGGCGGGTGACCGGCCGGCCGCCGAAGACCGTCCGGGCCTGGCGGACGGTGCGGTTGTCCGCCCGGACGCACTCCGGGCAGCGGTGGCCGACCGGCGCCTCGCGCATGCAGTCGGGGCAGATGTGGCGGTCGCAGCGGCTGCAGCGCAGCAGCGTCTCCCGCTTGGGGTGCCGGTAGCAGGTGCTGGCGGCGTTCTCGGCGGGCGGCTGGCCGGTGCTGGTCATGTCCATGCGGATGCGGTCCTGGCTGGTGGGGGGGGCGGGCGGGAAGGTGCCGCCGCCGGATCCTCGCACGGAGTCGGCCGGCGCACCGCCCCGGTCCGGTCGGTCCGCACGGGTGGTGGGGGTGGCCGGACGGGTCAGGACCGGGTCCGCAACTCCCCGGTCCTGACCCCAGCCGTCCGGCGTGGTAGCGGTCTTCGCCGTCTGCAGCACGGCGGGCGTGGCACGCCGCCAACGCCGGGCTCAATACGGCGAGCCGGCCCGCCTGCACTCAGCTCCACGGTGCCCAACTACCGGACTTCGGCGCGCCCCCGACTCACCCCGAAGAGGCGTGGGCGCGGGCTCAGGTTAGGCAGGTTCTCGCAGGTGGAACAAGGTCGGGCGGGCCCGGGAGAATGTGATTGATACCAACGTTGAAATACGGCATGTCGGCGTAACAGGGTCAGCCGGACCAGCGCTGTTGGTTTTCGAGGCGAGGGCTGCGCGCCACGTCGGGCGGCGGCCCGGTCAGGGCCCCGGCCGCGGCCGCTCCGGCGATCAGCGCGACCGCCGCGAGGTGCAGCAGGCGCACCCCCGCCGGCGCCGGGACGGTGGCCGCGGGCAGGCCCGGCAGCAGGATCGTCCCGAGTCCGGTGACCGCGAGGGCCACCCCCCAGAACATCCCCGGCCGGGTTGGCGGCGCCGGCGGGCGGACCCCGTCGAAGATCTCGCCCCGCCGGGCGGCGCGCACCGCCAGGACGGCGACCAGCAGCCCGCCGCCGCCGGTGCCGATCACGTCCGCCACCTGCCACCAGTACAGCCCGGTCAGGGTGTGGAAGTCGGCGACGCCGAGCAGGCGCGGCCACCGGCCGCTGTGGGTGACGCGGTCCCAGGCGACGTGGCTGAACGCGCCGATCAGCGCCGAGCAGACGGTGACCTGCCAGGGGTGCCGGACGCCGGCCAGCGCGGCATGGTCGGGCCAGCCGAACAGCCGCTGGCCGGGCAGGTGCACGGCGATCCCGGCGATCACCCGGCGGACGATCCAGGCGTAGGCGAGGGCCACCGGCAGGCACCACCAGAGCAGCCCGCCGAGGGTGTGCGTCCGCAGCCCGAGGGCGAGTCCGGTGCCGGTGAACAGGTAGCCGACGTCCGGCGCGACCGCGCCGGTGGCCAGCGCCACCCCGTCGAACCAGTGTGGCCGCCAGAGCTTCAGCGGCAGCACCGGCGCCAGGTGCGAGGGGAAGGTCAGCGGCACGCCTGGGACGTTACCCGCCGGATCAGAAGTGCCGGACCAGGTCGGGGAAGGCGGCCAGCCGGATCACCCCGGGGTCGGTCGGGTCCAGCTCGTCGTGTTCCAGCACCCAGGTGTTCTCGTTGGGGATGAAGACCGCGTTCAGGCCGGCGGCCCGGGCGGGCAGGATGTCCGAGCGCGGGGAGTTGCCGACCATCCAGGCGGCCGCCGGGTCGAAGGCGTGTTCCCGGGCCAGCCAGCGGTAGGTGTCGACGTCCTTCTCCGGCACGATGTGCGCGGCACGGAAGTGGTGCAGCAGGCCGCAGGCGTCGAGCTTGCGCTGCTGCTCCTCGCGCTCCCCCTTGGTGAGCAGCAGCAGCTCGTGCCGGGTGGCCAGGTCGTCGAGGGTCTCCGCCACGCCGGGCATCAGCTCGACCTGGTGACCGACCAGCGCCGCCGCCAGGTCGTCGATCTCGGCCCGCTCCCGGTCGGTCGCCGGGCGCGCGCGCAGCTTCTCCAGGCACTCCCCGAGGCTGCGCAGGAAGACCTTGCTGCCGTAGCCGTGCGCCACCGCGTTGGCCCGCTCGATGTCGTCGAGCACCGTCCGGATCTCCGTCCGGTCCAGCGTCGGGTGGTCCAGCCAGGTGAGGAAGTCGTCGATCACCCGCTCGAAGACGACGTTGTTCTCCCAGAGCGTGTCGTCGGCGTCGAAGACCAGCACCGCGGCCTCCCGGCGCTGTGGCATCGCGTACTCCTTCCGTGTGGCGGACCGGGACACGGTACTGCCTCCGGGTGGCCCCGGCAGCCGGGTTTCCGGCGCGCCGGGCGGGCCCGGTATCGACCGACAAGATCATCCCAAGCCGGACGGACGGACCGTCCGGACTGGCCGAACGCCGAGCGACCAGCGGCGGGAACCCGACTGCGCCGGACCGGGTCGGGGCGGCATGCTTCGGCGATGACGACCTCACGCGATCAGCCCCGCGCGACCCCGGCCCGGCGCCGGCGTCGCCGGAGGGCGGCCACCGCCGTCGTGGCCGCGCTCGCCGCCGCGGGCGGCGCGCTCCCCCCGTCCCCGGCCCTCGCGGTCAACGCCACACACCCCACAGTGGTCGGCGCCAACCCGGCGGACTGGACGCCGCACGCGCTCGACGGGACCGTGTACCGGATCCTCCAGATCGGCAACCGGGTCTACCTGGCCGGCTCGTTCACGAAGGTCCGCAACGCCGGGCAGACCGCCCAGCTGGCGATGCCGCGGCTGGTGGCCTTCGACGCCACCACCGGCCGGATCGACACCACGTTCCGGCCCGTGGTCAACGGCACGGTCAAGGCGCTCGCCGCCGCGCCCGACGGCCGCTCGCTCTACCTCGGTGGCGCGTTCACGACGGTCAACGGCGTGTCCGCACCGCGGGTGGCCCGGGTCGACGCGGCCACCGGCGCCCGGGTCGCCGGCTTCGCTCCGGCCGCGCTCAACAACCAGGTCAACGACATGCGGCTGGTCGGCAACCGCCTGATCCTCGGCGGGGCGTTCCAGACCGTCGGCGGGGTGACCCGGCGCGCTCTGGCCGCGTTGAACGCCACCACGGGCGCCGCCGACGCCTCGGTGAACCTGCGGATCGAGGGGCCCCGGAAGACCTCCAGCGGCGCCACCGCGCCGGTCAAGATCGAAGCGCTGGACGTGTCCGCGGACGGCGGGCGGCTCGTCTTCGTGGGCAACTTCAGTTCCGTCGCCGGCGCGGCGCGCCACCAGCTCGCGGTGGCGAACCTGACCGCCACGGGCGCCACCCTGTCCGGCTGGTCGACCGACCGCTACCAGCCGCAGTGCGCCAAGACGATGCCCACCTACCTGCGGGGGGTCGACATCTCCGCGGACGGCACCTGGTTCGTGGCGGTCACCACCGGCGCCGCGTTCCCGGGCACGCTCTGCGACGCGGCGTCCCGCTTCGAGTTCGGCACGGAGACCGGCGGCAAGCAGCCGACCTGGGTGAACTACACCGGCGGTGACACCCTGCTCTCGGTGGCGATCACCGGCGCGGCGGTCTACGTCGGCGGGCACCAGCGCTGGCTGGACAACCCTCTCGGGCGCGACTCGGCCGGCCCGGGCGCGGTGTCCCGGCCCGGGATCGGCGCGATCCACCCGACCACCGGCAAGGCGCTCGCCTGGAACCCGACCAAGGACCGGGGCGTCGGCACCGCCGAGCTGTACGCCACCGACCGGGGCCTGTGGGTCGGCAGCGACACCGTCACGGTGGCCGGCGAGTACCACGCCCGGGTGGCGTTCCTCCCGCTGCCCTGAGGCCGGGGGCGCGGCGCTCGCCGCCGCGCCCCCGGTCAGCGGCGCAGGGTGAGGATCAGGTCGGCGACCAGGGCGGTCCACCCGGTCTGGTGCCAGGCGCCCAGGCCGGCGCCGTTGTCGCCGTGGAAGTATTCCGGGAAGCAGATCAGGTCCCGCCAGTCCGGGTGGGTCTGGAAGAGCTGGGCCGCGCCGTAGATCGGCCGCCGGCCCCAGCCGTCGCGGGTGAACAGCGAGATGAGCCGCGCCGACAGGTCGTCGGCGATCTCGTCGAGGGTGCGCTTCACCCCGGAGCGGGTCGGATATTCCACCTGGAGGTCGTCGCCGAAGAAGGCGGCGTAGTCGCGCAGCGCGCTGATCAGCAGGAAGTTGGTCGGCATCCAGATCGGGCCGCGCCAGTTGGAGTTGCCGCCGAACAGGCCGCTCGTCGACTCGGCCGGCTCGTAGCCGACGCTGAACTCCTGGCCGCCGAGGGTGACCGTGAACGGCTTGTCCAGGTGGGCGCGGGAGAGCGTGCGCAGCCCGTACTCGGAGAGGAACTCGTCGGTGTCGAGCATCCGGGCGAGCAGGCGCACCACCTGGTCGGGGCCGACCATGGACAGCAGCCGCTGCTGCCGGCCGTCCGGGCCGAGCCGGCGGGCGCCGACCACCTCGGCGTACTCGGGGCGGTTGGTGAGGAACCAGCGCAGCCGTGCGCCCAGTTCGGGCAGCCGGCGCAGGGTGCGCGCGGTGAGCCGGGTGACCGCCGCGAGGGGCAGCAGCCCCACCACCGAGCGGACCTTCAGCGGCACCTTCGTGCCGTCGGCCTGCCGCAGCACGTCGTAGAAGAACGCGTCCTCGTCGTCCCAGAGCCCCTGGTCGTACGCGGCCGCCGCGATGTACGCGAAGTGCTCGAAGAACTTCGTCGCGGTGTCCACGTACGCGCGGTCGTGCTCCGCCAGCACGACGGCCATGTCGAGCAGGTTGAGCGCGTACATGGCCATCCAGCCGGTGCCGTCGGACTGCTCCAGCACGCCGGCCACCGGCAGCGCGGCGGAGCGGTCGAACGGGCCGACGTTGTCCAGCCCGAGGAAGCCGCCCTCGAAGACGTTGTTGCCGCCGGTGTCCTTCCGGTTGACCCACCAGGTGAAGTTGAGCAGCAGCTTGTGCATCACCCGGGCCAGGAACTCGTGGTCGCGGGATCCGTCGATCTCGAACACCTTGAGCGCCGCCCAGGCGTGCACCGGCGGGTTCACGTCGCCGAACGCCCACTCGTACGCCGGGATCTGCCCGTTCGGGTGCAGGTACCACTCGCGGAGCAGGAGCAGCAGCTGATCCTTGGCGAAGCCCGGGTCGACCCGGGCGATCGTGACGCAGTGGAAGGCCAGGTCCCAGGCGGCGTACCAGGGGTATTCCCACGGGTCCGGCATGGAGATCACGTCGAAGCTGTTCATGTGCCACCAGGCGCTGTTGCGCCCGTGCCGGCGGCCGGCCGGCGGCGGCGTGGAGCCCGGATCGCCCTCCAGCCACCGCTTCACGTCGAAGTGGTAGAACTGCTTGCCCCACATCAGCCCGGCGATGGCCTGCCGGGCGACCAGCGCCTCGTCGGCCGTCGCGGCGGCCGGGATGACGCTGTCGAAGAACCGGTTCGCCTCGGCGCGCCGCGCCCAGAGCACCGTGTCGAACCCGTCGCCCAGGTCGGCCGGGGGCGGCGGGTCGCCCGCCGGGGGCGGTGCGGTGCGGGTCAGCCGCAGCCGGATCTGCCGCTGCCCGCCGGCCGGCACGTCCAGCACGTAGTGCAGCGCCCCCTTGGTGCCCTCCCGGTCCGGGTTGACGGTGGCCGCGCCGGTGACCACGTGGTCGTTGATCCCGTCCTTCGGGTACGCCGACCGCCCGGGCAGCCCCCACAGCCGCTCGGCGTTGGTGTCGTTGTCACAGAGCAGCGGTGTGGGCGCGCCGTCGCCCTCCAGCAGGAGCTGGCCGAGCACCCAGTGCTCCCCCACCAGCCGGGAGCCCGCACCGGTCAGCTTCGGCACCCGGTCGCCGCCGGGCAGCCCCCAGGCCCAGGTGTTGCGGAACCAGAGGGTGGGCAGCACGTGCAGGGTCTCGTCGGTGTCCCCCCGGTTGGCCACCGTGATCAGCACGCACAGGTCGGTCGGGGACGCCTTGGCGTAGTCGACGGTGACCGCCCAGTACCGGTCGTCGTCGAAGATCCCCGTGTCGACCAGCTCGTATTCCGTGTCGTCCCGGCCGCGCAGCGCGTTGACGGCGACCAGCTCGTCGTAGGGGAAGGCGGCCTGCGGGTAGTGGTAGCGCCAGCGCATCCACGAGTGGGTGGGCGTGGAGTCCTCGTACCACCAGTACTCCTTCACGTCCTCGCCGTGGTTGCCGCCGTCGCCGCCGAGGCCGAACATCCGCTCCTTGAGGATCGGGTCCCGCCCGTTCCACAGGGCGAGGGCGAAGCAGAACGTCTGCCGGTCGTCGCAGACGCCCGCCATGCCGTCCTCGTTCCACCGGTAGGCTCGGGACCGCGCGTGATCGTGGGGGAAGTAGTCCCAGGCCGTGCCGTGTTCGCTGTAGTCCTCCCGTACCGTCCCCCACGCCCGCTCGGACAGATAGGGACCCCATGCGCGCCAGTCCTGCTCCCCGGCGTCGGCCTGGGCGAGCCGGTGCCGCTCGGGGTCGGGGGTCGCGGAGTTCGGACGGTCGGTGATCACCTGCACATCTTCGACGCCGCCGGGGTACTTGACCACAGGGGCCATTGTCGTCGTGGCGGGTGACACCCCGCCGGTGGTGGAGGAAAGTTGATCGAGATTCGCTTCGGTCCGCAGGTCTGCGGGGAGCTGTCCGCCTCGTCGACGCGGGAGTGGCTGGTCACCGACGGGCGGGGCGGCTACGCCATGGGCACGGTCGCCGGGCTGCGCACCCGGCGCTACCACGGGCTGCTCGTGGTGGCCGGGGAGACGCCGGCCGCCCGCAGGGTCGGCCTGGTCAGTCTCGACCCGGCGGTGACCCTGCCGTCCGGGCGGCAGGTGCGGCTCGGCGCGCACGAGTGGGCCTCGGGTGTGGTCGACCCGCGCGGCTTCGAGCTGCTGGAACGCTTCGACCTCACCGACGGGGTGCCCCGCTGGCGCTGGCGGGTCGGCGACGCGGTGATCGAGCGGGAGATCGCCATGGCGTACGGCCGGTCCTGCGTGGCGGTGGTCCACCGGCTGGTGTCCGGCGGCCCGGTCCGGCTGGACCTGGCGGCGGCGTGCACCTGGCGCGACGCGCACGGCGAGCGGCGGGCCGACGGCCCGACCCCGCGGCTGGAGGAGGTGGCCGGCGGCGCCGTGGTGGAGGGCGCGTACCGGCTGGCCGGGCCGGGCTGGACCCCCGAGGGGCAGTGGTGGCTCGGCGTACGCCACCGGGAGGAGGCGGCGCGCGGGCTGCACCCCGACGAGGACCTCTGGTACGCGGGCCGGTTCTCCGGCGCCCTCGACGAGCCGGGCGCCGAGGTGTCCGTGCTGGCCTGGGCGGACGACCTGGCCGAGGAGCCCCCGCCGGCCACCGCGCTGGTCGAGGCGGCCCGGCGGCGCCACCGTGCCGTGGTGGCCGCGGCGAAGCCGGACGACGACGTCGACGCGACCCTCGCGCTGGCCGCCGACGCCTTCGTGGTGCACACCGCCACCGGCCCGGACGTGGTGGCCGGCTATCCCTGGTTCGGGGCCTGGTCGCGGGACACGATGACCTCCTACGAGGGGCTCTTCCTCCGCACCAACCGCAGCGACGAGGGTCGGGAGCTGCTGCGGTCGTACGCGGCCACGCTGTCGGAGGGGATGCTCGCCAACACCGCCGACACCGGGCGGGTGGAGCACAACACCGTCGACGCGACGCTGTGGTTCCTGCACGCGGTGCACCGGCACGTCACCGTCACCGGCGACACCGACCTCGCCGTGGAGCTGCTGCCCGCGCTGGAGGGCGTGGTGGCCGCGCACGTGGCGGGCACCCGCTACGGCATCGGCGTCGACCCGGCCGACGGGCTGCTCACCCAGGGCGGGCCGCCGGACGTCGCGCTCACCTGGATGGACGCCCGCGTCTACGGGGTGCCGGTCACCCCGCGCACCGGTAAGCCGGTGGAGGTCAACGCGCTCTGGGTGAACGGGCTGGCCGGCCTCGCCGAGCTGGCCGAGCTGACCGGCCGGGACGCCGGCCCGCTCCGGGCGCACCACGCCCGGGCGGCCGCCGCGTTCCGGGAACGCTTCCCCACGCCGGCCGGCTGGCTGCACGACGTGGTCGACGCGCCGGCGCCCGCGTACCCGCTCGGCGGGGCGCCGCACCACGACGACGACCTGCTCCGCCCCAACCAGCTGCTCGCCTGGTCGCTGCCGAACGCGCCCCTCGAACCGGACGAGGCCACCCTGCGCCGGGTCACCGAGGGGCTGTTCACCCCGCTCGGGCCGCGCAGCCTCTCGCCCGACTCCCCCGGCTTCGTGGGCCGGCACCGGGGCGGCCCGGCCGAGCGGGACTCCGGCTACCACCAGGGCACGGTCTGGCCCTGGCTGGTCGGGCCGTTCGTCGACGCGTACCGCCGGGCCGGCCTGCCCGTCGACGACCTGCTGGTGGGGCTGGAGGGGCACCTGACCGAGTACGGCCTGGGCTCGGTGAGCGAGACCGCCGACGGGCTGGCCCCGCACGCCGCCACGGGCTGCCCGTTCCAGGCGTGGTCGGTGGCCGAGCTGCTGCGCGTCCGGCGCCTTCGCGGCTGACGCGTTACAGACCGGCAACCGGCGCGTCGCCGCTGGTTATCGAGCGCTGGGCAGGATGGGCTGCGACCCCACGACGCGCCCGACGCGGTGCGCTCGGGCGGGTGCGGGGACCACAACTCAAAGGGGGCCGCATGTCCGCTGACGCCGACGTGATCGACATCCAGCCCGCCCGGCGCCAGCGGGTGCTGATCCTCTCCTGGGAGTACCCACCCGTGCTCGTCGGTGGCCTCGGCCGCCACGTGCACGCGCTCTCCGTCGCCCTGGCCGCCGCCGGCCACGAGGTCACCGTCGTCACCCGGCACGCCGAGGGCGTTCCCCTGGAGGAGTACGCCGACGGCGTGCGCGTCCTGCGGGCCGCCGAGGACCCGGTCCGGTTCCCGCTGGCCACCGGTTCGCTGCTGGCCTGGACCATGGCCTTCAACCACACCCTCACCCGGGTGGCGCTGCGCGCCGCCGAGTCCGGCGACTACGACGTCGTCCACGCCCACGACTGGCTGGTCGCGCACACCGCCGTCACGCTGGCCGAGCACCTGGACCTGCCGCTGGTCACCACCATCCACGCCACCGAGGCCGGCCGGCACCAGGGCTGGCTGCCCGAGGAGATGAACCGCACCATCCACGGCGTCGAGCACTGGCTGAGCAACGCCTCCACCCGGGTGATCGCCTGCTCCGGCTACATGCGCGACCAGGTGGGGTGGCTGTTCGACGTCCCGGGCGGGCGGATCGACGTGGTCCCCAACGGGGTGGACGACCGGGCCTGGCACGCCCGCCCCCGGGCTGTGTCCGCCGCCCGCGCCCGGTTCGCCGCCGACGGCCCGCTGGTCGGGTACGCCGGCCGGCTGGTGTACGAGAAGGGCGTGCAGCACCTGGTGCACGCCGTGCCGTACCTGCGGGACCGGCACCCCGGCCTGCGGGTGGTGATCGCCGGCGACGGCCCGTACCGGGACGAGCTGGTCGACCAGGCGCACCGGCTGCACCTCGCCGAGACGGTCCGGTTCGCCGGTTTCCTGGACGCCACCCAGCTCCCGGCCGTCCTGGCGGCCACCGACGCGACGGTGGTCCCCAGCCTCTACGAGCCGTTCGGCATGATCGCCCTGGAGGCGGCCGCCGCGGGCGCGCCCCTCGCGGTGGCGGAGACCGGCGGCCTGGCCGAGATCGTCGAGCCCGGGGTGACCGGGGTGACCTTCCCGCACGGCGACCCGGACGCGCTGGCCGGCGCGGTCGACCGGCTGCTCGGCGACGAGGTCTTCGCCCGCCGGGTGGCCCGCCGGGCCCGCACCGTGGTCGCCGAACGCTACGCCTGGTCCGCCATCGCCGCCCGGACCGCCGGCAGTTACGCCTCCGCCCGCCGGGAACACGGCGCGTTCCAGGCCCGCCGGGCGTCGGCGCTGCTGGCCGGTGGTCGCCCCGCCATCGCCATTCCGGAGGGGAATCTGCTGGCCGGCGCGGCGAGCTGAGCGCGCCGCCCCGCAGGGGATAGGTGTTGTCCGATCCGTTGGCTATTGTGGACATCGACCAGCGGTGAGGAGTGCGGTGCAGCAGGTAATGATCGCCGGCCGGTACCGCCTGCTCGACCTGGTCGGCCGCGGCGGGATGGGTCGGGTCTGGCGGGCCCGGGACGAGATGCTGCACCGCGAGGTGGCGGTGAAGCAGGTGGTGCCGCCGGGCTGGCTCGCCGCGCACGAACGCGACGAGGTGCGCGGCCGCACCCTCCGCGAGGCGCGCGCGACCGCCCGGCTCAGCCACCCCAACGTGGTCCGGGTCTACGACGTGGTCCGGGTCGACGGCGACCCGTGGCTGGTGATGGAGTACGTCCCGTCCCGGTCGCTGCAGGAGATCATCGACTCGGACGGGCCGGTGGACCCGCGCCGGGCCGCCGGCATCGGGCTGGCGGTGCTGGCCGCGCTGCGCGCCGCGCACGAGGCGGGCGTGCTGCACCGGGACGTTAAGCCCGCCAACGTGCTGCTGGCCCGCGACGGTCGGGTGCTGCTCACCGACTTCGGGCTGGCCGTCTTCGACGGCGGCGACGGGATGATGACCCGTCCCGGCCTGGTCCTCGGCTCACCCCAGTACGTGGCCCCGGAGCGGGCGGCCGAGGGGGTGTCCAGCGTCGAGGCCGACCTCTGGTCGCTGGGCGCCACCCTGCACGCGGCTGTGGAGGGCCGCTCCCCGTACGCCCGCAGCACCGCCATGGCCACGCTGGCCGCGCTGGCCAGCCAGCCACCGGACCCGGCGCCGCACGCCGGCCCGCTGGCGCCGGTGCTGGTCGGTCTGCTGCGCCGCGACCCGCGGCACCGGCTCGGCCACGACGAGGCGGCCCGCCTGCTGGCCGCCGCCACCGCGCCGACCGTCGACGTGCCCGGCTGGCCGGTCACCGGCGCCGCGCCCGCACCACCCGCCACCGGACCGGGCCCGGACGGCGACGGCACGTCACGCACGGCCACCGGGCCGGGCCGGGCCGGCGACGGCACGTCACGCACGGCCGGCGGGCCGGGCCGGGCCGGCGGTGGCCCGGCGGGCGCGGCCGGCGGGCCGGGCTGGGACAGCGGCGGCGCGACCGCCGTGCCACCGCCGGAGCGCGGCTACCCGGACGTGATGCCGCCGGCCGCCGCCGCCCGCGAGTGGAGCCGGGCCGCACGCCGGAGCGAGTGGGCCGCGCCGGCCGGACCGGGCGGCGACGACAGGCTGCCGCCGGCCGCGCGCCGTCCCGGGTCCCCGGACAGCCCCGCACGGCCCGGCACGGGCGCGCCCGGCGAGCCGGCGCACACCGGCGGGGCGGCCGGCACCCCCGCCGCGACCACCGGGTGGGCAGGCGCACCCCGCCCCACCAGCGGGGCGACCGGCGCCACCGACGGGACGACCGGCACGCCCGCCACCCCCGGCGGCGCGGCCGGCACGTCCGGTCCCACCGGCGCGACGGGCGGCACGCCCGCCGGCACGGTGGACGGCGCACCGGCCCCGGGCGGCAGCGCGGAGTGTCCGAGCCGGCGGCGCCGGGCGGCGATGCGACGCGGGGCGCTCGCGGCGGCCGCCGTGGTGCTCGCCGTGGCGGCGGGGATCGGCACCGCGCTCGCGGTCACCGACGACCACGGCGGGCCGCGGACCGGCGACGGCGACCCGCGCGGCGAGGCGCCGGGCGATCCGTGGAAGCACCCTCCCGGCCCGCCGCCGCCCGGCGTTCCCCCGCCGCCGTTCCCGTGCATCCGGCCCGACGCCGCGGGCAGCCCGGTGCGGGCCGGCTCGCCGCCCGCCGACGCGACGCGCACCCTCCCGGCCGGCTGGATCTGGTACGCCGACTCCGCCGGCTTCCGGCTCGCGGTGCCGGCGGGATGGCTGCACCTGCGCTCCGGCAGCACCACCTGCTTCCAGGACCCCACGACCCGCCGGATCCTCGGGGTCGAGCCCTATCCGGCCGGCGGCGACCCGGTGGACCAGTTGCGGGCGGCCGAACGCGAGCTGACCAGCGACGGCCGGCTGCCCGGCTACCAGCAGGTGCGGCTGACCGCCGTGGGCGGCGGCGCGGAGTGGGAGTGCCGGTGGACCGCCCCGTACGGGGAGCGGATGCACGCGCTGCGGGTGCTGCCCGGTGACTCCGGGGAGTGGACGCTGGGCTGGGCCACGTCCGACGCCGACTGGCCCGCCGCGGCCACCCAGCTGGCGCTGATCCGGGACAGCTTCCGGCCGGGCCGCTCCACCCACGCGGCCGGCTGACAACCCCGGCGTCTCATCACCGACAGATGTCCCGGCCCCGCGCGGCCGGAACGAGATACTTCCTGGTGATCCGGCGGCGCCCGCCGGCCGTCCCGGGACCCTCTCCCCAGTGGACCGTCCGGGTGATGCCCCGCGACCCGACGGCTAACTACAGTGGCGTAGTTTTGTCGATCAAGATCTCTGGGGAGGGCGAGCCGAGATGATGGGACCGTCCCACGCGCTGTCCGGCGCGGCGGTGTGGCTGACCGGCTCCTGGGCGCTGGACCAGTTCGCCGACTACCACCAGACGCCGCTCGCACTGGCGGTCGGCACCGCGGTCTGCGCGGGCGGGGCGCTCTTCCCCGACCTCGACCTGTCCGGGAAGGTGACCCGCAACCAGGGTGGCGCCACGGTGGCCCGGACCTTCGGCGTGTTCAGCCTCTTCATCGCCGAGGTGATGGAGAAGATCTCGCTGGGCGTCTACTACGCGACCAAGCTGAGCAGGGACCCGCGCCGCAACAACGGGCACCGGACGCTGACCCACACCATCCCGTTCACCCTGCTGGTCGGCTGGGGCACCACCGCGCTCTGCGCCGCGTACGGCAAGTGGGCGGTGGTCAGCATCCTCTTCTTCATGATCGGTCTGGCGCTGCGCGGGCTCTTCGACGAGTGGGCCGAGCGGGCCGGCTGGGTGGTCGTCACCCTGCTGTCGGCGGCCGCGGCCTGGTTCACCTTCGCCAACCTGCCCGGCGACCGTGGCTATCCGCTGATCGGCACCGCGGTGGGGGTGGGCTGCTTCGTCCACATCCTCGGTGACATGATCACCAAGGCGGGGGTGCCGATCCTCTGGCCCATCCCGATCAGGCGGCGGATGTGGACGATGGTCGGGCTGCCCAACGGCATCGCGCTGCGCACCGGGAGCAAGGCCGAGACCATCGTGCTGCGCGCGGCGCTGACCGTGCTCGCCGTGCTGGCCGCGGTGGGGCTGGTCGCGCCCTCGGTGCTGCACCGCTTCAACATCGAGGTATGACGCATCCGGACGACGCCGGCGCGGGGCCGGCGCGCCACACCCGGCCGCCGGTCGAGGACGCGGCGGTGCCGGAGTTCTGGCGGCGGCTCGGGCTGCCCGGGCTTGCCGACGTGCACACCCACTTCCTGCCGCCCCGGATGCTGCGCAAGGTGTGGGCGTACTTCGACGCGGCCGGGCCGCTGGTCGGCACCGAGTGGCCGATCCGGTACCGGTGGGACGACGAGGCGCGGGTGGCGCACCTGCGCCGGCTCGGCGTGCGAATGTTCAGCGCGCTGGCGTACCCGCACCGGCCCGGCATGGCCGAGGCGCTGAACACCTGGACGCTGGACTTCGCGGCGCGCACCCCGGGCTGCCTGCCCTCGGCGACCTTCTTCCCGGAGCCGGCGGCCGCGCGCTACGTGGCGGACGCCCTCGCGGCCGGCGCCCGGGTGTTCAAGGTGCACGTCCAGGTGGGCGGCTTCGCGCCGACCGACCCGGCGCTGGACGCCGTGTGGGGGCTGCTGGCCGAGGCCGGCGTGCCGGTGGTGGTGCACGCCGGGCACGCCCCGGTCGGCACGGCGCACACCGGTCCGGCGTCGTTCGCCGCGCTGCTGGCCCGGCACCCCGGGCTGCCCGCGGTGGTGGCCCACCTGGGCGCGCCCGACTACCCGGCCTTCCTGGCCCTGGCCGAGCGGTACCGGCACGTGCGGCTGGACACGACGATGGCGTTCACCTCGTTCTTCGACCGGTTCGTGCCGTTCCCGGCGGCGGAGCTGCCGCGGCTGCGCGAGCTGGGGCTGGCGGGCAAGGTGCTGCTCGGCAGCGACTTCCCGAACATCCCCTACCCGTACGCGGAGCAGCTCGACGCGCTGGCCCGGCTCGACCTGGGCGACGACTGGCTGCGGGCGGTCTGCTGGGGCAACGCGGCCACCCTGTTCGAGCTGGCCTGACCCCTCGACGGCGGCGGTCACGCCCCCCGCGCCGACGGCTGCCGGGCCGCCGCCCGCTCGGCGTCGATCACCGCACGGGGCCGCTCGGGTCGGCCCATGCCGCTGAGGCGCAGTACCGCCGGTGTCAGGAGGAACAGCCCGGCCGCGAGGCCCGCGACGGCGGCCATGGCGCCGCGCAGTCCCACCGCGTCGGCCCACAGGCCGACGTACCCGGGACCGACGAGGTACCCGAGGTAGGACACGGTCGTGACGACGGCCGTCGCGCGGCCCCGGTGGGACTCGTCGACGTGGCGCGACACGAGCCCGATGAGGGTCGGGAACAGCACCGCGGTCCCGGCGGCGGCTGACGCCAGCCCCAGCCCGGCGACGACCAGGGTGGGCGCGGCGGCGACGAGCGCGGTGCCGGCCGCGGCGGCCGAGGCGCCGACGAGGAGGACGACGGGAGCGTGGGCGGCCTTGAGGCCGCCGGCGGCGAACCGCGTGATCGCGACCGTGCCGGCGAAGAGGGCGGGTGCGACGGCGCTCAGCCCCACACCTGCCCCGAGTTCGTCGTGGGCGAAGACCGCGCTCCAACTCTGGTGCGCGTTCTCGCTGGCGAACGCGAGCGCGCCCAGCACCCCGATGAGCAGGAACGGCAGCACCCTCCACCGACCGCTCGGGGCGGCTTCCGGCGCCCCGACGGCATCGCGGGCGCCGGCGGTGGCCCCGGCGGGCAGCGTGGCGAACAGGGCGGCGCCGGCCGCCAGCGCGAGCGCGGCGACGGCGAGGAACGGGAGCCCGAGCGGCAGCGACGCGCCGGACGCCAGGCCGGTGGCCAGGCTGGCGAGGACCACCAGGCTGGAGAAGACGCCGTGGGCGCGGGTGATGACGGGCCGGCCCGCGGTCTTCTCGGCCCGACCGGCGACCGCGTTCATCGACACGTCGGCCGCTCCGCTGGTGGCGCCGACGAGGGCCAGCCCGGCGCACAGACTCGTCAGGTTCACCGCGGTCAGGGCCAATCCGGCACCGACACCGCCCAGGGCGCCGATGAGCACGGCCGCGACCCGCAGGCCCCATCGGTCGAGTGCCCTGCCCGCCAGCAGCATGGCCGGGAGGGCTCCGGCGCCCACGAACAGCAGCGCGAAGCCGAGCTGGCCCGCGCCGATGCCGGCCTGCTGCTGGACCCGCGGCACCGAGGCACCCCAGACCCCCCAGAACGAGCCGAAGGCGGCGAACGCCACGTACGCCGAGACGGTGAGACGTCGAGGCGGGGCGGCCGGGGTCCACGTCATGTGTGTAACGATACACGTGGCCGGTTAGGGTGGCATCGTGGAAGCGCCCGGCGGCTCGAAGCGGGTGACCCTCGCGCAGGTGGCCGAACTGGCCGGCGTGTCGGTCATGACCGCCTCCTACACGTACAACCGACCGGAGCGGGTGTCGCAGCGGGCCCGGTCCAAGGTGCTCGCCGCGGCGGACGCGCTCGGATACGCCGGACCCGACCCGAGCGCCCGGTCACTGCGCCGCGGCAGCACCCGCACGCTCGGTGTGGTGATGGGCGAGCACCTGAGTTACGCGTTCGAGGATCCGGAGGCGGCGTCCTTCCTGGCGGGTATCGCCGACGTCTGCGCGGACCGCGGTTACGGCATGACCATCCTGCCGGTCACGGGCGCCGCCGACGATCTTCCCCGCATCACAGACGCCGCCGTCGACGGCTTCATCGTCTGGACCACCGCCGACGACGATCCGATCCTGGCGGCCGTCCGCGCGACGAAGCGCCCCGCGGTGGTCCACGGTGGACCCGCGGTGCGCGGGTTGGGACTGGTGAGCATCGACAACCGCGCGGCCGCGCGTGCGGTGGGCGCTGTCGCGTTCGCGGGCGCGAGGCGTCCGGCGGTGGTGAGCTTCCCGCTGTCCAGGGAGCGGGTCAGCACGATCACCGGTGGTGACGGCATACGCGACGTCCTGTTTCCGGTGACCCGTGAGCGACTGGAAGGCTACCGGCAGGCGGCCGAGGACGCCGGCATCGCCTGGGGCGACGTCGTCGTCGGGGTGTGCGCCCGCAACGACGCGGCCGAGGCCGAGCGGATCGCCGCGAGCCTGCTGGCCTCCCCCGAGCCGCCCGACGCGATCGCGGCGATGAGCGACCAGCAGGCGGCCGGCGTGATCCGGGCGGCCCACGCGGCCGGTCGGGTCGTCCCGGACGAGGTGGCGGTGACCGGGTGGGATGACGCCGCGGTCGCGGCACAACTGCGGCTGACGACTGTCGCCCAGTCGCTGCGCGAGCAGGGCGCGGCGTGCGCGCAGGTGGCGCTCGGGCGGGAACCGGACCCCCGGCGGGCCTCGTGGTCCGTCGTCCGCCGGGACAGCACCCGCCGCTGACGACGCGTGCTCACCGACCGGCTCGGTCCCGAGCGGCCGTCCGGCGGCCGGCCCTAGGCGCGGCCCTCCTTCGCCGGCAGCGTCCCCACGAAGCGGACGCCGCGGTCGACCCACCGGGCCAGCTCGGCGTCGCCCGCGCAGGCCGAGGGGTCGACCGTGATCCAGCCCCGCATCGGCCGCCCCCGCATCACCGTCGCCTGTGCGCCGGGCTCCGCCTCCAGCCGTTCGGACTCCGCCGGGTCGACGCGGACCATGAGGCCGCCGGCACCGCGGACGACCACCGCCATGTTGCCCTTCACCAGCATCGCCAGGCCGCCGAACATGCGCTTCTCGGCGAGCCCGGGCTCCCGCCCGAGCAGTTCCCGTACCCGGTTCGCGAGGTCCTCGTCATACGGCATTCCCGCATCCTGGCACCCGGCGGCGCCTGGGTGGACCACCCGGACGGACAGATCGGGGCGAAGCGCCACCGGTGCACCGACCTGCCCCGGCCGGTCACGGCCGGGGCAGGTCGGCGCAGAGCTTCGGCGGGAAGGCCGGCTCGACCGTACGGACACGTCCGCAGCCGGCCTCCGTCGAGCCGGCGATCGTGGCCCAGCCGCGCGGCCCGGCCCAGCGCAGGAAGTAGCGGCGCACGCTGACCGAGGCGTCGCAGCCCGGCCGCGCCTCGGCGCCGCACGGCACCGGATCGAACGGCACCGTCATGACCAGCCACCTGCCGTCGCAGCGTTCCGGCGAGCCGACGGAGTGCCGGGACACGTCCATCCCCCGGACCACGACGCTGATCCAGGCCGGGTCACAGTGGTCCGTCGGCATCGGATCGCAGCCGAAGGTCGCGTCGCAGCGGCGGTACTCCGCGCCGTCGCGCTTCCACGGCTCCTGGTTCAGCACGACGATCCGGTCGGCGATCGGCCCCGGCGTCGTCAACGTCACCTCGCCCGGCGTGTGCGTGGGGCAGGCACCGACCACCCCCGACAGGCGCGAGTCCTGCACCACGTTGGCGTAGATGCGGTTGTTCTCCTCGGTCAGGTAGGTGATCCGCGGATTCCGGGAGCACCCGTCGGCGTCGGCGAGGAGCGCCACGGTCAGCGCGAGCGAGCGCGGGTCGGCACCGACCCGGACGGCGGTGACGTCAGCCTGGTAGGTGGTCCAGCCGGTGTCGGGGGCGGGGCCGCCGTCGGACGTGGGCAGCTGGCCCGGCCGGGCGCAGCCGATGAGCGCGGCCAGGCACAGCAGGGCGGTGGCGAGTCGACGCATGGCCCCGAGTCTGGTCGCGCCACCCGCGTGGCACATCCGTACGGGTACTCAGCCCACTTCCGACGCGACCCGCTGTTCCGGGATGTTGAGGCCGTAGAGGGCCATCAGTTCCGGGCTGTCGATCCGGCTGCCGTCGGCCACCGAGTCACAGGCGATGTCGACGATCTGGTCCTTGTGCGCCAGCAGGTACGGCCGGGCGCCCACGTCGGCGCTGGCCAGGGTGGCGATGCCGGACCAGTGCCGGCGGCCGAACAGCATGGGATAGCCGCGCAGCCCGTCGTAGGTGGCGCAGACCAGCACGTCCGGGTACGGCAGGGCGGCGACCCGGCGGACCGCCGCGGCCGTGAGCCCGGGCATGTCCACGGGCACCACGACGACGGCCTCGATGGTCTCGTCGGTCAGCGCGGCCAGCCCGGCCCGGATCGAGGAGCCGACCCCGGTCCCCCAGGCCCGGTTGACCACCACGGTGGCCGCGGCCAGGTCTGTGGTCTGCCGCACCTGGTCCGCCGCCGCGCCCAGCACGACGACGACCTCCACGCAGCCCGCCTCGGCCAGCGTGTCGATCATTCGGCTGACCAGAGGCTTCTCCCCCTGGTGCAGCAGCGCCTCGGGTCCGCCGATCCGGCGGCCCCCACCAGCGGCGATGATCATTCCTGCGATCCGGTTCAGCGGTGCCCCCTCGACCTGGGGGACGGACCGGAGGCAGCAGCGCCCGGTCCGTCCCGTCGTACGCACACCGGGCCCAACGAGCACGCCGGGGGCCGGGTAGCGGGGCAAATCGGAAAATTGCGTGACTATGCCGCGTCCGCGTAGCAGTCCACGACGGAGAGGTCGAGCGGGAAGCGGACCGGGGTCTCGCCGAAGAGCAGCCGGGTGGCCCGCGCACCGGCCTCGCTCACCGCCGCGACCACCGCCTCGGCCGTCTCGGCCGGGCAGTGCACGATCACCTCGTCGTGCTGAAAGAAGACCAGCTCGGCCCGGGTGCCGGCCAGCTCGGTGCGGAGCGTGGCCAGCAGCGTGGACGCCCACTCGGCGGCGGTGGCCTGGATGACGAAGTTGCGGGTGAACCGCCCCCGCGAGCGGGCCGCCCGGGCCCGTGGGCTCTGCGGATCCGCCCCGGCGTCGACCACCGCCTCGTCGCCGTCAACGAACCCGACCGACCCCGGCGGGGGGCAGGTGCGCCCCAACCACGACCGGACCAGCCCGCCCGCCTCACCGGTGCGGGCCGCCGCCTCCACGTGGCCGAACGCGGTCGGGTAGTTCTTCTTCAGCACCGCCAGGGCGGGCAGCGCGGCACCGCCGGTCTGCCCGTACATGGCGCCGAGCAGGGCCACCTTGGCCCGGGCCCGGTCGCCGGCGAACGCGTCCCGGGCGAGCGCCGCGTAGAGGTCACCGGCGCCGCCCGCGGCGGCCAGCCGCTCGTCGCCGGAGACCGCGGCGAGCACCCGCGGTTCGAGCTGGCCGGCGTCGGCCACCACGAACGTCCAGCCCGGGTCGGCCACCACGGCACGCCGGATCACCTTCGGGATCTGCAACGCCCCGCCGCCCCGCGTGGCCCAGCGGCCGGAGACCACGCCGCCGGGCACGTACTCCGGGTGGAAGCGGCCGCCGGCGACCCAGGCGTCGCGCCAGGCCCAGCCGTGCGCCGTCCAGATCCGGTAGAGCTCCTTGTATTCGAGGACCAGCGGCACCGCCGGGTGCTCCACCCCGCGCAGCGACCAGGCCCGGGTGTTGGGCAGCTCCACGCCGGCCCGCGCGAACGCCTTCAGCAACTCGGCCGGGGAGTCGGCGTGCAGCTGGCGGACGCCGAACGCCTCGGCGATCCGCGCCGCCAGCTCGGCCAGCCGGCGGGGTGGCCCGCCGACCGGGGACGCCTCGCCGAGCAGGTCGGCCAGGATCGCGTCGTGCACGTCGGCGCGCCAGGGCAGGCCGGCGACACCCATCTCGGCGGCGATCAGCGCGCCCGCCGACTCGGCGGCCACCAGCAGCCGGAACCGGCCGGGGTGCCCGGTCCGCGCGACCCGGTCGAGCTGGTCGGCGTACACCCTGGTCAACGCCGCGATGCCCGGACCGGGCGGGCCGGACGGCGCGTCGAAGAGCGCGCCCTGGCCGTGGCCGGGCGGCTCGGGCGGGCGGGGCGCCGGATCCGGCGGGACCGGCGCCCCGGTGAGCCGGGCCCAGGCCGCGGCGAGCGACCGCGGCTCGCCCCAGCGGCCGGCGTGGCCGAGCAGCAACGCCTCGGTCAGCTCGACGTCGTGGCACCGGTCCAGCCGGACGCCGGCGCGCAGCAGCGCCGGGTAGAGCGTCGCGCCGGTGGCCCAGACCCAGCGGGGCCGGTCGGCGGCCTCCCGGGCGGCCACCGCGGCGGCCAGGTCGGCCACCGGCTCGGCGGGGCCGGTCGGGCGCCCAGCGTCGTCGAGCGGTTGCAGCACGCCGCCGCCCCGCTCGTCCGCCACCACCGCCACCGGCACGGACGCGATTCTGCCCGGCCCCTCCGACAGGCGGCGGAGGGACCGGGCAGCGGGTCGCCGAGCTACTTGCTGACGCCGGCGGTCAGGCCGGACTGCACCTGGCGCTGGAACACGACGTACACGATCAGGACCGGCAGCATGGCCATGGTGACCCCGGCGAAGAGGCCGGACCAGTCGGACTTGTAGCCCTGGTTGACCGACAGCTCGATCAGCCCCTGGGCGATCACCTGGTGCTTCGGCTCGCCGGACACCGACTGCATGAGCAGGGTCGGCAGGTACCACTGGTTCCACTGGCCGAGCACGTTGAAGATGCCGATGCTGATCAGGCCGGGCTTGGCCATCGGCAGCATCACGCTGAAGAACGTCCGGGTGTGCGTGGCGCCGTCGACCATGGCCGCCTCGGCGATCGAATCGGGCAGCGTCCGGAAGAACGAGTGCATGAAGAAGACCGTGAACGACAGCGACCAGGCCACGTAGACCAGGATCAGCGTGAGGTGCTTGTTCGGGCCCAGCAGCGGGAACACCACGTTCATGTTGTAGACGCCCTTGAACAGCGGCACCGCGGCGAGGTAGATCGGCAGGGTCAGCCCCGACAGGAACATCCAGTAGATGAGCCGGTTGCCCCGGAACTCGTAACGGGCCAGCGCGTACGCCGCCATCGAGCCCAGCAGCATCGTCAGGGTCACGCTGAAGACGAGCACGAGCAGCGTGTTCAGGAAGAAGCTGTCGATCCCGGCCGACCAGGCCCGGGCGAAGTTGTCCCACTGCAGCGACTCGGGGATCAGCGACAGCGGCTCGCGGATCACCTCCGAGTCGGTCTTCAGCGCGGACATCACCACCCACAGCAGCGGGTAGATCACCATCACGGCCCACACCACCAGGAACAGGTGTGAGAAGCCGTTGAATATCCGGCCGCCGATGCCGCCCGCGGCTCGCTCCCGGCGGTCCGCCGGCGGGCCGGCCGGCGGCGCCGCGCCGGGTCGCCTCTGGTCGGAGGTGTGGGTCACCGTGCTCATCGTCCAGGCCTCCTCAGAACTCGATCCGCTCACGACGGGTGATCCTCAGCTGGACGGCGGCCAGCAGGATGGTGAAGATGGCCAGCGCCACGGCGATCGCGCAGGCGTAGCCGAACTGGCCCTTCTGGAACGCGTTGAACTGGATCACCGAAGCGAAGATCTCGCTCGCGTGGTTCGGGCCGCCCTGGCTCGGCGTCATGACGAAGACCAGCGCGTACATGTCCAGGGCGATGAAGCCCAGGTAGACCCAGGCCACCGAGATGGTGTCCCGCAGCAGCGGCAGGGTGACCCGGAAGAACGTGTGGAACCGGCCCGCCCCGTCCAGGATCGCGGCCTCGTAGATGTCCTTCGGGATCGACTGCATGGCCGCGGAGAAGAGCACCATGTAGAAGCCGGCGCCGCTCCACACCGCGATGAGCAGCAGCCACCACAGCACCGCGGGGATGCCCAGGAACGGCTCCGGGTCGGCGGTGAAGGCGATCGGGTTGTCGGCGTCGACCAGCCCGATCTTGATGAGCAGGCCGTTGATCAGGCCCTGGCTGTCGGTCCGGTAGATCTGCTGCCACATGACGGCGATGACCACCAGCGACAGCACCTGCGGGAAGAAGAAGATGACCTTGTAGAGGGCGGAGCCGAACACCCCGCGGATGCCGGCCCTGTCCTCGCGTCCGCCCACGTTGAGCAGGAACGCGAGGAACAGGGCCAGCGCGATGGTGAACAGCGGCACGGTGACCAGGAAGAAAACGTTGTGCCAGAACGCCTTCCGGATCAGCTCGTCGGAGAACAGCCGGACGTAGTTGTCCAGCCCGACGAAGCGCTGGGAGTCCGAGTACCCACCCCAGTCGGTCAGCGAATATCCCGCCGCCTGCACGAACGGCCACACCACGTAGAACAGGTACAGCGCGACGGGCAGGGCCAGGAAGCCCGTGACGAAACGCGCGACTCCGTGCCGCATAGGACTCACTCTCTCCGTCGGATCAGGCGGTGCGGGTCTGCTTCTTGATCGACGAGTCCTTGGCGACCTTGTCGGCGGCCGCCTGCATCTTGTCGACGAACTGCTGCGCGGTGAGCCGGCCGGCCATCAGCTCCTCGGAGAGGTTCTGGCTCTCCTTGTCCAGGTCGGCGTAGAAGTCCTGGAACTTGACGGAGATGAGCTCGGTGCCGCCGTTCTTCATCAGGCTGTTGGCGCTGGAGAGCGCCGTGTCCTGCACGTTGTCGCCGGAGCCCTTGGTGGAGGCCAGCGACTTGGTCAGCTCGGCGAACTTGGCCGAACCCGCCTTCGACAGGATCGCCCGCAGGAACTCCTTCGCGGCCTCCTTGTTGGGGGCCTTGCTCGGCACGACGAAGCCCTCACCGGACGCGGCGAACACGTCCTTCGGCGCCTTGTCGTCGGCGTTGTGCCAGTAGTCCGACAGGGTCAGCTCGAAGCCCGGCGGGATGGTCGCCGCCATCTCGTTCTTCAGCCAGGTGCCGACCTGGATGAACGCCGCCTTGCCGTCGAGCCAGGCCTGCTGCGACTGGGTGTGGTCGAGCTTGCCCGGGAGGAGCAGCTTGTCCTTGACCAGCTTCTCCCACGGCTCCAGCGCCTTGACCACGCCGTCGGCCTTCCAGGCGTTCTCCTTCAGGTTGTCGATGTCGACGATGACCTGCTTGCCGCAGGCCTTCCAGATGCTCGCCATGAGGCCCCAGCGCGGGTAGTAGCCGTGGAGCGCGTCGTGCACGTACGGAGCCATGCCCTTGGCCTTGATCTTCGGGGCCAGCGCGAAGAACTCGTCCCAGGTGGTCGGCGCCTGCCAACCCTCCTTCTTGAACAGCGCCGCGTTGTACCAGTTGCCCCACACCGTGTACGCCACGTTCACGACGTAGAACTTGCCGTTCTGGGTGCCGTCGCCGACCGTGCCCGGCAGCAGCGAGTCCGCGACCGTGCCCTCGCTGTCCCACGCGGGCGCGGTGAGCAGGTCGTCGAGCGGCTCGATGGCGCCCTCGTTGATCAGCGTGCTGCGGTCCATCATGTCGGCGCCCGAGTTCATGACCAGGTCACTCGGCTGCGTCGCCATCTTCGGCTGCTCTTCGGTCTTGATCTTCTGCGTCGAAGACATGTTGACCGTGACGTTCGGGTGCTTGGCGCTGAAGATGACCTTGTCTTCCTTGGCCCACTGGTCGCCCAGGCCGCCGTTGAAGATGACCACCTTGACGGCGCTGCCGTCCTTCACACCGAACGGGTTGTCCTTGCTCTTGGCCCCGCCGCCGCCGTTGTCGGACTTGCTCGGCTCGCTGCCGGCGCAGGCGCTGAGCAGGCCCATCGCCGGGGTGGCGAGGAGGCCGGCCGCGGCGGCCCGCTGGAGCAGGGTCCGACGACTGAGGTCACCGAGGTTCTCGGGGGAAACCGACATCTTTGTCTCTCCTTGTGGTGTCGGGTCAGGCGGTCCGCCGGAGGCGCCCGGCGTACCGCGACTCGAGGGCGAGGTTGTGCTCGTCCCCACCGGGGACGTTGGCGGAGAGGTAGATAGGGGGTACCTCCCCGGCCTGGTGGAACCGTCGTACGACCTCGGCGGTCAGCAGCTGCGCCAGCAGCGCCGCGGTGACCGACGAGACCGCACAGACCGCGCCGCCGCCCTCGAGCGGCAGCAGTGCGTCACCGTACGGCGCGCCGTTGTCCAGCACGACGTCGGCGAGGTCGGCGAGCCGTTGGCCGGACGGGTGCCGCGGGGCGACCCGTGCGGTGTGCTCGACCGAGGTGACCGCGATCAGGGGGTGGCCGTGCTCCCGGACCAGCGTCGCCAGCTCGACCACCGAGCCGTTGATGCCGGACTGGGAGGCGACCACGAACACGTCCTCCGGCTGCGGCGCCGCCAGGGCGTAGAGCTGGTGCGCCACGGCCGGGTCGCGTTCCAGCTTGGGGTCGGCGAGCACGTCGCGGGGCGCGTCGCCGTGCAGCACGAGGTCGTGCAGGGAGAGTCGGTTGGTCGGGACCAGGCCGCCGGCCCGGGCCACCAGTTCGGCGGCGAACGCCTCGGAGTGACCGGCGCCGAACGCCTGGAGCACCCCGCCGGCACGCAGGCCGCCGGCGATCACGTCGGCCGCCCGGTCGACCGCCTCCGCCTGGGTGTCGACGAGCCGGTCGAGCACCGGGCGGACGGCGTCCGCGTACCGCTGGGCACTGATCATGAGGTGGCCCCCTTCTCGGCCTTGTGCCCGTCGACGGCCTGGGCGGTACGCCGGAAGGCCGCGTGGGCGCGGTCGTGGGTGCGCTGCGCCACCGCGATGTAGAGCAGGTCGAGCACGACGAGCTGGGGGTGCCGCGCGGAGAGCGCGTCGGGCCGGAAGGTGGTGGCCTGGCTGGCGGTGACCAGCACGATGTCGGCCAGCTCGGCAAGCGGCGAGCGGGGGAAGCCGGTCAGCGCGACAGTGGTCGCCCCCCGGCTGCCCGCCTCGGCGAGCATCTCGATGGTCTCCCGGGTCTGCCCGGTGTGCGAGATGCCGAGCGCGACGTCGCCCACGCCGAGCAGCGCGGCGCTCGCCAGCCCCTCGTGCACGTCGCTCCAGGCCCAGGCGGCCACCCCGATGCGGTGCAGGCTGAACTGCATCTCCTCGCCGACCAGGGCGCTGCCGCTGGCGCCGAAGATGTTCACCCGGCTGGCCCCGGCGATGGCCACGGCCGCCCGCTCCACCTCGCCGAGGTCGAGCAGCGCGGCGGTGTCGTGCATGGCCCGGGTGTCGGCGGCCATGATCTGATCGAGCACCCGGGACAGCGGGTCGCTGGGCTGGATCTCCCGGCCGATGTCGACCGTCCACCCCGCCGAGCGGGCCCGGCCGGTCTCGGCGGCGATGCCGAGCCGCAGGTCGGCGTAACCCTCGAAGCCCATGGCCCGGCAGAACCGGGTGATCGTGGCCGGCGAGGTGCCGCTGCGCTCGGCCAACTCCACGATGGTGGCGCGGGCCGCTGCCTCCGGGTCGCTGAGCACGTGCTCGGCGACCCGGCGCAACGCCCCCGTCAGCTCCCCCGCCCCGGCCCGGACCCGGGCCAGCACGCCGTCGGAGGAGACGGCCACCGCACCCCGCCGGTCGACCGCGTCGGCGTCGACCACCGCGGTCCCCGCGGGGGTGTCCACCTCGTGATCAACCATGGGACGCCTTTCGGAAAAGAGTGTTAACTGTTAGTGGTAAAAGTTCTTACTGAAGGCCCCTCCGTGTCAAGGGCGTGGGCGAAGTTTTCAAACTGTTACCTGGCGCACAGACCGGATCTTGCGCCCGGGAGCCTGGCCGACCAGCATGAAGGGATGTCGGACACCGTCGTGGTCGGCCTCGACGTCGGGGGTACGTCCACCCGCGCCACTGCCCTGACCCTCGACGGGGCACGCCTCGGCGTGGGCCGCGCCGGCGGGGGCAATCCGACCAGCCACGGCGCCGAACGGGCCGCCGCCGAACTCCTCGCCGCGCTGCGCGCCGCGCTCGCCGACGTCGACCCGACCCGGGTCCGTGCCGGCGTCATCGGGCTCGCCGGGGCCGGCCGACTCCTCGCCGACCCGCAGGGCCGGGCCGCCTTCGACCGGGCCTGGGCCGACGCCGGCCTGCTCTGCCCCTACGCGGTCCACGGCGACGCCCTCGTGGCGTACGCCTCGGGCACGGCGGCCCCGGACGGCACCGTGCTCATCGCCGGCACCGGCGCGATCGCCGCCCAGGTACGCGGCCTGCGCCTGGACCGCACCGCCGACGGCCACGGCTGGCTGCTCGGCGACGCCGGCTCCGGGTTCTGGCTGGGCCGCGAGGCGGTCCGCCGCCTGCTCACCGACCTGGACCGGGCCCAGCCGCCCGGCGACCTGGCGCGCCAGGTCCTCGCCGAGCTGACCGGCACCACCGAGGTCGCCACCCGCCCCCGCGCGACCGCGGACGCGGTGGTGCAGGCGGTGACCCGGCGACCGCCGGTCGAGCTGGCCCGGCTCGCGCCGCTGGTCGCCACCGCGGCCAGGGACGGCGAACCGACCGGCCTGGCCCTCGTCACGGAGGCGGCCGCGCTGCTGGCCGAGAGCGTCTCCCGCATCCGGCCGCCCGGCGCGACCGACCCGGTGGTGCTCGGCGGCGGCCTGCTCACCGGCGACACCCCGCTGGCCGCCGCCGTCCGCGCCGAACTGGCCCGCCGGTGGCCCGACGCGCCGCTGCGCAGCGCCGGCGACGGGGCGGCGGCGGCAGCCTGGCTCGCCGCCCGCGACCTGCCCGAGGTCACCGACCCGGCGACCCTGCACGCCCTGCTCGTCCCGCCCACCTGACCCCTGGGCCCACCGCACCTGCCCCCTGGCGCTCCGCCCTGACCCCTTGGGCCGTGCCGCCGTGCCCCCTTGGCCCGCCGCACCTGCCCCCTGGCGCTCCGCCCTGACTCCCTGGGCGTGCCGCCGTGCCCTGGGCCCGACACCTGCACCTGGGCGCGCACCGCACCGGGCCCTGCACCTGCACCTGCTGGCCTGCGCCGCCACGCGGCAGCGGTGACACGCCTGGAGGGAACCCTCCGGCCGTCCCGCCGCGGCCGCGCGAGTGCGACCTGGATGCCGACCCGGCGGCCGGAGATCATTCCGTCGATGGTCCGGCACGAGGAAGGTCCCGCCGGGCGCGCCCGGCCAGCTCACTCGCGTTCCTGCCGATGTCGCCCCAACGGCACGTGGGAGGCACGTGCCGGTCGACCGCCTTCTGCTCAGCGCCTAGCAACTTGATGTCGTGGGTGACTCACCGCAGCGCCCCGTGGGCGAGCCCGGTGGGCGAGCCGGGTGGGCTAGCCCGGTGGGCGAGCCCTGTGCATCGTCCGCGTCATCAGGTCAGGTGAGTCACCCACGTCATCAAGTTCCTAGCGGCTCGTGAGGTATGCCCGACCCGCCTCGGCGCCGTGAATCGCGTGTCGGCGTTGAGGTCCGCCGGATCTTGGCGAGTTGCTGTTCGCTGCTGACGGTGAGTCTCGCGCTCCCCCGCCGTCGGCGATGCAGGCGCCGGCTCGCCGCGGTGGTCGCCGCCACGATCTGGTGGACGGCCGGGCGGGCGCTCCGCCGGCCCGTGTCGCGGCGGCGGCGGGGGCGCCGTCGGACGGGGGCATCACGAAGGACTCAGCTCGTCAGCGCGCGGCGCAGGGATCAGCGGCCGGAAAAGGGTGCGGGGCGCCTGGCCGAGATGAGGGAACGTGAGGCCCGCGACCGCGACGGGAACCTCTGCGAGATGGACGGTCAAAATCGGTCACGCGAGCCGGACCCGCCGACCTGCCCGCACTGGGCGGGAAGCCGGAACGAAACAGCGGGCCGGTCGACGGCGCGTCGACTGACCCGCTGCTGCGGTGCGGGAACTCAGGCGTTCGGGTAGCCCGGCTGCGCCTGGGGCTGGCCGTACTGACCCTGGGGTTGGCCGTACTGACCCTGGGGCTGGCCGTACTGAGCCTGGGGGGCCGGCTGGCCGTACTGACCCTGGGGGGCCGGCTGGCCGTAGGGCGCCTGCGGCGCCGGGTGGCCCGGCTGGTGCGGAGCTTGGCCGTAGTGGCCCTGCGGCGCCTGGCCGTAGGGGGCCGGCTGACCCTGCGGGGCCGGCCAACCCTGGCCCGGCTGGGCCGGGGCCGACGGGGCGAACTGGCCCGGGGCGGACGGGGCGAACTGGCCGGGCTGGGGCGCGCCGGCGAACTGGTGCGCCGCGGCCTGCTCGCGGGCCTCCTTGCGGGCCTTGACGGCGCGCACGATCAGCAGGATCGGCAGGATGAAGACGTAGATGAAGATCCGGTAGGAGCCGCCCTCGAAGAGGAACATCAGGTAGAAGCCGTAGGCGAAGAACGCCAGGCCGACGACCACGTTGAGGATCCGGGCCCCGGTGCCCTGCTCCTTGATGGCGATGCCGATGGCGACCATCGCGATGCCGCCGAGCAGCAGCAGGAGGTCGTAGATGAGGAAGAACATGTGATTCCTGTCGATCGGTGAAGGTGCCGGCCCACGATAGAGGAGCCCTCAGCGGTCGCGCTGCCCCGTTGCCTGTGGCAACGACCTCACTTGAGCTGCCCGGCGGTGAGGCCGGTCTGGATCTGCCGCTGGAACGCGACGTACACCGCCAGCACCGGCAGGGTGGCGATGGTCAGTCCGGCGAACAGGCCGCTGAAGTCGCCCTGGTAGCCCTGGCTGACCGCGAGCGCGGTGAGGCCCTGCGCCAGCACCCACTTGGAGTCGTCGCCCTGCATCAGCACCTGCGGCAGGATGAACTGGTTCCAGTGGCTGAGGAAGTTGAAGATCGCCACGCTGATCAATCCTGGTCGCGCCATCGGCAGCATCACCCGGAAGAAGAGCCGGAAGTGTCCGCAGCCGTCGATGAGCGCCGCCTCGGCGATGGACGTCGGGAGCGTCCGGAAGAAAGCGGTCAGGAAGAAGACCGTGAAGGGCAGCGAGTAGGCGGCGTAGACCAGGATCAGCCCGGTCCAACTGCCGAACAGGCCGGCGTTGCGCACCACGAAGAAGAGCGGCACGAGGGCGAGGAACACTGGGAACATCATCCCGCCGACGAACAGGTAGTAGACGACCTGCCGGCCCCGGAACTCGTACCGGGCGAAGACGTACGCCGCCGTGGCGCCGAGCAGCATGGTGAGGGTGAGCGAGCCGGCCACCACGATGCCGCTGTTCAGGAAGTACCGGCCGATGTGCGCCTCGGTCCAGGCCCGGGACCAGTTCTCGAAGCGCAGCGCCCCCGGCAGCCCCCAGGGGTCGGAGAGGATCTCGCCGTCGCTCTTGAACGAGCTGATGAACATCCACAGCAGCGGCAGCGCGGTCAGCGCCGCCCAGAGCAGCAGGAAACCGTGCGAGAAGAGGTTGGCGACGCCCAGTTCGCGGCGCAGCCGCCGATCCTCGCCGCGGGCGGCCCCGGGCTCCCCCGCCGCCGTCGTGGTGGGCCGATCCAGCGTGGTCACGAGTATTCGATCCGATCGCGACGGGCGGTACGCAGCGCCAGCACCGCGACCGACAGGGTCAGGAACAGCATCACCACGCCGATGGCCGAGGCGTACCCGAACTTGCTCTCGCTGCCGAACGCCGTCTCGTACATCCGCAGGCCGATCACGTCGGACGAGAAGTTGGGTCCGCCGTTGGTCATCTGCTGGACCAGGATGAAGCCGTCCAGCGCGGCGATGGCCAGATAGATCCAGGCGACCT
This sequence comes from Micromonospora sp. NPDC048907, assembly GCF_055586885.1. Lineage (NCBI taxonomy): Bacteria > Bacillati > Actinomycetota > Actinomycetes > Micromonosporales > Micromonosporaceae > Micromonospora > Micromonospora sp. NPDC048907. The sequence continues at coordinate 132,923 of NZ_JBVJHI010000002.1, forward strand.
GCACGGTGTCCCAGAGCAGCGGCACGGTGATCCGGCGCAGGGTGGTCCACCGGGACGCCCCGTCGAGCATCACCGCCTCGTAGATGTCCCGCGGGACGGCGGACATGGCGGCCCCGAAGAGCACCACGTAGAACCCGACGTTGCTCCAGACCATCACCGCCAGCACGCACCAGAACGCGGTACGCGGGTCACCCAGCCAGGTCGGCGCCGGCAGGCCCAACGCCCGTAACGCGCCGTTGAGCAGGCCGTTGTTGGGGTGGTAGACCTCCTTCCACAGGAGGGCGATGATCACCACCGAGAGCACCTGCGGGAAGAAGTAGACCATCCGGTAGACGGAGGTGCCCCGGACGCCGGTGACCCCGGCCCGTCCCTTCCGGCCGCCCATGTTGAGCATGGTGGCGAAGAACAGCCCGAGGCCGATGGTGAGCACCGGCACCACGGCGAGCATGATCGCGTTGTTCTTGATCGCGTTCCACACCTGGCCGTCGTGCAGCAGCGTCCGGAAGTTGGCCATCCCCACCGGGTCGGCGTGCGCGGAGTAGCCGAGCCAGTTGGTGGTGGAGATCTGGAACGCCTGCAGGTACGGCGACAGGACGAAGACGCCGTAGAGCAGCAGCGGCGGCACCAGGAACGTGATGATCAGCGGGTACTTGCCATGTTTCACGAGATGGACCTACTCCCCAGCGGCAGGCCGGTGGGGACGGACGGGCCGCCCCCACCGGCCGGATGTCACGCGGCCCGCTTGTACTTCTTGATCGAACTGTCCTGGGCGATCGAGTCGGCGCCCTTCTGGCACTGGTCGAGGAACTCGGCCGGCGTGCTCCGGCCGCTGAAGAACTCGCCGCACGCGGCGTCGACCAGCTCGCGCTCGAGCTTGCGGTAGTAGTTGTTGTAGACCCAGTTGAAGCCGTTGCTGCCGGACGCCTCCAGCGCCTTGACCACGGTGGTCAGGCCGAACGGCAGCTCGACCCCGTCGGTCGCGCCGGCCACCACGGTCAGGCTGGCGACCTTCTTGGTGAAGTCCTGCGCGCCCTTCTTGGAGAGCATCATCCGGAAGTACTCCAGGCCGCCGGCGACGTTCTTCGCCTTCGACGGCACCATGAACGGCTCGCCGGCGGTGCCCCGGATCGCCTCGAACGGCAGCTTGTCCCCGCTGCCCAGGCTCGGGGTCGGCGCGATGGTCATGTTGAAGCCGGCCGGGGTCACCTTCGCCTGCTCGTTCTCCAGCCACGAGCCGCAGGAGATGAAGGCGGCCTTGCCCTGGCACCAGGCGGTCTGCGACTGGATGTGGTCCAGGCCCGGCGAACCGTCCAGGATGTACTTGTCCTTGACGATCTGGTACCAGGCGTCCGCCGCCGCCTTCATGGCGTCGGACTTCCAGGCGTTGGGTTCGAGGTTGTCGATCGCCATCGCCACCGACGGCCCGCCGAGCTTGATCGCCGTGGCGATCAGCGGCCAGCTCATGTAGCGGGGGTGCTTGCCCGCGTACGTCCAGGGGGCGATCCCCGCGGCCTTGATCTGCTTGCAGAGCGCGATGTGCTCGTCCCAGGTCTTCGCGTACTGCCAGTTGCGCTCGGCGAAGGTCTTCGTGGAGTACCAGATGCCGTAGGCGGTGTACGTGTAGTTGAGGACCAGGAACTTGCCGTCGTACGAGCCGACCTCGACAGCGCCGGGGAGCAGCGTGTCCTTCACCGACTTGCCGGGGATGTCCAGGCTGGGCGCGGTGAGCAGGTCACCCAGGTCGGCGATGGCGCTCTGGCTGACCAGACCGTTGAAGTCGATCTGGCCGGCGCCGGAGTTGTTCACGACGTCCGGTGGGGTGCCGTCGACGAAGCGCGGCTGGAGAGTCTTGTTGATCTCCTGCGTGGCCGAGTGGTTGATCTTCGCCTTCGGGTACTTCTCCTTGTACATGGCCTCGTGGGCCTTGGCGTACTCCTCGCCGAAGCCGCCGTTGAAGATCACCACCTCGAGCGGGGCGTCCTCCTTGACGCCGAGCGGGTTCTGCTCGCTCTTGGTGCCCTTGTAGGCGCCGGAGTTGCCCTTGTCGTCGTCACCACCGGAGGTGGCGCAGCCGGCGAGCAGGCCGGCGGCGGGGGTGGCCAGCAGGCCGGCGGCGGCGGTGCGCTGGAGGATCTCACGCCTGTTCATCGCATCTCCTCGGTTCGGGTGCGCGCGGCCCGCCGGAGTCTGGGGGAACGGCGGCCGCGACGTCGAGGCTCTGGGTGTCAGCTGTCGCTTGTCTTCACTTAACTTGATGTTGCTGAAGAATTTCTACGGCAGCGCGGCGCGGATCACAAGACCTCAGGACCGAACCGTTATCCATACCGGTCGGTGGCCACTGGCATAGCCTGGGCCCATGCGCCGCCTGCGGCAGCTCGCCGAGCGCACGCCGGCCACCCGGGAACGCTACGTCGACCTGCTCCGGGCGCTCGCCATCACCATGGTCGTGCTCGGCCACTGGGGCGTGACCGTCATCGGGTACGACCGGGCCGGCCGCCCCACCGGCCACTCCGCCCTCGGTGACCTGCCCTGGGCCTGGCCGCTGACCTGGGTGGCCCAGGTGATGCCGGTGTTCTTCCTGGTCGGCGGCTACGCCAACGCCGCCTCCCTGGCCGCCCGCCGGCAGCGGGCGGGCACCGCCACGGGGTGGCTGGTCGACCGGAGCGCCCGGCTGGTCCGGCCGACCACCGCGCTGCTGGTGGTGCTGGCGGCCGGCGCCGCGGTGGCCACGCTGCGCGGCGCCGACCCCACGCAGGTCCGCACCGTCGTCTGGTTCGCCACCATCCCGCTGTGGTTCCTGGTGGCCTACCTCGTGGTGGTGCCGCTGACCCCGCCCCTGTACGCGCTGCACCGCCGCTTCGGGCTCGCCGTGCCCGTCGTGCTGGCCGGCCTGGTGGCGCTCGGCGACCTGGGCCGGATCTGGGGCCCGGCGGGCCTGGCGACGGGGAACTACCTGTTCGGCTGGCTGGCCGTCCACCAGCTCGGCTTCGCCTGGTACGACACCCGCGCCCGGGGGCGGGCCGGCGCCGGGCCGCGCGGCCTGCGGCGGCGCCGGCTGCCGCTCACCCGCACCGCCGGGACGGCGATGCTCGCCGGCGGGCTGGTCGCGCTGGTCCTGCTGACGGTGGTCGGGCCGTACCCGGTGGCGATGTTGAACGTGCCCGGCGAGCGCCTGGACAACCTGGCGCCCCCGAGCCTCGCGCTGCTGGCCGTGGCCACCGCCCAGCTCGGGCTGATCGTGCTGCTGCGGGAGCCCGCCGGGCGCTGGCTGCGCCGGCCCGGCCCCTGGAAGGCCGTGATCGCGGTGAACGCCGTGGTGCTCACCGTCTTCCTCTGGCACCTGACCGCGGCCGTGCTGCTGGTCGGGCTGCTCGACGCGCTCGGCGCGCTGCCCACTCCCCCGGTCGGCTCGGCCGCCTGGTGGGGCTGGCGGATCCCGTGGCTGCTCGCCCTCGCCGTGGTGCTGGCCGCGCTGGTCGCCGTGTTCGGCCCGGTCGAGGCCCGCACCCGCCGCCCGCCCGCGACCGGTCCGGCCCGGGAGGGCGCCCGCCGGCTCCGCACCGCGCTGGCCGTCCTCGGGTACGCGGGGCTCGTCGCCGGGCTGCTCCTGAACAGCCTCACCCGCAAGACGGCGCCGGAGCCGCTGGGGCTGCCCGCCCCGGCGCTGGTGGCGTACCTGGCCGGGGCGGGGCTGCTGCGGCTGCTCAGGTCTGGGTGGGGAAGCCGAGGTTGACGCCGCCGTGGCGCGGGTCGAGCCAGCGGCTGGTGACCACCTTGCCCCGGGTGAAGAAGGCGACGCCGTCGGCGCCGTGCGCGTGCAGGTCACCGAAGAGGGACGCCTTCCAGCCGCCGAAGGAGTAGTAGGCCATCGGCACCGGGATCGGCACGTTGACGCCGACCATGCCGACCTCCACCTCGTGCTGGTAGCGCCGGGCCGCCCCGCCGTCGTTGGTGAAGATCGCCGTGCCGTTGCCGTACGGGTTGGCGTTGACCAGCTCGACCGCCTCGTCGTACGAGCCGACCCGGACCACGCTGAGCACCGGGCCGAAGATCTCGTCGGTGTAGATCGACATCTCCGGGGTGACGTGGTCGAAGAGGGTCGGGCCCAGCCAGAACCCGTCGGCGTCCCCGTCCGGGGTGACCTCCCGCCCGTCCACCACCGGGACGGCGCCGGCCGCGACACCGGACTCCACGTAGGAGCGGACCCGCTGCGCGTGCGCGGCGGTGACCAGCGGGCCCATGTCGCAGCCGCGCCGGCCGTCCCCGGTGCGCAGCCGGCCCATCCGCTCGGCGATGCGGGCGACCAGGGCGTCGGCCACCGGCTCGACCGCCACCAGGGCGGAGATCGCCATGCACCGCTCCCCCGCCGAGCCGAACCCGGCGTTGACCGCCGCGTCGGCGGCCAGGTCCAGGTCGGCGTCGGGGAGCACCACCATGTGGTTCTTCGCCCCGCCCAGCGCCTGCACCCGCTTGCCGGCCAGCGAGCCGCGCTGGTGCACGTACCGGGCCACCGGGGTGGAGCCGACGAACGACACGGCCTTGACGCCGGGGTGGTCGAGCAGGGCGTCGACCGCCCCCTTGTCGCCGTTGACCACGTTCAACACGCCGTCCGGCAGCCCGGCCTCGGTGAACCACTCGGCCAGCAGCAGCGCCGCGCTCGGGTCCTTCTCGCTGGGCTTGAGCACCACGGCGTTGCCGCAGGCGACGGCGACCGGGACGAACCAGAGCGGCACCATCACCGGGAAGTTGAACGGGGAGATCACCGCCACCACGCCCAGCGGCTGCCGCAGGCTGTACGAGTCGACCTCGGTGGAGACGTTCTCGCTGAAGCCGCCGCGCAGCGCGGAGGGGATGCCGCAGGCGTACTCGATGACCTCCAGGCCGCGCTGCACCTCGCCCGCGGCGTCCGCGAGCACCTTGCCGTGCTCGGCGGTGATCACCTCGGCGAGCCGGTCGCGGCGGGCGTTGACCAGCTCGCGGAAGGCGAACATGACGGCCGTCCGCCTGGCCAGCGAGGCGTCCCGCCAGGTCCGGGCGGCCCGCTCGGCGGCCTCGACGGCGCCGGCCACGTCGGCGGCGGAGGCCAGCGCCACCTGCCCGGTACGCCGCCCGGTGGCCGGGTCGAAGACGTCCCCGCGCCGCGCGGAGTCACCCGTGATCCGCTTCCCGTCGACAAAGTGCCCGATGGTGGTCACTGAGTCTCCCTTCGTTCGCGACTGCGGGGCTCGCAGAACCGGCTCACTCCTCGCGCTCACCGTGCCACCGTCGCGGCGACGGACGAGCGGATGGCCTCGACCAGGATGGCCAGGCCCTCCCGGGCCTCGTCCTCGGTGAGGGTGAGCGGTGGGCCCATCCGCACCACGTTGCCGTGCAGGCCGCCCTTGCCGACGAGCAGGCCGCCCTCCCGGCAGGCCTCGAAGACCCGGGTGGTGAGCGCCGGGTCCGGCTCGGTGGTGCCCGGCCGGACGAACTCGACGCCGAGCATGAGGCCCTTGCCGCGGACCTCGGCGACGGCGTCGAGGTCGGCGGTGGCGGCGCGCAGGCCGTCGCCGAGGATCGCGCCGACCCGCGCCGCGTTGCCCTGGAGGTCGTGGTCGAGCAGGTAGTCGAGGACGGCGTTGCCGGCCGCCGTCGAGACCGGGTTGCCGCCGAAGGTGGAGAAGCTGATCGCCGGCACCGCCTCCAGCACGTCGGCCCGGCCGACCACGCCGGCCAGGGCGAACCCGTTGCCGATGCCCTTGGCGAAGGTGAGCAGGTCCGGGGTGACGCCGTGCGCCTCGTAGCCCCAGAAGTGCTCGCCGGTGCGGCCCCAGCCGGTCTGCACCTCGTCGGAGATGAGCAGGATGCCGTGCTCGTCGAGCACCTTCTTCCAGGCCGCGAAGAGCCCGTCCGGGCCGTGCACGAACCCGCCGACGCCCTGGATCGGCTCGGCGATGAGGCAGGCCACGTCCCCGGCGGTCTGGGTGGCGAGCACCTCGCGAAGGTCCTCCACCGCGGCGTCGATCCGGTCGCCCTCGTCGAGCCGGGCCAGCAGGCCGCGCAGCCGCTCGCCGGAGTGCAGCCAGGCCACCTGGAGCGGGTTGAGCGCGCTGGCCGACCAGGCCCGGTTGCCGGTGATCCCCATGGCCGCGTACGACCGGCCGTGGTAGCTGTTGCGCACGGCGAGGATCTGGTGCGAGCGGCGGTGGTTGGTGGCGACCAGCAGGGCCGCCTCGTTGGCCTCGGTGCCGGAGTTGGTGAAGAAGACCCGGGCGTCGGGGATGCCGGAGAGCCGGGCGACCTTCTCGGCCAGCTCGACCTGCTGCCGGATCAGGTAGAGCGTCGAGCTGTGCACGATGCCGGTGCGCAGCTGCCGTTCGACCGCCTCCCGGATCTCCGGGATGTCGTAGCCGATCATGTTGGTCAGTACGCCGCCGAAGAAGTCCAGGTAGCTGCGGCCGGCCGCGTCGGTCACCCGGCGGCCGGAGCCGGAGACCAGCTCCAGCGGTTCGGCGTAGTAGAGCGGCATCCAGGACGGGAGCACGGCCCGGTGCCGGGCCAGCAGGTCGTCGGAGGTCATCGGCGCACCCTTCAGCGGCGGTTGGTCCCCGCACGCTCTCATCACGCGGAGACAGGGACAACTGTCACTGTGTAGCGCAGCGGGGTTGTCCACCTGACACCACGTCAACCGTTCCGCTGCGGTTTCCGGAGCGAAATGCGGCCGTTGCCCGCCCTTCCGCTGGTCAGGAGGCTCTTCGGCCACTCGATCCGCAGTAGCGCACCCGGGCGGGGCAGGTGCAGGGCGGCGGCGACGAGCGCGAAGGCGGCCCAGCCGGCGGCCAGGGCGAGGGCCGGCGAGGTGTCCTGCAGGTAGTGGTGGGCGGCGAGGAAGCCGACCAGGGCCAGGCTGTTGCGGGCGAAGTGCCGGCTGAACTCGGCGAGCTGCCGGCGGACCTCGACGGCGACCAGCACCCCGGAGTACGGGAAGGTGACCACCATGCCGCGCAGCAGCCCGCCGAGCAGCCCGGTGAGCAGCGCGCCGACGAAGATCACCAGCAGCTTGACCGGCGCGGCGAGAGCGTCCCGCCGGACGTCGGCCGGCTCCGGGTCCGGCGCAACGGCGGCCCGGCGGCGCAGCAGCACCTGGGTCAGCGCCCAGAGCGCCACGGTGCCGGCGAGCGCCGCCTCGAACGGCACCGGCACCGCCAGCACACCGGCGCTGAGCGCCACGTAGACCCCGACGCCGGCCAGGTCGGCCGGGAGGATCGGCCAGCGCAGCCGGCGGTGGGTGACCGCCACCGTGACGAAGAAGAGGTTGAGGCCGACCACGCCGAGTAGCTGCGGCCCGTCCACCCGGTGCCCGGTGGTGACCAGGGCGAGGGTCATCGGCAGCGGCAGGCTGTAGACGAGGGCGCGTAGCCGGACCGAGCGGATCACGCTGACCGCCCAGACCACGGCGGTCACCAGCAGCACCGCGCTCCACGTCACGGCGGTCAGCCCGGGAAGGTGGCGCTGTCGGCGCAGAGCCGGAAGATCCGGGTCAGCCGCTGCACGTCCGCCGGGTGGACGGAGAACTCGTGCTCGCTGATCTCGCCGTGCGCCGTCATCTTCCCCTCCCAGCAGCTCGACCCGTCCCAGACCACGAGGTTGACGTGCAGGTGCGCGCCGACCCCGCCGAGCGGCAGGAGCCCCACCCGTACGCCGGCGCGCCGGTGCGTCTCGACCAGCTCGGACAGCTCGGGGGTGAGGGTGGCGTAGGTGAAGATCCGGGTGATCCGTACGCACCGGGCCAGGGCGGCAAGGTTGGCCTCCCAGTAGCGCCGGCCCACCTCACCGCGCCACCAGCTCAGCTCGCCGCTGACCCGGGGCATCACGTTGGTCAGCGCGACCAGTTCCCGGGCGCAGTCCCGGGTGGCGCCGATCAGGTCCTCGGCGTCGTCGCCGGGCCGGACGATGCGGCCGGCGGCGAGCTGCTCGGCCTCCCGGCGGAACTCTTCGAAGCGGCGCTGCGCCTCGGCCGCCACCCGGGTCCCGGCGTGCCGCTCGGCCGCCTCGCGCAGCGCGCCGGCGAGCTGCGGGGTGGCGCCGACCAGCCAGGGCGGCCCGTCCAGCAGCGTCCGCAGGTGGAACCGGCGCTCGGCCCGGGCCAGCGAGTCGAGCACCAGCGAGATGGTGATGCCCATCAGCCCGGCCAGCAGCGACTCGACCCCGGTGGCCGCGTTGGTCAGGTCGAGCGTCACGGAGAGCAGGATGGAGAGGGCGATGCCGACCAGGGCCACCGGGTCGGCGTGCGTGACCAGCCGCACCAGGTGCTCCGCCGAGCCGGCCCGCCCCCGCGCCCGTCGCGTCGCCTCACCGGCCATCGGCCACCCCCGGTTACTCGGTGCGCTCAGGGTAGCCACGATCCACAACGGTCGGTCGGCGCCCGCTCGCCGCCGGTAGCATCCGCCGGGTGCGGACGACGGAGGTGGCGCTGCCGGCCGGCGCGGCGGGGACGACCCGGGCGGAACTCGCGGCGGGGATCGACGCCTGGGTGGGCTCGCCGCCGATGCGGGCCCTGGTCGGGCACTTCGGCGGCGACTGGCCGGCCGGCGACCTGGGCGCGGTGCTGGCCGCACTGGACGACTTCTCCGCCCGGCACTGGGACTTCCGGGGCGGGCGGGAACGCCCCGACGCCCGGGAGCCGGCCTTCGACCCGGCCACGGTCGGGCTCGTGCACGGGGCGGCGACCGCGCTGGGCCTGGTCCGGTCCCTCCCGCCCACCCGGGCCCGGTACGCGCATCTGCTGGTCCTCGGCGGCCTGGCGCACGCCTGCCTGCGGCGCACCGCGTACGCCGCGCACCTGGCCCGGACGGCCGCCGGGGTGTCCGGCGAGGTGGCGGTGCTGGGCAGCTTCCGGGCCCTCTCCCCGGTCGAGTCGCGGCTGCTCGCCGACGTCGGGGTGCCCGGCTGCGCCACGGAGGTCGACGTGCTGGACGCCGGGGTGCGCCTGGCGTTCGGGGTGGACGCGCCGAGCGAGGAGACCGGCGAGGCCGCGGACCACCCGCACCGGGCCTGGTCCTCGCGCACGTACCGGCCGGTCGGGCTGCCTCCGGTCCGGGTGCTGGCGGCCCCCTCCGGCGAGCCGGACCTCCGCCGGGCGCACACCGCCGACACCCAGCGGTTCTGGGCCGAGCACGTCCGGCTGCGGGTCGGCGACCCGGTGCTCATGGTGACCGCACCGATCTACGTCCCGTTCCAGCACTGCGACGCGCTGCGCACCCTCGCCCTGCCGTTCGGCTGCGGGATCGACACGGTCGGGGTGGACCCGGCGCTCGCCGCGCCGGTCCCGGTGCCGGAGCCCACCCTCACGGCGGGGCGTTACCTCCAGGAGGTCCGCTCGGCGGTCCGGTCGATGCGCGCCCTGCACGCGGCGCTCGCGTCCGGCTGACCGGCGCGCGGCGGGCCGGTGCCCGGCGAACCGCCGCGCACCGGCCCGTGGACGGGTGGTCAGTTGACGTAGACGGCGGGGCTGCCGGTCCGGCTGGTGTCCCGCACCGGCGAGTACGTCGCGGAGAAGTACGCGGTGCCGAAGCAGAGGCTGGGCCCGGAGGACTTGGTCAGCACCTGGTTGGTGAAGGTGATCGAGTTGGTGGCGTTGGCCGCCGTGCCCGTGAGGGTGTTCGTGCCGGTCCGGTAGACGCAGGTGATCGGGCCGAGCAGGCTGTTCAGCACGACAGTGCTCTGGATCGGCGCGGTCGCCGTGCCGGAGATGGTGACCACGCCGCCGCTGGTGACCGACGTGGCGTACGGCAGGTTGTTGACCGTCACGCTCTGCACCCCGGTGGTGCCGAACACGTTGGTGGTGCAGCTCGTGAAGCTCTGCCCGGTGAGGCTCTCGGTGGCGGTGCCCGGGGCGGCCGGGTTGCTCAGCACCTTGGCACTGAAGCTGGACGCGGCGCACCGCACGCCGGTGGTGCCGGTGGCCGAGGAGTAGAAGGTGGCGTTGGTGCCGGTCTTCAGGCTGGCCTGGATGACGTCGTTGACGGCGACGGCGGTGCCGGCGGTGGTCGGGTAGGTGAGCACGGCGCTGGCGAGCGACGACGTGGGGGCGGCGACGGCGGGGGTGGCGCCGACGACACCGGTCAGCAGCGCCAGGGCGGCGAGGCCCGCGCCGATTCGTCCGTACCTGGACATGGTTCTTCCTTCCGGCGGTGGGACGGGGACGGTCGGACCGCACAGGCGGTCCCCACCCGGCGGGGAGGGCCGGGCGACGAGCGCGGCCGTCCGGGCGGGACGGACGCGGTGAAGGGCGCCGGGCGGCCCGTCGAGGGCCGGCGGCGGTGGCCGAGTTGCCGCGACGTCAGCGGCCGGGCCGGCGTGGTGCACTGCGGCGGAGCCGCGTCACCTGCGCCTTTCCGGTCTTGGGAGGGCACGCGCGCTCGGTGATAATGACAGCCATCGAGCCCTCCTTCGACGTGCCGGGTGACCATCCGGGGCGGTCACCAACGGTTACTGGTGCGTCAACTCAGGGTGCAGATAGTTGTAAACCCCGGAGGGTCGTAAAGTCAATGCATCCAGGGAGGTCGATAAGTTGACCACGCAGCACCGCCCGCAACCGGTGCCGGTTCCGCTGCCCGGCGCGCGCCCCGGCCGCGATCCGGACCGCGCCATCAAGCGCGGCCCGCGACAGGTCTCGGCCGAGGTGGTGGCGGCCACCCAGCGCGACCGCCTGTTCGACGGGCTGGTGCAGGAGGTGGCCACGAGGGGCTACGACAACGCCCGGGTCAGCGACATCTGCCACGCCGCCGGGGTGACCCGGCCGGCCTTCTACGCCCTGTTCACGGGCAAGGAGGACGCGTTCCTGGCCGCCTACCGGCACGGCATCGCCGTGGTGTCGCAACTGATGGAGAGCGCCTACCGCGACGCGGGGCCGGCCTGGCCGGACGCCGCCCGCGCCGCGCTGCGCACCCTGCTGGAGGTGCTCGCCAGCGTGCCGGCGTTCGCCCGGATGGCGCTGGTCGAGGTGGACGCGGCCGGCCCGGCCGCCCGCCGGGAGCGGGACGCGCTGCTGGGCAGCTTCCGCCGGTTCTTCGCCGACGCCGGCCCCGGGCCGGTCGCCGTCGGCGTGGACCGGGACGCGCTGGTGTCCACGGTGGTCGGCGGCCTCCACGCGACCATCCGCGCGCGGGTCGCACAGGGCCGGGCCGAGGACCTGCCCCTGCTGCTGCCGGTGCTCACCTACGCGGCCACCGCCCCGTTCCTGGGCACCGAGGGCGCGGCCCGGGCCACCCGGCCGGTGCATCCGGACGACGGCCCCAGCGCGGCCGCACCGTGCGCGCCGACCGTCCACTCCTGACCTGCGGCGGGTCGGAAACCGCAGCGGTTTTTCACTTTGGCCGCAATTCGCACATGCCGCTCAACGAACTGCTACGCGCTGTTGACCCGCTCTTTACCCAGCGGTAACTTCGGCCGTGCGCCCTCGGCGCGACACATTCTGCGAACCAATTCAGATCTCATCCCGCATCGTCGTCGATGAATTGATCTCGAAAAGGAGAGCCGCCATGTCGGAGCAGATCGCACCGCACGAGCCCGAGCAGCCGCGCAGCGGCGTGCGCTGGCGCCGGTTCGCCGTCACCATGGGCACCGTCGTGGCGGGCGCGGCCGGCATGGTCGTGCTGACCGCGCAGGGCGTGCTCGGCGCGCAGTTCGCCATCTCGGGCATGCCCTTCACCGTCACCGCCGACAAGCTCACCGGCACCGGGTTCGAGCAGTTCGCCACGCTCGACCAGATGATCCCGGACAGCCCCAACCAGGGCGACACCGGCGGGCAGGTCGTGGTGATCGTCTCGGCCATCGACAAGGCCGAGCTGACCAACCTCTGCCAGAGCATCAGCCTGGGCGGCATCAACCTGCGGATCACCGCCGGCGGCGCCGGCAAGCCGGTCACCGCCCGGACCCTGGTGGTCGACGGCGACGAGGTCGCCGGCAACGCGTCGTTCAGGAACATCAACGTCGGGCAGGACGCCAGCACCGTCGACCAGGTGCCCGGCGTACGCGGCAACCCGGGCGTCTTCGCCCAACAGGCCGACACGGTGACCATCACCAACCTGCGGCAGAACAACTACGCCACCACGGCCGCCGTCTTCACCCTGCCCAACCTGCACATGGCGTTCAGCTCCGACGGATGCTGAGATGACCGCCGGACGACACGAGGCGCCGGAGGCGGCGGAGGCCGTCCGCCGCCCAGGCGGGCGCTGGCGCCGCTGGCGGCGGGGCCGCCCGTTCACCGCCGGGGTGCTGGTCGCGCTCGGCGGCGCCGAGATGCTGGTGACGCTGCGGGCCCCGCTCGGCGTGCTGCTGCACGTCGGGCCGCAGGGGCTGGCCGCGTACCTGGTGCCGATCGTCCTGGTGCTCTGCGGGGTGCTGCTCATCGCCACCCCGCAGCAGCGGGTCTTCTACGCGCTGGTCACCCTCGTGCTGGGGCTGGTGTCCTGGCTGACCTCGAACCTGGGCGGCTTCCTGATCGGGATGCTGCTCGCCCTGGTCGGCGGGGCGCTCGCCTTCGCGTGGACCCCGGCCAAGCAGCCCCGGGCCGCACGACCGGCGCCGGCGGCGGGCCAGGAGGAGACGCCCGCGCCCGGGCCGGAGCCCGGTCCCCCGGCGCAGACCGGCCCGGCGGAGGCGGAGGCCCGGGTGGGCACGCCGGAGGCGGCGCCGGGCGACCGGCGCTAGGTCAGCGGACGGTGTCGGCGACCGCCTGCGCGAACACCTCGGAGCGGTGCTCGAAGTTGCGGAACCGGCCGTAGCTCGGCGCGGCCGGCGACAGCAGCACCACCCCGCCCGCCGGGGTCAGCTTGCGGGCCAGTCCCACCGCGGCGACCAGGTCCTCGGCGATCTCGGTGCGCACCGCGGGCAGCCCGGCCAGGGCCTCGACGATCCGGGGACCGCTGTCCGGGATGCCGATGACGGTGAGGTCCCGCTCGGCCAGATGGTCGCGCAGCGGGGTGTAGTCCAGCCCTCGGTCCGTCCCGCCGACGATGACGGTCAGCGGCCGCCCCTCGTACGCGTCGATGGCGTGCATGGCCGCGTACGGGCTGGTGGCCAGCGTGTCGTCGACGAAGGTGAGCCCGGACGGGTCGGGGATCTCGGTGAGCCGGTGGGCGAGGCCCTGGAACCCGGCGACCGCGACGGCGAGGCTGTCCTTGCGGGCCGCCACGTCGACGCCGAGCGCGTCGAGCACGGCGAGGGCGACGCAGAGGTTGCCCTCGTTGTGCCGGCCGACCAGGGGCAGCACGGCGCGCGGGAAGAGCGGGGTGTCCCGCAGGTGGAACCAGGGTGCGCCATCCGGGCCGCTGGCCACGTGGGTGGCGTCCGGCGAGCCGGCCCGGACCGCCGCCCGGTCGCCCAGTTCGAGCGCCAGGCGCGGGTCGGCGCCGTTGACCACCACGGTGTGCGGGCCGTGCGCCAGCAGGTTGAGCTTGTCCCGGTAGTACTCCCGCTCGCCGCCGTGCGCGTCGAGGTGCTCGGGGAACAGCGCGGTCACCACGGCCACCCGGGGCGAGTCGGTCAGGTCCGCGCACTGGTAGCTGGAGAGCTCCAGCACGTACAGCTCCGCCTCGGGCAGATCGAGCAGCGGCACCCCGATGTTGCCGCCGAACACGTTCGGCCGGTCCATCGCGGTGAGCAGGTGGCTGATCAGGCTGGAGGTCGTGCTCTTGCCCTTGCTGCCGGTCACCCCGACGGTCCGGTCCGCGTGGTCGGCCATCCAGAGCGCGCTGCCCTGGGTCACCGGCACGGCCCGGCGGCGCAGCTCGACCATCCACGGGTGGGTGTTCGGCACCCCGGGCGAGCGGACCACCACGTCGGCGGCGGCCAGCCGCGCGAAGCCGTCCTCCCCGGTGACCAGCGGCGCGGCCGCGGCGAGCGGGCCCTCCCAGGGCAGGGTGAGGAAGTTCGCGCTGTCGTCGACGGCCACCAGGTCGGCCGGGCCGTGCGCGGCGATCGCGATCACCGCGGCCCGGCCCTCACGGCCGGCGCCCCAGACGGCGACATGACGTCCGCGCAGATCAGACAGGCGCACAAGCTCTCCTCGTTGACGTCCTCCCCCTCACGAAGGATGAGGGCGATTGCAGCCTATACAGGCTGAGGTTCACGGGCGTTCGAACGGCCGGCGGCCGCTGTTGCCCCTCCCGGCACCGGCCGTTCGTCAGGGACAGGGACTTCCGCCCCATCCTGCCGCGACGCTGACTGTTGTGTCGTAGGTCGCAGGCATGCTGTGGGGCTGTGGGGAGGTTTACCGCGTTCCGGTTCACAGCTGACCCGTCACCGTCGCAGGTGGTGGTGTTGGTCCGTCATACGGGGGCGGCTCGGTTCGCGTTCAACCAGTGCCTGGCTCTGGTGAAGGACGCCCTGGATGCGAAGCACCGGGGCGGGTCGGTGGTGGTGCCGTGGTCGGGTTTCGACCTGATCAACGCGTTCAACTCGTGGAAGGTCTCGGCACAGGCGGGCCGCCGCTTCGTGGTCGACTCGGCCGGTTCGGCCGAGATCGCGGCGACGGGATTGTCGTGGCGCGCCCAGGTGTGTCAGCAGGTGTGTGAGGAAGCCGCTGTCGACCTGGGCCGCGCCCTGGCCGCCTGGGCCGACTCGCGACGGGGAAAGCGGCCGGGTCGCCGGGTGGGGTTCCCGACATTCAAACGCAAGAGCCGCACCCAGCCGTCGTTCCGGATCCGCTGCAAGACCAAGGCGGGTCGGGTGAGCATCCGGGTGGGGGATCCGACGGCGGGCCCTCGGAGTATCTGTCTGCCGAGGATCGGAGTCCTGAGGGTACGGGAGGACACCCGCCGACTACGGCGGATGATTCGCATGGGCCGAGCCCACATCCGGTGTGCCACCGTCTCCTGCCGGTCCGGCCGATGGACCGTCACCGTGACAGTGGAGGCGGCCGACCTACATCCCGCCCGGCAGCACCCGCCACGCCCCGACGCTGACAGCAGTGGTTGGGTAGGCATCGACCGCGGCCTCACTGCCCTCGTGGTGGCCGCCGACACCACCGGCCGACAGCGGCTGCGCGTCACTGATCCACCGCGCCCGCTGCGGGCCGCCCTGCCTCGGCTACGGCGGCTATCCCGCCAGGTCACCCGCAAACAGCGAGGCTCGCGCAATCGGGCCGAGGCTGTCACCCGGCTGGCTCGTGCCCACCATCGTGTCGCGCATGTGCGTCGCCACTTTCTGCACAAGGTCGCCAACCGGCTGGTCAAGACCCACGACCGGCTGGCTCTGGAAGACCTGTACACCGCCGGTCTGCTGCGCAACCGGCGTCTGGCCGCCGCCATCTCCGATGCGGGTTGGGCTGAACTGGCACGCATCATCGGCTACAAGCAACGTTGGCGGGGCGGGCAGGTCACCCGGGCACCCCGCTGGTACCCGTCCACCAGAATGTGCAGTGCCTGCCGCATCATCGGCCCCGCCCTACCCCTGTCCGTGCGCGTCTTCCGCTGCGACGAGTGCGGGCATACGGCGGACCGGGACGTCAACGCGGCGGTCAACCTCGCCGTCTGGGCCGAGCAACACCATGCCCAGACCCGGGACCCCGAAGCACGGGGCCCGGTCACCAACGCCTCCCGAGGGAACGGCTCTGGCCAGCGCCCACGCGCCGGTGCAACCAGCCCTGACGACGGAGGAACCCCACCGCCACGGACGCCCGTGACGGCAGGGACGCCCGAGAAGGGCGGTGTCTCATGACCCAACGGACTTTTGAGACACGCTGTAGTATGGCGTGTGCCCAACGAGCAGCTGCGGCGGATGGACGCCTTCACCTTCCCGTCCTACTCGATCGACTTCGCCACGGGCGAGGTGTTGTTCGACTACGCCCTGACCGGCCCCGACGGCGAGCAACGGTTCACCGAGGTGGTCACCCTGCCCCTGCCGGCGGAGCCGGTGTCCGACGAGACGGCGGCCACCCTCGCCCGCGTCCTCGAACTGCTGCACGTGGTCGCCGGGGTGAGCTACTACAAGACCGCCGCGCCGCCCCGGCTGGTGCTGCCGGCGCCGCTGGGCGCGGCCGCCGCCGACCTCGTCACCGCCGTCTACACGAAGGGCCTCGCCGAGTACGCGTACCGCAACCAGCTGCCGCACGTGCTGGAGTTGCGCCCCGAGGTGCCGGCCGGTGAGGTCGCGCCGCCCCGGGTGTACGACGACTCGGACCGCCGGCCGCTGTCGGCCGTCGGCGGCGGCAAGGACTCGATCGTCACGCTGGAGGCGCTGCGCCGGGCCGGTTTCGATCCGGTGCCCTTCTCGGTCAACCCGAACCATGTCATCGTCTCGGTCAACGAGGCGTCCGACCTGGTGCCGCTCGCCGCGCGCCGGCGGATCGACCCGGTGCTGTTCGACCTCAACGCGGCCGGCGCGCGGAACGGGCACATCCCGGTCACCGCGATCAACTCGCTGATCGCGGTCGCCACGGCGGTGCTGCACGGGCTCGGGCCGGTGGTGATGTCCAACGAGCGCTCGGCGTCCGACCCGAACCTCGTCTGGCAGGGCCACGAGATCAACCACCAGTGGTCCAAGGGCGTCGAGGCGGAGGGGCTGCTGCGGGCCGCGCTGGCCGAGCACGCCGGGCTCACCGAGCCGTACTTCTCGCTGCTGCGGTCGTTGTCCGAGCTGCACATCGCCCGGCTCTTCGCCGAGACCGACCGCTACGACGCCGTGGTGACCAGCTGCAACGCCGCGTTCAAGCTGCGGGATGCGAGCGAGCGCTGGTGCCGCGACTGCCCGAAGTGCCGGTTCGTCTTCCTGGCCATGGCCCCGTTCATGTCCCGGGAACGGATCACCGCGATCTTCGGTGGCGACCTGCTGGCCGACGAGTCGCAGATTCCCGGCTACCGGGAGCTGCTCGGCGTCGACGGGCACAAGCCGTTCGAGTGCGTCGGCGAGGTGGAGGAGTCGGTGGTCGCGCTGAGCCTGCTCGCCGAGCAGGAGCAGTGGCGCGACGCCCCGGTGGTCCGCGCGCTGGTCGACGCCGTGCCGCCGACGGCGTGGTCGACGGCCGCCACCTCGGACGTCTTCACCCCCGGCGGCCCGACCTACGTCCCGGCTCCCTACGCGAAGGCACTCACGGCCCTGACCTGAGACCGGCGGCGTCAGGGGGTGCGGACGGCGTCGAGGGCCAGCAGGGCCACGTGGAGCGAGAGGCAGGCCTCCACCGAGTCGAGGTCGACCTCGAGGATGCGGCCGATGCGGGCCAGCCGCTCGTAGAAGGCCGGCCGGGACAGGTGCGCCGCGGCGGCGGCCGCGGACTTGTTGCGGCCCTGTTCCAGGTACGCCCGGAGGGTGCCGAGCAGCTGCTCCCTCGGGTGCTGGGCGTCGTACGCCAGCAGGCCGCCCAGCTCGCGCTCGACGAAGGTCTGCAGGCGCGGCTCGTCCCGGAGCAGGTGCAGCAGGCCGGCCAGCCCGACGTGCGGCAGGCGGAAGTAGGGCAGGTCGCGCCGGTCCCGGCGGGCCGCCTCGGCGAGCTGCCGGGCCTCCACCAGCGAGCGGCGGGCCTCCCGCAGGCTGCCCACCCCGGAACCGGCTGCCACGATCAACGCCGGGCCGGCCGCGCGCGGGCGGGACGCCGGGTCGGCGGCGCGCACGGCGCCGGCGGCCACCGTCCGGGCGGCCGGGTCGCCGGGGCGGGCGGAACGGGGCGCCGGTGGGCGGGGCGGGTCGGCGTCGAGGCGTACCCGGCGCAGCGCGGCGGCGAACGCGGCGAGCGCCTTCTCCTCGGCGGCCGGGTCGGGCAGCGCCAGCAGCGCGCCCACCGCCTGGTCGTCGACGGCGCTGGTCAGCGCGGTGAGCTTGGCCTCGCGCAGCGCCTGGCCGACCGCCTCGGCGAGGTCGCGCAGCCGGGCCTGGCCGGCGTCCGGGCCGGTGTCGGGGCCCGGCCCGCCGCCCTCGCCCGGGTCGTCGGCCCGGTGCCGCACGACCACGCCGACCAGGTGCCGGCGGTCCAGGGTCACCCCGAGCGCCTTGGCGCGCAGGGCCACCTCGTCCACCGGACGGGAGTGGTCGATCAGGGCGGTGAGCAGGGTGCGGTGGATCTGCCGTTCCAGCCCCTCGGCGTCGCGCCGGATCAGCCGGCCCAGGGCCAGGGTGGAGGCGGCCCGCTCGATCAGGATGGTGAGCCGGGTGGGCGGCACGGCCTCGGTCGCGGGACGCTGATGCGGTGCCGGGTCGCCGTCGACGGGGGCGCTGTCGGTGAGGTCGGGCGCTGCGGCTCTCGCCACCGGATCCGGGTGCGCCCCGGCCCGCGCCGGGGCCGGGTCGCGGGTGGTCAGCTCGGCGCCGGCCGGCCAGCGCAGCAGCAGCCGTCCCCAGTCCTGGCCGCGGGCGCCGACGGTGGTCACCAGCCAGCCGCTGTCCGGGTCGTACGCGGTCCGCCCGGCCGGCCGGATCCGCCGGGAGTGCTGCTCCCAGCCGTCCAGCAGCAGCTCGGCGCTCTCCCCCGCCGGGTCGTACGCGAGCACCTGCCGGGACAGGTTCTCCAGCACGACCGGGCAGCCGGCCAGCTCGGCGGCCTGCCGGACCACCTCGGCCGGCTCGGCGCCCTCCACGGAGAGCTCGGTGAACCGCTGGTGGATCTCCTCGGTGGCGCGCAGCTCGGTGAGCTGGGCGTCCACGATCAGCGCGTGCACCGCCTCGGTGATCCGCACGAACGGGGTGGCCCGGCGCAGCTCGACCAGGGGCAGCCCGCGCCGCTCGGCGGCGGCCGCCATCACCCGGGGCACCGCGCTGACGTAGCGGCGGCCCAGCTCCACGACCAGCCCGGAGACGCCGACGTCGGCCAGGTCGCCGATGAACGCGCGCAGGCCGGCGTCGTCGGCGGGCAGCCCGATCCCGGTGGTGAGCACCAGCTCGCCGCCGCGGAGCAGGGTGGCGATGTCCGGCACCTCGGCCACGTGCACCCAGCGCACCGGCCGGTCCAGGCCCGCGTCCCCGGCGACCAGGCGTGGCGCGCCGTGGCGCACCGGCACCAGGGCGAGCACCTCACGGACGGTAGGGAACACGGGCGACACGCTACCCTGCGTCACCGCCGATTCCGAGGGTGCCGGGCGGCCCCCCGCTCCTCGATCGCCTCCAGTAGCGTGCCGATGATCGTGATCAATCGGAAGGGGAGGCATGGACGGGACGACGGTCAGCCGGCGGGCGTTCGCGAAACTGGTCACCGCCGCGGGGGCGGGGGCGCTCGGCGCGGGCGCGGTGACGGCGCCGGCAGCGGCCGCGGTGGACACCTGGACGACCACCGGCACCGCGGTGAGCGCGCTGAGCGCGTTCGACGACACGATGAAGAGCTTCATGCAGGCCCGGCACATCGACGCCGGCCAGCTCGCGGTGACCTACCAGGGCCGGCTCGTGCTGGCCCGGGGCTACGGCAACAACTCGCCGATGCTCATCCAGCCCACCTCGCTGTTCCGGGTGGCCAGCCTCTCCAAGTCGCTGACCGCGGCGGCGCTGGTCCGGCTGGCCCAGGACGGCAAGCTCAGCCTCGGTGACCCGATCACCAAGTTCCTCGACCTGACCCCGCCCGCCGGGCAGACCGCCGACCCCCGGCTCGCCAAGGTCACGCTGTGGCGGCTGCTCCAGCACACCGGCGGCTGGGACCGGGACCTCACCGCGTTCGACCCGGTGTTCAAGGACCGGATCATCGCCGACGCGCTGGGCGTGCCGATGGAGCTGACCCACGCCGACGTCATCCGGTTCATGTCCGGCCAGCCGCTGATGCACGACCCCGGCTCGACCGTGTCCTACAGCAACTACGGGTACCTGCTGGCCGGCCGGATCGTCGAGAAGGTCAGCGGCCTGCCCTACGAGACGTACGTGAAGCAGAAGCTGCTCGCGCCGCTCGGCATCACCCGGATGGGGCTGGGCTGGACGGTCAGCCGGCACCCCGGCGAGGTCGGCTACCGGTCGCAGTACACGGGCCCCACCGTGCTGGACAACTCCGGCGCCGTGGTCGACGCCCCGTACGGCACGTTCAGCATGCGCATCCACGACGCCAACGGCGGCTGGCTCGCCTCGGCGGTCGACCTGGTCCGCTGGGCGACCGCGTTCGACACCGGCAGCCCCGTCCTGAACAGCACCTCCATCGGCCGGGTGTTCGCGGTGCCCAACCCGACCGGGGTCAACGCCGACGGCTGGTACTACGGCCTCGGCTGGGCGGTCCGCCCGGTCACCGGCGGCACCGGCCGCAACACGTGGCACACCGGCAGCTTCGCCGGGACGTACAGCATCCTGGTGCGCACCTACCAGGGGATGAGCTGGGCGGCGGTGTTCAACCAGCGCGACGACGAGTCCGGGCTGAGCTACGCCCCGATCGACTCGGCGCTCTGGACCGCCTCCCGGGCGGTGAGCAGCTGGCCGACCCACAACCTCTGGTCGACGTACTTCGCCTGACCGGGCGCCGGGGGCGGCACGGGCCGCCCCCGGCGGTCACAGCGGGTCGTCGCGGCCCAGCTCCCAGCAGGCCACCGCGGTGGCGGCGGCCACGTTGAGCGAGTCCACCCCGCGCCGCATCGGGATCACCACCCGGACGTCGCTGGCGGCCATGGCGGCCCCGGTCAGGCCGGCGCCCTCGGCCCCCATGAGCAGGGCCGCGCGGGCCCGCTGGCCGGCGTCCAGCCGCTGGATCGGCACCGCGTCCGGGGCGGGCGTCATGGCCAGCACCGTGAAACCCGCCGCCCGGACCTGGTCGAGCGCGTCCGGCCAGGGCTCCAGCTTCGCGTACGGGATAGCGAAGACCTCGCCCATGCTGACCCGGACGCTGCGCCGGTAGAGCGGGTCGGCGCAGGTCGGCGAGAGCAGCACGGCGTCCACCCCGAGCGCCGCCACGGCCCGGAAGATCGCGCCCAGGTTGGTGTGGTTGTTGACGTCCTCCAGGATCACCACCCGGCGGGCGGTGGCCAGCACCTCGGCGGCGGCCGGCAGCGGCCTGCGGCGGAACGAGGCGAGCACGCCCCGGTGCACGTGGAAACCGGTGGCCCGCTGCAGCACCTCCTGGGTGGCCGCGTAGACGGGGGTGTCGCCCGTGTCCAGGTCGGCGAGCTGGTCCACCCGCTTGGCGTCGACCAGGTACGACCGGGCCGGGTAGCCGGCCCGCAGCGCCCGCCGCAGCACCAGCTCCCCCTCGGCGATGAACAGCCCGTGCGGGGGCTCCCAGCGGGTGCGCAGCTCCACGTCGGTCAGCGCGCGGTAGTCGGCGATCCGGTCGTCGTCGGGGTCGGTGATCTCGTGGACGGGCACCGGACGATTCTGCCTGGTCCGCCCGGTCGGTCCGGCACGGCCCGGGTTTCCACCGCCCCGGGCGGGGAACGGAGCCCGGGGAAAGCGGACAGCGACGAAGGGATCACCACGATGAGCGCGGACCCCACCGGCGACGGCCGGTTGCCCCGGGACGCCACGGTCGCCGACTACATCGTGGCCCGGCTGGCCGAGTGGGGCGTGCACCGCTACTACGGCTACCCCGGAGACGGCATCAACGGCATGACCTCGGCGCTGCAACGCGCCGCCGGGCGGGCCGAGTTCATCCAGGTGCGGCACGAGGAGACGGCCGGCTTCGCGGCCAGCGCCCACGTCAAGTACGGCGGCGGTCCGCTCGGGTGCGTGGTGGTGACCAGCGGCCCCGGGGCGATCCACGTGCTCAACGGCCTGTACGACGCCAAGCTCGACCACCAGCCGGTGGTGGCCCTGCTCGGGCACACGGCACTGCCCGCCGAGGGCGGCGGGTACTACCAGGAGGTCGACCTGCTCGCCCTCTACAAGGACGTGGCGTCGGCCTTCCTGGCCCAGCTCGACGACCCGTCGCAGGCGCGGCACCTGGTCGACCGGGCCTGCCGGACCGCCCTGGCCCGGCGCACGGTCACCGCCCTGGTGCTCCCCTCCGACGTGCAGGACGAGCCGGCGGTGCCGGAGCCGCCGCACGCGCACGGCTACTACCACACCAGCGCGGTGCCCAGCAGCATGCCGACCGTGCCGCCGGCGGAGGAGGTGCGCCGGGCGGCCGAGGTGCTGCGCGGCGGCGAGAAGGTCGCCATGCTGGTCGGGCAGGGTGCCCTCGGCGCGGAGGACGAGGTCCGCCGGGTCGCCGACCGGCTCGGCGCCGGGGTGGCCACCGCCCTGCTCGGCTTCGCCGCCGTCGACCACCGGGAGCCGTGGGTGACCGGCGCGATCGGCCTGCTGGGCAGCCGCCCGAGCTGGCAGCTCATGCAGGAGTGCGACCGGCTGCTGATCGTGGGCAGCAACATGCCGTACTCGGAGTTCTATCCGCCGCAGGGCACGGCCCGGGCCGTGCAGATCGACCTGGACGGCAGCCGGATGGGGCTGCGCTACCCGACCGAGGTGAACCTGACCGGGGACGCCGCGCCGACCCTGCGGGCGCTGCTGCGGGAACTGGGCACCGGGCCGGTGCCGACCGCCTGGCGGGCCACCCTGGCCGACGCCACCGCGAAGTGGCGGCAGTCCCAGCGGGAGGTCGCCGAGCAGGCGGCCAACCCGGTGAACCCCCAGCTGCTCTTCGCGACCCTGGACGACGCCCTGCCGGACGACGCCATGCTGGCGGTGGACTGCGGCACGGCGACCGCCTGGTACGCCCGGCACATCCGGGTCCGACCCGGCATGCTGGCCAGCCTCTCCGGCACCCTGCTCTCGATGGGTGGCGCGATGCCGTACGCCATCAGCGCGAAGTTCGCCCACCCGGACCGCCCGCTGGTCGCGCTGATCGGCGACGGCGCCATGCAGATGAACGGGGTCAACGAGCTGATCACCGTGGCGAAGTACTGGCGGGAGTGGGCGGACCCGCGGTTCGTGGTGCTGGTGCTCAACAACCGCGACCTGTCGTTCGTGAGCTGGGAGCAGCGCTCCGGCGAGGGGACGCCGATGTTCCCGGCGAGCCAGGACCTGCCGGACGTGGCGTACCACAGGTGGGCCGAGGTGCTGGGCCTCGACGGCATGCTTGTCGACTCCCCCGACCAGGTGCCCGACCTGTGGCAGCGGGCGCTGAGCGCCGACCGGCCGGTGGTGGTCAACGCGGTCGTCGACCCGGCGGAGCTGATGCTGCCCCCGCACTTCACCGCCGAGCAGGCCCGCAAGACGGCCGCCGCGGTGCTGCGCGGGGACAGCGACCGGACGGAGATCATCCGGCGCGGCCTGCCCTCGGTCCTCGCCACGTACCGTCCCCGCCGCCGGGGGCGGTGAGTCACGCCCGCTCGTAGCGCAGCAGCACCGACCGGCCGTCGAAGCCCCGGGTGCCGGTCAGCCGCAGGTCGAGGCGCTCCTTGCCGGGGAAGACGGGGCTGCCCCCGCCCAGCACGACCGGGTGCACCACCACCTGGTACTCGTCGACCAGGCCCAGCTCGGTCAAGGCCGCCGCCGCGCCGGCCCCGCCGGTGAGCAGCAGGTCCGCACCCGGCTGCGCCTTCAGCTCGGCGACCTCGGCGGCCAGGTCGCGGCCGATCACCCGGGCGCCGTACTCGGCGCTCTCCAGCGTCCGCGAGATGACGATCTTCGGGGTGCGGGCCCAGACCGGGGCGAACCGCAGGTCGTGCGGGTCCTGGGAGATCTGCTCGGCGCGGGGCCAGTACCAGGACATCAACTCCCACACCCTGCGGCCGTAGAGGAAGGCGTCGGCCCGGTCGGTCAGCTCGAAGGAGTACGCCGACAGCTCCGGCCCCATGGCCGGCCAGTCGAACTCCCCGTTCGGCCCCTCGATGAATCCGTCGACCGACTGGTGCACCCAGTAGACGAGCTTGCGCATGGTGTCCTCCGCTCCCGGTGGCGCCCGGCGGGCGCGCTTCACCCGTGGGTCGGAGCCGGCCGGCCGGATCCGACCGGTGGCGGAGAACTTTTTCGGGGAAAGTTGCCGGGGGCGGCTGGCTGCCCGACTTCCCGACGTTCGTGCTCCTCGACGGCTACGCCACCCCCGACGAGGTGGCCACGGCGCTGGACCACGCGGTCGCGCCGCTCCTTGCCGCCGCCGGGGTCGGCCGGGGCCCCCGGCCGTAGGGGGCCCCTCCTTCCCGGTCAGCCGCGGTCGCGGCCCTGGAGCCAGCGGAGCAGGTCCGACGGCAGGTCGCGGTCCTGGTCGCGCCGCTCGGGACGCGGGGTGGGACGCGGCTGCGGGCGCTGCGGGTCCCCGGCCAGCTCGCGGCTCGGCGCGGTGAAGTCCTTGACCGGCTTGCCGTCCACCGCGGTCCGGATCACCCGGGCGACCGCGTCGATGACCCTGGCCTGCACGGCCGACCCGACCAGGTCGGTGGCGTCGTCCGGGTTGGCCGCGATGCCGGCCACGGCCACCTGCGGGGTGAACCCCACGAACGTCTCGGTGGCGTTCTGCTCGGAGCTACCCGTCTTGCCGGCCACCGGGCGGTCGACGATCCCGTTCACCGAGGTGGCGGTGCCGCCGTTGCACTGCCCGTACGCCGACTGCTGGCCGACCGGGCACCGGGCCGCGTCGGTGGCCGCGCGGGCCACGTCGGCGTCGAGGACTCTCCGGCAGGACGGCTGGCCGACGTCGACCTTCTCGCCGTCGGCCGCGGTCACCGAGACCACCGGCAGCGGGGTGCAGTAGGTGCCCTCGGCGGCCACCGTGGCGTACGCGTTGGCCAGGTCGAGCGGAGTCGTGGCGGCGACGCCCAGGGTGAACGCGCCCCAGTTCTCCGCGTCGTCCTTGGCGAAGGCGGCGTCGGAGTCGGCCCGGAAGGTGATGCCGAGCCGCTGCGCCATCTCCACCACCTTGTCCTCGCCGACCTGCTCGGCCAGCCAGACGAAGTAGGTGTTCACGGAGCGGCCGAAGCCGTCCCACATCATCCGGTAGCCGTCCATCCACTCGGGGTTGGCGTTGGCCGGGCACCACGTGCCGGCGCAGTTGCCCTCGGCGTCGGATGCGTACCGGGTGGGCAGCTTGGCCGGGGCGTCGAAGCCGGTGGCCAGCGGCTTGCCGGCCTCCAGGGCGGCGAGCATGGTGAACAGCTTGAACGTCGAGCCGGCCTGGTAGCCGTCGACGCTGGCGCCGCCGGAGATCAGCGGGTTGACGGTGTTCGGGTGGTTGGCCTGCCCGGCCGGGTTGTCGGCGAGGCTGTAGTGCCGGTTGACCGCCATGGCGAGCACCCGGCCGGTGCCCGGCTCCACCGCGGCGATCGGCAGGGCGCGCTTGTTGCCGTAGCCGTAGACGGCGGTGGCCTGCTTCTGGGCGGTCTGCTGGATCTTCGGGTCGAGCGTGGTGACCACGCGGTAGCCGCCCCGGCGCAGCGCCTGCTCGCGCTCCTTGACGGTGTTCCCGAAGGCCGGCTGGGCGAGCCACCACTGGCGCAGGTAGTCGCAGAAGAAACCCCAGTCGTCGTGGCCCGCGGCGGTCGCGGTGCAGCCGTTGGGCTGGGCGGTCGGGTGCAGGGTCAGCGGCTCGGCCTGGGCCGCGGCGGCCTGCTGCGCGGTGATCGCGCCGGTCTCGGCCATCGAGTCGAGGACGTAGCCCCGCCGGGCGAGCGCCTGCTCCTTGTCGCCGTCGATCGGGCTGTACTCGTCGGGCGACTGGACCAGGCCGGCGAGCAGCGCCGCCTCGCCCAGGGTCAGGTCGGCCGGGGCCTTGCCGAAGTAGCGCTGGCTGGCCGCCGCGACGCCGTACGCGCCGGAGCCGAAGTACGCGATGTTGAGGTAGCGGTTGAGGATCTCGTCCTTGCTGAGCGTCTTCTCCAGCGCGTTCGCGTACCGGATCTCCTGGAGCTTGCGCCCGACGGTCTGCTCGGTGGCGGCCTGCCGCTCCTCGGCGGTGCGGGTCGGGTCGGTCTTGAGCACGTTCCGGACGTACTGCATGGTGAGCGTCGAGCCGCCCTGCTCGGTGCCGCCGCCCTTGACGTTGGCCACCAGGGCGCGGGCGATGCCGCGCAGGTCGGCGCCGCCGTGCGAGTAGAAGCGGCGGTCCTCGGCGGCGATGATCGCCTGCCGCATCACCGGGGCGATCTCGGCGAGGGGGACGTCGCTGCGGTTGACGTCGTAGAACGTGGTGATCAGGGTCTTGCCGTCGTTGGCGTAGAGGTAGGAGCGCTGCGGCTGCGCGGGGGTGCGCAGCGCGTCGGGCAGCTCCGCGTACGCGCCCAGGCCGGCCTGGGCCGCGAGCCCGCCGAGCAGCCCGCCGGGAAGTGCGGCGACCGCGAGGACGAGCCCGGCGAGCACGCCGGCGAGGAGCACGGTGAAGAGCCGCGACAGCGGCGACCGGGGAGACGGCATGGACACCAGGATTGCCGCGAATGCCACCAACCGGCCACCCCGCCAGGCAACTGTCAGTTACCTCACGGCTTCCTCCCAGCTCGCCGTGACCCGCTGATCATGAGGTTGACGGCGATGTGGATCTCCTTGAGTGCCGCCAACCTCATGATCGACCGCGCTGGGCGGTGGGCCCCTCAGCCGGCGGCCAGGGGGCCGTTGGGAGGTGGGGCGGGGGTGGCCGCGACGCTGGCCGCGACGGTGTCGCGGGCGATCGTGGCCGGGACGAGGCGGCCGGAACGGTAGCCGATGCCGATCCCGGCGATCAGCACGAAGATCGCGCCGAAGGTCTGCAGCGAGCCGATCAGCGCACCGCCCAGGCCGAGCAGCGGGGCGGCGATCATCAGCATGACGCCGTCGCCGTACGAGAACATCCCGGAGCGGGCGACCGACCAGCCGGTGAGGAACCAGCCCAGGCTGTAGAAGGTGGCGCCCACCAGGACCAGGGTGCGCGCGGTGGTGCCGAAGACCGGCGCCTGCTCGGCCAGCCCGGCGAAGGGCAGCATCAGGACCATCCCGCCGATGCTGGCCAGCAGCCCGACGAGGGCGATCCGCCGGCATCGGGTGGCGGCGAGCAGGCCGGCGAGCGCCAGCAGGGCGAGCAGGCCGAGCCAGACCGCGGCCACCCAGCCCACGAGGTAGAGCGGCTGGCCGTCCGCCGGGTACGGGTCGTTGCCCACCCCGCCGTCGCTGGCCATCGCCACCAGGCCGTAGAGGACCGCGTACGCGGGCAGCAGCCAGACCGCCGCGCGCGCGAACCGGCGGATCGACCACGCCCAGCTCGCGTCGGTGGCGGGGGCGGCCGGCCCGGGCTCGGAGACGAACGGCAGCACCCCGAACCCGCCCCCGGTACGCCGGCTGCCGAGCGGCCCGGCCGGATCGTGCGCGCCCGGGACGGGAGTCCTGGAGAACAGCCGGTTCGCCGGATCCTTCATGCGCCACCTCGCTCACTGTGCGGGCGGCGCGGGACGCGCAACGGCGCCCCGGTCCTGGTCACCACCCGTCCTCAGACCGATGGTGGCAGGCGCCGGGGCGCCGCATGAGGGATTCTCGGATTTGCCGGCGGCCCTCCGTCAGCCCCGTTCGCGCTGATCCGACGGGTCGTCGAGCAGGCTCTGCGGGGAGACCGGCTCGGGCGCCGGGAGCCCCTGCGGGGCGTTGCCGCCGGTGGCCTGAGCCTCGGCGACGCGTACCTCGTCGTGGATCTCCTGGGCCGCCGTGGCGGCGGCGTGCGCGGCCTCGGCGGCCTCGCGCTCCACCTCGCTGGCGCTCTTGGTGGCCTCCGGCGACGGGACGTCGCCGACCATGTTGGCCAGCCCGCCGAGCGCGCCGCCCATGCCCTCCAGGGCCTTGGTCAGCTCGGTCGGGACGATCCAGACCTTGTTGGCCGTGCCGTTGGCGATCTGCGGCAGGGCCTGGAGGTACTGGTAGGCGAGCACCTTCTGGCTCGGGTTGGCCTGGTGGATCGCGTCGAAGACCGTCCGGATCGCCTTGGCCTGGCCCTCCGCCTGGAGGATCCGGGCCTGCCGGTCACCGTCGGCGCGCAGCACGGCAGCCTGCTTCTCACCCTCGGCCGTGAGGATCTGCGACTGCTTGTGACCCTCGGCGTTCAGGATGGCGGCGCGGCGGTCCCGCTCGGCGCGCATCTGCTTCTCCATCGAGTCGCGGATGCTCGGCGGCGGCTCGATCGCCTTGATCTCGACCCGGGTCACCTTGATGCCCCACCGGCCGGTGGTCTCGTCCAGCACCCCGGAGAGGTGCCGGTTGATCTCCTCGCGACTGGTCAGCGCCCGCTCCAGGTCCAGCGAGCCGATCACGTTACGCAGGGTGGTGACGGTGAGCTGTTCGATGGCCTGGAGGAAGTTGGAGATCTCGTAGGTGGCGCGGACCGAGTCGACCACCTTGAAGTAGAGCACCGTGTCGATCGAGACGACGAGGTTGTCCGAGGTGATCACCGGCTGCGGCGGGAAGCTGACCACCTGCTCGCGCATGTCGACCTTGGTGCGCACCGCGTCGATGTACGGCACCAGCAGGTTGAGCCCCGGGTTCAAGGTCCGCTTGTACTTGCCCAGCCGCTCCACCACGTCCTGGCGCTGCTGCGGCACGATCCGCACCGCCTTCACCAGCGTCACCACGACGATCACGGCGACGGCGATCAACAGGATCGCTGCAAACTCCATATCTTCACCTTTTCCCTTCGGGCATTCCGCCCGGGGTGGAAATCTCGTCCTGCCAGACCAGGGCGGTCGCGCCCCGGACCTTTATCACCTGCACCCGCTCGCCCGCCGCGTAGCTGCGCGTCGCGTCGTACGCCCGGGCAGTCCACAGCTCACCGTCGATCTTGACAAGGCCCCGCTCGGCGTCGACCGGCTCCAGCACCACCGCGCTGGACCCCTCGATCGCCTCGACCCCGAACGGCTGGTCGCCGCTCTCCAGCGCCGGCATGGCGTGCCGCTTGATGACCGGCCGGACCAGGGCCACCGACAGCGCGGAGACCACCGCGAAGACCAGCGCCTGGAGCGCGACGGGCGCGCCCAGCGCGGCGGCCCCCGCGGCGGCGAAGGCCCCGGCCGCGAACATGATCAGGAAGAGGGTCGTCGTGAAGATCTCGGCGACCGCCAGCAGCACACCCAGCACGATCCAGAACACGGCGTCCACCCTTAGATCGTGACACGCCGACGCACACCACAACGACCCCGCATGATCACCTAAGCTCGGCAGCGCGCCGACGACCGCCGAGGAGGATCCCATGGCCCTGCTGCCCGAGACCGCCCGACAGGTCGACCTGCTGGTCGCGCGGGCCCAGTCGGAGGGGCGCGGGCCCTCGCTCGCCCTCGGCGTGGTCCGGGACGGCGCCCTGGCGCACGTCGCGCTCGCCGGCGAGCAGCCCCGCCCCGACGCGGACCTCCAGTACCGGATCGGCTCGATCAGCAAGACCATGACCGCCGTGCTGGTGCTGCAGCAGCGCGACGCCGGCCGGCTGGACCTGGACGACCCGCTGGACCGGCACCTGCCCGGCACCCCGGTCGGCGCGCTCACCGTGCGCCAACTGCTCGGGCACGCCAGCGGCCTCCAGCGGGAGCCGGACGGGCAGTGGTGGGAGCGGACCGCGGGCACCGACCTGGCGACCCTGCTCGCCGGGCTCACCCCGGCGAAGATCGCCCACCCGCCGCACCGCGTCTACCACTACTCGAACCTGGCGTACGGGCTGCTCGGCGGGGTGCTGGAGCGGCTCACCGGCACCCCTTGGGCCGACCTGCTGCGCGAGCGGCTGTTCGAACCGCTGGGCATGCGCCGCACCACCTACCACCCGACCGAGCCGTACGCCCGCGGCTACGTGGTCCACCCCTGGCACGACACGCTGCGGGAGGAGCCCCGCACCGACACCGGGGCGATGGCGCCGGCCGGCCAGCTCTGGTCGACCGTCGAGGACCTGGCCCGCTGGGCCGCCTTCCTGGCCGATCCGGCCCCGGACCTGCTCGCCCCGGCGACGCTCACCGAGATGTGCGCGCCGGTCGTGATCAGCGACCTGGACGCCTGGACCGGCGGGCACGGGCTGGGGGTGGAGCTCTACCGGGTCGGCGACCGCGTGTACGTGGGCCACGGCGGCTCGATGCCCGGCTACGTGGCCGGCCTGGCCGTGCACCGCCCCACCCGCACCGCCGTGGTCGACTTCGCCAACTCGTACGGCCTGCGCGCCGGCCACCACGTCGTCGGCCTGGCCCGCGACGTCCTCACCCTGGTGCTGGACGCCGAGCCGGCCGCGCCCGCCCCGTGGCGCCCGGCCGCTGCGCCGGCCGCCGACCTGGTGGAGCTGACCGGCCGCTGGTGGTGGATGGGCAACGAGTACGAGTTCCGCATCGACCCGGCCGGCGACCTCGTGGGCGGCCCGGTCGGTCGCCCGCTGCTCCGCTTCACCCCGGAGGCCCCCGACCGCTGGCGCGGCCGGTCCGGCTCCCAGGACGGCGAGCTCCTCACCGTCCTCCGCAACGACAGCGGCGACCCGGTGGCCCTGGACATCGCCACCTTCGTCTTCACGCGAACCCCCGACCAGGAACCGTGACCGACGCGGCCCACGCGCGACCGGCCGCGGCGACCGCTACTCGGGCGACGTGACGAAGTCGATCAACCGCTCCATCGCGTTGATCAGCGGCGTCTCCACGTCGGCGAAACTGTCCACCCGGGACAGGATGTGCCGCCACATGTCCGCCGGCTCGGCCACGCCGAGCGCCGCGCAGACGCCCTCCTTCCAGGGCCGCCCCGGCGGCACCACGGGCCACGCCGGGATGCCGAGCGCCCGGGGCTTCACCGCCTGCCACACGTCCACGTAGGGGTGCCCGGTGACCAGCACGTGCGGCGAGGTGACCCGCGCGACTATCCGGCTCTCCTTCGAGCCGGGCACCAGGTGGTCGACAAGCACACCGAGCCGGCGACCCGGGCCGGGGTCGAAGGCGCGCACCTCGGCGGCGAGTTCGTCGATGCCGTCGAGGGGTTCCACCACGACGCCCTCGATCCGCAGGTCGTCGCCCCAGATCCGCTCGACCAGCGCCGCGTCGTGCACGCCCTCGACCCAGATCCGGCTGGCCTTGGCGACCTGCGCCCGGACGTTGTCGACCGCGATCGAGCCCGAGGCGGTGCGCCGCCGGGCGGCGGGCACCGGGGCGCGGGCCGGGCGGCGCAGGGTGACCGGCCGGCCGTCGAGCAGGAACGCGGCGGGCAGCAGCGGGAAGTTCCGCCGGCGGCCGTGCCGGTCCTCCAGCACCACCGCGCCGGACTCGAACCCGACCACCGCGCCGCAGAAGCCGGAGTCGGCGTCCTCGACCACCAGGTCCGGTTCCGCGTCGACCTCCGGGATCACCTTCCGCCGCCGCCAGTCGCCCGCCAGCACGTCGCCGTCGTATCGCCCCGCCATGTGGATCACGCTAGCCACCGGCCCGGCGCGTCGCCCGGCGACGCGCCGACCAGGTGCCCCACCGGCGGCACAGAAAGGGGCGAAGGGGGTAGTTGGGGGCAGGTCACGCCGCCGGAGCGGCAGCCGAGACAGCGACGGCGGCGAGCACGTACCCTTTCGGCATGTCCTCCCCCGCAACGGGCGCGGCCACGCTGGCTCCGCGCCGGTCGAGCCGGTTCGTCGCCTGGGTACGCGCCTGGCGCGCCGGCCTGGTGCCCTTCGACGAGGTCGCCGACGAGATCGCCGGCGACGAGGAGCACCTGGTCGCCGACGCCCCCGGCACCTGGACCGACGTGTCCCTGCGGGAGGCGCTGCCCAGCCTGTCCAAGCTCTCCCCGGACGAGATCCGCCTGGTGCTGCCCGCGCCGGGCGACCCGCGCGGGCTGCCCGGCCCCGGTGACTTCGCGGGGGCGGCGCTGCTGGCCGGCGAGGCCGTGGTGGCCAGCGGGCTCGGGTTCGTCCCGGAGGTCCGCACGCACACCTCGGGCTCGGGGATGACCTGGGAGACGGTGCTGTGGCGGGTCTATCCGCTGCCGGCCGACGCGCCGAAGGCGTCCCTCATCACGCCCGGCGCGGCCGAGGCGGAGGCGGAACTGGCCGCGGCGCTGGCCGAGACGACCGCCGCGCTGACCCGGCTCGACGTGGCCCAGTGGCGGCCGGAGCTGGCCGGCGCGCTCGCCGCGTTGCGCCGCCCGGACGGCGGGACCGACCTGCCGCCCGGCTTCGACCCGCGGTCCCGCCGGCTGTTCGCCCGCGCGGCCGTGCTGGACCGGGTGCTGGCTCTGGCCGGGGAGAGCGCCCCGGGCGGGGCCGTGAACACCTTCGAGGCGCAGCAGCGGGACGCGGCGCTACGGCCGTTGACCACCGCCTGCCGGCAGGCACTGGTGGCCGCCTGCAACGCCCCGCTGCGCCCCTGAGCCGGGCTCAGACCTCGTCGATCAGGTCGGCCACCGAGCCGACGACCCGGGACGGCCGGTAGGGGTAGCGCTCGGCCTCGGCCCGGCTGCTGATCCCGGTGAGCACCAGGATCGTCTCCAGCCCGGCCTCCAGGCCGCAGAGGATGTCGGTGTCCATCCGGTCGCCGATCATGGCGGTCGACTCGGAGTGCGCGTCGATGGTGTTCAACGCCGAGCGCATCATCATCGGGTTCGGCTTGCCGACGAAGTACGGCTCCACCCCGGTCGCCTTGGAGATCATCGCAGCCACCGAGCCGGCGGCCGGCAGCGCGCCCTCCACCGACGGGCCGGTCGCGTCGGGGTTGGTGCAGATGAAGCGGGCCCCGTCGTTGATCAGCCGGATCGCCTTGGTGATCGCCTCGAAGCTGTAGGTGCGGGTCTCCCCCAGCACCACGTAGTCGGGGGCGAAGTCGCTGAGCACGTAGCCCACCGCGTGCAGGGCCGTGGTGAGACCGGCCTCGCCGATCACGTACGCGGTGCCGCCCGGCCGCTGGTCGGCCAGGAACTGGGCGGTGGCCAGCGCGGACGACCAGATCGCCTCCTCCGGCACGTCCAGCCCCATCCGGGCCAGCCGGGCCCGCAGGTCCCGCGGCGTGTAGATGGAGTTGTTGGTGAGCACCAGGAACGGCTTGCCGGAGGCGCGCAGCTTCTTGACGAACTCGGGCGCGCCGGGCACCGGCTGGCCCTCGTGCACCAGCACGCCGTCCATGTCGGTGAGCCAGCTCTGCACCGGCTTGCGGTCATGCATGTGTCGTCCCCACGGTTGTCGAAGGTGGCCGGGCTCAGGGCCGGCGGGAGGGAGGCACGCAGCACAGCGCCGGGCAGGTGTCCCAGGTGGGCAGTTCGCCGAGGCGGCGGAAGTACCGCTGGCCGTCCGGGGCGTTCCGTTCCCGCACCAGCTCGCGGACCATCGCCACGAACCGCGGGTCGGTGCCCGGCGTGCCGGCGCGGACGAAGTCCAGGCCGAGCTGCTTGGCCGTGTCGAGGGCCTCGGTGTCCAGGTCCCAGACCACCTCGAGGTGGTCGGAGACGAACCCGATCGGGCTGACCACCACGCCGGTGACGCCCTCGCCGGCCAGCGCGGCCAGGTGGTCGTTGATGTCCGGCTCCAGCCACGGCACCTGCGGCGGCCCGGAGCGGCTCTGCCAGACCAGGTCGTACGGCAGGTCGGGCGCGGCGGCGGCGTGCACCAGCCGGGCGGTCTCGGCGAGCTGGGCGGTGTACCGGCCCCCGTGCGGGCCGGCGGTGGCGGCCGCCGACACCGGCACCGAGTGCGCGGTGAACACGAGCCGGGTGCTGTCCCGCCGGGCGGGGTCGAGCTGCGCGAGCGCGGCCCGCACCGCGTCGGCGTGCGGCTCGACGAAGCCCGGATGGTCCCAGAACTGGCGCAGCTTCTCGATGAGCGGGGCGTCCGGGCCGACCGCGGCCCGGGCCGCGGCGATGTCCTCCTGGTACTGCCGGCAGGACGAGTAGCCGCCGTAGGCGCTGGTGACGAAGGCCAGGGCTCGCTGGACGCCGTCGTCGCGCATCTGCGCCACCGTGTCGGCGAGCATCGGGTCCCAGTTGCGGTTGCCCCAGTAGACCGGCAGGTCGACGCCGTTGGCGGCGAAGTCCTCGCGGATCGCCGCGAGCAGGTCGCGGCACTGCTGGTTGATCGGGGACACCCCGCCGAAGTGCAGGTAGTGCTCGGCGACCTCGGCGAGCCGTTCGGGCGGCACGCCCCGCCCCCGGGTCACGTTCTGCAGGAAGGGCAGCACGTCCTCGGGCCGCTCCGGGCCGCCGAAGGAGACCAGCACCAACGCGTCGTACGCCATGGCCCCATTCTCCCCCGACGGCCGGGACGGTCCGGCGGCTACCCCGGGACGTGCGGTCCGGGTCTCAGGAGCCGATCGCGTGGTAACCGCCGTCGACGTGGACGATCTCGCCGGTGGTGGCCGGGAACCAGTCGGACAGCAGCGCCAGGCAGGCCCGGGCGGCCGGCTCCTGGTCGGTGAGGTCCCAGCCCAGCGGGGCGCGCTCGGCCCAGGCGTCCTCGAACTGGTCGAAGCCGGGGATCGACTTGGCGGCGATGGTGCGCAACGGACCGGCGGCGACCAGGTTGCTGCGGATGCCCTGCTTGCCCAGGTGCAGGGCCAGGTAGCGGGAGGCGGACTCCAGCCCGGCCTTGGCCACGCCCATCCAGTCGTAGACCGGCCACGCCTTGCTGGCGTCGAAGGTGAGGCCCACCACGGCGCCGCCCGCCGACATGAGCGGCAGCGCCGCCATGGCCAGGGACTTGTACGAGTAGGTGGAGACGTGGAGCGCGGTCGCCACGTCCTCCCACGGCGCGTCGAGGAAGCCGCCGCCGAGGCAGCTCTGCGGGGCGAAGCCGATCGAGTGCACCACCCCGTCGAGGCCGTCGACGTGCTCGCGCACCCGGTCGGCCAGGCCGGCCAGGTGCTCGGTGCTGGTGACGTCCAGCTCGATCACCGGCGCGGGTTCGGGCAGCCGCTTGGCGATCCGCTCGACCAGGGAGAGCCGGCCGTAGCCGGTGAGCACGACCTGCGCGCCGTTCTCCTGGGCGAGCTTCGCCACCGAGAAGGCGATCGAGGCGTCGGTGATGACGCCGGTGACCAGCAGCCGCTTACCGGCCAGGAGTCCGGACATTGTGCAGTTCCCTCCGTACGTTCTCAGTGACCCATGCCCAGGCCGCCGTCGACCGGGATGACGGCGCCGGAGATGTACGCGGCCGCGTCCGAGGCGAGCCAGGTGACGGCCGCCGCGACCTCCTCCGGGCTGGCCATCCGGCCCGCCGGGATCGACTTGCGGATCTCCGCCTTGCGCTCCTCGGGGAGGCCGGCGGTCATGTCGGTGTCGATGAAGCCGGGCGCCACCACGTTCGCCGTGATGTTGCGGCTGCCCAGCTCGCGGGTGATCGACCGGGCCACGCCGACCAGGCCGGCCTTGCTGGCCGCGTAGTTGACCTGCCCCGCGCCGCCGGCGAGGCCGACGACCGAGGAGATGAAGATCATCCGGCCCCACCGGGCCCGGAGCATCTTCGTCGAGGCCCGCTTGGCGACCCGGAACGCGCCGGTCAGGTTGGTGTCGAGCACCCGGGTGAACTGTTCCTCGGACATGCGCAGGAGCAGCGTGTCGTCGGTGATGCCGGCGTTGGCCACCAGCACCTCGACCGGGCCGAGTTCGGCCTCGACGGCGGCGAACGCCGCCTCCACCGCCTCGGCGTCGGTCACGTCACACTTCACGCCGAACAGCCCCGCCGGGGCCTCGCCGCCGCGGTGGGTCACCGCCACCCGGTCGCCCTGCTTGGCGAAGGCCTGCGCGATGGCCAAGCCGATTCCCCGGTTTCCGCCGGTCACCAGCACGGTACGGGCCACGGGTTCCCCCTCTGCTCAGCTGATCTCCCAATCGCTGGCGAGCCTAGGGGTTACCGGGGGGTAAGCGCTAACCCGTGCCAGGTCGGCGGCCGGTCCGGCGGCCGGTCGGGGGAGCGCGTTGACCGGTCGGCCGAGTGCGTGCCGCCGGTGCCCCGGGTGTACGATGATCGACGTTTGCGGGCAGTGGATCGCCCGCACCGTCGAGCCCCGCCGACCGCAGGAGGTGATCGCTGTGCGAGATAGCGATCCTCCCAGTCGTGGCCGGGCCGACCGTCAGTCCCGCTGAGCCACGACTCAGTCGGCGCGGCTGACCCGCGCTCCCCCGCCCCGCCGCACCACCCCGTCTCCCCGGCCGTCCGCCGGGGCGCCGTGGCGCGCGGCCGGCGGAGCACCCCGGTCACGACTTCGTGTGCGTACGCCCTGATCCACCCCCGCGGTCCGGCCCGCCGGACCGTCCGTCGCCACGGAGCAGTCCCATGAGCCGTTACGTCGCCCCGCTGGGCTTCACCCTCGCCGCCGTCTGGGTGGCCGTCCTCTTCGTCCTGGCCGGCGGCGGTCACTGACCACCGCCGGCCGGGCACCGGCCGCCCGCCTCAGATCAGGCGGGACGACCAGAGCAGGCTCAGCCCTCCCGCGCAGAGCGCGAGGAGCAGCGCGACCCCCGCGTACCACTGGGTGATCTCCCGCGGCTCGGTCCGGAAACCGATCGAGCTGCCCATGTCCTGGTAGACCTGCTTCAGCTCGCTGACCGAGGCGGCCTCGTAGAAGTAGCCCTGGGTGGTCTCCGCGAGCTGCGACAGCGCCATGCGGTCCACCGGCACCCGCTGGAGCTGGCCGCCGATGTCCACCTGCCCGGAGTCGGTGCCGAACGCGATGGTCGACACCGGCACGTTGGCCGCCTGCGCCGCCGCGGCCGCCTCCTCCACCGAGCGGCCCGAGGTGCGGTAGCCGTCGGACAGCAGCACGATCCGGGCCGGCGGGATGCCGGCCGCGCCGTCCGCCGGCACCGAGCGGATCGCCTCCAGGCAGGTGAAGACGGCCTCGCCCGTGGCGGTCGCCTCGGCCAGCACCAGCCCGTCGATGGCCGTGGTCACCGCGCCCCGGTCCTTCGTGGGCGGCACCAGCACGTTCGCCGACTTGGCGAACGAGACCAGCCCGAGGTTGTAGCTCTCCGGCAGCTCGCCGACGAACTGCTTGGCCGCCTCCTGCGCCGCCTCCAGGCGGTTCGGCGCCACGTCGTCGGCCTGCATGGACAGCGACACGTCGATGGCGAGCATCACGGTCGCCCGTTCGAGGGGCTCCTTGGTGTCGATCGCGGGCCGGGCCAGCCCGGTGGCGAGCACCAGCAGGCAGAGCAGGAACGCGGTGGCGGCCGCGTGCCGCCGCCAGCCCAGCCCCTTGGGCGCCAGGGTGCGCAGCAGGTCCACATTGGTGAACCGCATCGCGTACTGCCGGCGGTGCAGCTGCCGCCAGACGTACGCGGCGGCCAGGGCGAGCACCGGCAGCACGGCCAGCAGCCACCACGGTTGCAGAAAACGGATCATCGAGTCGTCCCTCGGGTACGGGCGTGCCGCTGCGCGGCCACGAAACGCACCATGTCCAGCAGCCAGTCTCGGTCGGTACGCAGGCGCAGGTGGGCCGCGCCGGCACTGCGCAGCTCGGCGGCGATCGCCGCGCGCTGGGCGGCCGCCGACTCGGCGTACCGCCGGCGCAGACCCGGGTCGGCGGTCTGCACCTCGTGCAGCTCCCCGGTCTCCGGGTCGACCACCGGCAGCACCCCCACGTCGGGCAGTTCCAGCTCGCGCGGGTCGACCACCTCGACGGCCAGCACGTCGTGCCGGACCCGCAGCTTACGGACCGGCCGGCCCCACTGCTGGGGCGGCGCGAGGAAGTCGGAGATCACCACGGCGACGCCCCGCCGGCGCGGCGGGCGGTTGAGCATGTCGACGAGGGCGCCGAGATCACTGCGACCGGGCCGGATCTCGGTGTCGGCGATGGCCCGCAGCAGCCCCTGCGCCTCCTTGCGCCCGGCCCGGGCGGGCAGCCGCCGCAGCGTCCCCGGCCCGGCCGGCGGGGAGCCGCCCCGCCACCGGCCCGCCGGCGCCGGCGTGCCCGTGCCGACCACCGCGCCGATCCGGTTGCCGCCCCGGACGGTCAGGTGGGCCAGGGCGGCCGCCGCGACGACCACCACGTCCCGCTTGAGCCACTGCCCGGTGCCGAAGTCCAGGCTGGCCGACAGGTCGACCGCCAGCCAGGTCTCCAGCTCCCGGTCGGCCACCGTACGCCGGACGTGCGGCATGGTGGTGCGGGCGGTGACCGGCCAGTCCATGCGGCGCACGTCGTCGCCGGGGCGGTACTCGCGGGACTCCGCCGCCTCGCTGCCCGGGCCGGGCAGCAGCCCGGCGTAGTCGCCCTGGAGCAGCCCGTCGAGCTTGCGGGTGACCATGAGCTGC
This sequence comes from Micromonospora sp. NPDC048907, assembly GCF_055586885.1. NCBI lineage: Bacteria > Bacillati > Actinomycetota > Actinomycetes > Micromonosporales > Micromonosporaceae > Micromonospora > Micromonospora sp. NPDC048907. The sequence goes on from NZ_JBVJHI010000002.1 coordinate 170,907, forward strand.
AACCGGGCGAGGACGGCGCCGGAACGCTCGCCGCTGGCCGGCAGCCGGGTGGGTGGGGTCACGGCCGCTGCCCGGGCCAGCCGCCGTGCGGGACGGCCGGTGGGGGCGGCGTGGCCTGCTGGCGGGGCGCGACCGCGGGCAGCGGGATGGTCGACATCACCCGGTGCACGATGTGGTCGGCCGGCACGTCGTCGGCGAGCGCGTCGTAGCTGAGCACGAGCCGGTGTCGCAGGATGTCCGGGGCGATGTCCTGCACGTCCTGCGGCAGGGCGTAGTCGCGGCCGCGCAGCAGGGCCAGCGCCCGGGTGGCCCGGACCAGGCCGAGGGAGGCGCGCGGGCTCGCGCCGTACTGGATGAGCTGTGCGACGTCCGGCATGCCGTGCTCGGCGGGGGCCCGGGTGGCCAGGACCAGCCGGACCGCGTAGTCGACAAGCGCGTTGTGCACGAACACCTGGTCGGCCTTGTGCTGGAGCGCGATCAGGTCCGGGGTGTCGAAGACCCGCGCCGGCTCGGGCGGGGCGACGCCCATCCGGTAGACGATCTCCCGCTCCTCGGCGTCGGTCGGGTAGCCCACCACGATCTTCATGAGGAACCGGTCCCGCTGCGCCTCCGGCAGCGGGTAGACGCCCTCCTGCTCGATCGGGTTCTGGGTGGCCATCACCAGGAACGGGTCGGGCACCCGGTGGGTCTCGCCGCCGATGGACACCTGCCGCTCGCTCATCACCTCCAGCAGAGCCGACTGCACCTTGGCCGGAGCGCGGTTGATCTCGTCGGCGAGCAGGAAGTTGACGAAGACGGGGCCCAGCTCGACGTCGAACTTCTCGCTGGACTGCCGGTAGATCCGGGTGCCCATGATGTCGGCCGGCACCAGGTCGGGAGTGAACTGGACCCGGGCGAAGGACCCGCCGACCACCTTGGCCAGGGTCTCCACGGCCAGCGTCTTGGCGACGCCGGGCACCCCCTCCAGCAGGCAGTGGCCCCGGGCGAGCAGGGCCACGAACATCCGCTCGACCATCCGGTCCTGACCGACGATCACCCGCTTGATCTCGAACAGCGCCCGCTCCAGCAGGGTGGCGTCCTGCGCCGGGGTGGTGGTCGCCGGGGGCGGCGCGTCCGGCGCGGCCTCGGTCGGGGTCGGGGCGTCGGGCGTGGTCGGCTGGGCCACCGGTCCTCCACAGCGTGGTCGTCGTCGGGCGTGGTGCGTATCAAGACTGTCATGCCTTGCTGAGAGGCGAGGGTGGGAGAGGGACGATTTTCGCCGCGCCGTCCCCCGGCACGGAAAACCCTGAACACGGGTGGACAACAAGGGGTCCGGCGTGTGTACGATTCACCCCGTCGCCGGGCGGCTCCCCCCGTGGCCGCCCGGCGCTAAAGCTCCCGGCGCGCGGCCCTAGACTCGCCCCGGTGACCACTCCCACTTCCCCCGACGACGCGCCCGTCTGCTCGGCGCGGGGGTGTCGCGCCCCCGCCGTGTGGGAGCTGCGCTGGAACAATCCCCGCCTGCACCCGCCCGAACGGCGCAAGACCTGGCTGGCCTGCCCCGCACATCGCGGGTCGCTGGGCGACTTCCTCGACGCACGCGGCTTCCTCCGCGAGGTCGTACCGGTGCCCGGATCGCCTACGCTCGGATCGTGAGCGAGCGCAGCGGGACCAGCCGGTGAACGGTGACGACCGTGCCGGCCGGCCGCCGGCCCCGACCGGACCTCTGGAGCCCTGGCCGGACACCGTCCGGTGGCAGCCGATCTCCCGCGACCTGATCTGGGTGGAGCTGATCCGGCTCGGCATCGGCCTGGCCGTGGCGCTGGTGGTGCTCGGCGTGGCGTGGGCGGTCGCCGGCCACTGGCTGCTCGGTGCCGCCCTGGGCCTGGCGCTGCTGCTGGCCGCCTGGCGGGCGGTCACGATCGTCCGCGCGGTGCGCGCCTGGGGCTACGCCGAGCGGGCCGACGACCTGCTGGTCCGGCACGGCCTGCTGGTGCGGCGGCTGTCCATCGTGCCGTACTCCCGGATGCAGTTCGTCGACGTGAGCGCGGGGCCGCTGGAGCGCGCCTTTGACCTGGCCACCGTGCAGCTGCACACCGCCGCGGCGGCGAGCGACGCCCGGGTGCCGGGCCTGCGACCGGCCGAGGCGTCCCGGCTGCGGGACCGGCTCACCGCGCTGGGCGAGGACCGGGCGGAGGGGCTGTGAGTGACGGCCCGGCCGAGCCGGAGCCCGGCTCCCCGCCGCACCGGCCCGCCGCCACACCGCCGCCGGCCGCCGCCGAGCCGCCCCGGAACGGACATCCCTGGCCCCCGCAACCGGGGTACGCCCACCCGGCGCCCCCACCCGGCCACGGGCCACCCGCACCGCCGCCCGGGTACGGGCCACCCGCATCGCCACCCGGCCACGGGCCGCCCGCGCCTCCACCCGGCCACGGGCCGCCCGCGCCGCCCTGGCCGGTCGCGGGCCATCCCGCGCCGCCGCCCGGCTACGGGCCGCCCGCGCCGCCCTGGCCGGGCGCGGGGCATCCCGGGCCGCCCGGGGCCGGCCCGTGGGGGCCGCACGCCACGAACCCGCCGGGAGGGCCGGGGGCGCCGCAGCCGACCGGGGAGGAGCCCCGGCAGCGGCTGCACCCGCTGAGCCCGGCGCTGCACGGGGCGAAGTCGCTGGTCGTGGTGATCGCCGGCCTCTCCTGGTCGACGCTGTCCCGGGTCGGCTTCGGCTGGTTCGCCGTGCTGGTCGCGGTCTTCGTCCTCGGGGCCACCGTGCTGTCGGTGATCAGCTGGTGGAACACCGGCTACCACGTGGTGGGGCGGGAGCTGCGGGTGCACGAGGGGCTGCTCTGGCGGCGTACCCGGGCGATCCCGCTGGAGCGGCTGCAGGCCGTGGAGGTGGTCCGGCCACTGCTCGCGCAGCTCACCGGGCTGGCCGAGCTGCGGCTGGAGGTGGTCGGCGGCGGCAAGACCGAGGCGCCGCTGGCGTACCTGAGCGTGGCCGAGGCGAGCGCCCTGCGGCACCGGCTGCTCGCGGTGGCCGGCCGCGCCCCCGAGGCCGCCCCGCCCGCCGCCGGCACGCCGCCCGCGCCCGCCGCCCCGGCCGGGCGGCTGCTGCACCACGTCCGCAACCGCGACCTGCTGGTGAGCCAGCTGCTCACCCCCCAGGCGTTCCTGCTGCCGTTCGGCGTGGCGTTCGTGGTGGCGCAGTTCGTCTCCGAGGGATCCTGGTCGTTCATCGCGGTGGCCAGCACGCTGACCGCCATGGCCGGCGTCCTGCTGCAACCGGTCCGCCGGGTGCTCGACGACTGGAGCTTCCGGCTCGACCGGGACGGCGACACGCTGCGGGTACGCAACGGGCTGCTGGAGACCCGGGTGCAGACCGTGCCGCTGCACCGGGTGCAGACCGTCGGGGTGACCTGGCCGCTGCTCTGGCGGATGAAGGGCTGGCTGCGGCTGCGGCTGGAGGTGGCCGGCTACTCGGGCGCCGAGCCGGACGACCGCAACCGCCCGGACCGGCTGCTGCCGGTCGGCGACGCGCCCACCGGCGAGCTGGTCGTCGCGGAGGTGCTCCCCGGCGTCCGGCTGGGGGCGCTGCCCGCCACGCTGCCGCCCCGGCGGGCCCGCTGGCTGCGCCCGCTGAGCCGGACGAGGGTCGGCGCCGGCCTCGACGAGCGGGTCTTCGTGGCCCGCTCCGGGCTGCTGACCCGCCGGTTGACGCTGGTGCCGTACGCCCGGATCCAGAGCGTGCGGGTGACCCAGGGCCCGGCGCAGCGGCGGCTGCGGCTGGCCACCGTGCACGCGGACACCGCCGGCGGCTCGGGCGCGGCGGCGCTGGACCGGGACGTGGCCGAGGCGTGGGAGCTGGCGGCGGAGCTGACCGCGCGGGCGCACGCCGCCCGGCGGGGCGGCCCGGGCCGGCCGGGCTGAGCCGGCCGCCCAGGGCTGCGCCGGCACCACGGCGCGGGCCGAGCCGGTCCGAGCCGGCGGACGGTCAGCGCTCCGCCGGCACCGTGGTCGGCTCGGCGTCCGCCGGCCGGGTCGGCTCGGCGTCGGCCGGCCGGGCCGGGTCGGCGGTGGGGGCCGCCTGCGTGGCCGGGGCGAGCGCGGCGCGGCGGGCCCGGCGGGCCGCCCACCAGCGCTCGGCCAGGCCGACCACCAGGAAGGTCAGGCCGACGTACGCCCAGCCGACCAGCACGTCGATCAGGTAGTGCTCGCCGCTGTAGATCAGGGTGAAGGTCATCGCCAGCGGATACGCCAGCAGCAGCGGCCACCAGCGCCTGCGGGTCGCGCGCAGGAAGAACAGGACCACGAACAGGGCGAACGCGGTGTGCAGCGACGGCATGGCGGCCACCGGGTTGGAGGCGATCTGGCCGGCGTTGAGCAGGTTGCCCGCGCCGTGCATGCCGATCTCCTTCCAGCCCCGGGTGGAGATCCGCGCGACGTCGGAGAGCAGCCCGTTCTGGGCCGCCCACCACGGCGGGGCGGCCGGGTAGAGGAAGTAGGTCGCCAGCCCGGCCGCGCAGAGGAAGCCCCACCGCCGCATGTACGCGCCCCAGCGCGTCCGGTCGCGCAGCCAGAGCACGGCGGCCGCGGCGAGCGTCGCCACGAAGTGCGAGAAGTAGATCCAGCTGACCGCCACGTCCCACCAGTGCACCTGGTCGGGCCGGTAGAGGTGCTGCTGGAGCCAGATCGTGGGCACCTCCCCGCCGGTGGCCCAGCCGGTCAGGAACCGGTCGGCGACGATCAGCTCCATGGCGTGCGGCGTCGCGCCGTTGTCGGCGAATCCCCGGGAGAGGTTGTACGCGGCCAGCAGCAGCACCACCGGGATCCAGTCCCGGGCGAAGCGCAGGTGGCTGCGCCACGGGCGGGACGAGTGCCAGGCGATGGTGCCCGCCCAGATCCAGAGGAACGCGTACGCCGGGTCGGTCGGCAGGCCGATGGCGAACCAGGCCGCCACGAAGGCGATTCCCCAGATCGCCATCGCCACCACGCGACGGCGCCCGCCGTCGGGGGACGCGGTCGGTCCGGCGGGGGCGGGGGGCGGGGGGTCAGTCAGCACGGCCATCGCGGACAAGGTTAACGGCGTGCGACGGACCCGCCGACGCCGACCGCCCGCCACCGGGGCCGGTCACCCCCGTCCGGGCTCCGGCGAGGGGGCCGGTGCGGCGGTCCGGACGCCGCCCGGGCCCCGGGGCCGCTGCACTAGGCTCGGCCCATGCAGGAGCAGCCGGAGTCGCCCTTCGCCCCGGGCCTGACCGCCCGGGTCGAGCTGACCGTCACGGACACGGACACCGCGCGGGCGGTGGGCTCGGGCGACGTGCCGGTGCTCGGCACGCCCCGGGTGCTCGCGCTGGCCGAGGCGGCCACCGTGGCGGCGGTCGCGACCCGGCTGCCGTCCGGGTCGACGACGGTCGGCACCCGCGTCGAGCTGGAACACCGCGCGGCCACGCCGGTCGGGCGGACGGTGGCCGCCCGGGCGGAGCTGGTCAAGGTCGACGGCCGGCGGCTGGCCTTCGAGGTGATCGTGACCGACGGCAACGAGGTGGTGGCCACCGGGCGGGTCGAGCGGGCCCTGGTCGACCGGCAGCGCTTCGTCGAGCGCGCCCTGCGGGCGTCATGACCGCCCGGTTCGTCGAGGTCGCCGACCGCGTGCACGTGCTGCGCGACCCGCTCCTGCACGTCAACGTGACGTTGGTGGTGGGCGACGGCGCGGCGCTGATCGTGGACACCCTCTCCACCGCCGGGCAGGCCCGGGAGCTGGCGGAGGCGGCCCGGGCGGTCACCCCGCACCCGTGGACGATCGTCAACACCCACCACCACTTCGACCACTGCTTCGGCAACGCCGCCCTGGCCGCCGACCCGCCCCGTCCGGTCTACGCGCACGCCCAAGCCGCCGCGGTGCTCCGCGACCATCCGGACGAGCTGCGCCGGGCCGCGGCCGAGGAGATGCGGGCGGAGCAGCCGGAGCTCGCCGCCGAGCTGGCCCGCACCGAGCTGCTGGCCCCGACCCACCCGGTGCACGGGGAGGCGGTGCTCGACGTGGGCGGCCGGCGGGTGCTGCTGCACCATCCCGGGCACGGTCACACCGACGCCGACCTGGTGGTGCACGTCCCGGACGCGGACGTGCTGGTCGCCGGCGACCTGGTGGAGCAGAGCGGCCCGCCGGCCTTCGAGGAGTCGTACCCGGTGCAGTGGCCGGACGCGGTGGCCGCGCTGCTCCGGCTGACCACGCCGGCCACGCTCGTGGTGCCAGGGCACGGCGAGCCGGTCGACGTGGAGTTCGTCCGGGCCCAGCACGCCGACCTCGCCCGACAGGCGTGGCTGATCCGGGCCGGCCACACCGGGTCTGCCCCGCCCGAGCGGGTGGCCGCCGAGTCGCCGTTCGGCGCCCGGCCGGGCCTCATCGCGGCCCGCCGGGGTTACGCCGAGCTCGACGGCGCCGCCTGACCGCCCGCGACGGGGTCAGGGGCGGGCGCGCAGGGCGCCGAGCAGGGCGTCGAGGTGCGGGGCGGCGGCGAGGATCGCCTCGCGGGCCGGCGGGTCGAGGGTGGCCAGGGCCTCGGTGAGCAGCGCGCTGCGGTGGGCCGCGTAGTCGGCCATCCGGGTGCGGGCGGCCTCGGTGAGGGTGAGCCGCACCACCCGGCGGTCCTCCGGGTCGCGGTCGCGCGCCAGCAGCCCGGCGTCGGTGAGGTCGCGGACCAGGGTGCTGACCGTGTTCGGCGCGGTGCCCAACCGCCGCGCGACCTCCTTGCCGCTGATCCCCGGCTCGGCCCGGACCAGGTGCAGCACCTCCACCTGCGCCTCGGGCAGGGCGTCCCGCTTGGCCCGGGCGACGACCTTGCGGCGGACCAGCCGGTGCAGTTCCCCCAGCACGGCCCCGAAGCGCGCGACGGCCTCGTCGCTCGGCACGGAGTCACCTTCTTCACATCGCAATAGTTCTGGATACAGAGCTAAGGTTACCCGGAATCGTCCATTCCAGGGGGAACCTCCGTGAGCCAGACCGTGCGGACCGTCGCGCGCCCGACCATCGACCCACGGGCCGCACGGGGCGGGGCCAGCCTGCTGGTGCTGCTCGGCACGCTCACCGCGATCGGCCCGCTCTCGCTGGACATGTACCTCCCGGCGTTCCCGGCGATGACCCGCGACCTCGGCGCCGACCAGGCCGGCATCCAACTCTCGCTGACCACCTGCCTGATCGGCCTCGCGGTCGGCCAGTTCGTCACCGGCCCGCTCAGCGACCGGTGGGGGCGGCGCCGCCCGGTGCTGATCGGCGTCGTCGCGTACGCCGTGCTCGCGCTCGTCTGCGCCCTGGCGCCGAATGCGCCGCTGCTGGCCGCCGCGCGGTTCGTCCAGGGCCTGGCCGGCGGCATGGGGGTCGTGGTCGCCCGGGCGGTGGTCCGCGACCTCTACTCCGGCCGCGAGGCCGCGAAGTACTTCTCCCGGCTCACCCTGGTCTTCGGCGTCGCGCCGGTGGCCGCGCCGAGCGTGGGCAGCCTGGTGCTGCGGTGGGGCGACTGGCGGGCGGTCTTCCTCACCCTGGCCGTCATCGGGCTGCTGCTGTCCGTCGCGGTGGCCCTGCGCCTGCCCGAGACGCTGCCGACCGAGCGCCGCAGCACCGGCGGCCTGGCCGCCACCGCCCGTACCATGCGGTCGCTGGTCGCCGACCGGGTCTACCTCGGGTACGCGCTGACCCAGGGCTTCGCCTTCGCCGGGCTGTTCGCGTACATCTCCGGGTCGTCGTTCGTGTTCCAGGACGTCTTCGGCGTCTCCGCCGTGGCGTTCAGCCTGATCTTCGGCCTCAACGCGCTCGCCCTGGTGGCCACCGGCCAGGTGAACGCGCGGCTGCTCGACCGGTTCAGCCCGCGCCGGCTGCTGGTCACCGCGCTCGTGGTCGGCGGGGTGGCCGCGGCCGGCGTGCTCACCGGGGCGCTCGCCGGCAGCGTCGCCGTGGTCGCGGTGGCGCTGTTCGCCTTCGTCGGCTCGCTGGGCATGGTGACGCCGAACAGCACCGCGCTGGCGCTGGACGCGCACGCCCGGCACGCCGGCACCGCCGCCGCGCTGATGGGCGGCGTGCAGTCGGTGATCGGCGCGCTCGCCGCACCCCTGGTCGGTCTGGGCGGCGAGGGCAGCGCCACGCCGATGGCGATCGTGCTGGCCGCCGCGGCCGCCCTCTCCCTCACCGCGGTGCTCGCCCTGGCCCGCCCCCGCTGATCCGCACGGCGGGTCAGCGGAACCGGTTGGCGACCGCCTCCCGGGTGGGCATGGCGGTGGCCCCGCCGGGCGACTCGCAGACCAGACCGGCCACCCGCAGGGCGAAGGCCACCCGGTCCCGCCAGCCGGTCGGGTCCACCGGCTCACCGGCGTGCAGCAGGTCGGCGACGAGCGCGCCCATCACCGAGTCGCCCGCGCCCGTGGCGTCCACCGCGTCGACCTTCGGCGCGGGGACGCGTACCACGTCGTCGGCGGCGGCGACCAGCGCGCCGTCCGCGCCGAGGGTGACCACCACGGTCCCCGCGCCCAGTTCCCGCAGGTACGCGGCGACGCCCTCGACCGGCTCACGCGGGTAGAGGTGGCGCGCGTCGGCGGCGCTCAGCTTGACCAGGTGGGCGCTCGCCGCGAACTCGGCGACCACGGCGCGCAGGTCGTCCAGCGCGCCCGGGCCGGTGAGCAGGCTCGGGCGCACGTTCGGATCGAACACCCGCAGCGCACCGGTCATCGTCCAGGCCCGGCGGGCGGCGGCCAGCACCGGCGGGTCGAGCAGCACGATCGACCCGCAGTAGAGCACCTGCGCGCCCTCGACCAGGGCGACGTCCAGGTCGTCGGCGGTGAGCAGCGCGTACGACCGGGGTTCGCCGTAGAAGCGGAAGTCCGGTTCCGGGCCGGCGAAGGTGGCCACCGCGAGCGCCGTGGGCGCCGGCACGGTGACCGCCCCGTCCAGCCCCACACCGGCGGCGCCCAGGAAGGCGCGGATCCGCCCGGCGAGCGGGTCGTCGCCGAGCGAGCCGACGAACTGGACGTCACCGCCGAGCCGGGCCACCGCCACGGCCACGTTCAACGGCCCCCCGCCGATCGCCTGCCGGAAGACGGGCTCCCCGTCGTGCTCGGCGTCGAGCAGGTCGACCAGCGCCTCGCCGAGCACCACCGCGTACCCCATCCTGGCTCCCTCCGTCGGTGTACCTCCGATCCTGGCGCATGGCGGGGTCCCGGCGCGACGAGACTCCCGCATCGACGGACGGCTATTGCGCGGGATGCCCGGACGTGATGGGATTGCGCGTGCCGGGAGGGCGCGGGGGCTGCCGCGCCGCCGGGTCGAGCCGACGCGAGGGCACTCACGGTCCGTGGCACGGACCGAGGCGGTGCGCGTCCCCCCGACGGCCCCGGCCGCACTCCGGCCGCCGGGCGTGGCACCGCGATCGTCGCATCCGCTCGTCGCAGCGGGGCCGGCCGTGCGGGTCGCGCCCCGCGAGTCAGGAGATCCCGTGCACCGATCCCGTACGGCCGCGCTGCTCACCGCGGCCGCCACCCTGGCCCTTGGCGCGTTCGCCCTGGCCACCGGCTCCGACCCGGCCGCCGCGCACGGCGCGGCGATGACCCCGGGCGCCCGGACCTACCTGTGCTGGAAGGACGGCCTCACCCCGACCGGGGAGATCAGGCCGAGCAACCCCGCCTGTTCGGCGGCGGTGGCCCAGAGCGGCGCCAACTCGCTCTACAACTGGTTCAGCGTGCTGCGCTCCGACGCGGGCGGCCGGACCGTCGGGTTCATCCCCGACGGCAAGCTGTGCAGCGGCGGCAACCCGAACTTCAGCGGCTACGACCTGGCCCGCACCGACTGGCCGGTCACCCACCTGACGGCGGGGCGGAGCATGGAGTTCCGCTACAGCAACTGGGCCCACCACCCGGGCACCTTCTACTTCTACGTCACGAAGGACAGCTGGAGCCCGACCCGGCCGCTGGCCTGGAGCGACCTGGAGGAGCAGCCGTTCCTCCAGGTGACCAACCCGCCGCAGCGCGGCTCGGTGGGCACGAACGACGGGCACTACTACTTCACCGGTTCGCTGCCGGCCAACAAGAGCGGCCGGCACATCATCTACTCCCGCTGGGTCCGCTCGGACAGCCAGGAGAACTTCTTCGGCTGCTCGGACGTGACCTTCGACGGCGGCAACGGCGAGGTGACCGGGATCGGCTCGGGCGGCACGCCGTCGCCGAACCCCACCACGCCGACCCCGGGCCCGACCAGCCCGACGCCCACCCCGACCTCGCCCAGCCCGACCCCGACGAGCCCGACCCCGACCCCGACCATGCCGTCCGGCACCTGCATGGCGGTGTACAAGGTGGTCAGCGCCTGGCAGGGCGGGTTCCAGGGCGAGGTCATGATCATGAACCACAGCACCCGGACCTACGCCGGCTGGACCGCGAACTGGACCTGGCCCAGCGGCCAGAGCATCACCCAGCTCTGGAACGGCACGGTGAGCAGCAGCGGGGCCGCGGTGACGGTCACCAACGCCGCGTACAACGGGAGCGTCCCACCGGAGGGCACCACCACGTTCGGCTTCACCGCGAACTACTCCGGCACGAACACCCTGCCCACGGTCACCTGCACGGGCCGCTGAACCGGAACTGAGAAGGGCCCCCGGGGACGCGTCCCCGGGGGCCCCTCCGTCGGACGAGGGTCAGCGGACCATGCTGCCGACCACCGGCTTGGTGAGCAGGGCGGACTGGTTGCGCTGGATGCCCGGGTCGAGGGTCTTCGCCACGAAGATCGCGTGCCAGATGCAGAAGATCAGCACGGTCCACACCTTGCGGGAGTGGTCCGCCTCCTCCCGCTTGTGCTCCTCCAGCAGCCGCATGGCGTACGACAGGTCGATGAGGTCGCCCGCGCCGGACGTGGCCAGCACGTGCCGGGCCCACTCGTACATCTCGCCGCGCAGCCACACCCGGGTCGGGGTCGGGAAGCCCAGCTTCTTGCGGTTGACGATGGCCGGCGGCACCACGCCCTGCAGGGCCTGGCGCATCGCGTACTTGGTCGCCTCGGAGCGCGGCGGCAGCTTCAGGTCGACCGGGACGCCCGCCGCCACGTTGAACACCTCGCGGTCGAGGAAGGGCACCCGGACCTCCAGCGAGTGCGCCATCGAGATCCGGTCGGCCTTGACCAGGATGTCGCCGCGCAGCCAGGTGTAGAGGTCGACATACTGCATCTTGGTGACGTCGTCCAGCTCGGTGGCCTCGGCGTAGATGGGCGCCGTGACGTCGGTGTAGCGGACCGAGGGGTCGTAGCGGCGCAGCAGGTGCTGCTTCTCCTCCTCGGTGAACATCCGGGCGTTGCCGTAGTAGCGCTCCTCGATCGGGGTGGTGCCCCGCTCCAGGAAGCTCTTGCCCTTCACACCCTGCGGGATGGCCTTGGAGACCGCCCGCAGGCCCTTCTGCACGCCGCCCGGCAGGCTGTTGACCGCGTTGAGCGACAGCGGCTCCCGGTAGATCGTGTAGCCGCCGAAGAACTCGTCCGCGCCCTCGCCGGAGAGCACCACGGTGACGTGCTCGGCGGCCTTCTTCGCCACGAAGTAGAGCGGCACCAGGGCCGGGTCGGCCACCGGGTCGTCCAGGTGCCAGACGATCTTCGGCAGCGCGTCGATCATGTCCTGCGGCCCGATCTTGGTCGGGATCGTGGTCACGTCGAGGTGCCGCGCCGAGTCCTGCGCCACGTCGATCTCCGAGTAGCCCGGCACGTCGTAGCCGACCGTGAAGGTGAGGATGTTCGGGTTGAACTCCCGGGCCAGGGCCACCACGGCGGTCGAGTCGATGCCGCTGGAGAGGAACGAGCCGACCGGCACGTCCGAGCGCATGTGCATCCGGACGCTCTCCCGCAGCGTCTCCCGGATCTCGTGGTAGAGCTTCTGCTCGTCGGAGACCGGGGCCGGCCGGAACACCGGCCGGTACCAGCGGCGTACCTCGATCCGGCCACCCGGCGTCCAGGTCAGGTACTCCCCCGACCCGATCCGGCTGATCCCCTTGTGCAGCGTGCCCGGCTCCGGGACGTACTGCAGGGTCAGGTAGTGGCTCAGGTTGGCGGCGTCGATGCCCGCGTCGCCCTGGTAGGCCGAGTGCGCGAAGGGCAGCAGCGCCTTCTTCTCCGAGGCCAGGTAGAGCCCGTCCTGGGTCTCCAGGTAGTGCAGCGGCTTGATGCCGAAGTAGTCCCGCGCGCCGAAGGCCCGCCGCTCCTGCCGGTCCCAGATCACGAAGGCGAACATGCCGCGCAGCCGGGTGAGCACCTGCTCACCCCAGTAGTGGTAGCCGGCGACGATCACCTCGCCGTCGCCGTTGGTGGCGAACTGCGCGCCGTGGTCGCGGATCAGCTCGTCCCGCAGCTCGATGTAGTTGTAGATCTCGCCGTTGAACGTGAGCAGGTAACGCTCGTTCGCGTAGGGCAGCGGCTCGTGGCTGAGCGCCACGTCGATGATCGCCAGCCGCTTGTGCGCGAACACCCCGTCCGCGTACCTCCCGGAGGCGTCGCCGACCACCTCGACCCCGGTCTCGTCCGGGCCGCGGTGGTGCAGGCACTCCAGTGCTCCGGCGATGTGGTCGCGGTGAGCGGCGGCGTCACCGCGCGCGCTGAAAAAGGCCAGGAGTCCGCACATGGTCGCCATCTTTCCACGCGCCGGAAGCCACCGTCGCGGCACCGCAGGCACTCCTCGTTCCCACCCGCGCGGTACGGTCTGGACCAGCGACGAGGCGCAAGGAGGCGAGCATGGCCGAGGAGCGGGCACAGCAGCAGGGCAAGCCGGCGGACGGCACCGAATCACACGACCCGGACTTCCCGGAGGCGTTCCTGTCCTTCATGCGGCAGGGCTGGCGGGACACGGAGCTGCCGGTCGGTCCCCGGCCGGAGGTGCCCAACCACGCCAAGCGGCGGGCCGCGCTGGCAGAGGCGTTCCCGGGCGAGACGCTCGTCATCCCGACCGGCACCGAGAAGGTACGCGCCAACGACACCGACCACCGGTTCCGGCCGGGCAGCGACTTCGCGTACCTGACCGGCGACCTGGAGCCGGACAGCGTGCTCGTGCTCCGGCCGGGCGGCGAGGCCACCCTGTTCATGCGGCCCCGGTCGTCCCGCGCGACCGACGAGTTCTTCCGCAGCCGGCACGGCGAGCTGTGGGTGGGCCGGCGGCCGACGCTGAAGGAGAAGTCGACCGAGCTGGGCCTGCCGACGGCCGACCTGACCGAGCTGGACGCGGCGCTGGCCGACCTGGCGCCGGGCCGCACCCGGGTGCTGCGCGGCTTCGACGCCCGGGTGGACGCCGCGGTGCGGCCGTACGACGGGGCGCGGGCCGAGGGGCAGCCGGGCCGCGACCGCGAGCTCGCCATCGCGATCTCCGAGCTGAAGCTGGTCAAGGACGAGTGGGAGATCGCCCAGCTCCAGGAGGCGTGCGACGCCACCGTCCGCGGCTTCGAGGACGTGGCCCGGGCGCTCCCGGCCGACCGGGCGGTCTCCGAGCGGCTCCTCGAGGGCGTCTTCGCGCTGCGCGCCCGCCACGACGGCAACGACGTGGGCTACGGCTCGATCGTCGGCGCCGGCGAGCACGCCACGATCCTGCACTGGGTGCACAACCACGGCGCGACCCGCCCCGGCGAGCTGCTGCTCATGGACATGGGCGTGGAGAACCGCAACCTCTACACCGCCGACGTCACCCGGGTGCTCCCGGTCGACGGCCGGTTCACCCCGCTCCAGCGCCAGGTCTACGACGCCGTCTACGCCGCCCAGCAGGCCGGCATCGACGTGATCAAGCCGGGCGTGGCGTTCCGCGAGGTGCACCTCACCGCCATGCGGGTGCTCGCCGAGGCGCTGAAGGACCTCGGCCTGCTGCCGGTGAGCGTCGACGAGGCCATGGACCCGGCGTCGACGGTCTACCGCCGCTGGACGCTGCACGGCACCAGCCACATGCTCGGCATCGACGTGCACGACTGCGCCAACGCCCGCAAGGAGACCTACCGGGACGGGCCGCTCGGCGAGGGCTACGTGCTCACCGTCGAGCCGGGGCTCTACTTCCAGCCCGAGGACGAGCTGGTCCCCGAGGAACTGCGCGGCATCGGCGTACGCATCGAGGACGACATCCTGGTCACCGCCGACGGCCCGGTGAACCTCTCGGCCGGCCTGCCGCGCCGCTCCGACGAGGTGGAGACCTGGCTGGCCGAGCAGCGCGAGGCCGGTCCCCGCCTGCCCGGCTGACCGACAGGCACGACCCCCGGCGGGCCCGCCGCCGGCGTCTGCGAGGTTTCTCGCGGTAACGACGCCGGTGCCGGGCCCGTCGTCGTCTGCGCCGCCCACGGCCGTCAGGTGCCGCTACGCCCCATGCTGACGCCGCCCGGCCGGATGCGAGCCAAATGCGCGATTTCTTCGGATCCGTCCGCGTCGCGAGGATCCTTCTCATACGGTGGCAATCAGAGGCTGCAACCGATTTGTAGCTGGTCGCTCGGCCTGGGGCGAGGCGACCCCTTTAGGTAGACCGAAAGGGCGGAAGGCTCTGATGTCCAACGACGTAACGAACAGCGACGGCGGGGCCCCGATGACCCCGTCGACGAGCAGGCGGCGGGCCCTCCTGGTCGCCACCGGCGTGGCCGGACTGACCGGCGTCGTCGGGCTGGCGGCACTCGGTGGCCTCGCGGCTCGCGACAACGACAAGGCCGGCACCCCGAACCGCGTGGCCGAGAACCGCGCGGCCGCGCCGCAGCACGCCTCCGACGCCGACAAGGGCGACCACGAGGACCGCAAGGACGGGGACAAGGACCGGTCGGACGAGGGCCGGGACCGTGGTGAGTGGGACGCGGACGGCGGGGACCACGGGAAGGTCCGTGAGGTGCGGTGTGACGACGACGAGCTGGTCGAGGCGCTCGACCTGGCGAACCGGGATCACGGCGGCACGTTGAAGCTGGCCGAGAACTGCACCTACGAGCTGGGCGAGAAGGACCGCAAGTTCGGCGCGGCGCTGCCGGAGATCCGGCAGGAGATCACGATCAAGGGCAACGGCTCGACGATCAAGCGCGACGCCGAGGACACCTTCCGGATCTTCCGGGTCGCCGACGGTGGTGACCTGACCCTGAAGGACCTGACGGTCAAGGGCGGCAACGCCACCGCCTTCAAGTACGGCGCCGGCGGCCCGCAGATCCCCGGCGGACCAAGCAACGGCGGACCCAGCAACGGCGGACCGAGCAACGGCGCCCCCGGCAACGGCGCCCCGATGGCACCCGCCGTCATGGGCGCCGCGCCGGTCCAGGCCGCGCCGGTCGCTGTGGGCTCCGGCTCGCAGGGCTCGGGGTCGCAGGGCTCCGGGTCGCAGGTTTCGGACTCGCAGGGCTCCCAGGACTACCAGGGCTCGCAGGGCTCCGGGTCGCAGGGCTCGGGCTCGGAGGGTGACAAGCGGGACGAGAAGAAGGGCGAGGGCGACGGCGGCGCCCTGCTGGTCGAGCGCGGCGGCAGCGCCAACCTGATCAAGGTGAAGCTGACCGACAACAACGCCGAGGAGAACGGCGGCGCCATCGCCAACTTCGGCCGCGTCCACCTCGAAGACAGCAAGGTCACCGACAACCACGCCCGCGAGGACGGCGGCGGCATCTTCAACCGCGGCGTGCTCAAGGTCGTCGAGTCCCACATCGACGACAACACCGCCGGGGGCAACGGCGGCGGCATCGCCAACGGCAACGGCGACAACGACAAGAACAGCCACGACCCGCACAACTACGGGTCGTCCGACAGCTACGGCCAGGACGGCAACGGCCAGAACAGCTACGGGCAGAACGGCTACGGGCAGAACAGCTACGGGCAGAACAGCTACGGGCAGAACAGCTACGACAAGAACGACAAGAACAAGGACTTCAAGCACGACGACGAAGCCGGCACCGTCGAGATCGTCGGCTCCGACCACGGCAAGGACGCCGTCAAGAGCACCCTGTCCAACAACAACGCCGGCAAGAACGGCGGCGGCCTGTTCAGCTCCGGCGGCTTCGTCACCATCACCTTCACCGCCATCACCGGCAACACCGCCTGCGAGAACGGCGGCGGCATCTACGCCGAGAACACCGCCCTCAAGCTGGAGAAGGTCCTCGTCGCCAAGAACCACGCCGACGGCAACGGCGGCGGCATCGTCAACACCGGCGGCAAGGACAAGGACAAGGACAAGGACTGGTCCTCCAACGGCGGCAACAACAAGGAGCGCGACAACAAGGAGCGCGACAACAAGGAGTCGGACGCCACCGCCACCATCTCCGACAGCACCATCGTCGAGAACACCGCCAACCGCTTCGGCGGCGGCATCTTCAACGGCGAATGGCTCGTCAAGGTCGAAGACGGCTTCACCGAACGCCACGACCAGAAGGACGACAACGCCACCCTCACCCTGCGCGACACCGAAATCAAGAAGAACACCGCCCTCAACGGCGGCGGCATCTTCAACAACAAGGGCAAGGTCACCCTGACCAAGACCCACGTCACCAAGAACACCGCCACCGACACCGCCAAGCTCCACCGCGTCGCCGGCGGCATCCTCAACAACGAGGGCAAGGTCAAGCTCGACGACAAGTCCACCGTCACCAACAACGACCCCACCAACTGCGCCAACACCGTCGAAGACTGCTTCAACTGAACCACCACATAACCCGGGGAGTCCCTTTCCGCCGCGCCACGGCGGGGAGGGACTCCCCGCCCCCCGCGTCACCGCCGGCCGGTCCCGCCCCGTTTCGGGTCCTCCGTGGCCACCGACGGCCTTACGCCTCCCCGGGCCCGCTTCGCCGGGCGGACGCCCTCACGCGCCTGTGGTTCCCTCTGCGTCCCGCCGCGCCACCCCACCCCGTATGCGGGTTTTTTTCGTATATGGGCACGAGGCGAAGAACCTTCTCATACGTTGGTCTTCAGCAGCTACAACCGATTTGTAGCGAAGGCCGCCTCGCCGTGGCGAAGCGACCTTGTCAGGTACAAGGAGAGGGCAGAGAGCTCCGATGTCCAACTACCTTCGCAATAACAATGACGCCACCCGTGAGACGATCTCCCCGCTCCGGCGCCGCCGGCTGTGGCTCGCCACCGGCGTCGTGGGCCTGACCGGAGCGGTCAGCCTCGCGGGCGTGGCCTACGCGACCACCGGGGTCACAGGCCCCCACCGGCTCGCCGACGTGAAGTGGTCGACCGCCCAGCTCACCAGTGACGACGCCGAGGGTTCGGACGCCCGGGACGACGAGCACGGCCGGGACGGCAAGGACAAGGACAAGGACGCCCGGGACCGTGGCGAGTGGGACGCGGACGGCGGGGACCACGGGAAGGTCCGTGAGGTGCGGTGTGACGACGACGAGCTGGTCGAGGCGCTCGACCTGGCCAACCGGGATCACGGCGGCACGTTGAAGCTGGCCAAGGACTGCACCTACGAGCTGGGCGAGAAGGACCGCAAGTTCGGCGCGGCGCTGCCGGAGATCCGGCAGGAGATCACGATCAAGGGCAACGGCTCGACGATCAAGCGCGACGCCGAGGACACCTTCCGGATCTTCCGGGTCGCCGACGGTGGTGACCTGACCCTGAAGGACCTGACGGTCAAGGGCGGCAACGCCACCGCCTTCAAGTACGGCGCCGGCGGCCCGCAGATCCCGGGCAACGGCGGACCCAGCAACGGCGGACCCAGCAACGGCGGCCCGAGCAACGGCGGACCGAGCAACGGCGCCCCCGGCAACGGCGCCCCGAGCAACGGCGCCCCCGGCAACGGGGCTCCCGGCAATGGCACGTCGACGGCGCCCGCCGCCCAGACCGCACCGGCCGGGCAGGGCATGCAGGCCGCGCCGGCCGTCATGGGCGCGCAGACCGCCACCACGGTGGCCGCGCCGGTGGCCGTGGGCTCCGGCTCGCAGGGTTCCGGGTCGCAGGTTTCGGACTCGCAGGGCTCCCAGGACTACCAGGGCTCGCAGGGCTCCGGGTCGCAGGGCTCGGGCTCGGAGGGTGACAAGCGGGACGAGAAGAAGGGCGAGGGCGACGGCGGCGCCCTGCTGGTCGAGCGCGGCGGCAGCGCCAACCTGATCAAGGTGAAGCTGACCGACAACAACGCCGAGGAGAACGGCGGCGCCATCGCCAACTTCGGCCGCGTCCACCTCGAAGACAGCAAGGTCACCAACAACCACGCCCGCGAGGACGGCGGCGGCATCTTCAACCGCGGCGTGCTCAAGGTCGTCGAGTCCCACATCGACAACAACACCGCCGGCGGCAACGGCGGCGGCATCGCCAACGGCAAGGGCGACAACACCAAGCACGACCAGTACGGCCCGAACACCATTGAGAACCCCTACGACAAGAACAAGGACGAGCACGACGAGGGCACCGTCGAGATCGTCGGCTCCGACCACGGCAAGGACGCCGTCAAGAGCACCCTGTCCAACAACAACGCCGGCAAGAACGGCGGCGGCCTGTTCAGCTCCGGCGGCTTCGTCACCATCACCTTCACCGCCATCACCGGCAACACCGCCTGCGAGAACGGCGGCGGCATCTACGCCGAGAACACCGCCCTCAAGCTGGAGAAGGTCCTCGTCGCCAAGAACCACGCCGACGGCAACGGCGGCGGCATCGTCAACACCGGCGGCAAGCACTGGGGCTACCAGAACGACAAGGAGGACGCCACCGCCACCATCTCCGACAGCACCATCGTCGAGAACACCGCCAACCGCTTCGGCGGCGGCATCTTCAACGGCGAATGGCTCGTCAAGGTCGAAGACGGCTTCACCGAACGCCACGACCAGAAGGACGACAACGCCACCCTCACCCTGCGCGACACCGAAATCAAGAAGAACACCGCCCTCAACGGCGGCGGCATCTTCAACAACAAGGGCAAGGTCACCCTGACCAAGACCCACGTCACCAAGAACACCGCCACCGACACCGCCAAGCTCCACCGCGTCGCCGGCGGCATCCTCAACAACGAGGGCAAGGTCAAGCTCGACGACAAGTCCACCGTCACCAACAACGACCCCACCAACTGCGCCAACACCGTCGAAGACTGCTTCAACTGAGCAACGGTCGGCGTACGGATCGACGCAACGGGTCCGGCCCCCTGCCACGTCGTGGCAGGGGGCCGGACCGTCGTCGGTGTCAGTTCTGGACGAAGACCGCCACGCTGCGGGCCGGCACGGTGAACGTGCCGCCGGCCCGGTCGAAGGACGCCGTCCGGAGCACCGGGTCGGCGGAGTTCTTCAGCACCGGGTGCAGCGTCACGTCCGCCCCGCGCAGGCCGGTGACGGTCTGCGTGGCCGTGTCCGGGGTGCCGTTGAAGACCACGGTGACCGACTTCCACGTGCCGCCGAGCCCGCGGGCGTCCAGGGTCATGGTGAGCACGCCCGGGGTCTCCTGGTCGCCGGAGAGCGGGAAGGCGACCCGCTTCTGCACCTGGTCGGCGCTGGTCAGCCCGAACACCGGGGAGGAGCGCCGGATGGTCAGCAGTTCCGCGTACCGGGCGTCGGCCAGGTCGATCGCGGCGCAGTCCGGCACCAGCTTCGGGTCGGCCAGCAGCGGCCTGGCGTACGGCCACTTGTCCTTGTTGTCCTGCTCGGTTGGCAGGCCGGCGCCGAAGCCGTTGCCCTGGGCGCAGTCCCAGCGGATCTGGTTGAACCAGTCACCGGAGTTGAACGAGTTGCGGTCCAGCGACTTGGAGCGCAGCCGCTCCGAGCCGGCCGTCACGAACCCGGTCCCCTGGCCCATCACCACGGTGCTCAGGGCGAGCACCTGCATCCGGGCCCGGTCCTGCGCCGAGGTCCCCTGCGGCAGCTTGTACGCCAGCGCGTCGTAGAGGATCTCGTTGTCGTGCGCGTCGACGTAGGTGACCGCCTCGCCCGGCGCCGCCGTGTAGCCGGCCGGCGAGCCGTTGTAGTCGACCTGCGCGCCGGTGACGGGCCGGCCGGACGAGTCGGTGAACCGGTAGCCGCGCAGGTTGCCGGTCAGCCCCACCTTGATCAGGTCCTGCTGGTGCAGCAGCCGGGCCTTCTGCTCGGCGGCCGTACCGTTGACGTCGTCGCCGTTCGGGTCGGTGAAGAGCCCGGACGCGAAGCCCTGGATCCGGGGGTTGCCGTCGAAGGGGCCACCGCCGCGCACGGCGTCGCGGAGCCGGTCGTTGAAGGTGCCGATGCCGGTGCCGGCCATGTTGGCCTGGGTGGCCTGCACGAACCGGGCGTCGTCGGCGACCTCGCCGAAGTTCCAGCCCTCGCCGTAGAGCAGGATCTTCTTGCCGTCCACCCCGTCGCGAGCCAGGGTCAGCCGGTCCAGCGCGGCACGGACGGCCAGGATGTTCGCCTTCGGGTGGTGGCCCATGAGGTCGAAGCGGAACCCGTCCACCTTGTACGCCTTCGCCCAGGTGACCAGGGAGTCCACGACGAGCTTGCCCATCATGGCGTGCTCCGGGGCGGTGTTGGCGCAGCAGGTCGAGTTGGCGACGGTGCCGTCGTCGAGCAGCCGCTGGTAGTAGCCCGGCACCACCTGGTCGAGCACCGACTTCGGGTCGGTGCCGGCGGCCGAGGTGTGGTTGTAGACGACGTCCATCACCACGCGCAGGCCGGCCTTGTTGATGCCGGCGACCATCTGCCGGAACTCGGTGGTCCGCTTCGCCCCGGTCGGGTCGACGGCGTAGCCGCCCTCGGGCACCGTGTAGTGCAGCGGGTCGTACCCCCAGTTGTAGCCGTCCTTCTCGGCCACCGCCGCGACGCACTTCTGCTGCTCGTCCGAGTCCGGTGGCAGCGCGGCCAGGTCGCAGGCGGGCTGCGCCTGGTCGGCCCGCTTCTCGGGGATGGTGGCGAAGTCGAACGCGGGCAGCAGGTGCAGGTAGTTGACCCCGGCGTCGCCGAGCGCCTTCAGGTGCTTCATGCCGGCCGTGTCCGGGTCGGTGAAGGCGAGGTAGGTGCCCCGCCGCTCGGCCGGCACGGTGGCGTCGGCGATGGAGAAGTCCCGGACCGACAGCTCCTGGATCTGCGCCTTGGCCGACGGCACGGCCGCGGGCTTGCGCAGGCCGGCCCAGCCGGCCGGGGCCAGCGCCGGGTCGGCCAGGTCGACGATCTGGCTGTGCGTCGAGTCCGGCGCGAGGGCCAGCGAGTACGGGTCGGTCACCGCGGCGGTGACCACCTTCTGCGCGGCCGGCTGCCACGCCTCGACCTGGTACCGGTAGTACTTCCCGGTCCAGCCCTTCGTGCCCCGGACCGACCAGACGCCGGTGCGGTCGTCGCGGCTCATCGCCACGGCCTTCGGCTCGGCAGTCGGCGAGTCGAAGAGCTGGAGCGACACCTTCCGGGCGGTCGGCGCCCAGACGGCCAGGGTGGGCACCGTGCCGGCGAACGTGGGGCCGAGCTTCGCGCCGGTCGCGGCCCGGTAGACGTCGTCGAGCACGCCGGGGATCTGCACCCCGGTGGCGCCGAGCAGGTGGCCCTCGGCGTCCCGCTCGGTCACCACGAGCTGGCCGCGCAGCGCCGCGGGCACCTTGGCCAGGTCGGCGCGGTCCAGCGTGAAGGCCCGGTGGGCCCAGAGCTGCGGGTACGCCTGCCGTTGGGCCTCGGTCAGCCCGTTGCGCGCCGCCCGCAGCGGCAGCGTGGTGTACGTCCCGGTCAGCTCGCCGTCGGTGACCGCGAGCCCGCCGGCCGGGGCGGCCACCAGGGCGTACCGCTTGCCGTCGGTCGGCCCGGTCTGCCAGGCCACGGTGGACCGGTCGATCCACTGCGCCTTCTGCTTCGTGATGTCGAGATCCTTGGCGACGCCGGACGAGGTCGGCGGCAGCAGCCGGCCCTTGACCCCGGCCAGCAGCCAGATCTCGTGGCCGGTGGTGGTGAGGTCCAGCCGCTGGTCGTCGGGCTGGTCCTTCACGTCGCCGGAGTGCACGATGTAGTTCAGCCCGGTGGCGCCGGCGGCGAGCGGCACCCGGAAGACCGCGCCGTACGCGTCGATCTTCTCCGGCTTCAGCGGGTTGCCCCAGTCGGTGGGGTTGGCGGCGCCGTCCCAGAGGTGCAGGCCCCAGCCGTCGTAGTTCCCGTCCGCCTTGCGCCAGTGGATGACCGCGGTGTTCTGGTCGACCGGCGGGTCGGGCTCGCCCGTGGCGGCCTGCCGGGTCGGGTAGAGGGCCGGGTCGCCCTGCTTGACCCAGACCTCACCGGTCTGCGTCACGTCGATGGTGCGGTCGTTGGCGACGTCCTTGTTCCCGTCCTTGTCGACCACGAGGAACCCGACCGACTTCGCGCCCGGCTTCAGCTTGACCCAGGCGAACCGGCCGTAGGAGTCCTCACCCGCGAACGGCTGCCCCTTGGGCCACTCGGTCTGGTACGCGGGGTCGATGTCGCCCCAGGCGTAGAGGCCCCAGTCGGCGTACCCGCCGGCGGGGCGCTGGTAGTGCACGACCGCCCAGTCCCGGGACGCGCTCTGCGCCGGGGTGCCGACCACGCCGGTGGTGCGCGCGGCGGCCACGCGGCCCTTGCCGTCGCGGACCACGGCCTTGTACTCGACGGTCGTCCCGCCGGCCAGGCCGGTCAGGTCGTGGTGGACGGTGTACGGAGCCTTGTGCGCGCTTCCCAGCAGGGTCCACCTGCCGCCCGGCACCCGGGCCGCGAAGGTGACCGTGGCCAGGGGGTCGCCGGTGACCTGCGCGGTGACGGTGGCCCGGGTGGCGACCGGGGCGTCGCCCGGCTCGGTGAGGGTGATCGTCGGGGCGCTTCCGGCGTGCGGGATCGCCCGGTCGGCCTTGAGCACCACGGCCGACATCGCCGGCACGGTGACGCCCAGCTTGCCGTCGGCGCCGGCCGCCGCCGTGGCCGCGCCGCCGTAGACGCCGGTGAAGGTGGCGCCGGCCGACCAGGTGTCCACGGTGACAGTCTGCGCGGTCGCGGCGTTGTTCACGGCCACGACGTACTCGGTGCGGTCCTTCGGCAGGACGCGGGAGAAGGCGAAGACGCCCGGGCCGTCCGCCGCGTGGCGGGTGACCTGGATGCCGTCCCGCAGCGCGGGGTGGGCCTGCCGCAGCCGGCCCAGCTCGGCGATGGTCCGGTAGAGCGGGTGGGTGGTGTCGTACTGGTCGCTCGCGTGGGTGCGGGTGGTGCCGATCAGGTCGTCGTCGAGGTAGTCCGCCGTCCGACTGGCGAACATGTCCTGCCGGGCGTCCTTGTCCCCGCCGGGGCCGGTGAAGCCCTGCTCGTCGCCGGAGTAGACGACCGGCTGGCCGCGGGTGAGGAACATCAGCTGGTGGGCGAGTTGGTCGCGGCGGAGCTGGCTGGCGTCGTCACCGCCGGCGGCCGCGACGAACGAGCCGATCCGGCCCATGTCGTGGTTGCCCAGGAAGGTGGTCAGCCGGTTGGCGTCGGTGTCCCGCGCGGCGTAGAGGTCGTCCTTGGCGTAGACGTCCGCCAGCGCGCGGGCCGAGCCGTCCGCGGCGGCGTAGCCCCGCGCGGCCTCCTGGAAGGAGAAGTCGAGGGTGGCGGGCAGGCCGCCCTGCCGCACGTAGGTCGACTCGATCTCCTGGTCGGCGCTGTAGACCTCGCCGAACATGAAGAAGTCCGGCTTGCCGGCCCTGGCGGCGGCGGCGTCGATGCCGCGGGTGAACTGCGGCCAGAAGTCGAGGTTGGTGTGCTTGACCGTGTCGAGGCGGAAGCCGTCGACGCCCGCCCTGCCGATCCACTGCGCGTAGATGTCGGTCATGCCGCGGACCACCTCGGGGCGCTCGGTCCAGAGGTCGTCGAGGCCGAAGAAGTCGCCGTACTCGCTGTTCTCACCGGTGAAGGTGGAGTCGCCCCGGTTGTGGTACATGGTCGGGTCGTTCAGCCAGGCCGGCACCTTGGCCCTGGCGTCGGCGGCGGTGGCGAAGGTCGGGGTGTACGGGAACGACGTGCTGTCGACCCGCGGGAACGCCCGGGTGCCGTCGGCGTAGTTGCGGTCCTCGAAGGCGTGGCCCTGCGCGTCGGTGTAGGGGGACGTCTTCTTGTCGACGTAGCCGTACCTGTCCTCGGCGTAGCGGATGACGTCGGCGGTGTGGTTGACGATGATGTCCAGGTAGACCTTGATGCCCCGCTGGTGGGCGAGGCCGACCAGCCTCGTCAGCTCGGCGTTGGTGCCGAAGTGCGGGTCGACCTGGGTGAAGTCGGTGATCCAGTAGCCGTGGTAGCCGGCGGAGGCGTCCGCGCCGGTGCCCTGCACGGGCCGGTTCTTGAAGATCGGGGCGAGCCAGATGGCCGTGGTGCCGAGGCCCTGGATGTAGTCCATCCGGTCGATGACCCCCTTGAGGTCACCGCCGTGGTAGAAGCCCTTGTCCGCCGGGTCGAGGCCGGTGCTGAGCCGGTCACCGGTGAGCCCGCCGGTGTCGTTGCGCTTGTCGCCGTTGGCGAAGCGGTCCGGCAGGACGAAGTAGAACTGCTCGGCCTTCGCGGCGGTGCTGCCGGCCTTGAGCAGCGCCTCGGCGGACGGCTCCCGGCTCCACTGCGCGGCGCCCAGCACGTCGGGGGTGGTGGGCCGCTCGCTGCCGTCGGCACCCACCTGGTGGAGGGCCACCGGCACGCCGACGAGGGTGAGCACGAGGGAGGTGGCCAGGGCGGCCAGTGCCTTGCGGGATATCGGCGGGGGTTTCATCGACGGCCTTTCTCTGGTCGCTGATTCGCCCGCACGCTAGCCCTCGTCGAAACATTCTGCAATACCTTGCAAACCAAGTCGCAACAAAGCAGCCGTCTTGCGAAACACGGCAGAGCAGATGCCGCCGCGCGGGCGGCCCGAGGTGGTGGATCAGACGCCGGAGCAGGCGGCGCCGTCGACCGTGCAGCTCGACGGCCGGGTCGTCTCCGTCCGCTCGACGTGGAACTGCAGCGCCACCGACGCCCCGGGCGCCAGGTCCACGCCGCTGCGGTAGGTGAAGACGCCGTCGCTGGAGCGTCCGCTGCCCTGCTCGGCGCCGCTCACCCAGGCGACCACGAGACGGCCCTGGGGGAAGGCGAGCCGCACCGTCCAGCCCCGCGCCGTGGCGGCGGTGTTGACCAGCCGCACCTCGCCGATGAAGCCGCCGTCGAAGCGGCTCACCACGCCGTACCGGCCGGTGACCGGGGACGGGGCGGGCGGCGGTGGCGCCGGCCGGCTGCTGGTGCCGCCCGCGCTGGGTGCCGGGCGTGGCGTCGGCCGGGCGGGGAGCACGGTGGACCGGGGCGACAGCCCGGGCACCACCGGCCCGGCGGCGGAGGCGGGCGGCCGGGTGGTCCCCACCGTCGCGCTGGGCGTGATGACCGGCGCCTGGGGCAGCGACATCGTCGGGTCCGGCGGCGGGGGCTCGGCGAACGTCCGCCGCCCGCGCACCGCACCCAGCGCCACGACGAGCAGCACCACCATGACGATCACGCCGATCGAGACGACGATCCAGGGCGACGAGGTGATGGCCGCGCCGGGTGACGGCCGTACGCGTCGCGTGCCGGGCATGGCCCCTCCCCCTGTCGGTCCCCGTCGGGGAGCGTAGCGGCAGGTGGAAGCGCCGGAAAGCGCGCGGTCCACAACGGCTGATCATGCCGAGCGGATCCCGCCCGTTGCCACGCCCCGCGCCCGGCGCGTCGCAGCGCGTTGTCGGCTACGCTGTCCGGGCTCGGC
This sequence comes from Micromonospora sp. NPDC048907, assembly GCF_055586885.1. Lineage (NCBI taxonomy): Bacteria > Bacillati > Actinomycetota > Actinomycetes > Micromonosporales > Micromonosporaceae > Micromonospora > Micromonospora sp. NPDC048907. The sequence goes on from NZ_JBVJHI010000002.1 coordinate 196,471, forward strand.
GACGGGAACTCCGGCACGGCTCGGATTGGGGCAGGGTCGCGCGACTCCGCCCGCACTGTCCACCATGGAGTGCGCTGGTCGACGGGCACGCCTCGCCGCCCCGGTCGGCGCCCGGCCGCCGCCCGCTCCGTCCCGCCCCGACAACCCCTCCCCCACTCGGAGCAACTCCATGCAGATTGCCAGCGCGCCAACCGGGCTCATCCGCAAGTCCCTCGGCACCGGCGCCCTGTTGGTGTTCAGCGCGACCGCCTCCTCCCCGATGGCCGTGCTCGCCGGGGCGATCGTCGCCACGTACGCCTCGACCGGCGTCACCGGCACCCCGCTCGGCTTCGTCGTCATCGCCGCCGCGTTGCTCTTCTTCTCCGTCGGCTACCTGGCCATGGCCCGGTACGTCTCCGGCGCCGGCGTCTTCTACGCGGCCCTGGCCGCGGGCTTCGGGCGGTTCTGGGGCGTGGTCGCCGCACCCGTCGTGCTGCTCGGCTACAACGCCATCCAGATCTGCCTGTACGGGCTGCTCGGCGCGGTCGTCGGCGACAGCCTCGGCGGCCCGTGGTGGGCCTGGGCGCTGGCCGCCTGGGCCGGAGTCGCCGTGGTGGGCGTGCTGAAGGCGCGGATCAGCGTCGGCCTGCTGGGCGCGGTGCTGGCCGTCGAGGTCGTGGTGATCCTGCTCTTCGTGCTCACCTCGTTCACCCATCCGGCCGGCGGGTCGGTGAGCTTCGCGCCGCTGGACCCCGGCAACCTGCTGGTGCCCGGCATCGGCGGTGTGGTGGCCTTCTGCGCGGCCTCGTTCGTGGGCTACGAGTCGGCCGCCGTCTACTCCGAGGAGGCACGGTCGCCGCGGGCGGTGTCCCGGGCGGCCTACTCGGCGCTGATCCTGCTGGGCGTCCTCTACGCGCTGGCCGCGTGGGCCATGGCCGTGGCCGTCGGGCCGGACCAGGTCGTCGACAGGTCCCGCGACCCGGGCGCGGGGCTGCCGTTCTCGATCCTGGAGGCGCACGTCAGTCCGGTGCTCGGCGGCGTCGCGACGATCATGGTGGTGACCAGCGTGTTCGCCGCGATGGTGAGCTTCCACAACTCGATCGCCCGGTACGCCTTCAGCCTCGGCCGGGAGCGGGTGCTGCCGGCGGTGTTCGAGCGGGTGGGCCGGGGCGGCGCGCCGGTCGCCGGATCGGTGCTCCAGTCGATGATCGCGCTGCCGGCCGTCCTGGTGTTCGCGCTGACCGGAGCCGACCCGGTCGCCACCATGTTCAGCTGGCTGTCCGGCGTCGCCGCCATCGCGGTACTGCTCATGATGGCGGTCACCTCCGTCGCCGCGATCGCCTTCTTCCACCGCGGCGGCGGTGGCACGGAGAGCGCGTGGCAGCGCACGGTCGCGCCGGCCATCGGGGCCGCACTGGTGGGCGCGGCCCTGCTCACCACGCTGGTGAACCTGTCGGCCGTGCTCGGGGCGCCCGCCGACTCCACGACGAAGTGGCTGGTCCCCGGCGCGGTGGCGGCCGCCGTGGCGGTCGGGCTCGTCTGGGCGGCGGTCATCCGGGCCACCCGCCCCGAGGTGCTGGAGAACGTCGGGCAGGGCCAACCGCGCCCGCTCGCGGTGATCGAGCAGGATCTGGTCGGCCGTTCCCTGTAGGACAGCCGGACGCGCCACGGCCCGCCCCGAGGTCCGGGGGCGGGCCGCACGGCGTCTCAGCGGCGGCGCCGGCCCCCGGTGGACGCGACCGCCGCGGCCTTGCGCTCCTGGCCGGCCAGCACCAGCCGGTTGAGGTGCCGCAACGCGCGCCAGGCCGGCTCGACCTGCTGCTCCGGGGTGAGCGGGAGCCAGTTGCGGACCTCCACGCCGCCGCCGCTGAAGTGCGGGCAGGTGGAGTACACCTCGACCTGCTCGTGCGCCCGCGCCGGCCGCTCGACCACCAGCAGGTTGTCGTCGGACATCACCACGAGGCTCCGGCCGGGGATGCCCATCCCACCGGCGCCCGGCGGCGCGGCGCCGGCCCCGCCGCCGTCGAGCAGGGTCGACACCGAGACGCCGACGTAGCGCGCCTCGGCGGGCATCGGCTCGCCGGCCTGGGTCATCTGTGCCACCGGGTCGAAGACCCCGCCCCCGGCCAGGTAGCCCTCGGCGATTTCGCACAGCTCGGCGAGCAGCGCCGGCAGGTCCTGCACCTCGGCGCCGTCCCGGAACAACCGGGAGGCCGCCTTGATCTCGTAGTAGGGCCGGCGCGGGTCGGCGAACCCGGGATCCAGGCTGGTGTAGAGGAAGACCAGTGCGTGCGGCCCGACCGGGCTGGTCCGGCGCAGGTCCCAGTGGTGCGAGGCGTGCAACGCGTTCGCGTACTGCACGCGGTGCACCACCGCCTGCCGGATCTGGTGGTGGACCGCCTGGTTCGCGTAACCGTCGAGGGTCGGCGCTGGCGCGTCGCCAGGGGACCAGCTCGCCGGGGCCGGTCCGGCGTGGGCGTACCTCGCGGTGTCCGGCGCGCGGTAGCCCTCCGACGGCGGGCGGGTCGGCGCGGAGGCGCCGCGGACCGGGGGCGCCGTGGCCCCCAGCCCGGAGATCCGGGCCGTTCCGCCGCGACCCGGGGCCTCCGGCGGGGCGAACCGGGCGGCGCGACCCGCACCGCCGGGACCGCCGGCGGTCGGGGCGGTGAAGCCGTCCGGGGTCGGGGCGCCGTAGCGGTGGGCCGCGGGCGGTCCGAAGCCGCCGGTCGTCGCGGGCGACGGGTGTCCGCTGCCGGGATCACCGGCGCCGCCGTAGCCGCGGAGCGGCGAGGTGGGCGGACCGTAGGCCGGGGGTGTCGGCGCGCCGCGGCCGGGCGCCTCCGGGGCCGCACCACCGGAGAGCCGGCGGCTTCCCCACCGTGCGGGCGGCCGGAGCGGCGGCGTCGGCGGGTACGCCGGCCGGTCGGTCGCGCCGTCGTTCCAGGTGCCCTCGTGGGACGGACGTGGCAGCGGTGACCGGTGATCCTGCGACACGTGGCAGCTCCTGGCTAGCGGGAATTCGCCCGGCCGATGATTTCACTCCGTGCACGGGTTATCAACTGTCCGCGAGCATTTCGGCATCCTGCCGGCTGACCGGTCACTCAGTCAGGAACCTGGTCCACAGTGGCCGCACACGTCGATTGTGGACGACTGGTGGCCGGGACGGTAACGCTTGCCCGCTCTCCGTGACTCATGGTCCACTCTGTGCGCTGTCCATCGGGACGACGAGGGAGCGCCGTGTTGTCAGCCGACCCAGGCCGTGACGGTTGCGTCGCGCGTCCCGAGGAGCTCCTCGCGGAACTCGCCGCGGTCCGCTCGGCCGCGGTCGCCGGGCGGCGGACGCACGTCGGCTTCCCGGTCGCCACCGACATCGACTACAGCCCGCTGGCGCCGCTGTTCGGCTCGTTGCTCAACAACATCGGCGACCCGTGGACCGACCCGGCGGGCGCCAGCCACACCAAGCGGTACGAACGGGAGGTGCTCGACTGGTTCGGCGACCTCTTCCAGGCCCCGCCCGACGACCGCTGGGGCTACCTCACCTCCGGCGGCACCGAGGGCAACCTCTACGGCCTCTACCTGGCCCGGGCCCGGCTGCCCGGGGCCCTGGTCTACCACTCCGCCGACGCCCACTACTCCCTGCCCAAGTGCGTCGACATCCTCGGCCTGGACCCGGTGGTGGTCCGCACCGACGAGCGCGGCGAGATGGACTACGACGACCTGGCCCGGATGGTCGACCGGCACCGGGACCGGCCGGCCATCGTGGTGGCCACCTGCGGCACCACGATGACCGAGGCCGCCGACGACGTGCCGCGGATCCGGCAACTGCTCGCCCGGACGCCCGTCCGCCACCACCTGCACGTCGACGGCGCGCTGGCCGGGGTCCCGCTGGCCCTGGCGGACGGGCGGGCCACGCTGCGGCTGGACACCACCGTCGACAGCATCTCCATCTCCGGCTACAAGTTCCTCGGCACCCCGGTGCCGTGCGGGGTGGTGCTGACCCGCCGCACCCTCCAGCAGCAGCTCGCCCGGTACGCCAACTACACCGGCACGATGGACACCACGATCAGCGGTTCGCGCAGCGGCCACCCGGCGCTGCTGCTCTGGTACGCGATCCGCAGCCTCGGCCACGACGGCCTGCGGGAGCGCGCCGAGCGGGCGCGCGAACTGGCCGCGTACGCGGTGGAGCGGCTCAACGAGGTGGGCTGGCCGGCCTGGCGGCACGAGCACGCCTTCACGGTCGTCTTCCCCACGCCGCCGCCGGCCGTGACGGCGAAGTGGGTGCTGGCGAGCAGCGCCGGCCGCAGCCACCTGATCTGCATGCCCGGCGTCACCCGGGAGGCCGTCGACGACTTCGTGTCCGACGTGGCGGCCGGTGGCACGCGGCTCGACGCGTCGCCCCGCCGCCGGGAGCTGGTCCGCTGAGCCACCCGGCCGGACCCCGGTGTCGTCGCGGGCCGGCCGTGACGGTGTCAGGCGGTGCGGATGACGGTGCAGATGGCCGGGCCGTCGTCGGTGGCCCGCAGCAGGTAGCGGTAGCGCTCGCCGGGCACCGACCGGCCCTGGCTGTCCAGGAACTCCCAGCGCACCGCCACCTCGGTGAGCAGGGCGGAGACCTGCTGAACGTCCTCGATCAGCGCGTGGGCGGCGACCAGTTCGCGCTCCTGGTAGTCGGGGGCCGCGCCGACGAAGCTGAGGGCCACGGCGGCCGGCGAGGTGAACGAGAAGCTGTAGGTGTCGGCGACCACCAGCCCCGGCAGCGCGTAGCAGCCGGCGATGGCGGGCACGTCGGCGGTGGTCAGCGCCACGCCGTACCGGTCGAAGAAGTCGGCGAGCGTGTCGAGGTCCGTGGAAGCCGTCACGCCGCTCTCTTTGCCGGACGGCGGGCCCGGCAAACCTGGTCAGCGGGGTGGGATGCGCACCTCGATCTCGGCCCCGAGCTGGGCGCCGCCGGCGAGGTCGAGGTCGTCGCCGCTCCAGAACCGCCCCGGGTCGTACCAGTTGGGCCGGCGACCGGCGGGCAGCAGGCCCATCGCCTCGTAGGTCACGGCCACCACCTCAGCGCAGTACGCCGTCTCCAGCGCCCGGTCGCGGACCGGCACGCCGCCACCGTCGGCCGTGGAGGGTCGGCTGCGGCGCAGGTTCGGCACCCGGCCGCGGGCCCAGCGCCAGGCGAGCTGCGCGGTGGACGGGAACGGGGTGCCGTCGAGGCGGGCCACGGTCCGCAGCACCGCCTCCTCCATCGCGGTGTCCACCGGCGGTTCGAGCTGGCGCAGCCAGCCCCGCTGGCCGTACCGGTTGGCCCACACGCAGACGGCGTCCCGCAGGTCGTGCAGCTGCACGCCGCGCTGGTGGGCGCCCGTCCACATGTCGGGCAGCGAGCGGCCCAGCTCGGCGTGCCACATCAGCGGCGGCATGTCGTCGAGCACCACGGCCATGCCGACGTGGTTGACTGGGCTGTTGGTAGTGAGCTGGATGGCGCGGTCCGGCACGCTGCGCCCGCGGAAGACCCACAGGTCGCCGGTGCGGGTCAGCTCCACCGCCTCGTCCAGGCTGATGCTCATGGAGGATCACCCTATGCCGAAGCGGCAACGGATGCGGTGGTGGAAGCTGCTCGGCCTGGCCGGCCTCGCCGGCGTGGCGGCGACCGGTGTGGTCGTGGCGCGGGCGGAGCGGCGGCGCCGGGCGTACACCCCGGAGGAGATCCGGGACCGGCTGCGCGAGCGGCACGCGAAGGCCGGCGACCGGGCCTCCTGACCCACCGCGGGCTCACCGGTCGCTGCGGCGCACGGCCTCGTCCAGGGCCTCCGGGGTACGACCGACCAGCGCGCCTCCGTCGTCCAGCAGCAGGATCGGGCGCTGGATCAGCTCGGGGTGCGCGACCATGGCGGCGATCCAGCGCGGCTCCGTCGCGTCGTCACGCGGCCAGTCCGCCATGCCCAGCGCGGTCGCGGCCGGCTCGCCGGTGCGGCAGATGTCCCACGCCCGGGCGTCCAGCCGGCGCAGCACCTCGGTCACCTCCTCCGCGCTCGGCGGCTCGGTGAGGTACGCCCGCAGCCGGTAGGGCACCCGCGCCTCGTCCAGGGAAGCGCGGGCGGCGGCGCACTTCGAGCAGGACGGGTTGTTCCAGATCTCCATGCCCGACATGGTGGCACGACCACTGTGGAACCCGACGAGAACATCGGCGCCCTCCCCTCGACCACCGGCAGGGGCACCTGACGCCGGCCCGGACCTTGACGATGTTCTGTCCGCGAGGCACGGCAAGTCTCCAAGATCCGATCGGGAGTGGAGCTGTGCGGCGCCGGGCCCGAGGCGCGCTTTGTCCGGTTTACGCCCTGCCCGGCACGGCGAGTGGACGTGGTCCGGCCACGGCGTGGCGACGGATTCGGGGCTCCGGGGAGCGGAGGTTGCGCTGGCATTCATGACCTGAGACATGTCCGGTTTGGTGAGGGGCCGGTGGGACCGATGTCCGGTTCATGCCCCGGCTGTCGGGTGGTCGGCGCCACCGTGGCGGCGGAATCATGCCGGGGGTGGGGTCGTTGTACATGGCAGACCGCGCAGCAGCCCGCCCCCCGGGCGACGGCGACCGCCGGTCGGAATGACCGGCCACCACCGGTCGTTACACAACCCGGACCGCGCACCACCGGTCCGCACCGGCCAGCCAGGGAATCATCCCCCGGCGCCGGTCGTTACATCCCCCGGGACATCGGGTCAGGGTCGAGGGAATCGCTTCCCCACCGCCGATGGTTACACCCCCGGACCGCCCGAGCAGGTCTGTGATCGCCGGGCACCTCTCAGACTTTCCCCCCCTTTTACAGCGGCATCCCGCATCCCCCTGCGTGTGCTGCTGACCCCCGAACGGAAGGCGCTGATTCCATCATGCGTACCAACACCATGCTGCGGAACACCGTTCTGACCGCTGCCGGCTTCGCCGCCACCGCCGGTGGGATCGCCGGCCCCGCCATCGCCGCCCACGCCGCCGAGGCCAAGCCCGCCTCGCAGGTGAGCACCGACCGTAAGGGTCACGGCGAGCGGGAGCTGGACGTCCGCTACGAGGCCCAGCCGAACTTCTACTACTGCGGCCCCGCCGCCGCCCGTAACGCCATCAGCGTGCTCGGCAAGAACATCGACGTCGACGCCATGGCCAAGGAGATGGGCACCACCGAGAACGGCACCAACAGCATCAACGACATCACCCCGGTGCTGAACAAGGAGACCGGCAAGCACTACCGGTCCGTGGAGATCCGCGACGGCAAGGCCGACGACAAGCAGACCGACACCCTGCGCGCCGACATCGTGCGCACCGTCGACGACGGCCGCGCCGTGGTCGCCAACATCGCCGGCACCGCCACCGACACCGACGGCAACACCCACTCCTTCGAAGGCGGCCACTACATCAGCGTCGTCGGCTACCAGAACGACGGCCACACCGTGACCATCGCCGACAGCGCCAACCCGAACACCGCCTCCTACCGGATCAGCGTGGACAACCTCGCCGACTGGATCGCCACCCGCGGCTACTCGGCCTCCTGACACACCGCACGCGAGAGGGCCCGACCCCACGAAGGGGCCGGGCCCTTTTCGCGCGTCTGGTGTCAGCGGTCGCCCGCGTGCACCGGCTCGTCGGCCTCGTCGGGTGCCTCGACCTGCTCCAGGTGCCGGGCGCGGCGGCGCAGCCACCAGGTGCTGGCCAGGCCGGCGAGCACCGCGAGGGCCAGGCCGGCCCAGGAGATGTCCTTGAGCCAGTGCTCGGCCGCGCGACCCACGGAGAAGAGCAGGTATGTCGTGCCGAAGGCCCAGACCAGGCCCCCGGCCGCGTTGGCCACCAGGAACCGGCGGTACGGCACGTGCAGCGCCCCGGCGAGGGGGCCGGCGAGGATGCGGAGCAGGGCGACGAACCGCCCGAAGAAGACCGCCCAGACACCGTGCCGGGCGAAGCTCTGCTCGGCGCGGGCGAGCTGCGCCGGGCCGAGGTGTTTCGGGAAGCGCCGGCCCAGCCGTTCGAGCAGCGGCCGCCCGCCGCGGCGGCCCACGGCGTAGCCGATGGAGTCCCCCACGATGGCGCCGACGGCGGCGGCGGTGGCCACCCACTCCGGCTCGACCACCCCGGCGGCGGCCAGCAGCGCGGAGCTGACCAGCACGATCTCGCCGGGAAGCGGGATGCCCATGCTCTCCACGCCGATCACCCCGGCGACGATCAGATAGAGCACGCCCGGGGGCAGCGCGGAGAGCCAGTGCTGGACGTCGACCACCCCCGAACCCTACCCGCGCGGGCTCAGCCGGCGGGCGCCAGGAACTCCAGCCGGTTGCCGTGCGGGTCGTACGTGTGGAACCGCCGCATGCCGGGAATCTCCTCGTCGCCCCAGGTCACGGGGTGGTTCGCGGCGGCGAGGCGGGCGGCGAGCCGGTCCAGGTCGGGGCGGAGCAGTGCCGGGTGCGCCTTGCGGGCGGGGCGGAAGTCGTCCTCGACGCCGAGGTGCAGCTCCACGCCGTACCCGGTGAACCAGCAACCGCCGCGGGCGGCGAGGGCCGGCGGTTTCGCCTTCTCGACCAGGCCGAGCAGGCCGGCGTAGAAGGACCGGGAGATTTCCTCGGAGCCGCGTGGGCAGGCGAGCAGGACGTGGTGGATCATGGTGGCACCTCCTCGTCCCGAACCCTGGCACGAGGTTGCGCGAATAGCAAGACGGACGTACGGTTTTGTTGAGACCGACGCAGGTAAGTGTCGCCTAAGCACGGCGGCGCCCCGGCCGGTGCGACAAACTGCTCAGGACTACTCACGGTCGCTGGTGTGAAGGAGTACGACGTGGCGAGCCTCGACACCTTCGGTGCGAAGACCCAGCTACGCGTCGGAGACGCGAGCTACGAGATTTTCAGGATCGACAAGGTGGAGGGCCACGACCGGCTGCCCTACAGCTTGAAGATCCTGCTGGAGAACCTGCTGCGGACCGAGGACGGCGCGAACATCACCGCCGACCACATCCAGCAGCTCGGCGCGTGGGACCCCACCGCCGACCCGAGCGTGGAGATCCAGTTCACCCCGGCCCGGGTGCTGATGCAGGACTTCACCGGCGTGCCCTGCGTCGTCGACCTGGCCACCATGCGTGAGGCCGTGCGCGACCTGGGCGGCGACGCCACCAAGGTGAACCCGCTCGCCCCGGCCGAGCTGGTCATCGACCACTCGGTCATCGCCGACCTGTTCGGTCGCGAGGACGCCTTCGAGCGCAACGTGGAGCTGGAGTACCAGCGCAACAGGGAGCGCTACCAGTTCCTGCGGTGGGGCCAGACCGCGTTCAACGAGTTCAAGGTCGTCCCGCCGGGCACCGGCATCGTGCACCAGGTGAACATCGAGTACCTGGCCCGCACGGTCATGGAGCGCAACGGCCAGGCGTACCCGGACACCGTGGTCGGCACCGACTCGCACACCACCATGGTCAACGGCCTGGGCGTGCTGGGCTGGGGCGTCGGCGGCATCGAGGCCGAGGCCGCGATGCTCGGCCAGCCGGTCAGCATGCTGATCCCCCGGGTCGTCGGCTTCAAGCTCTCCGGCGAGATGCCGGCCGGCACCACCGCCACCGACCTGGTGCTCACCATCACCGAGATGCTGCGCAAGCACGGCGTGGTCGGCAAGTTCGTCGAGTTCTACGGCCCCGGCGTCAGCGCGGTGCCGCTGGCCAACCGGGCCACCATCGGCAACATGTCCCCGGAGTACGGCTCCACCGTCGCGATCTTCCCGATCGACGGTGAGACCGTCCGCTACCTGGAGCTGACCGGCCGCGACCCGCAGCAGGTCGCGCTCGTCGAGGCGTACGCCAAGGAGCAGGGCCTCTGGCACGACCCGGAGCGCGAGCCGGAGTACTCGGAGCGCCTGGAGCTGGACCTCGGCACCATCGAGCCGTCCCTGGCCGGCCCGAAGCGCCCGCAGGACCGGGTGCCGCTGGGCAGCGCCAAGACGCTGTTCCGCTCCGCGCTGAGCGACTACGTGGCCGCCGACGAGACCGGCGGCGACCCGGGTCGCAAGCCGGGCGTGCCGCAGCTGGAGAAGCCGTTCGGCACCGACGGCCCGGCCGACGAGGCCAGCGCCGAGTCCTTCCCGGCCAGCGACTCCCCGGCCAACGGGGTCAACGACCCGGCCGACGCCCCGCGGGACCTGGAGACCGCCGCGGTGGGCGCGGGTGGCCGGGCCACCAACCCGGTCCGGGTGACCGGCGCGGACGGCGTCGAGTACGAGCTGGACCACGGCGCCGTGGTGATCGCCGCGATCACCTCCTGCACCAACACCTCCAACCCGCAGGTCATGATCGGCGCCGCGCTGCTGGCGCGGAACGCCGTGGAGAAGGGCCTGAACCGCAAGCCGTGGGTGAAGACCACCCTGGCTCCGGGCTCCAAGGTCGTCATGGACTACTACGACCGCGCCGGCCTCACGCCCTACCTGGAGAAGCTCGGCTTCAACCTGGTCGGCTACGGCTGCACCACCTGCATCGGCAACTCCGGCCCGCTGCCGGAGGAGGTCTCCGCCGCCGTCAACGAGGGCGACCTGGCCGTCGTCTCGGTGCTGTCCGGCAACCGCAACTTCGAGGGCCGGATCAACCCGGACGTCAAGATGAACTACCTGGCGTCCCCGCCGCTGGTGGTCGCGTACGCGCTCGCCGGCACCATGGACATCGACCTGGCGAACGAGCCGATCGGCGAGGACGCGCAGGGCAACCCGGTGTTCCTGCGGGAGATCTGGCCGAACAGCGCCGAGATCCAGGACGTCATCGCCTCGGCCATCGGCGCCACCGGCTTCAGCTCCGCGTACGCGGACGTGTTCGCCGGTGACGAGCGCTGGCAGTCGCTGCCCACCCCGACGGGCGACACCTTCGCCTGGGCCGGCGACTCGACCTACGTGCGCAAGCCCCCGTACTTCGAGGGCATGGAGCGCGACCCGCAGCCGGTGCAGGACATCGCCGGCGCCCGGGTGCTGGCCAAGCTGGGCGACTCGGTGACCACCGACCACATCTCCCCCGCCGGCTCGATCAAGGCGGACTCGCCCGCCGGGAAGTACCTCGCCGAGCACGGCGTGGCGCGGCACGAGTTCAACTCGTACGGCTCCCGCCGCGGCAACCACGAGGTGATGATCCGGGGCACCTTCGCCAACATCCGGCTGCGCAACCAGCTGGTGCCGGGTGTCGAGGGCGGCTTCACGGTCAACCACCTGACCGGCGAGCAGACGTCGATCTACGACGCCTCGATGGCGTACCAGGAGGCGGGCGTCCCGCTGGTCATCCTGGCCGGCAAGGAGTACGGCTCCGGCTCGTCCCGCGACTGGGCGGCCAAGGGCACCATGCTGCTCGGGGTCAAGGCCGTCATCGCCGAGTCGTACGAGCGGATCCACCGCTCGAACCTCATCGGCATGGGCGTCCTGCCGCTGCAGTTCCCGGTCGACGCCACCGCCGAGTCGCTGGGCCTGACCGGCACGGAGACCTTCTCGATCAGCGGCGTCACCGCCCTCAACGAGGGCGACACCCCGCGCACCGTGAAGGTCACCACCGACACCGGCGTGGAGTTCGACGCCGTGGTCCGCATCGACACCCCCGGTGAGGCCGACTACTACCGGCACGGCGGCATCCTGCAGTACGTGCTGCGCCGCATGATCGCCAGCTGACGTCGCACCCCGGTAAGGGCCCCTCCCCGCGATCGCGGGGAGGGGCCCTTATTCACGCGTCGGTTGAGCAAATTGCGGTTCGGGGGATTCCCTCGACCACCGATCGCACATCCGACACCGCAATAATCGACGTTCATAATTCATTGACATGCGCCGAGGCCCGTCGATACGTTGCCGATATCGCGATGAACCACGGGGGCGCTCCAGTTTTCGATACGGAAATCGAAACACTGGGAAGGACTTCATGAAAACGTCGATAAGACTTCTGGCGCTGCCGGCGCTGATCATGCCGGTGATCCTCGCCGGCGCTCCGGCGCAGGCCGCCACCGACACCACCTCCGGCACTGCCGCTCCGGCCGCGGTCACGTCGGTCGAGCGCCCGGCGGGGTCGTCGTCCTCGCAGGCCAGGGCCTACTGGACGGCCGCGCGGATGGCCGCGGCAATCCCCGCCGACGAGGTGGAGAAGGCCGCCGGCCCGGTCACCCGCAGCCCCGCGCCGGAGCAGGTGCGGCGCTTCGCGGAGGCAGTCGCGCCGAAGGACGGCAGCGGCTTCGGCGCCCAGCTGAACGAGTCGATCACGGTGGGGAAGATCTTCTACACCAGTTCCACCGACGGTCTCGGCCACTACTGCTCCGCGAGCGTGGTGAACAGCCCGGCACGCAACATGCTCTTCACGGCCGCGCACTGCGTGCACGACGGGCCGGGCCGGGACTGGCACACCGCGAACTGGATGTTCGTGCCGTCGTACCGCAACGGCGCGCAGCCGTACGGCACCTGGGACTGGTCCACCCTCGCGGTGCCGAGCGGCTGGATCAGCACCCGCGAGCGGCAGTACGACGTGGCGATCGCGCTCGTCTACGGCAGCCGGTCGATCGTGGACGCGGTCGGCGCCAACGGGCTGCTCACCGGTGGCGGCCGCGCGTACCACTACGACATCTTCGGCTATCCGAGCAACAAGGACAGCGGCGAGATCCAGTGGGTCTGCTCCGGCACGTCGCGGGACGCCGGCAGCAACCGGATCGAGATGAATTGCGGCTTCGGCGGCGGTTCCAGCGGCGGTCCGTGGTACTACAGCTATGACAACACCACCAGGCGTGGTGACGTGCACGGGGTGATGAGTTACTCGAGCGGCTCGGACACGAACGGCTCGCCGTACTTCTCCGCCGCAGTGGTGGGGACGCTCTACAACACGTACGCGAACGACACCTGGTGAACGACGGTCCGCCTGGTGTGCCGGCCGGCGCACCAGGCGGACCGGCACCCGACCCGCTGGTCCGAAGGAGGCGACATGTCACACCGCGTGCTGCTCGGCGGGGCCGCCGTCGCGGCGCTCGCAGTGGCCGCGGCCGTTGTGGTCGCCGCGGCGCGCGACGGTAGCTCGGCTCGGCCCGCGCCAGGCCCGGTGGTCGCGACTCACAACCCGAGTCCCGGCGCCACCGACCCATCCGAATACTGGACGAGGGAACGAATGCGGGACGCGATCGGCGACTGAATACGGAATTGTGTTCGCCGAATTCGCGCACCGACGCACAGATACTCTTGCCCGCGGCGCAATTCCCATTCGCGTCAGCCGGCCGCAGAGCCGCTGGGCCTGACCGGCACGGCCGCATCCTGCAGTACGTGGTGGCCGCATGATCGCCAGCCGACGTCGTACCCCGGAAAGGGCTCCTCCCCGCGATCGCGGGGAGGGGCCCTCGGCGTCTACCGGTGTCGCGGCGACCGGCCGCGTTCGCCCCGTTCGGGAGCCGGCGGGGTCACCCCCGTCGCCGCAGTCGTTCCGCGAACTTCCGCAGCCGCTGCCGGTTGTCGGGCTTGCCGACCTGCTCACGCGTCTGCCAGGTGAGCCGGTTCCCCTGCGGGTTGTGGAGGAACATGCGGATGCGCTCGGCCATGGTTGCCATGGCTGTTCCCTTCCGAACGTCGATGGTGCTGCCGGCGGCACGGGCGTCCGCCGGAGTCGAACGAGGGCGGGGGTCGGTGCGCGGCGAACCGGCGGTCGACTCCGACCCGGTCGGCTGCTTCCCTCGCTGCTGCCACCACTGTCCCGAATGCACGCGCCCACGATCGCGGACCGGGTCCGCCGGTGGGGTTCGGGGGTGACTGCCGGACATGACATCCCCTTGGGGGTAGGGCCGGTGTGGCTGGCACCTCAGAAGTGGGATGTCGTCGATTCCGGGATGACCCGATCGTACGCTTGTCCGGCCCGGCGCGCTTGGTGCTCGCCGCCGAGGCGGCGGCGGGCATCACCGGCCCGGACCTCGGAGTGCCGGCGGACCAGGGTACGACGAGGGTGAGTCACATGGGCGAGAGCCAGCTGGCGGACGTGTTCGTGGAACTGGCCGACACTCTCGTCGACGACTTCGACGTGATCGAGTTCCTGCACGGGTTGGCCGGGCGATGTGTCGAACTGCTGGGTGTGTCGGCGGCCGGACTGCTCCTGACGGACCAGCGGGACAGGCTGCGGGTGGTCGCCGCCTCCTCCGAACGCACCCGACTGCTGGAGCTGTTCCAGCTCCAGACCGACCAGGGTCCCTCCGTGGACTGCTTCCGTACCGGTCAGCCGGTGTCGGTCGCCGACCTGCCGACCGCCGGCCGCTGGCCGAGGTTCACCGCCGCCGCGGCCGAGGTCGGCTTCGCCGCGGTGCACGCCCTGCCGATGCGCCTGCGCTCCGAGGTCATCGGCACGCTGACCCTCTTCGACGCACAGCGAGAGGCCCTCGACGAGGGCAGGCTCCGCATCGGACAGGCGCTCGCCGACGTGGCCACCATCGGCCTGCTCCAGCACCGCGCCATCCACCGCCGCGACATCCTCACCGACCAGCTGCAGACCGCGCTCACCAGCCGGGTCCTGATCGAGCAGGCCAAGGGGATCCTCGCCGAGCGCCTCCAGGTGGACGTGGGTGAGGCCTTCGCGCTGCTGCGCGACGGTGCGCGCAGCAGCAACCGGCGACTGTCCGAACTGTCCCGGGCGATCGTCGACGGTTCCGAGCGGTTCGCGCCGGGACGGCCGCCGGCCGGCCCGACCGACGGCCCCGCTCCGGCCCGCTGACCAGCCGCTTCCCGGAGTGCCGCCGGCGGAGGTGCCGAGCCGCGGGATGAGGCGTACGGTGGGCATGTCGCCCGGGTCCCCGGTGGCCGCCACATCTCGCCGCCACCAGCCCGTAAGGGGCGTTGAACAATGGTCACCCCCATCGCGACAGCGACGGCAGTTCTCCCTCCTCCGCCTCACCATGCGGCAACCGGCCACAGCGAACAGCTGCTGCGTCGTCGTGCGAGCCTGACTGCCGACGATCCCGACCGCGCGCGACTGCGAGCCCGGATCATCGAGGCCAACCTGCCGCTGGCCGGTCGGCTGGCCCGCCGCTACACCGGTCGCGGAGAGCCCTACGAGGACCTGGCACAGGTGGGCGCGCTCGCCCTGATCAGGGCCGTCGACGGATACGACACCGAGCGCGGTACGCCGTTCGCCAGCTACGCCATCCCGACCATTCTCGGCGCCATGCGGCGGCACTTCCGGGACACCGCCTGGGCGATCCGGGTGCCGCGCGCGGCCCAGGAACTGACGCACCGGGTGCCCGCCGCCCGGAACGAGCTCGGGCAGCGACGCGGTCGCCTACCGACGGAGGGGGAACTCGCCGGCCACCTGAAGGTGACCGTCGCCGAACTCCTGGCCGCCCTCGCCGCCTCGGAGGTCTACCGGCTGCCGTCCCTGAACGAGCCGCAGCCCGGGAGCAACGCCGTCGAGCGCATCACGCTCATCGGCGCCGTCGATCCGGGGTACGCCGCCGTGGACGACCACATGACGCTCCGGCTGGTCCTCGCGGCGCTCCCCGCGCGAGAACGTCAGATCCTGGCCATGCGGTTCCACGGCGACCTGACCCAGGCGCAGATCGCCAGCCGCGTCGGGTTGTCACAGATGCACGTCTCCCGCCTGCTGAAGCGCTCTCTGGCCCAGCTCAGGGCCGAGATGCTCAGCTGACCGGCCATCCTCCCGGCCCGCTCGGGCAGCGGGGGCCGGGTCGTTGCGACCACCAGGAAGGGTGTCATGGCCGTTCGTCCGATCGCCGCGACCGGGCCTTCCGCGCCCGGTGCGGGAGGATCCGCCCTCTCGGCACTCGCCGCGCGGGCGCGGCGGGCCGTCGACGCCCGCGCGCTCCGTGTGCGGGTGTTCCTCCTGGCTACCGTCCTGTTCCTGCCTCTGGTGCTCGTCGCGGTGTTCGCTGACCGCTGACCCGTCCCGGCGGTCGCCTGAGCGACGCCCGGCAGGCCGGGCCGGACCGGCGTAGGCTGGGGTGGTCCGGGACTCGACGACGTTCCGCAGCTGAGGCGCCCGCCACGCCGGCTCCGCCCCTGGGGACACCAGCTCCGTACCGCACGATTCGTCGGTCACAGTGAGAACTCGGAGACCCGCCGCACACCTCGGCGTCCCGGTGATGAGGATCTGCCAGCACCTCCAACCGCTACCTGGTGACCATGACCGTCCGGAACGGCTACACGAGGGAGCAGACCATGAGGATCGCCAGGCACCGGATCGTTGCCGCCCTACGAGAGCGTGGCCAGCGGGCGAGGGCCGACTGGGTGGAGCGCGAGTTGCCGGAGCGGGTGGACTCCGAGAAGCACGTCGGGCTGCTCGCCACCCTGCGTCTTGATCCGAACGACCTCGCCGACGCGACATCCCCGTGAAGGTGGCCCTGCTCGGGCCGGTCGCCTGGCGGACACCCCCCTACCACTACGGTCCCTGGGAGCAGGTGACCGGCCTGCTCGCGGAGGGGCTGACCGCACGTGGCGTCGACGTGACACTCTTCGCGACGCTGGACTCGGTCACCTCCGCCACCCTCGACGGCGTGTGCCCCCGCGGGTACGCCGACGATCCGAGCATGGACGGCCGGGTGTGGGAGGCGCTGCACGTCTCGCACGCGATGGCCCGCTCGGCGCAGTTCGACCTGGTGCACAACCACCTCGACTGGCTGCCGCTGGCCTTCGCCGAGCACTGCGACGCTCCGCTGCTCACCACCGTGCACGGCTTCTCCGGCGCGGGAATCCTTCCCGCCTACACCAGGGCCCGCTCGTCCTACGTGTCGATCTCCGACGCCGACCGGACCGCCGGTCTCGACTACGCCGCCACGGTGCACCACGGCGTCGACCTCACCGGGCTGCCGTTCACCCGGGACGCCGGCCCGGGACTTGTCGCCTTCGGCCGGATCCATCCCGACAAGGGCACCCACACCGCCATCGAGATAGCGCGGCTCGCCGGCCGCCCCCTGACCATCTGCGGCATCGTGCAGGACGAGCGGTACTTCACCGAACAGGTGGCCCCGCACATCGACGGTGAACAGGTCGTCTTCCTCGGCGCGTTGGGTCCCCGCCGACGCGCTGAGATCCTGGGCGCCAGCACCGCGCTGCTGCACCCGATCGCCTTCGACGAGCCGTTCGGCCTGTCGGTGGTGGAGTCGATGGCCTGTGGCACGCCGGCCGTGGCGTACGCCCGGGGGTCCATGCCGGAGGTCGTCGACGAGGGCGTGACGGGATTTCTCGTGCACACCGTCGAGCAGGCCGCCGACGCGGTGACCCGGGCCACCGGCCTCGACCGGGCCGGCTGCCGGGCGCGGGCGCGGCAACGCTTCGGCGCCGACCGGATGGTCACCGACTACCTGGCCGTCTACGACGACCTCATCCACCGCCCGCAACGCCGGACCCGCTGACCATCCGACGAATCCCCCGCGGCCGACAACCGGAAGGCCCAACACCCATGCCCCACTACGGTTTCCTCAGCACCCACCCACCGACCCGGTGCGGGCTGGCCACCTTCAACTCCGCGCTGGCCGCCCACCTGACCGCCGACGGCACCCGCGGTGGCGTCGTGCGGGTCACCGACGGGAGCGACGACCAGCGCGCCCTGCCCGGGGTCGTGCACACCTGGTCGGCGCGCACGCCGACCGGCTGGCGGGACGCCGCCGCCGCCCTGAACGTCTTCGACGTGGCCATCGTCCAGCACGAGTACGGCATCTACCCCGGTAGGGACGGAGAGGACGTGCTTCCCTTGCTGCGCCGGCTCACCGTGCCGAGCATCGTGGTCCTGCACACCGTGCTCCGTCAGCCCTCCGCCCGGCAGAAGTCGCTGCTGGAGCAGATCGTCGCCGCCGCCGGGGCGGTGGTCACGATGACCGGCACGGCCCGCGACCGGCTGCTCGTGGGCTACACCGTGGACCCGGCGAAGGTCACGGTCATCCCGCACGGCGCCGCCGTCCACGCCGGCGCGGCCGTCCCGCGACGTACCCGCCCCCACCTGCTCACCTGGGGGCTGCTCGGCCCCGGCAAGGGCATCGAGTGGTCACTGCGGGCGCTGGCCCTGTTGCAGGACCTCGACCCCACACCCACCTACACCGTGGCCGGCCGGACCCACCCGAAGGTGATCGAGCACCAGGGCGAGACGTACCGGGCGGGTCTGCACCGGCTCGGTGCGCAGCTGGGCGTCGCGCACTCGGTGGACTACCAGGCGGTCTACCACGATCAGTCCGCGCTCGGCGCGCTGATCCGCTCCGCCGACGTGGTCGTGCTGCCGTACGACTCCCGCGAACAGGTCACCTCCGGCGTTCTCATCGAGGCGGTGGCCGCCGGGGTCCCGGTCGTGGCCACGCCGTTCCCGCACGCCGTCGAGCTGCTCACCAACGGCCCCGGTCTGGTCGTACCCCATCAGGATCCGGCGGCCCTGGCCACGGCGATCCGGCGGATCCTGACCGAACCAGGTCTGGCCGCCCGGTTGGCCGGCCATGTCCGGCCGCTGGCCGCGCAGCTGAACTGGCCGGCGGTGGCGGCCCGCTACGACGCCCTCGCGGGGCGGCTCCTCGCCGCTCGCTCGCCCGCGGTCAGTGCGGCCTCGGCGTGACCGCGACCGCCGACGGTTCCACCAGGACGGCCGGCAGCCCCACCAGCGGTCACCGCCGGAACGCCCCGGTGCCGAGTTTCGCCCACCTGGCCCGGTTGAGCGACGACACGGGCCTGTTCGAACACGCCCGGCACGCCATCGTCCGCCGGGAACACGGCTACTGCACCGACGACGTGGCCCGCGGTCTGGTCGTGACGAGCCGGGAACCGGAGCCGACCGAGGGGGTGCTCCGGCTCGCGGAGCGCTACCTCGCCTTCCTGACCCACGCGCAGGACGACCGCGGCGCCTTCCACAACAGGCTCGGCCACGACCGGCGCTGGGCCGACCGGCCCGGGCTCGGTGACTGGTGGGGCCGGGCACTGTGGGGCCTGGGCACCGCCGCCGGCCGCAGTCCCGCGCCCTGGATCCGGGAGGAGGCGCTGGTCGCCTTCGGCGCGGGTGCCGCGCGGCGCTCCCCGGCACCGCACGCGATGGCCTTCGCCGGGCTCGGCGCCGCCGAGGTGCTGCGCCGGCACCCGGGGCACGCCGCCGCGGCCGCGCTGCTCGCCGACGCCGCCGACGCCGTCGGCAGCCCCGATCCGGACCCGCGGTGGACCTGGCCGCACCCGAGCCTGACGTACGCGAGCGGCGCCCTGGCGGAGGTCGTCATAGCCGCCGGTCAGCTGCGTGACGACGGCCCGCTGCTCGGCACCGGTCTGCGGATGCTGGCCTGGCTGCGCCACGTCCAACTCCTCGACGGGCGGCTGTCGGTCATGCCGGCCGCCGGGTGGCGACGTGGCGCGGTGCGGCTGCGCCACGACCAGCAGCCGATCGAGGTGGCCGCCCTCGCCGACGCCTGCGCGACGGCCGCCACCGTGACCGGCGATCCCGTCTGGGACGTCGGGGTGCGTCAGGCGGTCGGGTGGTTCCTCGGCGACAACGACGTCGGTACCCCGATGTGGGATCCGGCGACCGGAGGTGGCTACGACGGCCTGACCCCGCACGGGCCCAACCTCAACCAGGGCGCCGAGTCGACCCTCGCGCTCATCTCCACGCTGCAGCATGCCCGGCGGTGGTCGTGACCCGGACCCTGGCCGTCCGGCAGGACCTCACCCTCGCCCCGGATCCACGCCGGGTCATCGTCAAGCTCTTCGTTCCCGGAGAGGACGCCGCCCTGGTACGCACCCGCGCGCACGCACTCATCGACCGCGTCGCGCACCTCGACGACGAGGAGACCGGCCGGCTGCTGCGGGACACCTTCGACCGCTTCGGTGGCCGGCACCGGGACCTGGACAGCACGTTCCAGCACCACTACGACCTCGTTCGGCACCGGGCGGACCCCGCCCGGGACCTGTCCCCCGTCACCCGTCTCCTGGTCGGCGCCTACTTCAGCCACGAGTACGCGGTCGAGGCCGCCGCGCTGTGCAATCCGTCGATGGTGGCCCACCCCGACCAGGCCGACCTGGAACCCGGGCAGCTGCGCGTCGCGGTCAGCCTGCGCCAGATCGGCGAGGGGCACGTGTCGTCCATCGGCTTCGCCACCGCGGTCCTCGGCCCGGGGCACCAGCTCGCCGTCGCCGACCGGTCCGGCCCCCTGGTGGTCGGTCGTCGGGTCGGCGTCCGGCACCGCCGGGACCTGCTCGCCGCCGGCCTGGCCGAGATCGACTGCGACAACGAGGTCGCCGCCACCGTGCTGGACGCCCTGCCCGAACGGTACGACGAGGCCACCTTCGAGCGGGTGCTCGGCACCCTGCCACCGGACCTGCTCTCCCGCAGCACCGGGTTGAGCACTCTCGAACACCTGCGTCGCACCAACGCCGCCAGCTACGCCACGACCTTCCCCGCCGACAGCGGCCTGCATCAACGGGTGCTCTGGCCGGCCATCCCGGCCGAGAGCAACGGCATGGAGGACGCCCGGTTCGTCCGGTTCGTCGACGAGGCGGGCCCGGTGTACCGGGCCACCTACACCGCCTACGACGGACGGCGCATCGCCACCCGCGCGCTGGCCAGCCGCGACCTGCGCCGCTTCCAGATCACGCCGATGCGCGGGCCGGGCGCCCGCAACAAGGGCGTCGCATTGTTCCCCCGTACCGTCGGCGGGCGCCACCTCGCCCTCTGCCGCTCCGACGGCGAGACGATCGGCCTGACCCGCCTGGACAGCGAGAACCGGTGGCAGGCCCCGGTGCCCCTGCGCACTCCGAGACAGAGCTGGGAACTGGTCCAGGTCGGCAACTGCGGCTCCCCCATCGAGACCGACGCCGGGTGGTTGGTGCTCACCCACGGCGTCGGCCCGATGCGCCGGTACGCCATCGGCGCGCTCCTGCTCGACCTGCACCGCCCGGAGCGGGTCATCGGTGAGCTGCCCGGCGCGCTCCTGGCACCCGACGAGGCCGAACGCGACGGGTACGTGCCGAACGTCGTCTACTCCTGCGGCGGGCTCGTGCACGCCGGCGAGCTGTGGCTGCCGTACGGGGCGAGCGATGCGCGGGTCGGCTTCGCCACCGCACCGGTGAGCGCGCTCATCGCGGCGATGGTCGCACCCGCACCCCCGATCGGCGGCTAGGAGGCGCAGACCTCGTCCCGCCGCTCATCGCAGCCTCAGCGCGACCGCCCTGGCCTCCTCGTCGGTGAGCGGCAGGAACCAGAGGAAGCGGCGGACGATGGCGACCGGGTCGGGGCCGCCGGGCCGGCCGCGCAGGTCCCGGATCGCGCGGCGGGTGATCCGGGAGAACTCCGGGATCAGGGTCGCGCGCCGCGCGGCGTCCGTCGGGATCGCGCGCAGCGCCGGGCAGGGCCAGTCCCGACCGCAGGCGTCGCACCGCCAGGACGGGCCGGTGGCGGTGTGCGCGACGGGCGGGCCGCCGCGGGTCCGCCAGCGCGTCTCGGGAACGACGTTGGTCACCCTGCCGAGGCCACGGTACGGAGAAACGGGCGGCCCGATCCGGCCCGGCATCGTCGGGCGGGGCGGCGGACCACCTGTCGGCTTCGGCTTGTTCTCGGGCATCGTCGTCCCCTCCTCGGCGTCGTCTCCACAGCAGCCTTCCGAGGGTTGCCGGACAATCACACAGCGCTATGTAATCTCCTTCGGACGGTTGTTTTGTTCCTGGGGGGACGGGCATGAACCACGCGTTTGTCGCCGCGCTGGCAGAGGCGGGCCACACGGCCGAGAGTCTGGCTGGTCAGCTCGGTGTGCACCCGAAGACCGTCGCCCGGTGGGCAAACCCTGGCCACATTCCTCAGGGGCGGCACCGCGCCACCGTCGCAAATCTCCTCGGCCGGCCTGTCGACGCACTCTGGCCGGACGTGGTCAAGCGCCGCGAGCCCGTGTGGTTCCGGCCCTGGGTCGACATCGAGCGCGAGGCCGTCGCGCTGCGCGCGTTCCAACTCTCCTGGGTGCCGGGGCTGCTCCAGACCGAGGCGTATGCCCGCGCCACGTTCCTCGGTCAGCCGCTCACGCCGGCCGAGGTCGCCGATCTGGTCGCGGCGCGGCTGGACCGGCAGGCGATCCTGACCCGGGAGCGCGGGCCGCTCTTCGTCGCCGTGATCGACGAGCAGGTCCTGTGCCGACCCGCGGGCGGCGACCGCCGGCTCATGGCCGCACAACTGGCCCATCTCGTCGCCTGCGCCGAGTTGCCCAGCGTCCAACTCCATGTGGTGCCGCGGGACACGCCGACATATCCCGGGCTCGACGGGCCGTTCACCCTCGCGGAGTTGCGGGACGGCACGCGGGTCGCGCACGTGGACAGCCAGGCCCGTGCGCAGATCATCGACCAGGCATCCGAGATTGCTACGCTGGAGCGCCGGTGGGAACGCATCCGGGGCGAGGCTCTTCCCCGCGGGCGGTCCCTGGACCTCCTGAAAGAAGCGGCGACAGCATGGACCTGATCGGTGCCCGGTGGCGCAAGAGCACCAAGAGCGGTGGCAACGGCGGTGACTGCGTCGAGGTCGCGGACAATCTCGCGGGCGTCGTCGGCGTGCGGGACTCCAAGGACCCGGCCGGGCCGGTGCTCACCTTCGACCCGAGCGCCTGGACGCGCTTCGTGGAGACGACCAAGCGCGGCTGAATCCCGTACCTCCTCTGAAGGCCCTCGGCGCTGCACCGGGGGCCTTCGGCCTCTCTTCGACGCTAGGCGAGCCCCACGCGTCGCTCTCCCCGGGGAAACCGCGCGGGGCGGGAACGGAGTGCCACGCGCTGCCGGCGCGGCGCGTCGTGGGGATCGCTGGGTAGCGTGGAGGGGTGGTTGATCAGCGCCAGGTGATGAACTTCCGCGTGCGGGCCCAGCAGCTCGACCGGGCCGAGGGCACGCTTGCAGACACCGCCGTGCTCGACATCGGGGTGCAGGACACCGGCACGGACGGCGGCCGGTGGGCGCTGGCCATCCGCGGGGTCGAGGTGGCCACGCTGTCCGCGGAGGAGCTGATCCTGCTGTGGACCGTGCGAGGTGCTCCCCACCTCTACCGCCGGGCGGACGTGGGGAAGGTGGCGGCCGCGGTCGAGCCCTTCTCCGACGCGGACGCGGGCAAGCGCATCTACGACGCCGCCAGGCCGTTGAAGGCCGCCGGGATCGGCAACCTCGCCGCCCTGGACGAGGTGGCCGCCCGGATGCGGGCCGTCGTCACCGGGCCGACGGTCAAGGGGGACGTCTCCGGCCGCCTGGCCGAGATGATGCCGGAGCCGTACCTGCGGTTCTGCCGGCCGTGCGACGCCACCCACCTCTACGAGATGCCGTTCCGGCTGGCCGCCGTGCGGGCCGGGCTGGAGCTGCAACTCGACACCTCGCCGCCGGTCCTGCACCGCATCCGGGGCTTCAGGAAGGCCGCCGCCGCGGGCGACCGGTTCGACCTCGTCCGCGCGTACCTCCGTCTGCTCGGCCCGGCCACCCCCAAGCACGTGGCGGACTACCTCGACGCCCCGGTCAGGGAGGTGAAGGCACGCTGGCCCGAAGACGTGATCGAGGTGACGGTCGACGGCGAGGCCCGGTCGCTCCTGGCCGCCGACGAGCAGGCGCTGGAATCCGCGGACGTCACGGCAACCCGCCTGCTCGGCCCGTTCGACCTCTTCCTCCAGGCCAAGGACCGGTCGACCCTGGTGCCGGACCCGGCCCGCGCCAAGGAGTTGTGGCCGGTGCTGGGCCGACCCGGCGCGGTCCTGGTCGACGGTCAACTGGTCGGCACCTGGCGTCCCCGCAAGTCCGGCCGGACACTGAAGCTCGCGATCCAGCCGTGGCAGAAGCTGCCCGTCGCCACCCGCGACGCCATCGCCGAACAGGCCGAACGCCTCGCCGCCCACCGCACGGTCTCGCTGGCCGGCGTCGAGTTCGCCGACTGACGGAGACCGGTCAGGAGCGCGTCCGGAACGGGGCGAGGGTGGCGCGGATCTGGTCGCCCGCGCCCCAGTCGTCGTCGAACTGGGCCAGCACGGCGAGGTGTTGCCGCAGTTGGACGATGGGCATGCGGGCCGGCCAGTCGCGGTCGAGGGAGGTCAGCTCCGCGTAGACCGCGAAGAACCGTTGCGCCTCGGGCGGCGGCGCGGTGGACCACACGTGGGCGAGGTCGACCTCGGCCCACATGTAGGACACGGCCGGGTCGATCAGCGCGGGCTGCCCGTCCGGGGTGGCCAGGACGTTCTGTGCCCACAGGTCACCGTGCGTCAGGCAGGCCGGCCGGTCGGGCAGCAGGTCGGGCAGCCGGTCGCACAGCCGCTCCAGGGCCGCCCGGTCTCCGGCGTCGAGTGCCGCCTCGACGCGGGGCTGCCCGAGCCACCGGAGCAGCCGGTGCTGCGCGAAGAAGGCGAATCCGTCGTCGTCCCAGGTGTTGACCTGCCGGCGACGGCCCAGCCAGTTGTCACGGTGCCAGCCGAAACGAGGATGGGTCGTGCTCGTGTGCAGGTGGGCGAGCGTGTGCGCGAACCGCTCCCAGAAGGTCGCGCTGCGCGGCCGGGGTCGCAGCACCGACAGCACGATCAGTTCCTGATCCGCCAGGATCACCTCGGGTGTCGCCACACCGCCGAGCTTCCGCAGGGCGGCCAGCCCCTCGGCCTCCGCGAGGAAGACATCGTCGGCCGGCGCGTCCGCGAAGGCCTTGACGAACACCGGCGGCGCGTCCCGGCGGGTGGCGATGCCCGCGACCGCCGCCAGCCCACCCGTCGCCGGCTCCACGGTGACGACGTCGCGCATCCCGGCCCGGAGCAGACACTCCCGCAGGAACGTCGTCGACCCTGTCACTGCGGCTCCTCGTGTCCGGGCTGCCGGTCCGCAAGATCCTAGATGAACGGTCGGCCACCTCGCGAGGACCGACCGCCGGGCCAGGATCGCGTGGCATGACAACCCGGGTGCGGGCGCCGGCGGACTCGTGTTCACTCTGGCGGTGGATCGTCAACGGCTCAGCAGCATCGCGCACTCGCACCACCCGATCGCGGCGCCGATCTCCGGTGTCAACGTCAACCGGCTCCTGCGCCGGGCGGGCCGCCAACCGGCGGCCCGTGTCCTCGACCTCGGCTGTGGAGAGGGATCCTGGGCGCTGCAGGCCCTCGCGCACTACCCCGACGGGCACGCGGACGGCGTGGACGTCAGCCCGTACGCGCTGGAGCGTGCCGCCGACGCCGCCGCCGAACGCGGCCTCGCCGACCGGCTCACGCTGCACGAGCGCGACGCACGGACGTACGTGCCGGACGGCGACTACGACCTGGTGCTGTGCGTCGGGTCGACACACGCGTTCGGCGGGTTCGGCGAGACGCTGAAGCTGGCCGGCCGGCATGTGAACGCCGACGGCGTGCTGATGGTCGGTGAGGGGTTCTGGCAGGTCCCGCCGACTCCGGAGGCCCTCGCGGCGCTCGACGCGAAGCCGGAGGAGTTCACCGACCTCGCCGGCCTGGTCGACGCCGCCGAGCGGGCCGGCTGGACGCCGGTGTACGCCCATGTCAGCGACGCCGCCGAGTGGGACGACTACGAATGGTCGTGGATCGGCTCGCTCACCGAGTGGGCGCTGGACAATCCCGGCCACCCGGACGCCGCCGAGGCGCTCACCGCCGCCCGGGAGCACCGCGACCAGTGGTTGCGCGGGTACCGCGAGGTGCTGGGCTTCGTGACGCTCGTGCTACGCCGGTGCTGATTCCAGCACCTTCTTGAGCAGGGCCAGGTCACCGCTGACCAGCCCGGCGTCCCGCGCGAACTCGGCGTCGGTCATGCCGGGCGAGCGGCGCAGCGTGAAGACCACCTCGCAGCCGTCGCCGTCGGCGATGGCCCGCAGCGGCACGTACACCGTCTCCCCGGAGGGCGTCACGACCTCGTGGTCGAGCACGCCGTACTCGTTGCGCGGGGCGAAGGTGAGCTGGGCGCGGCCCTCCGGGGTGTCGACGAACCAGACGCCGTCCTCGCGCGCCACGGACCCGCCCAGGCCGGGCGCCCAGCGGGGCAGGTTGCGGGGGTCGGCGGCGAACGCGTAGACCTCGGCGACCGGCCGGTCGATGTGCACGCTCAGGTGCCGGGATTCGGTGGCCATTGCCCCATCATGGCAGCCCGCGCCGCCGGAGCCGGTCAGTCCGCGGCGGCGCGTCGGCGCTCCTCGCGCAGCTTCATGGCGTACTCCAGCAGCGTGATCAGCACCTCCTTGACCGACTCCCGCTCCCGCGCGTCGCAGAGCACCACGGGCACCTCCGGGTCCAGGTCCAGTGCGCCCTGCACCTCGTCCAGCCGGTAGCGCTTGGCTCCCTCGAAGCAGTTCACCGCCACCACGAACGGCGTGCCGCGCCCCTCGAAGTAGTCGATCGACGGGAAGCAGTCGGCCAGCCGCCGGGTGTCGGCCAGCACCACCGCGCCGATCGCGCCCAGCGCCAGCTCGTCCCAGACGAACCAGAACCGGTCCTGCCCGGGGGTGCCGAACAGGTAGAGCACCAGATCGTCGCTGAGCGTGATGCGGCCGAAGTCCATCGCCACGGTGGTGGTGGTCTTCTCCTCCACACCGGACAGGTCGTCGATGCCGATCCCGGTCTCGGTCAGCACCTCCTCCGTCCGCAGCGGCCGGGTCTCGCTGACCGCGCCGACCAGGGTGGTCTTGCCCACGCCGAAACCACCGGCGATCAGGATCTTGATCGCGGTGGGCAGCGGCGCCGCTCCCGCCGGCCGCTCAGAGCGCCCGTAGTCCATTGATTACCGCCTCGAAAACACTGTCGTCGGGAAGGCCGGCGGGGGTCGCCCGCGGCTCACGGACCTGCACCAGGCTGCGGGCCGCCAGGTCACCCAGGAGGACCCGGACGGTGCCCACCGGCAGGTCGAGGTGGGCGGCGATCTCGGCCACGGACTGGATCCGCTGGCAGAGACCGACGATCGCCACGTGTTCCGGGCCGAGCCCGGACTCCGACGCCACCTCCGCCCGGGTCGCCGTGACCAGGGAGATCAGGTCGAACGTGCCGGTCACCGGGCGGGCCCGGCCGCCGGTCACCGCGTACGGGCGCACCACCGGGCCCGCGTGGTCGTCCACCCACTCGTGCTCCGCGGGGTCCCCCTGGCCGGTCATCGCGCCGGGTTCTCGCCGAGGGGCTGTTCCCGTGTCGGTGAGGCGACGAACCGGCCGACCCGGGTGACCAGCATGGCCATCTCGTACGCGATCAGGCCGACGTCGGCGTCCTCGGACGCCAGCACGGCCAGGCAGGCGTTGCGGCCGGCCGCGGTGACGAACAGGAACGACGACTGCATCTCGATGATGGTCTGCTGCACCTGACCACCGCCGAACCGCTTCCCCGCGCCCCGGGCCAGGCTCTGGATGCCCGCCGCCATCGCCGCGAGGTGCTCGCCGTCGTCCCGGCTCAACGCGCGGGACGAGGCCATCAGCAGTCCGTCGGTGGAGAGCGCTACGGCGTGTTCCGCCTGCTTGACCCGGCCGACCAGGTCATCCAGCAACCACGTCAGGTCCGCGCTCGAAGCCGTCTTCTGCGCCACTCGTCGTCCTCTTCTCCCCCGGCTGGTGTGCCGTGCTTCGTCCGGGATCGCCGGTTCGGCGGTCCCTAGGTCGCCTGACCGTCGCCGGTGTCCGGCGCGCCGGCTTCGTGCGCCCCGCCGAGCAGCCGGGCCGCGTCGGTCCGACCGCGTCGGGTGCCGCTCTGGTAGGAGCTCATCATCCGGCGCACCTGCTCGGGCGGGCGCACCGTGTCGTCGTCGTCGCTGCCGCCGTCGTCCACGGCGGACTGGTCGTGCCGCAGTTCCGGCGCCAGGTTGGCCTGGCGGACCCGGACGGGCAGCCCGCCGTCGGTGCGGGCCGCCGGCGAGCTGTCCGCCTCCGCCGCGCCGGCCGGTGCGGCGTCGGCGGGCCGGGGGTCCACCGGGGACAGCGCCGCGGTGGGCTCGGCGAGCGCGGGCTGCCGTTTCCGGGTACGCGCCGGCAGCCCGGACGGGGTGAGCCGAGGCTCGTCCGTGTCGGCCTCCGGCGCCGGGGCGGGTGACTCCGTGTCGTCCGCGACCGGCTCCGCCGGACCGGCGCCCTCGGCCAGCGCCACCGTGGTGGCCGGCCGGTCGCCGGCGGGCTCCGCCGCCGCGCTCTCCACGGCCGGGGAGGCGGGCACCGCCGGGGCGGGCTGCCCGGCGCCGACCGGGAAGCCGCCGGAGGTGCTCGGGTCCGGCCCGTCGTTCGTGACCAGTTCGAGCGGGATCAGCACCACGGCGGTCGTCCCGCCGTACGCCGATTCCTTGAGCTGCACCTTCACCCCGTGCCGCTCGGTGAGCCGGCTGACCACGAAGAGGCCGAGCCGGGCGGCGTTGGCCAGGTTCAGCTCGGACCGGTCCACGATGCGCCGGTTCGCGGCGGCCAGCTCCTCCGCGCCCATGCCGAGGCCGCGGTCCTCGATCTCGATGGCGAAGCCGTTGGACACCATCATGCCGCGCACCTCGACGGTGGTGTGCGGCGGCGAGAAGGAGAGGCCGTTCTCGATCAGCTCGGCCAGCAGGTGGATGACGTCGCCGACGGCCCGGCCGGTCAGCGACACCGGGCCCAGCGGCCGCACCGTGACCCGGGTGTAGTCCTCGACCTCGGCGACCGCGCCGCGCACCACGTCGACCATCGGCACGTTGCGCCGCCACGCCCGGCCCGGAGTGGAGCCGGAGAGGACGATCAGGTTCTCCGCGTTGCGCCGCATCCGGGTGGCCAGGTGGTCGACGCGGAACAGGTCCTCCAGTTCCTCGGCGTCGTGCTCCCGGCGTTCCATCGCGTCGAGCAGGGTGAGCTGGCGGTGCACCAGCGCCTGGGTGCGCCGGGCCAGGCTGAGGAAGACGTCGCGGACGTTGCGGCGCAGCTCGGCCTGCTCGACGGCGGTGCGGATGGCGGTCTCCTGCACGGCGTTGAACGCCTTGCCGACCTGCCCGATCTCGTCGTCACCGGTCTGCAACGGTGGCGCCTCGCGGGCGACGTCGACCTCCTCGCCGTGCCCCAGCCGCTCGACCACGCTGGGCAGCCGCTCGTTGGCCAGCCGGAACGCCGCCTCGCGCAGCCGTTCGAGCTGCCGGACCAGCGCCCGGGCGGTCGTGATGGAGACGACGATGGACGCCACGACCGCGATGAGGCCGAGGCCGGCGGCCAGCACCAGCCGGACGATGACGCCGACGGCGACCGGGGTGGCCCGGGCCACGATGTCGTCGCCGCCGGCGAGGATCACGCCGCGCAGGTCCTCCATCGACCGGCTCACGGCGGCCTGCCAGGCCGTGGCGGTGACCGGCGGGCGCACGTCACTGCCCTTGGCGGCGAGCACCCGGTCCTGGAGGGCGCGGAGCTGCCGGAACGCCTCCCCCTCGGTCATCTGCTGGTAGCGGGCCCGGTCGGTCGGGGCGAGGTCGCGGGCGGTGCGGTCGGAGAGGAACCACTGGGCGCCGACGAGCCGGGCGAAGGCGCTCTGCTCCGCCACGGTCATCCGGTTGGCCGCCACCGCGCCGGTCAGCAGGGCGTCCTGCTGGGAGAGCAGCTCCCGGGCCCGGTTCAGGTCGATGAGCGCGGCGGTGTCCCGGGCGATCTCGTCGTCGTCCAGGCCGCCGAGCGCGTCGAAGACGCCGAAGATGGCGTCGACCGCCTCGTTGTACGCGGCCAGCGTCGCGGTGCGGTCGATGGTCTTGCGGCCCACCTCGGCGCGGACCGCGCCGAGCTGCTCGACCTGGGTCTTCAGGTCGCTGATCCGCTGCTCCAGCTCGTCGCTGGCCGGGATCTCGGTGCGCCAGTCCTGCGCGGAGCGCCACAGCGCGGCGGCGCTGTCGTCGGTGCGCTGCCGCTGGGCGACGAGGTCCTGGAGCTGGTCCGGGTCGGACTGTCCGAGGTACAACAGCGACAGCCGCCGCTCGTTCTGAAGCTGGAGCAGCAGCGGGTCGGCCGGCTCGAAGACCCGCGCGTTGAGCGCCTGCACGCCGAGCAGGTTGAACCCGTCCCGGACCGTCACCCACGCCGCGAAGGCCCAGAGCGCGATCAGGGACGCCAGCAGGGCGATGATCTTCGTACGGAGATTCGTACTGCGGGAACGCATCACACCGTCCTGGCCCGGTATCCGATCAGTCGGAAATCCGATCGACTCCGGCGCACGCTAGCAGTCGTCGTGAACTCCATTCAAGCGATCCTGATCATGGTGTTGCCGGCCCGGTGGGAGTTGGGCCGGCCGACCCCGACGCGGCCAGCACCGCTGCGCGCACGATCAGGGTCGGACGGTAGAGATCCTTGTCGTGCCACAGGGCCGGCCCATCAGCGCGTCCGTCCCACTCGGACAGTCGCCGCCGCCCCCGCACCAGCGCCGCATCGACCCGCGTGTCTTCCGGGTGCCCGGCGCCGGACAGCGCGAGGACCGCGTACGCGGTTTCCTCGGCGGTGCCGCCCCAGCGCCCCCACGACCCGTCCGGCCGCTGGGTGTCCAGCAGCCAGCCGACACCCCGGTCGACGGCGGCCCGCGCCGGGGCGCCGGCGGCGTGGTCGGCGAGCGCGAGCAGCACGCAGTAGGTCGCGTAGTACGCCGACGCGTGCCACCGGTCGTCCCACGAGCCGTCCGGCTCCTGCCGCTCGACCAGCCAGCCGGCGACCCGGTCCACGGTGGCCGCCACCCCCGGGTGGCCGGGGTGCTGCCCGAGGGCGTCGAGGACGTGGGCGTTGGTGGTCACCGACGCCCCGTCCTCCCCCGGCCAGGTGCAGAAGTGCCGTCCGGTGTCGTACGCGTCGAGCCGGGACACGTCGAGCGGCCGGCCCAGCCGGGCGAGCGCGTACAGGGTCACCGAGGTGGTGTCGGCGTCGGCGGGCAGCCCCGGTCCGGTGGCCGCACCGGACACCCCGACGGCGGCCCGCAGCTCCGCCACGAGCGACCCGGGAACGGTCAGCGGCACGCCGGCCCGGGTCAGGATCCCGAGCACCCAGGCCCGCTCGAAGACGGTGATCGGGCTGGCACAGGGCACCGGACCGCGCCCGCCGACCGCCCGGAGGTAGTCCAGGGCGGGGCCCGGCTCGGGGCGGCCGAGCCAGGCGGCCGTCGCGGCGGGCGAGGCGCCGACCGCGCCCGCCCCGGCGGGCCGCACCCCGGCCGCCCGGCGGGCGCCGTCGCCGGCCACCTCCAGCGCGTGCGCCAGCTTCTCCGGCACGGGCCGCCCGGTGGCCAGCAGGCCGCGTACCCGGGTCAGCCGGTCCGGGTCGAGACCGGCCGGCAGCGGCAGGCGGGCCCCGGCCCAGTCGGCCAGCCCGGCCGGGGGTTGCGCGAGGTGCCGCTCGACGGCCTCGCGCAGCGCCGGCACGATCAGGTCGGTGGCGGGCAGGTCGGGCGGGGCGCCGGCGTCGAGGGCGCCGGCCAGGAAGGCCAGGCCCCGGTGGGCGGCGCCGGCCAGCGGCGCGGCCGGACCGTGCTCGCCCCGCCGCAGCACGGTCAGCAGCGCCTCGGTGGCGCTCAGGGTGGGCACCAGGGCGTACCCGCCGGGGCCGCCCCACCCGCCGTCGGCGCGCTGCCGGTCGAGCAGCCAGGAGACGCGGACGTCGTGGCCGGGCAACCACGGTGCCAGGCCCACCAGCCGGCCGGTCTCGTAGACCGACGCGGAGGTCTCCCCGGCCGGGTTGTCCACCATGGCCTCGACGAGTTTTCGGGCCTGCCCGGCGCGGGCGTCGCCGGCACGGGTGACCCGCGCGGGCCCCGCGGTGAGGCTCACCGGGCGCCCCAGAAGTCGGTGAACCGGTAGAACCCGCTGGTGAAGCCGAGCTGCCGGGCCAGGAAGTCGGCCTGCCGGGGGCAGGCCGGCGCCAGGTCGGCCAGCAGCCGCCGGCAGTGGTCGACCTGCTCCGCCAGGCGCCGCTCGATCTCCGCCGGGTCGTCCACCAGCAGGAGCGCGTTGAGGTCGCCCCACTCCCGGTCACGCCGGTGGGTGCCGAGATCGTTGACCAGGCGCAGAGCGCGCTGGACCTCGTCGCTCACCGCGATCAGCCGGGGCAGCTCGCGGTGGGTGGCGGCGTCCCCGGTGTGGATCCAGTGCGCCACGTTGACCACGGTGGCGGCCAGGTTGTCGGCGTTCGCCAGGTACGCGTCGAGGGTCGGATGGTCGGCCTGCTTCCACTCCCACTCGCGGGCCATCGCGTCGAGGGTGCGGGCCATCGCGTCCCGCCACGGCTCGCGCAGCTCGGCGTAGGCCGGGATGGCGGCCAGGTCGTCGCGTAGCTCGGCGAGGAACCGGCCCAGCGGGTCGTCGGGCGCGGCGCCGTCGACCACGGCGAGGCAGGACTTGACGATCCGGTCGACCTCCGACCGGGAGGCCGCCAGGTGGTCGACCTGCCAGTCGACCGCGAAGCCCCAGAGCACGGCGCGGTTGGTCAGCGCCAGCTCCTCGGCGGAACACCAGGGCGCGCTGAACGACATCGCGAGGGCGATGCTGCTGAACAGCGCCGCGTCGAACGGCCGGCCGGGGAACAGCTCGGCGTGCCGGGCCGCGCACCGCTGCAGGTCGCGCTGGCCCTTCGCGGCGTGCGCACAGATCCGCCCCTGCTCCGCCGCGGCGGCGATCGGATCCGGCACCTCCCGGCCGGTCATGCCGGCTCCGCCCGCCGCTCGGCGGCCAGCAGGGTCAGCTCGACCCGCTCGCGCGGCCGCAGCGCCGCGGCCAGCCGCAGGCCGGGTACGCCGGGACGGCGCAGCCGGAACCGGTAGCGGCTCAGCATCGTGGCGAGGATGAGCTGCGCCTCCAGGTAGAACAGATACATCCCCAGGCACTGGTGCGGGCCGCCGCCGAACGGGAAGTGGGCGTACCGGTGCCGGGCGCGGACCCGCTCGGGCCGGAACCGTTCCGGGTCGAACTCGTCCGGCCGGTCCCAGAACTGCCGCATGCGCTGGGTGATCAGCGGGCTGGCCACCATGGTCGCCCCGGCCTCGATCGGCACGCCGTCGATGACGTCGTCGGCCACCGCGCGGCGCGGGATGATCCAGCCGATCGGGTAGAGCCGAAGCAGCTCGTCCAGGACCATCCGGGTGTAGGTGAGGTCGGCGAGGTGCTCGCGGCGCACCGGTTCGTCGCCCACCACCCGGTCGATCTCGGCGTAGAGCCGCTCGGCCACGTCGGGCCGCTGCTCGAGGTGGGGCCAGGCCCAGGTGAGCACGTTGATGGTGGTCTCGGTGGTGGCCGCGAACATGGCCACGGTGTCGTTGCGGACCTGCCGCTCGTCGAGCTGCCGCCCGTCGTCGGTGCGGGCCTTCCAGAGCGTGGAGATGATGTCGTCGCCCTGGTCGGCCACGGCCCGGGTCTCCCGGACGATCGGCACGAGCACCTCGTCGACGATGCGGACCGCGCGGCGGAACGGGCGGTCCCCCGGCATCGGCAGGGAGAGCGGGGCGAACGGCACCACGATCCGGGGGATCACCGCGCTGGCGATGACGTCCTGCGCGTCGATCACCCGCAGCGCGTCCGGCACGGAGATCTTGTCGGCGAAGAGCACCCGCATGATCGCCCGGCTGACGATCCGCGCCTGCTCGGTGCCGATGTCGACGGGGCGCCCGGCCCGGAACGGCTCGTCCAGCTCGTCGACGGCGTCGCGGATGGCGTCGGCCATGCCGTCGATCAGCGCCTCCACCCGCTTCGCGGTGAACATCGGCTGGAGCATGCGGCGGCTGGCCGACCAGATCTGGCCCTCGCCGAGGATGCCCTCGCCGAACAACCGCTTGACCGGGCGCCAGAACAGCCCGTCGCCGGCCCGTTCGTAGTTGTCCGCCCGGTCCCGCAGCACGTGCTGGACGTGCCGGGGGTGGGTGGCCAGGTACGGGCGGAACGATCCCAGGTTGAGCCGGACGAGCGCGCCTCCGGTCCGGTTGCCCACGTCGATCAGCGCGCGGGCCGGGTCCCGGAGCATGCCGGGCAGGATCTGCCGCAGCGGGACGGAGTGGGGCCGGCCGGTGGGCCGGGGCGCGGTCTGCGACTCGTCCACGTGAATGGCTCCCCCAGTCCTACTCAGGGTCGCGACACCGTCATGACCCGTGACGTTGCCCGCGAGCATGCCATCCTGAACGACGGATAAAAAGGCGGACAGGAAAGTATCTCACTCCACAACAATCCCGATGTCGACAATGGAGCCGGTGGGATTTGCGTCACGCCGCAAGCCTTCCGGCCCGCCCGATCATCCACAGTGGAGTTTCCGGCCGGCTTCCGGCGCAGGTCCGCCCGGCCCCGCCCGCCACCCGCCGGCCGCCACCGGCCCGAGCCGTCCGCCGCCCGGCCGGTGGGCCGGGGCGGTCAACTCCTCCCGGCCGACTGGGGAGAACGCGGGCGCGTGCCCGCCCCCTGTGCCAAGCTTCGGGCATGGACGACAAGACCATCCTGAGCCGGATCTCCGAACTCGTCGACGAGGAGCACCGGCTGCGCGCGGCCGCGCAGGAGCACGAGGCCGGCACCGACGACGAGGCACGGGAGCGGCTGCGGGCCCTGGAGGAGTCCCTCGACCAGTGCTGGGACCTGCTCCGCCGGCGCCGGGCGGCGCGCCGGACGCACGGCGACCCGGACGCGCAGGGCCAGCGCCCCGTCGCGGAGGTCGAGCGCTACCTCCAGTGACGCCGGGCCGGCGGCGGACCGCAGCGCCGCGTCCCGGGCGGGCCGCCACCCGCCCGGGACGCGGCGCGCTCAGCGCAGGCCCGCCTCCCGCAACAGCACCTCGGTCAGCGCCTCCGGATCGGTCTCCGAGGCGGGCAGGCCGCGGGCGGTGAACCAGGTGCCCACCACCCGGACGTCCCGGCCCAGGAACTCGGCCCCCTGCGGGTTGGCCACCACGTCGACCACCTGCGGCAGGTCGATCATGACCAGCCGCCCGGCGTGCACCAGCAGGTTGTACGGGGACAGGTCGCCGTGGGCGTATCCGGCGCGGGCCAGCACCACCAGGGCGTCGACCAGTTGCTCCCACAGGTCGCGCAGCTCGGCCCCCTCGGGCCGGAGCTGGGCCAGCCGGGGCGCGGCCAGGCCCGCCTCGGCGTCACCGACGAACTCCAGCATCAGCTCGGTGCCGAGCAGCTGCACCGGGTAGGGCACGGCGATCCGCCCGGAGGCGGCGCCGATCTCCCAGAGCCGGGCGAGCGCGGCGAACTCGGCGGCCGCCCACTGCCCGGCGATCATCTGCCGGCCGAACGAGGTCCGGCCGGCCATGGCCCGCATCTCCCGGGAGCGGCGGACCCGGCGCCCCTCCAGGTAGCCGGCGTCGCGGTGGAAGAGGCGGTGCTGGGGATCCCGGTACCGCTTGGCCGCCAGCAGGCAGGTCCGGTCGGTGTCCGGCACGGCCCGGCGGACCAGGTGGACGTCCGCCTCCTTGCCGGTCTTCAGCACCCCCAGCTCGGTGTCCTTCGCGGCCAGCTCGGTGACCAGCCACTGCGGGTAGGGCTCCGGCCCGTGCACGGCCAGGTCCCAGGAGGACCAGCTGTCCTCCGCGTCCGGCTCGGCGTCGGGGTCGGTGAGGACCGGCTCGGTGTGCCGGCCCCGCTTCAGGAAGGTGGGTTCGTCGTCGTCAAAGCGGCTCTTGCCGCGGCTCCGGCGCTGCGGCGCCGGGAGGTCGTGATCGCGCACGGGTGGATCGGTCCTTCGATCGAGGCTGGTGGAGGCAGGTGGTGGGACCCCGCAAAGACGGCCATGACCGACCTCCTCTCCTCGACCGGGCACCGCCCGGCTGCGCCCTCGCGCCGCACCATGGTCGCGGGCGGCCCGGGGCGGGTCAACCGAATTTCCGCTCAGCCGGCCAGGACGGCGGCCACCGCGGCGATCAGTCCGTCCACCGTGCGGGTGGGCGCGAACCGGGTGTCCGACCAGCGGCGCCCCCGGTGCAGCCAGACGCTGGGCAGCCCGACCGCCGTCGCGCCGCCGATGTCCGCCTCCGGGCTGTCACCGATCACCCAGGCCCCGCGCAGCGGCATCCGGGCCCGCTGGGCGGCCAGCGCGAAGATCCGCGGGTTGGGCTTGCTGACCCCGGCCTCCTCGGAGATCACCCAGTCGGCGATGTAGCGGTCCAGCCCGGTCCGGCGGATCTTCGCGTCCTCCTGGCGGGACGTGCCGTTGGTGACCACCACCGGCACCCAGCCGGCGTCGTCGGCGATCCGCAGCGCGCAGGCCACCAGCGGGTCCAACCGGGTGAACGCCACCACGCCGTCGTGCAGCTCCTCGACCAGGTCGATCGAGGGGATGCGCACGTCGTAGCGGTCGCGGATCGCGTCGGCGACGTCCCAGCGGTCGGTCAGGCCGTCGGCGTCGACGGAGAGCAACCACTCGATGTCGCTGGGCGGAGCGCCGATGCTGTCCAGGAACCGCTCACCCCAGGCGCGGAACGGCCCCTCGCGGTCGAGCAGGGTGTTGTCCAGATCGAGCAGGAGCAACGGCACTCGGGAACCCTACGGGACGGGGTGCGCGACCGACAGGCCCGAGGGCACCACGGCGTCCGTCAGCCGACGAGCGTCGTTCGGGCGAGCCCCGGATCGGGCAGCCGGTCGGTGAGCATCGTGTGCGCGGCGCGGGTGGCGCCGAGGGCGGCCGGGTCGAGGGTCGCCACCAGCACGTCCTCGCCGGTGTCCGCGCCCCGGACCAGGGGCCGGCCCTCCGGCTCGTAGACGGCGGCGCCGCCGTTGAACCGCCACGGGTCCGCGCCGCCCACGGCGTTGGCGAAGACCACGAACATGGTGTTGTCCAGGGCGCGCGCGGCGTAGTAGAGGTCGCGGCGGTGCTCGGAGCCGGCCAGGTACCCGCTCGGGCAGAGGTAGCCGTGCGCGCCGGCGACCGCGGCGGCCCGGCCGTGCTCCGGGAAGCAGCCGTCGTAGCAGATGCCGAGGCCGAGCAGCCAGCCGTCGACCAGGAGCGAGGCGCCCCGCCGGCCGGCGTCGAACAGCTCCCGCTCGCCGCTCCAGAGCTGCTGCTTGTCGTACGCGGCGGTGACGGTGCCGGTCGGGTCGACCAGCAGGGAGGAGATGGTGCGCCGCCGGTCGGGGTGGCGGACGGCCGCGCCGATCACCACGCTGGCCCCGCCGTCGCGGGCGGCCGCGCGCAGCGGGTCCAGCCGCGCGTCGTCGACCCGGCCCTCGGCGTCGGCGGCCACGTCGGTGCCGGCCGGGTCGGCTCCCAGGGTCGGCGGGTGGTACGCGGGCAGGAACAGCTCGGGCAGCACCACGACCCGGGCGCCGGCGGCCCGGCCGACGAGGCGGGCGGCCAGGGCGGCGTTGCCGGCGACGTCACCCGGGACGGGCTCGGCCTGCACGGTGGCCACGGTCAGCGGGCGGGTGGGCAGGGGCACGGCCTCGGTCACCGGAGGATCGTAACCGGCGCGGCCGGCCGGGTCGATCATGCGAAACCGCATCTCAAGCCGTACGTACGGTTTGCATCGACCGGGTCCACCTGGAACGATCGTGACGTGCCCAGAGTAAGCCAGGACCAGCTCGACGCGCGCCGACAGGAGATCCTCGGCGCCGCCCGGGCATGTTTCGCCCGGCACGGCTACGAGGGTGCCACCGTCCGCCGGCTGGAGGAGGCCACCGGGCTCTCCCGGGGCGCGATCTTCCACCACTTCCGGGACAAGGACTCGCTCTTCCTCGCCGTGGCCGAGGACGACGCCGCGATCATGGTGGAGACCGTGGCCCGCAACGGCCTGGTCCAGGTGATGCGGGACCTGCTGGCCCGGGCGGTCTCCCCGGACACCACCGGCTGGCTCGGCAGCCAGCTCGAGGTCTCCCGGCGGCTGCGCACCGACCCCGCGTTCGCCCGGCGCTGGGCGGAACGCTCGGCCGCCATCGCCGAGGCCACCCGGGAGCGCCTGCTCCGCCAGCGGGAGGCCGGGGTGCTCCGCGACGACGTGCCGATCGACGTGCTGGCCCAGTTCCTGGAGCTGGCGTACGACGGGTTGGTGCTGCACCTGGCGATGGGTCGTCCCGCCGGTGACCTGGGGCGGGTGCTCGACCTGGTCGAGGAGGCCGTCCGCCGGCACTGACCGGCCGCGGATATCGGTCCGGTAACTCGGCCGCTCGGGGTGATCACCCCTGGCGGACCTGCTCCACAATGAGCCGCGACCCCTCGCGACAGGAGCAGAGCATGACAGTCCTCGCGGGCGACACCTGGGGCGTCCCCGGCCCCGTCTTCCTCCGCTGGTACCTCGTGGCGGCCGTCGTCCTGGTCGTCGGCGCCGTGGCGTACCGCTGGCGCGCGCTGGCCGGCACCCCGGTCCACGACGGTGGGCCGCTCGGCCCGCAGCAGGTCGCGTACCTCAACGGGGGCGACCAGCTCGCCGTCTGGACCGCGCTCGGCGGGCTGCGCCGCGCCGGCGCGGTCGGCGTACGCCCCGATCGGCGGCTCACCACCGGCGGCCCGCTGCCGGCCGGGGTCACCCCGCTGGACCAGGCCATCCACCACGCGGCCCACCGGGGGCTGCGCTCCCGGGAGCTGGGCCAGGACGAGTGGGTCCGGCGCGCCCTCGACGAGCTGCGCGACGGCCTCGTGCGCCGCGGCCTGGCACTGGACTCGGAACGGCGGGCCACGCTGCGCCGCGGCGCGCTGCTCGTCGGGGCCCTGCTCGCGCTCGGCTTCGTCCGGGCCTTCGTCGGCATGTCCAACAGCCGGCCCGTCGGCTGGCTGATGCTCACCCTGGTGCCGCTGTTCATCGCGTTCTTCCTGCTCAACCGGGTGCCGTGGCGCACCCGCGCGGCCGACCGTGCGCTGCGCGAGCTGCGCCGCCAGCACACCTGGCTGCGTCCCTCCGCCGCGCCCGCGTACGCCACCTACGGCCCGTCCGACGCGGCCATGGGCGTCGCGCTGTTCGGCACCGCCACCCTGTGGACCATGGACCCCGGCTTCTCCGAGCAGGCCGAGATCCAGCGCCAGGCCATGGGGTCCGGCGGCAGCTCGGGCAGTTCGTGCGGGGGCGGCAGCTCCTGCGGGGGCGGCAGCTCGTGCGGCGGGGGCAGCTCCTGCGGGGGCGGTGGCGGCTGCGGCGGCGGTGGCGGGTGCGGCGGATGACGGCCGGACCGTCCGGTGTGGGCATCGGGTGGCGGCCCGAGATCGCCGGCTTCGTGGCCGGCCTGCCCGGGCTGCGCTTCGTCGAGGTGGTCGCCGAGACGGTCGCCCCGGCCGGGCCGCTCCCCGACGGCCTCGCCGAGCTGCGCGGTCGGGGCGTCACGGTCGTACCCCACGGGGTGAAGCTCTCCCTCGGCGGCGCGGAGCCGGTCGACCCGGGCCGGGTGGCGCACCTGGCCGGTGTGGCCGCGGCGCTGGACGCGCCGCTGGTCAGCGAGCACATCGCGTTCGTCCGGGCCGGCGGCCTGGAGGCCGGTCACCTGCTGCCGCTGCCGCGCAGCCGGGAGGCGGTGGCCGCGGTGGTGGCCAACGTGCGCCGGGCGCAGGCGGAGCTGCCGGTGCCGCTCGCCCTGGAGCCAATCGCCGCCCTCTTCGACTGGCCGGACGACGAGCTGGACGAGGCGGACTTCCTCACCGAGATCCTCGACGCCACCGGGGCGCTGCTGCTGCTCGACGTCGCCAACGTGCACGCCAACGCCCGCAACCGGGGCGGCGACCCGGCCGCCCTGCTGGACCGGCTGCCGCTGGAGCGGATCGCCTACGTGCACGTGGCCGGCGGCGCCGAGCGGGGCGGCTTCTACCACGACACGCACACCGACCCCGTCCCCGCCGAGGTGCTCGACCTGGTCCGGGAACTGTGCGACCGCCGCCGACCCCCGGCGCTGCTGCTGGAACGCGACGGCCACTACCCGCCCGCCGCCGAGCTGCGCGGCGAGCTGGACGCCCTGGCCGCCGCCTCCGCGTACCCGGTGGTCACGTGACCGCCGGGAACCTGGCCGGGCCGGGCGGCCACCACGTCCAGGCACCCGGCGGCGAGGTGACCGGCGGGGACCTCGCCGGGCGGCAGGCGGCGCTGGTCGCGGCGCTGGTGGCCGGCGGGCCGCTGCCCCCCGGGTTCGCCGCCGCGCCGGTGGAGGCGGCCCGGCGGGCGCTGCTGCGCAAGCGGGCCGGCGACGTGGCCCGGCACTGGCCGCTGCTGGCCGCCGGCCTCGGCGACACCTGGCCGGCCACCTTCGCCGGCTGGGCGGCCGGCCGCCCGACCAACGGCTCGCTGCGCGACGGCTGGGACCTGGCCCGGGAGCTGCGCGACCGGGGCACGCTGCCGCCGCTGGGCGCGGAGGAGCTGGCCGCCCGCGAGGCGGCGAGCCGCTACGACGGCCGCACCGCGCCCCGGCCCCGCCGGCTGCCGGCCGTCGCCCGGGCCGGCGGCGCCGTCGCGGCCCAGCTCGCCGGCCGGGTACGCCTGCTGCGGCCCGCGCCGCGCTGAGAGCGGGTGGCAGGCGCTCCCGGGGTACGGCAGGATCGGCGGTATGGATCTCGGACTCGCCGACCGGGTGTACGTGCTGACCGGCGCCTCGGGCGGCCTCGGTTTCGCCACCGCCGAGCAGCTCGTGGCCGACGGCGCCCGCGTCGTGATCTCGTCCCGGGCCCCGGAGCGGGTCGCCGCCGCCGTCGAGGCGCTCGGCGGGCCGGAGCGGGCGATCGGGCTGACCGCCGACCTCACCGACCCGGGCACCCCGGAGCGGCTCGTCGCGGCGGCACGCGAGCAGTTCGGCCGCCTCGACGGGGCGCTGATCTCGGTCGGCGGCCCGCCCCGGGGCACCGCCGCCCAGATCACCGACGAGCAGTGGCGGGAGTCCTTCGAGACGGTCTTCCTGGGCAGCGTCCGCACCGCGCGGACGGTGGCCGCCGCCCTCACCGACGGGGGCGCCGTCGGGCTGGTGCTGTCCACCTCGGTCCGCGGCCCGCTGCCCGGGCTCGGCATCTCCAACGGCCTGCGCCCCGGCCTGGCCGGGGTCGCCAAGGACCTCGCCGACGAGCACGGACCCCGCGGCGTCCGCGTGGTCAGCCTGCTGCCGGGGCGGATCATGACCGACCGCAACCGGGAGCTCCTGGCCGCGAGCGGCGACGCGGAGCGGGCCCGCGCCGAGGCCGAGGCGTCGATCCCGCTGGGCCGGATCGGCGACCCCGCCGAGTTCGGCCGGGTGGCCGCCTTCCTGCTCTCCCCCGCCGCCGGCTACGTCACCGGCGTGACCGTGCCGGTCGACGGCGGCGCGCTGCGCGGCCTGTGACGGCGCACCGGTGAGCGACCGACGCCGCCCCGCCGGCGGCCGCCCGGACGCCGCCCCCGGATCATCGGCCCGGCGCTACCCCCGGCCCAGCCGGGAACAGCTCGCCGCGGCCGCCGACCGCACGCTCCCCGACCTGATCGCGCCGGGGCTGGACGTGCTGTTCGTGGGGATCAACCCCGGCCTGTGGTCGGCGGCCACCGGCTGGCACTTCGCCCGTCCGGGCAACCGGTTCTGGCCGGCGCTGCACCGGGGCGGCTTCACCCCGCGCCAGTTGCACCCCAGTGAGCAGGACGAGCTGCCCGGCCTCGGGCTCGGCATCACCAACATGGTGGCCCGGGCCAGCGCCCGCGCCGACGAGCTGACCGCCGAGGAGCTGGTCGAGGGCGCGCGGGAGCTGACCGCCAAGGTGGCGCGCTACCGGCCGCGCTGGGTCGCGGTGGTCGGCGTGACCGCGTACCGGATCGGGTTCGCCCGGCCGAAGGC
Organism: Micromonospora sp. NPDC048907; assembly: GCF_055586885.1. Taxonomy (NCBI): domain Bacteria; kingdom Bacillati; phylum Actinomycetota; class Actinomycetes; order Micromonosporales; family Micromonosporaceae; genus Micromonospora; species Micromonospora sp. NPDC048907. The sequence continues at coordinate 238,006 of NZ_JBVJHI010000002.1, forward strand.
GGGTTTCGGGCCGCAGCCGGAACCGCTCGCGGCGGCCCGCCTGTGGGTGCTGCCCAACCCGAGCGGCCTGAACGCGCACTTCACCCCGGAGACGCTCGGTGCCGCGTTCGGGGAGCTGCGGGCCGCGGTCGCCGGCTAGGCGCGGTCACTCGGGCCGCTCCGGCAGGCGCTCCAGCCGGTTCCAACCGGTCCAGCCACGGTCGCGCATCAGCTCCATGAGCCGCTCCGCCCGCGGGTCGGTCTCGACGGCCAGTGCGTCCAGCAGGTCGTGCGGCAGATCGTCGTGCGCCTCCTCGCCGCTGATGACCTCACCGGAGCGGTATGCCTGATCCGCCACGGCAGCCAGGATGTCGGCGGCTTCCACCAGGAGCGATTCGTCGCCCGCGTCGCTCTCGAATATCTCGGACAGCACCCGGTAGAGCCGGACGTGTTGCGGATCGTCGAGGTACGCGAGTTTCGCGGGCATCCACTCGCGGACCCGATCCGGCCAGCGGGCCGCGACCAGGATCCAGCCGTTCCGCTCGGCCTCCACCATCCGCTCCGACGCGCCGATCTCCCGGAGCCGATCGAGGTAGGCGACCACCTCCGGTGGGAGCGCCAGGCTGTGCCCGGCGCTGAGCTGCGCGATCTGCGTGCGGCTGGTCTCCAGCCGTTCGATCTCCTGGCACAGGTGGTCGTCGATCCGCCGGACCGCGTCGGCGAAGGCCGCCGGGTCGGCGTCGAGCATCCGGCTGATCCGGGACAGCGGAACGCCGGCGTCGGCGAGGGTACGGATCTTGATGAGCGACACGACCGCCGTCGCCCCGTACCGCCGGTAACCCGACGCGTCCCGCTCCGGCTCGGGCAGCAGCCCGATCTGGTGGTAGTGCCGCACCGCCCGCACCGTGACGCCGGCGTACGCCGCCAGTTGACCAATCGTCAGCATGCCGTGATCCTGCCCTCCGCCGCCCGGCGCCGGCTCAGGAGATCTTGCGCCGGTAGGAGATACCGGCGAACGCGTAGGCCACGACCAGGATGCCGACGCACCAGGCGAGGGCGATCCAGATGTCGCCACCGACCCGCTGCTCGGTGAACAGGTCCCGGATCGCGTTGACGATCGAGGTGACCGGCTGGTGCTCGGCGAACGCGCGCACCGGGCCGGGCATCGACCCGGTGGGCACGAAGGCGGAGCTGATGAACGGCAGGAAGACGAGCGGGTAGGAGAACGCGCTGGCGCCGTCCACCGACTTCGCGGTGAGGCCGGGGATCACGGCGATCCAGGTCAGCGCCAGGGTGAACAGGAGCAGGATGCCGGCGACCGCGAGCCACGCCAGCACGCCCGCCCCGGAGCGGAAGCCGATGAGCAGGGCGACGCCGACCACGACCACGAGCGAGATCAGGTTGGCGACCAGCGAGGTCAGGACGTGCGCCCACAGCACGGCGGACCGCGCGATCGGCATGGACTGGAACCGTTCGAAGATGCCGCCCTGCAGGTCCAGGAACAGCCGGTAGGCGGTGTAGGAGATGCCCGAGGCGATCGTGATGAGCAGGATGCCGGGCAGCAGGTAGTTCACGTACGAGTCGGACCCGGTCTCGATCGCGCCGCCGAAGACGTAGACGAACAGCAGCAGGAAGGCGATCGGCATGATCGCGGTCGTGATGATGGTGTCCGGGCTGCGGGCGATGTGGCGCAGCGAACGGCCCAGGAGGACGGCGGTGTCGCCGAGGAAGTGCTTGTTCATCGCGGTGCCTTGTCCTTTCCGGCGCCCACGAGGGTGAGGAAGACGTCCTCGAGGGTCGGCTGCTTCTCGACGTACTGGATCTCGGCGGGTGGGAGGAGCCGCTTCAGCTCGTCGAGGGTGCCGTTCACGATGATCCGGCCCTCGTGGAGGATGGCGATCCGGTCGGCGAGCTGCTCCGCCTCGTCGAGGTACTGGGTGGTGAGCAGCACGGTCGTGCCGCCCCGGGCCAGCTCCCGGACGGCCTCCCACACCTCGATGCGCGCCTCCGGGTCCAGCCCGGTCGTCGGCTCGTCGAGGAAGATGACCGGCGGGTTCCCGATGAGGCTCATGGCGATGTCCAGCCGGCGGCGCATGCCACCGGAGTACGTCGCCACCCTCCGGGCGCCCGCCTCGGTGAGCGAGAAGCGCCGCAGCAGGTCGTCCGCGATCGCGCCCGGGTCCCGGAGGTGCCTCAGCCGGGCGACCAGGACCAGGTTCTCCCGCCCGGTGAGGATCTGGTCGACCGCCGCGAACTGCCCGGTGAGACTGATGGACTCGCGTACCTCGGCGGGCTGCGTCGCGACGTCGAAGCCGTTGACCCGGGCGGTCCCGGCGTCGGCCTTGAGCAGTGTGGAGAGGATCCTCACCATCGTGGTCTTGCCCGCCCCGTTCGAGCCGAGCAGGGCGAAGATGGTGCCCCGTGCCACGTCGACGTCCACGCCGCGCAGCACCGTGAGCTGCTTGAACGACTTTTCCAGGCCCCGCACCTGTATCGCGGGCGGTTCGACCTGAGGTGTTGTCGGCTTGTTCATGGCAGCCAGCATGGAGGGTTGACGCTGCGTCAGGGTCAAGCCCGCGGCGCGGATTTTCTGGCGACGGTCAGTTGGCGGCTGCCGGCGGCAGCGCCTCCTGCGCCACGTAGGTCCCGACCGGCACGGTGGTGACCACCCGCTCCGGCTGCTCCGGCTCCTGGTAGGGGGCCGGCGAGTCGGTGACCGCGAACTGGGTGCGGTAGAGCTCGGCGTAGAGGCCGCCGACGGCGACCAGCTCGTCGTGCCGGCCGCGCTCGACGATCCGCCCCTCGTCGAGGACGAGGATCTGGTCGGCGTCGCGGACCGTGGAGAGCCGGTGCGCGATGACCAGGGCGGTGCGCCCGGTCAGCGCCACCGACAGCGCCCGCTGCACGGCCGCCTCGCTCTCCGAGTCGAGGTGCGCGGTGGCCTCGTCCAGGATCACGATCGACGGGGCCTTGAGCAGCAGCCGGGCGATGGCGATGCGCTGCTTCTCACCGCCGGAGAAGCGGTAGCCGCGCTCGCCGACCGTGGTGTCCAGCCCGTCGGGCAGGGCGCGGACGAGGTCGGCGACCTGCGCCCCGGCCAGCGCGGCCCAGATCTCGTCGTCGGTCGCGTCCGGCTTGGCGTAGCGCAGGTTCTCCCGGATGGTCTCGTGGAACAGGTGCGAATCCTGCGTGACCACGCCGATCTCGTCGCGGAGCGAGGCGAGCGTGGCGTCCCGCACGTCGACCCCGCCGACGAGCACCTGGCCGTCGCTCACGTCGTAGATCCGGGAGATCAGCATGGACAGCGTCGACTTGCCGGCGCCGGAGGGACCGACCAGGGCCACCATCTGGCCGGGCTCGACGGCGAACGAGACGCCCTTGAGCACCGGCTCGTTGACCGTGCGGTCGAGCGCGGCGACCTCCTCCAGGGAGGCCAGCGAGACCTCGGCGGCGCTCGGGTAGCGGAACCGGACGTCGCGGAACTCGACGCGGCCGTTGCCCCGGGGCACCGGCCGGGCGTCGGGCTTCTCCTCGATGCCGGGGCGCAGGTCGAGCACCTCGAAGACCCGGTCGAAGGAGACCAGCGCGCTCATCACGTCGACCCGGACGTTGGAGAGCGCGGTGAGCGGGCCGTAGAGGCGGGTGAGCAGCAGTGCCAGCTTGACCACCGTGCCGGCGCTGACCGCGCCGGTGACGGCGAGCCAGCCGCCGAGCCCGTAGGTGAGCGCCTGGGCGAGGGAGGCGACGAGGAGCATGGCCACGAAGAAGGTGCGCGAGTACATGGCCGACTGGATGCCGATGTCGCGGACCCGCTCGGCCCGGCCGGCGAACCGGGTCGCCTCCACCTCCGGCGAGCCGAAGAGCTTGACCAGCAGGGCGCCCGAGACGTTGAACCGCTCGGTCATGGTCGCGTTCATCTTGGCGTCGAGGTTGTACGACTCGCGCGTGATCTCGGCCAGCCGCCGGCCGACCCGGCGGGCCGGGATGATGAAGATGGGCAGCAGCACCAGCGCCAGCACGGTGATCTGCCAGGACAGGATGAGCATCGCCCCGGCGGTCAGCACGAGCTGGATGACGTTGCTGACCACGCCGGACAGCGTCGAGGTGAACGCCCGCTGGGCCCCCAGCACGTCGTTGTTGAGCCGGCTGACCAGCGCGCCGGTCTGGGTGCGGGTGAAGAACTGCAGCGGCATCCGCTGCACGTGGTCGTAGACCCGGGTGCGCAGGTCGAGGATGATGCCCTCGCCGATCCGCGCCGAATACCACCGCTGGGCGAGCGAGAAGAGCGCGTCGGCCACGGCCAGCACCGCGATGATCAGCGCGAGCCGGACCACGGTGGCGCCCGCGTCGGGGCCCCGGCCGGCGATCGCGTCGATGACGTCACCGGCGAGCAGCGGGGTGGCCACCCCGATCACCGCCGCGATCACCACGGTGACCAGGAAGACGAGGATGTCGCGCCGGTAGGGCTGGGCGAACGCGACGATCCGCCGCGCCGTGCCGCGCTTGAGCTGGTGGGTGGAGATCTCGTCGCGGCTGCGCATCGACCGGAGCATGCTCCAGCCGCCCATGCCGCCACCGCCCATGGGGTTGGACACTCGTCACCTCCGGGTTGTCGGCAGCCGTGGACCGTCGGAGTCAATTCTCCCGACGACTACGACAACCTCGCGAGTAACCCGGATCTTCCCGAACGGTCCTTACTATTCGCCCCGCCCGGCCAGATCGCGGATCCGCCGGGTCTGCGCCTCCCGCTCGGCTCGCTGCTGCTCGGCGTGGCTCCGCCCGCCCGCGCCGGCGAGCAGCGCCTTGATCTCCACGATCGCGTCGCGGTTGTTGGCCAGCAGGCCGGCCGTCAGGTCGCGCACCGCGCCGTCGAGGTCCCCGGTCGGCACGACGAGGGTGGCCAGGCCGATCCGGTCCGCCTCGGCGGCGTCCATCCGGCGGCCGGTGGCGCAGATCTCCAGCGCGCGGGAATAGCCGACCAGCTCGGCGAGGCGCTTCGTGCCGGCCAGGTCGGGGACCAGGCCGAGGGTCACCTCGGCCATGGAGAGCCGGGCGTCCTCGGCGAGGACCCGCAGGTCGCAGGCGAGGGCGAGCTGGAAGCCGGCACCGATGGCGTGGCCCTGCACGGCGGCGATCGAGATGACGTCGGGCCGGTGCAGCCAGGTGAAGCCGCCCTGGTACTCGGCGATCCGGTCGGCGCACTCCTGCTCGGGCAGGGTGGACAGCTCGGCGAAGGAGCCCGGGCCGGAGGAGCCGGCGACCGAGAGGTCGAGGCCGGCGGAGAAGGCCCGCCCCTCACCACGCACCACCACGACGCGGACGTCGCCGGGCAGCTCCCGGGAGAAGTCGCTCATCGCGCGCCACATGGCCGGGGTCTGGGCGTTGAGCACGTCGGGCCGGCACAACGTCACCGTCGCGACCGGCCCGTCGCAGTCGAGTCGCACTCCGGTCGTCTCGGCGGTCACCGGACCGCCCGGAGCACAGCGCTGATGGACGACGCTGGGGGGCGGGTCACGCCTTCTTGCGGCGCCGGGCGCCGCCACGCTGCCGCAGCTGCACCCCGGACTCGGTGAGCACCCGGTGGATGAACCCGTAGGAACGGCCGGTCGAGGCCGCGAGCGCACGGATGCTCTCACCCGAGGTGTACCGCTTTACCAGGTCCTTGGCGAGCGTCTGCCGCTCGGCCCCGACGATCCGGCGACCCTTCTCAGTGCTGGTGGCTGTGCCGGTGGCTGCCATGCTGATTCCTCACGTCCCAGACTGTGCGGTTCGGATACGGTCCCACCTATTAGACCGCCTCGGACGATCATGCGCCAGATATCAACTATTCGCCAACCGACACGCTATGCAATGTCAGCTTCCCGATAGAGTGATCCTTCTGACCGGCCCAGCCGGAGTCGGCCGGCCGGATCATGAGAGGCCGACCAGCCGGCCGAGCCGTACGCTCCTCGGGTGATCGACCTGCTGGCCGCGGCGGCCGCCGCCGCGGGCGTCTTCGCCGCCACCAACATCGACGACATCGTCGTGCTCACCGTGTTCTTCGTGGCCGCCCGCGGCACCGGGCAGCCCCGCCCCTGGCAGATCGTCGCCGGCCAGTACGCGGGCATCGGCGCGCTCGTCGGGGTCGCCGTGGTGGTCGCCGCCGGCCTACTGGTGGTGCCCGACCCGTGGACCGGCCTGCTCGGGCTGCTGCCGATCGCGCTGGGCGTCCGCGCCCTGCTGGCCCGCCGGGGCGACGGCGACGAGCCGCCGGCCGTGGTCGGCAGCCTGCTCGGCGTTGCCGGGGTGACGGTGGCCAACGGCGCCGACAACATCGCCGTCTACGTGCCGGTGTTCCGCGCGCTCGACCCGGCCACCGGCCTGGTCTGGCTGCTGGTCTTCGCCGCCCTGGTGGCCGTCTGGTGCGCGGCCGCCGCCCTGCTCGGCAACCACCCGCGGGTGGTGTCCCTGGTCGGCCGCGCCGGCCACTGGCTGGTGCCGGCCGTCTTCATCGCCCTCGGCGTGGTCATCCTGGCCACCTCCGGCGTCCTGCCCCACCTGCTCCCCTGACCGGGGCTCAGGCCAGTTCGACCAGTTCCAGGAGGTCGTCGGACCAGGCGTCCTCGTCGCCGTCGGGGAGCAGGATGGCGCGGTCGGGCTTCAGGGCCAGCACCGCGCCCGGGTCGTGGGTGACCAGCACGATGGCACCCGGGTAGCGGGCGATCGCGTCCAGCACCTGCTCGCGGCTGACCGGGTCGAGGTTGTTCGTCGGCTCGTCGAGCAGCAGCACGTTGGCGCCGGAGCAGACCAGGGTGGCCAGGGCCAGCCGGGTCTTCTCACCGCCGGAGAGCACCCCGGCCGGCTTGTCGACGTCCTCGCCGGAGAACAGGAACGCGCCCAGGATCCGGCGCAGGTCCGTGTCGGTCTGCTCCGGCGCGGCGCTGCGCATGTGCTCCAGGATCGTCCGCTCCACGTCCAGCGTCTCGTGCTCCTGCGCGTAGTAGCCGAGCCGCAGCCCGTGCCCCGGGCGCACCTCGCCGGTGTCGGGTTCGAGCAGGCCGCCGAGCATCCGCAGCAGGGTGGTCTTGCCGGCGCCGTTGAGGCCCAGGATCGCCACCCGGGAGCCACGGTCCACGGCCACGTTCACGTCGGTGAAGATCTCCAGCGACCCGTACGACTTGGACAGGCCGGAGGCGGTGAGCGGGGTCTTGCCGCACGGCGCCGGGGTGGGGAAGCGCACCTTCGCCACCTTGTCGGCGACCCGCACGTCCTCCAGGCCGGACAGCAGCTTCTCGGCCCGCCGGGCCATGTTCTGCGCGGCGACGGTCTTGGTGGCCTTGGCCCGCATCTTGTCCGCCTGGGCCATCAGCGCGCCGGCCTTCTTCTCCGCGTTGGCCCGCTCCCGGCGGCGGCGCCGCTCGTCGGTCTCCCGCGCCTCCAGGTACGCCTTCCAGCCCAGGTTGTAGACGTCGACCACGGAGCGGGTGGCGTCCAGGAACCAGACCTTGTTGACCACGGCCTCCAGCAGGGACGCGTCGTGGGAGATCACGATGAGGCCGCCCTTGTGGTTGCCGAGGAACCCGCGCAGCCAGGTGATCGAGTCGGCGTCGAGGTGGTTGGTCGGCTCGTCGAGCAGCAGGATGCCGCCGCCGTTCTCGCCGGCGTCGCGGAACAGGATCCGGGCCAGCTCGATGCGGCGGCGCTGGCCGCCGGAGAGGGTGCCGATGGTCTGCGCCAGGGCGCGGTCGGGCAGGCCGAGGTTCGCGCAGATCCGGGCCGCCTCGGCCTCGGCCGCGTAGCCGCCCAGGGAGGCGAACTGGTCCTCCAGCGCGCCGTAGCGGCGGACCAGCTTCTCGTCGTCGGCGCCCTCGGCGAGCTTCTCCTCCAGCTCCTTCATCTGCGCCATGAGCACGTCCAGCCCGCGGGCGGAGAGCACCCGGTCCCGCCCGGTGACCTCCAGGTCGCCGGTGCGCGGGTCCTGCGGCAGGTAGCCGATGGCGCTGCGCCGGTCGATCTGCCCGGCGTACGGCTGCCCCTCCCCCGCCAGCACCTTGAGGGTGGTGGTCTTGCCGGCTCCGTTGCGGCCGACCAGGCCGATCCGGTCACCCGGCTGCACCCGCAGCGTGGTGTCGGACAGCAGGATCCGGGAACCGGCGCGCAGCTCCAGGCCGGTGGCGTTGATCATGTCGAGGTACTCGCTCTCGGGGTTCGGCGAAGGGCTGACTCAGGGCACGCGAAAGCGCCGGCGGGTCATCAGTTCCCGTCGGCGCGGGGCCGTTCAGCCTTCGCAGCGCAGCACGCGCCAATTGTACCGGGCGCTCCCCGGCCGGCCCGCCGGATTACCGCGCAAGATCATCGGGTACCGAAAACCCCGTCCGGACCCGGTCCGGTACCGCAACCACCACATACGGACTAATCGGTGATCGGGGTCAACATGGAGCTGAACGAGAACGCGCGGGTCGACACCAGCCAGGTGGATGACCGGCGAGGGTCCGGCGGAGGCGGCGGGATGGGCATCCCGATCCCGATCGGCGGTGGCCGGGGCGGGATCGTGGGCATCATCATCGCCGTCCTGGTCGCCCTGGTGGGCGGCGGCTTCGGGCTGAACGCGGCCACCAACGGCGGCGGGTCCGAGCAGGGCGACAACACCTCGCTGGAGCAGAAGTGCTCCGCGGAGGACGCGCTGAAGCAGCTCGACTGCCGCAACACGCTGTATGTCAACTCGATCCAGGCGTACTGGCGGACCGCCCTGCCGGAGGTGTTCGGCGACCAGTACAAGCCGTCGAAGACCGTGTTCTTCAGCCAGAACGTGAACACCGGCTGCGGCGCGGCCGACTCCGGGGTCGGCCCGTTCTACTGCCCGGCCGACGACCTGGTCTACATCGACCTCACCTTCTACCGCCTCCTCGCCGAGCAGCTCGGCGCCGAGGGCGAGTTCGCCCAGCCGTACGTGCTGGCCCACGAGTACGGGCACCACGTGCAGGACCTGCTCGGCACCGAGGCGCAGATGCGCCGCCAGCAGCAGCGCGACCCGCAGAGCGCCAACACGCTGTCGGTGAAGCTGGAACTCCAGGCCGACTGCTACGCCGGCGCCTGGGCGAAGAACGCCACCGGCACCTCCGACGAGCAGGGCCAGAAGATCTTCAAGAGCATCACCGACCAGGACATCCAGCAGGCGATCGACACCGCCGAGAAGATCGGCGACGACGCGATCCAGCAGCGCTCCGGCCGGCCGGTGAACCCGGACGAGTTCACCCACGGCACCTCCGAGCAGCGCAAGCAGTGGTTCACCAGGGGCTTCTCCACCGGTGACCCGAAGGCCTGCGACACCTTCGGCTCCGCGCAGTAAGCCGGAGCGGTACGTCCTCGGGCCGTCGGCCTGCACCGCCGAGACATCCAACGGGGCAGGACGACGGCCCGATGTCGTGTTCCCGGCGGGTCAGGCCGGCAGGGTCACCTGGCCCGGGGTCGGCCGCGGGGTGGTGGTGCCGTCGCCCAGCTGGCCCCCACTGTTGTCGCCCCAGCACCACAGGCCGCCGTCGGTACGGATCGCGCAGCTGTGGTCGGCGACGGCGGGGCCGCCCGTCCAGGTGGTGGCGTCACCGACGCGGGTCGGCGCCGTCCGGTGGGTGGTGGTGCCGTCGCCCACCTGCCCCGTCGTGTTCTTGCCCCAGCACCAGAGGCTGCCGTCCGTGCGGGACGCGCACGTGGTGTCGCCGCTCGCCCCGACCCGGCTCCACGTGGTGGCCGTGCCGACCTGGACCGGCGCGGTCTGGAAGCTGCCGCTCGCGCCCAGTTGCCCGTACCCGTTCTCACCCCAGCACCAGAGGGTGCCGCCCCGGACCCCGCAGGTGTGGGCGTAGCCGGCCGTGACGCCGGTCCAGGTGGTCGCGGTTCCGACCTGTGCGGGCGTCGTCTGCGAGCCCAGGGTGCCGAGACCGAGCTGCCCGTCCGAGCTGTAGCCCCAGCACCACAGCGTGCCGTCGGTGCGGACGCCGCAGGTGTGCGCGAAGCCGGTCGAGACGCTCGCCCAGTTGGTCGCCGTGCCGACCTGCAGCGGGGTCGTCGCGACGTACGGCGAGCTGCCGACGCCCAGCTGCGAGGTCCGGTTGAAACCCCAGCACCACAGCGTGCCGTCGGTCCGCACGGCGCAGGTGTGCGCGGGGCCGGCGTCGACCCTGGCCCAGGAGTCGGCGCTGCCCACCTGGACCGGGGTGCGCCGGCTGGTGGTGGTCCCGTCACCGAGCTGACCCCGGGAGTTGGAGCCCCAGCACCACAGCGTCCCGTCCGTCCGGATCGCGCAGGTGTGCCCGGACCCGGCGTCGACGCCGGTCCAGGTGGCGGTGCCGACCCGTGCCGGAGTGCTCCGGTTGGTGGTGGTCCCGTCACCGAGCTGACCGCTGTAGTTCGAGCCCCAGCACAGCAGTCCCCCGTCGGTACGGATCGCGCACGTGTGTGCGGCGCCCGCGGTGACGCTGGTGACCGCCGGGGCGGCGAGCACGCCACGCTGGGGGGCGGGGCTCGCGGCCGCCGTGCCCGTCGTCAGCGCGGCGGTGAGCACGGCGCTTCCGATGGACATCGCCGCCGCAGCGGCGAGAAACCTTGTCGCACGGCGCCACCGGGCCCGCAGCCGTCCGTCCTGATGTCCGCTCATGGAGTTGTCGTCTCCCAACGATGTCGGTGCCTGATAGCGGAGACGAAGCTGCCCCGGCGGGTCGCCCGGAGACCCGCCACTTCGTGGCACCGACCCTATGCATCGCTCGGTTTCAATGCATCAACGGCGAGCCGGATTGCGCTGTCTTGATGGGATCTTTCCCATTCAGCGGACCAGGATGTGGACCGCCCGGGCCGCCGAGACGGCAGCGACCAGGACCGCCTGCCGAGGCTCGGGCACGTCGAGGAGGCGGCCGGCGCGCAGCGCCGTGAGCGGGGCCAGCCGACGGTCGGCCAGCACCGTGTCCACCGCCCGCCGGTCGCCGCCGCAGACCAGGGCCGTCAGGGTCGACGCCTCCGGCAGCAGCAGGCGTACGGCCAGCTCGGCCGCGTCGCCCAGCGCCGCCTTCGCCTGGTTGTCGCGGCGCCGGGCGAAGCGCTGCTGGGACCAGCCGCCGGCGGCGGTGCGGCCCTGCACGTACCGGGTGTCCACCTTGGAGACGACCAGCTCGGCGCCCTCGGCGACGCCGACCGCCACCGCGCCCTTGCGGGCCAGCAGCAGGCCGAGCCGGCGGGGCGCGCCGGCCGCGGCCACGAACCCGGGCACGTCGGCGGCGACCGGGGCGCCGGGCGGGGTGTGCAGTTCGGCGGTGGCGCCGTCGGGGGCGGTGAGCAGCAGGCCGTACCCCTCCACGGTCGTGGTGGGCGGGCCGTGCCGGTCGGCGAAGCCCTCGACCCAGCGGGCGACGCGGGCCGGGTCGACCTCGACCCACCGGCCGCCCCCGGCTGCGGGTCGGCTGGTCACCGCCCGACCGTACGGCACCAGCGGCTCAGTCGGGCAGCAGGGTGGCGACCGCCAGGGCGGCGATCAGGGCGCTGGAGACCAGGCCGGTGACCAGGCGGCCGCGCGGTCCGGCCAGCGCCCGGCCGACCATGGTGCCGCCACCGGCGACGACCAGTTGCCAGCTCGCCGAGGCCAGGAAGGCGCCGGCCACGAAGAACGCGGCCGTGGCCGCGTCCGGGTCGGCGGTGTCCTGGCGGCCGAGCACCAGCGCGGCGAAGTAGACGACCGTGGCCGGGTTCAGCAGCGTGAGGCCGAGCAGCGCCGCGTACGCGCGCCCGGGGCTGTTCAGCCCCCGCCCCACCGGCGCCTCCGCGACCTCCCGGGTCCGGCGGGCGGACCAGGTCCGCCACAGCCCGTGGCCGGCGAGGCCGAGCAGGACGAGCGCGGCCACCACCCGCAGCGGGCCCGCGACCGGCGCGACGATCCCGGCCAGGCCGGCGCCGCCGAGCGCGGCGGCCGCCGCGTAGAGCCCGTCGGCGGTGGCCACGGCGAGCGCCGCGGCCGCGCCGACCCGGAAGCCGGTGCGGGCGCTGAGCCCGAGGATGAGGATCGCGATCGCGCCGACCGGGACGGCGACGCCGTAGCCGGCCACCAGACCGGCGAGGAACGCCCCGGTCACGACGGCGGGCGGCGGGTCGAGGCGGCCGGCGGCAGGGTGCGCTGTCGGCGCGCGGCGGTGGCCGCACGGACAGGAACCTGCTTCGGGTACGCCTCGATCACGCGCCCATCGTGCCTGCCCCTCCCCCGAGCCGCCACCGGATTACCCACCCCGGTCCGCGTCGGGCGCGGAGGATGTCGTGGCGTGGACACCCGGCGGGTCGGGTGGGCGGCGCTCGACCATACTGGTCCGCCATGGACCTGGACGAGTATCAGCGCGGCGCCCTCCGTACGGCCGCTCCACGGGACAAGCGGAACGAGCTGCTCCACCTGGTGCTCGGGCTGGTCGGCGAGTCGGGTGAGATCGCGGAGAAGTTCAAGAAGTGGGTCCGGGACCTGGACAGCGACGAGTCGCGGCTCGACCGGGCCGACATCGCCCGGGAACTCGGCGACGTGCTCTGGTACCTGGCGGTGCTCGCCGACTACCTCGACCTGTCGCTGGACGACATCGCGGCGGCCAACCTGGCCAAGCTGGCCAGCCGCCGGGACCGTGGCGTGCTGGGCGGCAGCGGCGACGACCGCTGAGCCAGGGGGCGGTCGGGCCGCGTTCGGGGGTGGAACGGGTCGAGCGCGGCACCCGCGGGGGTGTCGCGCTCGACGGTGACCGGGGAACGGTCAGACGTTGAAGCCGAGGGAGCGGAGCTGGTCCCGGCCCTCGTCGGTGATCTTGTCGGGCCCCCACGGCGGCAGCCAGACCCAGTTGATCCGGATGTCGTCGACCAGGCCGCCGCCCGGGCCGGTGGTCAGCGCCTGCCGGGCCTGGTCCTCGATGACGTCGGTCAGCGGGCACGCCGCCGAGGTCAGCGTCATGTCCAGGGTGGCGACGTTCTGATCGTCGACGTGGATGCCGTACACCAGGCCGAGGTCGACCACGTTGATGCCCAGCTCGGGGTCGACGACGTCCTTCATCGCCTCTTCGATGGCGTCGATCGCGGCCTTGCCGCCGGCCGCCGCGCCGTCCGTCGCCACCGCGCCGGTCTCCGGCGTCGGGGCGGTCTCTTCGCTGCTCATGCCTTCACCTCCGGGCTCACGCCCACCCCGGCGCGTGCCGCGGCGTCCTTGAACGCCATCCACGACAGCAGCGCGCATTTCACCCGGGCCGGGTAGCGCGCGACACCCGCGAACGCCACCCCGTCTCCGAGCACGTCCTCGTCCGGCGTGACCTGGCCACGCCCGGACATCAACTCGACGAACGCCTCGTGCACCGCGGCGGCGTCGTCGGCGGCCCGGCCGCGCAGCAGCTCGTGCAGCACGCTGGCCGACGCCTGGCTGATCGAGCAGCCCATCCCGTCGTACGAGATGTCGGTGAACACCTTGCCGTCGGTCGTCACCCGCACGGTGATCTCGTCGCCGCAGGTCGGGTTGACGTGGTGCGCCTCGCCGACCGCGGCGGCCGGGTCGGTCGCGTCCCGCAGGCCGCGGCCGTGCGGATGCTTGTAGTGATCCAGGATGATCTCCTGGTAGAGCTGGTCGAGCCGCATCAGTCGAACACCTTCCGCACCTGCTCGAGACCGGCCACCAGCGCGTCGATCTCCTCGGTCGTGGTGTACAGGTAGAACGACGCCCGGGTCATGGCCGGCACGCCGAACCGGGTGCACACCGGCTTGGCGCAGTGGTGCCCCACCCGGACCTGCACGCCAAGCGAGTCGAGCACCTGCCCGACGTCGTGCGGGTGCACGTCGCCGAGCGCGAACGAGATCGTCCCGCCCCGGCCCACCGGCACGTTCGGGCCGAAGACGCGCAGCCCCGGCACGGTGGCGAGGGCGTCCAGCGCGTACGCCGTCAGCTCCTTCTCGTGCCACTGGATGGCCGGCATCCCGATCCCGGTGAGGTAGTCGACCGCCGCGCCGAGCGCGACCGCCTCGGCGATCGGCGGGGTGCCCGCCTCGAACCGGGCCGGCGGCGCGGCGAACGTGGAGCGGGCCATCGACACGGTCTCGATCATCGAGCCGCCACCGAACACCGGGGGCATCGCGGCGAGCAGCTCGCCCCGGCCCCACAGCACACCGATGCCGGTCGGGCCGCACATCTTGTGGCCGGTGAAGACGATGAAGTCCGCGTCGTAGTCGACCACGTCCATGGGCAGGTGCGGCACCGACTGCGAGCAGTCGAGCAGCAGCAGGGCACCCACCTCACGGACCCGCTGGGTGATCCGCGCGGTGGCGTTGACCGTGCCGAGGATGTTCGACATGTGCACCAGCGAGACGATCTTCGTCCGCTCGGTGACCAGGTCGTCCAGCCCGGACTCGTCGAGCCGGCCGTGGTCGGTCACCGGGAACCAGCGCAGGGTCGCGCCGGTGCGCTCCGCGAGGAGCTGCCACGGGACGATGTTCGAGTGGTGCTCCATCTCGGAGATGACGATCTCGTCACCCGGGCCGATGCGGAACCGCGGGTCGGCGTCCGGGCGCAGCGAGGCGTTCGAGAACGCGTACGCCACCAGGTTGATCGCCTCGGTGGAGTTCTTGGTGAAGACCACCTCGTCCGCGCTGGGCGCGTTGATGAACGCGGCGATCTTCGCCCGCGCCCCCTCGTACGCCTCGGTCGCCTCGGTGCCCAGCGTGTGCACCGAGCGCGACACGTTGGCGTTGTGCATCGCGTAGTGCTCGGCGAGCACGTCGAGCACCTGCCGCGGCTTGTGCGAGGTGTTGGCGCTGTCGAGGTAGACCAGCGGGTGCCCGTTGACCTCCCGGTCCAGGATCGGGAAGTCGGCCCGCACCCGCGCCACGTCGTAGCGGGGCACGTCGTCGTACTGCGGCATGCCCGACGGGATCGCGATGGAGGTCATCGGTGCTCAGGCCCGCGCCGAGCCGGCCCCGGCGACGTACCGCTCGTAGCCCTCTTCCTCGAGCTTGTCGGCCAGCTCCGGGCCGCCCTGCTCGACGATCCGGCCGGCCACGAAGACGTGCACGAAGTCGGGCTTGATGTAGCGCAGGATCCGCGTGTAGTGGGTGATCAGCAGCAGGCCGGTGTCGCCGGTGTCGCGCACCCGGTTGACGCCCTCGCTGACCACGCGCAGCGCGTCCACGTCGAGGCCGGAGTCGGTCTCGTCGAGGATGGCGATCCGCGGCTTGAGCAGCTCCAGCTGCATGATCTCGTGCCGCTTCTTCTCGCCGCCGGAGAAGCCCTCGTTGACGTTGCGCTGGGCGAACGCCGGGTCCATCTGGAGCTTCTCCATGGCGCCGCGCAGCTCGCCGGCCCAGGTGCGCAGCTTCGGCGCCTCGCCGTCGATGGCGGTCTTGGCGGTGCGCAGGAAGTTGGCCACCGAGACGCCGGGGACCTCGACCGGGTACTGCATGGCCAGGAAGAGGCCGGCGCGGGCCCGCTCGTCGACGGACATGGCCAGCACGTCCTCGCCGTCGAGGGTCACCGAGCCGCCGGTGATCTCGTACTTGGGGTGACCGGCGATCGAGTACGCCAGGGTCGACTTGCCGGAGCCGTTCGGGCCCATGATGGCGTGGGTCTCGCCCGACCGCACGGTCAGGTCGACACCGGAAAGGATCGGCTTGAGCTCACCCTCGGGCAGCTTGACCGACACCTTCAGGTCGCGGATCTCCAGGGTGCTCATCAGCGGGTCACTCCATTGCTCGGCGTCAGGCTGACGTAGATGTCGCCGTCGCGGACTTCGACGGGATAGACGGGAACGGGTTCGGTGGCGGGCAGCCCGGTGGGCTCACCCGTCCGTAGGTCGAAACGGGATCCGTGCAGCCAGCATTCCAGCGTGCACCCGTCGACCTCGCCCTCGGACAGGGCCACCGCGGCGTGCGAGCACTCGTCGTACACGGCGTAGAACGCGTCGTCCTCGCCGTGCACGATCGCGATCTGCGTGCCGTCGACGTCGGCGCTGATCGCGGTGCCCTTGGGCACGTCCTCGGTCGAGCAGATCTTGATCATCAGGCGCCGGCCTTGGCGAGGCGGGCCTCGATCGCGTCGCCGAGCCGCTCGCGCAGCTCCTCGACCGGGATCTTGTTGACCAGCTCGGCGAAGAAGCCGCGGACCACCAGGCGGCGGGCCTCGCCCTCCGGGATGCCCCGCGCCATCAGGTAGAAGAGCTGCTCGTCGTCGAAGCGGCCGGTCGCGCTGGCGTGCCCGGCGCCGGCGATCTCGCCGGTCTCGATCTCCAGGTTGGGCACCGAGTCGGCCCGGGCGCCGTCGGTGAGCAGCAGGTTCCGGTTGATCTCGTACGTGTCGGTGCCGGTCGCCTCGGCCCGGATCAGCACGTCACCGACCCAGACGGTGTGCGCGCTGTCGCCCTGCAGGGCGCCCCGGTAGCCGACGTAGCTGCGGCAGTCCGGCACGGTGTGGTCGACCAGCTGCCGGTGCTCCAGGTGCTGGCCGGAGTCGGCGAAGTAGACGCCGTACAGCTCGGCCTCGCCGCCGCGCTGCGTGTACTCCACCGAGGTGTACTGCCGGACCAGGTCGCCGCCGAGGCTCACCTGGACGTGGATCACCTTGGCGTCGCGGCCCAGCTTGACCTTGAGGTGCTGCGCCTGCACCGCGTCCTCGGCCCAGTCGGCGACGGTGACCAGGGTGAGCTTCGCGCCGTCGCCGACCGACACCTCGACGTTGTCGGCAAGGGTGGCCGACCCGACGTGCTCCAGCACCAGGGTCACCTCGGCGAACCGGCCCACCTCGACGAAGGTGTGGCCGAGGGCGAGCGCGTCCGCGCCTCCGCCGACCACCCGCAGGCTCACCGGCGCCTCGACCACGGCGTCCCGGGCGACCTGCACCAGCAGCGCCTCGTCGACCCCGCCGTACGCCAGCGCGCTGATCCGGTCGAACGGGGTGAGCACGCTGCCCACCCGCGGGTCGTCCCTGCCGATCCGGCCGACGGTGACGCCCTCCGGCAGGTCGCCGTGCTCGTGGCGGACCGTGCCGGTCGCGGCCTGCGCCTCGCCGGCGGCCAGCCCGCGCAGGCGCTTGAGCGGGGTGAAGCGCCACTCCTCCTCCAGGCCGGTGAGGGCCGGGAAGTCGGCGACGTCGTACGAGCGGAGCGCCTGCGACTTGGTCGCGGGCGGCGCGGAAGCCTGGGTAGTCATCTCTTCCTTGGTCTGTCTGTTCCGGGACGACGAGATCGGGGCCTGGTGTGGCGGACCGGGGTTGCCGGCCCGCCACGCGGGAGCGGCGGCGTCAGCCGACCGCGCCCTCCATCTGGAGCTCGATCAGGCGGTTGAGCTCCAGGGCGTACTCCATCGGGAGCTCCTTGGCGATCGGCTCGATGAAGCCGCGCACGATCATGGCCATCGCCTCGTCCTCGCTCAGGCCCCGGCTCATCAGGTAGAAGAGCTGGTCGTCGCTGATCTTGGAGACGGTCGCCTCGTGCCCCATCGACACGTCGTCCTCACGGATGTCGACGTAGGGGTAGGTGTCGGAGCGGGAGATGGTGTCGACCAGCAGCGCGTCGCACTTGACCGTGCTCCGGCTGCTGTGCGAGCCCTCCAGCACCTGCACCAGGCCCCGGTACGAGGTGCGGCCGCCGCCCCGGGCGATCGACTTCGACACGATGGTCGAGGAGGTGTGCGGCGCGGCGTGCACCATCTTGGCGCCCGCGTCCTGGTGCTGGCCCTCGCCGGCCATGGCCACCGAGAGCACCTCGCCCTTGGCGTGCTCACCGGTCATGTAGACCGCCGGGTACTTCATGGTGACCTTGGAGCCGATGTTGCCGTCGACCCACTCCATGGTCGCGCCCTCGTGGCAGACGGCGCGCTTGGTCACCAGGTTGTAGACGTTGTTCGACCAGTTCTGGATGGTCGTGTAGCGGCACCGGGCGTTCTTCTTGACGATGATCTCCACGACCGCGCTGTGCAGCGAGTCCGAGGAGTAGAGCGGCGCGGTGCAACCCTCGACGTAGTGCACGTACGCGCCCTCGTCGACGATGATCAGCGTCCGCTCGAACTGGCCCATGTTCTCCGTGTTGATCCGGAAGTAGGCCTGCAGCGGGATCTCCACGTGCACGCCCTTCGGCACGTAGATGAACGAGCCACCGGACCAGACGGAGGTGTTCAAGGCGGCGAACTTGTTGTCGCCGACCGGGATCACCGTGCCGAAGTACTCCTTGAAGATGTCCTCGTGCTCGCGCAGCGCCGTGTCGGTGTCCAGGAAGATGACACCCTGCTCCTCGAGGTCCTCACGGATCTTGTGGTAGACGACCTCGGACTCGTACTGCGCCGCGACGCCGGCGACCAGCCGCTGCTTCTCCGCCTCGGGGATGCCCAGCCGGTCGTAGGTGTTCTTGATGTCCTCGGGCAGGTCCTCCCAGCTGGTGGCCTGCTTCTCGGTGGACCGCACGAAGTACTTGATGTTGTCGAAGTCGATCCCGGTGAGGTCCGCGCCCCACGCCGGCATCGGCTTGCGGCCGAACAGCCGCAGGCCCTTGAGGCGCAGGTCGAGCATCCAGGCCGGCTCGTTCTTCTTGGCCGAGATGTCCCGCACCACCGCCTCGTTCAGGCCGCGCTGGGCAGCCGCCCCCGCGACATCGGGGTCGGCCCAGCCGTACTCGTAGCGACCGAGGGCGGCGAGCTGCTCCTCCTGGGTCAGGGGCTGGACGATCTGCTCGGTCATCTATCTGTCCTCACAGTGGTGACGGTGTTACCGGACTGGGCACGCGGCTGGGCGGGGATGTGCGTGGTGCACACCCCGTCGCCGTGCGCGATGGTGGCCAGGCGCTGCACGTGGGTGCCGACCAGACGGGAGATCACCGCGGTCTCGGCCTCGCACAGCTGGGGGAACTCGGCGGCCACGTGCGCCACCGGGCAGTGGTGCTGGCACAGCTGGCCGCCGGAGGCGATCGTGGACGCGTTGGCAGCGTAACCCTCGGCGGTCAGTGCCCCCGCGAGCGCCTCCGCCCGGGCCAGGGGGTCGTCGCCGGCGTCCTCCATGGCGGCGCGGCAGCGCTCCTCCAGCGCGGTCACCTGCTCGGCGGCGAACGCCTCGACGGCCCGCGAGCCGCCCGTGCGGGCGATCCAGCGCAGGGCGGCCGTGGCGATGTTGTCGTAGTGGTGGGTGCCGCAGCGCACCCGGGCCGCCTCGGTGAGCACGAAGACCCGGGCCGGTCGGCCCCGGCCCCGGCTGCCCCGCACGACCTGCTCGCGGGCCTCCACGTCGCCGTCGGCCAGCATGGCGTCGAGGTGCCGGCGGATCGCGGCCGGGCTGAGCCCGAGCGCCGAGCCGAGCTGGCCGGCGGTCGTCGCGCCCTGCTCCAGCAGCAGCTGGGTGACCCGGTCACGGGTGGAGAGATCGGCGGACGCGGCAGTGCTGGCGACCGGAGCGGTCGCCTGGTGGTGCCCGGAGAGCGCCGCCGCGTTTTTCACAACGCCAACGTTACGTAATTCGCCGGAGCCCCGCAAACCCGGGGTCCGGTGATCCCGACCACCGAGGTGACGGAGTCACCCGATCGAGCTCAACTACGGTGCGTAGGATTCGCTCCGTGAAGGCTTTCGCCCGGTTCCCGGTCTCCCCCACGCTCCTGCGCCGCCTCGCGTACACCTCGATCATCGCGAACGTGGCGATCGTGGTCACCGGCGGGGGGGTCCGGCTCACCCGCTCCGGGCTCGGCTGCCCCACCTGGCCCCGGTGCACCGACGAGTCGTACATCGCCACGCCGGAGATGGGCGTCAACGGGGCGATCGAGTTCGGCAACCGGCTGCTCACCTTCGCCGTGGGCATCATCGCGCTGGCCGTGGTGCTCGCCGTGCTGGCCCAGCGGACCCGGCCGCGCGGGCTGCTGCCGCTGGCGATCGGCGTGCTGTTCGGCATTCCCGCCCAGGCCGTGGTCGGCGGCATCACCGTGCTCACCAACCTCAACCCGTGGGTGGTCGGGCTGCACTTCCTCGCCTCGATGGCGGTGATCGCCGCCGCGTACGCGCTCTGGCGGCGCACCGTCGAGCCGGACGGGCCGGTCCGCCCGACCGTGCCGGCGCCGCTGCGTACCCTCGCCGGGCTCACCACCGTGGTCAGCGCGGCCGTGCTGGTGGTCGGCACCTGGGTGACCGGCAGCGGCCCCCACGCGGGCGACCAGGGCGCGGCCCGCAACGGCCTGGACCCGGAGGCGATCTCGCAGGTGCACGCCGACGCGGTGTTCCTGCTGATCGGCCTCTCGGTGGCGCTGCTCCTCGCGTTCCGCGCGGTGGGCGCCGCCCGGGCCGCCCGGGCCGCCGGGGTGCTGGTCGCGGTCGAGCTGGGCCAGGGCCTGATCGGCTTCGTCCAGTACTTCACCCACCTGCCCGCCGTGCTTGTCGCCGCGCACATGCTCGGCTCCTGCCTGGTGCTGCTGGCGACCCTGGGCGTGCTCTGGGCCACCCGGGAGCGGCGTCCGGCCGCCCCGCCGGCCACGGCCGCCGCCGCGCCGGCCGGCCAGCCGGTCACCGCCGCCGCCTGAGCCACTCCCCCCCGGCGTTACGCCCGGCGGGCAGCGGGAATGCGGTCCGCCACGGATCGTCCGCCCGAGGGGAGCCGCCGGTGTCGCGCAAGGGCCTGTCCACGACCGTCCCGCAGCGGCTGACGCCGGTGGCCGGCGCGCCGCTGTGGTGCGACGCCCTCGACTTCGGGCTCACCGGCGACGGCGTGACCAACGACCAGCCCGCGCTGGCCGCCCTGGTGGAGCGGCTCGGTGACGGGTACGCCGCGGACGGCCGGGCCCGGGTCATCTACTGCCCGCCGGGCATCTACTCGATCCGGGACGCCGGCACCGTGTGGCGCAGCGGGGTGTCGCTGATCGGCGCGGGGTCGGCCGCGACCCGGTTCCTGCTCAGCAACGAGGGCAACCGGAGCGATCCGGTCCCGCTGGCGTTCTGGACCACCGTGCAGCACGGCGCGGACCGGGACCGGCACATCGCCGACTGCACCTTCGCCGACTTCGAGATCGACGGCTCCGGCGTCGGCATGGCCCAGTACAACTACCTGGCCAAGGGCCTCGGGCTCCAGTACGTGGTGCGCGGCGTCTTCCGGAACCTCTACATCCACCACACCGGCGCGACCGGGCTGGGCTGCGACTTCCTCCAGGACAGCCTGATCGACGGCGTGGTCGTGGTGGGCTGCGGCCGGCTGGACAACGGCGAGCAGATGGGCGGCGCGGGCATCGGCGTCGGCATCGGCGGCTGGGGCGACGTGGAGCGGCTCACGATCGCCAACTGCACCACCCTGGGCAACGGGACCAACGGGATCTTCCTGGAGCTGCAGAAGGACTACTGGCCTCCCCCGCGCGGCTACCGCATCGTGGGGTGCCACAGCCAGGCGAACCGGTTCGGCATCTCCGACTGGGGGGCCGACGGGCTGATCGTCTCGGCCTGCACGCTGACGAACAACCTGGAGGCGGGCTTCGACGTGTCGGCCAACGGCACGGCCGGGATCGCCGGCCGCGGCGGGCTGCTGACCGACTGCGTGATCGACCGCAACGTCGGCGACGGGATCAGCATGGGCAACACCCCCGGCCCGTACGCGATCCGGGGCAACCGGATCAGCCGCAACGGCGGCTACGGCTACCACGAGCACGACCTGGGCCACGGCTACCGGGGCGCCGCGGAGGACGTGGTGATCCAGGGCAACCACATCTGGGACAACGCGCTGGACGGGATCCGGATCGACCGGCCGATGATCGACGCCGCGGTGGTGGACAACCGGATCCGGGACAACGGGCGCCGGTCCGCGCCCGCCTGCCGCGGCTCCGGTGCGACGGTGCGCTACGCCCAGCGCCAGGTGACCGACGGGACGGCGGACTGGCCGCCCGGCGGGCACCGGGGCAAGATCGTGCGGGTCGACTCGCGGACCGCGGTCGTCGCCGACAACACCGGCAACGAGCTGTCCCTGGCCGAGGTGCGGCCCGACGGGGCCAGCGGCTGGAACGAGGCCACCCCGGCGCCCGGCACGCCGTACGAGCTGCCCGCCGGCCCGCCGGAGCGCGCCGGGATCGCGATCAACGCCCCGTTCGACTCGGCCACCGTGCGGGGCAACCGGATCTGGCACCGGGACGAGCACACCCAGACCTACGGACTGTGGATCACCGAAGCGGGCAGTTGCGTGTCCTGCCGGGTGGAGGACAACGACGTCACCGGGAACGAGGCGGCGATCCGGCTGGACACCCCGCCGATCGGCGGCCGCTGGGAGCGCAACCACTGCGACGAGCAGTGACGGCCGCCCCGGCCCGCCGGGCGCGGGCCGGGGCGCGCGGTCAGGACCGCCGGTTCAGGTGGGTGGCGATCGCCGCGGCGAGCCGGTCCGGTGCGCCGTCGGCGTGGCCCACGAACAGGCTCGGCTCGGTGAGCTCCAGCTCGACCAGGACGGGCGAGGAGTCCGGGCCGGGGATCAGGTCCACCCGGGCGTAGAGCAGCCGCTCGGTGCCGCCGGGCACGACGGCGAGGGTCTTCTCCGCCGTGTCGAGCTGCTCCGGGGTGGCCGTGCGGGCGTCGATCCGCTCCTCCCGGTACAGCTCGGCCACGCCGCGGTCGGGGCCGGTCAGCATCGGCCCCTTGCGGATCGCGTGGCTGAACGCCAGGCCGTCGGGTCCGGCCAGGAAGAGCAGCGCGGTCTCCCCGGCGGTGTCGACGGCCGTCAGGTACGGCTGAACCATGGTGACCCGGCCGGCGGCGGAGAGCCGCCGCACGTGGGCCACGGCCAGCTCCCGGTGCTCCGGGTCGGCCAGGTCGTACCGGCCGGTGTCCTGGCTGCCGGCGCTGACCGCCGGCTTGATCACGTACTCCCCCGTGTCGGCCGGCGGGGCCCAGTCCGCCCCGGGCTCGACCCAGGCGGTCGGCACGGTGGGCACGCCGGCCGCGGACAGCTCGGCCAGGTAGCGCTTGTCGGTGTTCCAGGCGACCACGTCGGCCGGGTTGACCAGGGCGGGCACCGTGCGCGCCCAGGCGACGAACTCGTCGCGGCGCAGCGCGTAGTCCCAGGGCGAGCGGAGCACGACCAGGTCGTAGCGGGACCAGTCCACGGCCGGGTCGTCCCAGACGACCGCCTCGGCGGCGACGCCGCGGGCGGCGAGCGGGGCGAGCACGAGCCGGTCGTCCGGGTCGAGGTCGGGAAGGGCCGTGCAGGTGACGAGAGCGACCCGGGGTTTCCCCCGGGTCGACTGGTAGTGGTTGGTCAATTTATGTCAACGGGCCATCGTGCGCCGGGCCATCGACCGCCAGAGGTCGTTGCTCGGACGCATCTGGTCCATCAGCTCACGCTCCCAGGCGTTCTCGACGGTCACTCCTGCCTTGGCGCAGGCCTGCCGCGCGACGTCGGTGCCGTCGGCGAACTGGTCTGCCCACGCCCCGTCGGAACCCACGAGGACGATCCGTGCGCCGCGCTTGCCGACGTACTCGATGACCGCCTTCGCCCCGCCGTGTCCGGCGGCGAACGACTTGATGCCCGCGACCAGGCCGTTGGGGGCCTGCTCGGCGGTCTTGTCAGCCGTCAGCGTCGTATCGGAACCATCTGCCATGACGCGAAGCCTAAGCAGACATCCACTCGGATGTGCGAGAACGATGAACTGATTGTGATGCCAATTACCTCCGGGTTTAAGGAAGACCACAGGTAATTCGCCCGCACATGTCGCCTACGCCGGCTCAAAACGGGCGGCGGAGATCGTCCCAGTCTGTCCGGGTTGAGCCCGTCCGACTCACACCGAAAAAAATTCTGATGAAATCCGCGACACGGGGAACCCATCCACTCCGGTGAACGCGGGAAACAGCACTAGAGCAGCGCGTCGAGAGCGACGGCCGCGAACAGGATGGTGAGGTAGGTGGTGGACCAGTGGAACAGCCGCATGGGCTTGACCGCCTCGCCGCGCGCCGCGCGCCGGCAGAGCTTGTGCGCCTCGACGACGAAGATCCCGCCGACCACCAGCGCGGTGACGCCGTAGATCGGGCTCATCCCGAGCGGCCAGACCGCCAGCGAGGAGAGCAGGGTCAGCCAGGAGAAGAGAATGATCTCCACGTTGACCCGGCGGACCGAGGCCACCACCGGCAGCATCGGGATGCCGGCCCGCGCGTAGTCCGCCTTGTACTTGATCGCCAGGGCGTAGAAGTGCGGCATCTGCCAGAAGAACACCACCGCGAACAGGCCCCACGCCGCCGGCGCCAGGGAACCGGTGACCGCGGCCCAACCGATCAGCACCGGCGCCGCCCCGCAGGCGCCGCCCCAGAAGGTGTTGGCGGCCGTGGTGCGCTTCAGCCACAGCGTGTAGACCAGGTCGTAGTAGGCGATCGCCGCGAGGGTCAGCCCGGCGGCCAGCCAGTTCGTGGTGGCGGCCATCAGCGCGACCGAGATCACCGCGAGCACCAGGCCGAAGATCAGCGCGCTGCGCGGCGACACGGTGTGGGCGGGCAGCGGCCGGCGCTTGGTGCGCCGCATCAACTGGTCGATGTCGCGGTCGATGTAGCAGTTGAGCACGCTGGCCGCGCCCGCGGCGAGCGAGCCGCCGACCAGCACCACGGCCACCAGCCAGAGCGCCGGCATGCCGCCGTCGGCCAGCATCATTGCCGGCACGGTGGTGACCAGCAGCAGCTCGACGATCCGCGGCTTGGTGAGCGCCACGTACGCGGCCACCACGGCCCGCACGTCCCGCCGGCCGGTCGCCGGCGCCTCCGCCACCGTGGCCACCGGCGGCTGCCCGGCAGAGTCGCTGACGGGGCGCTCGGTGATCATGCTCACGGATTGCCACCTTCCGGCTTCGGCGGGGGAGGTCGGGATCGGCTCGGACCCCTCCGGGTCCACACACCGCCCCACACACTACGCGGCGTCGTTTTGGCTGCCCCGCAGACCCGGCAACGGTGCGGGCCGTCACATCCCGGGTTGAACGGCGGATCGGGTCGGAGACGTACAGACCAGCATGCAGAGATCCCCGGGCGGACGTTTAGGGCCGCTCGATAGGGTCATCAGTGAGGGTTCCGCCCATCTGCCGAGGAGCACAACCATCGTGGCTGCCAACCGACCCGAGCTTCCCGCTCTCAACTGGTCCGACCTCGACCGCAGGGCCGTCGACACGGTCCGCGTGCTGGCCATGGACGCCGTGGAGAAATCCGGCAACGGCCACCCGGGCACGGCCATGAGCCTCGCCCCGGCGGCGTACCTGCTCTTCAACCGGGTCATGCGGCACAACCCGGCCGACCCGAACTGGCCCGGCCGGGACCGGTTCGTGCTGTCCGCCGGGCACTCCAGCCTGACCCTCTACATCCAGCTCTTCCTCTCCGGCTACCCGCTGGCCCTGGACGACCTCAAGGCGCTGCGCCAGTGGGGTTCGCTCACCCCGGGCCACCCGGAGCACGGCCACACCCCGGGCGTCGAGACCACCACCGGCCCGCTCGGCCAGGGCCTCGGCAACGCGGTCGGCATGGCCATGGCGGCCCGCCGCGAGCGCGGCCTGTTCGACCCCGACCCGGACCGGGCCGACTCCCCGTTCCGCCACGACATCTGGTGCATCGCCTCGGACGGTGACATCGAGGAGGGCATCAGCCACGAGGTGAGCGCCCTCGCCGGCCACCAGCAGCTCGGCAACCTCTGCGTGATCTACGACGACAACGAGATCTCGATCGAGGACGACACCCGGATCGCCAAGAGCGAGGACGTGGCCGCCCGCTACGAGGCGTACGGCTGGCACGTCCAGACGGTCGACTGGCGCCGCGGCGACGCCGACCAGGGCGACTACCACGAGGACGTCGAGGCGCTCCACGAGGCGCTGCTGGCCGCGAAGGCGGAGACCGGCCGGCCCTCCTTCATCGCGCTGCGCACCATCATCGGCTGGCCCGCGCCCAACAAGCAGAACACCGGCAAGATCCACGGCTCGGCGCTGGGCGCCGACGAGGTGAAGGCCACCAAGCGGGTCCTCGGCTTCGACCCGGAGCGCACCTTCGAGGTCGACGAGGAGGTGCTCAAGCACGCCCGCCAGGTGCTGGAGCGGGGCGCCGAGGCGCAGGCCGCGTGGACCACCGAGTTCGACGCCTGGGCCGCGGCCAACCCGGAGCGCAAGGCGCTCTGGGAGCGGATGTCGACCCGTACGCTCCCGCAGGGCTGGGCCGACGCGCTGCCGACCTTCCCGGCCGACGCCAAGGGCGTGGCCACCCGGGCCGCCTCCGGCAAGATCCTGGAGGCCCTCGCCCCGGTGCTGCCCGAGCTGTGGGGCGGCTCCGCCGACCTGGCGGAGAGCAACAACACCACCATGAAGGGCGAGCCGTCCTTCGTCCCGGCCGAGCACGCCACCAAGGACTTCCCGGGCGACGAGTACGGCCGCACCCTGCACTTCGGCATCCGCGAGCACGCCATGGGCGCCATCCTCAACGGCATCGCCCTGCACGGCGGCACCCGCCCGTACGGCGGCACGTTCCTGGTGTTCAGCGACTACATGCGCCCCTCGGTGCGGCTCGCCGCGCTGATGAAGCTGCCGGTGACCTACGTCTGGACGCACGACTCGATCGGCCTCGGCGAGGACGGCCCGACCCACCAGCCGGTGGAGCACCTGACCGCGCTGCGGGCCATCCCGGGCCTCGACGTGGTCCGCCCGGCCGACGCCAACGAGACCGCCTGGGCCTGGCGGCAGGCCCTGGAGCACACCGACCGGCCCACCGCGCTGGCGCTCAGCCGGCAGGCCCTGCCGACCCTCGACCGCACCGAGCTGGGCGGCGCCGAGGGCGTGGCCAAGGGCGGCTACGTGCTGGCCGAGGCCTCCAACGGCAAGCCGCAGGTGATCATCGTGGGCACCGGCTCCGAGGTGCAGCTCTGCCTCACCGCCCGGGAGCGGCTGGAGGCCGACGGCACCCCCACCCGGGTCGTCTCGATGCCCTGCCAGGAATGGTTCTACGCGCAGGACGAGGCCTACCGGGAGTCGGTGCTCCCGCGCGGGGTAAAGGCACGGGTGAGCGTGGAGGCGGGCATCGCCATGTCCTGGCGGGCGATCGTCGGGGACAGCGGCGAGTGCGTGAGCCTGGAGCACTACGGGGCGAGCGCGCCGCACACCGTGCTCTTCGAACAGTTCGGGTTCACCCCCGACCGGATCGTGGCCGCCGCGCACGCGGCGCTGACCCGGGTGGGCGACATCACCGGTTTCACGACCGGCAACTGAGGGAGCGTGGACAGCATGACGGACAGGCTGAGCGAGCTTCAGGCCGCCGGTGTGGCGATCTGGCTCGACGATCTTTCCCGGGTACGACTGAGCTCCGGTGGGCTGGACAAGCTCCGCCGCGAGTCGCACGTGGCCGGGGTGACCACCAACCCGACGATCTTCGCGAAGGCACTCAGCGACGCCGACGAGTACAACTGGCAGCTGCGCGACCTCGCCACCCGCGGCATCGAGGTCGAGGAGGCGGTCCGCATGCTCACCACGTACGACGTGCGGTGGGCCTGCGACGTGATGCGCCCCTCCTACGACAAGAGCGACGGCGTCGACGGCCGGGTGTCGATCGAGGTCGACCCGCGGCTGGCCCACGAGTCCGACCGGACCGTCGCCGAGGCCAAGGCGCTCTGGTGGCTGGTCGACAGGCCGAACCTGTTCATCAAGATCCCGGCCACCGAGGCGGGCCTGCCGGCGATCACCGCGACCCTGGCCGAGGGGATCAGCGTGAACGTCACGCTGATCTTCGGCCTGGACCGGTACTCGCAGGTCATGGAGGCGTTCCTGGCCGGTCTGGAGCAGGCGAAGGCGAACGGTCACGACCTGTCGAAGATCGGGTCGGTCGCCTCGTTCTTCGTCTCCCGGGTCGACACCGAGGTGGACAAGCGGCTGGAGAAGATCGGTTCCGACGAGGCCAAGGCGCTGCGCGGCAAGGCGGCCATCGCCAACGCCCAGCTGGCGTACGAGCGCTACAGCGAGGTCTTCGGCTCCGACCGGTGGCGGAAGCTGGCCGACGCCGGCGCCCACCCGCAGCGCCCGCTGTGGGCCTCCACCTCGACCAAGAACCCCGACTACCGGGACGTCATCTACGTCGAGGAGCTGATCGCGCCCGGCACGGTCAACACCATGCCGGAAGCGGTCATCCACGCCTACGCCGACCACGGCGAGACCCGCGCCGACACCATCACCGGCGCGTACGACGCCGCCCGCACGGTCTTCACCGACCTGGAGGCGGTCGGCGTGGACATGGCCGACGTGATCGACACCCTCGAGCGGGAGGGCGTGGAGAAGTTCGAGACGAGCTGGATGGAACTGCTCGACGGGGTCAAGAAGTCCCTCGCCGAGGCGGCCAAGGGCATCAGCCAGCCGAACCGGGCCGCCAAGGGCAACGCGCGGGCCGCCGAGAAGGCCGGGGGCAACGCGTGACGGACGGCGCCGGACGCGTCCCGGGACCCGGGACGCGCCACGCCACGAGGACGGGGTGGTGAGGTGAGCGACCTGCTGGCCGGCCGGGCGGACATCGCCGCCGGGCTGGCCGTGCACGGCGCGGACGCGGTCGACGGGTCCGCGCCCGCGTCCGTGCGGGCCGCGCTGGTCGCCGCGGACCTCCCCGCCCGGCTCGCCGCCAAGGACCCGACCCTCTGGGGGCCGGCCGCCGAGGCGACGGCCCGGACGGCGCTGGGCTGGCTGGACACCCACGCGCGCGCCCGGGACCTGCTCCCCCAGCTCGCCGAGCTGGCCGAGGAGCTGGCCGACCTGGACCACGTGGTGCTGGCCGGGTCGGGCGGCTCCTCGCTCGCCCCGGAGGTGGTCGCCCGGACCCTCGGGCGGCCGCTGACCGTGCTGGACGGCACCGATCCCGGCGAGATCCGCGCGGCCCTGGCCGACCGGCTCGACCGCACCGTGGTGGTGGTCGCCGGCAGGTCCGGCGCCACGGTGGAGACCGACGGCATCCGGCGGGCGTACTGGCAGGCGTTCCTGGACGCCGGGCTGACCGACGCGGAGGCCGCCCGGCACTTCGTGGTGGTCACCGACCCCGGCTCCCCGCTGGAGGCGGTCGCCGACGAGCTGGGCGTGGTGGTCATCCAGTCCGACCCGGCGGTGGGCGCCCGGTACTCGGCGCTCACCGCGTTCGGGCTGGTCCCCGCGGCGCTGGCCGGGGCGCCGGTCGCCGACCTGCTGGACGACGCCGAGGCCCTCGCCGGCGCGCTCGACCGGGACCGGGACAACCCGGGCCTGGCCCTCGGGGCGGCGCTCGCCGCGGCGGCCACCACCGGCCGGGACACCGTCGCGCTGGTGTCCGACGGCACCGGGCTCGACGGGCTGGGCGACTGGGCCGAGCAACTGCTCGCCGAGTCCACCGGCAAGGCCGGCCAGGGCATCCTCCCGGTCGTGGCGGAATCCCCGGACGCCCCCGGCGCCACCGGGCCGGGCGTGCTGACCGTGGGCTACGGCGGGGCCCTCGGCCCGGGCGTCGCGCCCGGCCCCGCCGACGTGGCGGTCAACGGCCCGCTCGGCGCCCAGTTCCTCACCTGGGAGTACGCCACCGCGCTCGCCGCCGCCGTGCTCGACGTCGACCCGTTCGGCCAGCCGGACGTCGCCGAGAGCACGGAGCACACCGCGCGGCTGCTCGCCGCCGGCCCGCCGGCGGAGTCGCCCGCGGCCACCGAGGGCGCCATCGAGGTGTACGCCCCGGCCGGCGCCCCCGCCGATCTGGCCGGCGCGCTGACCTGGCTGCTCGCCGGGCTGGGCGACGACGGCTACCTGGCGGTGGCCGCCTACCTCGACCGGTGGGGCGACGCGGCGGTGGCCGGGCTGCGCCCGCTGCTGGCGCGGGCGACCGCGCGCCCGGTCACCTTCGGGTGGGGGCCGCGTTGCCTGCACTCCACCGGGCAGTACCACAGGGGCGGCCCGCGGGCCGGCAGTCACCTCCAGGTGACCGGCGCGGTCACCGACGACCTGCCGGTGCCCGGCCGCCCGTACACCTTCGGAGACCTTCAGGCGGCCCAGGCCGCCGGCGACCGGCGGGCCCTCGCCGGTCGCGGGCGGCCGGTGCTGCGCCTGCACCTGACCGAGCGGGCGGCGGGCGTCGCCCAGCTACTGGACGCGGCCGGACGGACATTGACGTGACGATGAATGACGTGACATCGGCGGAGCGAGGAGGCGGCATGAACCCGCTGCGCGATCCTCAGGACCGCCGGCTGCCACGGATCCCGGAGCCGTGCGCTCTGGTGATCTTCGGGGTGACCGGCGACCTGGCCAAGAAGAAGCTCCTGCCGGCGGTCTACGACCTGGCGAACCGGGGGCTGCTGCCGCCCGGTTTCGTGGTCCTGGGCTTCGCCCGGCGCGACTGGGGCGACGGCGACTTCGAGGGGCTGGCCCACGACGCGGCCAAGAAGCACGCCCGCACACCCTGGCGGGAGGAGGTCTGGGCCCGGCTCGCCGGCAACATCAAGTTCGTCGGCGGCTCGTTCGACGACGACGCCGCCTTCGACCACCTCGCCGCCACCCTCGACGAGCTGCGCGACACCCACGGCATCCCGGGCAACGCCGCCTTCTACTTCTCCATCCCCCCGGCGGCCTTCCCCGTGGTGCTCAAGCAGCTCGCCCGCACCGGCATGGCGGACAACGCCAAGTCCGGCGGCTGGCGCCGCGTGGTGGTGGAGAAGCCGTTCGGCAACGACCTGCCCTCGGCGAAGTCGCTCAACGACCTGGTCGACGACGTCTTCACCAGCCAGGACGTCTTCCGGATCGACCACTACCTGGGCAAGGAGACGGTCCAGAACATCCTGGCCCTGCGCTTCGCCAACAACCTGTTCGAGCCGCTCTGGAACTCCAAGTACGTCGACTCGGTGCAGATCACCATGGCCGAGGACGTCGGCATCGGCACCCGGGCGGCGTTCTACGACTCGGTTGGCACCGCCCGGGACGTGCTCCAGAACCACCTGCTCCAGCTGCTCGCCCTGGTGGCCATGGAGGAGCCGACCAGCTTCGACGCCGACGAGATCCGCACCGAGAAGCTCAAGGTGCTCAAGGCCATCACGGTGCCGAAGGACGTCTCCCGGGACACCGTCCGCGGCCAGTACCTGCCCGGCTGGGTGGGCGGCGAACGCGCCGTCGGCTACCTCGACGAGGAGGGCGTCCCGGCGGACTCCACCACCGAGACGTACGTGGCCGTGAAGCTGGGCATCCAGAACCGCCGCTGGGCCGGGGTGCCGTTCTACATCCGGGCCGGCAAGCGGCTGCCCCGGCGGGTCACCGAGGTGGCCATCGTGTTCAAGACGGCGCCGCACCTGCCGTTCAACCCCGCCGACATGGAGTCGCTCGGCCCCAACCAGCTCGTCATCCGGGTCCAGCCCGACGAGGGCGTGGTGCTGAAGTTCGGCTCCAAGGTGCCGGGCACGACCATGGAGGTCCGCGACATCGCGATGGACTTCCAGTACGGCGAGGCGTTCACCGAGTCCAGCCCCGAGGCGTACGAGCGGCTGGTGCTGGACGTGCTCATCGGTGACCGGACGCTGTTCCCGGACGCGGCCGAGGTGGAGCAGAGCTGGCAGGTCGTGGACCCGCTGGAGCACGCCTGGGCGGGCACCAGGCCGGAGCCGTACCGGGCCGGCGAGTGGGGCCCCCGGGCCGCCGACGAGATGCTGGCCCGCGAGGGCCGGTCCTGGCGGAGAGCGTGAGCGAGCACAGCGAGCGAACCAGGAGGTTCCGTTGATCGGCTTGTGGGACACCACCGGGAACGAGGTGGTCAAGGCGCTCGCCGCCGAGCGGCGCAGCGCGGGCGGGGTGGCCAGCGGCATGGCGCTCACGCTGATCGTGGTGGTCGACGAGAAGCGCGTCCGGGAGGCGGAGGCGGCGGCGACCATCGCGGCCGCCGCCCACCCGTGCCGGCTGCTCGTGGTGGTCCGCTCCGACGTCGAGCGGGACCGCAACCGGCTGGACGCGGAGATCGTCGTCGGCGGCCGGCTCGGCCCGTGCGAGGCGGTGGTGACCCGGATGTACGGCCGGCTCGCGCTGCACGCCGAGTCGGTGGTGATGCCGCTGCTGGTGCCGGACGTGCCGGTGGTGACGTGGTGGCACGGCGAGCCGCCGGACGAGATCGCCACCGACTTCCTCGGTGTCGTGGCCGACCGGCGGATCACCGACACGGCGCAGGCCGCCGACCCGATCGCCGCGCTGCGGCAGCGGGCCGCGGACTACGCCCCGGGCGACACCGACCTGGCCTGGACCCGGATCACCCCGTGGCGCACCCTCGTGGCCGGGGCGTTCGACACCACCCAGGCCCGGATCACCGAGGCGACCGTGGTGGCGCCGCGCACCGACCCGACGGCGGCGCTCATGCGCGGCTGGCTGACCGCCCGGCTCGGCATCGACCCGGTCTGGGAGCACACCGACAACTTCCCCCGGATGCGCGAGGTGCAGCTGCGCTGCGCCAACGGCGACGAGCTGATGCTGACCCGCGACGAGAACGTGGCCATCTTCCGGCGGAGCGGCCAGGAGGACCGGACCCTGCCGCTGGTCCGCCGGCCGCTCGGCGACGAGCTGGCCGAGGAACTGCGCCGGCTCGACGCCGACCAGGTCTACGCCGAGGCGCTCGGCGCGACAGCCGGCCTCACCGGGCTCGAGCAGCGGCCCGCCCACCGGGTGCACGTGTGGAAGGATCCGGCGACCGCCCAGCGGGCCGAGGCCGGGGTCACCGCACACGCCGGCGCGACAGCCCACGAGTGAGCGGCACCCACCGGCCGCGCGGCGGCCGGACCGCACAGGTGACCGCCACGGGGCGGTCGGAGGACGAAGGCACGATGGATGAGTGAGGCGAGTGTCGCCGTACACGCCGACCCCGACCTGCTGGCGCAGGCGGTCGCGGCCCGGTTGGTGGTGAAGCTGCTCGACGCGCAGGCCGAGCGCGGTCAGGCGTCGGTGGTGCTGACCGGCGGGCGGATCGCCGCGGCGGTGTACCGGGCGGTGGCGCAGCTGCCGGCCCGGGACGCCGTCGACTGGTCCCGGGTCGACGTCTGGTGGGGCGACGAGCGGTTCCTCCCGGCCGGCGACCCGGAGCGCAACGAGACCCAGGCCCGGGCGGCGCTGCTGGACGTGGTCCCGCTGGACCCGGCCCGCATCCACCCGATGCCGGCCTCGGACGGGCCGGCCGGCAACGACCCGGAGGCGGCCGCCGCCGGGTACGCGGAGGAACTGGCCCGGGCCGCCCGGCCGGGGACCGCCGCCCTCCCCCACTTCGACGTGCTCATGCTCGGCGTCGGCGAGGACGGGCACGTCGCCTCGGTCTTCCCCGAGCACCCGGTGCACCACGACAACCGCCCGGTCAGCGCCGTACGCGGCAGCCCCAAGCCGCCGCCGGTCCGCACCACGCTGACCCTCCCGACGATCAACACGGCCGAGGAGGTCTGGCTGGTGGCCGCCGGGGCGGACAAGGCCCGGGCGGTCGGGATGGCCCTGGCCGGGGCCGGGCCGGTGCAGCTGCCGGCGGCCGGCGTCCGCGGGGTGTCCCGGACGCTGTGGCTGCTGGACCGCTCCGCGGCGGCGAACGTGCCGCCCCGGCTGCGCAGCCTGCGCTGAACGACGGCGGAGCCCCGGCCCGGGCGGGTCGGGGCTCCCGCGTGCTCAGGTCCCGCCGCGCCGCCGGCGCAGCGTCTCCAGGGCCTCGGCGAGCAGCGCCTCACCCTGCTCCGGGGTGCGCCGCTCCTGCACGTACGCCAGGTGGGTCTTGTAGGGCTCGGCCTGGACCGGGCCGGGCGGGTTGCCCCGGTCGGGGCCGGCCGGCTCCCCGCACCGCGGGCAGTCCCAGGTCTCCGGGGCTTCCGCCTCGGCGGCGATGAGGAACCGGACGCGGTGGTCGTTCGCGCACCAGTAGGTGACCGGCCGGCGGGGCGCCGGCTCGATGCGCTGCTCGAACCGCTCGGGGGCGGACCCGATCCGGGTGCCGCGGATGACGTTGCCACTGGACACGGCTGCTCGCTCCTGTCGTCGGAGGGGACCGCCGCCTTCGGGGGTGGGCGGCGGGCGACGCGCGGAGAAACAAACTGCGCGCGGTCCGTAACGGACCGCGCGCAGATTGTACGACTCGGAGCGCTCGCTCAGGCGCCGCTGCCCGTCTGGAGCCGGAGCCAGAGCCCGATTCCGACGATGCACGCGAACCAGATGATCCCCACCAGAACGGTGTAGCGGTCGAGGTTCTTCTCGGCCACCGAGGAACCGGCCAGGCTGGAGCTGACGCCGCCGCCGAACATGCTCGACAACCCGCCGCCCTTACCACGGTGCAGGAGGATCAGCAGGGTGAGCAGGATGCTCGTGATGACCAGCAACACGATCATCGTGTAGGCGAACCAGATCGGCATGGCGGGGGTCAATCCTCTCGTTGCGATCACTGCCCGGTCCTGACGGGCACAGCGGCACCGACCGGTGGGCGGGCAGCGTCAAGGATAGCGAGCGATCAGCGGGCGATGTGCTCCGGGAACCGGCAGATCTGCGCGAATTCCTCGGCGTCCAGGCTGGCGCCCCCGACCAGGGCCCCGTCCACGTCCGGCTGGGCCATGGTCGCCGCCACGTTCGACGACTTCACCGACCCGCCGTAGAGGATCCGGACCTGGTCCGCGGTGTCCTGGCCGAAGGTCTCCACCAGGCGCTTGCGCACCTCCCCGCAGACCTCCTGGGCGTCCTCCGGGGTCGCCGTCTTGCCGGTGCCGATCGCCCAGACCGGCTCGTACGCCACGACGACCTTGGTGACCTGCTCCGCCGTGAGCCCCTTCAGCGCCCCGTCGAGCTGGTCGCAGCAGTGCGGCACGTGCCGGAGCTGCTCGCGGATCTCCAGCCCCTCGCCGATACACAGGATCGGGGTCAGCCCGTTCGCCAGCGCGGCGGCCACCTTGGCGTTGACCAGGGCGTCGTCCTCGTGGTGGTACTGCCGCCGCTCGGAGTGGCCGACCACCACGTAGGTGCAACCCAGCTTGGCGAGCATCGCCCCGGAGATGTCCCCGGTGTACGCGCCCGACTGGAACGGCGACAGGTCCTGCGCGCCGTAGCCGATCAGCAGCTTGTCGCCGTCCACCGCGGTCTGCACGGTGCGCAGGTCGGTGAAGGGCGGCAGGACCACCGTCTCGACCTCGGTGAGCTGCTTCTCGTTGAGGCTCGCGGCCAGCTTCTGCACCAGCAGGTTGGCCTCGAGGTGGTTCAAATTCATCTTCCAGTTGCCGGCCATCAGCGGCCGGCGGGGGGTGCTCGCCATTCAGCTCTCCAGGGCCGCGATGCCGGGGAGGGTCTTGCCCTCGAGGTATTCCAGGGAGGCGCCGCCGCCGGTGGAGATGTGCCCGAACGACGACTCGTCCAGCCCGAGCGCCCGCACCGCCGCGGCCGAGTCGCCGCCGCCGACCACGCTGAACGCGTCGGTCTTGGTGATCGCCTCGGCGATCCCCCGGGTGCCGCTCGCGAACGCGGCCATCTCGAACACACCCATCGGGCCGTTCCAGAAGATCGTCTTCGCCTGGGACAGCGCGGCGGTGAAGCCGGCCACCGTCTCGGGGCCGATGTCCAGCCCCAGCCGGTGGCTCGGGATGCCGTCGGCCGGCACGGTGTCGTGCGCGGCGTCGGGCGCGAACGCGTCCGCGGCCACCACGTCGACCGGAAGCATGATCTTGCCGCCGGACCGCTCCAGCAGGTTGCGGCAGGTCTCGACCATCTCCTCCTCCAGCAGCGAGGTGCCCACCTCGTGGCCCTGGGCCTTGAGGAAGGTGAAGCACATCCCGCCGCCGATGAGCAGCCGGTCGACCGTGGGCAGCAGCGCCTCGATCACCGCCAGCTTGTCGGAGACCTTGGAGCCGCCCAGCACCACCACGTACGGCCGCTCCGGGTCGCCGGTGAGCTTGCTGAGCACCTCCACCTCGCGCAGCACGAGGCGGCCGGCGACGTGCGGCAGCCGGGCCGGCACGTCGAAGACGCTCGCGTGCTTGCGGTGCACCGCGCCGAAGGCGTCGTCCACGTACGCCTCGCCGAAGGCGGCGAGCTGGTCGGCGAAGGCGCCCCGCTCGGCGTCGTCCTTGCTGGTCTCACCCTTGTTGAAACGCAGGTTCTCCAGCAGGGCTACCTGGCCGTCGGCCAGGCCGTCCACCGTGGAACGGGCCGAGTCGCCGACGGTGTCGTCGGCGAAGTGCACCGGCGCGCCGAGCAGCTCACCGAGCCGCCCGGCCACCGGGCGGAGGCTGAACTGCGGGTCCGGCGCGCCCTTCGGGCGGCCCAGGTGCGAGCAGACGACCACCTTGGCGCCGGCCTGGACCAGCGCGCTCAGGGTCGGCAGCACGGCCCGGATCCGGCCGTCGTCGGTGATCTCGCCGCTCTGCTTGTCGAGCGGGACGTTCAGGTCGGCGCGCACCAGCACGCGCCGACCCGACACCCCCTCGTCGAGCAGGTCGTCGAGGTTGCGGATGCTCACAGCGACGAACCCACCAGCTTGACCAGGTCGACCAGGCGGTTCGAGTAGCCCCACTCGTTGTCGTACCAGCCGACGACCTTGACCTGGTTGCCGATCACCTTGGTCAGCGGCGCGTCGAAGATGCACGACGCCGGATCGGTGACGATGTCCGAGGAGACGATCGGGTCCTCGTTGTAGAGCAGGATGCCCTTGAGCGGGCCGTCCGCGGCGGCCTTGAGCGCGGCGTTGACCTCGTCCACCGTGGTCTCCCGGCCGACCGTGACGGTCAGGTCGGTGACGGAGCCGGTCGGGATCGGCACGCGCAGCGCGTAGCCGTCCAGCTTGCCCTTGAGGTCCGGCAGGACCAGGCCGATCGCCTTCGCGGCGCCGGTCGAGGTGGGCACGATGTTGAGCGCGGCGGCCCGGGCGCGGCGCAGGTCCTTGTGCGGCGCGTCCTGCAGGTTCTGGTCCTGCGTGTACGCGTGGATGGTGGTCATCAGACCCTGCTGGATGCCGAACGTGTCGTGCAGCACCTTGGCCATCGGGGCGAGGCAGTTGGTGGTGCAGGAGGCGTTCGAAATGATCGTGTGCTTGGCCGGGTCGTACTGGTCCTGGTTGACGCCCATGACCACGGTGACGTCCTCGTTCTTCGCCGGGGCGGAGATGATGACCTTCTTGGCCCCGCCGTCGACGTGCGCCTTCGCCTTGGTGGCGTCGGTGAAGAAACCGGTGGACTCGATGACGACGTCGGCGCCGACCTCGCCCCACGGCAGCTTGGCCGGGTCCTTCTCGGCGTACGCCTTGATGGTCTTGCCACCCACGGTGATCTCGTCGGCGGTGGCCTTCACCTCGTGCGGGAGGCGACCCAGGATGCTGTCGTACTTGACAAGGTGGGCGAGCGTCGCGTTGTCGGTCAGGTCGTTGACCGCCACGACCTCGATGTCAGCGCCGGACGCCAGCACTGCCCGGAAGAAGTTGCGGCCGATCCGGCCGAAGCCGTTGATGCCAACCCGGATGGTCACAGGCCCATCTCCTCGCGTTCTGGTCCGCCGGCGTCGAACCCCGGCCGGCGGAGATTGTTCGCCGACCGGTGGAGCCGGCCGTTGACGGTTCATCTCGGCCACCCCGCCGCGGTCCCAGGGACCAGACCGCCCGAGGCGGTGAGCACGGTGAGGGGTGCCTTTTGCCGGCCCCCTTGCCGTACGCAGCGACCTTATCCGAGCGCGCGCCGCCGCGCTGCGGCGGGTGGTGACCCCCTCGCAACCCGACGCCTCACCGCTCCTATCAGACCACGAGCATGTCGGGCGTGACGGCCGCTTCGGTATCCGGGATGCCCAGGTCGCGCGCCCGCTTGTCGGCGAGCGCGAGCAGCCGGCGGATCCGGCCGGCGATCGCGTCCTTGGTCAGCGGCGGCTCGGCCAGCGCGCCCAGCTCCTCCAGGGAGGCCTGCCGGTGCTCCAGCCGCAGCCGGCCGGCCGAGGTCAGGTGGTTGGGGGCGTCGTCGGCGAGGATCTCCAGCGCGCGGGTGACCCGGGCGGCGGCGGCCACCGCGGCACGGGCCGAGCGGCGCAGGTTGGCGTCGTCGAAGTTGGCCAGCCGGTTGGCGGTCGCCCGCACCTCGCGGCGCACCCGCCGCTCCTCCCACGCCAGCACGCTGCTGTGGGCGCCGATCCGGGTGAGCAGCGCGGCGATCGCGTCGCCGTCCTTGACCACCACCCGGTCCACCCCGCGCACCTCGCGGTTCTTGGCGGTGATGCCGATCCGGCGGGCGGCGCCGACCAGGGCCAGCGCGGACTCCGGGCCGGGGCAGGTGATCTCCAGTGCGCTGGACCGGCCCGGCTCGGTGAGCGAGCCGTGCGCCATGAACGCGCCCCGCCAGGCGGAGACCGCGC
Organism: Micromonospora sp. NPDC048907; assembly: GCF_055586885.1. Lineage (NCBI taxonomy): Bacteria > Bacillati > Actinomycetota > Actinomycetes > Micromonosporales > Micromonosporaceae > Micromonospora > Micromonospora sp. NPDC048907. The sequence goes on from NZ_JBVJHI010000002.1 coordinate 276,240, forward strand.
AGCAGACGTTGGCGGCCACCACGTGCGGGGGCAGGCCCCGCACCGGACGGCCGCGGACGTCCAGCAGGCCGGTCTGCCGGGCGAGGGCCTCGCCGTCCTTCACCACCCGCACGATGAAGTGGCTGCCCTTGCGCAGGCCGCCGGAGGCCAGCACGTGGATCTCACTCGGGTAGCCGTAGACCTCGGCGATCTCCCGGCGGAGCCGCCGGGCCACCGCGCCGGTGTCCAGCTCCGCCTCGACCACGACGCGGCCCGACACGATGTGCAGCCCACCGGCGAACCGGAGCAGGGCCGCCATCTCCGCCCGCCGGCAGCAGGGCTTGGGCACGTCGACCCGACTCAGCTCGTCCTTGACCGCAGCCGTCATCGCCATGTTGCGCGCCCCCTCACGGACCGGGTTCCGGCGTGTCGCCGGTGATTACGTACGTGTCTAACGATCGGCGCCCAGGACAGGCACCAACGCGGCGCCCAGGGCGGCCGGATCATGACGGGGCGTGCCGTCGGTGACGGCGACGGGAGCGAGGACCAGCCGGGCACCCAGCGATTCTGCCGCACGTTCGACCGCCACGGGATCACCCACCGCCGTGGAATCGGCAAGCACCATGTCCACCTTCAACTCGGGCAGATAGCGCCGGAGAGTGTCCAGATGGTCGGGCAGGGAGAGGCCGAGGGTCTCCTTCTCGGCCACCAGGTTGAGGGTCACCAGCCGACGGGCCTGGCTGGAGACGATCGCGTCGGCCAGGCCGGGCACCAGCAGGTGCGGCAGCACGCTGGTGTACCAGCTGCCCGGCCCGAAGATCAACCAGTCGGCGGCGCGCACCGCGGTCACCGCCTCGGCGCAGGCGGCCGGCGCGGCCGGCGTCAGCCGCAGCGACTCGACCGTGCCGGAGGTGACCGCCACCTGGTGCTGGCCGCGCACCGTGCGGACCTCGTCGGGGCGGTCCGGGTCGGCGCCGCGCACCCGGGCCTCGATGCCGACCGGCTGCCGGGACATCGGCAGCACCCGGCCGACCGCGCCGAGCATCGCGCCCGCGTGGTCGAGGGCCACCACCGGGTCGCCGAGCAGCTCGGTCAGCCCGTGCAGCAGGAGGTTGCCGACCGCGTGGCCGGCGAGCGGGTCGGCGCCGCCGGGGCCGCCCCCGGCCGCGGCGAAGCGGTGCTGGAACAGCGCCGCGCTGCGCCGGGTGGCCGGGTGGTCGCCGGCCAGGGCCACGAGTGCCTGCCGCAGGTCGCCCGGCGGGAGGCCGCCGCGCTCCGCGCGCAGCCGCCCGCTGGAGCCGCCGTCGTCGCCGACCGTGACCACCGCGGTGATGTCCAGATCCAGTCCGGGTACGCAGTGCCGCAGCGCCCGCAGCGACGCCGACAGCCCGTGCCCGCCGCCGAAGGCGACCACCCTCGTCGGGTTCATTCCCGCCCCAGGTCCCGGTGCTGGGGGTTGGCGGCGATGCCGGAGCGACGCAGCCGGGCGGCCAGCTCCTCGGCGATCGCCACGCTGCGGTGCTTGCCGCCGGTGCAGCCCACGGCCACGGTCAGGTAGCGCTTGCCCTCCCGCTCGAAACCGGCGGTGGTGGCGTTGACCAGGTCCGCGTACCCGGCCACGAAGGCGTCCGCGCCCTCCTGGCCCAGCACGTACGCGCTGACCGCCTCCTCGCGCCCGGTGTGCTCGCGCAGCTCCGGCACCCAGTAGGGGTTCGGCAGGAACCGGGCGTCCATCACGAAGTCGGCGTCCGGCGGCAGGCCGTACTTGAAGCCGAAGGAGAGCACGGTGATCCGCAGCCGGCGCGAGTCCTCCCCGCCGAACAGTTCCTCGACGCGGCGGCGGAGCTGGTTCACGTTCAGGTGGCTGGTGTCGATGATCACGTCGGCCTGGTCCCGGGCCTCCTCCAGCAGCGCCCGCTCGACCGCGATCCCGTCGGCCAGCCGCCCGTCACCCTGGAGCGGGTGCGAGCGGCGGACGCTCTCGAAACGGCGGATCAGCACCTCGTCGTCGGCGTCGACGAAGACCACCCGGGGCTGGAAGCCGCGCTCGCGCAGCTCCCGGATCGCCCCGGCCAGGTCGGTGGAGAAGGCCCGGGAGCGGACGTCCAGCACCATCGCCGTACGCCGGGCCGCGCCGCCGGCCTTGAAGGCCAGCTCGGCCATGTCCAGCATGAGCGCCTGGGGCAGGTTGTCCACCACGTAGTAGCCGACGTTCTCCAACGCCCGGGCCACGGTGCTGCGGCCACCGCCGGACAGGCCGGTCACCACCACCAGGCTCGTGTCCGCCTCGGCCGGCGCCGGCCGCCCGAGGGCTGTCTCCCCGTTGGTCGGCACCAGGTCTCCCGCCGTCCGCGCCTCGCTCACCCGTACCCCCAGCCGTGGCGCCGCGGCCGGTCGGCCGCGCGTGGTCAGTCAGCGACTCTAACGGCTGCGACCCCGCCCGGGATTCCACGGGGTGACGACCGGAACAGGTGCTTGTCCGTTTTGTCAAGGTCCGGCTGCCGCCCGAGATGGGCCCGGTCGCCGCGTCGCGGAGGTCCGGTCGCCGCCGTCGGTTGCCGCCACACGCCCGTTCGGGGCGGGGCGGTGTCGGCGGACGCTCGTAGACTGCGCGGATGGTCTCCCCCACCGATCAGCGGACCGAGGACGCGCTGCGGGTGCTGCGCCGCGTCTTCGGCTACGACGCCTTCCGCGGCTTCCAGCACGAGGTCGTCGAGCACGTGGTGTCCGGCGGCGACGCGCTCGTCCTCATGCCGACCGGGGGCGGCAAGTCGCTCTGCTACCAGATCCCGGCGCTGGTCCGCGACGGCGTGGCGGTGGTCGTCTCGCCGCTGATCGCGCTCATGCAGGACCAGGTGGACGCGCTGACCGCCGTCGGCGTCCGGGCCGGGTTCCTCAACTCGACCCAGGATCTCGCCGAGCGGCGGCGGGTCGAGGCGGCGTTCCTCGCCGGCGAGCTCGACCTGCTCTACCTCGCCCCGGAGGCCCTCGCGACGCGCGCCACGCTCGCCCTGCTGGAGCGCGGGCGGATCGGGCTGTTCGCGATCGACGAGGCGCACTGCGTCTCCCAGTGGGGCCACGACTTCCGCCCCGACTACCTCAACCTGTCGATGCTGCACGAGCGCTGGCCGGGGGTGCCGCGGATCGCGCTGACCGCCACCGCCACCCAGGCCACCCGCGCGGAGATCGCCACCCGGCTCAAGCTCACCGACGCCCGGCACTTCGTGGCCAGCTTCGACCGGCCCAACATCCAGTACCGGATCGTGCCCAAGCGGGAGCCGCGCAAGCAGCTGCTCGCCCTGCTGCGCGACGAGCACCCGGGCGACGCCGGCATCGTCTACTGCCTGTCCCGCGCCTCGGTGGAGAAGACCGCCGAGTTCCTCGTCGCCAACGGGGTCGCGGCGCTGCCCTACCACGCCGGGCTCGACGCGGCGACCCGGGCGGCCAACCAGCAGCGGTTCCTGCGCGAGGACGGCCTCGTCATGGTCGCCACCATCGCCTTCGGCATGGGCATCGACAAGCCCGACGTCCGCTTCGTCGCCCACCTCGACCTGCCCAAGTCGGTGGAGGGCTACTACCAGGAGACCGGCCGCGCCGGGCGCGACGGGCTGCCGTCGACGGCCTGGCTGGCGTACGGGCTCCAGGACGTCGTGCAGCAACGCAAGATGATCGAGACCTCGGAGGGCGACCTGGCCCACCGGCGCAACCTCGCCGCCCACCTCGACGCCATGCTGGCGCTCTGCGAGACGGTGCGCTGCCGCCGCGCGCAACTCCTCGAATACTTCGGCGAGAGCGGCACGCCCAACTGCGGCAACTGCGACACCTGCCTGGAGCCGCCGGAGTCCTGGGACGGCACGGTCGCCGCGCAGAAGCTGCTCTCCACCGTCTACCGGCTCGACCGCGAACGCCACCAGCGGTTCGGCGCCGGCCACTGCGTGGACATCCTCCTCGGCAGGCACACCGACAAGATCGACCAGCACGGCCACGACTCGCTGAGCACCTTCGGCATCGGCACCGACCTGCGCGAGGCCGAGTGGCGGGGCGTGGTGCGGCAACTGCTGGCCGAGGGCCTGCTCGCCGTCGAGGGCGACTACGGCACGCTGGCCCTCACCGAGGCGAGCGCCGAGGTGCTGGGCCGCCGGCGCACGGTCACCATGCGGCGGGAGCCCGAGCGCCCCGCGACCGGCCGGTCCGCCAAGCCCCGGGGCGCGGCCACCGTGGTGGCCGACCTCGCACCGGCCGCCGTCCCGGTGTTCGAGCGACTCCGCGCCTGGCGGGCGGCCACCGCCAAGGAACAGGGCGTCCCGGCGTACGTCATCTTCCACGACGCCACCCTGCGGCAGATCGCCACCGAGGCGCCCACCTCGCTGGCCGAGCTGTCCCGGATCAGCGGCGTCGGCGACAACAAGCTGGCCAAGTACGGCGAGGGGATCCTCGGCGTGCTCGCCGAGTCCTGAGACACGGTCCGCAGGCACGACGAAGGGCCGGCCCCTTGTGGGGGCCGGCCCTCCGTGCTCGCTCCTGTCAGCGGATAGCCGGTCAGGAGGCCGAGTAGCCGCGGGTGGCGATCCAGTCGGCGAGGTTGTCCACGCTGATCCGGTAGGAGGCGGTGTTCGGGTTGGCGCTGTCGGCGATGGTCACGGTGTGGCCGTCGTTCTGGTAGCCGACGACGCTGATGTAGTGGCCGCCTTCGAAGGAGTGGGTGTTGCCGTCGGTGTCGGTGGCGGTGCCGGCGATGTTGGCGACCACGGCGCGGCCGTCGTCCACGGTCCGCACGATGTCAGCCCGCAGGGTGTCGGTCTGCTTGTCGTCGGCCTTGCCGTCGCGGATCTCCACCGACCGGTAGTGCTTGCCGGTCTCCTTGTTCAGCACCGGGGTGATGTCGTTGATGCTGTTGGTGCCGTTCTCGGTGGTGCCCATCTCCTTGGCCATGGCGTCGACGTCGATGTTCTTGCCGAGCACCGAGATGGCGTTACGGGCGGCGGCGGGGCCGCAGTAGTAGAAGTTCGGCTGGGCCTCGTAGCGGACGTCCAGCTCCCGCTCGCCGTGACCCTTACGGTCGGTGCTCACCTGCGAGGCGGGCTTGGCCTCGGCGGCGTGGGCGGCGATCGCGGGGCCGGCGATCCCACCGGCGGTGGCGGCGAAGCCGGCAGCGGTCAGAACGGTCTTACGCAGCAGATCGGTACGCATGATGAGTGCCTCTCTGTCGGGGGTGAGCAGCACACGCAGGGGGTGCGGGTGCCGCTGGAAAAGCTGTGGGTGCCCGGCGATCGGGGGTGACCTGCTCGGGCGGTCCGGGGGTGTAACCATCGGCGGTGGGGAAGCGATTCCCTCGACCCTGACCCGATGTCCCGGGGGGATGTAACCACCGGCGCCGGGGGATGATTCCCTGGCTGGCCGGTGCGGACCGGTGGTGCGCGGTCCGGGTGGTGTAACGACCGGGGGCCGCGGGTGATTCCCTGGCTCGCCGGCTCGGACCGGTGGTGCGGGGTCCGGGTATGTAACGACCGGGGCCGGGAGGTCATTCCCCGCGGCTCGCCGGCTCGGACCTGCGCGGTCCGGGGGATGTAACGACCGGTGGGGGCCGGTCATTCCGACCGGCGGTCGCCGTCGCCCGGGGGCGGGCTGCTGCGCGGTCTGCCATGTACAACGACCCCACCCCCGGCATGATTCCGCCGCCACGGTGGCGCCGACCACCCGACAGCCAGGCATGAACCGGACATCACGGCCCGAAGTCCGCCTCCAGAACCCGACATCCGCCCCAGCCGGCGCAGCCCGACGACCGAGGCGCGCGGGCGACGAGCCACCGCCAGGCCGACGGAAGCCCCCGTACCCGCACACACTCCCCTCCTGGCTCGGCCCCCAGCTTGACCCGGTGGCGCACCCTCCTCCACCGGACGTCCCCCACCTCACCGAACTGGCGCACTCCCTCTCTGAGCTGGCGTGGATCCTCTTGACCGGGCATGCGGGGCGCCCCGTGACTGCCCGGCGCCATTCGGGGCGCCGGTGGCTGCCCGGCGCCGGTCCGTCGGCATAGGCGGAACGGTGCGAGGCCGACATATGCCGCGCACGGTGCTTGGATGGTTGCCCGACTCCACCGACAGGGCATGGCGGGGCACGCCGGACCGCGCTCGCCGTCAGGTCGATCCCGACGTCGGCTCGACAGGCAACCGACCAGGACACGTCACCAAGCCACCGCGCCGATCCGTTCACGCCATCAAGTTCTCAGCCGCCCACACAACCGACGCCGGCCGCCACAGCCACAAGCCGACGCCCCCACACCGGCCCAGAACCTGCGGACGCCTCCGCACCCGGACCGACATCAACCGGACACCCGGATCTTGGCGAGTTACCGTTCGCACCGAACGGCAGGTCGCCAAGATCCGCGCGAGTGCCCCGCACCGGGCACCGCGCAGCGGTCGAACCGCCGAGGGTGGTGCCGGTGGCCCGAGCTGGCACAGAGCGGACCGGCGGGCGCGGACGGAAGGCCGACGGGTGGGGACACCCGCGAGCGGGTCAGGCGGTGGGGGTGTGTTGGGCGCCGTCGTCGAGGGCGGCCAGGATCGCCTCGGCGGTCCGCTTGCCCACCCCCGGCACCTCGGTGATCTCCTCGACCGTCGCCGCGCTGAGCCGCTTCAGCGAGCCGAAGTGCCGCAGCAGGGCCTTGCGGCGGACCTCGCCGAGGCCGGGCACGTTGTCCAGCGCCGACTCGGTCATCCGCTTCGAGCGCCGCTGGCGGTGGAACGTGATGGCGAAGCGGTGCGCCTCGTCGCGGACCCGCTGGAGCAGGTAGAGCGCCTCGGAGGTGCGCGGCAGGATGACCGGGAACTCGTCGTCGGGCAGCCAGACCTCCTCCAGCCGCTTGGCCAGCCCGCAGAGCGCCACGTCGTCGATGCCCAGCTCGGCGAGGGCCTGCGCGGCGGCCGCCACCTGCGGCGGGCCGCCGTCGACCACGACCAGCTGCGGCGGGTAGGCGAACTTGCGCGGCCGCCCGGTGGTCGGGTCGATGCCGGGCCGGTCCGGATCGCCGGCGGTCTCCTCGCCGATCTCCCCGGTCTCGGCGCGGGCGTCGAGGTAGCGGGCGAAGCGCCGCCGCAGCACCTCGGACATGGCGGAGAGGTCGTCGGTGGCCCCGCGCACGATGAACCGGCGGTACTCGCTCTTGCGGGGCAGGCCGTCCTCGAAGACGACCATGCTGGCCACCACGTCGGTGCCCTGGATCTGCGACACGTCGAAGCACTCGATGCGCAGCGGGGAGGTGCGCATGCCGAGCGATTCGGCGATCTCGTCGAGGGCCTGGCTGCGGGTGGTGAGGTCACCGGCCCGCTTGAGCTTGTGCCGGGCGAGCGCGTCCTTGGCGTTGCGCTCGACGGTCTCCAGCAGCGAGCGCTTGTCGCCGCGCTGCGGCACCCGCAGCGACACCCGGCTGCCCCGCCGGGTGGACAGCCAGTCGGCGAGCGCGTCGACGTCGCCGGGCAGCTCGGGGACGAGCAGCTCGCGTGGCACGTCGGCCTCGCCCTGCTCGCCGCCGTAGACCTGCGTGCAGAAGTGGTGCACCAGGTCGCCGGTGGTCAGCTCCTCGGTCTTCTCCACCACCCAGCCGCGCTGGCCGCGGACCCGGCCGTCGCGGACGTGGAAGACCTGGACCGCGGCTTCGAGGGGGTCGTCGGCGAAGGCCACCACGTCGGCGTCGGTGCCGTCGCCGAGCACCACTGTCTGCTTCTCCATGGCCCGGCGCAGCGCCGCCACGTCGTCGCGGAGTCGGGCGGCCCGCTCGAACTCGAGCTGTTCGCTGGCCTCCAGCATCTCCTTCTCCAGCCGCCGCACCATGGTGTCGGTGCGGCCTGCCATGAAGTCGCAGAAGCCGTTGACGATCTCCCGGTGCCCCTCGGCCGTGACGCTGCCGACGCAGGGCGCGGAGCACTTGCCGATGTAGCCGAGCAGGCACGGCCGCCCGACCTGGCCGGCGCGCTTGAACACCCCGGAGGAGCAGGTCCGCGCCGGGAAGACGCGGAGCAGCAGGTCCAGCGTCTCGCGGATGGCCCAGGCGTGCGAGTACGGCCCGAAGTAGCGCACCCCCTTGCGCTTGGCGCCGCGCATCACCTGCAACCGCGGGTATTCCTCGTCGAGGGTCACCGCCAGGTAGGGGTACGACTTGTCGTCGCGGTAGCGGACGTTGAACCGCGGGTCGTACTGCTTGATCCAGGTGTATTCCTGCTGGAGCGCCTCGACCTCGGTGGCCACCGTGATCCAGTCCACCGACTCGGCGGTGAAGACCATCTGCCGTGTGCGCTGGTGCAGGTTGACCGGGTCGGCGAAGTAGGAGTTGAGCCGGCTGCGCAGGTTGCGCGCCTTGCCGACATAGATCACCCGGCCGGTGCCGTCGCGGAAGCGGTAGACCCCTGGCGACTCCGGGATGGTGCCGGGTGCGGGACGGTAGGTCGAGGGGTCAGCCACGCGCCAAGCGTAGTCCGCGCCCCCGACAACCGGCCGTCGCCGCGCGTCCCCCGCCCCCGGTCGGGCGGGCGGGGGACGCGGCGGGACGATCAGGCCAGGGTGATCTGCTCGCCGGTGACCTTGATGTTCTTCGGCGCGAGCGGCTTGGTCGCCGGACCCTGCTTCACCGAGCCGTCGGTGATGGAGAACCGGCTGTTGTGGCAGGTGCAGTTGATGGTGCCGCCGTCGACGCTCGACACCGGGCAGCCCTGGTGGGTGCAGATCGGGTCGAAGGCCTTGAACTGGCCGGCCTCGGGCTGGGTGATCACGACACCCTGGCTGGCGAAGACCGCCCCGCCGCCGACCGGGATGTCGGTGGTCCGGGCGAGCGGGCCCTTGCTGTCCCGGTCGCCGCCCTCGGGGTCGCCGGCGTTGGTGGCGCCGGGAGGGCCGGCGCTGGTGGGGGCCGGGCCGCCGGCCGTGTCGCCGGCGTCGTCACCGCAGGCGGTCAGCACCACGGCCGCCCCGACCGCGCCGGCGCCCGCCAGCAGGGTCCGGCGAGTCTGCCTCCCCGGCCCGGTCAGCACCTCGTCGTCACTCATGTCCGGCCTCTCTCTCGGCTGCCGCCACCCGTCGTGATCCGATGGCCTCACTTCACGACACGGATCACTCTGGCGCACGGTTCATACTGACGCGTCACGAAATGGATATCCGAAACGGGCGGGCCGTGGCCGGCCCGCCCGTCGTACCCGTCACTCAGCGCGCCCCCGCCGGCACCCTGCGGGTGCGGGGCTTCGCCGCGGCGCCGTTGGCCTTGGCCGCCCGGGTGGTGGCCGCCTTGGCGCCCTTGGCCGCGCCGTCGAGCTTGAGGATCGGCCGCAGGAACTGGCCGGTGTGGCTCTCCGGCACCTCGGCGACCTCCTCCGGCGTGCCGGTGGCGAGCACCGTGCCGCCCCGGTGGCCGCCCTCCGGGCCCATGTCGATGATCCAGTCGGCGGACTTGATCACGTCGAGGTTGTGCTCGATCGTGATCACGGTGTTGCCCTTCTCGACCAGGCCCTCCAGCACCATGAGCAGCTTGCGGATGTCCTCGAAGTGCAGGCCGGTGGTGGGCTCGTCGAGCACGTAGACCGTGCGGCCGGTGGAGCGCTTCTGCAGCTCGGAGGCGAGCTTGACGCGCTGCGCCTCGCCGCCGGACAGCGTCGGCGCGGGCTGGCCGAGACGTACGTAGCCGAGGCCCACGTCGACAAGCGTCTTGAGGTGCCGGTGGATGGCCGGGATGGCGGAGAAGAACTCGGCCGCCTCCTCGATCGGCATGTCCAGGACCTCGGCGACCGTCCGGCCCTTGTAGTGCACCTCCAGGGTCTCCCGGTTGTAGCGGGCGCCCTTGCAGACCTCGCAGGGGACGTAGACGTCCGGGAGGAAGTTCATCTCGATCTTGATGGTGCCGTCGCCGGAGCACGCCTCGCAGCGGCCGCCCTTGACGTTGAACGAGAACCGGCCCGGGCCGTACCCCCGGACCTTGGCCTCCGTGGTCTCCGCGAAGAGCTTGCGGATGTGGTCCCAGACCCCGGTGTAGGTGGCCGGGTTGGAGCGCGGGGTGCGGCCGATCGGCGACTGGTCGACGCCGACGACCTTGTCGACGTGCTCCAGGCCGGTGATGCGGGTGTGCCGGCCGGGGACCAGCCGGGCGCCGTTGATCTGGTTGGCCAGCACCGCGTGCAGGATGTCGTTGACCAGCGTCGACTTGCCGGAGCCGCTGACCCCGGTGACCGCGATGAGCTGGCCGAGCGGGAAGCCCACGGTGAGGTTGCGCAGGTTGTGCTCGCGCGCCCCGTGCACCACCAGCTCGCGGCCCGGGGTCTGGGGCCGGCGGACGGCCGGCGTCGGGATCGCCTTGCGCCCCGACAGGTAGGCCCCGGTGATCGACTCCTCGTTCTCCAGCAGGGCCGGCACCGACCCGCTGTGCACGATCTTGCCGCCGTGCTCGCCGGCGCCCGGGCCGATGTCGACGATCCAGTCCGCGACCCGGATGGTGTCCTCGTCGTGCTCGACCACGATCAGCGTGTTGCCCAGCCCGCGCAGCCGCAGCAGCGTCTCGATGAGCCGGTGGTTGTCCCGCTGGTGCAGGCCGATGGAGGGCTCGTCCAGCACGTAGAGCACGCCGACCAGGCCGGAGCCGATCTGGGTGGCGAGCCGGATGCGCTGCGCCTCGCCGCCGGAGAGGGTGCCGGCCGGGCGATCCAGGGAGAGGTAGTCGAGCCCGACGTCGAGCAGGAACTTCAGCCGGGCGTTGATCTCCTTGAGCACCCGCTCGGCGATCATCTTCTGCCGGTCGGTGAGCTCGATGCCGGCGAGCAGGTCGGCGGCCTCGCCGACGGAGAGGTTGCAGACCTCGGCGATGCTCTTGCCGGCCAGGGTGACCGCGAGCACCTCGGGCTTGAGCCGGGTGCCGCCGCAGGCCGCGCAGGGCACGTCGCGCATGTAGCCCTCGTACTTGTCCCGCGACCACTCCGACTCGGTGTCGGTGTGCCGCCGCTCGATCCACTGCACCACGCCCTCGAAGCCGGTGTAGTAGGAGCGCTCGCGGCCGTACTTGTTGCGGTAGCGGACGTGCACCTGGTCGTCGGAGCCGTGCAGGATCGTCTTCTGCGCCCGGGACGGCAGCGCCCGCCACGGGGTGTCGACGTCGAAGTGCTCGGCCTCACCGAGCGCCTCCAGCAGGCGCAGGAAGTATTCCAGGTTGTGCCCGGTCGCCCAGGGCTGGATGGCGCCCTCGCGCAGGGTGCGCTCCGGGTCCGGGATGACCAGCTCCGGGTCGACCTCCTTCTTGGTGCCCAGGCCGGTGCACTCCGGGCAGGCGCCGTAGGGCGCGTTGAAGGAGAAGACCCGGGGCTCCAGGTCCTCGATCGCCAGGGGGTGGTCGTTGGGGCAGGCCAGGTGCTCGGAGTAGCGGCGCTCACGGGCCGGGTCGTCCTCGGCCAGGTCGACGAAGTCGAGCAGCACCAGGCCGCCGGAGAGGCCGAGCGCCGCCTCGACCGAGTCGGTCAGCCGCTGCTTGGCGCTGGGCTTGACGCTGAGCCGGTCGATGACCACCTCGATGGTGTGCTTCTCCTGCTTCTTGAGCTTCGGCGGCTCGGTCAGCGGGTGCACCACGCCGTCGACCCGGGCCCGGGCGTAGCCCTTGGCCTGGAGCTCGGCGAAGAGGTCGACGTATTCGCCCTTGCGGCCGCGCACGACCGGGGCGAGCACCATGAACCGGGTGCCCTCGGCCATGGCCAGCACCCGGTCGACGATCTGCTGCGGGCTCTGCTTGGAGATGCGCTCGCCGCAGATCGGGCAGTGCGGCTCGCCGATGCGGGCGAAGAGCAGGCGGAGGTAGTCGTAGACCTCGGTGATGGTGCCGACGGTGGAGCGCGGGTTGCGCGAGGTGGACTTCTGGTCGATGGAGACCGCGGGGCTGAGGCCCTCGATGAAGTCGACGTCGGGCTTGTCCATCTGGCCGAGGAACTGCCGGGCGTACGACGAGAGCGACTCGACGTAGCGGCGCTGGCCCTCGGCGAAGATGGTGTCGAACGCCAGGCTCGACTTGCCCGAACCGGAGAGCCCGGTGAAGACGATCAGGGCGTCCCGGGGCAGGTCGAGACTGACGTCACGCAGGTTGTGCTCGCGCGCGCCACGGATGATCAGTCGGTCGGCCACGGTGCGTGTGCTCCCGGAAGAAGATTGTGAGGCGGATCTGTCCGCCCGACGCGAGGTCTGGGCGGTTTTCGAGGGTTGTCGAGGCGCAGGGAAGACGCCTCGGCAACTCTAGCCCCGAGGTATGACAACTTCCGTCGCGCGGACATTCCCCCAGCTCAGCGCGGTCGGGCGGACACCGGCGCGGCCCGCCCCGGCCCGCCCCGGCACCCGCTAGAGTCCCCCGGGTCCGGGCGGGGTCGCCGGACGCCCGGTCCGCCGCCGGCCGCCGCGCCAGCCGCCCCGCCGCTCGGAGGCCAGCCGGACCTCCCGGCGCCGGCTCTCGTACGCCACCTCGCGCTGGAGCCGGCGCCAGTTCTCCCACCGCCGGACCGGCAGCTCGCCGGTCTCCAGGGCCGCCCGCACGGCGCAGGCCGGCTCGGCCTCGTGGGCGCAGTCGCCGTACCGGCAGCCGGCGGCCAGCTCGGCGATGTCGGCGAACGCCCGGTCCAGGCCGGCCGAGCCGTCCAGCAGGCCGACGGCCCGCACGCCCGGGGTGTCCAGCACCGCTCCCCCGCCCGGGATCGGCACCAGCGCCCGCCAGGTGGTGGTGTGCCGGCCCTTGCCGTCGGAGCGCCGGATCGCCTGCGTGCGCATGACGTCGGCCCCGGCCAGCGCGTTGACCAGGCTCGACTTGCCCGCGCCGGAGGGCCCGAGCAGGCCGAGCGTGCGCCCCGGCGCCACGTAGGGGCGCAGCGGGTCCAGCCCGGTGCCGCGCTCGGCGCTGACCGGCAGCACCGGCACCCCGGGCGCCAGGGCGGCGAGCTGCCGCGCCACGGCGGCCGGGTCGGGGGCCAGGTCGGCCTTGGTGAGCACGACGAGCGGCTCGGCGCCGGACTCGTGCGCCAGGGAGAGCAGCCGTTCGATGCGGGCGGCGTCCGGCGCCGGGTGCACCGGCTCGACCACCGCGGCGGCGTCGAGGTTGGCGGCCAGCACCTGGCCGCTGGCGTCCTTGCCGGCGGTGCGCCGGATCAGCGCGGTGCGGCGGGGCAGCACCGTCTCCACGGTGACCGGCCCGTCCGGCCAGGTGGCCAGCAGCACCCAGTCGCCGGCGCAGGGCAGCGCGGTCAGGTCGCGGGCCGCCGCGGCCAGCAGGCCGCCGCCCAGGCTGGCCCGGACGGGCCCCTCCGGGCGGAGCACGGTGCAGACGCCGCGGTCGACGCGGGCCACCCGGCCCGGTCGGCGGTCAGTGCGTCGATTCAGGTACGCCGCCCGGTCAGCATCCCAGCCGAGGGCGGTCAGGTCGATGGTCATGCGTCCTCATCGGTGTCGAGGGGGTTCCTGGCGGATCACGCGTGCTACGGCCGGCATGCTCACCACCACCTCCGCTCCGACTCCCGGTGCCGCGCTCTACGGCGACGTCAGCCCGGGCGCGGTCCGAACGCCGCGCCACGACCCGAAGCCGTCGGCCCCGACCGTAGAGGGAGCGGCGGCGCGCCGAAAGCTATTTCCCCGGCGACGCGACGGCGGCCTACCGCTAGGGTCGGTGCGTGAGCGCGACTGGGGTGACGGCATGACGAGCGATCCTCTCCTGCTGACCGGTGAGCTGGACGAGGCGACCGCCCGGCTGCTGCGCACCACGGCCGCGCTGGGCGCCGACGACATGGCCGCGCCGTCGCTGCTGCCGGGCTGGACGCGCGGGCACGTCCTGACCCACCTGGCCCGCAACGCCGACGGCTTCGTCAACCTGCTGACCTCGGCGCGCACCGGCGAGGCGATCCCGATGTACGCCAGTCCCGAGGCCCGGTCGGCCGACATCGAGGCCGGCGCGGGCCGCGGGCCGGCCGACCTCATGGACGACCTGCGCCGCAGCTCGCAGCGGTTCACCGCGGCGGTCGCCGAGATGCCGGTGGAGGCGTGGGGCGCCACCGTGCAGACCCGGCGCGGCCCGTGGCCGGCGGCGATGCTGGTCTGGGGTCGGCTGCGCGAGGTCGAGGTGCACCACGTCGACCTCGGGGCCGGCTACCGCCCGGCCGACTGGCCGGACGCGTTCGCCCAGCGGCTGCTGCACGAGGTGGTGGCCGGGCTCGCCGGCAACCCGGAGGCGCCGGCCATGGTGCTGCGGTTCGACGGCGTCCGCCAGGAACTCGTCGTGGGCGACCCCGAGGGGGCGCCCACCGTCACCGGCCCCGCGCCGGAACTCGCCGCCTGGCTGACCGGCCGCAGCGCGGGCGAGGTGCTCACCGTCACTCCCGCCGGTCCCCTGCCGACTCCACCGGAATGGATCTGAACACCGCCATGACCTACAACGGAGACGTCACGCCCGGCGGTGCGCCGGCCGTGCGCGAGCTCGACCGGCTCACCATCACGAAGCTGTCGGTGGGCCCGATGGACAACAACGCCTACCTGTTGCGCTGCCGGGAGACCGGCGAGCAGGTGCTGATCGACGCCGCGAACGAGGCGCCCCGCCTGCTCGACCTCGTCGGTGCCGGCGGGCTGGCCGCGGTGGTCACCACCCACCGGCACATGGACCACTGGGTCGCCCTGGAGGAGGTGGTCGCCAAGACCGGCGCCCGCCCGCTGGTGCACGCCGACGACGCCGAGGGGCTGCCGATCGACGCCGAGCCGGTGCGCGAGGGCGACACGGTCCCGGTCGGCGACTGCGCGCTGGAGGTGATCCACCTCAAGGGGCACACGCCCGGTTCGATCGCGCTGCTCTACCGCGACCCGTCCGGCGTGCCGCACCTGTTCACCGGGGACTCGCTCTTCCCCGGCGGGGTCGGCAACACCGAGCAGGACCCGGAGCGGTTCGGCCAGCTCATCGACGACGTGGAGCGGAAGCTCTTCAACCGGCTGCCGGACGAGACCTGGTTCTACCCGGGCCACGGCAAGGACAGCACGCTCGGCGCCGAGCGCCCCGCGCTGCCGCAGTGGCGGGCCCGCGGCTGGTGACCGCGGCGGGCCGGCCCGACGGGCCGGCTCAGCCCGCGTCGGCGGCGGTCAGCGCGCGGAGCCGGTGCCGGGTGCCGAGCAGCACCGGCCCGGCGAGCAGCAGGCCGACCGCCATGGTGAGCACTGTCGGGTTCGGCGCGCCGGGCAGCAGCCCGGTCAGCGTCCGCGCCGTGATGCCGAGGGCCACGTAGAGGCCGGCCCAGAGCGTCGCGCCGAGCGCCGCGCTGACCGCGAACCGCCGGTAGGACATGCGCAGGCCGCCGGCGGCGAGGGGCAGCAGCGCGTTGAACACCGGCAGGAACGGCGCCACCAGCACCATCCGCCCGCCGCCCCGGCGCAGCAGCGCCTCCGCGGCCGCCCAGCGCGGCTCGCCGATCCAGTCACCGAGCCGGCTGCGCCGCAGCCGCTCGCCCCAGCGCCGCCCGGCCAGGAAGCTCAACGACCAGCCGGCGAGGCACCCGGCCACCACGGCCACGACGGTCGCCAGGCCGGTCGCCGGCCGGCCCGCGCCGACCGCGGCGAGGACCGCGGCGTCGCCGGGGACCAGCACCCCGAGCAGGGGTACGGCGTCGGCGAGCATCACCATGCCCAGCATCCCCATGAGCAGGGTGGTGGGCAGCTCCCCGACCTGGGCCAGCAGATCCGTCATGCTCCGTACGCTAGGGCCCCGGGGCGACCCGGCACATCGGGTTTGCTCCCCACCGCTCCCCCGAGTCCGGCTCCGGATGATCCCTGAGGGGTCAGCGGGGGCGGAGCACCTGGACCCGGCGGACCGGGGAGTCGACCGAGGGTTCGGTGACCGGCACCGGATAGGCCGCCACCAGCTCCAGCCGGTCCGGCGGCAGGTGTCCCCGGTCGGGGTCGCCGACCAGCACCTGGACGCCGCGGTCGGCGGCCCGTTGCAGGTACGGCAGCATCCGCGCGGCCAGCGCCTCGTCGTAGAGGACGTCCCCGGCCAGCACGAGGTCGGCGGTGGCGGTGGTGTCCAGCAGGTCGTCCCCGGTGGCGGCGACGGTCACCCGGTTGGCCCGGGCGTTGACGGTCACGGCCGCCACCGCCCAGGGGTCGACGTCGTTGGCGACCACCCGGTCGGCGCCGGCGAGCGCCGCGGCGATGGCGACCAGCCCGGATCCGGCGGCCAGGTCGAGCACCCGCCGCCCGGCGGCCAGTTCGGGGTGGTCGAGCAGGTGCCGGGCGAGCGCCTGCCCCCCGGCCCAGACGGAGGCCCAGTAGGGCGGCGGCAGCGACCGGCCGGCCGCGGCCTCCATCCGGGCCCACCAGAGGATGGCGTCCTCGGCGAGGTGCAGGCGCACCTCCGGCACGAACGGCGCCGCGACCAGCCGGAGCCGGTCGAGGCCGTCGCCGGGCGCCGCGATCTCCCGTTCCAGGTCGGCCAGCGGCGTCGGTGTCCTCACCGGGGCAAGCATGCCCCTCGCCGCCCCGGGCCGGGGGGATTTTCGCGCTGGCGGCGTAATCGTGGGCCACGCCGGCACTTCCGCCAGCGGATCGCGGTTCGGGCGGTTACTGTCGGGAAGGTAAAGGGCGATCACCGGCGGCGACCGGTGCTCACCCGCATTGAACAGGGAGAGACGCATGGCAACCGGCACGGTCAAGTGGTTCAACTCGGAAAAGGGCTTCGGCTTCATCGAGCAGGACGGCGGGGGTCCGGACGTGTTCGTCCACTACTCGGCCATCCAATCCAGCGGCTACCGCGAGCTGAACGAGGGCCAGAAGGTCGAGTTCGAGGTGACCCAGGGGCAGAAGGGTCCGCAGGCGGACAACGTCCGTCCGATGTAGCTTCGTGCCGGTGGCGGCGGTCGGTTGTCCGACCGCCGCCGCAGCGCATCCTCAGGCGGGGGCCGCCGGCAGGTCACGGCGCCGCCGCAGCGGCCCGGCGAGCAGGATGAGCGGCGTCAGCGCGAGCCAGGCGGTCATCACGCGGATCGCCCCGGCCGGGCCCCACAGGGCGCCCAGCGTGCCGGCCACGAGGGCGGCGACTGGGATGGTGCCGTAGTTGAGCAGCTGCATGCTCACGGTCACCCGCCCGAGCAGCCCGTGCGGCGTGTACGTCTGCCGGAAGCTGCCCTTCACCACGTTGCCCACGGCGACGCCCAGGCTGACCAGCGCCCCGCCGAGCACCAGCCAGGCCACCCGGCCGCCCGGGCCGGCCAGCGGGATGAGCAGCGCAGGCGGTCCGGTGAGCGCGCCCGCGGCGAGCAGGGCGCGGGCCGAGCCGAGCCGCCGTGCGAGCCCGGTGGCCAGGGCGGCGCCGGCGAGCCCGCCCACACTGGCCAGTCCGATGAGGAGCCCCACCAGCCCGGCGGGCAGCCCGGCGGAGCGGACCAGGAAGACCACGAGCACCGCCTGGTAGCCGCTGAGCCCGATGTTGCTGGCCGCGCCGAAGACCGTCAGCACCCGCAGGTACGGATCGCGAACGACGAAGCGCAACCCGTCGGCCACCTCCCGGCGCAGCGAGGTCGGCCCGGCGGGACGGTCCGGGCGGGGCTCGACGGCCCGGATGCGGCTCAGGCACGCCGCGGAGACCAGGAAGCTGAGCGCGTCGAGCAGGACCGCGGTCACCGCGCCCGCGAGCTGGGCGATGAGGCCGGCCAGTCCCGGCCCGACGAGGTAGCTCGCCGTCTGTGTGGCGTGCAGCCTGGCGTTCCCCTCGGGCACCTGCTCGGGACGCAGCAGGGTGGGCAGGTAGACCTGGTCGGCGGTCTCGAAGAACACCCGGGCCAGGCCGGCGCCGAGGGCGACGACCAGGAGCTGGCCGACGGTGAGCAGGTCGAGCAGGGCGGCCACCGGGACGCTGGCGAACAGCGCCGCCGAGACCAGGTCGGCGGCGATCATCACGGGCCGCCGGCGGACGCGGTCGACCCAGGCGCCGGCGGGCAGGCCGGCCAGCAGCCACGGCAGCCAGGCCGCCGCCGTGAGCACCGCCACCTGGAACGTGGTCGCGTCTAGCACGGCCACCGCGACCAGGGGCAGGGCCACGGCGGTCACGTTGCTGCCCACGGCGCTGACCGTCTGCCCGGCCCAGAGCAGCCGGAAGTCGCGGTGCCGGAGCAGGCCGCCGCGGGGCCGGGGATCGGTGTCGGGTGCGGTCACCCGCGCGGGGGCGGTCACGGCTGGCCCGGCACGCCGTGGGCGAACAGGAAGACCGGCTCGCGTCGTTGCCCGTCGTCGGGGGCGGGGCGGTCGGCCCAGCGGGCGAGCAGCTCGTTGATCTCGTCGCTGAGCTGGGCCAGCTCCGCCGGGGTCAACCGCAGCCACTTGTCGGTGCTGAACGGGCCGTCGCCCCATGCGGCATGGTCCTCGTCGGATGCCGCGTGCCAGGCCCTGACCAGGGCGACGTGCCGGTCCAGGTTCAGTGAGCTGGCCGCGTCGGCCACCGCCCGGGCGGCGGGGTCGGCGTCGAAGTCGGTGTTGGACCACCGCACCCCCCGGTCGCGGAGCCGCCACCAGCGTTCGCGGCGGTCCCGGGCCAGTTCGGGCGCCTCGAGCACGAGGTCGGCGGCGCCGAGCACCTTGAGGTGGTGGCTGACGTTGGCGGGGGCCTGGCCGGTGCGCTCGGCGAGCTGGCCGACGGTGCACGGACCGTACACCTTGAGGACGTCCATGAGGCGGCGCCGCAGCGGGTGGGCGAGCGCGGCGAGGACGCGGGAATCGGTGACGTGCCGGACGGTGGGCTGCTCCATGGGGAAGAGCGTGACATCGGCAAGAGATGTTGCGCAATACCTGTTGCCGAACTTTCCGGTCGACCGGGCCCGAAACCGCGGCGCGGCACTCGCCGCGGGCCGGGCCGATCAGGCGGTCAGTCGCCGGGACAGCTCGTCGGCGACGTCCCGGGCGATCTGCGGCGGGATCGCCTCGGCGATCTTCTCCGGCGGCAGCCCGGCGAGGACCCCGGTGACGATCTGCTGCTCGTCGGTGAAGTCCCGGTTGGACAGCGCGGTGACCTGCGCCACGAGCGCCGGCCAGGCCCGCGCCATGGTCAGCATCTGCTGCAGCGGCGAGTTCGCCTGGGGCGGGGCGACCAGGCCGGTGGTGCCGACCGGGGAGATGAGCCAGTTGCGCAGGTTCTCCAGGTCGGCCAGGACGTTGCCGACGGTGCGGTTGGGGGATCCGGTGTCGTTGATGAGCTTGTCGGTCTGTTCCATGCCGGTCTCCGGTTTCACTGGGGCGATCAGGCCGATCGCGGTCAGGTAGCGACGGAACAGCGGGGTCTGGTCCCGGCCCGCCTTCGTGGAGTCGCGGAAGAAGCTGAAGTGGGTGTGGAACAGGTGGCTGTTGTCCCCGGTGGTGCGCTTGCCCAGCCGGTCCCACCGCTTCACGGTCCTGCCGTCCGGGGAGTAGATGATCTCCCGGATGTCCCGGGCGTCCGCGGCGCCCGCGGCACACTGCGACACGAACCAGGTGGAGAAGGTACGCAGGTTGTGCGTCGCGCCGCCGGACGAGACCGAGAACGCGCCCACGTCCAGCGCGGACGCGTGCAGGGTCAGGCCGGAGGAGTCCCGGGGTGACTCCACCACCGAGTAGTCCCGGACCACCACCCGGTCGGATCCGCAGTGGTATCCGCCCCGGTGGTTGGGGTCGCCCACGATGCCGACCTCGGCCGGCTCCAGGTCCTGACTGCGTACGGCGTGCTTGTCGACGTTGAGATAGGTGAGCAACAGGTTGCGGACGGCCAACAGGTTCGCCGGGGCCGACGTCATGGGATCTCCCCTCCGGATCGATGGCCGGCGGGCACGACGATCACTACGCGTGAACGCGCACGATCCGGGGACGCGCCCCGCCGGTTAACTGCACGGCACCGGGCACTTGCACCGAGGATATCCACACTTGCAGGTGAATGCCCAGCTCAGAGCACCATCTGGAACTATGGGGCGACTGTGGACGCCACCGGCACCATCGGCAGCACCAAGGCCGAAGGATGCTCGGAATCGTGAAACACGTCCCGCCAACCAGCACGAAGAGTGACGGCGGTGCCGAGCGGCTCGCCGGTGCCCGGGTTGCGTGCGTAGCGCGGGTGGGCGCCACCGGAGACCTGGACGCGCAGCCGGTGCCCCGACGCGAAGCGGTGCGCGGCCGGCCAGAGGGTGACCGGCACCCGGACCACACCGGACGCGTCGCGCGGGAAGCGCCCGGGCGCGACCCGGACCAGCCCGTCGCAGACGTTCCAGGACCGCCCCCGCCGGTCGACGTCGCAGAGCCGCACGAAGACGTCCAGGTAGGACAGCTCGCTGCGGACGTGGATCTCGGCGTGCACGGGGCCGACCACCTCGACCGGCCCGTCCAGGGGCGCGCTCGTGTAGGCCAGTACGTCCGGCCGGGCCTCCACCGGCCGGTTGTCCACGGCGCCGGCCCGCTGGGCGACCAGCAGCGGGCCGCCGAGCGACGGCGTGGGGTCGGCCGGGTCGTAGTGGAACCGGTCCGGTGCCGAGTCGGCGGGCGGCGCGGGGGCGAGCGCGCGGCCGGGGTGCAGGTGCCAGCGGGTCGGCTCGGCCGGCGGGGGCCAGTCGGGCAGGTCACGCCAGCCGCCGCCACCGCCGACGTGCACCCGGACGGGCGCACGGACCGGCGCCGGGCGCCCGGCCAGGTGCTCGTCGAGCCAGTCCAGGCCCTCCCGCAGTGCCGCCATCAGCAGGCCCGGGCTGCCGTGGGTCCACGGGCCGATCGTCAGCCGGGGCCGGGCGCCGGCCGCCCGGAGCCGGGCGTAGTCGTCGAGCTGGGCGGGAAGGAAGATGTCCTGCCAGCCGCTGACCATCGCCACGGGCGCCCGGACCTCGGCGATCCGGTCGCCGAAGATCCGGGTCCGCCAGTAGTCGGCGTCCGGCGTGTGGTGGCGCAGCCACTCCTGGAAGAACGGCACGGTCGCCCCGGTCGCGATCCGGTCCGCCTCGGCCAGCGGCAGGTGGGCCAGCGCCCGGGTGAGCCGCGGCTGCCCGCGCTTGAGCTCCCACTGCCGGGCCAGCCAGGGCACGGTCTGCGCCTGGAGCAGCTCCGCCCAGGTGAGCACCGTGTCCAGGGCGAACGACTCCCCCGCGTACGTCGAGTCGCGGGTGGCCGAGGCGGTGACCACGGCGACCATCGCGCGCAGTTCGTCGGCCGCCTCGGCGGCGAGCGCCCACTGCACGAACCCCTGGTAGCTGGCGCCGAACATGCCGAACGCGCCGGTCCACCAGGGCTGCCGGCGCAGCCAGTCGAGGGTGTCCAGGCCGTCGTCGCGCTCGTGCACCAGCGGGGCGAACTCGCCGCCGGAGCCGTACGTGCCCCGGCAGGACTGGATCACGACGTGGTAGCCGCGCTCGGCCAGGAGGCGGCCGAGCAGCCGGACGGGACCGCCCCGCCCGTACGGGGTCCGGATGAGCACGCACGCCACACCGGGCAGGTCCGGGGCGTAGTGGTCGGTGCGGAGCGTCACCCCGTCGCGGACCCGGACGGGGAGGTCCCGGGTGACCGTGATCCGCCGGGTCCGGGCGGCGGGCAGCCGCAGCGCGGCCGCGGCGAGCCGGGTGACGACGCCCTGCACGCTCAGTCCGCGGCGGGTTCCGGCGTGCCGCGCCCCGGCTCGCCCCGGGCCGCGCGCACGGCGTCGCGGTGCTCGCGCATCGAGACCACCATCTCGGCGAGGAACCGGTGCACGACGGCCAGCTCGTCGTCGCTGAACCGGGCCATCACCTCGTCGGTGCGCCGGCCGAGCGGGCCGAAGAAGCTGCGGGCCAGCGTGGCGCCCCGGTCGGCGTAGTGCAGGAGGACCTTGCGCCGGTCGGCGGTGTCGCGGTCGCGCCGGATGTGCCCGCCCCGCTCCAGCCGGTCGATGAGCGCGGTCACCGAGCCGGAGGAGAGGTCGAGCGCCTCACCCAGCCGGCCGGGGGTGATCGGGTCGCCGAGCAGCTCGGCGTCCATCACCGCGATGAGGGCGTGCAGGTCGGTGGCGTTGAGGCCGTGCAGGCCGGCGAACGCGTGCCCGATGTGCCGCGCGTCCACCGAGTAGCGGCGCAGGTCGTTGGTGATGTCGGCGATCATCCGCTCGCGCGGGTCGTCCCGCCGCCGGTACATGCTCTGCGCCACGTCTCGCCGCTACCCCCTGCCCGGACCGTCCGCTTGCAGCATAGGACCTCCGCCGATAATCTCGCCTATCAAGATACTTGGTAAACGAGAGTCGTTGCCGCAAACGATGACAAGAGGGCACCCCGATGTCACTGTTCACCCGCGTCGCCCGGGGCCGGCTGGCCGCCTGGCTCACCGTGGCCGCCGCGCTCGTCGTCGGCGCCGTCGTCTTCGGCCTTCCCCGCCCCGACAACCCCGATCCCGTCTCCGCCACCGGCCTCTCGGCGCAGTGGGAGTCGACCCAGGTCGATTGCCTCCAGGACCAGCTGCCGGACAGCGACGTGCAGCCCGCCGTCGTGGTGGTCAGCCGCGCCGACCGGGCCCCGCTGGCCGCGGCCGACCGGGCCGCGCTCGACGGCGCGTCCGCCGAGCTGGGCCGGCTCGCCGCCGGCGGGAAGGTCGTGCCGGCCCAGTTCTCCCCCGACGGCACCGTGGCGCTGGTCGCCGTGCCGCTGGCCACCGCCGGCGGCCAGGAGGCCGTGGTGGACGAGGTCGCGCAGCTCCGCGCGGCGCTGGCCGACCTGCCCGACGCACTGACCGTCGAGGTGACCGGCGCCCCGGCCTTCACCGCCGACCTCAGCAAGGTCTTCGACGGCGCCGACCTCACCCTGCTGGCGGTCACGGCCGGCGTCGTGGCGCTGCTGCTGCTGGTCACCTACCGCAGCCCGTTCCTGTGGATCGTGCCGCTGCTGGTCGTCGCCGCGACCGAGCAGCTCACCCTGCGCGCCGTCGACACGATCGTGCCCGCGTTCGGCATCCACCTCCAGGAGGGCCAGGTCACCGGCATCGCGAGCGTGCTCGTCTTCGGCGCCGCGACCGACTACGCGCTGCTGCTCATCGCCCGCTACCGGGAGGAACTGCACCGCGAGGAGAACCGGTTCACCGCCATGCGCGCGGCGCTGCGCCGCACCGCCGAGCCGATCCTGGCCAGCGGCTCCACAGTGGTCCTCGGCGTGCTCACCCTGCTGCTGTCCGAGCAGGAGACCAACCGCGCGCTCGCGGTGGCCTGCGCCACCGGCGTGGTCTTCGCCATGCTCTCCGCGCTCCTCGTGCTCCCCGCCACCCTGGTGCTCTTCGGACGGGGTCTGTTCTGGCCGTTCGTACCCCGGGTCGGCGACACGGCCCGGGAGGGCCGGCTCTGGGGCCGGCTCGGCCTCGCCGTCGCCCGTCGCCCGCTCCCGGTCGCCGCGCTGTCCGTCCTGCTCCTCGCCGCCCTCGCCCTCGGCGGCCTGGGCATCCGCACCGGCCTGTCCGAGACCGAGCAGTTCCGAGCGAAGCCGGAGGCGGTCGCCGGCGCCGAGACCCTGGCCCGGGCGTTCCCGGCCGGCGCCACCCAACCGGTCGCCGTGCTCACCAACCCGGGCGCGGCACCGGCCGTGCTGGCCGCCGCCGGCGCGGTCGACGGGGTCGCCTCCGCCCGCCCCGGCGCCGCCGGCGACCGGGTCGCCCAGGTCGACGTGGTGCTGGCGGCCGAACCGGGCACCGCCGCCTCCGACCGGACCGTGGAGGCGCTGCGTGACGCGGTCGCCGCCGTGCCGGACTCCGCGCCGCCCGCGGCCACCGGCGCCGACGCCCCGGACGGCGCGCTGGTCGGCGGCACGGTGGCCGCCACCTACGACTCGGACCGGGCGAACACGAAGGACCTCTGGCTGATCCTGCCGATCATCCTGCTGCTGGTCGGGGCGGTGCTGGTGCTGCTGCTGCGCGGGCTGCTCGCCCCGGTGCTGCTGGTGCTGACGGTCATCGCGTCGTTCTTCGCCAGCCTCGGCGCGGCCTGGCTGCTCTTCGACCGGGTGCTGGACTTCCCGGCGCTGGACAGCGGGGTGCTGCTGCTCGCCTTCGTGTTCCTCGTGGCGCTCGGTGTGGACTACAACATCTTCCTGGTCACCCGGGCCCGCGAGGACGCGCGCCGGACCGGCACCCGGGACGGGATGCGCTCCGCACTGCGGGTCACCGGCGGAGTCATCACCAGCGCGGGCGTGCTGCTGGCGGCGGTGTTCGCCGTGCTCGGCGTGCTGCCGCTGATCACCCTCACCCAGATCGGGATCATCGTCTGCGTCGGCGTCCTGCTGGACACGCTGCTGGTCCGCACCGTGCTGGTGCCGGCGCTGGCCTTCCTGCTCGGCGACCGGTTCTGGTGGCCGGGGCGGATCGCCCGCGAACCCGACGCCCCCGCGCGGGACGCCACGGCGGCGGTCACGCCGGCCGGCGCGCGGGACTGAGAGGGACGGGCCCCGGCGATCCTCCGCCGGGGCCCCGTTCTCGCCGGCTCAGTAGCTGAGGCAGACGCACTCGGTCATGAGCGCCCGCACGTTGTAGACGTACGTCTCGTTGGGAATCGTCAACGGCGGTGGCGGCCCGCACGGCGGGTTCTTGCCGGGCGCACAGTCCGGCGCGACGTTGCCCGGGCCCACGTTGTAGGCGGCGATCACCGCGTTGAGCAGGCAGGACGTCAGCTCGCTGGTGCACCGCGAGGTGTCGAGCCGGTAGTCCGAGCCGAAGTGGGAGTCGCCGATCTTCTTGGTCAGCCAGGCCAGGTAGTTGGCGCCGAGGACCGCGTTGTCCCGGTAGGCGTCGAGGTCGTAGCTCTTCTCGAACCGGTCGTTGACGAACTCCGCGGTCGGCGGCTGGACCTGCATGAGCCCGACGCCGCTGTCGCAGGCGTAGATGTTGGACTGCCAGCCGCTCTCCTGCCAAGCCGTCGCCTTCACCAGGTTGAGCGGCACCTTGATGTCCGGCGCGGACACCGGCCAGTAGGTCTTCGCGGCGGCGTCGGTCAGTGCCTGCTTGACCTGGCTGCGGCTGGCGGCGGTGCCCTTGTAGCTGGGCTTGCAGCCGGCCACCGGGGGCTTCGGGGCGGGCGGCGCCTTCGTCTCGGTCAACGGCTTCACCGTGGGCCGCGGCGCACCGGCCCGGCTGGTGGTCGGCTTCGCCGTCCGGGAGGCGCTCGGGCTCGGCCGGGCACCCATCGCCGCGACCGCCGGCGGTTCGTCGCTCGGCAGATCGGCGGGGCCGTCCGCCGGCGCGTCGACGGGCGCCTCGCTGGGCAGTTCCACCGCCACCTCGCGGGTCGGCCCGTCGCCGTCGCCGCACCCGGTGACCACGGTCGCCGCCAGCACCGCGGCGACCGCCGCCGTGGCCCAGCGGCCCACTCCTCGACGCATCAGACCTCCCCCGTGGTCGTCCGCCGCACCCTAGCAGGGATCAGCGGGCCGGCGGGGTACCCGCGACGCCGCCCCGGGAGGCCCGCGGGCGCGGCGGTCCGTCCCCTGTGGCCGGTCGGTCCGCGTCGGGTGGCGCGTCGTCCCCGCCGGCCGCGTGGTCCCGGGTGGCCCAGGCGACCACGAGCACGGTGACCCAGGCCGCACCGAGCAACACCGACGTCGCGGTGCCGCTGGCCGTGCTCCAGCCCAGGTAGAGCCGGGCGCCGGTGACGGCGACCACGCCGGCCAGCGCGCCCGTCCAGACCGCCACCGCCACCGGCCAGCGGGCGCCCCGGGACAGCAGCCACGCGAGGGTGCCGAAGCTCGCCGTGACCACCGCGTTCTGGGTGGGCAGCAGGTCCGGGGCACCGTCCGGGCCGCCCGGCCCGGTCAGGCCGGCGACCGCTACCAGCACCACCAGCGGCACGAACGCCCCCACCGTGCCGAGGACGCTGAGCAGGTCGGCCCGCCACGGCCGACTCCGCCAGGCCACCACCGCCGCCACGAGGGCCACCGCGGCGATCAGCACCCAGCCGCGCAGCACGGAGACCGCGGCCAGCGCCGTGTCGGCCACCCCGGGGGTACGTCGGGCGGCGAACCAGTCCGCGACGAGCCCGTCGAGCACGCCGAGCCCGCTGTGCCGGACCACGGCCTCCAGCACCGCCGCGACGGCCAGCCCGGCGGCGAACAGCAGCAGGAGGCCGGCCGCCAGGTTGATCAGCAGCGTCCCGGCCGGACCGAACCGCATGGCGAGCAGGAAGAACAGCACCCCGTAGCGGGCGCGCACCCAGCGCAGGGGTGGCAGGGCGGCGGCGCGCGCGGCCAGCGCCCGCGCCGGGTCCGGGTTGCGGCCCAGCCAGCGGCCGGCCAGCACCACCCCGATGAGGCAGACCAGCAGCACGAGCACCGCGCCGGTGGCCCGGCCCAGGAACCTCGACACCCGCTCGTAGGACTCGCCGGCGGCGTAGCCGACCAGCACGGACGCCCCCACCCAGCTCACCACGCCGGCCAGGTTCCACGGCGCGAACCGCCGGTACGGCAGGCCCGCCGCGCCGGCCAGCCGGGGCGCCAGGGTGCGGGCGAAGGCCACCCAGCGGGCCGCCAGCACGCCCCGCCCGCCGAGGCGGTCGAGCAGCGAGTCGGCGCGCCGCCACCGCTCCGGCCCGATCCGGGCACCGAGGCCGGAGGCACGCAGTTTCGGCCCGTACCGCCGGCCGGCCCGGTAGGCGAGTGTGTCTCCGATCACGGCGGCAGCGGTCATGGCCAGCAGCGTGGGGGCGAGGCGCAGCGTCCCCGCGTACGCTAGGAAGCCGACCAGCAGCAGGGTCGCCTCACCCGGCACCAGCAGCCCGAAGATCACCGCGGTCTCGCCCGCGACGATTGACGCGGCGACCAGGTAGATCAGCAGAGGCGGCAGCTCCTGCAGCCAGTTCAGCAGGTCAGGCATCCGGTCCCCCGCACGGGAGCCAGCATGCCAGTCCCTGGAACGGTCGGGACAGCACTTTCGGCAGAGATCCGGGCGATCTCGGGGTGACCCCGAGGCGTGCCCCGGCAACCGCAGACAGGAGTATGGAGGGTATGCAGCTACGCACCGACCTCCGCAACGTCGCCATCATCGCCCACGTCGACCACGGCAAGACGACCCTGGTCGACGCCATGTTGCGGCAGGCCGGCGCCTACGGCGCCCGTGGTGAGGACACCGAGCGGGTCATGGACTCGATGGACCTCGAGCGGGAAAAGGGCATCACCATCCTCGCCAAGAACACCGGCGTGCGCTACCTGCCGGCGGACGGCTCCGAGCCGGTGACGATCAACATCATCGACACCCCGGGGCACGCCGACTTCGGCGGCGAGGTGGAGCGCGGCCTGACCATGGTCGACGGCGTGGTGCTCCTCGTCGACGCCAGCGAGGGCCCGCTGCCGCAGACCCGGTTCGTGCTCCGCAAGGCGCTGCGCGCCCGGCTGCCGATCATCCTGGTGATCAACAAGGTGGACCGCCCCGACGCCCGGATCAAGGAGGTCGTGGACGACACCTACGAGCTCTTCCTCGACCTGGACGCCGACGAGGAGCAGATCGACTTCCCGATCGTCTACGCCTGCGCCCGCGACGGCATCGCCTCGCTGACCCAGCCGGCCGACGGCGCGGTGCCCGACGACAGCCACAGCCTGGAGCCGCTGTTCCGCACCCTGCTGGACACCATCCCGGCCCCCGCCTACGAGGAGGACGCGCCCCTGCAGGCGCACGTCACCAACCTCGACGCCTCGCCGTTCCTCGGCCGGCTGGCGCTGTGCCGGGTCCGCCAGGGCACCATCAGCAAGGGCCAGACGGTCACCTGGTGCCGCACCGACGGCAGCAGCCAGCGGGTCCGCATCTCGGAGCTGCTGATGACCGAGGGCCTGGAGCGCAAGCCGGCCGACAGCGCCGGCCCGGGCGACATCATCGCGGTCGCCGGCATCCCGGAGATCATGATCGGCGAGACCCTGGCCGACGCCGAGAACCCGATCCCGCTGCCGCTGATCACCGTCGACGAGCCGGCCATCTCGATGACCATCGGCACCAACACCTCGCCGCTGGTCGGCCGGGTCAAGGGCGCCAAGGTCACCGCCCGGATGGTCAAGGACCGGCTCGACAAGGAGCTGGTCGGCAACGTGTCGCTGCGGGTGCTGCCCACCGAGCGGCCGGACGCCTGGGAGGTGCAGGGCCGCGGTGAGCTGGCCCTGGCCATCCTGGTCGAGCAGATGCGCCGCGAGTCCTACGAGCTGACCGTCGGCAAGCCGCAGGTGGTCACCAAGGAGATCGACGGGAAGACCTGCGAGCCGGTCGAGCGGCTGACCATCGACGCTCCGGAGGAGTACCTGGGCGCGATCACCCAGCTCCTCGCCACCCGCAAGGGCCGGATGGAGCAGCTGGTCAACCACGGCACCGGCTGGATCCGGATGGAGTGGCTGGTCCCGGCGCGCGGCCTGATCGGCTTCCGCACCGAGTTCCTCACCGAGACCCGCGGCACCGGCATCCTGCACCACGTGTTCGAGTCGTACGAGCCGTGGTTCGGCGAGCTGCGCACCCGCCAGAACGGTTCGCTGGTCGCCGACCGCTCCGGCTCGGTCACCGCGTTCGCCATGACCAACCTGCAGGAGCGCGGCCAGCTCTTCGTCGAGCCGGGCACCGAGGTGTACGAGGGCATGATCGTCGGCGAGAACTCCCGCTCCGACGACATGGACGTCAACATCACCAAGGAGAAGAAGCTCACCAACATGCGGTCGTCGACCGCGGACGAGACCGAGAAGCTGATCCCGCCGCGCAAGCTGTCGCTGGAGCAGGCCCTCGAGTTCTGCCGCGAGGACGAGTGCGTCGAGGTGACCCCGGCCGCGGTGCGGATCCGCAAGGTGGTGCTGGACCAGACCCAGCGCGGCCGGATGGCCGCCCGGCGCAAGCACGCCGGCTGACCACACCTCACCCGGAGCCCGGCCCGCCCTCGGCGGACCGGGCTCCGCCCGTTCCCGCCCGTTCCCGCCCCCTGCCTCCCCCGCCGGCCCCCGCCCCGCCGCCCATCTCCGCCCCCCTCCACCCCGTTGATCATGAAGTTATTGCTGTTCGTCTCGGCGTGTCCTGGCAATAACTTCATGATCAACGGGAGCGGGCGGCCGGCGGGGCGGGGTGGGGTGGGGGTGGGTGGGGGGTCAGGGTTTGGTGGCCTGGAGGGCCAGGATGTCGGGGATCGGGCCGGGGCCGGACTCGCGGACGGCGGTCAGCGTCAGGCCGGCGGCGGTGACCGCGTTGAGCAGGTCGGCCAGGGGCAGGTGCCAGGCGCCGACCCGGGCGCGCACGCCGACGGTGTTCCAGGACCGGAAACTTCGCTCCCGCTCGGCGTACCCGCCGTCGATCACGGCCCGGCCCGGGTCGGAGCGGTCGGCGAACGCCCCGACGAAGCAGGGGTGCACGCCGACGTGGACCAGCCGCCCGCCGGGTGCCAGCACCCGGGCCGCCTCGGCGATCGCCGCCGGGTAGTCGGGCATGTCCGTGTGGGCGAGCACGCAGGCCACCGCCGGCACGGCGCCGGCCGGCAGGGGCAGCGCGGTCGCGTCGGCCCGGGCCACCGGGAGGCGCCCCCGGGCGTGGCGCAGCTGCCCGCCGGACAGGTCCACCCCAACCGGCCGCCACCCCAGCCGGCGCAGCTCGGCGGCGTGCGCCCCGGTGCCGCAGCACAGGTCCAGGCAGCGCCCGGCACCGTGACCGAGCAGCTCGGCCAGCACCGACCGGACCCGGTCGCTGTAGCCGGTGGCGGTGGTCGTGACGTAGTCGTCGTACCAGTCGGCGATGGCGTCGTACGCGGCGGTCGTCATCTGCGCACGCTAGACCCGGGCCGGGCCGGACCGCAGCCCCGCCCGCCGCGATGATCCGCTACGGTCACCGGCATGATCTGGGAGGAACTCGACGCGCACCTGGACAAGGTGCCCGGCACCGTCTCGGCGTACGTGGGGCGGCTCGACGCCCCGCCCACCTGGACCCGGCACGCCGACGCCACCCACTACGCGGCCAGCACCATGAAGGTCGCCGTGCTGGTGGCGCTGCACCGCGCCGCCGAGGCCGGCCGGCTGGATCTCGACCGGCCGGTGCCGGTGCGCAACAGCTTCGACTCCGCCCTGCCCGGCGCGCCCCGCTTCAGCAACGCCCAGCACTACGACAACGACGACGCGGTTTGGGCGCGGGTGGGCGGTGAGGCGCCGCTGCGCTGGCTCGCCGAACGGATGATCGTCCGCTCCAGCAACCTGGCCACCAACGTCTGCATCGGTCAGGTCGGGCTGCCCGCGGTGGCCGAGGCGTGGGCGCTGGCCGGGGCCCGGCACAGCGTCACGGGCCGGGGTATCGAGGACTTCGCGGCCCGCGACTCCGGCATCGACAACCTGGTCACCGCCGCCGACCTGGCCGCGCTGCTCGGGGGCCTGGCGCTCGGCGCCCGCCGGCCCGGCCCGCTGGCCTCGCCGGCCGGCTGCGCGGCCATGCTGGACGTGCTGTTCGCCCAGGAGCACCGCGAGGACCTCGCCGCCGGGCTGCCCGAGGGGACCCGGATCGCGCACAAGAACGGCTGGGTACGCGGCGTCCGGCACGGCGCCGGCGTGGTCTTCCCCGACGACGCCCCGCCGTACGCCGTCGTGGTCTGCACCACCACCGACCTGGCCGACGGCGGGCCGAGCGGCGAGGAGGTCGAGGACGACGCCTGCCGCCTGATCGCGCACGTCTCCGCGCGGGTCTGGGCGGCCCGGCACGACCTGGCCGGGTGACCGCTACTCCAGCAGGTTCGCCCGCAGCGCGGCCAGCGTCGCGTCGGTCAGCCCCAGCCCGTCGCGCAGGTACGCGTCGAACGTGCCGTGCACCCGGCGCACCTCGTCGTATGCGGCGTCCAGGTATTCCGGCCGTACCTCCAGCAGGGGCCGGGCGACGGCCGGGTCCAGGTGCGGCCGGCGGCGGGTCATGGCGGCCAGCAGCACCTCGCGCAGGCTCTCGGTCAGCTCGTTGTGCCGCAGGTAGTCCGCCCGGATCGCCGGCTCGTCCACCCCGAGCGCGGTGAGCAGCACCACCGACAGCCAGCCCGTGCGGTCCTTGCCGGCCGAACAGTGGAACAGCAGCGGCAGGTTCGCCTCGTCGGCGGCCAGCCGCACCGCCGCACCGAACCCCGCCCGGGCCGGCTCGCCGGTGACGAACCAGCGGTAGATGGCCGCCATCGCCCCCGGCATGCCGTCCCGGGCCAGCTCCTCGTACGCGTCGAGGTCGTGGCCGAGCAGCACCGCCGAGACGTAGGTGAACACCGGGTGGGCCGCGTCGTAGACCGGCAGGTGCACCACCCGCGGCTCGCCGGCCAGGCGGTCGGGCGGCGCGACCGCCTGCTCGGTGGCGTGCCGCAGGTCCACCACGCAGG
Source organism: Micromonospora sp. NPDC048907 (assembly GCF_055586885.1). Taxonomy (NCBI): domain Bacteria; kingdom Bacillati; phylum Actinomycetota; class Actinomycetes; order Micromonosporales; family Micromonosporaceae; genus Micromonospora; species Micromonospora sp. NPDC048907. The sequence goes on from NZ_JBVJHI010000002.1 coordinate 307,522, forward strand.
CCGGGGCCAGCTTGCCCAGCACCGGCAGGTCCTCGTCGGTGAGCCGGCCGAGCGCCGCGGTGCGGAGCAGCCGGCCGGCGCGGACCCGCCGCCCGCCCCTGGTGGGCAGCCCGCCCAGGTCACGGGCGTTCGGCGCGCCCACCAGCTCCCAGTCCCGCCTCATCATCGGCCCTCCCCTGTTCGCCACCGGCTCCGTATAGGGTGCCGCACATGACGATCGCCGCGGTACGCACCCACCGGCTCTCGGCCCCCTTACACACCCCGTTCGTCACCGCGCTGCGCCGCACCACCACCGTGGACACCCTGGTCGTCGAGGTGGTGGACACCGACGGCCGGTCGGGTTTCGGCGAGGCGCCGCAGGTCTGGCAGGTGACCGGCGCGTCGATCGCCGGTGCCGAGGCGTGCGTCCGGCAACTGCTCGGGCCGCTGCTGACCGGGCGGGACGCCGACGACCTCCAGGCCCGCTGCGCCGAGGTGCGCCGCGCCGTGGTGGGCAACGAGTCGGCGCGGGCGGCCGTCGACGTCGCCCTGCACGACCTGGCCGCGCGGCGGCTCGGCGTACCCCTGGTGCGGCTGCTCGGCGGCACCACGCTGCGCGTCCCGACGGACGTCACGCTGGCCGCGGGCGACGCGGTGGACCTGGCGGCGGCGGCGACCCGGCGCCGGGCCGAGGGGTTCACCGTGCTGAAGCTGAAGGTCGGCACGGACGCGCGGGGCGACCTGGACCGGGTACGCGCGGTCCGCGCCGCGGTGGGCCCCGACGTGCGGATCCGGCTGGACGCCAACCAGGGCTGGACGCCGCGCGAGGCGGTCCGGGTGATCCGCGGGATCGAGGACGCCGGGCTGGACGTCGAGTTGGTCGAGCAGCCGGTGCACCGGCGGGACCTGGACGGGCTGGCCTGGGTCAGCGACCGGGTGGAGCTGCCGATCCTCGCCGACGAGTCGGTCTTCGACCTGCGCGACCTGGTCGAGGTGATCCGCCGGCGGGCCGCCGACATGGTCAACGTCAAGCTGGCCAAGTGCGGCGGTTTGCACACCGCGCGGACGCTGCTCGACCTGGCCGCCGCGCACGGCATGGGCACCATCGTGGGTTCCATGATGGAGAGCCAGGTGGGCCTCGGCGCGGCGGCGAGCCTGGTCGCCGCCTACGGCACCACGGCCGTGTCGGACCTCGACGCCGCCTGGTGGCTGGCCTGGTCGCCGGTCGCCGGCGGGATCCGCTACGACGGCGCGACGGTCGTGCTGCCGGACGCGCCCGGCCTCGGGATCGCCGACGTGAGTGAAGCAAAGGTTCAATCGCATGGTTGAGCGCCGTTGGAATTTTTCATAAGGTCGTGAGGTGGGGGTGGGCATGGAGCTTCAACCGGGCCGCGAGGCCGTCGTCCGGGTCCCGGTGGCGACCCTCTGGGCCAGCCCCGAGGCGGTCCGCCCCGTCGACCGCCCCGCGCTGGGCGATCCGCCGGACGTCGCCGCCTGGATCGCCGGCATGGACCGCGACCAGCAGGTCGGCGACTGCGTCCTGACCCAGCTGCTGCTCGGCGAGCGGGTGCTGGTCACCGAGCTGCGCGCGGACGGCTGGGCACGCGTCGTCGCCCTGGCCCAACCCGCCGCCAAGCTCGACGTACGCGGCTACCCGGGGTGGCTGCCCGCCGCCCAGCTCACCGCCCCGGCGGAGTCCGGCCCGCCGGCCACCCCGCTGGTCGTGGACGCCGTCCACACCGCGCTGCGCGCCGCGCCCGACGGCCCGCCGGTCCTGGCCGGCGTGGTCCTCGGCACCCGCCTGGCACCGGCCGGGCGGCCCGTGGACGGCTGGCGGCCGGTCCTCGCACCCGGTCGGGCCGACCCGCTCTGGGCCCCGGAGGGCGACCTGGTCCCGCTGCCCGCCGAGCGGCCGGAGGCCAAGGAGGTGCTCGCCCTCGCCGAGCGGCTGCGCGATCTGATCTACATCTGGGGCGGGCTGTCCACCGACGGCATCGACTGCTCGGGCCTGGTGCACCTGGCCTGGCGCCGGCACGGCGTGACCCTGCCCCGGGACGCCGACGACCAGGCCGAGGCGACCACGCCCCTGGCGCTGGGCGAGGAACGCCCCGGCGACCTCTACTTCTTCGCCCGGCCCGGCCGGCGGATCCACCACGTCGGCATCGTCAGCACCGGGCCGCAGGGTGAGGTGCGGCGGATGCTGCACGCCTGCTACGTGAAGCGCCTGGTCGTCGAGGAGCGGCTCCCCCCGGACCGGGAGGCCACCCTGGTCGGGGCGCACCGCGTCTGACCCCGTACGCCGAAAAGGGGCGCCCCCGACCGCGGGGGCGCCCCGTTCCGTGCGGTCCGGTCAGCGACGGGCCCCGGCCAGCTCGCGGCGCCGGTCCCGGGACGACTTGACCAGGCTGGCCACGGTGGCCGCGGCCAGGGTGCCCAGGATGACGGTGAGCGACAGCCAGATCGGGATGTGCGGGGCCCAGCCCACGTGCTCGCCGTCGTTGACGAACGGCAGGTTGTTGTCGGCGAGGGCCTCCAGGACCAGCTTGACCCCGATGAAACCGAGCACCACGGCCAGGCCGTAGCTCAGGTAGATCAGCCGGTCCAGCAGGCCGCCGAGCAGGAAGTAGAGCTGCCGCAGCCCCATCAGCGCGAACACGTTCGCGGTGAAGACCAGGTACGGCTCCTGGGTGATGCCGAAGATCGCCGGGATCGAGTCGAGGGCGAAGATCAGGTCGGTGGTGCCGATCGCGATCATCACGATCAGCATCGGGGTGAACAGCCGCCGCCCGTTCTCGTGGGTGGTCATTCGCGCCCCGTCGAAGTCACGGGACAGTGGCAGCGCCTTGCGGCTCCACCGGATCAGCACGTTCTCGCTGAACTCGTCCTCGTCCGGCTCCCCCTGGCGGGCCAGGTTGACCGCCGTGTAGATCAGGAACGCGCCGAAGATGTAGAACACCCAGGAGAACTGGGAGATCAGGGCCGCGCCGGCGGCGATGAAGCCACCCCGCATGACCAGCGCCAGCAGGATGCCGATGAGCAGCACCTTCTGCTGATACCGCCGGGGCACCCCGAAGCGCGCCATGATGATCACGAAGACGAAGAGGTTGTCCACGGAGAGGCTGTATTCCGTGAGCCACCCGGTGTAGAACTGGCCGGCCACGCTGGGGCCGGAGGTGAGCCACAGGCCCACCCCGAAGAGCAGGGCCAGCGCCACGTAGAAGCCGACCCACAGGCTCGACTCGCGGACGCTGGGCTCGTGCGGGCGGCGACCGATGATGAACAGGTCGACCAGCAGGACCGCGGTCAGCCCGACCAGCGTCCCCGCCCACACCATTCCGGACACGTTCAAATCCATCCTCCGGCAGACACACAGCGTCGGGCACACCGTACGCCGGGTGAGGGGTCGGGGTGCGTCGACGCTGACTCTGGTGACTGTCGGAGGTCTCTTCCGCCACCGGCCCCGAAGGGACGCTGACCGGCGGAGCCGGGTCGTGCCACCGGGGGTCCGGCGCGCTTCCGTGCTGACGACTCCGTCGCGGGGGAATACTCCCCTCCTCGGCCGCCATTGTTCACCATCGGCCCGGGTCGCCGCATCTCCGGGGGTCCCGTTTGCCAGGGTACGGGTCTTCCGGTGTGGGAGAGGTCTCGCCGCGCACGGCGTCCTAGGAGGCTAGGTGCCGGCTGGCCGGGCGCCCGGCGGCGCGGGAAGCAGCGGGTCGCTGAACGACCAGCCGGCGGCCAGCAGGGCGTCGCAGGCGGCCACGGCCGCCGCCAGCCGCTCCTCGTGCGGCCCGCGCAGCTCGACCACCGGCACCCCGCAGCCGACCAGCTCCTCCCGGAACCGCCCGGTCATCCAGGCCCGCAGGTGCTCACCGTCGCGCAGGCCGTCGTCGGCGAAGGGCACCCCCTCGTGGTCGGTCAGCAGGTACAGCGCCGGCCGGCGGGCGGCCGCCCGGACCGCCTCCGACGAGGACCCCAGGTAGCGCTCCTCCCAGACGGCGGTGGCCCGCGCGTCGGTGTCGCAGAACAGCAGCGGGCCGCCGGCGCGGGCCGCCTCGTCCTCGGCGGCCTGCTGCGCGCGGACCACCTCGACGAAGTCGGCCCGGTCCCAGGTGACGTCGAAGATCGTCGCCTCCGGCCGGACGCGCCGCAGCCCGGCGAGCTTGCGCTCGGTCAGCTCGCGGCCGTACTCGGGGACCCAGGCGGTGCCGTAGTGGGCGGCGAGCGCCGCCGCCATCGTCGTGGTGCCGGTCGACTCGGCGCCGACCACCACGACCCGGCGGACCAGCCACGCCCGCACCGGCGGGCTCAGGCGCCGCCAGTGCGCCACCGGGTCCGCGCGCACGGCGGTGCCGGAGACCGGCACCACCCGCCGGTCCAGGTCCACGCACACCGCGACCGCGTCGAAACGACGGGCCAGCTCCGTCCCGTACGCCTCCGAGGAGAAGACCGCGTCCACCGGCTCCCCGCCGAGCGCGTCGGCGAACACCGCGCAGTGCAGGTCCCAGATCGCCGGGTCGGCGTAGTCCACCGGATGGTCGTCGTACCGGCCGACGAACCGCACCCACGGCGTGGCGGCGTGCGCCTCGCGCAGCCAGGCGAGCCGCAGGTCGAGCGGGATCGACTCGCGCCGGGACGGCGCGACCACCACGGTGACCGCCGCGCACCGGGCCGCGGCCGCCTCGACGAGCGCGTGGTGCCCGGCGTGCGGCGGGTAGAACTTGCCCACTACCAGGCCGTGCCGGAACTCCCGACCCGGCCCGCTCCCCGCGCTCACGCGGCCACGGGGGCCGGGCCGGGCGGCACCGGGGTCGCCGCCGACCGCCGGCGCAGGTCCGCCCGCCACTCCCGCAGCCCGACCACGCAGAGCGCCAGGAAGATCAGGTAGAGGCCGCCGGTCAACCAGAGTCCCTTGTACGCGTACAGCGGGATGTAGATCAGATCGGCCGCTATCCACAGCCACCAGCTCTCCACCAGCTTGCGGGTCTGGCCGTAGGTCGCCAGCAGCGAGAGCGCGGTGGTGACCGCGTCGGCCAGCGGCACCGTGGAGTCGGTGGCCCGGTCCAGCAGCGCCCAGAGCCCGGCGGTGAGCAGCACCCCGGCCACCCCGAGCGCCCACCACTCCCGCCGGCCGGTGCGGGCCACGGTCAGCCGGCTGCGCCGCTCCCCGCCGAAGAGCCAGTGCCACCAGCCGTAGAGGCCGAGGACGACGTAGACGATCTGGAGGCCGGCGTCGGCGTACAGGCCGGCGGTCCAGAACAGCAGCATGAGCAGCAGCACGTTGGCGATGCCGATCGGCCAGTTGGCGATGTGCTGCCGGGCCACCAGCCAGACGTTGACCACACCGGTGGCGAAGCCGAGCAGCTCGGCCCAGGTGGTGCCGGCGCCCAGGACCGTGAACGCCGTGGCGGTGAGCCAGTCGAGCATCTGTTCCTCCCCGTTTCCCGAGCGAACACCCTAGAGGGGGTGTGGCGCGGGGAACAGCCCCCGGGGCGCACCCGCGGGCGGCCGGCGTGCGAGGCTTCGGGCATGGTTCTTGAGGTCGCGCTCATCGACGTGACGCCCGGACACGAGGACGACTTCGCCGCCGCGTACGCGACGGCGCGCCCGATCCTCGCCGGCACCGAGGGTTGCCGCTCGGTGCGGATGACCCGCGGCGTCGAGTCGCCGTCCCGGTTCGTGCTGCTGGTCGAGTGGGACTCGGTCGAGGCGCACGACGTCAACTTCCGGCAGAGCGAGCGCTTCGCGCAGTGGCGGGCGCTGATCGGCCCGCACTTCGCCAACCCGCCGCTGGTCGAGCACTTCGTCGACGTGCCCGCCTGACGCTGTCGTACCCCTGGCATAGCCTGCGCGCGACGCGCCGGCCGCCGGTACCGACGGGCATCGGGGGCGCCGGACCCGGCGGCCGCGCGCCCGACGCCGCGCGGGGTCGACCGGCCCGCTCAGTCGGCCTCGTGCGGCTCGCGGGGCCGGGGCACCGGCGCGGGGCCGAGCCGCCGGGTCAGCAGCTCCACCGTCTCGTCCTCCGGCAGCGCCGCCAGCAGCAGCCAGTCGACCAGCTGCTCGTAGCGGGCGACGTCCGCCTCGGTCACCAGCCGCAGGTCGGTGGTGAGCGTCTCCACGAGCACCGTGCGCGGGTCGGCCGGGTCCGGATACGCGTAGTAGGAGAACGGCGCGAGCGGATGCAGGTCGCCGTAGGGTGACACGTCGCGGGGCAGCAGCCGGACGGTCACGTGCGGCCACTCGGCGAGGACGGCCAGATGCCGGAGCTGGTCCCGCCAGACGTCGGCGGGAAGGCTGCCCGGGTCGCAGGCACGTTCGTCGATCAGCGCGGTGTAGTGCGGCGGGTCGGGCCGGCGCAGCACCTCCTGGCGCACCGCGCGGGCCCGGACGTCGGCCTCCACGTCGACGTCCTCGGCGAGCAGCGCGCCGGCCGCCACCCGCCGCCGGGCGTACTCGGGGGTCTGGAGCAGCCCGGGCACCAGCACCGGCTGGTAGTCCACGATGCGGACGGCGCCCGCCTCCAGCTCCGCGTACGCCCGCTGCCGCTCCCCCATCTCGCCCAGCGCCCTGGACCAGCCGCGGCCGGTGGCCGCGTCCCGGGCGATGACGATGAGCTCGTCCCGCTGGTGGGGTGGCACGCCGTAGACGTCGAGCAGGTCGAGCACGTCGGCCAGGTCCGGCCGGCTCTGCCCCAGCTCGATGCGGGACAGCTTCGATGTGGACGCCCAGCCGAGCCGACCGCACACCTGCTCCAGGGTGAGCGACTCCCGGCGGCGCAGCCGGCGCAGCTCAGCGCCGAGCCGCACCCGCCGGACCACAGGACTTGCTGACAACGGCATGTGCGCCTCCCCACCGAGGGAGAGTACGCATGACCGTCACGCAGGGCAATACCTTGCTCGCACAGAGCTATGGCCGGTTGTCAGGGGCGGTAGGTGCCGAAGGACCAGACCAGGCCGGCCAGATCGCGGGCGGCGTAGTCGCGGGAGCCGTAGTCGGTGTCGAACGGCGGCCGGACGATCTCCGCGCCGGCCGCCCGGGCCCGCTCGTGGTGCGCGTCGACGTCGTCGACGGCCACGTAGACGCGGTAGTCGTCGTCGGCCGGCCGGGTCGCCGGGGCGGGCCCCGGGCCGAGCATGACGAGGCTGCCACCGTAGCCGAGCTCGGCGTGCCGCACCTCGCCGTCGGGCCCCTCGTGCAGCTCGTGGACGGTGAGGTCGAACGCGGACCGGAGGAAGTCGACGGCGGCACGGGGGTCGGGATACCGGAGGACCGGATAGATGCTTCGCATGGGACCCAGTGTGCCGCCGGGGGCGTCAGGCCGGATTGGACGAATGTGATCCGGCCAGCGCCGCGGGCGTGCCCCCGGCGAACTCGCGGAACTCCCGGATCAGGTGCGACTGGTCGTAGTAGCCGAACCGCACCGCCAGCTCCGCCCACCCCGGCCCGGGCTCGCCGCCACCGACCGGCGTGGCGCCGACCATCGCGTACGCCCGCTGGAAGCGCAGCAGCCGGGCGACCGTCTTCGGCGGGAGCCCGAACTCCCGCCGGAACCGGACCGCCAGGTGGCGGCGGCTCCACCCGACCTCGTCGGCCAGCGCGCCGACGCCCAGGGCGCCGGCGCTGCCGGCGAGGAGCCGCCAGGCCCCCACCAGGCGCGGGTCGACCGGCCCGGTCACCGCCAGGCGGGCCGCGAACGCGGCGTCGAGCCGGGCGAACCGGGCCGCCCAGTCGGGCAGCTCGGCCAGCTCGTCGCGGAGCCGGGCCAGCCACCCGCCCAGCCGGTCGACCGGGAGGGCGCGGTTGGCCAGCTCGCCCAGCGGCAGCCCGAGCAGCCGGCGGGCGGCCGGGGCGGGCAGCAGCACCTGCACGCCCATGCCCTCACCGGCCGTACGCGTCGCGCACCAGCCGTCGAACGGCCCGGCCAGGAACGCGCTCGTCCCCCGCGCGCCCCGGTCGGCGGCGCGCGGGTCGGTGACGTCCAGCGGGGCGCCCCACCCGAGGATCAGCACCACGAAGGCGCCGGCCGCCTCCCGGCGCACCAGCGGGCCGGCCGCGTGCTCGCGGTAGCCGAGGTAGCGGTCCACGTAGGGCCGGAGCCGGGGGTCGGGAAGCCCCACCACGGCCTCGGTCAACACGGCGGCCTCCCCCGGCCCCGGACCGTCACTTCACCCCGGCGGCGTCCATCCCGCGGAGCTCCTTCTTCAGGTCGGCGACCTCGTCGCGAATCCGGGCGGCCAGCTCGAACTGCAGCTCCCGCGCGGCGGCGAGCATCTGGTCGTTGAGCTCCTGGATGAGGTCGGCCAGGTCGGCCCGGGCCATGCCCTCCCGGGACGGGGTCGCCGCGCCGCCGCGGCCGCGGCTGCGGGTCTCCTTGACCGGCGCCTTGCCCCGCGACAGTTGTCGGACGGCCCCGCCGACCCGGCTGTTCTCGGTGTCCTCCGCCTCGCGGTAGATGTCGTCGAGGATGTCGTGGATCTTCTTCCGCAGCGGCTCGGGGCTGATCCCGTTGGCCTCGTTGTGCGCGATCTGCTTGGCCCGACGCCGGTTCGTCTCCTCGATCGCCTGGGCCATCGACGGGGTGATCTTGTCGGCGTACATGTGGACCTGGCCCGACACGTTACGGGCCGCGCGGCCGATGGTCTGGATCAGCGACCGGCCGCTGCGCAGGAAGCCCTCCTTGTCGGCGTCGAGGATCGCCACCAGGGAGACCTCGGGCAGGTCGAGGCCCTCACGGAGCAGGTTGATGCCCACCAGCACGTCGTAGTCGCCCTTGCGCAGCTCACGCAGCAGCTCGACCCGGCGCAGCGTGTCGACCTCGGAGTGCAGGTAGCGCACCCGGATGCCGTTCTCCAACAGGTAGTCGGAGAGGTCCTCGGCCATCTTCTTGGTCAGCGTGGTGACCAGGACCCGCTCGTCGCGCTCGGTCCGCAGCTTGATCTCGTGCATGAGGTCGTCGATCTGGCCCTTGGTGGGCTTCACGATGACCTCGGGGTCGATCAGGCCGGTGGGGCGGATCACCTGCTCGACGAACTCGCCCTGGGCCTGCTCCAGCTCCCACGGGCCGGGGGTGGCGGAGAGGAAGACCATCTGGCCGACCCGCTCCAGGAACTCGTCGAAGCGCAGCGGCCGGTTGTCGGCCGCGCTGGGCAGCCGGAAGCCGTGGTCGATCAGCATCCGCTTGCGGGAGGCGTCGCCCTCGTACATGCCGCCGATCTGCGGGATGGTCACGTGCGACTCGTCGACCACGGTCAGGAAGTCGTCGGGGAAGTAGTCGAGCAGGCAGTGCGGCGGGCTGCCCGGCAGCCGGCCGTCGATGTGCATCGAGTAGTTCTCGATGCCGGAGCAGAAGCCGACCTGGCGCATCATCTCGATGTCGTAGGTGGTGCGCATCCGCAGCCGCTGCGCCTCCAGCAGCTTGCCCTGCCGCTCCAGCTCGGCCAGCCGCTCGGCCAGCTCGACCTCGATGTCGCGGATCGCCCGCTCCATCCGCTCCGGGCCGGCCGCGTAGTGCGTGGCCGGAAAGATCATCAGGCTGTCGACCTCGCGGACCACGTCGCCGGTCAGCGGGTTGAGGTAGTAGAGCTTCTCGATCTCGTCGCCGAACAGCTCGATCCGGACGGCCAGCTCCTCGTAGGCCGGGATGATCTCCAGCGTGTCGCCACGGACCCGGAAGGTGCCGCGCTGGAAGGCCATGTCGTTGCGCGTGTACTGGATGTCGACCAGCCGGCGCAGCAACTGGTCGCGGTCGAGCTCCTGCCCGACGGCGACCCGCACGGCCCGGTCGAGGTATTCCTCCGGGGTGCCCAGGCCGTAGATCGCCGACACCGTGGCCACCACGATCACGTCGCGGCGGGTGAGCAGCGACATGGTCGCCGAGTGCCGCAGCCGCTCGACCTCCTCGTTGATCGAGGAGTCCTTCTCGATGTAGGTGTCGGTCTGCGGGATGTAGGCCTCGGGCTGGTAGTAGTCGTAGTAGGAGACGAAGTATTCGACCGCGTTCTGCGGCAGCAGCTCGCTGAACTCCTTGGCGAGCTGCGCGGCGAGGGTCTTGTTGGGCGCGAGCACCAGGGTCGGCCGCTGCAGCCGCTCGACCAGCCACGCCGTGGTGGCGCTCTTGCCGGTGCCGGTCGCGCCGAGCAGCACCGTGTTGCGGTCGCCGCGTCGCACACGACGCTCAAGCTCGTCGATGGCTGCCGGCTGGTCACCGGCCGGCTGGAACTCGCTGACGACCTGGAAGCGGCCGTCGAGCCGGGGAATGTCGAGCGCCATGACCTCACGGTACGCCGGACGTCCGACACTTCCGGGCCGGGCGCGCACCGTCCCTCATCGGCTTCGATATTCCCATTGTGTGGCTCATCTCACCGGACTACCCTCGTACCGTAGGCCGCTCGCGGCGGCCGACCGGGCAAGGTGGCCGCCCCTCCGGGGCCCGGCCGTCCCCGGCACCGGGGGTCGCAGCACCCGAGAAACCGGCGTGCGCACCCGAGGTGGTCGCGCTCGACGCGCTGACCGGCCGCCGCGAGCGCCCCTGCGTCGTCACCGGAACCCGGCAGCCGCGTTGTGCACTCGTGGAGACCTCTCGCGGACGCCGGCCGCGACGCGCCCGCAGCCGCGGCGCCGGCCCCACCGGCGACCCCAGCGGCGACCTCAGCCCCGCCCCGCCCGCCGAGGCCACCGGAATCCCCGCGACCGGGCCCGGCGCGCCAGCCGTCCCCCGCGAGCCCGGCCGCGGCCACCGCCGCGCCACCACCGGCCGGCCCGCCGGCTCCCCCGGCGGCGATCCTCCCGCCGCTGCGGCGGTCACCCGACCGCTGCCCGCCGCTGTCGACCCCGGCGACCCGGAGGAGGACGGCAGCGCCGACCCCGCCGAGGAACCCAGCCGCCGCCGCGCCGTCCTGATCGCGCTCGCGGCCACCGCCGCGGCCTCGGCGGCCGCCCTGGTCGCCGGTCTGCTGAGCTGGTCGCCCGAGCCGGCCGGGCCCACCGAGTCGGCCCGCCCGCTCACCGCCGCCGAGGCCGACCGGCTGGCCGCCGTGCGGGTCACCAACCAGCGGGACGTCCGCGCCGGCGTCCGGGTCAGCGTGGGTGCCGGCGGTGGCCGTACCGAGCTGGTCGGCTGGGTCGACTGGGCCCGCCCCCTGGTCTACCTGGACGTCAGCGGCCCCGGCGCCGGCGCCGAACGGGGCCTCGTCCAGGCGACCACGTCGACGCTGCTGGTGCGGCCCGATCCCACCGCGACGCCCGCCCCGGCGCCGCCCCCGCTGGTGCCTCCGGGCGACCGGTGGCGGCTGCGGGAGCTGCCGGACGGGCAGGGCCTGCCGGCGGTGCGGGACCTGCTGCTCGGGCTCGCCGCGGCCCGGGTCGACCCGGCCGAACCCGCGGCCCGCCGGCTGCGCGGGGAGACCCTCGACGGGGTCCCGGTGGACGTCATCCAGGCCCCGCTCGCCCCACTCCGGCCGGCGGGCCGGGGCACCCCGCCACCGGACCGGCAGCCCCGCCTCTGGGTCGACCGGGACGCCCGACTGCACCGGCTGGAGGGCCGGCTGCCGGACGGTACCCCGGTGACCGTCGAGCTGGCCCGGGCCGACCGCCCCACGCTGCGCCCGGTGGACGCGCTCGGCGGGCGTCCCGGGCTGCCCCGGGCCCTCAGCGACGCCGAGGCCGACCGATTGGCCCGGCTGCCCGCCCGGCTGCGCGCGGCCGGCGGGGCCGGCCTGACCCTGGCCGCCCCGTCCGGCGACCTGCGCGGCTCCGGGTGGGTGAGCTGGGCGGGCTCCGCCGCGTACCTCTCGACGGTGGGCGGCGACGACCCGGGACACCGCAGCCTGCTGCGGGCGAGGCCGGGAAGCGTGGCCCGGCTCGTGATGCCGGCGGGCGGCCCGGCGGCCCCGCCGCTGCCGGCCCCGGCCGGGCTGGTCCGGGTGGGCGGGCGACCGCCCCGCGACGACGTGGAGCGGCTGCTCGACACCGCGCTGCGGGGCGGCGGCCCGGCCGCCGCGGCGGTCCGGATCCGCGACGACCGGGTGGCGGGCCGGACGGTGGACGTCATCGAGGTACGCCCCGGGCTGCGCTGGTGGATCGACCGGGGCGGGCTGCCACGCCGCCTGGAACTGCGGACCGGCCGGGGCATCTGGATCTGGCTGGACCTCGCACCCGGGCGGGTGCCGGCGCTGCCCGGCGCCCGGCGGGCGGTCAACCCGCCGGCGAAACGCCGCTGAGCCCTCTCAGGGCCGCCAGCCGGTCTGCGCCGCCCACTCCTCGGCCCGCAGGTGCTCCTCGTCGAACCAGGGATCCTTCAGCGTGCCGTAGGTGGCGCTGTCCGGCGCCGAGGCCGCCAGATCCCGCTTGAGCTGCAGGTACGCGGACCGCTGCCCCGGGTCGGCGCGCAGGTGGTCACGCGTCAGCAGCGCGTACCGCCAGCCGGGCGAGTCGGCCACCCGCAGGTGCAGGTGCACCGGGCGACCCGGGTCGGCGCTGCCGTGCAGCCGCTTCTCCCACCGCCGGCTGCCGGGCGGGCGGGGGTTGTCCCACCAGTCGCCGGGCAACCGGGGAAAGCCGGCGTCGGCGAGCCGGTCGGCGAGCGGTCCGTCCGCCTCCGCCAGCGACGGCACGGTGAGCTGGATGTCGATGACGTCCTTGGCGGCCAGCCCGGGTACGGCGGTGGAGCCGATGTGGTCGATCCGCAGCTCCGCCCCGGCGGCGTGCCGGATGCGGGCGGCCAGCCGGGCGTACTGCTGGGGCCAGGTCGGATCGGGCTCGGCGAGCACCACCTGCTCGGGCCGGACGGCGTGGCGTTCCCGCACGTTGCGCTCGTAGGGCAGCAGCCGCTCCCGCCAGAGGGCGTCCACCGCGGCGTGCAGGTCGGCCAGCGTGCCGTCGTTGCCGAGCAGCACGTCGGCCGCCGCCTGGCGGCGGGCGTCGTCGGCCTGGGCGGCGATCCGCCGCTCGGCCTCCGCACGATCCATGCCGCGGTCACGGGCCAGCCGCTCCAGCCGGGTGGTCACGGCCGCCTGCACGACGAGCACCAGGTGGTACGTGGGCGCGAGCCCCACCTCGACCAGCAGCGGCACGTCGTTGACGACGACGGCGTCGGGGGGCGCCGCGGCGACCAGCGCGGCGGTGCGGGCGCGGACCCGGGGATGGGTGATCGCCTCCAGCCGGCGGCGGGCGGCCTCGTCACCGAAGACCACGGCGCCCAGGGCGGCCCGGTCCAGCGCCCCTTCGGGGTCGAGGACCCGGTCGGAGAAGGTCGCCACGATCTCGGCGAGGCCCTCGCTACCCGGGGCGACGACCTCGCGGGCGATCCGGTCCGCGTCGACGATCACCGCGCCGAGCGCGGCCAGCCGGCTGGACACCGCACTCTTGCCGGACCCGATCCCGCCGGTCAACCCCACCCTCAGCACCGGAACAGTCAACCCGATGGCCGTTTCCGGTGCCAACCGACCCCGGACATGGCGAGGGCCCCGCCCCCGGCGACCCGGTGGAACCGGATCGGCGGGGACGGGGCCCGTCAGCGACTGCGCCGGCCTCGGACGTGCCGAGGCGGTGTCGTCACCGCGTCACTTGCCGCCGGCGAGCTTCTCCCGCAGCGCGGCGAGCGCCTCGTCGGTGGCCAGCGTGCCGGCCGGCTCCTCGGCCTGACGGCTCGGAGCCGAGGTCGAGGTCGAGGTGGTGCCGGTCACGGCCGGGGCCGGGTTGGCAGCGGCCTCGGCGTCGGCGGCACGGGAGGTCTGCACCTGCTTGGTGTGGGCCTCCCAGCGCTGGCGCGCCTCGGCGTACTGCTGCTCCCACGCCTCGCGCTGCTTGTCGTAGCCCTCGAGCCACTCGCCCGTCTCCGGGTCGAAGCCCTCCGGGTAGATGTAGTTGCCCTGCTCGTCGTAGGTCGCGGCCATGCCGTAGAGGGTCGGGTCGAAGTGCTCCTCGCCCTCGACGAAGCCCTCGTTGGCCTGCTTGAGCGACAGCGAGATCCGGCGACGCTCCAGGTCGATGTCGATGACCTTGACCATGACCTCGGAGCCGACCTGCACGACCTGCTCCGGGATCTCCACGTGGCGCTCGGCCAGCTCGGAGATGTGGACCAGGCCCTCGATGCCGTCGTCCACCCGGACGAAGGCGCCGAACGGCACGAGCTTGGTGACCTTACCCGGCACGATCTGCTGGATCGCGTGGGTGCGGGCGAACTGCCGCCACGGGTCCTCCTGGGTCGCCTTCAGCGACAGCGAGACCCGCTCGCGGTCCAGGTCGACGTCCAGGACCTCGACCTCGACCTCCTGGCCCACCTCGACGACCTCGGACGGGTGGTCGATGTGCTTCCAGGAGAGCTCGGAGACGTGCACCAGGCCGTCCACGCCGCCCAGGTCCACGAACGCGCCGAAGTTGACGATCGAGGACACGACGCCCTTGCGGACCTGGCCCTTCTGCAGCTTGTTGAGGAACTCGGTGCGCACCTCGGACTGCGTCTGCTCCAGCCAGGCCCGGCGGGACAGGACCACGTTGTTGCGGTTCTTGTCCAGCTCGATGATCTTGGCTTCGAGTTCGCGGCCGACGTACGGCTGCAGGTCACGGACCCGCCGCATCTCGACGAGCGAGGCGGGCAGGAAGCCGCGCAGGCCGATGTCGAGGATGAGGCCACCCTTGACAACCTCGATGACCGAGCCGCGGACGACGCCGTCCTCGTCCTTGATCTTCTCGATCGTGCCCCAGGCCCGCTCGTACTGCGCCCGCTTCTTGGAGAGGATCAGACGCCCCTCCTTGTCCTCCTTCTGGAGGACAAGGGCCTCGATGTGGTCACCGACCGAGACGACCTCGGCGGGGTCCACGTCGTGCTTGATCGACAACTCCCGAGAGGGGATGACGCCCTCGGTCTTGTAGCCGATGTCGAGCAGGACCTCGTCCCGATCGACCTTGACGACGGTGCCTTCGACAATGTCGCCGTCGTTGAAGTACTTGATGGTCTCGTCGATCGCGGCGAGGAAAGCCTCCTCGGAACCGAGATCGTCGTGCGTGACCTTGTTGGCGCTCGAGGGGGCCTCGATGCTGCTCGTCATGTGGGCGGTTGCTCCGGTCGGATGGGTTGTCACAGCAGGCGTGGCGTCGCAGTGACCTGTCCGCGCCAGCGGATCCGTCGCCGGGCACACCGAACGATCACCATGAGAAGATCATTAGTGGCTCCGGTGACCGCACACCTGCTCCCTGCCGAGGCACACGATCCGCGAGCGCATCGTCTAGCCTACCCGCTGCATTACCACAGCGTGCAAGCCCTCCCGGGTCTCCTCAAGCTCGTCAGCTGCGAAAGCGGAGATTTCGCGCGGTAAGGTGCCACTCTTGTCTCGTCCGTCACATCCGTCCCACCCGCCACGCCGCCGGGAGCGGCCCGCCCGCCCCGCAACGCGCCCCTGGGCCTAGCGTGGGCGGGTGGACGACGACAGGGTGGCCCGGCGCCGGGTGAGCGCCGTCGAGGTACGCCGCGCCAACCGGGGCTGGTGGGACGCCGACGCCGACGCCTACCAGGCCGAGCACGGCGCGTTCCTCGGCGAGGTGGACTTCGTCTGGTGCCCGGAGGGGCTGCGCGAGGCCGACGCCCGGCTGCTCGGCGAGGTGACCGGCCGGCGGATCCTGGAACTCGGCTGCGGCGCGGCCGCCGCCGCCCGCTGGCTCGCCGCGCAGGGCGCCCGGCCGGTCGCCCTGGACCTGTCCGCCGGCATGTTGCGGCACGCCGCCGAGGCCGCCGCCCGGACCGGGGTACGCGTGCCGCTCGTGCAGGCCGACGCCCTCGCCCTGCCGTTCGCCGACGCCGCCTTCGACACGGTCTGCACGGCGTTCGGCGCGATCCCGTTCGTGGACGACTCGGCGGCGGCGATGCGGGAGGTGGCGCGGGTGCTGCGCCCCGGCGGCCGGTGGGTCTTCTCGGTCACCCACCCGATGCGCTGGATCTTCCTGGACGACCCGGGCGAGGGCGGGCTGACCGCCGTGCACTCCTACTTCGACCGCTCCCCCTACGTCGAGCAGGACGAGCACGGCGTGGCCACCTACGTCGAGCAGCACCGCACGCTCGGCGACCGGATCCGGGAGCTGGTCGGCGCCGGCTTCCGCCTGCGGGACCTCGTGGAACCGGAGTGGCCGGCGGGACACGAGGGGATCTGGGGGCAGTGGAGCCCGCTGCGCGGCCGGCTCTTCCCCGGCACCGCCATCTTCGTGGCCGAGAAGCCGGCCGCCGGCTGAGCCGCCGTTTCCGCCCGCCGGCCCCGGGTAACCGGACGCCATGGCCGAGAAGGAGGAGTTCCGCCGGGGCGACCACGTCTCCTGGGCCAGCCACAGCGGCCGGGCGCACGGGGTCGTCAGGGAGAAGCTCACCGACCGCACGCACGTACGCGGGCACGCCGTGAACGCGTCGCCGGAGGAGCCGCAGTACCGGATCCGCAACGACGACTCGGGCCGCGACGTCGCCCACCGACCGGAGGTGCTGCGCCATGAGCCGAGGTGACGACCCGCAGCAGACCTACCGGGAGTTCACCGACGCGGTGAACATGAAGCCGGGCGAGCTCCAGAAGTGGCTGGAGACCGACGAGTCCAAGCACGTCGGCTGGCGGAAGGGCACCCGCGGCGGCGAGTCGGTGGGCCACGAGTCCGGCCGGCGGATCATCGACCTGCTGCGCCGCAAGCGCGACCAGCTCACCGCCGCCGACTACAAGCACATGCGCAAGGTCGTCGGGTACGTCCGGCGCCACATGGCCCAGCGACCCAGCGGCGACGTGCGCCGGACCCGGTGGCGGTACTCCCTCATGAACTGGGGCCACGACCCGGTCAAGGGGCCGCTCCCGCCGCCCGGCGGCCCGTCCCGCAAGGCCCTCGAACGGCACGGCGCCCCACCGAAGGAGCGCCGGGGGCCGGGTCGCTGAGGCCGGCCGCTTGACCCTGCCACTGACGGCAGGGTCGGACGATCGGCGGCATGAACGACGAACAGCAGCGGGTCGTGGTGGTCACCGGCGCGGGCACCGGCATCGGCCGGGCCACCGCCCGCGCCTTCGCCGGCGCGGGCGCCCGCGTCCTCGCCGTCGGCCGGCGCGCCGCGCCACTGACCGAGACGGCCGCCGGCCACCCCCTGATCACCCCGGTCACCGCCGACGTGACCGACGACGACGCGCCGGCCCGGGTGGTCGGCGCCGCCCTCGACCGGTACGGCCGGCTCGACGTGCTGGTCAACAACGCCGGGATCGCCGGCGGTGGCCCGCTCGCCGGGCTGGACGAGCCGGCGGCCCGTCGCCAGCTCGACACGAACCTGCTCGCGCCAGTCCGGCTGGCGCACGCGGCGGTCGAGCCGCTCACCGCGAGCCACGGCGTGATCGTCAACGTCACCACCACCGTCGGCCAACGCGCCTGGCCGGGCAGCTCCGTGTACGCGGCCGGCAAGGCCGCCCTCGACTCCCTGACGCGTAGCTGGGCCGTGGAGCTGGCCCCGCGCGGCGTGCGGGTGGTGGCGGTGGCGCCCGGCGCGATCGACACGCCCATCGGCGAACACCAGGGCCTCTCCCCGGACCAGCGCGCCGCGGTGCGCCGCTGGCAGCTCGACCACACGCCCCTGGGCCGGATCGGGCGGCCCGAGGACGTAGCCTGGGCCATCCTGCGGCTCAGCGAACCGGCGGCGGCCTTCGTCACCGGCGTGGTGCTGCCGGTGGACGGCGGCGCCCTGGTCGCCTGACGGGCGGGTGGGGACCGCTGGCGGCCGCGTGGCCGGAACGGGATCCGCGCCGGCTCGGCGCGGCGGCGGGGATCTCGGCCCAGGGCTTCCCCGGACGAGCGGGGTCGGTACGGGACGGAGGCGGGCGCGTGAGGATCGGCGAGTTGGCGACGGTCACCGGCTGCACCCCGCGGGCCCTGCGGCACTACGAGGAGCAGGGGCTGATCGCCGCGACGCGGGCGGCGAACGGCTACCGCGAGTACGACGACGCGACGGTCATCCGGGTGCGCAACATCCGGCACCTGCTCGGCGCCGGGCTGACCCTGGACGACGTCCGGGTGTTCCTGCCCTGCCTGGACGGGGACGTGGCCGCCGCGCCGCCCTCCCCGGCCGGGCTGCGGGTGGGGCGGGAGCGGCTGGCCGTGCTGGACGCCCGGATCGCCGCCCAGCTCGCGGTGCGGGACCGGCTCGCCGCCGCCCTCCGCGACGCGGCCGCGACCCTCGCCGCCGACGACCCGCCGCCGTGGGCGGTACCGGGGTCGCACCCGACCCTCGTCGACAGCTAGCCCGCACTCCGGGGCGAGCCCGGCCGCTTGCCGTCCGTCCGAACGGCAGCCGGCCGGGTTCCCGGGTCGCGCCGGTCAGTGGTCGGCGCTGTTCCAGTCGCGGCCCTCGCCCACGGAGACCTCCAGCGGCACGGACAGCGGGTACGCCTCGCCCATCTCCCGGCGCACCAGCGTCTCCAGGGTCTCCCGCTCGCCCGGGGCGACCTCGAAGACCAGCTCGTCGTGCACCTGGAGCAGCATCCGGGAGCGCAGCCCGGCGTCGCGCAGCGCGGTGTCGACGCGCAGCATGGCGACCTTGATGATGTCGGCCGCGGAGCCCTGGATGGGGGCGTTGAGCGCCATCCGCTCGGCCATCTCCCGGCGCTGCCGGTTGTCGCTGACCAGGTCCGGCAGGTAGCGGCGGCGGCCCAGGATGGTGGAGGTGTAGCCGTCCTGCCGGGCCCGCGCCACCACCTCCTGGAGGTAGTCGCGCACCCCGCCGAAGCCGGCGAAGTAGTTCTCCATCAGCCCGCGCGCCTCCTCGGCCGTGATCCCGAGCTGCTGGGACAGGCCGAACGCGCTCAACCCGTACGCCAGGCCGTAGTTCATGGCCTTGATCTTGCGGCGCTGGTCGGCGGTCACCTGGTCGACCTCGACGGTGAAGACCGAGGAGGCGGTGGCGGCGTGGAAGTCGTGCCCCGAGTTGAACGCCTCGATCAGCGCGTCGTCGGAGGACAGGTGCGCCATGATCCGCATCTCGATCTGGCTGTAGTCGGCGGTGAGCAGGCACTCGTAGCCCTCGCCGACCACGAAGGCGCGCCGGATCCGCCGCCCCTCCTCGGTGCGGATCGGGATGTTCTGCAGGTTGGGCTCGGTCGAGGAGAGCCGGCCGGTGGCCGCCACCGTCTGGTTGAAGGTGGTGTGGATCCGGCCGTCGTCGGAGACCGACTTGAGCAGCCCGTCGACTGTCATCTTGAGCTTGGCGACGTCGCGGTGGCGCAGCAGGTGCTCGAGCACCGGGTGCGGGTTCTGCGCGTAGAGCCACTGGAGGGCGTCGGCGTCGGTGGTGTAGCCGGTCTTGATCTTCTTGGTCTTGGGCAGGCCCAGCTCACCGAAGAGGATCTCCTGGAGCTGCTTGGGCGAGCCCAGGTTGAACTCCCGCCCGACCGCCGCGTAGGCGCCCTGGGCGGCGGCCTTCACCTCGGCGGCGAAGTGCGCCTCCAGCTCGGAGAGGTAGTGGGTGTCGGCCGCGATGCCGGTGCGCTCCATGGTGGCCAGCACCCGCATGAGCGGCAGCTCGACGCCGGCCATCAGCCGGGCGGACTGCTCGCCGTCGCGGGACAGCTCGGCGTCGATCGCGTCGGCCAGGTCGAGGGTGGCGCGGGCCTGGAGCATCAGGTTCTGCTCGGCCGCCTCGTCGTCGCCGAGCCCGTCGAGGGTGAGCTGGCCGCTCTCCGGCGCGTCGACGCGCAGCTCCCGGTGCAGGTAGCGCAGCGCCAGGTCGGTGAGGTCGTAGGAGCGCTGGTCGGGCCGGGCCAGGTAGGCGGCGATCTGGGTGTCGCGGGAGATGCCCTGCAGGTCCCAGCCGTGCGCGGCGAAGGCCAGCACGGCCGGCTTGCTGTCGTGCAGCACCTTGGGGCGGGCCCCGTCGGCGAGCCAGCCGGCCAGCGCGGCCTCGTCGTCGGCCGCCAGCAGGGCCGGGTCGAACCAGGCGCCCGCGCCGTCGGCGGTGGCCAGCGCCATGCCGGTCACCGCGGCGGTGTGCCGGCGGTTCGGGCCGGTGTCGAGCTTGACCGCCAGGCCGACCGGGGTGCCGGCCGGGGCGTGCGTGGCCAGCCAGCCGGCGAGCGCGCCGGGCTCGGTGAGCACCTGCCCGGCCAGCTCGAAGCCGGCCTCGGCCTCCGGCTCGACGGCCTCCAGGTACTGGTAGAGCCGGTCGCGCAGGATGCGGAACTGGAGGGTGTCGAACACCTGGTGCACGGCCTCCCGGTCCCAGCCCTGCCAGCGGGCGTCCTCCGGGCGCACCGGCAGCTCCAGGTCGGTGACCAGGCAGTTGATCTCGTAGTTGCGGATCACGTCGGCGAGCCGCTCGCGGAGGCTGTCGCCGGCCTTGCCCTTGATCTCGTCGGCCCGGGCCACCACGCCCTCGACCCCGTCGTAGAGGTTGATCCACTTGGCGGCGGTCTTCGGACCGACGCCGGGGACGCCCGGGAGGTTGTCGCTGGTCTCGCCGACCAGGGCGGCCAGGTCGCGGTAGCGGCCGGGGCCGACGCCGTACTTCGCCTCGACCGCGGCCGGGTCCATCCGGGCCAGGTCGGAGACGCCCTTGCGGGGGTAGAGCACGGTGACCCGGTCACCGACGAGCTGGAACGCGTCCCGGTCGCCGGTGGTGATCAGCACGTCCATGCCCTGGTCGCGGGCCTGGCAGGCGAGGGTGGCGATGACGTCGTCGGCCTCGTAGCCCTCCTTCTCCACCACCGGGATGCGCAGCGCCGCGAGGACCTCCTTGACCAGGCTGACCTGGCCCTTGAAGTCGGTCGGGGTCTCGCTGCGGCCGGCCTTGTACTCCGCGTACTTCTCGGTGCGGAAGGAGCGGCGGGAGACGTCGAAGGCGACCACGATGTGGCTGGGCTGCTCGTCGCGGAGCACGTTGATCAGCATCGAGGTGAAGCCGTAGACGGCGTTGGTCGGCTGCCCCGTGGTGGTGGAGAAGTTCTCGACCGGCAGGGCGAAGAAAGCCCGGTATGCCAGGGAGTGTCCGTCGACGAGGAGCAGGCGCGGCGTCGTAGCTGTCACGGCAGCGACTCTAGTCCGTACCGCCGACAACCCGACGTACGGCGCCGCCGCGGAAAAGCGGCGGCCGGCCGCCCCGAACAGGGACGGCCGGCCGCCGGCTTCGTGCGACCTCAGGCGACGCCGAGGTACGCCTCCTTGACCGCCGGGTCGTGCAGCAGGTCCCGGCCGGTGCCCTCCTTGACGATCCGGCCGGTCTCCAGCACGTAGCCCCGGTGGGCCCGGGAGAGCGCCTGCTGGGCGTTCTGCTCCACGAGCAGGATGGTGGTGCCCTGCTCGTTGATCCGGGTGATGATCTCGAAGATCTGCTGGATCAGCATCGGCGCGAGCCCCATCGACGGCTCGTCGAGCAGCAGCAGCTTCGGGCGGGCCATCAGGGCCCGGCCCACCGCCAGCATCTGCTGCTCGCCGCCGGAGAGCGTGCCACCGGCCTGCTTGCGCCGCTCGTGCAGCCGGGGGAAGAGGTCCATGACCATCTTCATGTCCTCGGCGATGCCCGACCGGTCCCGGCGGGTGTACGCGCCCATCTCCAGGTTCTCCACGACGGTCATCCCGGGGAACACGCCCCGGCCCTCGGGCGCCTGCCCGATGCCCCGGACCACCCGCAGGTCGGCCCGCATCCGGGTGACGTCGGTGCCGTCGAAGACGATCGAGCCGGAGGCCGCCGGGCGCAGCCCGGAGATCGCCCGCATGGTGGTGGTCTTGCCGGCGCCGTTCGCGCCGATCAGGGCCACCACCTCACCCTCGTCGACGTGCAGGCTGATCCCGTGCAGTGCCTGGATCCGCCCGTACAGCAGGGTCAGGTCGTTGATCTCAAGCAGCATCGGTCGGCACCCCCAGGTACGCGGCGATCACCTTCGGGTCCTCCCGGACCTCGGCCGGGAGGCCCTCGGCGATCTTCTTGCCGAACTCCAGCACCACGATCCGGTCGGTCACGCCCATGACGAGTCGCATGTCGTGCTCGATCAGCAGGATCGTCGTGCCATTGTCGCGGATCTTCCGGATCAGGCCGAGCAGTTCCTCCTTCTCCGCCGGGGTGAAGCCGGCGGCCGGCTCGTCCAGGCAGAGCAGTTTCGGCTCGGTGGCCAGGGCCCGGGCGATCTCCAGCCGGCGCTGCTCACCGTACGAGAGGTTGCGGGCCAGGTCCCCGGCGCGCCGCTCGATGCCGACGAAGCGCAACAGCTCGAGCGCCCGCTCGCGGCCCTCCCGCTCCTCCCGCCAGTGCCGCGGCAGCCGCAGCATCGCGGCGATCACGCTGGTCTTGTGGTGGGCGTCCGCGCCCACCATCACGTTCTCCAGCGCGGTCATCTCCGGGAAGAGCCGGATGTTCTGGAACGTCCGCGCGATGCCGGCCTTGGTGATCCAGCTCCGGCGCCTGCCGTTGACCCGCTGCCCGGCGAACCGGATCTCGCCCTCGGTGGGCCGGTAGACGCCGGTCATCGCGTTGAAGCAGGTCGTCTTGCCGGCGCCGTTCGGGCCGATCAGGCCGAGGATCTCGCCCTTGTACAGGGTGAAGGCGACGTCGTTGAGGGCCACCACACCGCCGAAGCGGAGGGTGACGTGGTCGACCTCCAGCAGCGGCTCCCGCCCGGCCGAGGGGGTCTCGCCCGGGGTGGGCTCGACCGGCGTGTCCGCGCCCTTCTCCGGCGGGGTGCCGACCGTGCTGCGACCGTCGTCGGCGATGTCCCGCTCGCTGGTCTCGTCGCGCTCGCTGTGCATCTGCGGCTCACTCATTGGGCACCGTCTCCTGGGGAACCGCTTCCTTGCGCCGGTCGGCGAACTCCGCCGCCCGCCGCCGGTTGGGCACGAGACCCTGCGGCCGGAAGATCATCATGACGATGACCACCAGGCCGAAGACCAGGATCCGGTACTCGGCGGCGTCGAACTCCACCCCGAGGAGGTCGCCGACGCCGCGCAGCCACTCCGGCAGGTACCAGGTGACCGCGCCGCCGACGATGGCGCCCTTGATGTTGCCGGCGCCGCCGAGGATCACCGCGGCCAGCACCAGGATGGAGCTCTCCAGCACGAACTGGTCGGAGTTGATGAACGTCTGCTTGCCGGCGAAGACCGCGCCGGTCAGGCCGGCCACGGCCGCGCCGATGGCGAACGCCCACAGCTTGTACTTGAACGTGGGCACGCCCATGATCTCGGCGGCGTCCTCGTCCTCGCGGATGGCCACCCAGGCCCGGCCGACCCGGCTGTTGGCCAGGTTCCGCACCAGCAGCAGCACGATGAGGATCAGCGTCAGCATCAGCCAGTAGTACGGCCGGGCGTCCACCACGCCGAACAGCGGCTTGCCGTCGGTGCCGGTGCCCGGCGGGTGCGGGATCGCCGGGATGCCCCGCTGCCCCTGGAGGATGCCCTCGTTGCGGGCCGCGTACAGGCGGATCATCTCGGCGAAGCCGAGGGTCACGATGGCCAGGTAGTCGCCGCGCAGGCGCAGCGTCGGGCCACCCAGGATCACGCCGGAGACCATCGCCACCATCACCGCCAGCGGCACCGCCGCCAGCCACGGCCAGTTCGTGCCGAACCGGCTCTCCGGCGAGGTGAGCAGCGCGACCGTGTACGCGCCGAGCGCGTAGAAGCCGAAGTAGCCCAGGTCGAGCAGGCCGGCGAAGCCGACCACCACGTTGAGCCCGACGGCCAGCAGGACGAACACCGCGGTGTCGAAGAGCACCCCGGCGAAGTCCGAGCGGGTCGTGTAGAAGGCGAAGTAGTCGCTGCCGATGGGGAAGCCGAGGTACTCGTAGAACCACTTGTTGGGCAGGATGTAGAGCAGGACGACCAGCGCGGCGATCGCCGCCCAGCGCACCTGCTTGGGCATGGCAGCCCAGCGGCTCTTGAAGCCCGCGGTCCGCTTCTTGTCCACGGTGGCGGTCATGCGCGCGCCCTCCCGAGAGATTCGCCGAGCAGACCGGTCGGCCGGAACATCAGCAGCACGATCAGCAGCACGAAGCCGGTGAAGTCCTTCCACTCGCCGCCGAAGAGGCCGGCGGCGTAGTTCTCCGCCACGCCGAGCAGCAGACCGCCGAGCAGCGCGCCGCGCAGGTTGCCGATGCCGCCGAGCACCGCGGCCGCGAAGGCCTTGAGCCCGATCAGGAAGCCGACGTTGAACTTGGTGTAGCCGAACCGGATGTCCCAGAGCAGGGCGCCCACGCCGGCCATCAGGCCGCCGAGCACGAACACCAGCAGGATGACCCGGTTCTTGTTGACACCCATCAGCGCGGCGGTGTCCGCGTCCTGGGCGACCGCCCGGATGCCGCGGCCCAGGCGGCTGCGGTTCACGAACTGGTCCAGCGCGATCATCATGATCAGCGTGACGCCGAGGATGAGCAGCTGGACGTTGGTCACCCCGGCACCGAAGAGGGTGAAGACGGTCTTCTGCGGGATCAGGTCCGGCATGCCGAACGGGGCCCGGCGGGTGCCGATGCCGAACGACTCGGCGAGCACGAACGACGCGCCGATCGCGGTGATGAGGAAGGCCAGCGGCGGCGCGTTGCGGCGGCGCAGCGGCCGGTAGGCGACCAGCTCGACCGTGACCGCCGTGACCGCCGAGGCGGCCATCGCCACCACGAGACCGGCGACCACCGCCAGGATCAGCGGGCCGAGGGCCGGGGCGGCCGAGTTCTGGTCGTAGCCAAGAGCCTGCCAGGTCCACAGGGCGGTGAAGGTACCGACCATGAAGACCTCGGAGTGAGCAAAGTTGATCAGGCGCAGAACGCCGTACACCAGGGTGTAGCCGAGGGCGATCAGCGCGTAGATCGCGCCCTGCTCCAGGCCGGTGATGGTCAGCGCCGGGAAATTCCCGAAGAGCTCATCGAAGTTCAAGTGGGGGCTCCAACTGTGCGGCCAAGCGGTGCGGCCGGGAGAAAGTACTCCCGGCCGCACGCCTGGTGTCCCGTGCCGGGACCGGACGAACCGGTCAGGCCTTGGGGATCTCGATGTCGGGGACGACCTTGCCCGCGTTCACCTTGAACGCCCAGACCTTCACCTGAGCCGGGTCCAGCTCGCCGGTGGACTCGAACTTGTAGGTGACGCCGGTGGCGCCGCCGGTGCCGTTGTAGGAGTTGATGAAGCTCAGCAGGTCGGCACGGGTGCCCTTGCCGGCCTTGATGCCCTCCAGCATGATCTTCGTGATGTCGTACGACACGTCGGCGTAGGTGCCCGGCTCGGCGTTGTCGAAGGCCGCCTTGTAGTCGGTCACGAAGGAGCCCTTGGCCGCGGTGGCCGGGGCGCAGGGGCAGGTCAGGATGGTGCCCTCGGCGACCTGCTCGCCGGCGACCTTGATGAAGTTGGCGTCGTTGACACCGTCACCGGCGATCATCGTGCCCTTCCAGCCCGCGCCCTTGAGCTGCTTGAGCAGCAGGCCGGCCTCGGTGTAGTAGCCACCGAAGAAGAGGACGTTCGCGCCGCTGCTCTGGATCTTGGTGACGACGGCGGAGAAGTTGGTCTGCTTGACCTGGATCTTGTCCTCGCCCGCGGTCGAGCCGATGACCTTCTTCACCTCGTCCACCAGGCCGGCGCCGTACGCCGACTGGTCGTCCACGACGTAGACCTTGTCGGCCTTCAGGACGTTCTTGATGTACCGGCCGGCGGCCGGGCCCTGCGAGGTGTCGTTACCGACGCCCCGGTGGAAGATCTTCCAGTTCTTGGTGCTCAGGCTCGGGCGGGTCGCCGACGGGGTGATGGCCGGCAGACCGGCCTCGTCGAAGATCGGGTTGCCCACCTCGGACTCACCCGAGAACGCCGGGCCGATGATGCCGACGACCTTGGCGTCGCCGACGGCCTGCTGCGCCAGGGCCGGGGCCTTGGCCGGGTCACCCTGCGAGTCGTACTCGGCGAGGTTGACCTTGCAGTCCGCGTTGTCCTTGTTGTACTGGTCGATGGCCAGCTTGGTGCCGTTGCGCATGTGGATGCCGAGACCCGCGGCGTCACCGGTCAGCGGGCCGAAGAAGCCGATCTTCAGGTCGCAGGCGGCCTTGCTGCCACCCGCGTCGCTACCACTGTCAGCCTTGCAGGCCGCGCCACTGAAAACGAGCGCACCGATGGCCACGCCACCCAGCACCCGTGCGAGCTTCTGCCTCACGGCTCGTACCCTCCTCCGTCCGAAGGCCCGGAGACCACCCGCCGCGAATTGGACCTTGCAGGGGGTCGCCGGACCGACCGCGATCCCGGTCTGGGCCGGGACGTTATCCCACCAGCGGGTCGTCAAGGTAGACCTGGGGAGCGGGGTTGACCTAACCGTTACGTTGAGTGGCCGGATTCACAGCAGTGCTGTAACACACCAGCCCGCCTGTCGAGAAAATCGGACATCCGACACCGACCGGAAACACGCTGGTGGGAGGCTCACGCGGGCGCCCACGGCCCCCGCGCCACCCACACCCCGGCCCGCACGCCGTCGTCCACCAGCAGCAGCGCCACCTCACCCGCTGCGGTCACGGCCACCGTCCGCTCGCTCCCCGCCGGCACCGCCACCGGAAGCGCCACGGGCGACCACCGCGCACCGTCCGTCGAGAACCGGCCCGCACGCTCCGCCGACCCGGCCACCACCGCCCACACGCCGTCGCCGCGCGCGGCCACCCCCCACACCCGGCCCGGCCGGTCCGTGCCCGCGCCACCCAGGTCTCCACCCGGCCGCCAGGCGTCCCCCGCACCCAGCCATGCGCCCAGGCCCTCGCCGCGCCGGCCGACCGCCACCATCCGGTCCCCCAGCCGCACCACCCGCTGCAGGTCCTCGTCCGCGCCACCACCCGGCAGCACCGCGCGCCGCCAGGCCGAACCGTCCGCCGAGGTCCACACCGCCGCCCGAGATCCGGTACGCCCCGACGCCCGCACCGAGCCCACCATGAGCCACCCCGACGCCGTCGCCGCGCCGTCGGCCACCCAGGGCCGGCCCGTCGCGTCCGCGGCAAGCCCCGGCACCGCGCTCACCAGCCGGAACTCCGACCCGTCCGGGGACACCCAGGCCGCGGCGCCGGTGGCCCGGTTGCCCGACAGCAGCCAACCGCGCGGCCCGCCGGCGATCCGGCCCACGTTCACCGCGTCCGGGCCACCGAACACCTCGAACTCGGCCGGCACCTCGACCAGCGAACCGTCCGCCACCTGCCGCCAGGTGCTGATCCGCGGATTGCCGTGCACCCCGCCGCTCTTGCCGCCCACCGCGCCCAGCCGGCCCTCCCTGCAGCCCGCCGCCGTCAACAGGTTCTCCACCCCGTACGGGCTGCGGGGCACCGACCGCAGCGGAGCCCAGGTGGCCGCGTCGGCGCTCGACCAGGCGGCCGGATGCGTCACCCCCGCGGCGTCCACCATCGCGCCCACCACGAACCAGCGGCCCGCGCAGGAGGCCACGTCGCGGAGCACCAACCGGACCGACGGGCCGGACGGCACCGGCAGGGTGACCGGCTGCCAGGCCGGCCGCAGCGGCTCGGGCTCGGGCGCGGGCTCAGCCCGGCCAGGCGAACGGCAGGCAGCAAGCAGCAGCACGAGCAGGCCGAGCACCGCGAGCGGACGCCGCATGGCGGCGATCGTATCGACCGGGCCCGAAACCGGGAACCCGGCCAGCGGCGTGCCGCGTGTCCCGGGCCGGGATCAGGAGGCGGGCTGCGCCACCTCGCCGCCGGCGGTCTCGGCCAGGATCCGCTCGGCGACCTCCCTCATGGTCATCCGGTGGTCCATCGCGGTGCGCTGGATCCACTTGAACGCCTGCGGCTCGGTCATCCCGTACGTCGTCATGAGCGCGCCCTTGGCCCGCTCGACGGTCTTGCGGATCTCCAGCCGGTCGGTGAGGCCGGCGACCTCCGCCTCCAGCGCCGCGATCTCCGAGTAGCGCGACAGCGCGATCTCCACGGCCGGCACCAGGTCGCTCTTCTGGAACGGCTTGACCAGGTAGGCCATCGCGCCCGCCGCGCGCGCCCGCTCGACCAGGTCGCGCTGGCTGAACGCGGTCAGGATGATCACCGGGGCGATCCGGGCGCCGGCGATCCGCTCGGCCGCGGCCAGCCCGTCCATGATCGGCATCTTGATGTCGAGGATGACGAGGTCGGGCTTCAGCTCCTCGGCGAGCTTGACGGCGGTCTCGCCGTCACCGGCCTCGCCGACCACCTCGTAGCCCTCTTCCACCAGCATCTCGGCCAGGTCCAGCCGGATGAGCGCCTCGTCCTCGGCGATCAGAACGCGCTTGCGCTCGGCATCCGCCTGCATTTCGGCCACGAGCCACTCCCACCAGTCTGAGCCCGACACCCGACCTGCCGGGTGTCGCCGTCCTTAGCGTAGTGGGTAACCTATGCCACGACGCGAGAGCGTCGGGCGAGCCTGTCCCCGTATTCCAATCGGTAGAGAAACGGAGCTCAAACCTCCGACAGTGTGGGTTCGAATCCCACCGGGGACACCGAAAATGTCGTACGGGCGTTCGAAGATGACACTGTGCACCCACCCGAGATACGCGCCCGAGCACGGCAGGCGTTCCTGTCCGGGGCCACCATCGCCGAGGCGGCCCGCAGCGTGGGCCTCAACTACCGCACCGTGTGGCACTGGTGCCGGGACCGCCCCTCTCCTGCGGTTCAGGGCACCGCGCTGCGATGTTTCCGCTGTCGCAAGGATGTCGATGTTCCGACAGATCCCGCCGCTTACGCCTACCTCCTCGGCCTTTACCTGGGCGACGGCCGTCTGGTGACCACCGCACGGGTGCCGGTGCTCCGCATCTCTTGCAGCAACAGCTGGCCTGGCCTGATCGGCGCCTGCGACGATGCCATGCGGGCGGTGCTGGCAGAGAAGGTGCAGCGCGTCCCGCAACGGGGCTGCGTCAATGTCCAGAGCTACGGCACCCACTGGCCGTGCCTGTTCCCTCAGCACGGGCCGGGCAAGAAGCACGAGCGCCCGATCGTCCTAGCCGACTGGCAACGGACCATCGTCGAGCGACACCCGGGCAACTTCCTGCGCGGTCTGTTCCACTCCGACGGCTGCCGGATCGCCAACCGGGTCGTGGTCCGCGGCAAGGAGTACGTCTACCCGCGCTACCTGTTCACCAACGAGTCGGCCGACATCATGGGCCTCTGCCGGTGGGGCCTCGACCTGCTCCGCATCGCCTGGCGGATGAACCGCCGCAACTCACTGTCGGTCGCCCGGCGGGACGCGGTGGCGGCGCTGGACCGCCACGTCGGCCCGAAGTCCTGACTTCGTCAGATGACGGCCAGCGCCTGCGCCAGGTCGGCGCGCAGGTCCTCCGGGTCCTCGAGCCCGACGGAGAGCCGCAGCAGCCCGCCGCACGGCTTGGCGTCGCCCTCGACCGGCCGGTGGGTGAGCGAGGCCGGGTGCTGGATGAGGGTGTCCACGCCACCGAGCGACACGGCGTGGGTGATGAGCCGGCAGGCGCCGGCGACGGCGGCCGCGGCGGGGGCGCCGCCGCGTACCTCGAAGGCGAGCAGGCTGCCGGGGCCGGCCATCTGCCGGCCGACGAGCCCGGCCGGGTCCGCGACGCTGGGGTGGTGCACCCGGGCGACGGCGGGGTGGTCGGAGAGCCAGGCGGCGAGTTTCTCGGCGCCGGCCTGCTGGGCGCGGACCCGCAGCGGCAGGGTCTGCAGGCCGCGGTGCAGGAGGTAGGCGCCGAGCGGGTGCAGGACGGCGCCGGTGACGGCGCGGACCTGGCGCAGCCGGGCGGCCCAGTCGGGAGCGCAGGCGACGACACCGGCGAGGACGTCGCCGTGGCCGCCGATGCTCTTGGTGGCGCTGTGCAGCACGAGGGCGGCGCCGTGCCGGGCGGGTTGCTGGAGCACCGGGGTGGCGACGGTGTTGTCGACGAGCAGCGGGATGTCGCCGGCGGCGGTGGCGAGGGCGGCGATGTCGACCAGGTCGAGGGTGGGGTTGGCCGGGGTCTCGACGACGACAAGGGCGGTGTCGGGGCGGATCGCGGCGGCGACCTCGTAGGGCCGGGCCCAGGTGACCTCGGTGCCGAGCAGGCCGGTCGCGAGCACGTGGTCGGTGCCGCCGTAGAGGGGGCGGACGGCGACGACGTGCCGTTTCCCGTCGCGGGTGGCGGCGAGCAGGGTGGCGGTGAGTGCGGCCATGCCGCTGGCGAAGGCGACGGCTTCGGCGGTGCCTTCGAGCTGGGCGAGGGCGGTCTCGAAGCGGGCGACGGTGGGGTTCCAGAGGCGCTGGTAGACGGCGCTGCCGCCGGCGGGGAGGGTGCCGCCGGTGGCGAGGGTCTCGTAGGCGTCGCCGCCGTCGGCCACCGAGGGCAGCGGGTTGGTGGTGGAGAAGTCGATGGGCGGTACGTGGACGCCGAGGCCGGCGAGGTCCTCGCGCCCGGCGTGCACGGCTGCGGTGTCCACGGTTGTCATGGCGGAAGCGTCGAACATGAGGCCGCCGCCAGGCAAGAGGAGCGAAGAAGATTCTGCCCTGAGCCTTTCCTCGGGAGAGAAGTTCGGGGAAGGATGTTCACATGCCTGTCGCACCGAATGATGTACGGCCGTTCGCGGCGCTGGACGACACGGACCGCGCCATCCTGGCCGAGCTGGCGGCGGACGGCCGGTTGCCGAACAACGCCCTCGCCGAGCGGGTGGGGGTGGCCCCGTCGACGTGCCTGACGCGGACGCGGGCGTTGCGCGAGTGCGGGGCGATCCGGGGGTTCCACGCCGAGGTGGATCCGGCGGCGGTGGGGTTGCCGTTGCAGGCGCTGGTGTCGGTGCGCCTGGCGGCGCACGAGCGGGCGGCGGTGGACGCGTTCCGGGCCCGGTCGGTGCGGTTGCCGGGGGTGGTGTCGGTGTTCCACGTGGCGGGCGCGGAGGACTACGTGCTGCACGTGCGGGCGGCGTCCGGTGACGCGCTGCGGGACTTCGTGCTGGACCACCTGGCGGTGGACCCGGCGGTGCAGCACACCCAGACCAGCCTGATCTTCGAGCAGGCGCGCGGGATGGGCTGACGCACCCGGGGAACAAATCCGGCGCCCGGCGGGTTGATCACAGGCGTGATCGACGTACCCCTGTCTGTTCTTGATCTTGCTCCGGTGGCCGCCAGCGGCAGCGCCGGTGAGGCCCTGCGGCACACCACCGAGCTGGCCCGCCGCACCGAGGAGCTGGGCTACCGCCGGTTCTGGGTGGCCGAGCACCACAACATGCCGGCGATCGCCAGTTCGGCGCCGGCGGTGCTGCTGGCGCACCTGGCGGCGCACACCTCGACGATCCGGCTGGGCTCCGGCGGGGTGATGCTGCCCAACCACGCGCCGCTGGTGGTGGCGGAGCAGTTCGGCACCCTGGAGGCGTTGCACCCGGGCCGGATCGACCTGGGCATCGGCCGCGCGCCGGGCACCGACCAGGTGACCGCGCTGGCGCTGCGCCGGAGCATGGAGGGGCTGTCGGCGGAGCACTTCCCCCGCGAGCTGGCCGACCTCATGAACTACTTCAGCGGGGCGGAGCCGGGTCCGATCACCGCGACCCCGGGCAAGGGGCAGTCGCCGGAGGTGTGGCTGCTCGGGTCGAGCGGGTTCAGCGCCCAACTGGCCGGGCTGCTCGGGCTGCCGTTCTCCTTCGCGCACCACTTCAGCGCGCAGAACACCATCCCCGCGCTCCAGCTCTACCGGCAGAGCTTCCGGCCGTCGCAGTGGCTGGAGCGGCCGTACGCGATGGTGGCCGTCAACGCGGTCTGCGCGGAGACCGACGAGCGGGCCGAGTGGCTGGCCGGTCCGGCCGGGTTGTCGTTCCTGAAGCTGCGGTCGGGGCGGCCGGAGCCCCTGGTCAGCCCGGAGGAGGCGGCGGCCTACCCGTACTCGGAGTTCGAGCGGGAGTTCGTGGTGCAGCGCCGGGAGGGTCAGGCGACCGGTTCGCCGGAGACGGTGGCCGGGCAGCTCGGCGCGCTGCTGGAGCGCACCGGCGCCGACGAGCTGATGCTGACCACGATGGTCTACGACGTGGCCGACCGGGTGCGCTCGTTCGAGCTGATCGCCGAGAAGGTGGCCGGTGGCCTGCGCCGGAAGGGCTGAAACACGCTCTTCATAGCCACGTCACCCCACCGTCGCGTGGACCGCATAGCTTTGGTGCCGGTGGTGGTACGGCATTCCCGGTCGGGACGGGTCGGGGGTGCTGCGGTGTGGTGCACCGGGTCGCCGGCTCAGCGGGTTCCGCGGCCGGCGGCCCGGTGCCTGCGCGTTCAGCGCAGGTAGATGTTCGGCGCGGGCGGGGCGCCCATGCCGTCGCCGAGGTGGAAGCCGGGGTGCGGCGGCTGGTTGTAGGCGGTGTTCTGCCAGGCGACGGCGACCCGGTACTGCGGGTCGTGCATGAGCGTCGGCAGGCGCAGGCCGGTCGGCGTGGGCGTGCCGTAGATGCGCAGCGCCGTGCTGTCGGCGGTCCGCCAGACCACCTCCTCCCGCCAGTCGCCGAGGATGTCCCCGGACAGCGCCGGGGTGGCCTTGGTGCCGTTGTTCGCCGCGACGCCGCTGCCGGTGAGCAGGCGGGTGTCGCCGCCGGTGCCGTACTTGTCGATCCGGGTGCCGTCGAGCAGTTCGCGCACCGGGTCGCCGTCCCACCAGGCGAGGAAGTTCGCCGAGGACGGCTTGCGGCCGACGTTCCGGCCCCGGGTGTCGAGCAGCCCGTCGACGGCGGAGGACCAGGACTCGGCGCCGGGGCTGCCGGCCCAGACGTCGTCGGAGACGCCGCGGCCGTTGTCGCCGCTCGGGGCGGTCTGCCAGAGCACCTGGCCGGTACGCGCGTCGGCCATCCAGGAGCTGGGCCTGCTGCCGTCCTCGTCGACCTTGAAGACCTCCAGCCCGGCGCGGGCCGGGTCGAGGTCGCCGACGTGCATCGCGTCCCCGTGGCCGTTGCCGGTGGACCAGAGCAGCCGGCCGTTGTCGTCGATGGCGGCCGCGCCGTACACGATCTCCTGGCGGCCGTCGCCGTCCACGTCGGCCACCGACAGGTTGTGGTTGCCCTGGCCGGCGGCGGCGCCGTTGCCGCTGGCGTTCGAGTCGAAGGTCCACCGCCTGCGGAGGGTGCCGTCGCGGAAGTCCCAGGCGGCGATCACCGCGCGGGTGTAGTAGCCGCGGGCCATGACCAGCGAGGGGCGCTGCCCGTCGAGGTAGGCGGTGGCGGCGAGGAACCGGTCCACCCGGTTGCCGTACGAGTCGCCCCAGGAGGAGACGGTGCCGCGCGGCGGGTCGTAGTCGACGGTGGACAGGGCCGCGCCGGTGCGGCCGTCGAACATGGTCAGGTACTCGGGCCCGGCGAGCACGTAGCCGCTGGAGTTGCGGTGGTCGGCCGACGACGAGCCGATCACCTGGCCGGTGCCGGAGCGGGTGCCGTCGGCGGTCTTCGCGGCCACCTCGGCGTCCCCGTCGCCGTCGTAGTCGTACACCTGGAACTGGGTGTAGTGGGCGCCGGCGCGGATGTTGCGGCCCAGGTCGACGCGCCACAGCCGGGCGCCGGCCAGGGTGTACGCGTCGAGGTAGACGGTGCCGGTGTAGCCGGACTGGGAGTTGTCCTTGCTGTTGGACGGGTCCCACTTGAGGACGAACTCGTAGCGGCCGTCGCCGTCGAGGTCGCCGACGCTGGCGTCGTTCGCGGAGTAGGTGTATGCCTCCCCGGTCGGCGTGGTGCCGCCGGGCGGGGCCTGGATCGGCACGTCCAGGTAGCCGTTCGGGAACTGCAGCGCCGGGGCGGAGGCCGCCTGCTCGGCGCCGTTCACCACGGCCCGCACGGTGTACGCCGACCCGGCGGCCGCGCCGCTGTCGAGCCAGCTGGTGGCGCCGGTGATCGGGGTGCCGTTGACCCGGGTGGCGCCCCGGTAGAGGTTGAACGACACCCCGGCGGTCTCGGTGCCGAGCAGCCGCCAGGAGACCAGGTTCCCGCTGCCCGAGCGCACGCTGACCAGCCCCCGGTCGAGCTTCTCCATCTGCTTCGCGCCGGCCGGCGGGGTGGTGGGCGTCGGGGTCGGGCTCGCCGAGGTGGGCGGCGGGCTGGTCGGCGGGGCGCTGGTGGGCGGGGCGCTGGTGGGCGCGGTCGCGCCCGTGCAGGTGGTGCCGTTGAGCGCGAAGGTGGCCGGTGCGGGGTTGCTGGCGTCGTTCCAGGAGCCGTTGAACCCGAAGGTGGCCGTGCCGCCGGTGCCGATCGCGGCGTTCCAGCCGGCGTCGCGGGCGGTGACCTGGGCGCCGGCCTGGCTGACCGTGGCGTTCCAGGCCTGGGTGACCTGCTGGCCGGCGGTGAAGCTCCAGGTGAGCGTCCAGCCGGTCACCGGGTCGCCGAGGTTGGTGACGGTGAGGTCGGCGCCGAAGCCGCCGCCCCACTGGTTGGTGATCCGGTAGTCGACGCGGCAGCCGGTGGCCGCCGCGGCGGCGTTCACCGTGCCGAGTGCGCCGGCCACGACGATGGCGGCCGAGGCCGCGGCGACCAGCGCGGTCCGGCGGCGCGGGATGAAGGGGTGCACGTGGGGATGCCTTTCGCGGAGGTCAGGCACGCGACGGACGCGCCGGCCTGCCCGGACCGGCGGAGTGGGTACGCCCGCGCTTGACGTGACGGGGGGCGTCTTCGATCGACGCCGGTGCTGAGGCTCCGCGCCCCGTCAGGGTAGGACAACGCTTTCCCACGACACAACCACGCGCTCGGGTACGGGTGCCAGGCGGCGCACCGACGCCGGGGGGGGCGTACCCGCGGGTGGGTCAGCCCTCGACGGCGGCGGCGAGCCGGCGGGGCTCCTCCGGCGCGCCGGCGGCGGCCTCGGCCACCGGGGTGACGGCCGGGGCGGGACGGTCGGTGGCCGGGTCGGCGGTCTGCGCGGCGAGGGCCGCCTCGGCGGTGGCCGGGGCCCGGCGGGCGCGGCGCAGCGCCCGCGCGGCCAGCACCAGGGCGACCAGCCAGCCGGCGCCGAGCACCGTGTAGGCCAGGGCGGGCACCGGGCCGCCCAGCTCGCCGGCGCGCAGCAGCGTGCGGGTGTTGGTCAGCACGATCACCCCGCCGATGACGGCACCGAGCAGTTGGGCCGGGACGATGCGGACCAGCCAGGCGGCGATCGGCGCGGCGATCAGGCCGCCGATCAGCAGCGCGGCCACGGTCGGCAGCAGGAAGCCCTCGGAGCCGAGGCCGATGAGGAAGCCGATGCTGGCCGCGCCGGCCACCAGGAACTCGGAGGTGTCGACGGAGCCGATCACCTTGCGCGGCTCCATCCGGCCGGAGACCAGCAGCGCCGGCGTGGCGACCGGGCCCCAGCCGCCCCCGCCGGTGGCGTCGACGAAGCCGGCGACCAGGCCCAGCGGGGCGAGGAAGCGGCTGCGCAGCCGGCCGGCGGCCCGGTTGGCGCGCAGCGGCCGGGAGAAGCGGACCAGCAGGTAGGCGCCGAGGCTGAACAGGATGGCGGCCATCCAGGGCGCGGCGGACTCGGTGGAGATGGAGCTGAGGAAGGTGGCGCCGGCGAACGCGCCGACCGCGCCGGGCAGCGCGATCCGGCCGACCACCCGCCAGTCGACGTTGCCGAACCGCCAGTGCGAGACGCCGGCGGCGAGGGTGGTGCCGATCTCGGCCAGGTGCACCGAGGCGGAGGCCGCGGCCGGGGCCACCCCGGCGAAGAGCAGCAGGGTCGAGGAGGTCAGCCCGTACGCCATGCCGAGCGCGCCGTCGACCAGTTGCGCGGCGAGCCCGACGAGGGCGAGGACCAGCAGCTTGCGCACGAGCGCCCCCTGACTTTTCGGTATCTCCTATCGACTTGGTCGACAATGCGGCACGGGGGCGCTCCGGTCAAGTCCCCCATCCGGTTGGTGGGAACGCGCCGGACGGCGCGGCGGGCGCGCGGGACGGCGGCGCCGGGGGCGCCGAGGGGTCGTCAGCTCCAGGCGCTGGGGTCGGCCGCGAGGTCGTTGATCCGGCCGGGCAGGCTGCCGCTGGCCACGTCGGCGATGGTCACCAGTTCGAGGATCTCCCGCTCGCTGGCCCGCAGGGCGATCCACACGTCCTGCAGGGCGCGCGCCGCGCCCTGGTAGCCGAGCTGTTCCGGGCGCTGGCCGCGGACGTGCGCCAGCGGGCCGTCGATGACCCGGATCACCTCGGCGAGGGAGATCTCCGCCGCCGGCCGGGCCAGCCAGTAGCCGCCCTCGGGGCCGCGCTGGGCGTGCACGATGCCGCTGCGGCGCAACTGGAGCAGGATGCTCTCCAGGAACTTCGGCGGGATGTCCTGGGCGCGGGCGATCTGCTCGGCCGTCACCGGCCGGCTCCGCCCGGCGGCCGCACCGTCGGCGACCGAGGCCAGCTCGGCGGCCGCGCGGAGGGCGTAGTCGACCCGAGCGGAGAGGCGCATGCCGGCAAGGTTAGTCCCCTGGTCAGCCGCCCGGTCTCCCGACCCTCGGCCGAACGGTCACGCTTACCGGTCAGGCGCCGACCCGGCGCAGCAGCCCCTCCTGCACGGCGCTGGCGATGTGCCGGCCGTCGGTGGTGAACATCCGGCCGGTGGCCAGGCCCCGGGCGCCGGACGCCGACGGGCTCCAGCAGTCGTAGAGGAACCACTCGTCGGCGCGGAACGACCTGTGGAACCAGAGCGCGTGGTCGAGGCTCGCGCCCACCACTCCCCCGGGCCCCCACACCTCGCCGTGCACCGACAGCACCGAGTCGAGCAGGGTCAGGTCGGAGGCGTAGGTGAGCGCGCAGGCGTGCAGCAGCGGGTCGTCGGGCAGCTTGCCGTCGAGGCGCATCCAGACCCGCTGGTGGGGTTCGGCGGGGCGGTCGCCGGGGCGTACCCAGCCGGGCTCGCCGACGTAGCGGACGTCGATGGGGCGGGGGATCTGGCCCCAGATGCCGAGCCGCTCCGGGTAGCGGGAGAGCCGGTCGGTCATGGTGGGCACGTCGTCCGGGGCGGGCACGTCGGGCGGGACCGGCGCGTGGTGGTCCAGCCCCTCCTCCTGCCGCTGGAACGAGGCCGACATGAAGAAGATCGGCTTGTCGTGCTGGAGCGCCACGGAGCGGCGCACCGAGAACGAGCGGCCGTCCCGGACGTTCTCCACCTGGTATTCGATCGGCTCGACGGGATCACCGGGGCGGACGAAGTAGCCGTGCAGGGAATGCACGAAACGCTCCGGGTCGACGGTGCGTCCCGCGGCGACCAGGGCCTGACCGGCGACCTGGCCGCCGTAGACCCGCTGCGGGCCCACCGGCGGGCTGATCCCGCGGAAGGTCATCCCGCCGGTCTGGTCGAGGTCCAGCACCTCCAGGAGCTGGTCCACCGCGGCCTGCCCGGTCGCCACCGGACTCCCGCTCATTGCAGAGCCCGGGCCGAGGCCGCGTCGACAAGCGACCCGAGCTGGTGCACGCGCAGCGTGTTGGTGGAGCCGGGGGTGCCGGGCGGGCTGCCCGCCACGATCACCACGTAGTCGCCGGGGTTGGCCCGGTTGAGCCCGAGCAGCGCCTGGTCGACCTGGCGGAACATGTCGTCGGTGTGCTCGACGAACGGCATGAGGAACGTCTCCACGCCCCAGGAGAGCGCGAGCTGGTTGCGCACCTCGGGCACCGGGGTGAAGGCCAGCAGCGGCAGGTCGCAGTGCAGCCGGGCGAGCCGCTTGACGGTGTCGCCGGTCTGCGAGAAGGCGACCATGGCCTTGGCGCCGATGGCCCGGGCGATCGAGGAGGCGGCCACGGTGAGCGCCCCGCCGTGCGTACGCGGGTCGTGCTGCAGCCGCGGCACGCCGATCGAGCCGGCCTCGGTGGTGGTGACGATCTTCGCCATGGTGCTGACCGTGAGCACCGGGTACTTGCCGACGCTGGTCTCGCCGGAGAGCATCACCGCGTCCGCGCCGTCGAGCACCGCGTTGGCCACGTCCGAGGCCTCGGCGCGGGTGGGGCGCGAATTCTCGATCATGGAGTCGAGCATCTGGGTGGCCACGATGACCGGCTTGGCGTTCTCCCGGCAGAGCTGCACGGCGCGCTTCTGCACCAGCGGCACCTGGTCGAGCGGCAGCTCGACGCCGAGGTCGCCGCGGGCCACCATGACGCCGTCGAAGGCGAGCACGATCGCCTCCAGGTGGTCGACCGCCTCGGGCTTCTCGACCTTGGCCAGCACCGGGCGGTGGACGCCCTCCTCGGCCATGATCGAGTGGACGAGCTTGATGTCCTCGGGCGAGCGGACGAAGGAGAGCGCGATCAGGTCGACGCCCAGGCCCAGGGCGAAGCGCAGGTCGTCGGCGTCCTTCTCCGACAGGGCCGGGACGCTGACCGCCACGTTCGGCAGGGAGACGCCCTTGTTGTTGGAGACCGGGCCGCCCTCGGTGACCAGGACGCGGATGTCGTTGCCGGTGACGTCGCTGACCTCGACGGCGACGCGCCCGTCGTCGATCAGCAGCCGGTCGCCCGGCTTCACCTCCTGCGGCAGCTTGCGGTAGGTGCAGGAGACCCGCTCCTTGGTGCCGAGGATCTCGTCGCCGGTGATGACCACCGAGTCGCCGGTGCGCCACTCGTGCGGGCCGTCGGCGAACTTACCCAGGCGGATCTTGGGACCCTGGAGGTCGGCGAGCACCGCGACCGGCTGCCCGGCCGCCTCGGCCGCCTCCCGGACCAGCCGGTAGACGGATTCGTGGTCCTCGTGACTGCCGTGGCTGAAGTTCAGCCTCGCCACGTTCATGCCCGCCTCGACCAGGCCCCGGATGCGCTCGGGGGACGAGGTGGCGGGGCCGAGTGTGCAGACGATTTTCGCGCGGCGTGTCACGCCCATCAGGCTAGTCTCTCCTCCGGGTCGACCTGCCGGCCGGCCCCTTTCGGACTGCGGAACAGTTGTCCAACGACGCGCGATACCCGCGCCGGCGGGCGGTGTGGCACCGCACCGGGACGTCGTGTGTGGCGGGCATCGGCGACCGCGCGGCGGACATCGTACCGCTCGCGTTCATCCCTCGGCGGAGCGCTCCCGGAGATCGACAGGCGCCGTCCCGTCGTCGTCCGGCCCGGCCCGGGGCGCGGGCGGCGCGGCCGGGGGCAGGGTCGGCACGGCGGAGAACGTGCCGCGCGGGTCGTAGCGGCGCTTGGCCCGGCGCAGCCGCTCCCAGTTCGGGCCGTACGCGAGGCGGACCCGGTCGGTCTCCTCGGGGGCCAGCAGGTTCGGGTAGCCGCCGGGCAGCGCGTGCGGGGCGAGCGCGGCGGAGGTCCGCTCGGCCCACGCCCGGTGCGGCGCGGGATCGGCGCCGGGCGCCCACACCGCGATGATCTCGGCGAGCAG
Organism: Micromonospora sp. NPDC048907; assembly: GCF_055586885.1. NCBI lineage: Bacteria > Bacillati > Actinomycetota > Actinomycetes > Micromonosporales > Micromonosporaceae > Micromonospora > Micromonospora sp. NPDC048907. The sequence goes on from NZ_JBVJHI010000002.1 coordinate 346,684, forward strand.
GTGGGGGTCGCGGAGGCCGAAGGCCGTCTCCCCGATCCCGACCCGGGTCGCCGCGCCGTGGAAGTGGTGCAGGGCGATCGCCGAGTACGGCGAGGTGACCGCGCGGGCCGCCGCCACCAGCTCGGCCACCACCGCCCCGGACACCTCGGGCAGCCAGCGGGTGCGGAGCAGGTAGTGGTTGCCGTCGGCCATCCCGCCGTCGAACATCCGCAGCACGTCCTCGTAGGGCAGCGGGGCGACCTGGTCGACCAGCGGGGTGCCGAGCGCCCGCAGCCGGTCCACCGCGGCCCGGCCCGCGTCCGGGTCGTCGCCGCTGAAGATCGGGGCGAGGAAGACCACCGGCTCCCCCGCCGGGCCGGGCAGGAAGCCGGCCATCACGGTCAGCTCGTCCGGCGCGTCGCGTACCGCCGCGCCGTAGCCGCGCAGCACCGCCGCCGCCTGGTCGAGCGGGAACAGCAGCATGCCGGCGAGCGCGGCGGGCAGCGGGTGCGTGCGGTAGCGCAGCGCGGTGACCACGCCGAAGTTGCCGCCACCGCCGCGCAGCGCCCAGTACAGCTCGGGCTCGTGCGCCGGGTCGGCCGTGACCCGCCGCCCGTCGGCGAGCACCACCTCCGCACCGAGCAGGTTGTCCAGCGCCAGCCCGTGCCGGCCGCAGAGCGGGCCGTACCCGCCGGCCAGGGTCAGCCCGGCCAGCCCGACCGCGCGCACCACGCCGGTGGCCACCACCCGGTCGTACGGTCGCAGGGCGGCCAGCACGTCGGCGGCCGTCGCCCCGCCGCCCGCGGTGACCACCCCGGTGCCCGGGTCGACGTCGACCCGGCGCAGGGCGGTGAGGTCGACGACCAGCCCGCCGGCGCGCAGCGCCCGGCCGGCCCAGTCGTGGCCGCCGGCGCGGACCGACAGCGGGAGCCGGCAGCGCCCGGCGACGCGGACCGCCAGGGCGACCTCGTCGGCGTCCCGGACGCGCGCGACCAGCGCGGGTGTGCCGGCGGGTGCGCCGTTCCAGAGCCGGACGGCGGCGGGGAACCCGGCGTCGGCCGGGGTGAGCAGGCGGTCGCCCAGCGCCTCGCGGAGCAGGCCGGCGGCAAGGGGCAGGTCGGGGTCGGAGGTCATGGCGACTCCTCGTCGGCCCCGGGCCGGCGGCGCCGGACGCGCCGGGGTCCTCGCTTGCGCGGGACCGTAGCACCGCGCGGGGGGACCGCGCGGTCGCCCGGACGACAGTCAGCTCTGCGCCTTGACGAGGGGGAACTCCAGCGAGCCGGCCGGGCAGAGGAAGGTGAGCACCTCGACCCGGTAGAGCCCGGCCTGCACGGCCGGGTCGGCCTCCATGACGCTGCGCACGTCGTCGACCGAGCCGGTGCGGGCCAGGCCGAAGCCGATCGGCGGGTCCGGCTCGCGGGCCGGGCCGTCCACCGAGCCGTCGACCAGGACGATGCCCCGCCGTTGCAGCGCCTGCATGTGCTGGGTGTGCTCGGCCTGGAGGCGTTGCACGGTCTCGTCCGGCAGCGCCCGGCCCGACGGCCCCGGGTAGAGCACGATGCACTCGTACGTGTCGAGCGCGAAGTCGAGCCGTGGCGTCGCGGCCATGCGCACCTCCAGACCACCGTTGCGCCCAGCGTCGCACGGCGCTCCCCGCTCCCGGGGTCGCTCGGCGCAAACTGCCCGCCCCGCACCGGCGGCCGGCGGAAACACCGCCCCCGGACGTTGGCGACGGCGATTCGCGGGAAACACTCCCGGTCGGGGCGGCGAGCGCCGCCGACGACGACGCGCAGGAGGACCGCCATGGCGACCAGCACCGGGCCCGCGAAGGCCTCGGGCACCTACCGGATCGGTGGCGACCTCCAGGTCGACCGGCTGGGCTACGGGGCCATGCAGCTCACCGGTCCCGGGGTCTGGGGCGACCCGAAGGACCCGGCCGAGGCGGTGCGGGTGCTGCGCCGCGCGTACGAGCTGGGCGTCACCTTCATCGACACGGCCGACTCCTACGGCCCCTTCGTCAGCGAGCTGCTGATCCGGGAGGCGCTGCACCCGTACGCCGAGGACCTGGTCATCGCGACGAAGGCCGGGCTGACCCGGTCGGGTCCGGGCGACTGGCGGCCGGTGGGCCGCCCCGAGTACCTGCGCCAGCAGTGCGAGCTGAGCCTGCGCCACCTGGGCCTGGACTGCATCCCGCTCTACCAGCTGCACCGGATCGACGCGAAGGTGCCGCTGGAGGACCAGCTCGGCGAGCTGGACCTGCTGCGGCAGGAGGGGAAGGTGCGGCACATCGGGCTCTCCGAGGTGACCGTCGAGCAGATCGAGGCGGCCCGGCGGATCACCCCGATCGTGTCGGTCCAGAACCTCTACAACCTGGCCGACCGCAGCGCCGAGGACGTGCTGGACCACTGCGAGCGCAACGACCTGGCGTTCATCCCGTGGTTCCCGATCGCCACCGGCAACCTGGCCCGGCCGGGCGGCCCGCTGGACGCGATCTCCACCGACCACGGCGCGACGCCCGCGCAGCTCGCCCTCGCCTGGCTGTTGCGCCGCTCGCCGGTCATGGTTCCCATTCCGGGTACGTCCTCGGTGGCGCACCTGGAGGAGAACGTGGCCGCGGCCGAGGTGCGGCTCAGCGACGAGGAGTTCGAGGCGCTCGCCAAGGCCGCCTGACCGGCCCCTTTCCGAAGCGTGATCGAACCGCTACCGTCAGAAGGATTCTCACGCCCGGGACGAGCGGGGGTCCGGAGTGGACGGTTTCGACTACGTGATCGTCGGTGCCGGGGCGGCCGGGTGCGTGCTGGCCAACCGGCTCAGCGAGGACCCGGGCACCCGGGTGCTGCTCGTCGAGGCGGGCGGCTGGGACCGCAGCCCCCTCGTGCGCGTACCCAAGGCGTTCGCCCGGCTCATGGACGACAGGCGCACCGCCTGGCACTATCCGGCGGCCGTCGCACCGGGACGGCAGGAGACCTGGCAGCGCGGACGCCTGATCGGCGGCTCGACCGCGATCAACGGCATGGTCTGGAGCCGGGGCGCGGCGGCCGACTGGGACGCGCTGGCCCCTCTCGGCTGGGGTTGGTCGACCATGGAGCCGATCTTCGCGCGGCTGGAGGATCACCCGGCGCGCGACACCGACGGCGCGGTCCGGCTGTCCGTCGCCACCGACACCGACCCGCTCTGCGAGGAGATGCTGGAGACCGGGGCGGAGCTGGGCTGGCGCCGGGTCGACGACCTCGACGCCGGCGACGGCGAGCGGATCGGCTACGTCACGGCCACCATCCACGCCGGCCGCCGGGTCACCGCCGCCGACGCCTTCCTGCACCCGGTGCGGCGGCGGCCGAACCTGACCGTCGCCGTCGACACCGTCGCGCTGCGCGTACTGGTCGAGGGCGGCCGGGCGGTCGGCGTACGGGTCGCGCACCGGGGCCGGGAGGTCGACCACCGGGCGGCCGCCGAGGTGATCCTCGCCGCGGGCGCCCTGGCCACCCCGCAGCTGCTGCAGGTCTCCGGCATCGGGCCGGCCGACACCCTGCGCGCGGCCGGCGTCCCGGTGCTGCTCGACCGGCCCCGGGTGGGGGCGGGCCTGCGCGAGCACCGGCCGATCCCCCTGCAGTACCGGCTCGCCGAGCCCGGCGGCTACAACGCCCGGCTGGGCAGCCCGCTGGGCCAGGCCCGGGCCGCCCTGCGCTGGCTGGTCACCCGCGGTGGGCCGCTCGCCCTGCCGGTGCTGGACGTCGCGGCGCACGTCCGGTCCCGTCCGGAGCTGGACCGCCCCGACGTGCACCTGTTGATGGCGCCCTTCTCGGCCGCGCCACCGCGCCCCGGGCGGGCACTGGAGCTGGAGCGGGAGCCGGGCCTGCTGTGCCTGGCCACGGTGACCCGCCCCGACAGCGAGGGCAGCCTCGCCGTCACCGGCCCCGACCCCCGCACGCCGCCCGCGATCGTGGCGAACTACTTCGCCACCGCGCACGACCGGCGGGTCGCCGTGGACGCGGTGCGCCGGACGCGGGAGCTGTTCGCCACCGGGCCGATCGCCAAGCGGATCGCGGCGGAGACCCTGCCCGGGCCGGCGACCCAGACCGACGAGGAGATCGTCGAGGCCGGCCGGTCGCACGGCTACTGCGGCTACCACGCGATCGGCACGTGCGCCATGGGGACCGGCGACGACCACGTCGTCGACCCCCAGCTCCGGGTGCGCGGGGTGACCGGGCTGCGGGTCGTCGACGCGTCGGTGCTGCCCGTGATGGTGTCCGGCTGGACCAGCGCCCCGGTGACCGCGCTGGCCTGGCGGGCGGCCGACCTCGTCCTCGGCCGGACCACCGGCTGACCGGGGCCCGACGGCCGCCGCAGCGGCGACCGTCGGGCCGGGAACCGGGCTCAGAGCGCGAAACAGTTGGGGCGGATCGCGGCGCCGGCGAGCACCTGCCGCACGACGCTGTACGTGGTGCCGTCGAGGATCAGGCCCAGGTGGCCGACGATCCGCAGCGGACACCACGCCTGCACCAGGACGTTGGTGGCGCCGTCGGCCAGGGAGGCGTTGTCGACCGGCCGTACCAGCTCGTCCTGCCAGGTGCGGACGGTGGTCCAGCGGACCGCGCCCGGAGTGTCGTCGCCGCCGTTGAGGTCGGCCAGGAAGCTGGACCCGATGGACATCTGCTGACAGGCCACGATGCCCGCGCAGCTGCCCAGCCCCAGGAAGTTGATGATGTTGGCGACGTAGGTGCCCTGCTGCGGGCTGCCCAGGCTGATGAACTGGTCGACCTTGGCGGCACCGCCGAGGAACCTGACGTACCAGCGGGAGACCAGTCCGCCCTCGGAGTGGGTGACCAGGTCCACCTTGGCCGCCCCGGTGGCGGAGCGGACCTGGTCGACATAGGACGACAGCGCCCGGGCGGACTCGCGGATGTCGCCGAAGCCCAGGTTCGGCAACTGGTAGATGGAGACCCGGTAGCCGTCGGCGCGCAGCCGGGCGGCGATCGGCTCGTAGGCGATGGAGACGCCGATCAGGCCGCCGACCACGACGACCGGATCGGCGCCGGCGGCAGCGAGACCAGCGGCGTCGGCCTGGGTGGCCCCGGCGCTGCCGGCGGCGGTGGCCTCGGTGGTGGTGGCCGTTTCGGTGGTGGGCTCGGCGTGGGCGGCGGTGGCCGGGACGAGCAGGGCGGTGGCGGCGGCGGTGGCGGCCAGGATCGTTCGGAGCAGCATGGGCTGCACCTCCGGTGGGAGGCCCCGGATTTCCGGGAGGACGGGTGGGGGATCCGATCGATCGTGGAAACGATGATGCGTGTCCGATTTCACACACGTCAATGGAAAGTTACGCGCGGGTAACCCGTTGTTCCGCAGGGGGCACAAACCGGCCTATCCGGCGTCCGGCGGTCCCCCGGCCGGTCGGCCCGGATGGCATGCTGAGCGCCGTGTCCACCCCACCGCCGCCGGAGAAGCCGCTCCGGGTGATGCCGTGGTGGCTGGCGCTGCTCGGGCTGCTGCTGGCCGTCCTGCTCGGCTGGCTCGTCCTGGACTGGCTGCTCGGCGAGGCCGACCGCGCCGCCCAACCGGACACCCGGGCCACGCTGCGCGTCGACGCCATCCGCACCGGCCTCACCGTGGTCGCCGGCACCGGCGGCGGCCTGGCGCTGCTGCTCGCCGCCCGCCGACAGTGGATCAGCGAGCGCGGGCAGCGGCACCAGGAGGCCGTGGCCGCCCGGGACCAGGCGCACCGCGACCGGGTGCAGGCGCACGCCGAGGCGGTCGCCGACGCCGGGCAGCGGCACCAGGAACGGCAGGCCGCCGCCGTCGAACACGACGCCGCCGAGCGGCGGCTCACCGAGCTGTACGTCCGGGCCATCGAGCTGGTCGGCAGCGACAACCCCGCGGTACGCCTCGGCGGCCTGCACGCCCTCGAACGACTCGGTCAGGACAACCCGGAACAGCGGCCGACGATCGTGGCCGTGCTCTGCGCGTACCTCCGCATGCCGGCGCCCGACGACCCGCGCGAGACCGAGGTGCGCCGCACCGCGCAGCGGATGCTCGCCCGGCACCTGCGCGCCGACGGCGACGCCTGGTGGCCCGGCATCGCGCTGGACCTGACCGGCGCCCGGCTGCACGACTTCGACGCCGCCGGCTGCACCCTGGTGGACCTGGACCTCACCGGCGCGGTCTGCACCGGCACCACCACCTTCGCCGGTGCGGTCGTCCGCGGCCGGCTCCGGCTGACCGCGGAGTTCGCCGACGCCGTGTTCGACGACCTCACCGGCGACGCGGACCTCGTGCTGGACGACGCCCGCTTCGCGGGCCGGGTGAGCTTCGACCGGGCCGACCTCGGCGGCGCGCTGTCAGCCCGCGGGACGAGCTTCGGGCCGGCCTCCTTCCGCGGCGCCACGCTGCGGCAGCCCAGCAGCTTCGACCGGGCCCGGTTCGCGGGCAGCGCCACCTTCCGGGAGGCGGTGTTCCTGGCCGGACTGTCCATGGAGCACACCACCTTCGCGGCGTACGCGGGCTTCCGCCGGGCGCGGTTCGCCGACCTGGCGCTGTTCCGCTGGACCGAGTTCGGCGCGGAGGCGTGGTTCGAGGGGGCCCGCTTCGAGGGGGCCGCCAACTTCGGCCGGGCCGTGTTCCACGGCCGGGCCGGCTTCGCGGGAGCGGTATTCGCCCGCCGGCCGCTCGTCGACCAGGCCCGCGCGTCGGCGTCGGTGACCCACGACTGGCCGCCGGACACCACCGTCGGCCGGCGCGACGACGAGTGGCTCGTCCTCACCGACCCCTGACCACCCGGGGGCCGGGCGCGCTCAGCTGCCCAGGGCCTGGACCTTGGCGATCGTCTCCTGCACGTGCTGGCGGGCCGGCTCGCCGCCCTGCGCGGCCTGGCTGAGCGCCTGCCGGTAGGCGTCGATCATGTTGAGCAGCGGCCCGGCCGCCACGCCCTCCAGCGCGCCCGCCACCAGTGCGCGGGCCTCGGCGGCGTCCTGCGCCGCGGCGGCCGTCCGGGCCTTCGCCTCGTCCAGCTTCTGGGCCGCCGCCGCCAGCCTCGCCATGATGTCCGCTGCGCTCACGCGCCCTCCCCTGTCGCCCGCACCGCTCCAACCACCACAGAGGAGCCTACGAGAGCAGGCCGTGATCGTCCTCCGGGCGTCTGCGCGCCGGCTCAGCGGTCAGAGGGCGCATGTCGTGCACGTACCGTCACGAGCGTTCCGGCCCGGCCGGCACTCCGCTTCCGCCTTTGCTCTGCAGCCACGGACGCATCGCTTGCTCAGCGTAGTCATGCCGCTGGACGGCGAGGCGGAGGGCCGCGGCGGAAAGGCAGCTCAAGCCAGCGATGCGTGGATGGCTGCAGAGCAAAGGCGGGACGTCGGTTCCAGGCGCCTCGCCGGGGCCATCACGGTGTGTGAGTCGGCAGCCCCGGCACGGACAGTAATCTCCCCGCGTGCCGGCAGCCTTCGCGCGTCCGGCCCGCCTCCTGATCAGGTCAGCAGCCGGAACACGACCAGGTAGAGGCAGAACAGCGACGGGGCGACCAGCGCGCAGATCACGAAGCCGAGCGGCACGTACCGCCCGGGCGGGGTGTCGCCGCCGAGCACCGGGCGGCCCCAGCGCCCGAGCACGAGTTGTCCGGCCAGGAAGGACAGCAGCGGCACGCCCGCGCACGAGACGGCGGCCACCAGGTCCAGCCCGGTGGCCGGCAGCGGCGAGCCGATCAGCGCCACCAGCATGAGCAGGGAGCCGGCGAGCGCGCAGGCCGCGTACACGGCGACCGCCCGGGCCGGCGCCGACCAGGTGGGCAGCAGCACGGGCCGCCGCGCCAGGGCCTCGGCCTGCTGCCCGTGCCGGTCGGCCTCGTCGGCCAGCCGCGCGGCCGCGGCCAGCTCGGTCGCCGGGTCACCCGACCGCGGACCGGGCACCGTTCCCTCGGGATACGCCCCGACCCCCGGCCGCCCCGGCGCGGCGGCTGCGCCGCCGGTCACCCCACCCCCGGTTCCGGGCACCTCCGCGCCGGGCGGCACCGGCGCGGCCGGGCCCGCCGCGGGCAGGACCGTTCCCGCCGCGGGCCCGGCCGGACCCGCGCCCGGCGGGACGGGTCCCGCCGCACCCGCGGCCGGTGTCGCGGAGGGGTGGGCCGACGCGGCCGTGGACGGGGCGCCGGCCGGGACCGGTGACGCGTCCGGGGCCTCGGCGGGGACCGACCGCATCGGCAGGTTGATGGCCTGGCCGAGCTGGTCGAGGCGCTGCCCCTGGGCGGCGAGCCGCCGGCCGAGCTGGTCGACGGTGGACTGGAGGGCGCGCCGGCGTTCGGCCTCGGCGGCGATCGCCCGCTCGCCGCCGCGCTGCCGGGTGGAGAGTTCGCGGAGCAGGGCCGCGTATTCGTCGAACCCGGTCACGACTCGTCCCCGTCGTCGACGAAGGGCACGACCAGGGCGGTGCGGTGCTCGTGGCGGTCGACCAGCAGAGCCCGGCCGTCGCGCGGGGCGTAGCCGAGGTCGTGCGCGCCCAGGTGCAGCCCCAGGTCGGCGGCGGGCACGTTCAGCGCGACGAGGCAGGCCACGTCGTCGCGGTTCTGGCTGCCGCCGAGGTCCTCGGCGAGCCGGCGCAGCCCGCGCCACCAGCCGAGCAGGTGCACGCCGTGCGCGGGGCCCTGACGCAGCACCGTCCGCAGGTCGTCGTGACCGGAGCGGAACGTCCCCGGATCGGCCGCGGCGAGCGCACCGGCGGCGGCGTCCATCCCGAACACGACCAGGTAGGTCCGGCGGGGCTCGGGGGCGGGCGGGCCGGCCAGCTCGGCCAGGTGGGCGCGCAGCGCCGCCGCGTCGAGGCGGCGGACCGGGTGGCCGACGGCGGCCAGGGTCATGGCCAGGTCGTCGGCGGTGCCGGTGGTGCCGGGCGCCAGGGGGACGAACAGGAAGCGGGCCGTGCCGGGGGCGTGCTGCCGGGCCAGGCCGAGCGTGGCCGAGCGGAGCACGTCCGCGCCGGCGGCGGCGGTGCCGACCACGGCGAGGTGCCGGCCGGGCACCGGGTCGAGGCGGAACGCGGCGGTGCTGCCGGCCACGTCGACGGTGCGGCCGACCAGGGCGAGGGGCGGTTCGGCGCCGGGGGCCAGGCCGGCCCAGGTGGGGTCGTCGGCGAGCCGGGGTGTCTCGTACCCGCGGAAGACGGCGGGTGGGCGCGCGCCGGCCGGCCGGGCGGCGAACAGCTCGTGGCGCAGGGCGGCGAGGTCGGCCGCGGCGGCGTGCGCGTCGGGGAAGTGGACGTCGGTGTCCGCGCCGGCCGTGCCGCCGGCGGTGTTGACCACGGCCGTGCCGAGGGTCAGCGCCTTCGCCGCGTCGTTGAGCGGGTCGAGCACGCCGCCCCCGCCGGGCAGCGCGACCCGGAGCGGGAACTGACCGAAGATCGCCTCGGCCCGGCCGTAGAGCGCCTCGATGCCGGTGGTGCTCTGGCTGGCCAGCACCAGGTGCAGGCCGTACGAGCGGCCCTTGCGGGCGATCTCCTCGACGAGGTCGACGGCCTGCCGGGCGAGCGCATCGTTGCCGGCGAACAGGACCTGGAACTCGTCGACCACGGTCACGATCCGGGGCGGCCGGGCGTTCGGCGGCAGGTCGGCCAGCTTGCTGACGCCGTGCCGCTTGAGCAGGTCGGCCCGGCGGGTCAGCTCGGCGCGCAGCTCGCGGAGCACGGCCACGCCGTACTCGCGGTCGGACTCGATGCCGACCGCGCGGGCGTGCGGCAGCCAGGACGGGTCGCGCTCGGTGGGCACGAACTCGGTGAAGCTGACGCCCTCCTTGAAGTCGAGCAGGAAGAGCTGGAGTTCGGCCGGGGAGTAGCGGGCGGCCAGCCCGTAGAGCACGTCGAGCAGGAACACCGTCTTGCCGGCGCCGGTGCGCCCACCCACCAGCCAGTGCGGGGTGGCGTCGTCGAAGGCCACGGTGACCGGTTCCCGGGCGCGGCCGAGCACGGTACGCAGCCCGGTGGCGGACGACTCGGCCCAGCGACGCTCCGGCAGGAGGTCGGCGAAGGTGACAGTGGTGGCCCGCCGGACGGCCTCGGCGAGCCGCCGGGCCAGCGCGGTCACGGTGGCGTGGGACGGGTCCCCGTCGAGCAGGACCGGGGCGGCAAGGCCGCTGCCGTCGGCGCTGAACGGCCGGCCCGGCGGGTCACCGACCAGGGCGTACCGCTCGTTGAGCCGGAGCTGGGTGGTGGCGCCCAGCGGCGGGGCCTCGGCCGGTCCGGCCGCCGGGTGGCCGGCCAGCAGCACGCAGACCGCCGCGGCGGGCCCGGCGTGGGTGAGCGCGGCGAGCCGGGCCAGCTCGCGCGGCGGCGGGGCGGACGCGACGACGACCAGCAGCAGCTCCCGGTCCTCGGGTGCGGCCCGCTGGGCGGTCCGGGCGTGCCGTTCCGCCGCGTCCAGCAGGGCGGTCGTCTCCGCGACGGTGGTCGCGGCCGGGCCGAGCGCGCCGGCGTCGAGCAGCGGGCGCAGCGGCAGGAATGCGGCGCCGAACGCGGCCGGGTCGATGCCGGCCACCCGGACCGTGCCGGCCGGCGCGGCGGTGAGCAGCCGCACCACCAGGGCCCGCAGCAGCTCACCCACCCGGGGGTCCCGCGCGTCGGTGTCGACCGCGAGGTGGGCGCCCGCGCCCAGCGGCACCAGCACGGGGAAGCCGCCGTCCACGGTGGTCGCCTCGCCGAGGCGTACCGGAACGGGGTGGGTGGCGGCGCGGGCGGTGCCGGGCACGGGGCCGGCCAGCTCGCCGCCGAGCCGGGCCAGGCGGGCGACCAGCTCGGGGCTGCCGACGGGCGCCGGGCCGGCGGCGGCCAGCGCCCGCCGGGCGGTCTCCCAGCGGCGCAGGGCCTGCCGGTGCAGGGCGACCGCCTGCCGGTACGCCGTCGCGAGCCTGCCCACCGTCCGCCCTCCGACGCCGCCGTACCCGATCGGGGGAACCCTAACGGACGCGCGGCGGACCGGCACAGTACGCGGCGCGCACCCGACGTTGGTCGACTGTTCATCCCCCGGTGGCGGTTCCCGCCGGACGCCGTTCCCCCGGCCCGACTTGCCTCTGTTCCGAAGCAACGCTGTGAACAGGAAGGCGACGACGTGACCTCCTCCCCCATCTCCCGCAGGGCCGTGCTGCACGGTGGCGCGGCCGCCGGTCTCGGCATCGTGGTGGCCGGCAGCCTGGACGCCATCGCCGGTCCGGCGGCGGCCCGGGCGGCGTGCCGCCCGGCGGTCGGCTACGGCGACCTCGTGCCGGACCCGGCCGGCCTGCTGGCCCTGCCCCCGGGCTTCTCGTACACCATCGTGGCCCAGGCGGGCACGACCCTGCTGGAGTCCGGGCAGGCCACCCCGAGCGACGCGGACGGCACCGGCTGCTTCCGCGCCCCGAAGGGCTCGGTGCTGGTGAACAACCACGAGATCGGCGGCGACGAGCCCTACCCGGTGCCGGCGCTGGCCGGGCTGACCTACGACCCGGGCGCCCGGGGCGGCACCACCACCATCGAGGTGGACCAGCACGGCCGGCGGCTGCGCGAGTACGTCAGCGTGGCCGGCACCCACAACAACTGCGCCGGCGGCATCACCCCGTGGGGCACCTGGCTGACCTGCGAGGAGACCGAGCAGCGGGCCGGCGGGCAGTACCTGAAGGACCACGGGTACGTGTTCGAGGTGGACCCGCACGACCGGGCCGCCAACCAGAACCCGGTGGCGCTGAAGTTCCTCGGCCGCTACTCGCACGAGGCCGTGGCCGTGGACCCGTACACCCACGCCATCTACCTGACCGAGGACGCGGGCGGCCCCAACGGCCTCTACTTCCGCTGGACCCCGCCGGCCGGCTTCCGGGCCGGCAAGGGCGCGCTGCGCGCGCTCGCCCAGCGCCCGGACGGCGACACCGCCGGCAGCCTCCAGGCGATGAGCTGCTTCCGCGGCAGCAAGCACGTGGCCGACCTGTCCGAGGCCACCACGCCGGGCACCCGCTACAAGGTGCGGTGGGTGGACGTGCCGGACCGGGACGCCAAGACGGTCTCGGTGCGCAAGCAGTTCACCGACGACGAGGTGACCCGCAGCCGCAAGCTGGAGGGCGCCTGGTGGGCCGACGGCGGCGCGTACTTCGTGGCCAGCTTCGCCCGGCACGACGACGGCAGCGTCAACGAGCACGACGGCCAGGTCTGGTTCTACGACCCGCGCACCGAGACGGTGACGCTGAAGACCATCTTCGGCGTCAACACCGACCCGGACGCCGACAACGGCAACTTCGACGGGCCGGACAACATCACCGTCTCCCCGTACGGCGGGGTGATCCTGGCCGAGGACGGCGAGGGCGTGTCGCACCTGGTCGGGGTGACCGAGCAGGGCAAGGCGTACCCGCTGGCCCGCAACGAGCTCAACGACAGCGAGTTCACCGGCCCGACGTTCAGCGCGGACGGGAAGATCCTGTTCGCCAACATCCAGTCGCCGGGCTACGTCTTCGCGATCACCGGCCCGTGGGGCCGGCCGAGCAACGCGAACCACGGGTCCTGACCCGACGGTGACGGCCGGCGGCGCCTGGGGGCCGCCGGCCGTCACGCCGTCAGCCGGGGCGGCAGCCCCGGTCGGGGCCGCCGTCGGCCACCCCGCAGGCGAACACCTCGACCGGCGGCGTGGCCACGTCGGGCACCCGGGCAACGGTGAGCAGCGCCAGCCGCTTGGCGACCGGCTCGCCGGAGTCCGGTGCGTACCGGATCAGCCCGCCCACCCCCGGGTAGCCACCGGCGGCGTTCTGCCGCAGCACCTCGGCGTGCACCCCCACCGGGTTGACGGCGTGGGGGTCCCAGCGCCGGCCGGTGTCTGCGTGCCGCAGCCGGGCCGCGAGGCTCTCCAGGGCCCGCACCACCATCATCGAGGCGTCGTAGGCGAGGCTGACCCGCTCGCCGACGGGCGCGTTGGCGCCGTCGCGGCAGCGCGGCGGGTCGAGCAGGTCGTCCGCGCCGATCCAGGTGAGGAAGCTGCCCCGGGCGTCGTCGCGCCGGGCCTGCGCAGCCCGCAGCGCGGTGCAGGTCGCCAGGGCGGCCTTCGACACGTACGTGACCGGCAGGTTGCCCGGGGCGCTCGCCCGCAGCCCCGGGTTGGCCATGTAGCGGTTCACCGAGTCGTCGGCGACCAGGTGGCGGGGCGGGTCGGCGCCGCACTCCTTGAGCGCCCGCAGGAATCCGTCGAACTCCGACCAGCGCCCGGCGAAGAAGAGCATCCCGCGGTAGCCGCACTCCTGGGTCATCCGCCGCCCGCTGCGCCACTCGTCGAGCCGGGTGAGCCGGGGACCGAACCGCTCCCGCAGCCCGTCGACCAGGGTGGCCACGTAGAGGTCCTCGTCCAGGGAACTGCCCTCGCCGGTGGTCCAGTAGACGTGCGCCTCACCCACCCGCAGCACCTGCCGGGCGTACGTCTCGACCATCCGGGCCTGCTCCCGGTTGGGCGCCGACATGGCCAGGTAGAGGCTGGAGTTGGCGTCCATCCGGTCGGCCGAGAGGGTGGGGGCGAGCACCGGCAGGCCGACCCGGTTGAGTTCCCGCAGCGCCGACGCCGTGCTGGCGCGGCTGTCCACCAGCCCCACCACGCCGAGGACGGTGGGATCGTCCCGGGCCAGCCCCTCCAGCATCCGGACCGCGTCGCCGGCGTGCCGCATCTGCCGGCCGGCGTTGGCCACCACGATGTGCAGCAGCGCCGCGTCGTCCGCCGCCGCCGACTCCTTGAGCAGCGCGTACTGGGCGGTCGCCATGCCCTCCAGCTCCTCGCGCTCGGAGACGTACGACTCCTCGTCGGCCCGGGTGCGGTTGCCGGTGAGGCTGCCCAGGTAGACCAGGGTCAGGTAGGGCCGGCGGTGGTCGCTGCGCCGCCACACCTCCTCGGCGGCCCGGTTCTGCGCGAAGATCCGCCGCTGCACCGCGCGGAGGCGGTCCTGCCCGGGCTCGCTGTTGAAGACCTGGCCGGCGGTGTCGCTGTAGCCGACGCACTCGCCGTCGACCAGCCGCACGCTCACCCGGTCGGTCGGCCACGGGCGGCAGTCCGGCGCCCACCGCCCATCGGCCCACACGGCCATCCCGGCGAGCAGCACGAGGACCACCGCGGCCGGCAGGAACCGCCGCGACCACCAGGGCGGTTCCGGCGCGACCAGCCCGGGCGGGGCCACGCCCACCGGGGCGCCGACGTCGTCGCCGTCGATCCGCAGCACCACGAGCCAGGCGCCCGCGCGGCGCAGCCGCCGGATCTCCGGCAGCGCCTCGGCCCACTCCTCGTACGCCTCCTCGGCCTGGCCCACCGGCCGGGTGGCGGCCGCCTCCGGGGGCGGCCCGGTGGCGACGGCCACCACCAGCAACGGGTCGTTGCGGCCGGTCTCGTTGCGCACCTCGTCGAGCAGCCGGACCAGGGTGTGCCCGACGTTGTCCGGGCTCACCCCGTCGAGCAGCAGGACCGGGTACGCGGTGCGCCGCCAGTCACCCGGCCGCCAGAACCGCCTCCGGTACGCCTGCCGCAGGTCCTCCAGGAAGGCGTGCAGCAGCAGCTTCTGCACCTGCGCCGGGTGTTCGCCGTCGCGCCAGCCGGCGGTGAGCCGCTCGGCGAAGCCGAGGAACGTCACGGACTGCCGGGGCGCCAGGTACTGCTGGCGCATGAACCACCGGTACTGCCGCCCGAACACCGGCACCCGGCCGGAGACGGCGATCCGGAAGAGCACGCTCGGCATCGCCCGGCGCAGCAGCCAGAGCAGCACCTGCAGCGCGGTGCCGACGGCCGACCCGCCGCCCACCTGGGGGTCGTCGCCGGCCCGCCGGCCCCGCCAGTCGCGCAGCCGGTGGACCAGCGCGGCCCGGCCGCCGTCCGCGGCGTCCACGTCGACGGCCAGGGTCTGGTGCATCAGCCAGTCGGCGAGGAGGTAGTGCCGGAACCGCAGCCGGGCCGCGCCGAACGCCTCGACGGAGAGCTGCCGGTGCAGCTCCCGCAGCACTCCCGCGATGGTGTCGTCGGGCCCCGGTCGGGCGGTCAGGTCCAGCACGGCGTGCGGCACGCGGCGCCGGTCGCCCCGGCCGACGAAGCGGCGCAGCAGGGCGCCCACGACGCCGTCCTCCGCCGGGCGGACCAGCCAGAGCAGGGGCAGGCGGCGGTCGCCGCGGCGGGGTCGCCGGAGCAGCCGCGCCAGCAGGGAGAGCAGTTCGAGGCCGCCCGCGGGGAGCTTCTCCCGGGCCGGCCGGGGCCGGGTCGCCGGTTCGCGCATCGCCACCTCCGGGGCCACGACGGGTGTCGCACCATTGTCGACACCCTGCGCAACGCGCGGGAACCCGTGCGTCCCTCGTGGACCGTACGCCTCAGCGGGGCGCGGCGGGGTGGCGCAGGCCGTCCAGGGCGATGGCGAGCACCCGGTCACGCTGCGCCGGCTCCGGGAACTGGTACGCCATGATCCCGCTGACCAGCCGCACCACGTCGTCGAAGGTGGCGTCCGGCCGGGCCACCCCGGCCGCCTGGGCCCGGCGCAGCAGGGGCTCGCCGGCGGCGTAGATCTCGGTGCGGCAGCTGCGGAACACCTCGGAGTCGTGCACCAGCTCGTCGGCGAGGGCCCGCTTGGTGCCGACGTAGGCGACGAACCGGTGCAGCCAGGCGACCAGCGCGTCCCACGGGGGGCGGTCCGCCAGGTCGGCGGCGGAGGCGCTGAGCGCGCGCACCTCCTCGACGTAGACCGCCTCGAACAGGTCGACCCGCTTCGGGAAGTTCCGGTAGAGCGTGCCGATGCCGACCCCGGCCCGCCGGGCGATCTCCTCCAGGGACGCGCCGGCGCCGTACTCGCCGAACACCTCCTGGGCGGCGGCGATCAGGGCCTCGTAGTTCCGCCGGGCGTCGGCCCGCTTCGGGCGGCGGGCGAAGACCTCGCCCAGCTGGTCCGCGCTGGCCATGACGGGCGTCACCCCTCTCCCCTTGCAAACGGAGGCACCCCTCCGCTACGTTAGTGGAGGCACCCCTCCGGAACTGACCGGAGCCTTGCCTCCGGATAGCTTACTCCGGCTTTCCCGCCGATCCCACCCACCGCGACCGGCGAACCAGACGTCGGACCCCGGGAGGTCCCACCATGCCCGCAACCCGCTGAGACACCCCTGGGCCGCCACCGTCGCCCATCCGCGCGAGCGGCCCGCAAGGAACACCCTCGTCCCACGAACGGGAGCCATTTCCGTGATCGACACCGTCCGGCGCGACTCGCGCCGGTTGACCTTCCTCGTCCTCGCCGCCGGCGCCGGCTTCTTCGCGATGCTCCAGTCGCTGATCACCCCGGTGCTGCCCACCATCCAGCACGACCTGCACACCTCGCAGAACACCGTGACCTGGGTGCTGACCGCCTACCTGCTGTCCGCGTCGATCTTCACCCCGGTCCTCGGCCGGGTCGGCGACATGGTCGGCAAGGAGCGGACCCTTGTCGTCTCGCTCGCCGCCCTCGCGCTGGGTTGCCTGCTGGCGGCCGTCGCCCCCAACATCGGCATGCTGATCCTCGCCCGGGTCGTCCAGGGCATCGGTGGCGCGGTGTTCCCGCTCTCCTTCGGGATCATCCGCGACGAGTTCCCGGCCGCCCGGGTCAGCTCGGCCGTCGCGGCGATCTCGGCGATCGTCGCCGCCGGCGGCGGCCTCGGCGTCGTGCTGGCCGGACCGATCGTCGCCACCCTGGGCTACCGGTGGCTGTTCTGGATCCCGATGGTGGTCGTCGGCCTGACCGCGCTCGCGGCGCACCGGTTCGTGCCCGAGTCGCCGGTGCGCACCCCCGGTCGGATCAGCTGGTCGGGCACCCTGCTCCTCTCCGGCTGGCTCGTCGCGCTGCTGCTGCCGGTGAGCAAGGGCGCCGCCTGGGGCTGGACGTCCGGCCGGGTGATCGGCCTGCTGGCGCTCGCCGCCGTGCTCCTGGCCGGCTGGCTGGTGGCCGAGACCCGCGCGGCGAACCCGCTCATCGACATGCGGATGATGCGCCTGCCCGCGGTCTGGACGACCAACCTGGTCGCCCTGCTCTACGGCGCCTCGATGTTCGCCGTCTACGCCTTCCTGCCGCAGTTCGTGCAGATCCCCAGCAGCGCCGGGTACGGCTTCGGCGCGAGCATCACCCAGGCCGGGCTGCTCATGCTGCCGATGCTGGTCGGCATGTTCGTGGCCGGCCTCGTCGCCGGCCGGCTGGCTTCCCGGTTCAGCGCCAAGGCGCAGCTCACCACGGGCGCCGTGTTCAACGTGCTGGCCGCGGCGATGCTGACCGTCGCGCACGACACCCGCTGGGAGATCGGCGTGGCCGGCGGCCTGGTGGGCCTCGGCATCGGGCTGGCCTTCGCCTCGATGGCCAACCTCATCGTGGCCAGCGTGCCGGCCCGCCAGACCGGCGTGGCCACCGGCATGAACGCCAACATCCGCACCATCGGCGGCGCCATCGGCGCCGCGGTCGCCAGCAGCGTGATCACCGCCCACCCGCAGGCGAGCGGGCTGCCCCGCGAGGCCGGCTTCACCATGGGCTTCCTGCTGCTGACCGGCATCTCGCTGGCCGCCGCGCTGGCCGCCCTGGCGGTCCCCTCCGGTCGCCGGGCGATGCGGGGACGGCGCGGCCAGCAGTCGGCGCGGAGCACCGGTCCGGAGCTGACCGGCGAGCTCGTGACGGCGCGCTGAGCGGGCCGGAGACCATCCCGTACACCGGCGGCGGCCGGCGGTCCATCCGGACCGCCGGCCGCCGTCGCGTCGGATCAGCCGATCGCGGCGGTCAGTGCGGCCAGGTAGCCGCGGCGGTAGCCGTCGGCGTCCGGGTGGTACGCCTCGATGAGCCCGGACACGTCGTTGATCCACGGGTCGGCGGCGCAGACGCCGTGGCCGGCGAAGAACGCCCGGGCGTCGACGAACGTGGCCCCGGCCGCCCGGGCCCGGTCGGCGATGACCGTGGCGAGCAGGTCGGCGGCCTGGTTGAGGATGGTCCGCTTGTAGGTGCTCATGGCCAGCAGGCCGCAGTAGCCGGTCTCGAACAGCCGCGGGTAGCCGAGCACCACGAGCCGGGCGTTGGGCGCCCGGTTCCGGATGGCGGCGTAGGTGTTGTCGAGCCGGCCGGGCAGGGTGGTGGTGGCGAAGGCACGGCTGTCGTTGACGGCGCTCTCGCAGCTCGACGTGCTGCCGAAGCGACAGCTCGTGATGACGTCGGCGAAGCCGGCGTCGTTGCCGCCGATGGTCACGGTGACCAGGGTGGTGCCGGTGCTCAGCGAGTTCACCTGGCTGCCGATGACGTCCGCGGTGACCGCGCCGCCGCAGGCCGGGAACCTGAAGCTGGTGACCGCGTGCGCGGCGGCCCAGAGCGGGGCGTACGACTTCTGGCTGCGCAGGCAGGTGGACAGGTCGTACGGGCCGGCCCCGACGCCGGAGGAGTAGGAGTCGCCGAGGGCGACGTAGTTGACGGTGGCCGCCCGGGCGACGCCGGGGACGAGCACGGCGCCGAGGACGGCCGCGAGGAGCGCGGCCAGGGCGGTGCGGGCGCGACGGGACATGACAGGACCTCCACGGGACAGGGGTGGTGGAGCCCGTAGACCGCGCGCGTGGCCAGGGGGTCGGTGCTTGTTACTAGTCGGTAATGCTATCGAAACATCGGCATAAATTGAATAGCGCCGGAGGGCCTTCCGGGGGAGACGCGTTCATCGGCGTCGATTAGGTTGGGCGGTGCGTACACCCCCGACGGAGGGAGTCCACCTCGTGCGACGCGCTCTCACGGCGGCCATCGCCGCCCTGACCGTCACCACCGCCGGCACCATCGTGACCGGCGCCCCCGGCCATGCCGCCCTACCGGGCTGGGGCCGGCCGAAGCCCGCGGCGGCCGCCCCGACCCCGGGCAGCCCCGGGCTGGGCGACAGCTACTTCCCCGACTACGGCAACGGCGGCTACGACGTCGGCCACTACGACATCCGGCTGCGCTACGAACCGGCGACCGACCGGCTCAGCGGCACCACCACGATCCTGGCCACCGCCACCCAGGACCTGTCCCGGTTCAACCTCGACTTCGTCCTCGGCGTCGAGTCGGTCCGGGTCAACGGCTGGTCCGCCGCCTTCACCCGCCAGGGCGCGCACGAGCTGGTCGTCACGACGCCGCGGCCGGTCCTCAAGGGACAGCAACTCACCGTCGTGGTGAAATACGCCGGCATCCCGTCCGAGACGCTGGTCCAGGGCTACACGGGCTGGACCCGGGTCGCCGACGGCGCCCTCGCCGTCAACGAGCCCGAGTCGGCCTGGTGGTGGTTCCCCAGCAACGACCACCCGAAGGACAAGGCCACCTGGGACATCTCCGTCTCCGTGCCCGCCGGCCTCGAGGTGGTCAGCAACGGGGTGCAGCCGCGCGCCCCGCTGCCCGAGGCCGGCAACCGCACCCGGTGGAGCTGGCGCAGCGTGAAACCGGGCGCCACCTACCAGGCGTTCCTCGCCGTCGGGCAGTACGACATCGTCACCGACACCGCGCCGAACGGGCAGCCGGTGTCCAACGCGTACAGCACCACGCTGGGCGATCTCGGGCCGGCCGCCCGGGCCAGCATCGAACGCACCGCCGAGATCGTCGACTGGGAGAGCGGCGTGTTCGGGCCGTACCCGTTCGAGGCGCAGGGCGGTGTGGCCGGGCCGATCGACGGCATCGGCTTCGCCCTGGAGACGCAGAGCCGCCCGGTCTACGGCCCCAGCTTCTGGCGGCGCGGCGCCAACACCTCCGTGGTGGTGCACGAGAACGCCCACCAGTGGTTCGGCGACTCGGTCTCGGTCGCCGAGTGGCGCAACATCTGGCTGAACGAGGGCTTCGCCTCGTACGCCGAGTGGCTCTGGTCGGAGGAGCAGGGCGAGGGCACCGCCCAGGAGCTGTTCGACTTCACCTACGCCAGCTACCCGGCCGACTCGGAGTTCTGGCAGGTCCTTCCCGGTGACCCGGGGGCCGGCGCCATCTTCGACGACGCGGTCTACGACCGGGGCGCCATGGCCCTGCACCAGCTCCGGCTGGCCGTGGGCGACGCGGCGTTCTTCCGGATCCTGCCGGCCTGGACCGCCGAGCACCGCTACGGCAACGGCACCATCGCCCAGTTCCAGGCGCTCGCCGAGCGGATCTCCGGCCGGGACCTCGACGCGGTCTTCACGACCTGGCTGTTCACCGCCGGGCGCCCCGAGCTGGCCACCGCCGCCCGCGGCGCGCTCGCCGCCCCGGCGCAGCCGAAGTCGTGGGCGAAGATCCGGGAGGCCCACCGGCTGCTCAAGCACTGAGCGGCGCGGGGCCCGCTCCGTTGTCTTGAGCGGGCCCCGGCCGGTCAGGCGGGCACGGGCGTGACGGCCGTCGGTGCCGCTGCCTCGACCGCCCGGATGTGCCGGTAGGCGAACCAGAGCGGCGGGAACGCGCCGACCGCGAAGGAGAGGTCGACAAGCGTCCAGAACCAGGGGATGTCCCGCAGCGGCCCGCAGATCAGCGCGAGCGGCACGATCCCGGCGCAGGCGATCATGCCGAGCTGCACCACCCAGACGTTGCGTACCGGATCGCGCAGCGGCCCCCAGAACGCCACCGCGAGCACCAGGTGCGCGAAGGCGAGCCAGTCGGTGCCGTAGAGCAGGAACGGATAACGTTCGCCGGTCTCGACAAGTCCGGTGTGGACCCGCTCGATCCAGGCCACCAGCGCCGGAAACTGCCCGGCGAGCGGGTCCAGCGCCCGCAACAGCCAGCGCACCTCCGGTTCCAGCGGGAACGCGGTCACCCCGCTGAGGAACAGACCCACCACCACGACCCAGAGCCACCGGCGGATTCGCCGCAGGCGCACCTCGACGTCCATACCCGCAGCGTAGTGACGATCTTCGTGCCGCCGGGTCCCGCGCGGCATGACCTCGCTCACCGGACCCGTGCCGCGCCGGGTCAGGCAGCCGGGCAGCCGTCGCGGTGCGCGTACGGCGACCGCAGGTCGGTCCAGCGGGAGCGGCGCCGGCCCCGGTGGGGCGCGCAGGCCGCGCAGTCCTGGATGGCACGGGCGGACCGGCGGGACCGGACCCGGCCGTCGCCGGGACGCGCGCCCGCCGGGGCGCCGGGCAGCGCCACCGGGGAGACGCCGGCCAGCACCGTCGGCCGGGGCAGCGCCACCGCGGGAACGGCGCCCAGCCCCGCGCCGGCCGGGCGGGCCATCCGGGCCGCGGTGGCGGTGGCGGCGGCGAGGCCCGCGCCGGCCGGGCGGACGACCCGGGCGGCGGTGGCGGCGACCCGGCGGACCGGGCGGGCGGCCGGCGCGGCCAGCACCAGGGTGAGCCGGTGCACCAGCCGGCGCTCGCGCAGCCGGTCCAGGGCCACGCCGGCGGCAGCGGTGGCGACCGCCGTGATCGTGCCGGCCAGCACCAGGGTCTGCCGGGGGCCGGCGTGCTCGGCGAGCCAGCCGAGCAGCGGGGCGCCCACGGCCGCGGAGACCGAGCCGGTGACGGCCAGGGCGGCCAGCACCCGGCCGCGCATGGCGTAGTCCGTGTCGAGCTGGGCCCGGGCGCCGACCGTGGTGTCGATGACCACCGCCGCGGCGGCCACCGGCAGGATCACCGCGGCGAAGCTCAGCGTGCCCGGGGCAAGCCCGGCGACGATCTGCAGCCCGCTGGCGAGCAGGCCGGCCCCGACGAGCACCGCGTAGCCGAGGTCGGCGCGGCGCGCCGCGAACAGGGCGCCGAGCACCGTGCCGACGGCGAAGACGGTGGACAGCAGGCCGTAGCCGGACGCGCCGCCGTGCAGCGGCCCGTCGCTCATGGCGGCCATGGTGACCTGGTAGTTGCGGCCCAGGCTGCCGAGCACGAAGGAGAGCGCGAGCGCGACCAGCACGACCGGCTGGCGCCTCAGGTAGCGGAAACCGGCCCGGATGCCGCCGTCGGCCGGGGCCGCGTCGGCCGCTGCCGGCCCGCCCGCGTGCCGGTCGGCCTCGCGTACGGCGAACAGCGCCACGACGACCGCGACGAAGCTGACCGAGTTCGCGGCGAAGAGCAGCGCGGGGCCGACCGCGGCGACCACGACCGCGCCGAGGCTCATGCCGAGGATCCGCCCGGCGGAGTTGGTGAGCGAGCCGAGCGCGAGGGCGTTGCCGAGGCTCTCCCGGTCCACCAGGGTGGAGGCCCAGCGGCCCATCACCGGCCCCTCGATCGCGGACACCGCGCCGGTGGCCAGCGAGATCGCGAAGATCGCCGGGAGACCGCCGGCGCCGGTGACGGCCACCACGGCCAGCCCGGCGGCGAGCAGCGCGTGGGCGGCCTGGGCGCCGATCAGCAGCGGCTTGGCGGGCAGCCGGTCGGCCAGCGCGCCACCCCAGACGCTCAGCACCAGGGTGGGCAGCGCCTGGAGCAGGACGGTGAACCCCATCGACGTGGCCGACCCGGTCTCGGCCAGCACGTACCAGTTGACGCCGAGGACCTGCATCCAGGTGCCGATCACTGACACGAATCCGGCCGCGGCCCAGATCCGGTAGTTGCGGTGGCGCAGCGCGGCGAACGTGGCGCCGAGGGCCATGAGTGTTTCCCCGTCCAGACGGTGACACGACGAAGCCGGACCCCCGCGGGTCCGGCCAGCGCACAAGTCTGGCCGCGGTCAAACCTCCCGACGACAGTTGGTGAGCGGGTTCACCACCGGGGTCGGGCGGTCGGGGCACCCCGGGCACGAACCGGACCCGGACGCCACGACACCCCGGTCCGGGCGGGACCGGGGTGCCGGTGACGCGGCGGGTCAGCGGGCGGCGAGCGGCTGCCGGGCCGGGTCGACCAACGCGGGCAGCGTCCCGGCCCCGCCCAGGTAGGCGTGGATGGCCGCGGCGGCGGCCCGACCCTCGGCGATGGCCCAGACGATCAGCGAGGCGCCCCGGTGCATGTCCCCGGCGACGAACACGCCGTCGGCGCCGGTCTGCCAGTCGGGGCGGGCGTCGACCGCGCCCCGGCCGTTGCGGGTCACCCCGAGCTGGCCCAGCAGCGGCTGCTCCTCGGTGCCCTCGAACCCGATGGCGAGCAGCACCAGGTCGGCCGGGATCTCCCGCTCCGACCCGGGCAGCGCCGTGACGATCCGCCGGCCGTCCACCTTCTCGACGGTCACCTCGGCGATCCGGACCGCCCGGACCTGGCCGGTGCCGTCGTCGACGAACTCCTGCACCGCCACGGCGAAGACCCGCTCGCCGCCCTCCTCGTGCGCCGGGTAGCTGCGCAGCACCCACGGCCAGGTGGGCCACGGGTCGCGGGCGGCGTCCCGGTCGGCCGGGGGCTCCGGGTAGAGGTCGAGCTGGTGCACGCCGGCCGCGCCCTGCCGGTGGGCCACGCCCAGGCAGTCGGCGGCGGTGTCGCCACCACCGATGATCACCACATGCTTGCCGGCGGCGTCGATCGGCGTGCCGTCCGGGAGCGTGGCCGGGGCCGGCCCGCCCTCGCCCGCCGCCGCGACGACGCGGTTCGCCGCCACCAGGTGCGACATGGCCTGGTGTACGCCCCGCAGCGCCCGCCCCGGCGTCTGTGGGGTGTCCCGGCCCTGCAGCGCGCCGCAGGCGAGCAGCACGGCGTCGTGCTCGGCGCGCAACTGCCCGGCGGTGACGTCGACGCCGACGTTCACCCCGGTGCGGAAGCGCACCCCCTCGGCGGCGAGCTGGGCCAGCCGCCGGTCGATGTGCCGCTTCTCCAGCTTGAAGTCGGGGATGCCGTAGCGGAGCAGGCCGCCGAGCGCGTCGTCCCGCTCGTACACGGTGACGGCGTGGCCGGCGCGGGCGAGCTGCTGCGCGGCGGCGAGCCCGGCGGGGCCGGAGCCGACCACGGCGACGGACCTCCCGGTCGGGGCCGGCACCGGCTGCGGGCGCAGACCACCCCGCGCCACCGCGGCGTCGGCGATCTCCACCTCGACCTGCTTGATGGTGACCGGCTGCTGGCCGCCCAGGCCGAGCACGCAGGCCGCCTCGCAGGGCGCCGGGCAGAGCCGGCCGGTGAACTCGGGGAAGTTGTTGGTGGCGTGCAGCGACTCCACCGCGGCGTCCCAGTTGCCGGTGCGGACCAGGTCGTTCCAGTCCGGGATCCGGTTGCCGAGCGGGCAGCCGTCGTGGCAGAACGGGATGCCGCAGTCCATGCAGCGGGTGGCCTGCTCGCGGATCAGCTCCTCGCCGGCCGGCGGGTAGACCTCCCGCCAGTCCATGATCCGCACCGGGACCGGGCGGCGGGCGGGCAGCCGCCGGTCGTAGCGCAGGAAACCGTTCGGGTCAGGCACGAGCCACCTCCTGGGCGACCGTCCGCGGGGCGGGCGGCATGGACGCGGCGGAGGCCGCCGGCGGAGCCGCGGCGGCGGCTGTCGCCGCCAGAGCGCTCATCACCGCGTCGTCGACGTCGCGGCCGGCGGCTTCGGCGGCCCGCATGATCTCCAGCACCCGGCGGTAGTCCCGGGGCACCACGGCGGTGAACTCCTCCACCGCCTCCGGCCAGCGCTTGAGCAGCTCCTCGGCGACCGCCGAGTCGGTCTCGGCGAAGTGCCGCTGGACCAGCTCGTGCAGCCGCTCCCGCTCCTCGACGCCCAGCGGCGACAGGTCGACCAGCTCGGCGTTGACCAGGCGCCGGTCCAGCCGGTGCACGAAGGCCGTGCCGCCGGACATGCCGGCGGCGAAGTTGCGCCCGGTCGGCCCGAGCACCACCACCGTGCCGCCGGTCATGTACTCGCAGCCGTGGTCACCGACGCCCTCGACGACGGCCACCGCGCCGGAGTTGCGCACCGCGAACCGCTCGCCCACCCGGCCGCGCAGGAAGACCTCGCCGCCGGTGGCGCCGTACAGGATGGTGTTGCCGGCGATGATCTGGTCCTCGGCGCGCGCGCCGGGGTCGGCCTCCGCACCGGCGAACGGCGCGGCGGCGTCCGGGCGGACGACGAGCCGCCCGCCGGAGAGGCCCTTGCCGACGTAGTCGTTGGCGTCGCCGTGCAGCCGCAGGGTGACCCCGCGCGGCAGGAACGCGCCGAACGACTGGCCGGCGGTGCCGCGCAGCAGGAACTCGACGGTGTCGTCGGGCAGCCCGGCGCCGCCGAAGCGGCGGGTCACCTCGCCGCCGAGCATGGCGCCCACGCTGCGGTGCTCGTTGCGCACGGCCACCTCGACCCGGACCGGGGTGCCGTCGCGCAGCGCCGGCTCGGCCAGGGCGATGAGCTGGTTGTCCAGCGCCAGCTCCAGGCCGTGGTCCTGGGCCCGGATGCCGCGCCGCGCCACGCCCTCGGGAAGCTCGGGCAGGTGCAGCACCCGGCTCAGGTCGAGCCCGTGACCCTTCCAGTGGTCGATCGCGCCGACCACGTCGAGCAGCTCGGTGTGCCCGATCGCCTCGGCGATGCTGCGGAAGCCCAGCTCGGCCAGGTAGCCACGGACCTCCTCGGCGAGGAACAGGAAGAAGTTCTCGACGAACTCCGGCCGGCCGGTGAAGCGCTCGCGCAGCACCGGGTTCTGGGTGGCGATGCCGACCGGGCAGGTGTCGAGGTGGCAGACCCGCATCATCACGCAGCCCTCGACGATCAGCGGGGCGGTGGCGAAGCCGAACTCCTCGGCGCCCAGCAGCGCCGCGACCAGCACGTCCCGGCCGGTCTTGAGCTGGCCGTCGACCTGCACGGTGACCCGGTCGCGCAGCTTGTTGAGCAGCAGCGTCTGCTGCGCCTCGGCCAGGCCCAGCTCCCAGGGGGTGCCGGCGTGCTTGAGCGAGTTGAGTGGGGAGGCGCCGGTGCCGCCGTCGTGCCCGGAGATCAGGATGACGTCGGCCTTGAGCTTCGCCACACCGGCCGCCACGGTGCCCACCCCGACCTCGCTGACCAGCTTCACGTGCACCCGGGCGGCCGGGTTGACGCACTTCAGGTCGTGGACGAGCTGGGCCAGGTCCTCGATGGAGTAGATGTCGTGGTGCGGCGGCGGGGAGATCAGGCCGACGCCCGGGGTGGCGTGCCGGGTACGCGCGATCCACGGCCAGACCTTGTTGCCGGGCAGCTGGCCACCCTCGCCGGGCTTCGCGCCCTGGGCCATCTTGATCTGGAGGTCGTCGGCGTTGACCAGGTATTCGCTCGTGACGCCGAACCGGCCGCTGGCGATCTGCTTGACGGCCGAGCGGCGCCGCGGGTCGTGCAGCCGCTCGACGTCCTCGCCGCCCTCGCCCGTGTTCGACTTGCCGCCGAGGCGGTTCATGGCGACGGCCAGAGTCTCGTGCGCCTCCGCGGAGATCGACCCGTACGACATGGCGCCGGTGGCGAACCGCTTGACGATCTCGCTCGCCGGCTCGACCTCGTCGAGCGGCACGGGCGGGCGCACCCCGGTGCGCAGCGTGAACAGCCCGCGCAGCGAGCCCGCCCGGGCGGCCAGCTCGTCGACCTTGGCGGTGTACTGCCGGAACACGTCGTACTGGCGGCTGCGGGTGGCGTGCTGCAGCAGGAAGACCGTCTCCGGGTTGAACAGGTGCAGCTCACCCTCGCGGCGCCACTGGTACTCGCCGCCGACGTCCAGCCGGTCGCTGGTCTGGGCGCCCGCGGGCGGCCAGGCCAGCGCGTGCCGGGCGGCCACCTCGGCGTGGATCTCGGCGAGCCCGATGCCGCTGATCGTGCTCGGGGTGCCCCGGAAGTAGCGCTGCACGAGCCGGGTGTCCAGGCCGACCGCCTCGAAGACCTGCGCGCCGCAGTACGACGAGACCGTCGAGATGCCCATCTTCGACATGATCTTCAGGACGCCCTTGCCGAGCGCCTTGACGTAGTTGCGGATCGCCGTGGCCGGCTCCATGCCGACCAGCGCGCCCGTGGCGATCATGTCCTCGACCGACTCGAAGGCCAGGTACGGGTTGACCGCCGCCGCGCCGTAGCCGATCAGCACGGCCGCGTGGTGCACCTCGCGACAGTCGCCCGACTCGACGATCAGCGCCACCTGGGTGCGGGTCTGCTCCCGCACGAGGTGCTGGTGCACCGCCGCGGTGAGCAGCAGCGACGGGATCGGGGCCAGGTCGGCGTTGGAGTCCCGGTCGGAGAGCACCAGGATGCGTACCCCGTCCTCGATGGCCTCGGAGACGTGCCGGCAGATCTCGGTGAGCCGGGCCTTGATGCCGGCGCCGCCGTCGCGGACCCGGTAGAGCCCGGAGACCCGGACCGCCTTGAAGCCGGGCAGGTCGCCGTCCTCGTCGATGGAGAGGATCTTGGCCAGCTCGTCGTTGTCGATCACCGGGTACGGCAGCACGATCTGCCGGCAGCTCGCCGGGCCCGGGTCGAGCAGGTTGCCCTCCGGGCCGATGGTGGACGCCAGGCTGGTCACCAGCTCCTCCCGGATGGCGTCCAGCGGCGGGTTGGTGACCTGGGCGAAGAGCTGGTGGAAGTAGTCGTAGAGCAGCCGCGGCCGGGTGGACAGCGGGGAGATCGGGGTGTCCGTGCCCATCGAGCCGAGCGGCTCCGCGCCGTTGCGGGCCATCGGGCCGAGCAGGATCTTCAGCTCCTCCTCGGTGTAGCCGAAGGTCTGCTGCCGGCGGCGTACCGAGTCGTGGGTGTAGACGATGTGCTCGCGCGGGGGCAGGTCGTCCAGCTCGATGATGCCGGCGTGCAGCCACTCCCCGTACGGTCGGGCGGCGGCCAGCTCGGTCTTGATCTCGTCGTCCTGCACGATCCGGCCGTTGACCGTGTCGACCAGGAACATCCGGCCGGGCTGGAGCCGGCCCTTGGCGACCACGGTGGCCGGGTCGAGGTCGAGCACGCCCGCCTCGCTGCCCAGCACCACGAGGCCGTCGGCGGTCCGCCACCAGCGGCCCGGGCGCAGCCCGTTGCGGTCCAGGACCGCGCCGACGATCTCGCCGTCGGTGAACGCGACCGAGGCGGGGCCGTCCCACGGCTCCATGAGGCTGGCGTGGAACCGGTAGAAGGCGCGCTTGTCGGCGCGCATGTCGGGGTCGTTCTCCCAGGCCTCCGGGATCATCATGAGCACCGCGTGCGGCAGGCTCCGCCCGGCCAGGTGCAGAAGTTCGAGCACCTCGTCGAAGTTGGCCGAGTCGGAGGCCCCCGGGGTGCAGACCGGGAAGACCCGGCGGATGTTGCCGGGCAGGTGCGGGCTGCGCAGCAGCGCCTCCCGGGCCTGCATCCAGTTCCGGTTGCCGCGGATCGTGTTGATCTCGCCGTTGTGCGCGATGAACCGGTACGGGTGGGCCAGCGGCCAGGACGGGAACGTGTTGGTGGAGAACCGCGAGTGCACCAGCGCGATGGCGCTGACCACCCGCTCGTCGGTCAGCTCCGGGTAGAACGCCGGGAGCTGGTCCGGGGTCAGCATCCCCTTCCACACCATGGTCCGCCCGGACAGCGACGGGAAGTACGCCGGCACGCCCCGCTCGGCGGTCTCCCGCTCGACCTGCTTGCGCAGGCAGAACGCCACCCGGTCCAGGTCGAGCCCGCCCAGCGGGGAGCCGGCCGGGCCGGCGGGCCCGTCGGTGAGCCGGTGCGCGGCCAGGAAGAGCTGCCGGACCCGGGGCATCGCCGCCAGGGCGGTCTCGCCGAGGCCGGACGGGTCGGTCGGCACGTCCCGCCAGCCGAGGATGTCGGCGCCCTCGACCAGCGCGTACTTCTCCACCACCTGGCGGGCGCGCGCCTCGGCCGCGTCGTCGTCGGGCAGGAAGACCAGGCCGGTGGCGTACTCGCCGGCGGGCGGCAGCGGGAACTCGACGACCGCGCGCAGGAACGCGTCCGGCACCTGGATCATGATGCCCGCGCCGTCACCGGTGTTGTGCTCCGCGCCCCGGGCGCCCCGGTGGTCCAGCCGGCAGAGTGCCCCGAGACCGTTCGCGACGACCTCGTGCGAGCGCCGCCCGTGCAGGTCGGCCACGAAGGCCACACCGCAGGCGTCGTGCTCGTGCGCGGGGTCGTAGAGCCCCATGCTCGGCCGGGCCGGCTGGGGGCGGAGAGGGTACGGAAAGGCCACCGGGCCTCCTGTCGTCACTCAGGTTCAAACACGGTGGGGACGACGTCGGCCCTCGGGGGTTTTATTGAGTCTACGTTAGGGCGTCCGGCACAAGGCCAGTTCAGATTGATCACACTTCCAGCATCTGGGACATGTAGTCTCGCGCGGTGGATGTCGTACGCACTGACGTGCTCGACCGGTTGGAGCGTTTCTACGACGCGGTGCCCCGCGACGGGGCCCGGACGGAGGAACACGGCGGACTCGTGCTGTTCGTCCGCGACGGCGCCGGTTGGCCGTTCTACGCCCGCCCCCGGCTGGACGCCACCGAGCCGCCCGCGCTCGCCGACGTGACCGCCGTCCGGGCCCGGCAGCGCGAACTGGGCCTGCCGGAGGCGTTCGAGTGGGTGCACGAGGTCACCCCGGACCTGCTGGCGGTGGCCCGCTCGGCGGGGCTCAGCGTGCTCGAGGCGCCGCTCATGGTGCTGGAGCCCGACCGCCTGCCCGACCCGGCGACGTTCAGCGACGTACCGGTGCGGGTGCTCGACCCCCGCGACCCCGGCTTCGCGGCGGACGTGGCGCTGCGCCGGGCCGTCGCCGCGGTCGGCTTCTCGCACGGCGGCACCGCCCGGGGCGAGGCCGGCCCGGCCGAGCGGGACGCCGCGGTCTCCCGGCTGGACGTGGCCGCGCTGGACGAGGAGGCGGTCCGCATCGTCGACGGCCGGCGCATCTCGGTGCTCGCCGGCACGCCGGACGAAGGGGCGCTGGCCAGCGGGATGGCCATGCGGGTCGGCGACGTGGCGGAGATCGCCGGGGTGGCCACCCTGCCGGCGGCCCGCCGGCGCGGCCTGGGCGCGGCGGTGACCGCCACCCTGGCCCACCGGCTGCGCGCCGCCGGCACCGACCTGGTCTTCCTCTCCGCCGGCAGCGAGGAGATCGCCCGGGTCTACCTGCGGGTCGGCTTCCGCCGCGTCGGCACCGCCTGCATCGCCGAGCCGACCGCCGTGGTCGGCTGACGGCCGCTCCACGCGGACCGTTCCGGGCAGGCCCGTGCCGCACCCCGGGGCGTGGCGCGGTCAGGCCGGCGGGTGCCAGGAGGCGGCGGCGGTGGCGGCCGTGTTGCGCAGCCGCGGACTGATCGTGCCCAGCGCGGCGTCGCGGGCGCGCAGCGCCAGCCGGCCCCGGGTCTGGAGCACCGCCGACATGCGCCGGGTCTGCCGCACCATGGTGGCCGCGCGGGGCCGGCGCAGGCGGTCGTAGCCGGCCACCGCGTCGGGGAGCCGGGACTCCCGCAGCAGCGCCGACAGGGTGGCCGCGTCCTCGAAGGCGAGGCAGGCGCCCTGCCCCAGGTGCGGCGGCATGGCGTGCGCCGCGTCGCCGAGCAGCACCACACCGCCCGGCCCGGCCGGGAACCCGTACGCCCGGGGCAGCGGGCGCAGCTCCCGGATCTCCTGCTGCACCAGGTCGGCCGGGTCGGTGGCGTCGAGCAGGGTGGCGATCGGCGCGGGCCAGCCCGCGTACCAGCGCTTGAGCAGGGCGAGCTGCGTCTCCGGCGGCTCGGGGCGGGGCGCACCGGCGGCGGTGGCCACCCAGTAGATGCCGCCGCGGCGGGAGGCGCCCGCGGTGCCCCGGTCGCCGAGCGAGGCGGCCACGAAGCGGTAGCCCGCACCCAGCGTCTCGCCGTGCACCGGCTGGTCGGCGGGGAGCTGCGGAGCCCGGTACCAGGGGATGACGGCCCGCCACGCGGCGCAGCCGGAGCTGACCACGGCCGTCTCCGGGGCGAGCTGCCGGCGGATCTCGCTGTCGGTGCCGTCGGCCGCGACCACCAGGTCCGCCTCGACGGTGTGCCGGCCGTCGCCGACCGCGGGGCGCTCGCCGGGTGCCGCCCGCACCGTCCGCACGTGGACTCCGGTGCGCAGCTCCACCTGGTCGCCCAGGCCGGCGATGAGCGCGTCGTGCAGGTCCTCCCGGTGCACCACCACCGGCATCCGCTCCGCCGGTGTGGGGCGGGGCTGCACCAGCCAGTGCCCGTCGGGGCGGCGCACGCCGCCGTCGGGCAGCGGGGTGGCGATCGCGTCCAGCCCGGCGCCGAGGCCCAGGGCGCGCAGCGCGCGTACCCCGTTGGGCCAGAGCACCACGGCGGTCGTCTCCGGACGGACCCGGTCGGCCCGTTCGAGGAGGGTGACCCGCCAACCGGAGCGGGCCAGCGCACCGGCCGTCGCCAGCCCGCCGAGGCCGGCGCCGACCACCACCGCGCTCCGCATGGCTCCCCCGCTCAGCTGTCCCGCTCGGCGGGGCGGGAGCCGCCGGCGCCGGCCCGGTCCTCGTCGGCCCGGTCCTCGCCGGTCCGGTCCTCGCCGGTCCGGTCCTCGTCGGCCCCGTCCTCGTCGGTCCCGTCCTCGTCGGCCCGCTCGCGCTGCGCGCGCTCCGCGGTGGTGGCGGTCCCGTCGGCCTCGTCCCGGTCGGGCTCGTCCGTCGCCGCCGGCTCCTCGGCGGGGACCGCTCCGGTCTCCCGGTACGCGCGGAACTGCTCCTCGGTCACCACCCGGTAGCCCTCCGGCGCGACCGGCTGCGCCCCGGCCTCCCGCGCGGAGAGGTCGACCTGGGACACGTCGCCGCCCGCGGGCGGGACCGGGGTGGCCGGCGCGCCGACCGGGATCAGGTACTGGCGCGGCCCGCGCACCCGCAGGAAGTACACCAGCGCGCCGAGGAAGACCAGCGCCGCGGTCCACACGTTGAGCCGCACGCCGAGGATGTGGTTGGCCTCGTCGGTGCGCATCAGCTCGATCCAGAACCGGCCCGCCGTGTAGCCCATCACGTAGAGCGCGAAGGCCCGGCCACGGCCCAGCCGCAGCTTGCGGTCGAGGACCACGACCAGCGCGGCGACGCCGATGTTCCAGAGCGCCTCGTAGAGGAAGGCCGGGTGGTAGAGCCCCGGCTGGAGGACCGGGTTGCCGGCGTCGTCGCGCAGCGCGTGCCCCGGGTTGTCCGGGTCCATGACGTGGACCTCCAGACCCCAGGGCAGGCTCGTGCGCCCGCCGTAGAGCTCGTTGTTGAACCAGTTGCCGAACCGGCCGACGGCCTGGGCCAGCGGCATCCCCGGCGCCAGCGCGTCGGCCACCACGGCGAACGGGATGCCCAGCTGCCGGGCCGCGAACCAGGCGCCGACCGCGCCACCGGCCACCGCGCCCCAGATGCCGAGGCCGCCCTCCCAGATGGCGAACGCCTTGAGCGGCTGGCCGTCGGCGCCGAAGTATTTCTCCGGCGAGGTGATCACGTGGTAGATCCGGGCGCCGATGATGCCCGCGGGCACCGCCCAGACGGCGATGTCGAGCACGGCGCCCGGGGCGACGCCGCGGCGGCGCAGCCGGTACTCGGTGACCACGCAGGCCACCACGATGCCGACGATGATGCAGAGCGCGTACGCCCGGATCGGAACCGGACCGAGCTGCCAGACGGCGGTGCTGGGGCTGGGCAGGGCCGCCAGTGGGGTCATCGGGGCGAGGGTCACGGGTGCACACGGTACCGGTGCGGACCGTGCTCGCGGCACCCCGGTGGCCCGGGTTCGCGGGTCGGATGACTTCTGGTTTGCGCGGCCGTAGGCTCTTTGTCCATGAGCGCGCTCACCTGGGCGGTCGCCGCGGTCGTCACCGACCCCTCCGGCCGGGTGCTGCTCTGCCGGCAGTCCGGCGGCGGCCGGCGCTGGGCGCTGCCCGGCGGGCGGCTGCGCCGCGACGAGAGCCCGCCCGCCGCCGCGCGACGCGAGATCCGCGCCGAGACCGGCTGGGAGGTCGAGCTGGTCGACCTGGTCGGCCTCTACCGGCTCGGCGACCCCGCCGCTCCCCCGCCCGCCGCCGGCCACTGCGGCGCCCTGCCCGACGTGCTGGTGCACGTGTTCCGGGCCCGGACGCTCGCGGCGACGCCCGCCGGCGCCCCGGCGGGCGGCTGCCACCTCGACTGGCACCCGCCGGACGCGCTGCCCGAGGCGCTCACCCCGACCACCCGCGCCGCCGTCGCCGACGCCCTGGCCGGCCGCTCCGGCGTCCTCCGCGACGCGGTGCCCGGCCAGGCCGGTCCGGCGGGTGAGTCGGCGGCCCCGCCCGAACAGCGGTCCGGGGGCGAGCTGGGCACCACCCGGCGCGGACCGGGCCCGGGGTGACGGATCGACAGGCCAGGCGGGCCGGCCGTCAGCGGGCCGGGTTGCGGACGCCCTCGGCGAGTTCGGCGCTCAGGGCGCGCAGGGCGGTCAGGCCGGCCGCCTGGTCGGGGGCGTCGAGCACGCAGCGGACCAGGGCGCTGCCCACGATCACCGCGTCGGCGTACCCGGCGACGGTGGCGGCCTGGGCGCCGGTGCCCACGCCCAGCCCGACGCCGACCGGCAGGTCGGTGACCTCGCGCAGCCGGGAGACCAGGACCGGGGCCGCCTCGGACGTCTGCGACCGGGCACCTGTCACGCCCATGATGGCGGTGGCGTAGACGAAGCCGCGGCAGTGGCCGACGGTCATCTTCAGCCGGGCGTCGGTGGAGGACGGGGAGACCAGGAACGTCCGGTCCAGGCCGTGCGCCTCGGAGGCGGCCAGCCACTCGCCGGCCTCCTCGGGGATCAGGTCCGGCGTGATCAGGCCGGTGCCCCCGGCGGCGGCCAGGTCCCGGGCGAACGCGTCGACGCCGTACTGCTCGATCGGGTTCCAGTAGGTCATCGTGACCACCGGCGCGCCGGTCGCGGCCACCGCGTCGATGATGCGCAGCGCGTCGGCGGTGCGCACGCCGCCGGCCAGGGCGATGTCGCTGGCCTTCTGGATGACCGGGCCGTCCATCACCGGGTCGGAGTAGGGGATCTCCACCTCGATGACGTCGACGCCGGCCTCGACCATGGCGGTCATCGCGGCGATGCTGCCCTCGACGGTGGGGAAGCCGGCCGGCATGCAGCCGACCAGCACGGCCCGCCCGTCGGCCCGGGCCTTGTCGAAGGCGACCCCGATCCGGCTCACGCTCTCACTCCTTGTCGAGGATGCCGAAGTATGCGCCGGCGGTGTGCACGTCCTTGTCGCCCCGGCCGGAGAGGTTGACCACGATGACCGGCTCCCGGCCCAGCTCGGCGGCGAGCTGCGGGGCGATCTTCCGGGCGCCGGCGAGCGCGTGCGAGCTCTCGATCGCCGGGATGATGCCCTCGGTGCGGCAGAGCAGCTCGAAGGCGGCCATGGCCTCGTCGTCGTCGACGGGCAGGTAGGTGGCCCGGCCGCTGTCGTGCAGCCAGGCGTGCTCCGGCCCGACGCCCGGGTAGTCCAGGCCGGCCGAGATCGAGTGCGACTCGATCGTCTGGCCGTCGGCGTTCTGCAGGACGTAGGTCCGGGTGCCGTGCAGCACGCCGGCCGAGCCGCCGGTGATGCTGGCGGCGTGCCGGCCGGTCGCCACACCCTCGCCGCCGGCCTCGAAGCCGTAGAGGCGTACGCCGGTGTCGGGCACGAAGGCGTGGAAGATGCCGAGCGCGTTGGAGCCGCCGCCCACGCAGGCCGCGACGGCGTCCGGCAGCGCACCGGTGAGGTCGAGGCACTGCTGGCGGGCCTCGACGCCGATGCCGCGGACGAAGTCCCGGACCATCTCGGGGAACGGGTGCGGGCCCGCGGCGGTGCCGATCAGGTAGTGGGTGCTGTCGACGTTGGCGACCCAGTCCCGCATCGCCTCGTTCATCGCGTCCTTGAGCGTGCGCGAGCCGGTGGTGACCGGGACGACGGTCGCGCCGAGCATCCGCATCCGGGCCACGTTGAGCGCCTGCCGCTCGGTGTCCACCTCGCCCATGTAGACCACGCAGTCGAGGTCGAACAGGGCGGCGGCGGTGGCGGTGGCCACGCCGTGCTGGCCGGCGCCGGTCTCCGCGATCACCCGCCGCTTGCCCATCCGCTTCGTGAGCAGCGCCTGGCCGAGCACGTTGCGGACCTTGTGCGCGCCGGTGTGGTTGAGGTCCTCTCGCTTGAGCAGCACCCGGGCGCCGATCTCGGCGGAGAGCCGCCGGGCCTCGTAGAGCAGCGACGGGGTGCCGGCGTAGTCGCGCAGCAGGGCGTCGAACTCGGCGAGGAAGCTCTCGTCGGTCATCGCCTTCCGGTACGCCGCGTCCAGCTCGTCGAGCGCGGCGACCAGGGCCTCCGGGACGAATCGGCCACCGAACCGGCCGAAGTGACCGGCGGAGTCGGGAAGCTGGCCGGCCGGGGCCGCGGCGTCAGTGCTCATCGCGGGAGTCCTCTCGCTGCGTCTTCGGGCCCGGCGCGGGGGTCAGCGCACCGGGCGGGGCGTGGCCGGGTGGTTGCCGGCGTTGACCAGCTCGGCGACCGCCTCGCGGGGGCTCTTCTGGGTGACCAGGCCCTCGCCGACCAGGACCGCGTCGGCGCCGGCCGAGGCGTACCGGATGAGGTCGTGCGGGCCGCGCACGCCGGACTCGGCGATCTTGACGACCCTGCTCGGCAGGCCGGGCGCGATCCGCTCGAACACCGAGCGGTCGACCTCCAGGGTACGCAGGTCACGGGCGTTGACGCCGATCACCTGCGCGCCGGCCTCCATGGCGCGGTCGGCCTCCTCCTCGTTGTGCACCTCGACGAGCGCGCACATGCCCAGCGACTCGATCCGCTCCAGCAGCCCGACCAGGACGTTCTGCTCCAGCGCGGCGACGATCAGCAGCACCAGGTCGGCGCCGTGCGCGCGGGCCTCGTGCACCTGGTAGCTGGAGACCACGAAGTCCTTGCGCAGCACCGGCACGTTCACCGCGGCACGGACCGCGGCCAGGTCGTCCAGCGACCCGCCGAACCAGCGGCCCTCGGTGAGCACGCTGATCGCCCGGGCGCCACCGGCGGCGTAGTCGCCGGCCAGGTCGGCCGGGTCGGCGATCTCGGCCAGCCGCCCCTTGGACGGCGACGAGCGCTTCACCTCGGCGATCACGGCCACGCCCGGCCGGCGCAGCGCCGCGTACGCGTCCAGCGGTGGCGGCGCGGCGGCGGCCAGCTCGCGGATCCGCTCCAGCGGAACCTGTTCCTGCCGCCGGGCCACGTCCTCGCGCACGCCGGCCAGGATCTCGTCGAGCACGCTTACGGACGCCGCCGGACCGGCCTCGTCCCCCTCCGCGTGCGCATGCTCAGCAGTCACCAACGGACTCCCCTCTCCGGGTGTCATGGGCCGATGCTAGGGGGCGCCACCGGGAAGCAAGTGCCCGGGGGTATGGCGCTCCTCACGAAACGGGCTGTGGCATGATGACCGACTTCGGGTGAACGGGGTGTCACGCAGCGCCACCGGCCCATCGACCGGCGCCACCCGGGCGCGTCCCGCGCCCCGGCCGCCACATCGACCGTCGCCCATGACCCATCTCACCATGGCGGCCCGCGACGTGCAGGGCGGTGACGACCGTCGATGTTGTGAGCAAGCTCAAGGCCGAACGGCCCTGCCCAGGTCGGGCCGGTTGCCGCAGTGTTGACAGGCGTTTCACGGGGCCGAAACGTGAGCCCGGCAGCATCTTCCTCGGGCAGACTCGACGAGGCGGCTGCCGACCGTCGCCAACGATCTCGTGCGGGGTGACCATGAGCGCCAACGGGCCGAGCCAGAGCCTCGGATTCACGACCATCTCCCGGAACGTCGCGGCGCTCGCCGTCGGCGTGGTGCACACGCTCGAAGCCATGGCCGGCGACGGCCGGACGCGCACCGCCCGGGGCAACGCCTGGGAGGCGGTCTGCGCCGACCGGGCCCGGGCCGCGCAGCGCCGGGAACTGGAGCGCCTGGTGGCCGAGCTGGCCGCCGCCCGCGCCGCGGCCCGCGAGCGCCGGGACGCGCGCGACGCCCAGCCGGTGAGCTGACCGCGCGGGCGCCGGGCGGTCAGCGGACCGTCGGGTCCTCGCCCCGGTCCAGCGCGTCCCAGGCGTCCCGGGTGCCCCGCTCGACCGCCGGCCGGTCCTCGCCGGCGGGCTCCGCCGGCCGCGCGGCCCGCCGCTCGTAGCGGGCGCCCATCGCCGGCCAGCCGCC
Source organism: Micromonospora sp. NPDC048907 (assembly GCF_055586885.1). NCBI lineage: Bacteria > Bacillati > Actinomycetota > Actinomycetes > Micromonosporales > Micromonosporaceae > Micromonospora > Micromonospora sp. NPDC048907. Next base: position 383,527 of record NZ_JBVJHI010000002.1, read on the forward strand.
GCCGCGCAGCACCGTGAGCAGACCGCCGGCCACCAGGACCAGCCCGCCCGCCAGCACCAGGGCCGGCCACTGCCGGCTCACCCCGGACCCGGTCAGCCCGTAGCCGCCCCCGGCCGCCACGCCCAGCCCGAGCAGGGCCAGCAGGCCGCCCAGCAGCCGCCGGACCGGCCCCCGGGTGGCCAGCACCGCGCCGCCGCCGGCCAGCCCCACCAGGGCCAGCGCCGACACCCAGGGCAGCAGCTCCGCGCCGGTGCGGGTGTGCCGGGCGGGCGGCAGCGAGCCGCGCGCGGTCAGCTCGACCGACCACGTCCGGGTCACCGCCCAGAACGCCAGGCCCGCGCCGGCCAGGCAGAGCAGCACGGCGTACGTCAGCTCGCGCCGGCCCCGGGCGGCGGGCGCGCCGGTCGACGCGCTCATCGTGCGGCCCGCAGGGTCTCGGCGGCGGCGATCGCGGCGAGCACGGCCGCGGCCTTGTTGCGGGTCTCCTGGTCCTCGGCGGCCGGATCGGAATCGGCCACCACGCCCGCCCCGGCCTGCACGTAGGCCCGGCCCTCGCGGATCAGCGCGGTGCGGATGGCGATGGCCATGTCCAGGTCGCCGCCGAAGCCGAAGTAGCCGACCGTGCCGCCGTACAGGCCGCGCCGGGCCGGCTCCAACTCCTCGATGATCTCCATGGCCCGGACCTTGGGCGCGCCGGACAGGGTGCCGGCGGGGAAGCTCGCGGCGAGCGCGTCGAACGCCGTGCGGTCCTCACGCAGCTCGCCGACGACCGTGGAGACGATGTGCATGACGTGGCTGTACCGCTCGATGGTGGCGAACTCCGGCACCTCGACCGTGCCCGGCCGGCAGACCCGGCCCAGGTCGTTGCGGCCCAGGTCGACCAGCATGACGTGCTCGGCGCGCTCCTTCGGGTCGGCGAGCAGCTCGGCGGCGAGCCGGGCGTCCGCCTCGGGTGAGCCGCCGCGCGGCCGGGTGCCGGCGATCGGGTGCAGCAGCGCCCGGCGCCGCCCGTCCGCGCCGGTGCTCACCTTGAGGTGCGCCTCCGGCGAGGAGCCGACGATGTCGAAGCCGTCGAAGCGCAGCAGGTACATGTACGGGCTCGGGTTGGTGGTGCGCAGCACCCGGTAGACGTCCAGCGGATCGGCGTGGGTGGGCCGCTCGAAGCGCTGGCTCAGCACGATCTGGAAGCACTCGCCGGCCCGGATCGCCTCCTTGGCCGCCTCCACCGCCTTCGGGTAGCCGCCCTCCGGCGTGCGGCTGACCACCTCGCCGACGCCGGGCCGGGCGACCGTCGAGATCATGGGCGGGATCGGTCGGGACAGCGCGGTGGTCATGGCGTCCAGCCGGCCCACCGCGTGGTGGTACGCGGCCGCCACCAGTGACTCGCGGTCGGGCACGCCGAGCGGGGGCAGCACCGCGTTGGCGACCAGGATCGCCGAGCCGTCGTAGTGGTCGAGCACCACGAGGTCGGTGGCCAGCATCATGCCCAGCTCGGGCACGTCGAGTTCGTCCTCGGTCAGCTCGGGCAGCCGCTCGAAGCGGCGGACCAGGTCGTACCCGAGGTAGCCGACCATGCCGCCGGTGAGCGGCGGCATGCCGCTGGACGGATCCCAGGCCGGCCCGGCCAGCGCGGCGACGGTCTCCCGGAGGGCGGCCACCGGGTCGCCGCCGGCCGGCACCCCGGCGGGCGGCTCGCCGGCCCAGACCGCCGCGCCGCCCCGCTCGGTCAGCGTGGCGCTGCTGCGCACGCCGATGAAGGAGTAGCGCGACCAGGCCATCCCGGCCGAGCCGACGCCCTGCTCGGCGGATTCCAGCAGGAACGTGCCGGGGCCACCGGCCAGCTTGCGGTAGACGCCGACCGGGGTCTCCGCGTCGGCGAGCAGCCGCCGGGTGACCGGCACGACCCGCCAGCGGGCCGCCAGCTCGGCGAAGGCGGCCTGGTCCGGGCTGACCGTGCCGTCGGTCATGACGTCGCCTCCGGCGCGCTCACCGGCAGCTCGGTGAAGAAGCAGGTGCGGTGCCCGGTGTGGCAGGCCGCGCCGACCTGCTCGACGCTGACCAGCAGCGCGTCGCCGTCGCAGTCCACGGCGACCGAGCGGACGTACTGGTGGTGGCCGGAGGTGGCGCCCTTGACCCAGTACTCCTGGCGGCTGCGCGACCAGTAGGTGGCGCGGCCGGTGGTCAGGGTGCGGTGCAGCGCCTCGTCGTCCATCCAGGCGACCATCAGCACCTCACCCGAGTCGTGCGCGCGGACCACCGCGGCCACCAGGCCGTCGGGGGTGCGGCGCAGCCGGGCCGCGATGGCCGGGTCGAGCCGGGAGGGCCGGGCCGGGCCGGGGGCCGGGCCGGCACCGGAGCTGGCGGGGGCGCCGGTCACGGGCGCGTCAGAGGCGGGCACGGTTGACCATTCTCCCGCACGGGGCGCCGGCACCGCCGACGTGTCCCGTCGGGCGGTCGCGGGGCGGTCCAGCGCCCGGGTGAGCTGGCCGAGGTAGCGGTCCAGCCGGCCGTCGACCAGGGCCGCGGCCAGGTCCGCGCCGCCGACCGCGGCGATCTCCCCCGCGTACGGGCGGACCAGCGGGACGGTCCCGGTGACCAGCCGGCCGGCGGCGGCGGCCACCTCGGCGGTGCCGCCGGGGCGCAGCCCGAGGCAGAGCAGCATGTCGTCGCGGTAGCCGGCCGGCGCGACCGGCAGGTCCAGCGCGGCGGCCAGGGCGGCCCGGCGGGACACCACCCGGATCGACGGGTTGGCCAGGCGCAGCACCGACGGGCAGAGCCGGGCCAGGTCGGCGGCGGCGAGCCGGACGCCCACCCCGTCGTCGGCCCAGCGGGCGCCGGCCACCTTGCCCAGGGTGGCGATCAGCTCTTCGAGGCGGGGCTCGTCGGCGGGCTGGCAGAGCACCGGCAGGTCGATCCGGCGCCGCCACTCCGGCGCCGCCCAGAGCAACCGGGCCGGCGCGGCGACCGGCAGCCCGAACGCCCAGTCGGCGGGCTGGCCCAGCCGGTCCACCCAGGAGCGGACGTCCCGGGCGGCCACGGAGACGTGCACGAGCCGGCCGTCGAACTCGGCGAGGTACGCCCGGCGGGCCGCGTACGGGGTGGCGTTGAAGGCCGGCCCCGCCGCCACCGTTTCCGCGCCGCCGGCGCCGGGGCGGGCCGGACCCGCCGCCCCGGTCTCCGGGCCGGCGGGTCCCGACCGCTCGTCGTCGGCGGCGACCAGCACGTCGAGGTCGACGTCGCTGTGCTCGGTGGCGGCCCGCCGGGCGTGGCTGCCACGCAGCATGATCCCGACGACGGGACGGTCGGCGGCCTGCCGGAGGCGGGCGGCCCAGTCGTCGAGGAATTCCGGCAACCCCGGCTCGGCGCGTCGGGCGCCGCGCCGCGGCCTGGAGCCGCCACCGGTCACGGGCAACGGAGCGGGACCCACGGCGTCATGGTGCCGGACGCCCGATCTTGGCGCAATGACCGATGGCGGACCCGGTGTCCGCTGCGGGGGGCTAGTGCCCGACGGTTCGCATTCCTGCCGGCGTGTACCTTTCCCCGGCCACGGCGCCGACCGGCACCGCCCCGCCCAGCCGGTCCCGCTGCTCCGGGGTGAGCCGCACGTCGGCCGCGGCCGCGTTCTCCTCCAGGTAGCGGACCCGCTTGGTGCCCGGGATCGGGAGGACGTCCTCTCCCTGGGCGAGCAGCCAGGCCAGCGCCGCCTGGGCGGGTGTGCAGCCCAGCTCGGCGGCCACCGCGCGGACCGCCTCGGCCAGCTTCAGGTTGGCGTCGAGGTTCCCGTCGGCGAACCGGGGCACGGTGCGCCGCCAGTCGTCCTCGGCGAGCTGCTCGCGGCTCGTGATGGCCCCGGTGAGCAGGCCCCGCCCGACCGGCGAGTACGCGACCAGGGACACGCCCAGCTCCCGGCAGGTGGCGAGCATCTCGCCCTCGACGTCCCGGGTGAACAGCGAGTACTCCATCTGGACGGCCGAGATCGGGTGCACGGCGTGCGCCGCCCGCAGGGTGGCCGGGCTGACCTCGGAGAGGCCGATGAGCCGCACCTTGCCCGCCTGGACGAGCTCGGCCAGCGCCCCGACGGTCTCCTCGATCGGGGTGTCCGGGTTGCGCCGGTGCAGGTAGTAGAGGTCGATGGTGTCGATGCCGAGCCGGGCCAGCGACGCGTCGCACGCCTGCTTCGCCCAGGCGGCGCTGCTGTCCACGTAGGCGCCCGGGCTGCCGGTGCCGCCGAAGGTGTCGCCGCTGGTGCGGTTGCCGAACTTGGTGGCCAGGAAGACCTCGTCCCGCCGCGCCCGGACCACCGGGCCGAGCAGCCGCTCGTTCGCCCCGAAGCCGTACATGTCGGCGGTGTCGAGATGGTTGACCCCGAGGTCGAGGGCCCGGTGCAGGGTCCGCGTGGACTCGGCGTCGTCGGCGCCGCCGTAGGCGAAGCTCATGCCCATGCAGCCCAGCCCGATGGCCGAGACCTCGGGGCCGGTGGCGCCCACCCGTCGCTTGATCATGCCAGTTCCTCCTCCGCCCGGCGGTACGCGTCGATCTTGTAGTCGAGGACCTTGAGGTCCTCCTCCAGCTCGGCCATCCGGGCCAGCACCCGGCTCCGGTGCGCCTCGAACAGGGCCCGCCGGGCGCCGAGCGTGCGGTCGCCCTGCCGGGCCAGTTCGGCGTAGCGCCGCATGTCCCGCACCGGCATGCCGGTGCGCCGAAGCCGGGTGAGCAGGAACAGCCAGTTGACGTCGGACTCGGTGTAGCGCCGACGGCCGGCGGAGTCCCGGCCGACCGGGGCGACCAGGCCCTCCTGCTCGTACCAGCGCAGCGTGTAGGTGGTCAGGCCGACCCGTTCCGCCGCCTCACCGACGGTGAGGCTCATCTCCCGCGTGCTGATGTCCACGCACCCAGGCTTCCAGTTCGAGGGCACTCGAAGTCAACCTTGCGCCCGGGTGGATAACTCATCTAGCGTTGAGTTCAACGGTTGATGAGTTTTGGAGGCGGGCATGGACGACGCGGTGTCGGTCCGTGACCTGGTGGTCGAGCGGGGCCGGCGGCGGGTGCTCCAGGGCATCTCCTGCGCGGTGCCCCGGGGCACGGTCACCGGGCTGCTCGGGCCGAGCGGCAGTGGCAAGACCACCCTGATGCGCGCGGTCGTCGGGGTGCAGACGGTCGGCTCGGGCACGGTCACCGTGCTGGGCCGGCCCGCCGGGTCGGCCGAGCTGCGCCGCCGGGTCGGCTACCTGACCCAGGCGCCCAGTGTCTACGCCGACCTGACCGTCCGGGAGAACGCGCGCTACTTCGCCGCGCTCCAGGGGCGGGACCACGCGCACGCCGACCAGACGGTCGCCGACGTCGGGCTGGCCGGTGCGGCCACCCAACTGGTCGGCAACCTCTCCGGCGGCCAGCGCAGCCGCGCCTCGCTGGCCTGCGCCCTGGTCGGCGACCCCGAGCTGGTCATCCTCGACGAGCCCACCGTGGGTCAGGACCCGGTCCTCCGGGCCGACCTGTGGGCCCGGTTCCACGCCATGGCGGCCGCCGGCACCACGCTGCTGGTGTCCAGCCACGTCATGGACGAGGCCGGCCGGTGCGACCGGCTGCTGCTCATCCGGGACGGCCGGCTGGTCGCCGACGACACCCCGGACGCGGTCCGCGCCGCCACCGGGGTGGACGACCTGGAGGAGGCGTTCCTCCGGTTGATCAGGGCGAGCGAGCAGGAGGCCGACTCATGAACCCGCACATCCTGGCCGCCACCACCGGGCGGATCCTGCGCCAGCTCCGGCACGACCGGCGGACCGTGGCGCTGCTCGTCGTGGTCCCCACCGTGCTGCTCGCGCTTGTCTACTTCATGTACGTCGACCAGCCCACCCCGCCGGGGCAGCCCACGGTCTTCGACCGGGTGGCGCTGATCATGCTGGGCTTCTTCCCGTTCATCATCATGTTCCTGGTGACCAGCATCGCGATGCTGCGGGAGCGCACCACCGGCACCCTGGAGCGGCTGCTCACCACCCCGCTGGCCAAGCTCGACCTGCTCTTCGGCTACGGCATCGCGTTCGGCCTGGCCGGCGTGGTCCAGGCCACCGTCGCCTCGGCCGTGGCGTACTGGGTGTTCGACCTGACCACCGCCGGCAGCATCGGGATCGTGATCATGATCGCGGCGATCAACGCCGTGCTCGCGGTCGCGCTCGGCCTGTTCTGCAGCGCCTTCGCCCGCACGGAGTTCCAGGCCGTGCAGTTCATGCCGGTGGTGGTGGCCCCCCAGCTGCTGCTCTGCGGGCTGTTCGTGCCGCGCGGCGAGATGGCCGGCTGGCTCCAGGCGATCAGCGACGTGCTGCCCCTGTCGTACGCCGTCGAGGCGCTCCAGGAGGTCGGCGCGCACGCCGACCCGACCGGGACGATGTGGCGGGACGTGGCGATCGTGGCCGGCGCGGCCGTGGCGGCGCTCGTGCTGGCCGCCGCGACGCTGCGGCGGCGCAGCGGGTGATGGCCCGGCGCACCGGCCGGCGGCCCGGCAACCCGGACACCCGGGAGGCCATCCTCGCGGCGGCCCGGGCGGCGTTCGCCGAGCGCGGCTTCGACGCCGCCTCCATCCGGTCGATCGCCGCCGCCGCGGGGGTCGACCCGGCGCTGGTGCACCACTACTTCGGCACCAAGGAGGAGCTGTTCCGGGCCACCGTGGCGATCCCGGTCGACCCGGCGCAGCTGGTCCCGGCCGTGCTGGCCGGTGACCCGGATCGGGTGGGCGAGCGGCTGGTCCGCACGTTCCTGACCGTCTGGGACTCGCCCGTCGGCGGGGCGGCCGTGGCCCTGCTCCGCTCGGCGGTCAGCAGCGAGTGGACGGCCCGTCTGCTGCGCGAGTTCCTGGCCACCCAGGTGCTGCGGCGTGTCCTCGACCAGCTCGACGTCGACCCGGCGCAGCTGCCGCTGCGGGGCGCGCTGGTGGCGACGCAGGTCGCCGGCCTGGCCATGATGCGGTACGTGATCCGCCTCGAACCGGTCGCGTCCGCCGACCCGGAGACCCTGGTCGCCACGATCGGCCCGACCGTCCAGCGCTACCTCACGGGCGACCTGACCTGACTCAGGCCCGCTCGGCGGCCCGCGGGCAGAGCATCGGGTGCAGCAGCCGGGCCAGCTCGGCCGGGTCGGCGACCGGCCGGGCGAAGGCGAGCCGGGTACGGCGGCGGGCGCCGGGCCGGCCGTGGGAGACCAGCAGCCCGTACCTGTCGATGCGGACCACCCGGGGCGGGCCGCCGGCCTCCGGTCCGGTCAGGCCGAGCCGCCGCCGCAGGTAGGCGCCCACCTGGTCGCCGTGGTGGTCGGCGAGGTCGGCCAGCAGTTCCGCCTCGACCGGGTGCAGCGGGTCGGGCTCGGCCTCGGCGAAGGCGTCGGGGTCGATCCGGCGGGTGGCGCCGGCGCGTTCCCAGCGGGCCTCGACCACCTCGAAGCGGTGCAGGTGGAAGCGGGAGCCCACGTCGAGCAGGTCGCCGGTCGGCTGGACGGTGGCGAAGTCCACGGCGGCACGGCGCGCCTCGTCGCCGTCGAGCCGGGCCGCCCATCCGGAGACCCAGGCCCGGCCGAGCGAGGGCGCTCCGGCGGCCGGCGGGAGATCGAGCACGTCCAGCACGGTGGCCACCTCGGTGTCGCCGTCCGGCGGGACGAGCGCCGCGGCCAGGTCGCTGACCACGGGCACCAGCAGCAGGACCCGCCCGTCCGGGTCGGTGACGTGCCGGACCTGGTGCGGGCCCGGGCGCCGGGCCAGGTGGACGAGCGCGGGCAGCCGGCCCGCGACCAGGGTACGCACGATCTCCGCCGGGCTGGGCCGCATGATCCCGACCTCCGTTTCATAGGTTAGGCTTACCTAAGTAGCAGGCTAGACCATCCGAACGGAGACGTCGACGTGAACCACCCCCGGCCCAAGGCCCGGCTCTCCCGCTCCCTCGGCATCCCGCTGACCCGCAAGTGCGTGCGGTACTTCGAGCGGCGCCCCTACCCGCCGGGCGTGCACGGCCGATCGCGGCGCAGCACCTCCGACTACCAGGTGCGGCTGCTGGAGAAGCAGCGGCTGCGCCACCAGTACAACGTCAGCGAGGGCCAACTCCGCCGGGCGTTCGACGAGGCGGCCCGGGGCGCCGGGAAGACCGGCGACACCCTGGTCGCGCTCCTGGAGCGGCGGCTCGACGCGGTCGTGCTCCGGTCCGGGCTGGCCCGCAGCATCTACCAGGCCCGCCAGCTCGTCGCCCACGGCCACTTCACCGTCGACGGCCGCAAGGTGGACCGGCCCTCCTACCGGCTCCGCCCCGGCCAGGTGGTCGAGGTCCGCGAGCGCAGCCGCACGCTGCCGCCGTTCCAGCTCGCCGCCGCCGGCGCGCACGCCGACGAGAGCCCCCGGCCGTACCTGTCCGTGGAGCTGACCGGGCTGCGCGCCACCCTGCTGCGCGAGCCGGCCCGGCGCGAGGTCCCGGTGATCTGCGACGAGCAGCTCGTGGTCGAGTTCTACTCCCGCTGACCCGGCCGGCTCAGCGGGTCTGCTCCAGCCCCGGTGGACCCGCAGGATCAGCGGGTCTGCTCCAGCCCAGCCGGACCCGCGGGATCAGCGGGTCTGCTCCAGCCAGGAGGCGTAGAGCAGGGCGTAGACCGACTCCGGGTCCCGTACCAGCTCGTCGTGCGGGCCGCGCTGCACGATCCGGCCCCGGTCCACCACGATCACCTCGTCGGCGGCCTGGGCGGTGGACAGCCGGTGGGCGATGGCAAGCGTCGTCCGGCCCCGAGTGACCGCGTCCAGGGTGCGCTGGAGGCGTACCTCGGTGGCCGGGTCGACGGCGCTCGTCGCCTCGTCCAGCACGAGCAGGTCGGGGTCGGCCACGTACGCCCGGGCCAGCGCGACGAGCTGCCGCTCCCCGACGCTCAGCGCCTCGCCGCGCTCGCCCACCGGGGTGTCCAGGCCGGCCGGCAGCCCGTCCAGCCAGTCGGCCAGGCCCAGCTCGGAGAAGGCGGCGGTGAGCTGCCCGTCGGTCAGCTCCGGGCGGGCGAAGCGCACGTTCTCCCCGACGGTGGCGTCGAAGAGGAAGCCGTCCTGCGGCACCATCACCACCCGGGAACGCAGCGACTCGAAGCGCACCTCGCGCAGCGAGACGCCGGAGAGCAGCACGTCACCCTCGGTGGGGTCCATGAGCCGGGTGAGCAGCTTCGCGAAGGTCGTCTTGCCGCTGCCGGTCTCGCCGACCACGGCCACCCGGCTCTTCGCCGGGATCTCCAGCGCCACGTCGTGCAGCACGGGCGGCCCGCCCGGGTAGGCGAAGGTCACCCCGGCGAAGCGGATGTCCAGCGGGCCGTCCGGCAGCTCGCGGCCCTGCGCCCCCGGGTCGGCCACGTCCGGCGCGACGTCCAGCACGTCGAGCACCCGGCGCCAGCCCGCGATCGCGTTCTGCGCCTCGTTGAGCACCTCGGTGGCGATCTGCACCGGCTGGATGAAGAGCGTCACCAGGAACAGGAACGCGGTGAGCTGGCCGACGGACAGGGTGCGGTCGACACCGAGGTTGACACCGACCACCACCACGCCCGCGAGGGCCAGGCCGGCGGCCAGCTCACCGACCGAGCTGCCCACGATGCTGATCCGGATGGCCCGCTGCTGGGCCTGGCGCTGCCCCTCGATGGCCGCGTCCAGCCGCCGGGCGGTGCGCCCGGAGATCCCGTACGCCCGGATCACCGGGGCGCCCACCACGCTCTCGCCGATGGTGCCGAGCAGGGCGCCCATCCGCTGGCGGACCAGCCCGTAGGCGCCCGCGAGCCGGCGCTGGAGCAGCCGGATCACCAGCACGGCCGGCGCGAACGCGAGGAGCACCACCAGGGTCAGCTGCCAGGAGTAGGCCAGCATGACGGCCGTGGTCACCACGAGCTGGCCCAGGTTGACGATCAGGATCACGCCGCCCCACTGGAGGAACTGGGTGATCTGGTCGACGTCGCTGGTGACCCGGGAGACCAGCGAGCCGCGCCGCTCGGACTGCTGGTGCAGCATCGACAGGTCGTGCACGTGCCGGAACGCCCGGGTGCGCACCCCGGCCAGCGCGGTCTCGCTGACCGTGAACAGCCGGCGCATCATCAGGTAGCCGCAGGTGGTGGTGACCACCAGCACGGCCGCGGTGATCACCACGGTCACCGTGACCACGTCCAGGTCGAGGCCGCCGACGATGCCGTGGTCGATGCCGCGCTGCACGGCCACGGGCACGGCGACCCGGCCGACCATGTAGATCAGGGCCAGCGCCACGGTGCCGGCCAGCCCGGTCTTCAGCTCCGGCGAGAGCGCCAACCCGCGCCGCAGCGTCCGCCAGGTCGACTCGGTCCGCTGTTCGGCAGCCACACTGGTCACCGGTCAACCTCGACTTCCAGGCCGGAGGTCAGCGGGGTGACCTCGTCGTACGTGCGGGTCTGCTCGCGTTCGTGCTCGGCCTGTTCGTAGGCCGTGACCAGGTCGGCGTAGCCCGGGACGGTGGCGAGCAGCTCGGTGTGCGTGCCCCGGGCCACCACCCGGCCGTGCTCGACGTAGATCACCTCGTCGGCGAGCGCGATGGTGGCCCGCCGGTAGGCGACCACCAGGATCGAGGCGGGCGCGCCGCCCTCGGCCGGGGCGCGCAGCCCGGCCAGGATGGCGGCCTCCACCCGCGGGTCGACGGCGCTCGTGGCGTCGTCGAGCACCAGCAGGCGGGGCCGACCGGCGATCGCCCGGGCCAGCGTGAGCCGCTGCCGCTGCCCGCCGGAGAGCGAGGTGCCCCGCTCGCCGACCATGGTGTCCAGCCCGTCCGGCAGCGCGGCCACGAAGCCGTCCGCCTCGGCCAGCCGCAGCGCCGCCCAGACCTCGTCGTCCCCGATGCCGGCGCGGTCCAGGGTGATGTTGGCGCGCACGGTGTCGTCGAAGACGAACGGCACCTGGGCGACCAGGGCCACCGTCGAGGCCAGCGAGGCGGCGGTCAGATCCCGCACGTCGACGCCGTCCAGGGTGACCCTGCCTTCGCGCGGGTCGACCAGCCGCACGGCCAGCGAGGTGATGGTGGACTTGCCGGCGCCGGTCGGCCCGACCAGGGCCACCGTCTTCCCGGCCGGCACGGTGAAGGTGACCTCGCCGAGCACCTCGGTGCCGGGCAGGTGGGCCTCGGCCGGCTCGTACCCGAAGTGCACGTCGTGGAAGGCGAGGGTGGCCGGCGCCGGCGTGGCCGGGTCGAGCGTCACGTCGCCGTACGGCATCTCGCCGGTGGCGTCGAGGACCCGGCTGACCCGGTCCCAGCCGGCGACGCTGCGCGGCAGCTCGGCCAGCACCCAGCCGATGGCCCGGACCGGGAAGGCCAGCACCGTGAAGAGGAAGGCCACGCTGACCAGCTCGGTGACGGTGATCCCGCCCTGGCGGAGCCGGACCGCTCCGACCACCAGCACGGCGAGCGTGCCCAGGCTGGGCAGCGTCTCCAGCATCGGGTCGAAGACACCGCGCAGCTTGCCGACGGAGATCAGCGCGTCCCGCAGCTCCCCGGCCCGGGCGGCGAACCGGGCGGTCTCCTGGGCCTCCCGGCCCATCGTCTTGACCACCAGGGCGCCGTCGAAGCTCTCGTGCGCGATGCCGCTGACCTCCGCGCGCAGCCGCTGCGCGCGGGCCTGGCGGGGCGCCATCCGGCGGGAGTAGACCACGTTGAGCGCGAACAGGGCCGGGAAGACGGCGAGGCCGACCAGCGCGAGGGCCCAGTCGGTGAGGAAGAGCGAGACCACCGCGCCGACCAGCATCACCAGGGTGCCGACGGCGAAGGGCAGCGGCGCGATCGGGTACCAGGCGGCCTCGACGTCGGAGTTGGCGTTGGACAGCAGGGTGCCGGTGGCGTTGCGGTGGTGCCAGGCCAGCGGCAGGTCGAGGTAGCGGCGGGTGACCCGGCGACGGTAGGCGGCCTGGAGCCGGTACTGCATGTAGCCGGCGCCGAGCCGGCGGCCGAAGATGCCGACCACCCGCAGCACGCTGATCCCGAACAGCGCGGCGGCGGCGAGCGCCAGGGCGCCGCCGGTGACCGAGCCGCGGGCGACCGCCGGGACCACCACCTTGCCGACCACCGCGCCGACCACGTACGCGCTGGCGATCACCATGAGGCCGAAGAGCACGCTGCCGGCCACCGCGACCGCGAAGATGCGCGGCTGCTCCCGGATGGCCCGGCCGAGTACCCGTAGCCCTCTGCCGAGGACGTCCCGACTTGTCGCGCTCGCCACGCTCTCCCCCGCCGTAAGCCGCAGTTTTCTCCCTCATCCTTACCGGTCGGGGCCCACTCCGCCGACCCGGCCCCGATATGTCGGCCGTCACTCGGTCCCGCCGGACCCCGCCCAGCAGGGCGGACGCCCCCGCGTTGCGCCGCCCGCCCGGCGGGAGACGCCGGCGCCGCGCCGCGCCGGAAGCGCGAACCGGCCCACCGGCCTACGATCGGGCCATGCCGCGGTACGCCCGAACGGAGCGCGAGGCGCTCGCCGACCTGATGCTGGAGCTGGGACCGGACGCGCCGACGGTCAACGAGGGGTGGACCACCCGGGACCTGGCGGCGCACCTGCTGGTCCGGGAGCGCCGGCCGGACGCGGCGGGCGGCATCCTCCTGCCGCCGCTGCGCGGCTACGGCGAGGCGGTCCGCCGGCGGGTGGCCGCCGGGCCCTACGCGGAGCTGGTCGAGCGGTTGCGCCGCCCGCCGCGGTGGAGCCCGCTGAGCAACCCGCTCACCGACGAGCTGGTCAACGGCCTGGAGTTCTTCATCCACCACGAGGACGTGCGCCGGGCCCAGGGGGGCTGGCTCCCCCGCGACCTGCCGGCCCGGCAGCACGCCGCGCTCTGGAAGCGGGCCACCGTACTGGCCCGGATGGCGTTGCGGCGCTTCCCGGCGGACCTGCTGATCCAGGCGCCCGGCTACGGCGAGCGCGCCGTCGGCCGCGGCGGCGAGCGGCTGCGGGTGGTGGGCGCCCCGGGCGAGCTGGTGCTGTTCATCTCCGGCCGGCAGCGGGTGGCCCGGGTCCAGGTGGACGGCCCGACCGCGCCGGCGGAGCGGTTGCGCGCGGCCAACCTGGGCTTCTGACGGAGCGTGCCGGACCGGTCACCGAACCGCGTGGGACCGGCTCCGGCCCAGCGAAGGGGGCCGATCCGCGCTGCCGTACGCTCCTGACCCGCCGCCCAACCCTGGGCCGGCGGGACAAGGGGAGACGGATGCGAGGCTTCGCGCTCTCGGCACTGCACGAACCCCCCTTCCCGGCGCGCCGACACGCCGCCGTCGAGCTGGTCGCCGGGGAGAGCGGCGGATGGGTCGTCGACCTGGGCCTGGTCGACACCCCGGCCGGGTTGCGCCGGCTGGCCGGCGCCCACCCGGTCGAGCTGGCCGGCCGGGCCTGTCCCGACGCGTCGGTCGCCGACCTGCGGCTGCTCGCCGACCTGATCAGCTGGCTGTTCGTCATGGACGACGCGTGCGACGAGGACGGCCTGGGCGCCAGCCCGACCCGGCTCGCGCCGACCGTGGCGGCCCTGCTGGAGGTGCTCGACCGGCACGGCGACCCGGTCGCGCCGGCCCCGACCGGTGCCGGCCCGCTGGCCGTGGCGCTCGACGACCTGTGCCGGCGGGCCCGCGACCGGGGGCGGCCGGCGCTGCTGCTGCGCCTGGTCAGCCAGTTGCGCGAGTACCTGCTGGCCCTGCTCTGGGAGGCGGCCAACCGGGAGCACCACCGGGTGCCCGGGGTGGCCGAGTACGTGCAGATGCGCCGGCACACCGGGGGCGCCCGGCCCAGCTTCACGCTGACCGACCTGGCCCAACCGGACGTGCCCGGTCCGGACCGGCGGGCCGACCCGGCGCTGGCCGCCCTGGACGCGCTCGCCGCCGACCTGGTCTGCTGGTGCAACGACCTCTTCTCCTACGACAAGGAGCGGGCCACCGGCCCGGACGCGCACAACCTCGTCACCACGATCGCCTCCGAGGCCGGGCGGGGCGAGGAGGCGGCGCTGCGCGCGGCGGCCGCCCGGTTCAACGAGAGCCTGGCGGCGTACGCGGAGCGGGACGCGGCGCTGGCCGCGACGGGCGACGAGGGGGTGCGCGCCTTCCTCACCACCCGGCGGAACTGGATCCGGGCCACCTACGACTGGTCGCGCGCCGCCACCCGGTACGCCTGAGCCGCGCGGTCCACCGTCCGGGATGAGGTCGCCGCAGGCCACGGGGGCTAGCCGCTGCCCGGGTCCAGGCAATACTCTTCGGTAACCGCAGACTGGCGTGACCCCCGTCACGTCCCTCCACCCCTGAAGGCGGCTACAGCGATGGCTCTCGATGTACCGTACCGTTCCGTACCCGACATGTTCCTCAAGCGTGTGGCGGACTCCCCCGACCGCCACGCGTTCGCCCATCCCGCCCCGGACGACTCGGGCCCGGTCTGGCTGACGTGGGAGCAGGTCGGGCAGCGCGCCAAGGCCATCGCCGCCGGGTTGCACGGGCTCGGCGTCGGCCTGGAGGACCCGGTGGCGATCCTCGCCAACACGCGGCTGGAGTGGGTGCTCGCCGACTTCGGGATCATGTGTGCCGGTGGGGCCACCACCACGGTCTACCCGACCACCGAGCCGGAGGACGCGACGTACATCGTCGCCGACTCCGGGTCGAAGGTGCTCTTCGCCGAGAACCCGACCCAGGCGGCCAAGATCGCCGGCACCGCGGTCCCGGCCCTGACGCACGTGGTGCTCTTCGACGGGGCGCCCGACCCGGCCGCCACCGTCCCGCAGCTCACCCTGGCCGAGCTGGAGGAGCGGGGGGCCCGGGCGCTGGCCAACGAGCCCGACCTGATCGACATGCTGGTCGCCGGCATCGGTCCGGACCACCTGGCCACCCTCATCTACACCTCGGGCACGACGGGCCGGCCCAAGGGCGTGGAACTGCTGCACGGCGGGTGGTGCTGGGAGGGCGTGGCGCAGGCCGAGCTGGGCCTGCTGCACGTCGACGACCTGCAGTACCTGTGGCTGCCGCTGTCCCACTCGTTCGGCAAGACACTGCTCTGCGGCGCCACCCACGTCGGCCTGCCCACCTACGTGGACGGCCGGGTGGACAAGCTCGTCGACCTGCTCGGGGTGATCCGGCCGACGCTCATGTGCGGCGCGCCCCGGGTCTTCGAGAAGGTCTACAACAAGGCCGTCACCACGGCCCGCAGCGCCGGCGGCGCGAAGGCGAAGATCTTCGCCTGGGGCGTCGCCGTGGGCAAGGAGAAGGTCGCGCTGGAGCAGGCCGGCAAGCCGGTTCCGGCCGGGCTGAAGCTGAGGTACGCGCTGGCCGAGAAGCTGGTGTTCAGCAAGCTCCAGGCCCGGCTCGGCGGCCGGATGCGCGTGCTGGTCTCCGGCGCGGCGCCGCTCAGCAAGGAGATCGCCACCTTCTTCGCCGCGGCCAACCTGCCGATCTCCGAGGGGTACGGGCTCACCGAGACCAGCGCCGGCGCGTTCGTGAACCCGCCCGACGGGCTGAAGATCGGCAGCGTGGGCCGGGCCATGGGCGACCTGGAGTGCCGCATCGACAGCGACGGCGAGATCCTGGTGCGGGGCAAGCCGGTCATGCGCGGCTACCACAACCTCCCCGAGGAGACCGCGGCCGCGTTCACCGAGGACGGCTTCTTCCGCACCGGCGACATCGGCACCCTCGACGACGACGGCTACCTGCGCATCACCGACCGGAAGAAGGACCTGGTCAAGACCTCCGGCGGCAAGTACGTCGCGCCGTCGCACATCGAGGGCATGTTCAAGGCCGTCTGCCCGTACACCTCGCAGGCCGTGGTGATCGGGCAGGCACGCAACTACTGCACGATGCTCGTCACGCTCGACCCGGACGCGATCCAGGGCTGGGCGGCCGGCACGCCGCTGGAGGGCCGCGACTACACCGCGATCGTCACCTCGCCGGAGGCGCAGGCCATGGTCGAGGGCTACGTGGCCGAGCTGAACGGCAAGCTCAACCGCTGGGAGACGATCAAGAAGGTGACGATCCTCCCCCGGGACCTCACCATCGAGGACGGCGAGGTCACCCCGTCACTGAAGATCAAGCGCCGGAGCGTGGAGACCAACTTCGCCGACGAGATCGACAAGATGTACGCGGGCAGCCTCGCCGAGCTGTAGCGGCCCGTTCAGCGCCCGGCGGCCGCGCCCCTCCGTCCCGGGGCACGGCCGCCGCCGCGGTTCCCGCTCAGAGGTGCTCCTGGCGCCAGTGGCTCTGGTCCGCCTCCGCGGCGAGCTGCTCCTCCAGCGCGAGCTGCCGGATCCGGCGCCGCCGGCCGTCCTCCCGGAACGTCTCCACGGCCACCCCGGCGGTGACGAGCACCGCCAGCACGATGAGCGACGCCAGCTCCGGGATCGGGGCGACGACCGGGGCGACGACGACGAGCGCCACGACCGTGATCACCAGTGGCCAGTGCACCTCCCGCAAGGCCACCAGCGCGCAGGCGACGAGACTCAGCAGGTAGAGGCCCACCCCACCGAACAGGATCGTGACCCAGAAGCCGCCCAGCGGCGGGCCCCAGCTCGGGCTCTCCGGGCTGGCCGCGTCGGCCAGCAGGTCCTTGAGGCCCAGGGCGAAGAGGATGGTCCCGGCGATCAGCGGCAGGTGCAGGAACGTGTAGACGTCCCGGCAGAGCCGGAGCCGGGCGGCCGGGTCGCGGGCGTGGTGCAGCGCCTGCTCCAGCGCGTACGCCAGGGTGTCGAAGTACGCCCACCAGAGCACCGCCACCACCAGGACACCGAGCAGCGCGGCCACCGCCACCGGGCCGGTGAGCGGCAGCCCGGTCTTCGGGCCGAGCCCCAGCGCGATGATCGACTCGCCGAGCGCGATCAACACCATGAGCGCGTGCCGCTCCGCCCAGTGGCCGGCGGAGACCACCACCCACCACCGCGAGGCGAGGGTCACCCCACCGACGTACTCGACCAGCAGCGCGACGGTCCAGAGCACCAGTTGCAGCGCCACGGCGAACGGCCGGTCGGCGAGCCGCTGGGGGACCGTGCCCGCGACCACCAGCAGGACGGTGGCCACGGTCGGCAGCGCCGCACGCAGCAACAGCCGCCGGCGCCGGAGCGGATCCGACCGGTCCAGCCAGGCGAAGACCACGAGCTGGGCCATCCGGATCGTGAAGTAGCAGCCCGCGAAGACCAGCGGGCCGTTCAGCCCGCCGGGACGGTCGACGAACGCGCTCGGCACGCTGAGCACCAGCAGGAAGGTGGCGGCCACCGTGAGGATGCCGACCACCGGCAGCAGGCCCTGGTCGGCGCGGACCGCGTTGCCGAGCCGGGCGAAGCCGGTCCACGACCACCAGAGCAGCGCCAGCACCAGCAGACAGCGGTAGAGGTTGGCCGGGCTGAGCAAGCTGGCGGTCAGCGTGGTGACGTTGACGAACGCGAAGACGAAGACCAGGTCGTAGAAGAGTTCGAGGCGGGTGGTCCGGGAGCCGGGCGCGCCCGGCCACACGAGGCGGGACCACCGGGCACCACCGCCGTTCCTCACCCGGGCAGTCTGCGGGGCGCGCGCGGGCCGCAGACGCCGATCGGAGGATCCGTACCGGAACGGGGCCTACCGGCCGGGCACGCCGCCGGCGCCGTGCTCGGCGAGGAACTCGTCGCGCAGCGCGCGGCGGGCCTCCCCGAACAGCAGGGCGACGCAGGCGCTGCCCCCGGGACCGCCCGGCGCGCCGGCCGGATCAGGCGATGACGGAGGGCTCCCGCCACTGCGGGCGCCCGGCCCGGTCCAGGTCGTAGCGGACCGCGGCGAGCCGGCCGACGGCCTCCACCAGGTCCGCGGCGGGCAGGGTGAAGGGCAGCCGCAGGAACCGCTCCAGGGTGCCGTCCAGGCCGAACCGGGGTCCGGGCGCCAGGCGTACGCCGACCTCCTCGGCGGCCCGGGCCAGCGCGCTGGAGATGGGGCCGTCCAGCTCCACCCAGAGCGTCACGCCGCCGCGCGGCACGGTGACCCGCCAGTCGGGCAGTCGGTCGGCCATGGCCTTGACCAGGGCGTCCCGTTGGGCGGCGAGCTGGACCCGCCGGTCGGCCACGATGCCCGGCCCCTGGGCCAGCAGGTGCACCGCGACGAGCTGGTCGAGCACGGGGCTGGCCATGTCCACGCCGACGCGGGCGGCGGCCAGCCGCTGCACCTGCGGCGCGGACGCCCGGACCCAGCCAATCCGCAGGCCACCCCAGTACGGCTTGCTCATGCCGCCGATGCTGATCACCCGGGAGTGCCGGTCGAAGGTGGCCACCGGCGGCGGCAGCGGGGTGCCGTCCAGCGGCAGGTCCACGAAGGACTCGTCCACGATCAGGTCGGTGCCGGCGGCGTGCGCCGCGCCGACCAGCCGCTCCCGCAGGTCGGTAGCCATGAGGTGGCCGGTCGGGTTGTGGAACTCGGGGATCACGTACGCCAGCCGGGGCCGGGTCTGCCGGATGCTGCCCAGCAGCAGGTCGGCGTCCCAGCCGTCCCCGTCGGCGGCGAGCCCGTGGGTGGTGATCCGGGCCCGCCGGGCCGACAGCGCGGCGAGGGCGTTCGGGTAGGTGGGCGACTCCACCAGCACCCCGCCGCCGGGCGAGAGGGCCAGCCGCAGCACGAGGTCCAGCGCGTGCTGGGTGCCGCTGGTCACCATGATCTGTTCCGGGCTGGTCGGCAGCCCCCGCTCGGTGTACCCGCGGGCCACCGCCTCGCGCAACTCGATGATGCCGGTCGGGTGGTAGCCGGCCCCGCCGAGGTAGCGCGGCAGGTCCTCGGCGGCGGCCCGGGCCGCCGGCACGAGCTGCGCCGGGGCGGAGAGGGCGGCCACCCCCAGGTCGATCATGTCCCGGTCGTCCAGCGGGGTCCAGAGCCCGGTGCTGGCCACCCGGTGGGTGCCCGGCAGCATGGTCCAGCTTCCGGCGCCCCGCCGGCTGGCCAGGTGGCCGGTCTCCCGCAGCTCCCGGTAGGCGGCGGTGACCGTGGTGCGGCTGATCCGCAGCGCCTCGGCCAGATCCCGCTCGGCCGGCAGGCGTACCCCGAGGGGGAGCCGGCCGTCGGCGAGCAGCCCGCGGACCGCGGCGGCGAGCGCCGCGTAGTCGGGGCTGCGCCGGCGGCCCGGCAGGGCATGCCACTGCCCGAGGAGCCGCGCCAATTGGACGCCACGCACCTGACTGGTCATGGCCACCCCTCCCGAATTGGCTCTGTCCTGGGTCAGATTG
This sequence comes from Micromonospora sp. NPDC048907, assembly GCF_055586885.1. Lineage (NCBI taxonomy): Bacteria > Bacillati > Actinomycetota > Actinomycetes > Micromonosporales > Micromonosporaceae > Micromonospora > Micromonospora sp. NPDC048907. The sequence continues at coordinate 402,707 of NZ_JBVJHI010000002.1, forward strand.
GCCCCTAGGGTGGCATGCATGGCACAGATTGGCAATCTCCGGTACCGGCCGGCCCGGCGGCTCGTCCAGCTCTACGTCGGGCTCGCCCTCTACGGGATCAGCATGGCGCTGATGATCCGGTCCGGCCTCGGGCTCGACCCCTGGGACGTGTTCCACCAGGGGCTCGCCCGGCAGACCCACCTCTCCTTCGGCACGGTCACCATCGCGGTGGGCGCCGTGGTGCTGCTGCTGTGGATCCCGCTGCGGCAGCGCCCGGGCCTCGGCACCGTCAGCAACGTCGTGGTGATCGGGCTGGTCGTCGACGGCACCCTGGCCGTGCTGCCGCCCGGCGAGGGCCTGCCGCTGCGCGCCACCCTGCTGGTCGTCGGGATCGTCGCCAACGGCGCCGCCACCGGCCTCTACCTGGGCGCCGGGCTCGGCCCCGGCCCGCGCGACGGCCTCATGACCGGCTTCACCGCCCGCCGGCCCCGCTACTCCGTCCGGCTGGTCCGCACCGTCATCGAGGTGACCGTGCTGAGTCTCGGCTGGCTGCTCGGCGGCACCGTGGGTCTCGGCACCGTGGCGTACGCGCTGGCCATCGGGCCGCTCGCCCAGCTCTTCATCCCGATCTTCGCGGTGCCGGCCCCGCCGGTCGGCGAGCCGGCCGCCGAGCCGGCGGTCCCCTGCGCGCCGCGCCCGGCCGGCGAGGCCGCCTGACCCCGCCCCGCGATCACGCAGCGTCACCCCCGCCGCGCCGACCGCCACCTCCTGGGACAGCCCGCACGCCGCTGAGCTGCGGCGACGTCCGGCAGCGAAACCGGGTGTTTTCTCCGCCGTCGCGGCCGGGCATCATTCGTCCATGGGGGAGAACGGTTGGCGTTGGAGCGACGCCTGGATCTTCGTCTCACTTGTCATCGCGAGCGGCGCCGGTCGGCACCGCCGGGCCGCCGCCACCCGGCGCCCGGAGGGCGTGCGCCTCGCCGACGTCCTCTCCACCGCCGACCACCTCAACCAGGCCATCCCCGAGCGGCACGAGGTCGAGGGGGCGGTCCGCCGGCTGGTGAGCGCGGGCCTGGTGAGCGTCACCGACGGCTGGTTCCGGGTTACCCCGGACGGCGAGCGGCTCTGGCGCACCCGGCCGAGCGCCGGGCTGGGCACCACCGTGGACACGGTGCAGGGCGTGCTGAGCCGCCGCCCCGCCTCGGACGAGTTCGACTGGCAACTGGACGAGGACGACCACGCCGCCGCGGTGCAGGAGTACGCGGTCCGCTCGATCCCCATGCCGCGCCGCTCCCCCGAGGGCCACCCCGGCCGCCCCTGACCTCCGCGGCCGGCGCCCGGCGGCGCGCGGGGTCAGCGCACCGGGTGGCCGGCGCCGCGCAGGGCGTCCTTGACCTCGCCGACGGTCAGCTCGCCGAAGTGGAAGACGCTGGCCGCGAGCACCGCGTCGGCGCCCGCGCCGATGGCCGGCGGGAAGTCGGCCACCCGGCCCGCTCCGCCGCTGGCGATCACCGGCACGTCGACGACCGCACGGACCGCCTCGATCAGCGGGAGGTCGAAGCCCGCCTTGGTGCCGTCGGCGTCCATCGAGTTGAGCAGGATCTCCCCGGCGCCCAGTTCCGCGCCGCGCGCCGCCCACTCGACCGCGTCGAGGCCGGTGCCCCGCCGCCCGCCGTGGGTGGTCACCTCGAACCCGCTGGGCGTGGTGCCGGCCGGCGCCCGGCGGACGTCGAGGGAGAGCACCAGCACCTGGCGGCCGAACCGGTCGGCGATCTCGGCGATCAACTCGGGGCGGGCGATGGCCGCGGTGTTCACCCCGACCTTGTCCGCGCCGGCGCGCAGCAGGGTGTCGACGTCGGCCACCTGGCGGACGCCCCCGCCGACGGTGAGCGGGATGAAGACCGATTCGGCGGTGCGCCGCACCACGTCGAGCATGGTGCCGCGGTCGCTGCTGGATGCGGTGACGTCGAGAAAGGTCAGCTCGTCGGCGCCGGCCCGGTCGTACGCGGCCGCCAGCTCGACCGGGTCGCCGGCGTCACGCAGGTCGAGGAAGTTGACCCCCTTGACCACCCGCCCGGCGTCCACGTCCAGACACGGGATCACCCGCACCGCCACCGTCATGCCGCGAGCCTATCCAACCGGCACGCCGCGGCGGCCGGCCCGACCGGGCCGGCCGCCGCGAACGAGTGCGGTGTCACACCCGGACGAGCATCTTGCCGAGGTTCTCGCCGCGCAGCAGGCCGAGGAAGGCCTCCGGGGCCCGCTCGATGCCGTCGACCACCGTCTCGTCGTAGGAGATCCGGCCGTCCCGCAGCCAGCCGGCCATCTCCTGGACGAACTGCTCGCGCAGGTGCCCGTGGTCGCCGACCAGGAAGCCGCGCAGGGTGAGCCGCTTGCCGATGAGCAGCGCCAGGTTGCGCGGGGCGGCGGGCGGCTCGGTGGCGTTGTACTGCGCGATCATGCCGCAGATGGCGGCCCGGCCGTGCAGGTTCATCGCCCCGATGGCGGCCTCCAGGTGCTCGCCCCCGACGTTGTCGAAGTAGACGTCGACGCCGTCCGGTGCGGCGGCCCGGAGCTGGTCGCGGACCGGCCCGTCGTGGTAGTCGAACGCGGCGTCGAAGCCGAGCGCCTTCAGCCGCTCGACCTTGGCCGGCGAGCCGGCGCTGCCGACCACCCGGCCCGCGCCGCGCAGCTTGGCGATCTGCCCCACCATGCTGCCGACCGCGCCGGCCGCGCCGGAGACGAAGACCGTCTCGCCCGGCTTCATGGCCGCCACGTCGAGCAGGCCCGCGTACGCGGTCAGCCCGGTCATGCCGAGCACGCCCAGGTAGGCGGTGACCGGGGCCAGGCCCGGGTCGACCTTCCGCGCGCCCTTGGCGTCGACGAGCGCGTACTCCCGCCAGCCCAGCCCGTGGAGCACGACGTCGCCGGGCGCGAAGCCCTCGGCCTCGCTGGCCACCACCTCGCCGACCGCGCCGCCGTCGAGCGGGGCGTCGAGCCGGAACGGCGGCACGTACGACTTGACGTCGTTCATCCGCCCGCGCATGTACGGGTCGACCGACATGAACTGGTTGCGGACCACGAGCTGGCCCGGCCCCGGGGTGGGCACCTCGGTGGTGACCAGCCGGAAGTTGTCGGCGGTCGGCCAGCCCTGCGGCCGGGACGCCAGGTGGATCTCCCGGTTGGCCGTCATGCGGCGTCCCGGACGGTCAGGGTGACGTCGATGTTGCCCCGGGTCGCGTTGGAGTACGGGCAGACCTGGTGGGCGGCCTCGACGAGCTGCTGCGCGGCGGCCCGCTCGACGCCGGGCAGGTCGACGACCAGGGTGACCGCGAGGCCGAAGCCGCCGCTGCCGTTCGGGCCGATGCCGACCTCGGCCTCGACGACCGAGTTCGAGACGTCCGCCCGGGCCTTGCGGGCGACCAGGCGCAGCGCCGAGTGGAAGCAGGCCGCGTAGCCGGCCGCGAAGAGCTGCTCCGGGTTGGTCGCGCCGCCGGCGCCGCCCATCTCCTTCGGGATGGCCAGGTCCAGGTCGAGGCCGCCGTCGGAGGTGCGGACGTGGCCGTCCCGGCCGTCGCCGGTGGCCTGCGCGGACGCGGTGTAGAGCACCTGCATGGTGGTCACTGCTCCTTCTGTCGGTGGATCGTCTCGGTGACCCGGGTGAGGGTGTCGCGCAGGGCGACCAGCTCGGCCTCGGTGAGGCCGGTGGCGCGGGCGACCCGCCGCGGCACCTCGTCCATCCGCTCCCGCAGGGCCCGGCCCTGGGTGGTGAGGCCGACCTCGACCCGGCGCTCGTCGGCCGCCGAACGGGTGCGTACCACCAGCCCGGCCGCCTCCAGCCGCTTGAGCAGCGGGGAGAGCGTGCCGGAGTCGAGCCGGAGGCGCGCGCCGAGTTCGGAGACGGTGGGGGCGTCGTCATCGCGCTCCCAGAGCACCAGCAGCACCAGGTACTGCGGGTAGGTCAGGCCCTGCTCGTCGAGGATGGGCCGGTAGACGTCGGTGAGGGCGCGCGACGCCGCGTAGAGGGCGAAGCACACCTGCCGGCGCAGCACCAGATCATCGGTCACGCACCGAACGGTAGCCCGCAATTAGGTTGTGCACAACCTAATTGCCCGTGTGAACGCCGCCACAGCGGCGTCCGGCCACGCCCGGGTCAGCCCTCGGCGACCCACGCCTCCAGCTCGATCTCCACCAGCAGGTCGGGATCGATCAGGCCGGCCACCACCACCATCGTGGCGACCGGCCGGACCGCACCGAACACGGCGTTGTGCGCGCGCCCCACCTCGTCGGCGTACGTCCGGTCGGTCACGTACATCCGGGTGCGCACCACGTCGGCCGGCCCGGCACCCACCTCGGCGAGCGCGTCCAGGCCGATCCGGATCGCCTGGGCGGTCTGCGCGGCGGCGTCCCCGACGTGCGCCACCCGGCCGTCCACCGTGGAGGTGCAGCCCGCGGTGATCGCCAGCTGCCCGGCCCGGACCACCCGGCAGTAGCCGTACAGCGCCTCCCACGGGCCGCCCGAACCGAGCCGGGTCACGGCCCCGCCAACCGGCGGCTCCGGCGCCGGCCGGGGGCCCTCGCCCGCGACGGCCGTCACGCCCCGCCCCGCAGGGTGGCGAGCGCCTCGGCGACCGTGAACGCACCGGCGTAGAGCGCCTTGCCGGTGATCACACCCTCCACCCCCACCGGCTCCAGCGTGGCCAGCGCGCGCAGGTCGTCCAGCGTGGACACGCCGCCGGAGGCGACCACCGGCGCGTCGGTGCGGGCGCAGACCTCGCGCAGCAGGTCCAGGTTCGGCCCGCGCATGGTGCCGTCCTTGGTGATGTCGGTGACCACGTAACGGGTCGCGCCGGCCTTGTCCAGCCGGGCCAGCACCTCGAAGAGGTCACCGCCGTCGCGGGTCCAGCCCCGCGCCGAGAGGGTACGGCCGCGCACGTCCAGCCCGATGGCCACCCGGTCGCCGTACTCGCCGCAGACCCGGTCGCACCACTCCGGGTCCTCCAGCGCGGCGGTGCCGATGTTGACCCGGGCCGCGCCGGTGCCCAGCGCCGCCTGCAACGACTCGTCGTCCCGGATGCCGCCGGAGAGCTCGACATTCACGTCGAGCCGGCGGACCACCTCGGCGAGCAGGTGGGCGTTGGTGCCCCGCCCGAACGCGGCGTCCAGGTCGACCAGGTGGATCCACTCCGCCCCGTCGGCCTGCCAGGCGAGGGCGGCCTCCAGCGGGTCGCCGTACGTGGTCTCGCTGCCGGCGGCGCCCTGGACGAGCCGGACGGCCTGCCCGTCCGCGACGTCCACGGCGGGCAACAGGGTGAGGCTCAACGAAATTCTCCTCGCATCAGGTACGTCGGTCCAGCGCGATCACCACGACCGCGGGCAGGACCAGCAGCAACAACACGACCAACGCCAGCCGCAGCGCCAGGTCGTCGACGAAACTCCAGATGCCGGCCACGGCCGCGCCGGTGAGCAGCACGATCGCCGCCCGCTCGCCACGACTGTGCCGGCGCAGCCGGCCGGTGCGGCCGCGCCGCACAGCGGGCGTCAACCGGCGCACGACGGCCCGCCGCCGGTCCCGGCGCGCCAGCCGGCGGGCGCGTGCGGCGCGTTCCCGCTCCAACTCGGCCCGCCGCGCCTCCCGCCGCCGCGCCCGCTCCTTACTCAAGCTGCGCCGCCGGTCGTTCGCGACTGCGGGGCTCGCAAAACCGGCTCACTCCTCGCGCTCACAGCGCCGCCGGTCGTTCGCGACTGCGGGGCTCGCAAAACCGGCTCACTCCTCGCGCTCACAGCGCCACCGGTCGTTCGCGACTGCGGGGCTCGCAAAACCGGCTCACTCCTCGCGCTCACAGGGTGCCCAGCCAGTTGCGCAGCAGAGCAGCCCCCGTGTCGGCCGACTTCTCCGGGTGGAACTGGGCCGCCGACAGCGGGCCCCGCTCGATCCCGGCCACGAAGTCCGTGCCGTGGTGGGCGGTGGTGACGGTGGCCCCGGCGGCGGCCAGCGCGGCCGGCGCGAGCACCCCGTAGGAGTGGACGAAGTAGAACCGGGCATCGGCCGGCAGGCCGGCGAAGAGCACCGAGCCGGCCGGTGCCTGCACCGTGTTCCAGCCCATGTGCGGCAGCCGCGGCGCGGGCAGCCGGGTCACCCCACCGGGCAGCAGCCCGAGCCCCTTGGTGACCACGCCGTGCTCGTCACCGTGCTCGAAGAGCACCTGCATCCCCACGCAGATGCCGAGCACCGGGCGGCCGGCGGCGACCCGCTCGGCGATGACCGGGCCGGCGCCCAGCGCCTCGATCCCCGCCATGCACGCGGCGAACGCGCCCACGCCCGGCACCACCAGGCCCTCGGCCTCGGCGGCCGCGGTCAGGTCGGCGGTGACGGTGACGTCCGCCCCGACCCGCGCGAGGGCCCGCTCGGCCGACCGCAGGTTGCCCGACCCGTAGTCGAGCACCACCACCCGCCCGCTCATGACGGCATCCCGCTGCGCTCGCTCATCAGCTCTCCCCCGGCAGCAGCCAGAGCAGCCCGCCGGCCGTGGCCAGCACCGCCAGCAGGCCGGTGATCACCACCGCGCCGCGGGCGGCGCCCTGCTTGTAAAGCGACCAGGTCCCGCCGACCAGCAACCCGGCCAGGATCAACAGCAACGTCGGCAACGCCCGCCCCATCAGAGCCGCCCTTCGTTCGTGGCCGCGGTACTCCGCCGCGCCGCGTTCCTCGCGCTCATCAGAGGGCGCCCTTCGTGCTGGGGATCGCGCCCGCGGCACGCGGGTCGATCGAGGTGGCCTCCCGCAGCGCCCGGGAGACCGCCTTGAACTGGGCCTCGACCACGTGGTGGGCGTCCGGGTTGCCGCCCGGCCGGGCCGCGCGCAGCACGTCCACGTGCAGGGTGACCCGGGCGGCCTGGCCGAACGACTCCCAGATGTGCCGGGTCATGCTGGTCGGGTAGACCGGCCCGATGTACGGCGCGAGCGCCGGCTCGTCGTGCACCACGTACGGCCGGCCGGAGAGGTCGACGGCGGCCCGGACCAGCACCTCGTCCATGGGGACGGTGGCCGACCCGTACCGCCGGATGCCGGCCTTGTCCCCCAGCGCCTGGTCGAACGCGGCGCCCAGGGCGAGCGCGGTGTCCTCCATCGTGTGGTGGGCGTCGATCTCCAGGTCACCGACGGTGTGCACGGTCAGGTCGAAGCCGCCGTGCCGGGCGATCTGGTTGAGCATGTGGTCGTAGAAGCCGACGCCGGTCTCGATGTCGGCCTTGCCGGTGCCGTCGAGGTCGATCTCGACGAGGACCTTGGTCTCCTTGGTGATCCGCTCCACCCGGGCGGTCCGGCTCATTGCTCGCCTTTCGGTCGCGACTGCGGGGCGCGCAAGCTCACTCCTCGCGCTCCCACTACAACTTCTCCATTGCCGACAAAAAGGCGTCGGTCTCGGCGGGGGTGCCGGCGGTGACCCGCAGCCAGCCGGGCAGGCCGACGTCGCGGACCAGCACGCCGGCGGCGAGCAGTGTGCGCCAGGCGGCGGCCTGGTCGACGGCTCCGGGGCGGACCTCGAAGAGCACGAAGTTGGCGTCGCTGTCGGCCACCCGGTGCCCGCGGGCGCGCAGTTCGGCGACGATCCGGTCGCGCTGCCGCATGATCGCGGCCACCGTGCCGAGCAGGGCGTCGCGGTGGGCCAGCGCCGCGCGGGCGGCGGCCTGGGTGAGCGCCGAGAGGTGGTACGGCAACCGGACCAGCTGCACCGCCTGCACCACGGCCGGGTCGGCGGCCAGGTAGCCGAGCCGGCCGCCCGCGAAGCCGAACGCCTTGCTCATGGTGCGGGTGACCACCAGCCGGGGGTGCCCCGGCAGCACGGCGAGCGCGCTGACCGTGCCGGGCCGGGCGAACTCGGCGTACGCCTCGTCCACGACCACCATCCCCGGCGCCGCGGCGAGCACGGCGGCGACCACGGCCGGGTCGAGCGCCGTGCCGGTCGGGTTGTTCGGCGAGCAGAGGAAGACCACGTCGGGCCGGTGCGCCCGCACCTGGGCGACCGCGTCGGCCACGGTCAGCCCGAAGTCCGCGTCGCGGGCCGCCGGGATCCAGCCGGTGCCGGTGCCGAGCGCCAGCAGCGGGTGCATCGAGTACGCCGGGGTGAAGCCGAGCGCGGTGCGCCCGGGGCCGCCGAACGCCTGGAGCAGCTGCTGCTGGATCTCGTTGGAGCCGTTGGCCGCCCACACCTGGTCGGCGGTGAGCCCGTGGCCCAGGTACTCCGCGAGGTCGGCGCGCAGCGCCACGGCGTCCCGGTCCGGGTAGCGGTTGAGGTCGCGCAGCTCGGCGGAGAGGGCCTTGCCGATCGCCTCCACCACCGGCTCGGGCACCGGGTAGGAGTTCTCGTTGGTGTTCAGCCGCACCGGCACGTCGAGCTGCGGCGCCCCGTACGGCTTGAGGCCCCGCAGGTCGTCGCGGATCGGCAGGTCGTCGAGGGTGGTCACGGGGTCTCCCCCGGGAAGCGCGCGGTGACCGCCTGGCCGTGCGCCGGCAGGTCCTCGACGCCGGCCAGGGTGACCACGTGCGGGGCCACGTCGCGCAGCGCGTCCCGGGTGTACTCCACGAGGTGGACGCCGCGCAGGAAGGACTGCACCGACAGGCCGGAGGAGTGCCGGGCGCAGCCGCCGGTGGGCAGCACGTGGTTGGAGCCGGCGCAGTAGTCGCCGAGCGACACCGGCGACCAGGCGCCCACGAAGATCGCGCCGGCGTTGCGCACCCGCAGCGCCCACTCGCGGGCGTCGACGGTCTGGATCTCCAGGTGCTCGGCCGCGTACGCGTCGACCACCCGCAGCCCCGCCTCCAGGTCGTCGACGAGGACGACACCGCTCTGCTCGCCGCGCAGCGCGGTGCCGATCCGCTCGGCGTGCTTGGCGGCCGGCACCTGCCGGGCCAGCTCGGCGTCGACCGCGTCGGCGAGCGACGGCGACGGGGTGACCAGCACGCTGGCCGCGAGGGGGTCGTGCTCGGCCTGGCTGATCAGGTCGGCGGCGACGTGCGCCGGGTCGGCCGTGTCGTCGGCCAGGATGGCGATCTCGGTGGGCCCGGCCTCGGCGTCGATGCCGACCACGCCGCGCAGCAGCCGCTTCGCGGCGGTGACCCAGATGTTGCCCGGGCCGGTGATCATGTCGACCGGGTCGCAGCGCGCGGCGCCCGCCGGGTCGACCGTCGCGCCGTACGCCAGCATGGCCACGGCCTGGGCGCCGCCGACCGCGTAGACCTCGTCGACGCCGAGCAGCGCGCAGGCGGCGAGGACCCGCTGGTCGGGCAGGCCGCCGTTCTCCTTCTGCGGCGGGCTGACCACCACCAGCGAGCGGACCCCGGCCGCCTGGGCGGGGACCACGTTCATGACCACGGTCGACGGGTACATGGCCAGGCCGCCGGGGACGTAGAGCCCCACCCGGTCGACCGGCACCCAGCGCTCGGTGACCGTGCCGCCCGGCACGACCTGGGTGGTGTGGTCGGTGCGGCGCTGGTCGTCGTGGACCTTGCGGGCCCGGGTGATCGACTCCAGCAGCGCGGCCCGGACCTGCGGGTCGAGGGTGCCCTCGGCGGCGCGGATCACGTCGACCGGCACCCGCAGGTGCTCCGGGGAGACGCCGTCGAACCGTTCGCTCGCCTCGCGGATCGCCGGGTACCCATGCTCCCGGACCGCCTCCACGAGGGGGCGGATCCGCTCGACGGCCACGGAGACGTCGAGTTGGGCACGGGGCAGCAGGCGGCGCGGGTCACGGGCCCCGCCGCGCAGGTCGATCCGGTTCAACACCCTTGCGAGTCTAGGCTGCCGCCCCGCGGGCCGACCGGAGCCGCCCGTACGCCGGGACGGTGAGGCGGGACACGCCGCCGGGACGCGATCGGGATACTCTCGATCACGTGACCGCACGGCTGCCGGTTTTCCCGCTCGGGACGGTCCTCTTCCCGGGGCTGGTCCTCCCGCTGCACATCTTCGAGGAGCGTTACCGGGCGCTGGTGCGCCACCTGGTCGGGCTGCCCGAGGGTGCGCCACGCGAGTTCGGGGTGGTGGCGATCCAGAGCGGCTGGGAGGTCGCGGCCGCCGGGCCGCCGGGCCGGCCGGCCCCCACCGGCGGCGAGGTCACCCTGCACGAGGTGGGCTGCACCGCCGAGCTGCGGCAGGTCACCGAGCTGGCCGACGGCGGGTTCGACATCGTCACCGTGGGGCGGCGGCGGTTCCGCGTCGCCGAGGTCGACGACGCCGCGGCGCCCTACCTGACCGCCGAGGTCGAGTGGCTGCCCGAGCCGGCCGGCACGGACGAGGTCGCCGACCTGCTGGCCGCCCGGGTCATCTCGGTCTTCCGGCAGTATCTGGGCCTGGTCCGGCCGGACCCGCAGGAGATCTCCGAGCAGCTGCCCGAGGATCCCACGGTGCTGTCGCACCTGGTCGCCGCGACCGCGGCGCTGACCGTCGACGACCGGCAGCGGCTGCTCGCCATCGACGACACCGCCGGGCGGCTCCGGGCCGAGCTGCGGCTGCTCAACCGGGAGACCACCCTGCTGCGCGAGGTCCGGGCCGTCCCGGTGCCGCTCAGCGAGCTGGCTGGTCCCCCGGCGCCGAACTGATCCCCGGCCCGCCGGGCGCCCAGCCGCCGTCCCACTCCGGCTCCGGCCGCAGTGAGGGCCACCGCGACCAGCCGGCCAGCAGGGTGTACGTCACGGCGGCGCCGAACGCCGCCAGCAGCAGGTTGCCGTGCGGGACGGGCAGCGGCCCGTACCAGTCGACGCCGCCGGCCCGCAGGTCGGCCGGCTTGGTGAAGTCGGTCCCGGGCGGCGCGGTGTCCAGCAGCCGCTGGTAGGTGCCGAGCCCGATCCGGCGGCCGACCTGCCACGCCACGACCGCCGCGCCGAGCCCGCCGAGCGCCCCGGCGACCAGGCCGACCGGGCCACGCCGGCGGTGCAGCACCACCCAGAGGGCGATCGAGGCGAGCACCCCGAAGCCGAGCCCGAGCAGGCTGAACCAGCCGTCCGCGGCGATCGGCTGTTCCGGCTGGGGCGTGGCGTAGACGGCGCCGTCGGCGGTCATCTGCACCGGCGTGCCGGGGGCCACCAGCGCCCAGAGCAGGCCCAGGGGCGCGCCGAGCACGGTGAGCAGCAGCGCCGCGCCGAGGGCGACCGCGACGGCCCGACCCCCCGCCCGGCGGGTGGCGGACGGCGCACCGGGCACGGCTCCGACGACGCCCGGGTAGCCGGCGAGCGGGTCCGCGCCGGGCGCGGTGACCGGGGTGCCCGCGGGCACCGGCAGGCCGCCGGGCCAGGGGGGCGCCTCCCCCTCGACCGGGGCCCGGTCGGGCGCCTCACGCCCGGCCGGGGACGGGCCGGGCGGCGCACCCCCGCCGGAAGGCCCGTCGGGCGGGACGGAGCCGGTCGGCCGGTCGGGGCGCGGGGAGCTGTCCGCGCCGGCGGGCGGGCGGGCGGCGTCGCCGGGCGCGCCGGGACCCTCGGCGGCCCGCTCGGAATCAGGGGTGTCCGGACTCACCCGGTGATCCTCTCAGGCGGCGGGGCGGCGCGGGGCGGCGGTGGCGGTCAGCGGGCGAACGGTTCCAGCATCACCGAGGCCGCCTTGAGCCAGCCCTGCCGCGTCTCCGCCTGGAGCTGGTGATATTCGATCGAGGAGCCGGTCTCCAGCGCCGGGTCGTACGGCACCACGGCCACCGCCCGGGTCCGGGTGGCGAAGTGGCGTTCCAGGTCGTCCTGGAGCGCCGTGCGACCGGGGGTGGGGCAGGAGATGAGGGTGACCGCGTTGTCGGCCAGCTCGCCCATGCCCTCCTCGTGCAGCAGGTCGAGCATCCAGTCCGCGCTGAAGGCGGCGTCCTCCCGCGGCACGGTGGTCACCACGAGCTGGTCGGCGTCCTGCATGACGGTGCGCCAGTTGGGGCTCTCCACGTTGTTGCCGGTGTCCACGCAGACCACCTCGTGGGTGCGGCGCAGCAGCTCCAGCACCCGCTTGACGGTGAACTGGTCCAGCCGCTGGGCGAAGCGCGGGCTCTCCTCGCCGGCCAGCACGTCGTACGAGCCGTCGGAGGCGTGCCGCAGGTAGTCGTCGAGGTGTTCCAGGAGGGTGGCGCCCTCCAGGATCTCGATCTGCGCGAGGTCGTGGATCAGGTGCCGGATGGTGCGGGCGTGCCGGGCGCTGCCGGCGCGCAGGCCGAGGGTGCCCCGCAGCTCGTTGTCGTCCCAGGCGAGCACCCCGCGCCCGCGCACGCTGCCCACGGTGGCCGCGGCGAGCACCGTGGCGGTGGTCTTGTGCACCCCGCCCTTGGGATTGGCGAAGGCGAGCACCCGGGGCCCGCCCAGCTCGCGGCGGAGCACGGCGGCGGCCCGCTCCAGCTCGGCGTCCGGTGCCGGTGCGCGCCACTCCACGCGCGCCGGCTCAATCCGGGCGGGCTCGATCCGGGCCGGGTAACTCTCGGCCCGCGCCGGGTAGGCCTCGGGCTGGGCCGGGTAGGTGGGGGCCGGTGGGGCCGGCTCGGGGGCGGGGTGGATCTCCGGCCGGTAGCGGCCGCGGTCGAGCAGCGCGTAGCGGGACTCCGCCGGGGGCGGGTCGGGCTGGTAGCCGCTGTCGAGCAGGGAGTACCGGGACTCGACCGAGGCGGTGCCCCGGCCGCGCGCCTCCGGCTCGGGATAGCCCGGCTCCGGCGGGCGGACCGGCTCGGCGCGCCAGGACGGCTCGGCGCGCGGCTCGGGCTCGGCGCGGTACGCGGGCTCCGCCCGGTAGGCCGGCTCGCCGCCGTAGTGCGGGTCGGCCCGGTAGGCCGGCTCCACCCGGTAGGTCGCCTCGACGCGGTACGCCGGTTCGGCGCCGTACGACCCGTCGGCGGGGCGGGCGACGGCCTGCGCGCGGCCCGTCCAGCCGGTGCCGGCGGCGCGCCGGGGCAGCGGGTCCGGTGCGGGCGGCGGGGGGTCGTCGGGGTGGTCGTCCGGTTCGGGGTGCTCCGCGCCGCGTCCACCGAGCCGGGCCCGGTCGAGCAGCGCCCGCCACCGTGGTGCCGGCTCAGCCTGCCGACCCCAACCGGTTTCGCTGCCGTCCAAGGCCTCGCCCCTCCCCCAGCCCATCGATCTCCGCCTGACAGGCTACGAACGAAACCCTATTCGGACCACACCCCGGTGCGCACATCCCCCGGTGCCTCTCCTCGGCGCCCCGCCGGGTACGGGGCCGCCCACCTGCACGTCTCAGGAGGTGGGAGCGGGATTCGGCGGCCCCGCCCCGGCGGCGGGCCGGCCGGCGGCCGGTGAGGATCCGGTCACCGTCGGTGCGGATTCCGACGAATCGGCCATACCGGCGCTCGGCACGAGCCCGGTGTCGGCCGGCGGCCGCACCACGTCCCGCTGCTCCGGCAACGGCGGCGTGAACACCGTACGGTCCAGGCGGGTCACCTCCGGGGCCGGGTCGACCGCGCGGACGCCGGACCGGGCGGCCAGCGCCCGCAGGGCGTCCGGGGCGTCCCGGACCACGGCGGCGTAGACGCAGGCGCAGGCCGCCCGGTAGCCGGCCGCCTCCCGCGCCGCCACAACGGCCCCGGTGTCGTACACCCGGCGCAGCTCGGGATCGGCGGTGGCCGCCGGGGCGGCGGCGCGGGCCCGGTAGTCGGCGGCCTCCCGGTCCTTGCGCCCGGCCACCTCGGCCATCCCGGCGACCACGTCGTCCGGGACGCGCATCGCGGCGATCCGCACGATCTCGGTCTGCCGGCCGGGCACCGGCACGCGGGCCAGCACGGCGGAGACCGGGACGCCGCCCAGCGCCGTGGCCACCTGCGCCGGCGTCAGGTACGCGGCGAACGACACGAGGGCGTAGCCGCCGGGCGCCGGAGCCTCGAGCCGGGCGAGTTCGTCCCCGGCGGCCCGCAGGTAGGCCGGGACGGAGTCCCCGTCGGCCACCCCGACCCGGGTCACCTCGCCCACCGTGCGGTCCCCCACGGGCTCGTCCCGCCGCTGCGCGACGGCGACCACCAGCACCACCAGCGCGCAGGCCAGGGCGAGCCAGGTGAGCGTGGCGGAGCGCGACCGCCGCGGCGGCCGGGTGTCGGTGCTCATCGGCGGGTCAGTCGCGGAGGATCTCCAGCGCCCGGGCCAGGTCGTCCGGGTACTCGCTGACGAAGGTGACCTCGTCGCCGGTGCGCGGGTGCGCGAAGCTCAGCGAACGGGCGTGCAGCCACTGCCGGCTCAGCCCGAGCCGGGCGGACAGCGTCGGGTCGGCGCCGTAGGTGAGGTCGCCCACGCAGGGATGCCGCAGCGTGGAGAAGTGCACCCGGATCTGGTGGGTACGCCCGGTCTCCAGCCGCACGTCGAGCAGGCTGGCCGAGGGGAACGCCTCAAGGGTGTCGTAGTGGGTGATGCTGGGCTTGCCGCCGGAGACCACCGCCCAGCGGTAGTCGTGGTGCGGGTGCCTGTCGATCGGCGCGTCGATGGTGCCGCGCAGCGGGTCCGGGTGGCCCTGCACCACGGCGTGGTAGCGCTTCTCCACCTCGCGGTACTTGAACGCCCGCTTCAACGCCGTGTACGCCTGCTCGCTCTTGGCCACCACCATGACGCCGGTCGTGCCCACGTCGAGCCGATGCACCACGCCCTGCCGCTCGGCGGCGCCGCTCGTGGAGATCCGGTGGCCGATCCCGGCCAGCCCGCCGATCACGGTCGGGCCGGTCCAGCCGGGGCTGGGGTGGGCGGCCACCCCGACCGGCTTGTCCACGACCACGATGTCGTCGTCGGCGTAGACCACGGTGAGGCCGGGCACGGCCTGCGGCACCACGGTCGGCGGGGCGGCCGGCGCGGGCAGCGTGACCTCCAGCCAGGAGCCCGCCTTGACCTTGTGCGAGTTGGGCCGGGCGGCACCGTCGACAAGCGCGTCCCCGGCGTCGACCAGCGCGGCCGCGGCCGTCCGGGACAGCCCGAAGAGCCGGGAGACGGCCTGGTCCAGGCGCATGCCGTCGAGCCCGTCCGGGACGGGCAGGGAGCGGTGGTCGCCGCCGGCGGCGAAGGCGGAGGTCACGCGCGCTCCCGCTGCTCGGCGGGGGCCTCGTCGCCGGACCGCGCGGGGGTGGCCCGGGAGCCGTCCCGCTGCCGGCCGGTCAGCTCCAGGAAGACGGCCAGCAGCACGCCGCAGACCAGCGAGCTGTCGGCCAGGTTGAACACCGGCCAGACCTGCCCGTACGGGTCGAAGAGGCTGATCATGTCGACCACGTGGCCGACGAAGTGCCCGGGGGCGCGGAAGACGCGGTCGGTGAGGTTGCCCAGCGCCCCGCCCAGCACCAGCCCGAGCGACACGGCCCAGGGCAGCGACCGCAGCCGCAGCGCCATCCACCCGATCCAGGCGATCACGCCGATGGTGATCAGCGGGAAGACCCAGGTGTGGTCGGAGCCGATGCTCCACGCGGCGCCGCTGTTGCGGGTCAGGCTGAGGTAGACCGCCCCGCCGAGCAGCGACACCGGCCCGCGCCCGGTGAGCTCCGAGAGTGCGAGCTGCTTGGTGACCAGGTCGGCGACGAGGGAGGCCAGGGCCACACCGAGCAGCAGGCCGGTCGCCTTGCGGCGGGGCGTGCCGGCGCCCGACTCGGTGGTGCCGGACCCGGCGGGCGGTGCTGCGGTCATCTGCTCCCCATCGACGCTTGCGACGGTGGCGGTCACCGTCTGCCGTTCGGCCGCCGGGGAACGGACGTCAGCGCCGCTCCTCCAGCTGCTTGCAGCTCACGCAGAGGGTGGCCGACGGGAAGGCGGCGAGCCGCTCCACCGGGATCGGGTTGCCGCACCGCTCACACCAGCCGTAGCCACCCTCGTCGAGACGCTCCAGCGCGCGCTCGACCTGCGTGATCCGTTCCTTGATGCTGTTGGCGAGTGAGATCTCCTGCTCGCGCTCGAACGTCTTGGTGCCCGTGTCGGCCTGGTCGTCCCCGGCCGAGTCGGTCAGCCGGTCGCGCTGCAGCTCGGTGATCTCGCTCAGCGTCTGATCGTACTCGGCGTTGAGCTCGTCCCGCCGTGCCGCCAGGGCGGCCCGGATCTTCTCGGTCTCCGCGGCGCTGCGGGTGGCCTTCGCCACCGGCTTGCGACCGGCGGTCCTGGTGTCGGCTGGCTTCGCCATCGTCAGCTCCCTCAGCCGCGTGCCGCGGCGGTCAGCGTGCGTGGGCGGGGGTCGCCGGCAACGGGCGTCCCCCATGTACAGAACGGGCGCACGGCGACAGAGGCCGCGCACTCCGGAGGGTGGCAAGAATACGGAACGTACAGGCGTCCGACAACGTGCCGCACCGTCGCACCGTGATTCAGCCCCGAACTGCCACCAATCGGGGCAAAGGGAACGCTAGCAGATCAGCCGGTCCGGTCCTCGCCGTACTCGCCAAACCACCGGGCCAGCCGACCTCGCCGGCTCACCGCCCGCAGCCGCCGCTCCGCCTCGTCCCGCACCTCCGCGGTGGCAACGATGAGCAGGCTGTCGCCGACCTTCAAGCGGGTGTCCGGGCCGGGCACGAAGCCCACCCCGTCGCGCAGCACCAGCGTCACCGAGGCGCCCACCGGCAGCCGCAGCTCGTCCACGTGCACCCCGCCCAGCCGGGAGCCCGGCGGCACCTCCAGCTGCAGCAGGTCGGCCCGCATCCGCTCCAGCGGGGCCGTCTCCAGCAGGATCTCGGTGGCCTCGGCGGGCGCGGTCACCCCGAGCCGGCGGGCCGCCGGCGCCAGGGTCCCGGCCTGGAGCAGCGTGAAGATCACCACCAGTACGAAGACCGCGTCGAAGAGCCGGTCGGCGCCCGGCACCCGCAGCGAGAGCGGGATGGTGGCCAGCACGATCGGCACCGCGCCGCGCAGCCCGGCCCAGGAGAGGAAGAGCTGCTCGCGCAGCGCGAACCGGAACGGCAGCGCGGAGACCACCACCGACAGCGGCCGGGCCAGCAGCAGCAGCGCCAGCCCGGTGACCACCGCCGGCAGCACCGCCGCGTCCAGCCGGCTCGGCGACACCAGCAGGCCGAGCAGCACGAACAGCCCGATCTGGGCCAGCCAGGCCAGCCCGTCGGCGAAGCCCAGGATGGCCTGCCGGTGCGGCAGCCGCGCGTTGCCGAGCAGCACACCGGCCACGTAGACGGCCAGGAAGCCCGAGGCGTGCAGCACCGAGCCGGCCGCGTACGCCAGCACCGTGAAGCCGACCACCGCGATCGGGTAGAGACCGGCGGACGGCAGGGCGGCCCGGCGCAGCGCGTACCGGCCGGCGATCCCGGCGGCCACCCCGACCGCCGCGCCGACGCCCAGCTCGTAGCCGACCAGGAACACCTCGTACCACCACGGGTGGGCGGCCTCCACCCCGGCCCGGGACAGCAGCAGCACCAGGATGACGACCGGGGCGTCGTTGATCCCGGACTCGGCCTCCAGCGTGGCCACCAGGCGGGGCGGCAGGCGCAGCCGGCGCAGGGTCGCGAAGACGGCCGCCGCGTCGGTGGAGGAGAGCACCGCGCCGTAGAGCAGCGCCAGCCGCCAGTCCAGGCCGAGCAGCAGGTGCACCACCACGCCGACGACCAGGATGCTGACCGCCACGCCGACCGTGGAGAGCGCGGCGGCCAGGCCGAGCACCGGCCGCAGGGTGCTCCACCGGGCACTCAGGCCACCCTCCGCGATGATCACGATGAGCGCGCAGAAGCCGAGCACCCGGGTCAGCTCGACGTCGTCGAAGCGGATGCCCAGGCCGGCCTCGCCGATGGCCACCCCGAGCGCCAGGTACGCCAGGAGGCTCGGCACGCCGAGCCGGGTCGAGAAGCGCACCGCGCCCACCGCGACCAGCAGGACGGCGGCGCCGACCAGCAGCGCGACGTCGAGCCCCGGCGTCATCCGCGGCCGGTCCGCAGCCGCGTCACCCGGCCGATCCGTCGCGGAGCCGCCGGAGCATGTCGGGCAGCCCGGGGGCCGGGTGCTCGACCAGGAAGAGCTTGTCCCGGCTGGCCGCGCCGGACCGCAGCGAGACCGCCGCCGGCCGGACGCCGAGCGCCTCGGCCAGGGCGCGGCGGGCCGCCTCGGTGGCCCGGCCGTCCACCGCGGGCGCGTTCACCGCGACGACGAGGGCGGGACCGTGCGGCCCGTCGAACCGGCCGCCGACCCGGGCCCGCGAGACACCGGGCTTCACGCGTACGGCGACGGTGAGCGTGTCGTCCATGGTCACCATGATCAGCGCGGCCGGGCCTCGGCCAGCAGCGTGGTGGCCGGCGCGCAACGGCCGCACGGGGTGAAGCCCAGCCCGACCGCCTCGGCGACCGGCAGCGGTTCGTCGGCCCGGCCCACCACCTGGGGGCAGCCGGGCAGGTGGAAGCGGGGGTGGCCGTCGACCACCCGGACCTCGCCGTCGAGCCGGACCAGCCGGGCGACCTCACCGTCGGTGAGGAACTCGGCCGGCGGATCGCTCTCGAACGGGCCGTCCGGAGCCGGCGAGGTGGGCGTTGGCGCGTCGGCGGGCGCCTCGGCGCGGGACGGGCCGCGCGGCGCCGGCGGCGAGTAGGGCTCGGCCGGTGGATCGACCGGGCCGGGCTCGACGGGGCCCGGCTCGAACGGATCGGCCGGCGGGCCGTACGCGGCGGCCGGCGGGTCGCCCACGTCGGCCACCGGCGGCCCGGGTGGTTGCCGCCACCCGGGTCCACCGGCGCCGACCGGCGATGTGAGGTGCGGGACCGCGATCTCCGGCTCGTCCGGGGACGGGCCGGCCGGTGCGGTCCGGCGACGCGGTCCGGTCTCCCGGCCCACCGTGGCCCGGGCGGCGGCCGCCTGGCGGGCGAACGCGACGAGGGCTACGGCGGCCAGCAGGCTGACCGCGATCGAGGTGATCAGCAGCGGGCTGGACCCAGCGGCCAGCCCGGCCACCAGGAGCACGACCGCGACGAGGATGAGAAGGATGCTGGCTGCTATCACGGCTCACCCCCGGCCGCGTCGTGTCGGTCTGTGTCGCCGGTGGCCGCCGCGGGGACGGCCACCGACGCCGGGATCAGCGGCCGGACTCGAGCGAGCCCGTGCGGCCCCCGCCGTAGGAGCCGGCGAGGCCGGCGGTGGCGAGGCCGTTGCTGCCGCCGGCGGCACGGGCGCCCTCGGAGCGGTTCATCTCGACCTCGAGGCCCTGGCCGCGACCGTCGAGGTCACGCAGCTGGCTCTCCAGGTACGCCTTGAGGCGGGTGCGGTACTCGCGCTCGAACTGCTTGAGCTCCTCGATGTGCTTCTGGAGCGCGGTGCGCTTGGCGTCCAGGCCGCCCATGGCCTCCTGGTGCCGCTGGCGGGCGTCCCGCTCCAGCGCGTCGGCCTTGGCGCGGGCCTCGCGGGTGACCTCCTCGGCCTTGGAACGGGCCTCGGAGAGCAGCTGGTCGGCCTCGCGGCGGGCGTCGGACACGTGGTCGTCGGCGGTGCGCTGGGCCATCATGAGCACCCGCAGCGCCTGCTGCTCGCCGTCGGCCGCGGAGGTCGCCGGGCCACCCTGGGCGCGGACCTGCTCCAGCTCGGCCTGCATCGCCCGGGCCGCCTGCTCGGCGGCCGCCTTGTCGCGCTGCACCCGGTCGAGCTGGGCCTTGACGTCGTTGAGCTCCGCCGCGAGCCGGGCGTCGCCGCCGGGGCCGGCGGGAGCCCCGCCCCGACCGCCGCGCTCCACCTGGGCGCGCAGCTCGTTGTTCTCCTCGATCAGACGGGCGAGTTCGCGCTCGACCTCGTCCAGGAAGGCGTCGACCTCCTCCTCGTCATAGCCCCGCTTACCGATCGGCGGCTTTTTGAAGGCGACGTTGTGGACGTCGGCCGGGGTCAGCGGCATCGAAACTCCTCGGGTCAGTTGCGGCCGCGAAAGCGCTCTGGTCAGGCAAAGGCCAGGATCAGACGCCTAAACACGAACTCCATCAGCACGAACAGGATAACCAGGAGCACAAGGGAGGCCAGGTCGATGCTCACGGTACCAATTCGCAGTGGTGGGATCACACGCCTCAACGCGCGCAGGGGCGGATCAGTGACGCTCCACACGACTTCCAGTCCCGCGGATGCTCCACGGCCCGGTTGCCAGCGGCGTCCATAGGCCAGAACGGCGCTGAGGACAAATCGGGCCAACAACACAAGTAGGAAGAAATACAGGAGCAGATAGAGCACCTGGAACAGGATCGACAACACGGCAGGCGACGTCCCTCGGTCGTGCGGGCTAGCTCAGGCTGAAAAAGCCGCCCTCAGCGATCTTGGCCTTGTCCTCCGCGGTGACCTGGACGTTGGCCGGTGAGAGCAGGAACACCCGGTTGGTCACGCGCTCGATCGTACCGCGCAGGCCGAACGCGAGCCCGGCAGCGAAGTCGACCAGCCGGCGGGCATCCGCCTCGTCCATCTCGGTGAGGTTGATGATCACCGGCACGCCGTCGCGGAAGTGCTCACCGATGGTGCGCGCCTCCCGGTAGGTGGTCGGGTGCAGCGTGGTGATCTGGTAGCGCTGCTCGTCCTCGGGCGCCACGGCCCGCTCGCGCGGCTGGGCCTGCGGCGCCAGGGCGAGGTTGTCCCGGGTGTGGTAGGTCAGCGCGCCGGACGTCTCGCCCGCGCCGGAGCGGGTGATCGACCGGACGCTGGACCGCTCGGTCCGCTCCGGCCGCTCCACCTCGGCACGATCGGTGTCGACGGCGCGGCTCGACGCGCGCTCGGTCAGCCGGCCGCGGTCGCCGGACCGGCCCCGGCTCGCCGGCGGCTCCTCGGACTCGTCGTCCTCGTCGTCGGCGAACTCTTCCGCGTAGCGGCTCGACCGGTAGCGCGACTCGCGGTAGCCACCCTTGTCGTAGCCACCGTCCTCGTACGCCCGCTCCTCGTCCTCCTCGACGAGACCGAGCCAGACCCCCGCCTTGCGCAGTGCACCCATCCCCGCGCCCTTCCGTCCGCCGTGCGGCACGCGCCCCCGTGCCGTGTCGCTTGATCACGAGTGGACAACGATGCCCACCGGACCGGATCGGCAATCCCCTGGCGAGCGATTCGCGGTCCGCTCGCCACGGCCCCCGGCTACGGGAACGCCGTTCCTGAACAACACTGCTGTAATTTGCTTCTTTCGCGGTCAGGCTACCGCAGCGTGGGGCGCATTCCGAGCAACGCGCTGCCGACGCGGACATGTGTCGCGCCGTACCCGATCGCAATTTCCAGATCGCCGCTCATGCCCGCCGAGAGCACCGTCGCACCGGGATGGTCGGCGCGGAATCGCGCCGCCACCTCGGCGAGCCGGGCGAACGCCCGGTCCGGCTCCCAGCCGAGCGGAGCGACCGCCATCAGACCGGCGAGCCGCAACCCGCCGGACCCGGCCACCGCGGCGGCCACCGGACCGAGCCCCCGGTCCGGGTCGGCCGCGTCCGGCAGCGCCCCGCCCCGGGCGGGGTCGCCGTCGACGCTCACCTGCACCAGCACGTCCAGTGGCCGGTCCCGGGCGGCGGCCGCGGCGCCGTCCAGGGCGGCGGCGAGCCGCACGCTGTCGACCGACTGGACCACGTCGGCGTAGCGGACCACCGAGCGGGCCTTGTTGCGCTGGAGCTGGCCGATGAAGTGCCAGCGCGGCGCCGCCCCGGCGGCGGCCGCCTCGGCGGCCTTCGGTGCGGCCTCCTGGTCGCGGTTCTCCCCCACGTCGGTCACCCCGAGGCCGGCCAGCGCGACCACGTCGGCGGCCGGGTAGGTCTTGGTCACCGCGAC
The DNA here is from genome assembly GCF_055586885.1 of Micromonospora sp. NPDC048907. Taxonomy (NCBI): domain Bacteria; kingdom Bacillati; phylum Actinomycetota; class Actinomycetes; order Micromonosporales; family Micromonosporaceae; genus Micromonospora; species Micromonospora sp. NPDC048907. Next base: position 424,349 of record NZ_JBVJHI010000002.1, read on the forward strand.
CAGGGTGACCTCGCCCCGGTCCCGCCCGGCCGCCGCGCAGGCGTCGGCGATGCGGGACCGGACCCGGGCGAGGCCGGCCGCGAGCTCGGCACGACGGTCGGGTCGCACCGTGGTCGGTGAGTCGGTCATCGGTGCGGCTCAGGACCCGTTCTTGAGGAAGTCCGGCACGTCCACGTCGTCGAACAGCACCCGGCGCGGCGACTGCTGCGGGGCCGGCATGGTGGCCGGCGGGCTCACCGGCGGGTTCGCCTGGGTCGGCGGGTTCTGGTTGGACTTGCGGGACGGCTCGACCGCCTTGTAGGCCGGCGCGCCCCCGTCGAAGCCCGCCGCGATCACGGTCACCCGCACCTCGTCGCCGAGCGCGTCGTCGATGACCGCGCCGAAGATGATGTTGGCGTCCGGGTGGGCCGCGTCGGTGACCAGCTGGGCCGCGTCGTTGATCTCGAACAGGCCCAGGTCGGAGCCACCGGCGATGGAGAGCAGCACGCCCCGCGCGCCGTCCATGCTCTGCTCCAGCAGGGGGCTGGAGATGGCCGCCTCGGCCGCCTCCACGGCGCGGTTCTCGCCGCGGGCGCTGCCGATGCCCATGAGCGCGCTGCCCGCGCCGCTCATCACGCTCTTCACGTCGGCGAAGTCCAGGTTGATCAGACCCGGCGTGGTGATCAGGTCGGTGATGCCCTGGACACCGGAGAGGAGCACCTGGTCCGCCGTGCGGAACGCGTCCATCATGGAGATGTTGCGGTCACCGAGCGCGAGCAGCCGGTCGTTCGGGATCACGATGAGCGTGTCGCACTGGTTGCGCAGCTCCTCGATGCCGGACTCGGCCTGCACCTGGCGGCGCTTGCCCTCGAAGGAGAACGGCCGGGTGACCACGCCGATGGTGAGCGCGCCGAGCTTGCGGGCGATGTTGGCCACCACCGGCGCCCCGCCGGTGCCGGTGCCGCCGCCCTCACCGCAGGTCACGAAGACCATGTCGGCGCCCTTGAGCACCTCCTCGATCTCGTCGCGGTGGTCCTCGGCGGCGTTCTTGCCGACGTCCGGATTGGCGCCGGCCCCCAGGCCGCGGGTCAACTCCCGGCCGACGTCGAGCTTGACGTCGGCGTCGCTCATGAGCAACGCCTGCGCGTCGGTGTTGATCGCGATGAACTCGACGCCCTTGAGCCCAACCTCGATCATCCGGTTGACGGCGTTCACGCCACCGCCCCCGATGCCGACGACCTTGATGACCGCCAGGTAGTTGTGCGGAGGTGTCATCTCCGGTCCTTTCCCTTCGAGATTGGCATGGGCCGACCCCACACGGCTTGGCCAAGACCAGCGGCAGAGCATTCCCCGGCGATTCCGACGGCTGAAACCCTCACCCTCTACTAGAGGCTTAGAGCTATGTCAACCACTGATCTCTTCGGGGCAACGTATGCGCCGCCGCGCGCTGAGCCAAGGACCTTTCCGGCGTGTCGCCCGGGGAGCGGGCCGGCTCACGTCGGTCGACCGGCGGATCACTGGAAGGTGACCACGTCCGGAGCGCTGACGTCGATCGTGTCGGCCTTCCGACCCAGCAGGGCGGTGGCCACCTTGGACTTGTCCGCGCTGCGGGTCGCGTCACCCCAGACGACCTTGCGGTCCTCGCGCAGCAGCAGGGTGATCCGGGCCAGCCCGGCCACGTCCACCGCGACCAGCTCGGCACGCAGCTTCGGGCTGAGCGCGGCGAGCACGGCCAGCCCGGCGCGGGTGCCGGGATCGTCGGGAGCCGGCCTGCCGACCCTTACGACCGGCAGCCCGGCGGGCGCCTGGTCCAGGTTCTGGAAGACCACGCCGGCCCGGTCCACGACCGCCCAGCGCTCGCCCTGCGGCACCGCGGCCACCGGGGTCCGCTCCACCACCCGGACTACCAGGGCGCCCGGCCAGTCCCGCTCCACCGTGGCCCGCTCCACCGCGGCGAGCGTGCCCACCCGGCGGGCGGTCGCGGCCAGGTCCACCCGGGCCAGCGGAGCGTCGTCCGGCACGGCCGCGGCGTCGCGCACCTCGACCGGGGTGACCAGCGTCGCGCCGACCACCCGCACCTCCCGGACACCGAACAGGCCGGTGCCCAGCACGGTCCAGGCGACCAGCCCGGCGATCGCCAGCACGGCGGCGGCGACCGCCCAGGGCAGCGCCGCGCGCATCCGCCGCTGCCGGGCCCGGGCCATGAAACGCCGGGTGGACGGGGGTACGGCGTCCGCGCTCGCCCGGACCAGCTGCCACCGGCGGGCCGGGCTGCGCCGGCCGCCCCCGCCGTCCTGGCCGGGGGTGCGGCCACGGGCCGGGCCGGGGCTCATCCGGCCGTGGCCGCCGCGCCGTCCGGGTCGACGCCGGTGCCGATCGCCGCGGCGTCACCGCTCCGGGCCAGCAGGGCGTCGAGCAGCTGGTCGCCCATCAGCGAGATCGGCGGCGCGCCCATGGTCACCACCACGTCGCCCGGCCGGGCCCGGCGGGCCACCTCGGCCGGCACGTCGTCCCACGCCTCCACGAAGACCTTCCGGTCCGCCGGCAGCGGCACCACCGACAGCAGCGCGGCCGAGCCCTCTCCGGGCTGGCGCAGCTCGCCCGGGCCGAAGACCTCCAGCAGCACCAGCTCGTCGGCGATGCCGAGAGCGGCGGCGATCTCCGCCTGGAGATCGCGGGTGCGGTACAGCCGGTAGGGCTGGAACACCACGATGAGCCGGCCCTCGCCGGCCACCTCCCGCAGCGTCTGCAGGGCCAGCGTCATCGAGGTCGGGTGGTACGCGTACTCGTCGTAGACCAGCACGCCGTCGGCGACGCCCTTGCGCTCGAACCGCCGCCGCACGCCGGGGAACGCGCCGAGCGCGGCCTCCGCCGCCGTGATCGGCAGCTCCAGCAGGTACGCGGCGAGCACCGCGGAGGCGCTGTTGAGCCCCATGTGCCGGCCCGGCACCGGGAGCCGGATCTCGCCCAGCGAGCGGCCCTCGATCTCGGCCAGGTAGCGCACCCCCTGCGCCGACGAGGCCATCTCGCTGAGCTTCAGGTCGGCGTCGGCGGACTCACCGTACGTCCAGACCCGGCGCCCCTCGGCCCGCAGCGTCTCGGCCAGCCGCCGCCCGCCCGGGTCGTCGGCGCAGGTGACGATGAAGCCCTCCGGGTCGGTGAGCCGGGCGAACTCGGCGAAGGTCGCCTCCAGGTTGGCCAGGTCGCCGTAGGTGTTGAGGTGGTCCGCCTCGATGTTCGTGATGATCGACACGTACGGGCGGTAGATGAGGAACGAGCGGTCGCTCTCGTCCGCCTCGACCACGAAGTACTCACCCGTGCCGTGGTGCGCGCCCGAGCCGACCTCGGAGATCTCGCCACCGATCACGAAGGACGGATCGGCGCCGGCCTGCTGGAGCACCATGGTGACCATCGAGGTCGTGGTGGTCTTGCCGTGGGTGCCGGCGACCGCCACGGTCCGGCGGCCGGTCATCGCGGCGGCCAGGGCCTCGGAGCGGTGCAGCACCCGCAGCCCGCGCCGGCGCGCCTCGACCATCTCCAGGTGGTCCTGCGGGATGGCCGAGGAGTAGACGACCGTGTCCACGCCGTCGAGGTTCGTCGCCTCGTGGCTCATGTGGATGGTGCCGCCCAGCGCCCGCAGGCCGGCCAGGGAGGGCCACTCCCGCAGCTCGCTGCCGGAGACCGGCAGGCCCCGGGTGAGGAAGAGCCGGGCCAGGCCGCTCATGCCGACGCCGCCCACCCCGATGAGGTGGATCCGGCCCAGGTCCTCCGCGGTCATCGTGCCGGCGGGGGTGAACTGCGCGGTGTTCATGCGACGTACCTTCCGGTCGCGGTGGCCATCAGCGGGACACCGCCTCGTAGACGAAGTTCAGCAGGGCCACGTCGCCGTCGCGCCGGCCGTACGCGGCCGCGGCGGAGCCCATCGCGGCGAGCCGCTGCGGGTCCCGGATCAGCGGGATCACCGTGCGCTCCACCCAGGCCGGGGTCACCTCGGCGTCGTCGACGAGCAACCCGCCGCCGGCCTCCACCACGGGCAGGGCGTTGCGCTTCTGCTCCTGGTTGCTGTGCGGGTAGGGCACGTAGATGGTGGGCAGGCCGATGGCGGCCACCTCGGCGCAGGTCATGGCGCCGCCCCGGCCCAGCATCAGGTCGGCGGCCGCGTAGCCCAGCTCCATCTCGGACAGGTAGGGCAGGGTCACGTACGGCACCGGCAGGTCGGTGGGGACGGAGACCGGCTCGTTGCGGGCGCCGATCACGTGCAGCACCTGCACGCCGTTGCGCGCCAGCTCCTTGGCCGCCCCGGAGACCGCCAGGTTGATCGAGCGGGCGCCCTGCGAGCCGCCGGCCACGAAGAGCACCGGCAGGTCGGGGCGGAGCCCGAAGTGGGCGCGGGCGGCGTTGCGCACGGCGGCCCGGTCCAGCCCGGCGATGCCCCGGCGCAGCGGCACCCCGACCACCCGGGCGTCGCGCAGCGACTCGGCCTGCGCCGGCTGGTGCGGGAAGCCGACCGCGACGTTCTTGGTGAACTTCATCCCGAGCCGGTTGGCCACGCCCGGCGGCACGTTCACCTCGTGGATGACGATCGGCAGCTCGCGCCGCCAGGCGGCCAGGTAGCCGGGGACCGAGACGTACCCGCCGAAGCCGATCACGACGTCGGCCCGCACCTCGTCGAGGATCTTGCCCGCCGCGCGGGCCGCCTTCCACATCCGGTCCGGCGTGCGCACCAGGCTCATGTTGACCGAGCGGGGCAGCTGGTAGGCCGGGATCTGGCGCAGGTCGTAGCCGGCCGGCGGGATCAGCTCGTTCTCCAGCCCCTTGGGTGTGCCGAGGCAGGTGATCCGGACGCTCGGGTCGTGTCGGCGCAGGCAGTCGGCGAAGGCGAGCAGCGGGTAGATGTGCCCACCCGTACCGCCCCCGCAGAGCACCACCGAACGCAGCGGACCCATCAGCGTCTCCTCTCGCTCGCCGTGCCGGCGCGCGTCCGGTCGGACCGGACGCCGCGGGCCGCGGCCTGGTCGTCCTGCCGTCGCGGGCGGGAGCGGGGCACGGACCCTCGGTCCGCCGGTGGCGCCGCCGGGCGGCGGCGCCGGCCGGGAAGCGGCGGCAACGGGGCCCACACTAGTCGGACCCACCGGGCCGGCGGACGGGCATGCAGGGCCCGGGCCGCGTCCGGCTCGGCCCGGGCGAAGGAGGCGAGCATCCCGACCGCGGCCAGGGTCACCACGAGGGCGCTGCCGCCGTCGGAGATGAAGGGCAGGGGTACGCCGGTGAGCGGCAGCAGCCCGGTGACCCCGCCGATGTTGATGACGGCCTGGCCGACCAGCCAGGCGGTGACCCCGGCGGCGGCGAGCCGGCGGAACGGGTCCTCCACCCGGCGGGCGATCCGCAGCCCGGAGTACGCCAGCACGGCGAAGAGCACCAGCACCACGGTGCAGCCGACCACGCCCAGCTCCTCGGCGATCACGGCGAAGATGAAGTCGTTGTGCGCCTCGGGCAGCCAGCCGAACTTGGCGCTGCTCTTGCCGAGCCCGACGCCGAACCAGCCGCCGTTCTCCAGCGCGAAGCGGGCCTGGACGAGCTGGTAGCAGTTGGGCAGCTGCTCGTCGAAGCAGGTCTTCGGGTCGGGCGGGTCGAGGAACGAGGTGAGCCGCCCCAGCCGGTAGTTGTCGGCGTCCCGGGACCCGGAGCCGGCGCCGAGCGACGCGGCGGCGACCAGCAGGCCCACGCCGGCCAGGCCGACCGCGGAGAGGGCGGCGAACACCCGCATCCGCACCCCGGCCGCCCAGAGCATCCCGACCACCAGGGCGAGCAGGCAGAGCATGCTGCCCAGGTCGTTGTAGCCGACCAGCACGAAGAGCAGGCCGACCACCGGGAACAGCGGGGTCGCCAGCTCCTTCCACCAGCCGAGCGCGGCGCCCTTGCGGGCCAGCACGTGCGCGCCCCACAGCACCAGCGCGAACTTCGCCACCTCGACCGGCTGCACCGAGATCGGGCCGACGTAGAGCCAGAGCAGCTCGGCCTTGAGCGGGCCGAGCGACGTCACGCGGAACAGCGCCTCCAGCGCGACCAGCAGGTTGAGGACCAGCAGGAGCACCACGGCCACCCCGAGGAAGGGCCGGGCCACCGCCCGGAACGTCCGGCCGGGCAGCCGTTGGCAGGCCCAGAAGGCGACGATCCCGATCACCGCGAAGATCGTCTGCTTGACCAGGGACGCGGTGGCGTTCCCCTCCTCGGCGTAGTCCTTCACGCTTGTCGCCGAGAAGACCATGGTCAGGCCGATGAGCAGCAGCAGGCCGGCGCTGGAGAGCAGCAGGTAGTAGGAGGCCAGCGGCCGGGCCAGCAGGCCGCGCAGCGCGGCCAGCCCGCCGGCCGGATCCAGCCCGAACAGCGGCCCGGGCGGGTCGGCCGGGCGGGCCGCCGCGGGCGGCCGCCGGGCCTGCGTCTCGGTCGCGCCCTCGGTGTTCCTCGCCTCCCCCACCCGCCCATCATGGCGGCTCGACCCGCCCGCCCGTGGCGCAACCGCGCGGTCGGCGTGTCGGAACGCGAAACGGCGGGACCCCTGGTAACGCCCAGGGATCCCGCCGTGACGCAGGGGCAGCGGTCAGCTCATCGCGGCGAGGAACTCGCTGTAGAACAGGCCCAGCGCGATGGCCACGCCGATGCCCGCGATGATCCAGAACCGGACCACGATGTTGACCTCGCTCCAGCCGGCCAGCTCGAAGTGGTGCTGGAGCGGGGACATGCGGAACACCCGCTTGCCGGTGGTGCGGAACGAGATGATCTGGATCACCACCGACATCGTGATGATCACGAAGAGGCCGCCGATGATCGGCAGCAGCAGGATGGTCCGGGTGGACATCGCCATGCCGGCGATCAGCCCGCCCAGGCCCAGCGCGCCGGTGTCGCCCATGAAGATCCGGGCCGGCGAGGTGTTCCACCACAGGAAGCCGACGCAGGCCCCGGCCGCCGCACCCGCGATCAGGGCGATCTCCAGCGGGTCCCGGACGGTGTAGCAGTACGCGCCCGCGGGGTAGTTCGGGTCGGCGCACCAGTGCCGGTACTGCCAGAAGGCGATGAGCGCGTACGCGGCGAGGACCATCACCGAGGCGCCGGTGGCCAGGCCGTCGAGGCCGTCGGTGAGGTTCACCCCGTTGGTCGCCGCCATCACCACCAGGATGATCACGATGACCGCGCCGATCTTGCCGATCTCCAGGGCCGGGATGTCCCGGATGAAGCTCAGCATCGTGCTGCCGACGGTCTCGGTGTTGGTCGCGTTGCCGCGGACGTCGGTCATGCTGCTCGGGAAATAGAGCGCTACCACGCCGAAGATCGCGCCGACCAGGATCTGGCCGGCGAGCTTCCCGCGCTTGTTGAGGCCGCCGCTGTGCCGCTTGCGGACCTTCAGGAAGTCGTCGATGAAGCCGACCGCGCCGGAGAACACCATGAGCCCCAGCAGCACCAGCGCGGTGATGGTCGGCTCGACCTGGGCGATCTGCGCGTCCGGCAGGGTGGTCAGGGCCAGGTGGCCGGCCACGTACGCGATAACCGTGGCCAGGATGAAGACCACGCCGCCCATGGTGGGCGTGCCCTTCTTGCCCTCATTGCTGGCGAGCCCGAGGTTTGATCGGATCGGCTGGCCGGCCTTCAGCCGGGCGAACACCTTGATCGCGATCGGGGTGCAGAAGAGCGAGACCAGGAAGGCGACCCCGATGGCGACGATCACCGCCCTCATGCAGCCGACCCCTTCTCGGCGTCCGCGCGCAGCGCGTCGGCCACCTCCCAGGTGCGGTACCGGGAGCCCTTCACCAGCACCACGTCACCCGGACGTAGCTCGCTCCGCAGCACCTCGACGGCCGCCGCCTGATCGGTGAGCAGCACCGACTCTCCTCCCCAGTTGCTTACCGCTGTCGCGCCTTCGTGGATCGGCGCCGCCGACTCGCCCACCACGAGCAGCCGGTCGACCCCCAGTTCGGCCGCCAGGCGGCCGACCTGCTGATGCCCCTCCCGTTCGAAGTCGCCCAACTCGGCCATGTAGCCGAGCACCGCGACGGTACGCCCCGTACCCCGCATGCTCGCCAGCGCCCGCAGCGCCACGCCGGTGGAGGCCGGGTTGGCGTTGTACGAGTCGTCGATCACGGTCACCCCGTCGGGGCGCTCGAACACGTCCATCCGGCGGGTGGAGACCAGGCCCAGCTCGCCCAGGGCCACCGCCAGCTCGGCCAGCGGCAGGCCCAGCTCGCGGGCGACCGCCGCGGCGGCCAGCGAGTTGGACACCTGGTGCCGGCCGGTCAGCCCGAGCCGCACCGGCGCGCTCCCCTCGGGCGTGACGAGGGTGTACGACGCCCGGCCCCGCCCGTCCAGCGTCACGTCGACCGCCCGCACGTCGGCCCGCTCGGACTCCCCGTAGCGGACCACCCGCGCCGAGGTGCGGGCCGCCATGGCGTCGACCCGGGCGTCGTCGGCGTTGAGCACGGCCAGCCCGTCGGCGGGCAGCGCCTCCACCAGCTCGCCCTTGGCCAGCGCGATGGTCTCCACCGAGCCGAACTCGCCGATGTGCGCGACCCCGACGTTGAGGACCACCGAGATCCGCGGCGGCACCACCTCGCACAGGTAGCGGACGTGCCCCACCCCCCGGGCGCCCTTCTCCATCACGAGGTAGCGCGTCTCCGGGCCGGCCTGCAACGCCGTGTACGGGTGCCCCAGCTCGTTGTTGAACGAGCCGGCCGGCGCCACGGTCGGGCCGAGCCGCACGGTCAGCTGGGCGATCAGGTCCTTGGTGGTGGTCTTGCCGGAGGAACCGGTCAGCCCGATGACGGTCAGGCCGGGCAGCCGGTCGACCACCGCGCGGGCCAGCCGCCCCATGGCGTCGAGCGCGTCGCCGACCAGCACCATCGGCACGCCGGGCACCTCGCGGGTGCCGAGCACGGCCACCGCGCCGGAGGAGACCGCCCCGGCCGCGTAGTCGTGCCCGTCCACCTTCTCGCCCGGGAAGGCGACGAAGAGGCCGCCGGTGGTGACCTTGCGGGAGTCGAACTCCACCGAGCCGGTCACCCGGGCGTCCGGGTCGGCGGCGACGAGCCGGCCGTCGACCGCGGCCGCCACCTCGGCCAGGGTCAGCGGGATCATCGCTGCCCCACCAGGTCGCCGAAGCGGGCGCGCAGCGCCTCCGCCAGCTCCACCCGGTCGTCGAACGGCAGCACCTCGCCGTTGATCTCCTGGCCGCGTTCCTGGCCCTTGCCCAGCAGCGCCACGATGTCCCCCGGTTCCGCCACCCGGACCGCCTCCTCGATCGCGGCCCGCCGGCCGGGCGCCTCGATGATCCGCGCGCCGGTGCCCGCCTCGTACGCGCCGGCCAGCACCTCGGCCCGGATCGCGGCCGGGTCCTCAGTGCGCGGGTTGTCGTCGGTCACCAGCACCACGTCGGCGCCCCGGGCGGCGGTGGCGCCCATCACCGGCCGCTTGCCCCGGTCCCGGTCGCCGCCGGCACCCAGCACGCAGATCAGCCGGCCGCCGGTCAGGTCGCGCAGCGCCACGAGGACCGCCTCGATGGCGTTCGCCTTGTGCGCGTAGTCCACGACCCCCCGTACCGGGGCGTCCCCGCTGACCAGTTCCAGCCGGCCGGGCACCCCGCCGCAGGCGGCCACCCCGCGGGCCGCGGTGGCCGGGTCGACCCCGGCGGCCACCAGCGTGGCGACGGCCAGCAGCGCGTTGGCCACGTTGTGCCGGCCGGGCAGGGCCACGCCGGCGGGCAGGGCCAGCCCGTCCGGGCCGTGCACGGTGAAGTGCTGCGCGTAGCCCTCGCCGCCGACCCCGTCGGCCCACCAGGTGGCGGTGGGGTCGCCGGCCGCCGAGTAGGTCACGGTCGCCGGCTTGCGCAGCGGCCGCAGCGCCGGGTCGTCGTGGTTGAGCACCTCGACCCGGCAGCGCCCGTCGAACAGCTTCGCCTTGGCGGCGAAGTAGTCCGCCTCGTCGGCGTGGAAGTCCAGGTGGTCGGAGCCGAAGTTGGTGTAGCCGCCGACGTCGAACCGGACCCCGCCGACCCGGCCCATGGCCAGGGCGTGGCTGGAGACCTCCATGACCACGGTGTCCACCCCCCGCTCGCGGGCCACCGCCAGCATGGCGTGCAGGTCGGTCGCCTCGGGGGTGGTCCGGACGCTGTCGATCACCAGGTCGCCGAGCCGGGTCTCCACCGTGCCGATCAGGCCGGTGGTGTGCCCGGCGGCGCGCAGCCCGGACTCGATGAGGTAGCTCGTGGAGGTCTTGCCGGCGGTGCCGGTCACGCCGATCATGGTCAGCCCGGCGGTCGGCTCGCCGTAGACGGTGGCGGCGACCTCCCCGAGCACCTCCCGGGGGTCGTCGACGACAAGCACGGGCAGGCCCGCCCCGGCGGCCAGCGCGACGCCGGCCGGGTCGGTCAGCAGAGCCACCGCGCCGGCCCCCGCCGCGGCGGCGGCGAACTCCGCGCCGTGCCGGCGGGCACCGGGCAGGGCCGCGTACAGGTCGCCGGGGCGGACCTCCTGGCTGGCGTGGGTCACCCCGGTGACGGCCACCTCGGCGGCCCCCTCCGGTGGCGCGACGGCCAGCCGGGCGGCGAGGTCGCCGAGCCGGACGGGATTCACGGTGGCGGGTCGTGGATTGCCGGGCACGGCGTCAGACCCTACCCGGTCGTCCGGTTCCGACCGCACAGCCGCCCCGGTGGTTCGTCGCCACTCACCGATCATGTCCCGCCCCGCCGGTTCAGTGCGGAAAGACCTCGAACTTCGGGGACTTGTTGGTCGCCGAGGGCGGCACCCGGTAGTGCCGGAGAGTGAAGGACATCATCTCCCGGAAGGCCGGCGCGGCCACCGCCCCACCCTCGCCGCCCGGGCTCCAGACGAACACCGCCACCACGTACCTCGGCTTCTCGGCCGGGGCCATCCCGATGAACGAGCCCACCTCGCCGGGCTGGAGCTTGCCGTTGTCGTAGCGCAGGCCGGTGCCGGTCTTGCCGGCCACCCGGTAGCCGGGCACCGCGGCGGCCAGGCCGGTGGCCCGCCCGTCCGGGCCGTCGACCGTGGTGACCGCCTCGAGCATCCGGCGCAGCGCGGCGGCGTTGGCCGGGCTGAGCACCGAGCGGGTGACCGGGGCGGCGGCGGGCTTCTTCTTCCCGTCCGGGCCGATCACCTGCTTGATCAGGTGCGGCTGCACGTACGTGCCGTCGTTGGCGATGGCGGCGTACGCGGCGGCCATCTGCAACGGGGTGGCGTCCACGCTGTGCCCGATCGGCACCGATCCCTCCGACGAGTCGCTCCACTGGTCGGCCGGGAGCAGCCGGCCGCTGGCCTCCCCGGGCATGCCCTCACCGGTGGGCTGGCCCAGCCCGAACCGCTTCTGGTAGTCGATCAGCCGGTCCCGGCCCAGCCGGTCGGCGATCTCGATGGTGCCGACGTTCGACGAGAAGGCGAGCATCCCGGGGATGCTCATCGTCTGCCCGTTGGCGGGGTGGGTGTCCCGGAAGGTGGTGTCGCCCTTCCGGATGCTGTTGGCCACCGGGAAGGTGGTGTCCGGCGAGATCACGCCCTCCTGGAGGGCCGCGCCGTAGGTGATCGCCTTGTGGATCGAGCCCGGGTCGACGATGAAGCTGGTCGCCGCGTCCTCGCGGTCGGCCGGGGAGTTGACCTTGGTGGGGTCGGCCGCGTTGTAGGTGGGGTAGCTGGCCTGGGCCAGCACGTCGCCGGTGCCGACCTCGATGGTCACCGCGGCGGCGACGCTGCCCCGGGTCCGGGCCATCGCGTCGGACAGGATCCGCTGGGTCTTGAACTGGAGGTCGCGGTCGACGGTGAGTTCCAGCGAGCTGCCCGGTTGGGCCGGCGTGGTCTGGCTGTAGCCGCCCGGGATGGGCGCGGCCAGGTCGCCCTGCCCCACCTCGTACCGCTTCCGGCCGGGCTTGCCCTCGAGGACGTCGTCGTACTTCGCCTCCAGCCCCTCGAGGCCGGTCATGTCCTGGCTGACGAAGCCGATGAGGTTGGCGGCCAGGTCGCCGCCGGGCACCTCGCGCCGCTCGTCGCGGTGCACGCCGACGCCGGCCAGGTCCAACGCCATGATCTGCTTGGCCCGGTCGATGTCGACACCGCGCGCCAGGTACTCGAACTGCGACCAGCCGCCGCCGGGCAGCTTGCGGGGTTTCATCTTCTCGGCCAGCTCGGAGGCGGGCACGCCGAGCAGCGGGGACAGCAGCCTGGCGGTGGCGACCGGGTTCCTGACCTGGGTGGGGTCGGCGAAGACGTACCGCGCCTCGACGCTGTGCGCCAGCGGGGCGCCGGTGCGGTCGTAGATCGCCCCGCGCGGGGCCGGCAGCTCGACCACGGCGAGACGGCTGTCCAGCCCGCCGTCGGCGTACGCCGGGGTGCTGGCGGCCTGGAGGTAGACCAGCCGGATGCCGATGGTGGTGAAGAGCGCCAGCACGAGCAGCGTGCCGAGCCGCAGCCGGCGGCGCGGGTCGGCGAGCTTCGGCGGGCGGCGCGGCTTGCGGACCGGCCGCCGGGCGGCGGCCGGCCGGGCGGGGCGCCGGGGCCCGGTCCGGCGCCGCGGCGGCGCCGGCTCGTCGTCGTCGTCGAACGGCTCCCGCACCGGCCGGGCGGAGACGGTCCGCACCACCCCGCCCCGGCCGCCGGACGCGGTGTCCCGGCGGCCGGCGCGGGTCGCCCCGGTGCGGCCGCCGTCGAGCACCTGCAACGCGGGGCGGAACGGGTCGCCGGAGCGGCTGCTGCGCGGGGTACGCCGTTGCTCGCCGCCCCCACCGGCGCGGGCCGCGCCGCCGCCCTCCCGGATGGTCCGGCCCCGCGGTGTGTACGCCCGGGCGTCGGAGATCCCGCCCACGCCCGGCTCCCGGCGCTCGTCGCCCTGCGACGAGCCGCGCCGGGAGCCTGTGGCGTCCCGGCGCGGTTCATCCGATCTCGGCGGCACTGCTCAGCCTCCGTTGCCCTGCTGGCTGGTGATCGCCGGCGCGCCCTCCACCGGGTGCGGGACGCCGATCACCTTCCCGTCCGGCAGCCGGATGTAGGCCAGCTCGTCGGAGTCGACCAGGCCCAGCTTGCGGGCGTTGGCGGTCAAATTGCCGGGCGCCTTCTGGTCGGCGATCTCCTTCTCCAGCTGCTGCTGGTCGACGTCGAGCTTCGCCTGCTGCTGCTGGAGCTTCTCCAGCTTGAAGGCGTTCTCGTTGATCTTCGTATTGACCGCCAGGATGCCGAGCACCCCGCCGACCACGAGCACCAGGATCAGCCCGACGAACGGCGCCCGCGGCACGCGGACCGGCGGCGGCGGGGCGACCCGCAGCCGCGGCGAGGTGTCGCCGGTGGTCCGGGCGCGCTCGGCCGGCCGCAGCGCGGCGCTGCCCTGGGTGGGGAACTCGCGCGCCCCCCGGGCGCGAGTCTCCCCCCGGCGGTCCGGCCGGTCGGCCGCCGCCGTCGACGTGGTGCCGCGCGGGGCTCGCTGCGCCGCGGTCCGGCCCCCCGACCGCGGTGCGCGCTGCCCGATGCCGGTGTCCCGGCCGTCGCGCTGGTTGACGTTCATGTCCCCTCCCCCTCTTCGTCCGTCCCGTTCCCGTCCCCCGGCGCCGACCGCGGGTCCGTTCCGGACCCCGGCGACCCCGTCCCCGGTTGGTGCATCGCCCTCACCCGGCGGCGGTACCGTTCGCGGTCGGTACGCCCCTGCCGGGTCGCCTCCGGGTCGAGCCGTTCCGCGGCCCGCAGCCGCACCGAGGCGGCACGCGGGTTCGCCGCGACCTCGGCCTCCCCGGGCAGCTCCGCGCCCCGGCTGAGCAGCCGGAACGTCGGACCCGACCCGGGCAGTTCGACCGGGAGGTCGACCGGGCCCTTACTGCGGACCCGGTCGGCGAGCGCCTGCTTGGTGAGCCGGTCCTCCAGCGAGTGGTAGGACAGGACCACCATGCGGCCGCCCACGGTGAGCTTGTCCAGAGCGGCCGGCAGCGCCGTCTCCAGCGCTGCCAGTTCTCTGTTTACCTCGATCCGTAAAGCCTGAAACGTTCTCTTTGCCGGGTGTCCCCCGGTTCGTCGGGCTGGCGCCGGAATGCTCTCCCGGACCAGCTCGGCCAGTCGCGCCGACGACGTGATCGGCGCGCGCTCGCGCTCGCGGATGATCGCCGAGGCGATCCGGCCGGCGAACTTCTCCTCGCCGTACACCCGGAGCACCCGGGCCAGGTCCGGGTGGGCGTAGGTGTTGACCACCTCCTCGGCGGTCACCCCCCGGGTCTGGTCCATCCGCATGTCCAGCGGCGCGTCCTGCGCGTACGCGAACCCGCGGTCGGGCGCGTCCAGTTGCAGGGACGAGACGCCGAGATCGAACAGGATCCCGTCGATCGCCGGGTAGCCCAGCCGGTCGAGCACCTCGGGCAGCTCGTCGTAGACGGCGTGCTCCAGGTGGATCCGGTCGGCGAACCGGGCCAGCCGGACCCGCGCGTGGGCGAGGGCCTCGGTGTCCCGGTCCAGGCCGACGAGCACCGTGTCCGGGTGCGCCTCGAGCACCGCCTCGGCGTGCCCGGCCAGGCCGAGCGTGGCGTCGACGTGGACGGTGCGGCCGGGCCGGCCCAGCGCGGGGGCCAGCAACTCGAGACACCGCTCGAGCAGCACCGGCACGTGCGTGCCGCGTAGCTCCCCCATCTCGACCCCCACTGGTTGAATCCCGCTTCCGTCCCTGTGTCCGTCGTCGTCACGGCGCCTCGTCATACCGCCAGATCCCCATCCGCTCCCGCCCGCCGGAGGCCGCGGCCCTCCGTATCGGATCGTGCGCCTGGCACCGGGGAAGGGGTGCCAGGAACTCGAAAGCGGCTGGAGATCTCGCAGTACGTCGGGCGCCGTCACGCCCTACAGACCGCCGGGCAGCACCCCCTCCTCGATGTCGGCGAAGTCGTCTTCGCTCTCCGCGAGGTAGGCCTCCCAGGCCGCCCTGTCCCAGATCTCCACCCGGGTGCTCGCCCCGATCACGACCAGCTCGCGGTCGAGCGCGGCGTACGACCGGAGGTGCCCGGGGATGGTGACCCGTCCCTGCTTGTCCGGCACCTCGTCGTGCGCGCTCGCGAAGAAGACCCGGCTGTAGGCCCGGGCCGCCTTGCTCGTCATCGGCTGCGCGCGCAACTGGTCGGCGATGCGCTGGAACTCGGGCATCGGGAAGACGTAGAGGCAGCGCTCCTGCCCTTTGGTGATCACGACACCCCCCGCCAGCTCATCCCGGAACTTCGCCGGAAGGATCAACCGGCCTTTGTCGTCCAGGCGCGGAGTGTGGGTGCCGAGGAACATCGGCCCAACCCCCTCGCCCTGAGCGGCGTTCGCGGCGCCGCTGACCCCCCGGGCCGGTGCGGCCCTCCCGGCCTCACCATCGCGCCCCACTCTACTCCACTTCCCTCCACCCGCAACCAGAAACGCCCGCGTGGCGCGCCGTTTGCGCGCGCAAAACAGCACGTCAACGGGGGTGGGGCGGAGTGGAGGGCCCCGGCGCGCCCCGCGGGCGGTCCGCTTCCCGACATTGATCGACTCCGTCCGGCGGAGCGCGCGGTGGCCGTCCGCCGGAGCGCCCCGGCCGAACGGATCGCCGTCGGCGGCGATCTGGGGGGCCCGGTGGTCCGGTAACCTCGCTCGGGTGACGGACGCGAAGATGCCCCTGCGGGCAAAGGTGGCCAGCTCCGTGTCGCGGACCGCCGCGGCGCTGTCGCGGGCCGCGGGTCGTGGCGACGGCTCGGTCATCGGCGGGTGGATCGGCCTCAAGATCGACCCGGACCTGCTCGCCCACCTCTCGGCCGGGCGGGCCATCGCCCTGGTGTCCGGCACCAACGGCAAGACCACCACCACCCGGCTCACCACCGCCGCCGTCGGCGTGCTCGGCCGGGTCGCCACCAACTCCTTCGGCGCCAACATGCCCACCGGGCACACCTCGGCGCTCGCCAAGGCCGGCAGCACCCCCTACGCGGTGCTGGAGGTGGACGAGCACTACCTCGCCCAGGTGCTGGAGGCCACCGAGCCGCACGTGGTGGCGCTGCTCAACCTCTCCCGCGACCAGCTGGACCGGGCCAAGGAGGTCGCCATGATGGCGCAGCTCTGGCGCGCCGCGCTGGTCCGGCACACCGACGTGCGGGTGGTCGCCAACGCCGACGACCCGATGGTGGTGTGGGCCGCCACCCCGCCGGCCGACCCGGCCCAGGGCCACGTCCCGCCGCACGTCACCTGGTTCAGCGCCGGCCAGCGCTGGCACGACGACTCCTGGGTCTGCCCGGAGTGCGGCTCCACCATCCAGCGCTCCGGCGAGCAGTGGTGGTGCACCGGCTGCCCGCTGCGCCGCCCCCAGCCGCAGTGGACGGTCGAAGACGACGGGGTGCTCGACCCCACCGGCGCCTGGCACAAGGTGCAGCTGCAGCTTCCCGGCAAGGTCAACCTCGGCAACGCGGCCACCGCCCTGGCCGTCGCCGCCGAGTTCGGGGTACGCCCCGTGGACGCGGTCTCCCGGCTCGGCTCGGTCACCTCGGTGGCCGGCCGCTACGCCCAGGTCGACCGGGACGGGCGCAACATCCGGCTGCTGCTGGCCAAGAACCCGGCCAGCTGGCTGGAGGCGTTCGACATGGCCGACGTCGCGCCGACACTGCTCTCCATCAACGCGCGCGACCCCGACGGGATGGACACCTCCTGGCTGTTCGACGTCGACTTCTCCCCGCTGGCCGGCCGGCAGGTGCTGATCACCGGCGACCGGGCGTACGACCTGGCGGTCCGGCTTGACGTCAACGGCGTGCCGTTCCAGCACGTCCGGACCTTCGACGACGCGGTCCGGGCCGTGCCGCCGGGCCGGCTGGAGGTCATCGCCAACTACACCGCCTTCCAGGACATCCGAGCGGAGCTGGACCGTGTCAACTGAGAGCCTGCGCATCGTCTGGATCTATCCCGACCTGCTGTCCACCTACGGCGACCGGGGCAACGCGCTGATCCTGGCCCGCCGGGCCCAGCAGCGCGGCATGCCGGTCGAGGTGCTGGAGGTCCGCTCCGACCAGCGGCTGCCCGCCACCGCCGACATCTACCTGCTCGGCGGCGGCGAGGACGGCCCGCAGGCGCTGGGGGCGCAGCGGCTGATCGCCGACGGCGGCCTGCACCGGGCGGTGGCCCAGGGTTCGGTCGTGTTCGGCGTCTGCGCCGGCTACCAGCTGCTGGGCACCTCCTTCTTCGCCAAGGGCACCCGGTGCACCGGGCTGGAGCTGCTCGACATCTCCTCCGACCGGGGTCAGACCCGGGCGGTCGGCGAGCTGGCCGGCGAGGTCGACCCGCGGCTGGGCATCCCGTACCTGACCGGGTTCGAGAACCACGGCGGACGCACCCACCTCGGGCCCGGCGTGTCGCCGCTGGCCCGGGTGACCGCCGGGGTCGGCAACGACGGCACCACCGAGGGGGCCTGGCGCGGCAAGCTGCTCGGCACCTACTCGCACGGCCCGGCGCTGGCCCGCAACCCCGCCCTGGCCGACCTGCTGCTGCGCTGGGCGACCGGCGTCCACCAGCTCCCCCCGCTCGACGACACCTGGGCCGACCGGCTCCGGTCCGAGCGCCGCGCCGCGGTGGCCGCCGCCGCGAGGGCATGACGCGCACCGCCCGTCCGTGGCGGCGACGACCGACGGTCCGCGGGCTCGTCGGGTTGCTCCGGCAGCCGTCGGCGCGCCGGTTCGCGCTGCTGCTCCTGCTGCTCGCCGGGTGCGGGATCACGCTGCTGCTGGTCCCCCACCCGGACCCGGGCGACCTGCCCAGGCTCGCCCACTCGCTCGGCGCGTTCGCGCCGGTCGCCGCCGTGGTCGGCGGCGCGCTGCTGCTCGTGGCGCTGGTCCCGCGTACCTTCGTCACGCTGGCCGCCGGGGCGATCTTCGGCCCGGTGCAGGGCGCCGCGTACGCCCTCGGCGCGGCGCTGCTCGCGGCGGCCCTCGGCTTCGCGGTCGGCCGCCTGCTGGGACGGCAGTTCGTCGCCGAGCGGGTCCGCGGCCGGCTGGCCCGGCTGGACGGCTGGTTCGCCCGGCAGAGCGTGTTCGGCGTGATGACCGTCCGGCTGCTGCCGATCGCGGGGTTCGGGCTGGTCAGCTACGGCTACGGCACCACCGGGGCGCGGGTGCTGCCGTTCCTGGCCGGCAGCGTGATCGCCGCCGCCCCCACCGCCATCGGCTACGCGGCCATCGGCGCGGCGGTCAGCTCCCCCGACTCGATCAACTGGTACGCCGCCGCCCCGGCCAGCCTCGGCCTCATCGCCAGCGTGCTCATCATCCACCGCTGGTGGCGCGCGGAGCGGCACCGCCGCCTGGGCCCGAGCTGAGGTGGCCGCCGCGGAGGAGCGGCTGCCCGGCGGCTTCGTCACCGAGGTGATCCGGATCGGCGACACCGTACGCCGCTCTCCCCCGGCGCGGGCCGGGTTCGTGACCGCCCTGCTGCGGCACCTGGCCACGACCGTGCCCGGCCTGGCGCCGCGCCACCTCGGGGTGGACGAGCAGGGCCGACAGGTGCTCACCCACCTCGCCGGGCGGGTGCCCTGGCGCGACCGGGAGGATCCCACCTTCTTCGCCGACCCGGCCCTGACCCGGCTGGCCGAGCTGATCCGGGCGCTGCACGACGCCTGCGCCGGAACCCCGCTGGCCGGCGACGCGGAGACGGTCTGCCACCGGGACCTGTCGCCGAAGAACACCGTCTACCGGGACACGCCGGCCGGGCCGCTGCCGGTGGCCTTCCTGGACTGGGACCTGGCCGGGCCGGGCCGACGGATCGAGGACGTGGCCTTCGCCGGCTGGCACTGGGCCGCGCTGGGCGGCGACGCGGACCCGGCCGAGCTGGCCCGGCGCGGCCGGCTGCTGTGCGACGCCTACGAGGCGGCGGCCCCCGGGGTGTCCCTGCCCCGCGGCGAGCTGGTCGCCGTCATGCTCGACCAGCTCGACGGCACCTGGCGGGGCATCGACGCCGGCGCCGACCGGGACGAGCCGGGCATGCGCCGGCTGCGCGCCGCCGGCGCGGTCGATGCGGTACGGGGCTGGCACGAGTGGCTGGGCCGGCACCGCCCGGCGGTCGAGGCCGCCCTCGGCACCCGGTGACCGCTCGCTGGGTCCTCGGGGGCGGCGACCGGTCACAGGCACCGGAGGCGCGCCCGAGCAGGGACGCGCCTCCGACGATCGAAACGGTCAGGCGACGACCGAGACCATCCGGCCCTTCACCACGATGACCTTGCGCGGCTCCTTACCGGCCAGCGGGCCGGCGACCGCCTCCAGGGCGGCCGCGCGGACCACGTCCTCGGACGCGTCGGCGGCCACCTCGACCCGGCCCCGGACCTTGCCGTTGACCTGCACCGGGTAGGTCACCGTCTCGGCGACCAGCAGCGCCGGGTCCGCGGTCGGGAAGTCCGCGTACGCCAGCGAGGTGTCGTGGCCCAGCCGCCGCCACAGCTCCTCGGCGATGTGCGGGGCGAACGGTGCCACCATCAGCACCAGCGGCTCGGCCACCTCGCGCGGGGTCTCGGCCAGCCGGGTCAGCCCGTTGGTCAGCTCGATCAGCTTGGCGATCGCGGTGTTGAACCGGATCGCCTCCATGTCGCCGCGGACCCCGTCGACGACCTTGTGCAGCAGCCGCCGGGTGGCCTCGTCGGCCGGCGCGTCGGTGACCCGCAGCGCGCCGGTCTGCTCGTCGACCACCGCCCGCCAGACCCGCTGCAGGAACCGGTACGAGCCGACCACCGCCCGGGTCTCCCACGGGCGGGACACCTCCAGCGGACCCATCGACATCTCGTAGACCCGGAAGGTGTCCGCGCCGTACGCCGCGCACATCTCGTCCGGGGTGACCACGTTCTTCAGGGACTTGCCCATCTTGCCGTACTCGCGCCTGACCTCCGTCTCGCCGTGGAAGTACCGGCCGTCGACCTCGACGACCTCCTCGGCCGGCACGTAGGCGCCGCGCGGGTCGGTGAACGCGTACGCCTGGATGTAGCCCTGGTTGAACAGCCGGCGGAACGGCTCGAAGGACGAGACGTGGCCCAGGTCGTACAGCACCTTGTGCCAGAAGCGGGCGTACAGCAGGTGCAGCACGGCGTGCTCGGCGCCGCCAACGTACAGGTCGGTGCCCCCGCAGTCGCCCGCACCGCGCGGCCCCATCCAGTACGCCTCGTTCTCCGGCTCGGCGAAGCGCCGCGAGTCGGTCGGGTCCAGGTAGCGCAGCTCGTACCAGCAGGAGCCGGCCCACTGCGGCATCACGTTGGTCTCCCGGGTGTAGCGCTTCGGCCCGTCACCCAGGTCCAGTTCCACCTCCACCCAGTCGCGCCGCCGGGACAGCGGGGTCTCCGGGTTGCTGTCGGCGTCCTCCGGGTCGAACGTCTTCGGCGAGAAGTCGTCCACCTCGGGCAGCTCGACCGGCAGCATCGACTCGGGCAGCGCGATCGGCGCCCCGGTCTCGTCGTAGACGATCGGGAACGGCTCGCCCCAGTAGCGCTGCCGGGAGAACAGCCAGTCCCGCAGCCGCCAGGTCACCGCGCCGGCGCCGTGCCCGTTGGCCTCCAGCCACTCGATGATCCGCGCCTTGGCGTCGGCCACCCCCAGGCCGTTCAGGTCCAGGCCCCGCTCGGGGGCGGCGCTGTTGATCGCCGGGCCCTCGCCGGTCCACGCCTTGCCGTCGAAACCCTCCGCCGGCTGCACGGTGCGCACGATCGGCAGGTCGAAGACCTCGGCGAACTCCCAGTCCCGCTCGTCCTGCGCGGGCACCGCCATGATCGCGCCGGTGCCGTAGCCGGCCAGCACGTAGTCGGCGATGAAGATCGGGATCTGCCCGCCGGTGACCGGGTTGGTCGCCCAGGCACCCACGAAGACACCGGTCTTCTCCTTGGTCTCCGCCTGCCGCTCCACGTCCGTCTTGGCCGCGGCGGCCTTCCGGTACGCCTCGACGGCGGCCCGCGGGCTGGCGTGCCCGCCGGTCCAGGCGTCCCGGGTCCCCTCCGGCCAGGCGGCCGGCACCAGCACGTCGACCAGCTCGTGCTCGGGAGCCAGCACCATGTAGGTGGCGCCGAAGACGGTGTCCGGCCGGGTCGTGAACACCCGGACCGGGCCGCGCTCGGTCGGGAAGTCGATGTGCGCGCCGGTCGACCGGCCGATCCAGTTGCGCTGCTGCAGCTTGATCGGCTCGGGCCAGTCCAGCTTGTCCAGGTCCTCCAGCAGCCGGTCCCCGTACGCGGTGATCCGCATCATCCACTGCTTCAGGTTCCGCTTGAAGACCGGGAAGTTGCCCCGCTCGGAGCGGCCGTCGGCGGTGACCTCCTCGTTGGCCAGCACGGTGCCCAGGCCCGGGCACCAGTTCACCGGCGCCTCGGAGACGTACGCCAGCCGGTGGTCGTCGACGATCTTCCGCCGCTCACCCACGGTCAGCTCGGCCCACGGCCGGCCGTCGGGGGTGGGACGGGTGCCGCCCTCGAACTCGGCGATCAGCTCGGCGACCGGGCGGGCCCTGCGCGCGTCCGCGTCGTACCACGAGTTGAAGACCTGCAGGAAGATCCACTGGGTCCAGCGGTAGAAGTCGGTGTCGATGGTCGCCACGGACCGCCGCTCGTCGTGGCCCAGGCCCAGCCGGCGCAGCTGCTCCCTGTACCGCTCGATGTTGGCCTCGGTGGTCGTGCGGGGGTGGGTGCCGGTCTGCACCGCGTACTGCTCGGCGGGCAGGCCGAACGCGTCGAAGCCCATGGCGTGCAGCACGTTGCGCCCGGCCATCCGCTGGTAGCGGGCGTAGCAGTCGGTGCCGATGTAGCCCAGCGGGTGGCCGACGTGCAGGCCGGCGCCCGAGGGGTAGGGGAACATGTCCAGCACGTACAGCTTCTCGGCGCCCGCGCGCGGGTGGGTCGGGTCGGCCAGCGGACCGGCCGGGTTCGGCGCGTGGAAGGTGCCCTCCCGCTCCCAGGTGTCCTGCCAGCGGTGCTCGATCTCCGCGGCCAGGGCGGCGGTGTACCGGAACGGGGGAATGTCGGTCGCCGGTGCGGCTGCCTCACTCATGGCGTGTCTCCTCGGCGCGGGTCATGTCGGATGTGGGAGGTCTGCTGCGGGCACAAAAAAGCCCCTCGCGCAGGAGGGGCCGCCGTGCTGTCGCGCGCTCAGCGCATCAGCACGGCTCGGTAAGAAGCAGGAAGACTCCGGCCATGACCCGCAGTGTACCCCGTCGGCGGGTCGCGCCTCGCGCCCGTTGCCCGCCGCGTGGGACGGCGTGGCCCGTCGGGGTCCCCCGGCGGGTACGGCCGGTGCCGGGCGACCCACCCGGTGAACAGGAACCGGGACGGGGCTACCCGGGTGCGAGCCGGCCACACGTCCCCCGGTCCGGCGAATATTCCGGGCGTAACCGGCCGACCGCCTGCGGGGGTCGGCGACAACGAGAAACATGGTTAGCCTGAGAGACCAGTGAGATTTCTGCGGCAGAAGAGGCTCGGCGTCGCGAACCCAACGGCGGGTCCAGGTGCTCTATTCAGAGCTGCCGTCCGGCGACGAGGAGGAGGCCCGTGACACAACAGACCTGGGACGAGGTGGGCGGTCTGCTGCCGCACGACGAGTTCCGCGCCGCCAGCGAGGCCATCGTGGCCAACATCGAGCAGGTCATCGAGGGCAAGACGGCAACCGTCCGGCTCGCGCTGGCGGTGCTGCTCGCCGAGGGCCACCTCCTGATCGAGGACGTGCCGGGCGTCGGCAAGACCAAGCTGGCCAAGGCGCTGGCCCGGTCGATCGACTGCTCGGTGCGCCGGATCCAGTTCACCCCCGACCTGCTGCCCAGCGACGTCACCGGCGTCAGCGTCTACAACCAGGAGACGCACGACTTCGAGTTCCGCCCGGGCGCCGTCTTCGCCAACCTGGTCGTCGGCGACGAGATCAACCGGGCCTCGCCGAAGACCCAGTCGGCGCTGCTGGAGTGCATGGAGGAGCGGCAGGTCACCGTCGACGGCGTGACCTACCAGCTGCAGACCCCGTTCATGGTGGTCGCGACGCAGAACCCGATCGAGATGGAGGGGACCTACCCGCTGCCGGAGGCGCAGCGCGACCGGTTCACCGCCCGGATCGCGATGGGCTACCCGGACGCGGGCGCCGAGCTGGCCATGCTCGACGGTCACGGCGGCAACGACCCGCTGCACGAGCTGCGGCCGGTCTCCGACGCGGCGACCGTCCGCCGGCTGATCGGCCACGTCCGGCAGGTGCACGTCGCCGACGCCGTCAAGCAGTACGCCATCGACCTGGTCACCGCCACCCGCGAGGCGCCCGACCTGCGGCTCGGCGCGTCCCCGCGGGCCACCCTCCAGCTGCTGCGCACCGCCCGCGCGGTCGCCGCCCTGGAGGGCCGCGACTACGTCCTGCCCGACGACCTCCAGGCCCTCGCGGTGCCGGTGCTGGCGCACCGGATCATCCCGACCGCCGACGCGCAGCTGGCCCGGCGCACCACCGACGCGATCGTCGCCGAGCTGGTGCACCGCCTCCCGCTCCCGCACGACCGCAAGCGCTCCCCCTACGACACCCGGCCCGGCACCACGGGTCGCGGGCCGTACGAGCCGCGGAGGCCGTGAGGTGCGCGACGGCCTGCGAGGGCTGACCACCCGCGGCCGATCCTTCCTGGCGGCCGCGGTGGCCGCCGCGATCTCCGCCGCCATCCTGGGCGAGAAGGACCTGCTCCGGGTGGCCGTCCTGCTCGCCATCCTGCCGCTGCTCGCAGCGGCCTACGTCGGGCGCAGCCGCTACAAGCTCGCCTGCAACCGGTCCCTGGAGCCGCACCGGGTGCCGGTCGGGGCCAACTCGCGGGTGGTGCTGCGGCTGCAGAACCTGTCCCGGCTGCCCACCGGCACCCTGCTGCTGGAGGACCGGCTGCCCTACGCGCTCGGCAGCCGCCCCCGGGTGGTGCTGGAGCGCCTCGGCGCCCACCAGGCCAGCTCGGTGGCCTACACGGTCCGGGCCGACGTGCGCGGCCGCTACGAGGTCGGGCCGCTGGTGATCCGGCTGACCGACCCGTTCGGGCTCTGCGAGCTGAGCCGGGCCTTCCCCAGCACCGACCACCTCACCGTGATCCCGCAGGTCACCCCGCTGCCACCGGTCCGCCTCCCCGGCGAGTACGCGGGCAGCGGCGACAGCCGGGCCCGCTCGGTGGCCGTGCACGGCGAGGACGACGCGGCCACCCGGGAATACCGGATGGGCGACGACCTGCGCCGCGTGCACTGGAAGTCGACGGCCCGCACCGGCGAGCTGATGGTGCGCCGGGAGGAGCAGCCCTGGGAGAGCCGGGCCACCGTGGTGCTGGACACCCGCGCCGCCGGGCACCGGGGCGAGGGACCCACCGCGAGCTTCGAGTGGGCGGTCTCGACGGCCGCCAGCATCGCGGTGCACCTGCGCCAGGCCGGCTACAAGCTGCGGCTGGTCACCGGTTCCGGCGCGGACGTGGACGCCACCGAGGCCGGCGGCGAGGGCCTGCTCCTCGACCACCTCGCCGAGGTGCACCTGGACAAGCGCGGCGAGCTGACCTCGCTGGTGCAGCAGGTCCGGCAGCGGTCCGACGGCGGTCTGATCATCGCGCTGCTCGGCACGCTGAGCACCGCCGAGGCCGAGCTGCTGGCCGGGCTGCGCGGCAACGGCGCCACCTGTGTGGCGTTCCTGCTCGACAGCAACACGTGGTTGAACCTGCCGCCGAAGGCCCGGGCCGAGGCGGAGCACGCGCACGGCGCCGCCGCGCTCGCCCTGCTGCAGAGCGGCTGGCGGGTCATCGGCGTGGAGCACGGCAACCGGCTGCCGATGCTCTGGCCGCAGGCGGGCCGCGGGTCGCAGGGCTTCGCCCTGCGGGCGGCCCTCGCCGAGACGGTGGCCGGAGGCGTGCGATGACCGGAAGGGTGGACCCGTGACCGCGCACCGCAACCTCGGCTTCGTCGCCGCGGCGGCGACCGTGCTGGCGGCGGCCCCGCTGTCGGCGATCTTCGAGCGCTGGACCTGGCTCATCCAGGCCACCATCGTGGTCGCCGTGGTGGCCGGCTCGGCCGCGCTGAGCCGGCTGGCCCGGGCGCCGCTGTGGGGCCAGGTGCTGGCCATGCTGACCGGTCTCACACTCGGCCTGACCTGGGTCTTCCCGGGCGGCACCGAGTTCTTCGCGTTCGTGCCCACCCCGGCCACCTTCGCCCACTTCGGCGAGCTGCTGAGCGCCTCGCTGTCGGACATGCGCACCTACGGCGTGCAGGTGCCGGACGTGGACTCGCTGCTCTTCCTCGCCGTGCTCGGCATCGGCGCGGTGGCCGTGGTGGTCGACGTGCTCACCGTGGGGCTGCGCCGGCCGGCGCTGGCCGGGCTGCCCATGCTGGCCATCTACTCGGTGCCCGTGGCGGTCTACGTGGACAGCGTCCCCGCCACCCCGTTCGTGGTGGGCGCCTGCGGCTACCTGTGGCTGCTGGTCACCGACAACGTCGACCGGGTGCGCCGGTTCGGCCGCCGGTTCACCGGCGAGGGGCGCGACGTCGACGTCTGGGAGGCGTCGCCGCTGGCCGCGGCGGGCCGCCGGCTGGCCGTGGTCGGGGTCGTCCTGGCGGTGGCCCTGCCGCTGGCCGTGCCCGGGATGACCGGCGGGCTCATGAGCGCGGTCGGCAACGGCACCGGCACCGGCAACGGGCGTCCGGGCCAGGGCGGCAGCCCCGGCCGGATCGACCTCTTCGCCGCGCTCAGCGGCCAGCTCAACCAGAGCGAGGTGACCGAGCTGGTCAAGGTGACCACCAACGAACCGGCCCCGTTCTACCTGCGCTTCGGGGTGGCCGACGAGCTGCGGCCGGACGGCTTCCGGGTGCGGGTGCCCTCCGGGAAGCCGGCCAACCGGAACCTCTCCGACCCGCGCGGCGGCCGGGGCGTGCAGCAGCAGCGCTACCGGGCCAGCGTGGAGGTGACCAAGAACCTCAACATGCCGCTGCTGCCCGTGTACGCCGAGCCGGTGAAGACCGAGGACCTGAGCGGCAACTGGCTCTACGACGCGAATCTCCAGATCATCTTTTCCAACCGGGAGAACTCCCGGGGCAAGCGCTACTCGTTCGACTACGTCCGCTCGACGTTCAGCCCGGCGGCGCTGCGCGCGGCGCCGTCCCTGCCGGCCGACGACCCGGTGCTGGCGCAGCAGACCGTCACGCCGTCCGTCCGTGCGGTCGACCGGCTCGTCGACCAGCTGGTCAAGGGCCGCACGAACGACTACGACAAGGTCCGGGCGATCTACGACTACTTCTCGGTGGAGAACGGGTTCACCTACTCGCTGTCGACCCGCAGCGGCACCAGCGGGGAGGACATCACCGACTTCCTCGCCACCAAGGTGGGCTTCTGCCAGCAGTACGCCGCGGCGATGGCCTGGCTGGTCCGGTCGGCCGGCATCCCGGCCCGGGTGGCGTTCGGCTTCAGCAACGGCAGCAACTCCGGCGACGGCACGTACGTGCTGACCAACAAGAACCTGCACGCGTGGACCGAGGTCTTCCTCGGCGGGAACTGGGTGCCCTTCGACGCCACCCCGGCGGCGAGCGTCCAGGGGTCGGTCCGCTCGGCCTGGGCCCCGGACACCGACGCCCCCGAGGACGTCACGCCGGCGCCGGGCAGCACCACCGCGCCCGGGGGCGTCGACCCGTCGGCCGGCGCGGACGACCCGGATCGCCTCGACAAGGACGCCGACCAGGGCCTGGCCGTCGGCGACGGCGGGCCGACCCGGCAGAGCCCGGTGTGGCCGTGGTGGGTGGCCGGGGCGCTCGCCCTGCTGGTGCTGCTCGCGGTGCCGGCCCTGCGCCGCTCCGCGCTGCGCCGGCGGCGGCGCGCCCGGGCGGTCGTGCCCGCGGCCACCACCCTGGCCGCCGTGCCCGGGCAGCGGGGCGAGGCGCGCGAGATCGTGGTCGGCGTGGACGCCGACCGGGCCCGCGCGGACGCGCACGCCGCCTGGGACGAGCTGCTGGACACGCTTGTCGACTTCCACGTCCGGGTGGACCTCACGGAGACCCCCCGGACGACCGCCGAGCGGCTGGTTCGGGAGACGCTCGTCGAGGACGCCGCCGCGGTGACCGGGGTCCGGCTGCTGGGCCGGGCCGAGGAGCGGGCCCGCTACGCCCGCGACCCGCTGACCGGCGAGAGGCTGCAGCCGGCCCTGCGGTCGGTTCGCGGCGCCCTCGCCGGGCAGGCGGACCGGCGTACCCGGCTGCTGGCGGCCCTGCTGCCGCCGTCGGTGCTGCTGCGCTGGCGGACCGCCCTGACCGAACGCTCGACCCGACTGGTCACCACGACCGGGCAGGTGCGACAGCGGATGCTGCGCTGGGACCCGCGTCGTTTCCTGGCGGGCCGGCCGGCCCGCTGACCCGGTTCCGCCCGCCGGCGCTCCCCCGCCGGCGGGCCGGACCGGGTCCCCACCGCACGGGCACCGGCGCGTGGGTCAACGAGGAGGATCGGGGCGCGCGGAAGCGACAACGCTCGCCGGGCGTGCCGGCGATCCGCTGTCGCGAGGACCCGCCCGGTCAGGGGCGGGGCGTGCTCAGCGGTGGCCCTCCGGGCGCTGCCGCCAGCGGTCCTCCATCCGGTCGAGGAAGGAGCCCCGGCGGCCGCTGCGACCACGGGGGCGACGACGGCTCGTCGTGCCGCCGACCACGTGCAGGTCGGGCGACTGGGATCGGCGGTGCGACTGCACCGCGTAGCCCAACGAGGCCAGCATGACGACAAAGCCCGCCACGGCCAGCGGGGGCGTCTTGATCACGGCACCGTAGATCAACAGGGCCAGACCAGCGATGACCACGCCGGCAGCGACGAGCACGCGACGCCGCGCGTGGAAACGCGGGTCGCTGGCGCGCACGGCCGAGGCGAATTTGGGGTCCTCGGCAAGCGACCGCTCGATCTGCTCGAACAGCCGCTGCTCGTGCTCCGAGAGCGGCACGGCACTCCTCCCCGGTCACGTTGGTCGACCCGGGCGGGCCGACAGACCGTGGCAGCCAACCGGCTGCTTACCCGCAAGTCTACGAGGGGGCTCGCGCGTCGGAAAGCGGGACGACCTACGGCCGGGTCGGTTTTTCGACTCGCCGGGGATCACGCTTCCCGAGAAGACTCGCCGGACCTATGACGGACCGCCCGAATCGGGCGGCCGCGGCGTCGGCCGCCGCCTCCGCCTCCCGCCAGCCACGCTCGGGCGCACCCAGGGTGAGCTGCTGCGGCGTCTCCTCCGCGGCGGCCAGACCCTCCATCCGGACGCCGACGAGGCGGACCGGCTCGCCGGGGGCCAGGGCCGTCCACAGCGCCCAGGCAGTGTCGAACATCTCCCGGGCGGTGTCGGTGGGCACACCGAGCGTGCGGGAGCGGCTGACCGTGCGGAAGTCCGCCAGCCGCACCTTGAGCGACACGGTGCGCCCGACCTGGCCCGCCGCGCGCAGCCGGGCGCCGGCCTTCTCGGCGAGGGCCAGCAGCGCGCGCCGGATCTCCGCCGGGTCGGTGACGTCGGTGTCGAAGGTGACCTCCGCGCCGATCGACTTCTCCACGTGCTCCGGGGAGACCCGGCGCGGGTCGCGCCCCCAGGCCAGCTCGTGCAGGTGGCCGGCGGACGCCTCGCCCACCGCGCGGCGGAGCAGGCCCGGCGGCGCCTCGGCCAGGTCGCGCACGGTGCGCAGGCCGAGCCGGTGCAGCGCCTCGGCGGACCGCTCCCCCACCCCCCACAGCGCGGCCACCGGCAGCGGGTGCAGGAACTCCAGCACCCGGGCGGCGGGCACCACGAGCAGGCCGTCCGGCTTGGCCCGGGTGGAGCCGAGCTTCGCCACGAACTTGCTCGACGCCACACCGACCGAGCAGGTCAGCTCCTGCTCCTCGGACACCCGGCGCCGGATCAGCCGGGCGATCTCGGTGGGGGTGCCGAAGAGCCGCCGGGCGCCGGCCACGTCGAGGAACGCCTCGTCCAGCGAGAGCGGCTCGACCAGCGGGGTGACGTCGCGGAAGATCCGCATGACCGCCCGGGACGCGGCCGAGTAGGCGGCGAAGTCGGGCGGCAGGTAGACCGCCTGCGGGCAGAGCGCCCGGGCCCGCGCGGTGGGCATGGCGCTGCGGACGCCGAAGCGGCGGGCCTCGTAGCTGGCCGAGCTGACCACCCCGCGCGGCCCGATGCCGCCCACCACGACGGGGCGGCCGCGCAGCTCGGGGCGGCGGCGCACCTCGACCGAGGCGAAGAACGCGTCCATGTCGACGTGCAGGATCGGGCAGCCGGTGTCGTCGGCGTCCGGCCCGAAGCGCGGATCACCGCCCCGGGGCAACGACTGGCTGCGGCCCATCCCCGCAGGCTAGCCGCCCGGTCCGACAGTCCCGCCGGCCGATCGGCCCCCGTCGGGTCAGCCGCGGACCACGAGCAGCGGGATGGTCATCTCGGCCGCGGTGTCCGCGCCGTGGTACGCGACCAGCCGGGACTCGATCGGCTTCTCCGAGCGGGTGGCGACCACCGCGTACGTGCCGCGGCAGACCACCACCACGTCGCCGATCCGGCCCAGGTGCGCCTCCGGCACCGGGCCGAACCAGCCGGTGGCCACCGCCTCCGCCCGGGTGAGCACCCGGGCGGCGCCGTCCAGCACCGCCGACCAGGCGGCCACCACGTCGGCCGTGGCGCCCGGCTCGACGTGCAGGTAGCGGACCCGGGGCTCGCCGGCCACCACCCGGACGCCGGCCCGCAGCCGGGGGTCGGTGTCCAGGTCGATCCGGTGCTCGTCGGGCACGTCGAGCTGCCCGTGGTCGGCGGTGACCAGCAGCGCGGCGTCCGGCGGCAGCCCGTCGACCAGCCGGGCGAGCAGCCGGTCCACCTCGGCGGCGGCCAGCCGCCACGGCGCGGAGTCCACGCCGCTGAGGTGCCCGTGCCGGTCCAGGTCGGGGTGGTAGCCGGAGACCAGGGTCGGCCCGGAACCGGCCGACAGCGCGGCGAGCATCCGCTCGGCCACCGCGTCGGCGCCGGCCGCGCCCCGGTAGTCGCCGCCCCGGTTCGCGGCCAGGGTGAGGCCGCTGCCGCCGTACTCGGGGCGGCTCACCACGGTGACCGCCACCCCGGCCGCGCGGGCCCGCTCGTACCAGGTGGCGACGGGCTGCCAGCGCAGCGGCTCCGGGTCGCCGGCCCACTCGATGTGGCTGAGCACCCGGTCGGTGCCGGGCACCCGCACCTTGAAGCCGAGCACCCCGTGCGCGCCGGACGGGGTGCCGGTGCCGAGGCTGACCAGGCTCGTCGGGGTGGTCGAGGGGAAGCCGGCGGTGAGCGGGACGCCGACCGTGGCGGCCAGCCCGGCGAGCGTCAGCGCGTACGGGGCGGCGGTGGGGATCTGGTACCAGCCGAGCCCGTCGACCAGCAGCACGGCGATCCGGCGCACCCCGGCCAGCCGGGGCGCCAGGCCGAGCAGGTCGGCGGCGCCGGGCACACCGAGCAGCGCGAGCGCGCTGGGCAGCACGTCGGCCAGGCTGCCGCCGCCGTAGCGGGGCGCGACCCGGTCGAGCGGATCCACCGCCGGGCCGGTCATGCCGGGCGGCGGGCGAACAGGTGCAGCTGGGCGGCGAGGTCGCGGTACGGCGGTCGGGCCGCCAGGGCCCGTTCCAGCTCGACCAGCGCCGCGGGCTGGCCGTCCGCCACGGCGGCCGGGAGGAGGTCGGCGAACAC
Source organism: Micromonospora sp. NPDC048907 (assembly GCF_055586885.1). Classification (NCBI taxonomy): domain Bacteria; kingdom Bacillati; phylum Actinomycetota; class Actinomycetes; order Micromonosporales; family Micromonosporaceae; genus Micromonospora; species Micromonospora sp. NPDC048907. Next base: position 454,972 of record NZ_JBVJHI010000002.1, read on the forward strand.
GCGTACGCCGTGGATCTCCTCGACGGTGAGGCCGGCGGCGGCGAGCAGCGCGGTGGCCTCGTCGGCGTCGTAGCGGCGGCGCAGGGTGTCCCGGGGGCCGGCGGTGCCGGCCGGGTCGGCGGCGAGCGCGGCTGCCACGTCCAGGTGGCCGTTCATGGCCCGGGCCAGCACGGCGGCGGCCCGGCCGGCGACCAGCACGCTGGCCGCGCCACCGGGGCGCAGGGCGGCGGCCAGCGCGGCCACCACCGGGGCGGGGTCGTCCACGACCTCCAGCACCGAGTGGCAGAGCACCAGGTCGGCGGTGGCCGGCTCGACCAGCCCGGCGAGCGCGTCGCCGTCGCCCTGCACGGCGCGTACCCGCTCGGCGACCCCGGCCTCGGCGGCCCGGCGGGTCAGCGCGGCGAGCGCGTCGGGGCTGGCGTCGACGACGGTGACCTGGTGGCCGGCCTCGGCGAGCGGGACGGCGAAGCCGCCGGTCCCGCCGCCGACGTCGAGGACGGTGAGCCGCTCGCCGGCCCGCCGGTCCAGCTCGGCCCGGAGCACCGCCCAGATGACGGCGGTGCGGGGGGTCAGGGTTCGGGTCCGGTCCACGCCGCCGAGCCTAGTCACCCCCGGGCCCCGGGTCAGGACTCGCCACCTCCGGCGGGGTCCTCCTCGGCGCGGGACCGCTGGGCGTTGGCCACCGGCCCGTCGGTCACCTGGTATTCCCGCGGCTCCACCTCGTGGGTGGGCGCCCAGCCGGCGCCGAGCCGGGTCCGCCGGGCGTTCGCCACGCCACCGGGGTACGTGCTGTGAAAGGTCATCGGTTTCATCCCCCATACCCGGGTGGGCCACTCTGCCCACCCGTGCCGGGAGTCTCCCGCCTCGCGGGCCCGGAAACCGTAATGTGGATCACTCCACTCACCGGAAATCCCGGGACGCCGGCGTGACGGGCGGCTCGATCGCGTCCAGCCGGTCCGCGGTGAGGCTGGTGACACCCTCGTGCCGCTGCAACCGGCCCCGCACCACCAGCGCGCCGCTGGTGCGGGCGACTCGACGGTAGCGCTGCCAGAGCCCCGGGGAGCAAGTGACATTGAGCATGCCGGTCTCGTCCTCCAGGTTGAGGAACGTGACCCCGCCGGCGGTCGCCGGTCGCTGCCGGTGGGTGACGATCCCGCCGACCCGGATCCGCTGCCCGGGCTCCACCCGGCCCAGCCGGGCGATCGGCACCGCGCCGAGGGCGTCCAGCCGGTCCCGGATGAACCGGGCCGGGTGGCTCTCCGGGGACAGGCCGGTGGCCCAGACGTCGGCGACCAGGCGGTCCACCGCCTCCATCCCGGGCAGGGTGGGCGGGGCCGTGCCGGTCACCGTGCCGGGCAGCCGGCCCGGCCGGTCCTGCGCCGCCGCGCCGGCGGCCCAGAGGGCCTGCCGCCGGGTCAGCCCGAAACAGGCGAAGGCGTCCGCGGTGGCCAGCGCCTCCAGGTGCGCCGCCGTCAGGCCGACCCGGCGTGCCAGGTCCGGCATGTCCCGGTACGGCCCGTGGGCCGTCCGCTCCGCCTCGATCCGCTCGGCCACGTCGTCGCCGAGGGTACGCACGCCCGACAGCCCCAGCCGGACCGCCGGGCCGCCCAGCCCCCAGGCGTGCGGCGGCTCGCCCGGCTGGCTCCCCCACCGGGTCTCCGGGGTGGACTCCAGGACCGCCTTGGCGCCGCTGGCGTTGATGTCCGGCCGGCGGACCTCGACGCCGTGCCGGCGGGCGTCGTCGACCAGGGTCTGCGGCGAGTAGAAGCCCATCGGCTGGGCGTTGAGCAGCGCGGCCAGGAACGGGCCCGGGTGGTAGCGCTTCAGCCAGGAGCTGGCGTACACCAGGTAGGCGAAGCTCATGGCGTGGCTCTCCGGGAAGCCGTAGCTGGCGAACGCGGTGAGCTTGCGGTAGACGTCGTCGGCCAGCTCGCCGGTGATGCCCCGCTCGGCCATCCCGGCGTAGAGCCGGTCGGCGATCTGCGCCATCCGCTCCACCGAGCGCTTCGCCCCCATGGCCCGGCGCAGCTGGTCGGCCCCGGCCGCGTCGAAGCCGGCCAGGTCGATGGCGAGCTGCATGAGCTGCTCCTGGAACAGCGGGACGCCGAGGGTCTTCTCCAGCGCGTTGCGCATCAGCGGGTGCGCGAAGGTCACCGGCTCCTGGCCGTTCTTGCGCCGGATGAACGGGTGCACCGACCCGCCCTGGATCGGGCCCGGCCGGATCAGCGCCACCTCCACCACCAGGTCGTAGAACTCGCGGGGCTTGAGCCGGGGCAGGGTGGCCATCTGGGCGCGGCTCTCCACCTGGAACACCCCGACCGAGTCGGCCCGGCAGAGCATGTCGTAGACCTCGGGGTCGTCCAGGGTCATGTCGCCCAGGTCCAGGCTCATCCCGATCAGGTCGTAGCCGTAGTGCAGCGCGGAGAGCATGCCGAGGCCGAGCAGGTCGAACTTGACCAGGCCGACGGCGGCGCAGTCGTCCTTGTCCCACTGGAGCACGCTGCGGCCGGGCATCCGGCCCCACTCGACCGGGCATACCTCGATCACCGGCCGGTCGCAGATCACCATGCCGCCGGAGTGGATGCCCAGGTGCCGGGGGAACGTCTGCAGCTCGTTGGCGTACGCCACCACCTGCTCGGGGATGTCCTCCACGTCGACCGCCGCGACCGAGCCCCAGCGGTCGATCTGCTTGCTCCAGGCGTCCTGCTGCCCGGGCGAGAAACCGAACGCCTTGGCCACGTCCCGCACCGCCGACCTCGGCCGGTAGGAGATGACGTTGGCGACCTGGGCGGTGTGCTCCCGGCCGTACCGGGCGTAGACGTGCTGGATCACCTCCTCCCGGCGGTCGGACTCGATGTCCACGTCGATGTCGGGCGGGCCGTCCCGCTCGGGGGCGAGGAACCGCTCGAAGAGCAGCCGGTGCCGCACCGCGTCCACGTTGGTGATCCGCAGGGCGTAGCAGACCGCCGAGTTGGCCGCCGAGCCCCGGCCCTGGCAGTAGATGTCCTGCTCGCGGCAGAACGCGACGATGTCGTAGACCACCAGGAAGTAGCCGGGGAAGCCGAGGTCGTCGATCATCCGCAGCTCGTGCTCCAGCTGCGCGTACGCCTCCGGGTGCGCCTCGGGCGGGCCGTAGCGCTCCCGGGCGCCGGCCATGGTGAGGTGGCGCAGCCAGCTCATCTCGGTGTGCCCTGGCGGCACCGGGTACGCCGGCAGCTGCGGCGCGACCAGTTGCAGGTCGAAGGCGAGTTCCGCGCCGAACTCGGCGGCCCGGGCCACCGCACCCGGGTACGCGGCGAACCGCGCCGCCATCTCCGCGCCGCTGCGCAGGTGGGCGGTGGCGGCGGCGGGCAGCCAGCCGTCGATCTCGTCGAGGCTGCGCCGGGCCCGCACCGCCGCCACGGTGGTGGCCAGCCGGCGCCGCCCCGGGGTGGCGTAGTGCACGTTGTTGGTGGCCACCGTGGGCAGCCCCGCCGCGGCGGCCAGCTCGGCCAGCGCGTCGTTGCGGTCGGCGTCGAGCGGGTGGCCGTGGTCGGTCAGCTCCACCGCCACCGTCTCGGCGCCGAAGAGCGCGGTGAGCCGGTCCAGCTCCCGGGCCGCCGCGTCGACGCCCTCGGCGAGCAGCGCACCGGGCACGTGCCCCTTGCGGCAGCCGGTGAGCACCAGCACGTGGTCGCGCAGCTCGGCGGCGACCTCCTCCAGCTCGCCGTAGACCGGCCGGCCCTTCTCGCCGCCGCGGAGCTGGGCCCGGGCGATGGTGGCGGCGAGCCGGGCGTACCCCTCGTGGCCGTGGGCCAGCGCCAGCAGGTGCGCGCCGTGCGGGTCCGGCTCGCCGTTCTGCGGGCCGGGCAGCCCGAGGGAGAGCTCCGCGCCGAAGACCGTGGGCAGGTGCAGCGCGCGGGCCGCCTCGGCAAAACGCACCACGCCGTAGAAGCCGTCGTGGTCGGTGACGGCGAGCGCGGTGAGCCCCAGCCGGGCGGCCTCCTCGGCCAGTTCCTCGGGGTGGCTGGCGCCGTCGAGGAAGCTGAAGTTGGAGTGCGCGTGCAGCTCCGCGTAGGGCACCGCGTCGTCGGGGCGGGGCAGTTCGGGCGGCGCGTACTCCTGCCGCTTGCGGCTCCACGCCGGGGAGTCGCCGCCGTCGGCGTCGACCGCGAGCGGGTCCACCACGTGCAGGTGTCGCTCGCCCCGGGGCCGCCCCTTGCCGGACCACCCGTCGGACCGCCCGTCGGGCCGCCCGGAGAGCACCTGCTCCAGCTCCGACCAGGGCATCTTCGGGTTGTGGAAGCTCACCGGCCGGCTCCCGAGCGGTCCCGCGTCGACATCGTGACCGGTTGCGGCCTCGGCAGGGGCCGGATTCCTCCGGGATCTGGTGCCGCGGGACCTGGTGCCGCGGGACCTCGTGCCGCGGGATCTGGTGCCGCGGGATCTGGTTCTCTCCCCGCCGGGCAGCAGGTGACTGTTGGTTGACTACGAACTTGATGACGCAGATGAATCACGGAAGCAGGAGCAGGAGCGGGAGCCAATGGCGATCCGTTCACGTCATCAAGTTCGTAGCCTCCGACGGGTAGGAGCCGGCTCGGCACGTCGGCGCGCCACACGGCCGGAGCGCGCCACACGACCGGAGCACGCCGCACAGCCGGAGCACGCCACACAGCCAACACAGCCGGAGCACGCCATACGGCCGGGGCGCGCCGCACGGCCGGAGCACGCCACACGGCCGGAGCACGCCACACGGCCGGAGCGCGCCGCACGGCCGGGGCGCGGCCCGCGACCAAGGCACGCAGCACGGCCGAGGCACGCAGCACGGCCGAGGCACGGCCCGCGACCAAGGCACGCGCAGTCGAGGCACGGCGCTCAGTCATAGATCGCCTCCACCAGCCACTGGCCGCCCTCGACCGCGAGCAGCAGGGCAGCCCCGTCGGCCAGGCAGACCTGGAACCGGGCCCGGCGGCGGGCCTCGGCCGGCGCCCACCAGCGCTCGTCCACCGGCCACGGGCCGGCCCAGCCGGTGATCTCGGCAGGCCGGCCGGTGCCGACGGTCAGCCGGGCGGGCGCGGCGCTGACCGCCAGCCGGGCGCTGACCACCACGGGCTCGCCGTCGGCGTCGTGCACGGCGGCGAGCAGCGGGGTGGGCAGGACAACGGCCGGCGCGGGCGGCGGTATCCGCCCCGGCCACGGCGGCACCGGCGCCGCCCCACCGCTGCGGGCCGGGCGGCCCCCCGAGCGCCCCACCGCACCGGCCCGGTCCGGCCGCGCCACCGCACCCGTCCGGTCCGACCGCGCCATCACACCGGCCCGGGGCCGCCCGGTCGGCACCGCCGGCGCGACGGCCGGGACAGGCGCCGCAGCCGGCGCGGGTCCCGCAGCCGACCCAAGTCCCGCAGCCGACCCAGGCCCCGCAGCCGACCCAAGCCCCGCAGCCGGCGCAGGCCCGGCAGCCGGCGCAGGCCCCGCACTCGGCACAGGGCCGGCACTCGGCACAGGCCCCGCGGCCGGGGAGGGCTCGGCGGCCGGCAGGGGTGGCGGGCCGGGGCGGGCGGGCAGGCGCTCGTCGCCCCACGGGACCAGGCGCACCTGGTCGGCCGGGGAGCGCCCGCCGCCGAGCACGGCGGTGACCACCGCCTCGGGGCCGAGGATGCCCTGCACCCGGCTCAACGCGCGGTGCGCCCGCTCCCGCTCCTCGCCCGTCTCCCCCCACAGGCCGGGTTGCAGGCCGGCCTGCGCGAGAACCCCGGCCGGCACCAGCCGCAGCCGGATGATCCCGGCGGTGGGGCGGGCCGGGCGGGCGCCGCCCCGGCCGTTGCTGCCGGAGAGCCAGCCGTCGAGCTGCCAGCGGACCCGGTCGGCGATGGCCGCGGCGGTGAGCAGGCCGTCGTGCCGCCAGACCCGGTGCAGCTCCTGGCCGTGCGCGGTGACCGCCTCGATGCCGAGCCGGGTGCAGGCCAGCCCGTGCGCGGCCAGCCGCTCGTGCAGTTGTTCGGCCAGCGTCCGGGCGGCGAACGCCGCGGCGTCGACCCGGTCGATCGGCTCGTCGTGGTCGGCGGTGACGGTCAGGTCGGCGGGGGGCTGCCGGACCGCGAGCGGCCGGTGGTCCCGACCGGCGGCGAGCCGGTGGGCCAGCGCCCCGTCGAAGCCGAACCGGGCCAGCACGTCCCCGGCGGGCAGCGCGGCGAAGTCGCCGAGGGTGCGGACGCCCAGCCGACGCAGCAGGTCGGTCAGGGCGGGCCGGCCGAGCGCCTCGACGGGCAGGCCGGCCAGGAACTCCGGGGTCCCGCCGGGAGGCACGATCCGCCCGTCCCGGGCGGCCAGCCCGGCGGCGAAGACCCCGTCGGCGATGCCGACCTGGCTCTCCACCGCGCAGGTCTGGGCGACGTGCTCGACGATCCGTTCGGCCGCCGCCTCCTCGCCGCCCAGGTAGCGGCTGGGCCCCCGGGCGGCCAGCGCGCAGGCCCCGGGACGGATCACCTCGACCCCGGCGACGACCTCCTCGACGGCGGCCACCACCGGCTCGAACGCCCGGGCGTCCCGGGCGGGATCGTGGTCGACGACGGTGAGCTGGGGGCAGCGCCCCTGCGCCTCCCGCCGGCGCAGCCCGCGGCGGACGCCCTCGGCGCGGGCCCGCTCGGAGCAGGCCACCACCCGGTTGGCGTGCAGCACGGCGACCGGGTCGGTGGCGGGCACCCCGTCGACGATCTCGGCGGCGAGGACCGGCCAGTCCGGGCACCAGAGCAGCAGGGTCCGCGCCGGCGCACCGCTCATGCCGACCCGACCACGGTGAGCGGCCGGACGGCGGCAGCGGCGGCCGGGGCCACCACGCGGAACCGCCGGGGCGCGGCGGCGCGGACCGGGCCGCCGCCGGTCGACCGGGGGATCACCCGGGTCAGCTCGTCGCCGGGCAGCCAGACCTTGATCTCCTTGGGGCGGGCGGCCGCGCCCCGGCCGCGGGCCGAGACGGTCACCTCCCGGCGGCGCAGCCGGCCCCGGCCCGGCCCGAGCCCCTCCCAGACCCCGCGGACCACCTGGAGCGTCACGTCCGCGCCGTCCCACCGGCCGTACGGGACGAGGACGCTGCCGCGCTGCCGGGCCCGGGCGGCCAGCCGGTTGGCGACCGAGGAGGAGACCGTGGTCGGCACGGCGGTGACCACCACGTCGACCCCGTCGATGAGCGCGGCGACGACGGTGGGCCACTCCGGCCCGGGGTTCGGCACCAGGGCGAGCCGGTCCAGGGCGATGCCCGCCTCGGCCGCCGCGCCCGCCCCGAAGGTGGGCACGCCGACCACGGCGCACCACGAGCCGGCCCGGGACGCCTCGGCGAGCAGGGCGAGGATCAGGGAGGTGGCGCCGCTGCGTCGGGGCTGGCCGGTGCCGACCGCGATGGTGCTGCCGCGCCGCAGCCCGCGGTTGGGCAGCAGCCCGGTCAGCTCGGGACGGACGGGGAGCACCCGGTGGCCACCCGCCGGGTCGGGCGCGCTGGCCGGGCGTACCAGCTCGGCCAGGGCGGCGGAACCGACCACCATGCGGCCCGCCATCGGACCTACCCCCCGTCATCTGTTCACCACGGGCACCGGCCCGTGGATGGTGCTTGGATCGTGCGGTGCGGGACGCGCGTGCGACCCGGCGCGGCGTGCTCGCCGCCGCCGGGAGCGGCGCCCGGCCACCCGGGGTCCCGCCGGTGGTGGCCGGGCGCCGCGACTCAGGCGGCGGCTGCTCCGGGTCGCGGCAGGGCGTCAGGCACGCCGAGCCGGAGCGGCCGGTGCGGTTCGTCGAGCGCCGGTTGGTGTGCCAGGCCGAGCGCGGTCTCCACCACGGTCACGAACTCCTCGGCGGCGCGGAGCAGGTCGTCGGCCTCCCGGGCGGTGACCACCCGGGGGATGCCGGCCTCGGCGGCGGCCCGCTTGCTGGCCCCGGCGGCGAAGTAGGCGGCCCACTCGTCCAGCTCGGGGGCGACGGCGGCGAGCAGCACCCAGACGCTGGTGATCCGGTTGCGCCGGGTCGGTGCGGGGCGGGCGCGGGCGGCCAGCAGGGCGGCGGCGGCGCGCAGCGCGGCGAGGTGGGCGGCGGCGTACCGGAGGCCGTCGGGGCGGGTCCGGGCGGCCTCGGCCAGCCCGTGGCGGGCCACCACGAGCAGTTGGGCGGGGGTGCGGTGCGGCAGCACGTGCGCGGGCACCGTGGGCGCCTGGGCCGGACTGGTCGACATGGTCTCTCCTCCGCGTGGGCCGGGGCGGGGCGGCCGCGCGACGGGGAACCGTCGCCCGGGACGCCCGGAACGGGCGGTGCGGAGGAAGACGCACCAGGTGGGGGCCGGCCGGGTGTGGACGCTTCCCCACACCACACCCGGCCGGCGTACCGGCGGGTCCGTCGCCCGCCGCCCGGGGGTCGTGGGCGGCGGGCGACGATCCTGCCTTGACGGGTCCGGACTCGCGACTGTCCGGAGCCCGGTGCGGTCCGCGGAACCGCACCTCCCGGGAGCCGGAGCCGCGAAACACCGCTCCCGGACGTTGGAACGAGCGTACGACTGAATCGAACACTCGTTCTAACTGCTCTGACAGTACACCTCCCCTACGACGAAAACGCAACGTGTGGCGCGCCGGGAGACGACCGGATTCTCCGGGCGCGCACCCCGGCGGCTCAGACCCGCGCCGCGTAGTCGGGCAGGTCGGCCTCGGTGGCCAGCGAGTCGGTGCTGCGGACCAGCAGCGACCGGACCGGGCGGGTGGACAGCAGCCGGTCGCGCAGCCACAGCCCCCAGCCGGTGGCCGGGGCGAGGAAGTGGCCGGGGCTGGCGCCGCGCTGCCAGCGGCCGGCGTAGCCCCGCATCCGCCGCTCGTACGCGGGCAGCGCCACCCGGTGGTCACCGCCGGCCAGGGCCAGCTCACCGGCGAGCACGTACGCCCCGACGAGCCCGGTGCCCACCCCCATCCCGCCCAGGGTCACCCCCCAGGCCGCGTCGCCGAGCAGCACCGCCCGGCCGGTGTGCCAGCGGGGCACGCTGACCCGGGCGATCGCGTCGAAGTAGAGCTCGGGCGCGGCGCGCAGGCCGGCCAGCAGCCGGGGCACGTGCCAGCCCAGCCCGGCGAAGGCGTCGGTGATCAACGCCTTCTGCCGGTCGAGGTCGAGCCGGTCGTGGTCCTGCCGGGGCGAGGCGAACACGACGAGGGCGCCCGCCCGGCCCGGGGCGCGCTGGTCGGCGGCCACGCTGGCCATCCGGCCGGGCACGTTGTACTGCCGGGGGACGACGTCGTAGCCGTCGTCGGGCACGTCCCAGCCGGCCAGGTGGTAGCCGAGGTGGCGGACGTACGCCGACTCGGGCCCGAACGCCAGCCGCCGCACCCCGGAGTGCAGCCCGTCCGCCCCGATCACCAGGTCGACGGTGCGCGAGGCGCCCCGGGCGAGGTCGACCCGCACCCCGTCGGGGGTCTCGGTGAGCGCGGTGATCCGGTCGCCGAACACGTACCCGACCCGGTCGGCGCCGTGCTCGTGGAGGATCCGGGACAGGTCCCGGCGGAGGACCTCCAGCTCGCCGCCGGCGAACTCGGCCGGCAGCCGGAAGATCTCCCGGTCGTGCTCGTCCACCCGGCTCATGGCGCCGGCGTGGGTCTGCACCGCGCGCAACTCGTCGAGCACGCCCATGGCGGCGAGCACGCCCAGGTGGGTGGGTCCGCGGAAGTCGACCGCGAAGCCGCTGGTCCGCAGCGCGGGAGCGGCCTCGACGACGGTGACCTCGGCCCCGTGCCGGGTCAGCCACCAGGCCACCGCCGGGCCGGCGACCCCGGCGCCGGAGACGAGCACGCGGAAACCGCGAAGTGAGTTGGGCATGTCATTCCCCGTCCTAAACTGTGTCCCTCGGATACAGAGTACTCTAGACACAGTTTTGGAGCGAGGACAAGAGAGGTGATCGTGGAGACCGGTGGCGTCGACCAGGGCCGGCTGCGGGAGCTGCTGTGGGGGACCCCGACCGGTCCCCGGCGCGGGCCGCGCCCCACCCTCACCCTCGCCGCGATCGCCCGCGCCGGCATCACCATCGCCGACGCCGACGGGCTCGACGGGCTGACCATGCAGCGGGTCGCCGAGTCGCTGGACGTCACCAAGATGGCGCTCTACCGGTACGTGCCCGGCCGCGCCGAACTGGTGGCGCTCATGCTGGAGACGGCGGTCGGCGAGCCGCCCCCGCCCCCGGCCGGGGCCGACTGGCGCGGCCAGCTCGACGACTGGACCCGGCAGCTCTTCGACCGGTTCCGCCGGCACCCGTGGGCCCAGACGGCGACCGCCGGCCCCCGGCTGCCCGGCCCGAACGAGCTGGCCTGGCTGGAACGGGTGGTCGCCGCCCTCGCCGGCACCGGGCTGACCGGCGCCGAGCAGCTCGACGTCGCGGTGCTGCTGGTCGGGCACGCCCGCAACCTGGCCCAGCACGCGGCGCCGGACGACGCGCCCGGCGCGGGCCGGGAGGCCGCCTTCGGTGCCCTCATCCGCGGCCGGGAGGAGCGGTTCCCGGCGCTGGACGCCGCCCTGCGCGACACCGACCCGCAGGCCACCGACGCGGCCCTCGACTTCGGCCTGGCCCGGATCCTCGACGGCATCGAGGCGCTCGTCGCCGCCCGCGCACCCCGTCGATCATGACGTTGTTGTCGCGACACGCCGACGGCCGGCGCAACAACGTCATGATCGACGCGCCCGGGGTGGGACCGGGCGCGGCGGGGCGGGCGCGGTGGGGAGAATGAACGGCATGCAGCCACACCCGAACGTGCAGGCGGTGCAGCGGGCGCTCGACGACGCGGGCGCGCGGGACGGCTCCGGTGGCCCGAGCCAGGTCCGCCTGCTGCCCGAGGCCGTGCACACCGCCGCCGCGGCGGCCGAGGCGCTCGGCGTCGAGGTCGGCGCCATCGCCAACTCGCTCGTCTTCGACGCCGACGACGCGCCCCTGCTGGTGCTCACCTCGGGCGCGCACCGGGTGGACACCGCCGGGCTGGCCGCGTCCCTCGGGGTCACCCACCTGCGCCGGGCCACCCCCGAATTCGTCAAGCGGCACACCGGGCAGGTGATCGGCGGGGTCGCCCCGGTCGGTCACCCGCAGCCGCTGCGCACCATCGTGGACACCGCGCTGGCGGCGTACGACGAGGTGTGGGCGGCCGGTGGCGTGCCGCAGGCGGTCTTCCCCACCACGCACGCGGAGCTGCTGCGACTCACCGCCGGCACCCCGCACGAGGTGGCGTGACTCCCGAGCTCGTCACGCTGCACGTGTGGCGGATCCCCCGCACGGCCGTCCCCCGGGCGCTGGCCCGGATGGCGACCCACCCGGCGCGGCTGCGCCGGATGCCCGGCGTCCGCTTCGCCAAGCTGCTCGGCACCGGGACCGGCACCGGCTTCGGCCCCGGCGACACCGACCTGACCCGGTGGGCCGCCCTGGTGGTGTGGGACTCCCCCGCCGCGGCGGCCGGCTTCGACGCCTCCCCGGTCGGCCGCTCCTGGGCCCGGCTCGCCCGCGCCCGCGTACGGGTGGAGCTGCGCCCGCTGACCAGCCGGGGCGAGTGGTCCGGCCACCGGCCGTTCGGCGAGCCGTCCGGCGGGCGGGTCGCCGGGCCGGTGCTGGCGCTGACCCGGGCCCGGCTGCGGGCCCGCCGGGCGGTCACCTTCTGGCGGGCGATCCCGCCGGTCGCCGCCGCCCTGCACGCCGCGCCCGGGCTGCTCGCCCGGTTCGGCGTCGGCGAGGCCCCGCTCGGCTGGCAGGGCACGGTGAGCGTGTGGCGCGACGCGGCGGACCTCGTCGCGTTCGCGTACCGTCACCCGGAGCACCGGGCCGCGATCACCCGCACCCCCACCGAGGGCTGGTACGCGGAGGAACTGTTCGCGCGGTTCGCGGTGGCCGACGTGGTCGGCGACCGCGCGGTGCTGGGATGGGTCGCCACCGGGAGCGGCCCGGAAGCGGCGAGAGGGAACGCATGAGGTTGGTGCGGTGGACGCCGGACGATCTGGTCCGGCGGCTGGACGACGTGGTGGCCGTCTACGGCGAGGCGATGGGCTACCGCGCCGACCTGCTGGAGGCCCGGCGCGGCTACATCGCCACCCACGTCCGCCGTCCCGGCTTCCGCGCCGTCGCCAGCCTGACCTCCGAAGGCCACCTGGCCGGCTTCGGGTACGGCTACCTGGGCGCCGCCGGCCAGTGGTGGCACGACCAGGTGCACCGGGCGCTGGACGGCGAGGCCCGGCAGCGCTGGCTGACCCACTGCTTCGAGGTGGTCGAGCTGCACGTCCGCCCGCCCGCGCAGGGGCACGGCCTGGGCGCCGGCCAGCTGCGCGCGCTGCTCACCATGGCCGAGGGGAGCACCACCCTGCTCTCCACGCCGGAGGCCGACGAGCAGAAGTCCCGGGCCTGGCGGCTCTACCGCCGGTTCGGTTTCGTCGACATCCTGCGCCACTTCCACTTCCCCGGCGACGAGCGGCCGTTCGGCGTGCTGGGCCGGGACCTGCCGCTGCCCCCGCCCGGCCCGGGCGGCGCCCCCGCACCGGGCACGCCGTGAGCGCGAGGAGCGAACCGGGGTGGCGAGCCCCGCGGTCGCGGAACGAGGACCGTCCGTGATCCGGAACAGGCTGCCCTGGGCGCTGCTGGCCGTCCTGGTCCTGGCCCAGATCTGCTACCCGCTCACCGGCGGCGCGACCCGGGCCGGGCTGACCGTGGCCACCGTCGGGCTCGGCTGGCTGCTCTCCGTCGGGCACGCCCTGCTCACCAGGGGCACGCGCACCGCGCTCGCGCTGGTCGCCGTGGCCACCGGCGGCGGCTTCGCGATCGAGGCGCTCGGCGTGGCCACCGGCTTCCCGTTCGGCAGCTACGACTACTCCGGCGAACTGGGCCCGAAGCTGGCCGGGGTGCCGCTGGTCATCCCGCTGGCCTGGACCTGGATGGCCTGGCCGGCCTGGCTCACCGCGGTCCGGCTCACCCGCTCCCGCCCCGGCCGGATCGCCCTCGCCGCGGTCGGGCTGGCCGCCTGGGACCTCTTCCTCGACCCACAGATGGTGGCCGAGGGCTACTGGCGCTGGCGGGACGCCGTCCCGGCCCTGCCCGGCCTGCCCGGCATCCCGGTCAGCAACTACCTCGGCTGGCTGCTCTTCGCGGTGCTGCTGACGGCCGCGCTGCGCCCGCTCGCCGGGCCGGCCGTCGACCGCACCGACGGGCGGGACGCGCCGATGTTCGCGCTCTACCTGTGGACGTACGCCTCCAGCGTGCTGGCGCACGCGGTCTTCCTCCGGCTGCCCGCCTCGGCGGCCTGGGGCGCGGCCGGGATGGCGGTGGCCGCCGTGCCGCTGGCGGTCACGCTGCTGCGCGCCCGGCGCCGGGCCGGCGCCGGGGTGGCGGAACCAACCCCCCGCGTCGACGCGCCGGCATGATCCCCGCGCTGGTCCTGGCCGCGGCGGTCGCCGTGCTCACCGCGCACACCGTCGTCAACGCCACCGCCTGGCTGCGCCGCCCCGGCGCCGGCCCGGCCGAGGTCACCGAGGCGGTGGCGGTGCTGCTGCCGCTGCGCGACGAGGCCGACCGGGTCACCCCGTGCCTGCGCGCGCTGCTCGCCCAGCGCGGCGTGCCCGAGCTGCGGATCGTGGTGCTCGACGACGGCTCGACCGACGGCACCGCCGACGTGGTCCGCGCGGTGGCCGGCGACGACCCCCGGGTCACCCTGCTCACCGGGGTCGCCCCGCCGCCCGGCTGGCTGGGCAAGCCGCACGCCTGCTGGCAGCTCGCCACCCGCGCCGACCCGGCCCCGACCGTGCTGGCCTTCGTCGACGCCGACGTGGTTCTCACCCCGTACGCCGTCGCGGCGGCGGTGACCGAGTTGCGCGCGGCGGGCGCGACGCTGCTGTCGCCGTACCCCCGGATCGTGGTGCGGACGGCGGCCGATCGGCTCGTGCAGCCGCTGCTGCAGTGGTTGTGGCTGAGCTTCCTGCCGCTGCGCGCGATGGAACGCTCGCCGCGGCCGTCCCTGGCCGCGGCGGGCGGGCAGTTCCTGGTCGTGGACCGGGCCGGCTACCTGCGGGCCGGCGGGCACGCCGCGGTGGCCGACCGGGTCCTGGAGGACATCGAGCTGGCCCGGGCCGTGAAGCGGTCCGGCGGCCGGATCGCCCTGGCCGACGGGTCCCGGCTGGCCGCCTGCCGGATGTACGACAGCTGGCCGCAGCTGCGCGACGGCTACACCAAGTCGCTCTGGGCCTCCTTCGGGCACCCGGCCGCCGCCGCCGTGGTGGTGGCCCTGCTGCTCCTGCTCTACACCGCTCCCCCGCTGGTCGCGCTCGGGCTCGCCGCGACAGCTCCCCTGGTGTCGGTGGTGGCGCTCGTCGCATACCTGCTGGGGGTGATCGGGCGGGCGGTCAGCGCCCGCGCCACCGGCGGGCGGGCCTGGCCCGACGCGCTGGCACACCCCGTGTCGGTCGTGGTCCTCGGTTGGCTGACCCTCCGGTCGTACCATCTGCGGAAGCGACGCCGGCTCACCTGGCGGGGTCGCCCGATCAGCTAGGAGGCGGCGGCATGGCGCGGATCGTGGTCATCGGCGCCGGCGTGGGCGGCCTGGCCGCCGCCGCCCGGCTGGCGGTCACCGGGCACGAGGTCACCGTCCTCGAACGGGCCGGCACGGTCGGCGGCAAGCTCGGCCGGCACCGGCACGACACCCCCGAGGGGTCGTGGCACTTCGACACCGGGCCGAGCCTGGTCACCCTGCCGCAGGTGTTCCACGACCTGTTCGAGGCGACCGGCGCGAAGCTCGACGAATACCTGGACCTGGTGCCGCTGGACCCGATCGTCCGGCACGTCTTCCCCGACGGCGGCCCCACCCTGGACTCCTGCGCCGACCCGGCCGAGTTCACCGCCCGCGTCGGCGCGGCGTTCGGCGACCGCGCCGCCGCCGACTGGCAGCGGCTCTGGCGGCGGGCCGGCCGGGTGTGGGCGGCCTCGCACCGGGACGTGCTGCGCCGCACCGTCGACTCCCCCCGCGACCTGGCCGCGCTGGCCTGGCGGCTGGGTGACCTCGCCGCCATCGGCCCCGGCCGCACCCTGCGCGGGCTGGGCCGCCGGCACCTGGCCGACCCGCGGCTGCGGATGCTCCTGGACCGCTACGCCACCTACACCGGCGCCGACCCGCGCCGCGCCCCGGCCGCGCTGGTCGCCGTCCCCTACGCCGAACTGGCGTACGGCGGCTGGTACCTGCGCGGCGGGCTGGGCACCCTGGCCGACGCGCTGCTGTCGCGCTGCCTGGACCTCGGCGTCGTGGTGCGGACCGGCGCCACGGTCACCCGGATCGACGCGGCCGGCGGCCGGGTCCACGGCGTACGCCTCGCCGGGGTGGCCGCCCCCGTTCCCGCCGACGTCGTGGTGGCCAACGTCGACGCGCTGACCCTCTACCGGGACCTGCTGCCCACCCCGCGCCGGCTGGCCGCGCTCACCGACCGCAGCCTGGCCGGGTTCGTGCTGCTGCTGGGCGTCCGCGGCGACTCCGGGCTGGCCCACCACACCGTCTTCTTCCCCCGCGACCACGACGCCGAGTTCGACGCGGTCTTCGGCGACCCGGGGCGGGGCGTCCGGGCCCGGCCCGCGCCCGACCCCACCGTGTTCGTCACGGTGGCCGACGACCCGGCGGTCCGCCCGGGCGGGCACGAGGCGTGGTTCGTGCTGGTCAACGCGGCCCGCCACGGCACGGCCGCGGGCGCGGTCGACTGGCGGCGGCCGGGGCTGGCCGAGGCGTACGCCGACCGGATCCTCGACGTGCTCGCCGAGCGGGGCGTGGACGTGCGGGACCGGCTGGCGTTCCGGGAGATCCGCACCCCGGCCGACCTGGACGCGGCGACGGGCGCGCCGGGCGGGGCGATCTACGGCACCGCGGGCGGGCTGCTCCGCCCGGCCAACCGGGGCCCGGTGGCCGGGCTCTGGCTGGTCGGCGGCTCCAGCCACCCCGGCGGCGGCCTGCCCATGGTGGCGCTGTCCGCGGAGATCGTCGCCGACGCCGTCGGCCCGGCCTGGTAGGAGCCCGGCCGGGACGCGGGGTCAGTCGGCGTCGATCAGGGCGCGGCGGACGGCGGACAGCAGCTGGCCGAGGCCGAAGCCGGCCAGCAGCACCCAGACCGTGGTGGCCATGGTGATGGTGCCGGCGGTCAGGTCGGTGTCGATCAGCCCGGTGAGCCCCGCGACCACCAGCCCGACCAGGGCCACGCACACCCGGGTGGGCCGCTCCCCGACGGTCACCGCCCCGATCTCCCGCATGCCGGCCGAGACCGCGCGGGCCCGCACGTACTCGTGCAGCCAGGACAGCCCTCCGGCCGCCGCGACCAGCGCCCCGGGCGCGCCGAGCAGCCAGAACGCGGTCAGCCAGGCGGCCTCGCCGAGCCGGTCCGCCACCGAGTCGTAGACGTAGCCGAGCCGGGTGGTGCGGTTGGTCGCCACCGCCACCGCGCCGTCGACGCTGTCCGCCACCGCCGCGAGCAGCACGAACAGCGCGCCCAGGAACGGCCCGTCGCCGGCCCGCCCCACCAGCAGGGGTACGCAGAGGCAGAGCAGCACCCCGACCACGGTCACCGGGGTGGGGCCGACCCGCAGCCGGCCCAGGATGTAGCCCACGTGGTAGGCGAAGCGCAGCCAGGCGCGGACGACCGGCGCGGCCACCCGGGGGTCGAAGCCGCCGTGCAGCCGCGCCCACGCGGTCGCGTACTGGTCCCAGTTCAGCTGTGTGCCCACCACGGATCAACCGTAGAAGGGCGGCGGCGGTGGCGTGGGCCGGGTGCTCACACCCGCGCGTCGGCGCGCAGGCGCTGCCAGACCTCGCGGGTGGCGGTGGACCGGTTGAGGGTGATGAAGTGGATCCCCGGCACGCCCTCGTCCAGCAGCTTCGCGCACATCTCGCCGGCCTGCTCGACGCCGAGCCGGCGGACCGCCTCCGGGTCGTCGGCCACCGCGGCGAACCGCTCGGCGAGGGCGGGCGGGAAGGGCGCGCCGGAGAGCTGCACGGACCGCTCGATGGTGCCCAGCTGGGTCACCGGCATCACCCCGGCCAGGATCGGGGTGTCGCAGCCCGCGGCGGCCACCCGGTCGCGCAGCCGCAGGTAGTCGTCGGCGTCGAAGAACATCTGGGTGATCGCGAACTCGGCCCCGGCCCGGCACTTGCGGACGAAGTGCGCGGTGTCGCTGGCCACGTCGGGCGAGCGGGGGTGCTTGTAGGGGAACGCGGCCACCCCGACGCTGAAGTCGCCGGCGTCCCGCACCAGCCGGACCAGCTCCTCGGCGTACCGCACGCCCTCCGGGTGCTTGACCCACTCGCCGCCCGGGTTGCCGGGCGGGTCGCCGCGCACGGCCAGCACGTTGCGCACCCCCACCGAGGCCAGCCGGCCGATGACGTGCCGCAGCTCGGCGACCGAGTGGTCGACCGCGGTGAGGTGCGCCATCGGCAGCAGGGTGGTCTCGGTGGCGATCCGCTCGGTCACCGCGACCGTGGTGTCCCGGGTCGAACCGCCCGCGCCGTAGGTGATCGAGACGAACGAGGGGCGCAACGACTCCAGCTCGCGGATGGCCTGCCAGAGCAGGCGCTCCCCCTGCGGGGTCTTCGGGGGGAAGAACTCGAAGGAGAAGGTGGGTCGGCCGTGACGGATCAGCTCCCCGATGGCCGGCTGGGGATTGGGAAGGACCGAGGGAAGACCGAGCGCCACGGACCGACTGTAACCGGCGGGTCCGGGCCGACCCAGGATCTTCCCAGCCCGCGAGCACGAGGACGGCGGAGCGTCGTACCCCGGGGGTAGGAAGGGGGCAGCGCGGTGGGGCCGGCCGGTGGCCGGTCCCGGGGGGCCCGCGCGGGGGTCGCCACGATCGGCGACGCGCCGGTCCGGCACCGCCGGGCGTCCGCGCCGCCACCCGCGCCGTCGCCCCGGAGGACCCGATGACCCCGTCCCCGCCACCCGGCCCGCGCCAGCTCGGGCCGCTCCTGGCCGAGCTGCGGGCCGCTCGCGGTTGGAGCCAGCAGCGGGTCGCCGCCGAGCTGTGCGCGGCCTCCGGCGTGCCGACGTTGACCCGGCACGAGGTGTCCCGGTGGGAGCGGCAGCGCCGGCTCCCCGGCGGCTTCTGGTCCGGCTGGCTGGCGGTGGTCCTCGGGGTGCCGGGCGAGTTGCTCGCCGAGGCCGCGGCGCGCAGCCGCCGCCTCGCCCGGCCCGCGGGGGCCGCCGGTCCGGGTGGCCCGGGCCGGCCGGTCGCACGCCGCCGGGCCGGGGCCGGCCGGGGCCGCCCGGACCGGCGCCGCGGACCCGGGTCGCGCACCGCCCCCGCCTCCCGGTCGTCCCGGCGGGCGGTTCCCGGGCGCCGCCGGCACGCCGACCCGGCCCCACGCCGCGCGCGGCACGCCGGGACGGCGGTCCGGCGTCCGGGGCCGGGACCGGCTAGCGTCGTCGGCGTGACCCACGCTGCTCCCGTCTCCCCCGTCGACCGAGCCGGCCTGCGCCAGCGGATCGACAAGGCCCTCACCGAGTTCCTCGCCGGCCAGCGCGGTTGGCTGACCACCCTCGACGAGGGCCTGGTGCCCGTCGCCGAGACGATCGAGGCGTTCGTGCTGGGCGGCGGGAAGCGACTGCGACCGGCCTTCGGCTACTGGGGCTACCGGGGTGCCGGCGGGGTCGACTCCGACCAGGTGGTCGCGGCCCTGGCCGCGCTGGAGTTCGTGCAGGCCAGCGCGCTGATCCACGACGACCTGATGGACCGCTCGGACACCCGCCGGGGCGAGCCGGCGGTGCACCGGCGGTTCGCCGCCCGGCACCGCGCGGCCGGCTGGAGCGGCGACCCGGACGGGTTCGGCGACGCGGCGGCCATCCTGCTGGGCGACCTCTGCCTGGTCTGGTCCGACGAGGTGCTGCACTCCGCCGGGCTGGACCCGCGCACGGTGGCCCGGGCCCGGCCGGTCTTCGACGAGATGCGCACCGAGGTGACCGTCGGGCAGTACCTGGACGTGCTCACCCAGGCCACCGGGGACACCTCGCTGGAGCGGGCCGGCAAGGTGGCCCGCTACAAGTCGGCGAAGTACACGGTCGAGCGGCCGCTGCTGCTCGGCGCCGCGCTGGCCGACGCCCCGGCCGAGGTGCACGCGGCCTACTCGGCGTACGGGCTGCCGCTGGGCGAGGCGTTCCAGCTCCGCGACGACGTGCTCGGGGTGTTCGGCGATCCGGAGCGCACCGGCAAGCCGGCCGGCGACGACCTGCGCGAGGGCAAGCGGACCTACCTGGTGGCGGCGGCCCTCGAGGCGCTCGACGAGGCCGGCCGCGACCTGCTGCTCGGTGGCCTCGGCGACCCTGCGCTGGACGCCGCCGGGGTGACCCGCCTGCGCGAGCTGATCACGGTGAGCGGCGCCCTGGACCGCACCGAACGGCGCATCACCGCCCTCACCGAGAGCGCCCTGGCCGCCCTCACGACCGTCGACCTGGACACCGAGGCCCGCCAGTCCCTGGTCGACCTGGCCATAGCCGCCACCCGCCGCACCGACTGACCCCACCCCGACCCGCCCACACCCCCGCCCTCCTGGAAGCGATCATGAGGTTGGCGGCGAGGTCGATCTCCGATCGTGCCGCCAACCTCATGGTCGACGGGTCGGGGTGGCTCTCAGAAGCCCAGGGCCTGGGCGCGGCGCTTGACCTCGCGGGCCTGGTCGCCGGCGAGGGTGGCCGCCGGTGTGGTGCCGGCGAGGGTGGGGTCGGGCTGGTAGAGCCAGCCCAACGCCTCCTCGTCGTCGTACCCGGCGTCGGCGAGCAGGTTGAGCACGCCGGGCAGGTGCTTGAGCACGGTGCGGTTGGCCACCAGGTCGGCCGGGATCCGGCGGACGCCGTCGCGGCGCACCGCCAGCAGTTCCCGGTCGCGGATCATCTGGTGCACCTTGCTGATCGACAGGTCGAGGCGCTCGGCCACGTCCGGCAGGGTCAGCCAGCCGGCCGGGTCGGTCGGTCCGGGCAGGTCGGCCCCGGTGGTGGCGCTCTCGGCGGGTACGGAATCGGTCACCCGACCACCCTGCCACGTGCCCGGCGGGGCCGGTCGGCGGCACCCCGTACCGCGGCGGGAGCGCGCGCCGGTGCCGCCCGTCGCATGCCGGCTGTAGCATCCTGTTCAACCTTCACCCTCCCGACACATAGACTGCCTGCCGATGGACACACAGGTCGCCGACACGTTGCTGGGCTCGCTGATCGACGGGCGCTACCGCATTCGCGGTCGCGTGGCCCGTGGCGGCATGGCGACCGTGTACACCGCCACCGACGAGCGCCTGGAGCGCACCGTGGCGGTCAAGATCATTCACCCGACGCAGGCGCCCGAGGCCCGGGCCCGGATGGCCGGCTTCGTCGAGCGCTTCACCGACGAGGCCAAGACCATCGCCCGGCTCACCCACCCCAACGTGGTGGCGGTCTACGACCAGGGCAGCCACGCCGGCCTCCCCTACCTGGTGATGGAGTACGTGCGCGGGCGCACCCTGCGCGACGTGCTCGCCGAGCGGCGCCGGCTCAACCCGGACGAGGCGCTGGCCATCGCCGAGCAGATGCTCGCCGCGATCGCCGCCGCGCACCGGGCCGGCCTGGTCCACCGCGACGTCAAGCCGGAGAACGTGCTGGTCGCCGAGCCGCCCACCGGCGGCACCGCCAGCCTGGTGGACAGCGTGGTCAAGGTGGCCGACTTCGGGCTGGCCCGCGCGGTCGAGGCGAGCGCCGAGGAGGAGAACGGCAACCAGCTCATGGCCACCGTGGCCTACGTGGCGCCGGAGCTGGTCACCCAGGGCCACGCGGACCCGCGCACCGACGTCTACTCCGCCGGCATCGTGCTGTTCGAGATGCTCACCGGCCGGGTGCCCTACGACGGCGACCGCCCCGTGGAGGTCGCCTGGCAGCACGTCGACCGCGACGTGCCGGCCCCGTCGACCCTGGTGCCGGCGCTGCCCCCGGTCCTCGACCGGCTGGTCGCCCGGGCCACCCGGCGCGACCCCGCCGCCCGTCCGGCCGACGCCGGCGCGATGCTCACCGAGGTGCAGGCCGCACGGGACGAGCTGGGCAACGCGCACACCACGGTGCTGCGGCAGGTGGGTGACGAGACGAGCGTGTTCGCGCAGCCCACCATGGTGGTGGCGGCGGTCCAGCCCGCCGAGCGCCCCGCCTGGGCGCGGCTGCCCGAGGGCGGCCCCCCGCGCCCGCACCGCCGCCGCGCCGTCGAGGACGAGAGCCTGGGCGCCCGGCTGGCCGGGCTGCGCAGCCGGGTGATGGGCTCCCCGCGTGGCCGGCTGGCGGTCGCCGCGGCGGCCGTGGTGCTCGGCCTGGTGGCCGCCCTCGGCGGCTGGTGGTTCGGGGTGGGCCGCTACACGGTCGCCCCGCAGCTGGTGAGCCTGAGCAAGGCCGACGCGGAGGCACAGGCCACCCGGGGCGGCTTCACCCTGCGCTACACCGAGCCCCGCTACGACGAGAAGATCCCCAAGGACACGGTGCTGGGCCAGGACCCGGTCTCCGCCACCCGGATCGTCAAGGGCGGCACGATCACGCTGACCCTGTCGCTCGGTCCGGAGCGACTGCCGGTGCCGGACGTGGTGGGCAAGGACTTCGCGCTGGCCGAGATCGAGCTGACCGACGCCAAGCTGGTGCCGGTCAAGGGCGGTTCCCGCTACGACGACGCGCTGCCGGCCGGGGTGGTGCTGGACACCGACCCGAAGGTGGGCACGGTGGTCAAGCCGGGCGCGAAGGTGACGGTGGTCCTGAGCAAGGGCCGCGCGCCGGTGACCGTGCCGAACCTGGTGGGCAAGAACCTCGGCGAGGCCCGCGCCACCCTGGGCCGGCTGGGGCTGACCCCGGTCGAGACGTACAAGGACTCCGACAAGCCGAGGGACGAGGTCCTCGGCCAGAGCCCGGCCGACGGCACCGGCGTGGAGAAGGGCGCCCAGGTCAAGCTGGACGTCAGCAAGGGCCCCGCCCAGGTGCCCGTCCCCCGGGTGGTCGACCTGCCGTGCCAGCAGGCCAAGCAGGTGCTGGAGAGCCAGGGCTTCCCGGTCAACATCCAGCTCAACCCCAACGGGGTGGCGCGCTTCCAGAACCCGGGCGAGAACACCCCGGTGCCGCCGGGCACCCCGGTCACGGTGACCTGCCTGTGAGCACCCGGCGGCGGGTCGGCTCGCACACCCCCACCTCGGGCGGCCTGGCCAGGGCGGCGCTGCCCTACGCCGACGCGGCCGCGTCCGAGGTGGTGCAGGTCTACGTCTCGAACTCCCGGGGCTGGGCCCTGCCGGCGGGCGACCCGAAGCAGGACGTGCTGTTCCGGGACGGCTGCGGCGAGCGCGGCCTGCCGGTCTTCATCCACGCCTCGCTGCTGGTCAACCTCGGCTCCCCCACCCCGGCCACGGTCGAGCGGTCGGCGGAGACCCTGGCGCACGCCCTGCGCCGGGGCCGCGCCATCGGCGCCGAGGCCGTGGTGTTCCATGCCGGCAGTGCCGTCGACGCGGGCCACGCCGAGGCGGCCATGCGGCAGGTCCGCGACGCCCTGCTCCCGCTGCTCGACGAGAGCGCGGCCACCGGCGGGCCGATGCTGCTGGTCGAGCCGAGCGCCGGGGGCGGCCGGTCGCTGGCCTCCCGGGTCGAGCACCTGGGCCCCTACCTCGACGCGGTGGACCGCCACCCCATGCTGGGCGTCTGCTTCGACACCTGCCACGCCTGGGCGGCCGGGCACGACCTGGCCGCCGAGGGCGGGATGACCGCCACGCTGGACGCGCTTGTCGCGGCGGTGGGCGCGGACCGGCTGAAGCTGGTGCACGCGAACGACTCGAAGGACCTGTGCGGCTCCACCCGGGACCGGCACGAGAGCATCGGCAAGGGCACCATCGGCGAGCCCGCGTTCGCGGAGCTGATGCGCCACCCCGCCACCGCCGGCGTCCCCGTTCTGGTGGAGACCCCCACCGAGAAGCACGTGGGCCACGCCGCCGACATCGCGACCCTGAAGCGCCTGCACCCCTGACCCCGGCCGGGTCGATCAGGAGGCTCACGTCGCGGACGGCGCGAACCTCCTGATCAACAGGCGGGGACGCGCCAGGTCAGGCGCGGAGGAGCGTGGTCAGGATCTCGGCGGCCCGGTCGATCTGGTCGTCGGTGGCGTCCAGGTGCGTGACCAGGCGGGCGGTACGCGGCCCGAGCACCGAGATCAGCAGGCCCCGCTCCCGGGCGGCCGCCGCCAGGGCGGGCGCGTCGAGCGGGTGCTTGGCCAGGTCGAGCGGGACGATGTTGGTCCGCACCACGGTCGCGAGCACCCCGTACGGGGCGACCGCCTCGGCCAGCCGGGCGGCCTTGGCGTGGTCCTCGGCGAGCCGCTCGACGTGGTGGGCCAGCGCGTACCGGCCGGCGGCCGCGAGGATGCCGACCTGCCGCATGCCGCCACCCATCCGCTTGCGGACGAACCGCGCCCGGGCGATCTTCTCGGCGCTGCCGACCACCAGCGAGCCGACCGGCGCGCCGAGGCCCTTGGAGAGGCAGACCGAGAGGGTGTCGAACAGCGCGCCGTACTCGGCCAGCGGCACCCCGTCGGCGACGTGCGCGTGCCAGATCCGGGCGCCGTCGCAGTGCAGGGCGAGCCCGTGGCCGTCGGCGACCCGGCGCAGCTCCCGCAGGGTCGCCAGGGGGATCACCCCGCCGCCGCCCCGGTTGTGGGTCTGCTCGACGGCGATGGCCCGGGTCGGCACCGCGAAGTAGCCGTCCGGCCGGACCATCCCGGCCACCACCTCGGGGTCGACCTCCGCGCCCACCGCCGGCCAGGTCCGCGAGGAGATCCCGCCGTACGCCGCCGCGGCGCCGATCTCGTACGTGACCACGTGCGCGTCGGCGTCGCAGAGCAGCTCGTCCCCCGGCGGGACGACGAGCTGCAGGGCGATCTGGTTGGCCATCGAGCCGCTCGGGGCGAACAGCGCCGCCTCGTGCCCGAAGAGCGCCGCGACCTCGGCCTCCAGGGCGGCGACGGTCGGGTCCTCCCCGTAGACGTCGTCGCCGACCTCGGCGGTCGCCATCACCTCGCGCATCCCGGCGGTGGGCCGGGTCACGGTGTCGGACCGCAGATCGATGAATTCAGGCACTGTCATCCTTTCGGCTGCCGACTGCGGGGCTCGCAAGCTCACTCCTCGCGTCAGGCACTGTCATCCTTTCGGCTGCCGACTGCGGGGCTCGCAAGCTCACTCCTCGCGTCAGCCACGCAACATCTCCGCAACGAGGAAGGCCAGCTCCAGCGACTGCTGGGTGTTCAGTCGCGGGTCGCAGGCGGTTTCGTACCGGTCGGGCAGGTCGAGGTCCTCGATGCCCTGGGCGCCGCCCAGGCACTCGGTGACGTCCTCGCCGGTCAGCTCGACGTGCAGGCCGCCCGGGTGGGTGTCCAGGCCGCGGTGCACCTCGAAGTAGCCGAGCACCTCGTCGACGATCCGGTCGAAGTGCCGGGTCTTGTAGCCGTTCGAGGACTCGTGGGTGTTGCCGTGCATCGGGTCGCACTGCCAGAC
Organism: Micromonospora sp. NPDC048907; assembly: GCF_055586885.1. Lineage (NCBI taxonomy): Bacteria > Bacillati > Actinomycetota > Actinomycetes > Micromonosporales > Micromonosporaceae > Micromonospora > Micromonospora sp. NPDC048907. Next base: position 479,463 of record NZ_JBVJHI010000002.1, read on the forward strand.
GACCTTGGCGCCGGCGGCGGTGACCTTGGCGACGATCGGGGGCAGGGCGTCCCGGACCCGGTGGTTGCCCATCCGGCTGATCAGGGTGAGCCGGCCGGGGATGTTGTCCGGGTTGAGCTTCTCGCACAGCTCGATGGCCTCGTCCGGGGTGGTGGTCGGGCCGAGCTTGACCCCGATCGGGTTGGCGATCCGGGAGATGAAGTCGAGGTGCGCCCCGTCGAGCTGCCGGGTCCGCTCGCCGACCCAGAGGAAGTGACCGGACAGCCCGTACGCCCGGTTGCCCGAGATCCGGGTGAGCGCCCGGTCGTACTCCAGCGCCAGCGCCTCGTGGGAGCAGTAGAGGGTGACGGTGCGCAGCGCCTCGTCGTCGGTCATCCCGCAGGCGCGGATGAAGGCCAGCGCGCGGTCGATCTCCCGGGCGATGGCCTCGTAGCGCTCGCCGGCCGGGGACTGCTTCACGAAGCCCTTGTTCCAGTCGTGCACCGCGTGCAGGTCGGCCAGCCCGCCGGCCAGGTACGCCCGGAGCATGTTCATGGCGGCGGCGGAGTTCGCGTACGCCCGGATCATGCGCTGCGGGTCGGCGACCCGCGCCTCCGGCGTGGCCTCCAGCGAGTTGATCATGTCACCGCGGTAGGCGGGGAGGCCGCGCGCGTCGGTGGGCAGCGACCGGGGCTTGGTGTACTGGCCGGCGACCCGGGCCACCTTGACCACCGGCAGGGACGCGCCGTAGGTCAGCACGATCGCCATCTGGAGCAGGGTGCGGGCGTTGGCCAGCAGGTGGCTCTCGGTGTTGTCGGCGAAGGTCTCCGCGCAGTCGCCGCCCTGGAGCAGGAACGCCTTGCCCTCGCAGACCAGCGCCAGCCGCTGCCGGAGCTGGTCGACCTCGTAGGGGGCGACCACGGACGGCACGGTGTCCAGCACCTTGCAGACCTCGGCGACCTGCTCCTGGTCCGGCCAGGGCGGGGTCTGCGCGCGCGGCAGCTCCCGCCAACGGTCCAGGCCGAGGGCCGCGTCCTCGGCGGAGTCGGCGGTCGGACGACTGGTCTGGAGCCCCGGGCTGCCCACCGCGGGGTGACTCAGCTGATGCCACTCATGGCGCATGGGAGAAAGCGTACGGCGACGGCCGGGACCGCCCGCCGCCGAGGGGGACGGTTCCGGTGGTTGGGAGATCAGCGACACATCCGGGGACCGCCGCAGGTCGGGGCGGGTGCGGGGTCAGGGGGTGACCCCGGGCTCCGGGGTGTTGCCGCCCAGCGCCTCGCCGGCGATGCACCAGTCGGCGCCCGTGCGGGTGACCGTGAACAGCAGCGAGCGGGTGGCCTTGCGGGACCCGACGGCAACGGTGACCGAGGTGCTCACCTCCTCGCCGTGCGGGCCGGACCGGACGTCGGTGATGGTGGCCTGCGGGACCGTGAAGTGGTCGGCGAAGTCGCCGTTCGGGCCGGTGGCGGCGGCGTCGAAGGCGGCCTGCATGGGCGCGCAGAGCTGGCTGCGGCCGGCGTCGACGTCCTTGGCCGCCATGGCGTCCAGGTACGCCTGGACCCGCTCCCGGCTCTTGGCCGCCGCCTCCTCGGCCGGCGCCCGCTGGGACTGGCTGGCCGGGCCGCCCGGAGCGCCGTCCCCGCCGCCGAGGCCGCAGCCGGCCAGCGTGACCGGCAGGAACGCGAGCAGGGCCGCGCCGGCCACCGCCCTCGGGTGCGTCAGGCGCATCGGTCCCCTTCCCTCGCCGCGGACATCGGGACATGCCGAGCGGCGAGTCTGTCACATCGACGTCGCCGGGTGCCGGCCCGCGGTGCGCCGATGGCCGGCGCCACCGGATCCTCGACGATCCTGCCATCCTCGCCCGGATCGCCCCGGCCGGCCAGAGCGGCACGCGGACCGACCTCGGGGGGGCCGTGGACGCCGGGGCGGCCGGCGCCGACAATGGCGTACCCCCAAGGAGGTGACGGTCATCCTCGCCGTGGCATCGGTCGACACCGCCTGGCTGCCCCCGGCCGAGCGGTTCGACTTCTGGCAGGACCTGGTGGCCCGCGAGTCGGCGGCCGCCCGGATCAGCACCGCGCACGCCGGCGACTTCGCCGCCTCGGCCCGGGCCGTCGACCTGGGCGTGGTCCGGCTCGGCGCCTGGCGGTACCCGTCGCTGGAGCTCGCCCGTACTCCGAGGCTGATCCGCAGCTCGGATCCCGAGCTCTACCAGCTCGTCCTGCCGCTGAACGGCCACGGCGTGGTGTCGCAGCAGCGGCGGTCGGGCCGGCTCGGCCCGTCCGGTTTCGCCTTCATCGACACCGTCCGCCCGCACGGCTCCCGTCAGGTGCCGGACCGGGCCGCCGACCGGCTGGAGACGCTGACCGTGCTGGTGCCGCACCGGGCGCTGCCGCTGCCGCCGCGCCGGGCGGCGGCGCTGCTCGCCGCCAAGATTCCCGCCGACACCGGGATGGGCGCCCTGTTGGCCACCTTCCTGCGCCGGCTGGTGGCCCACCCCGAGCAGTACGACGCCTCGGACGCGCCACGGCTCGACCGGATCGCCCTGGACCTGATCGCCGGGACCCTGGCCGGGCATCTGGAGGCCGAACGGGAACTCCCGGTGGAGGTGCGGGTCACCGGCCTGCGGGCCCGGGTGGAGGCGTGGATCCGGGAGCACCTGGCCGACCCCGGGCTCACGCCGACCGTGGTCGCGGAGGCGCACCACATCTCGGTGCGCGCACTGCACCGGCTCTTCGACGACACCGGCACGAGCGTGGCGGCCCTGATCCGCACGGCCCGGCTGGACGGCTGCTTCCGGGACCTGGCCGACCCGGGGCTGCGGCACCTCGCCGTCCACCAGGTCGCCGCCCGCTGGGGGTTCCGGGACCGGGCGCACTTCAGCCGGGCGTTCCGTGCCGCGTACGGGCTCTCGCCCCGCGCGCACCGGGACCGCAGCATCCGCACCTGACCGGACACCGTGCGGGGAGGGGCCGGTGCGGCCCCTCCCCGCCGGGTGGGTGGTGCGTCGGCGCTCGGCTCAGCCGAGACCGCCCTTGATGGCGCCGATGAGCTCACCGTTGCTGGTGTCTCCGGAGAGCTCCCAGAAGAACGCGCCACCGAGGCCCTGGTTCTTCCCGTAGGTCATCTTTCCGCCGATGGTCGCCGGGGTGTCGTAGCTCCACCAGTTGCTGCCGCACTTGGCGTAGGCGGTGCCGCCGACCGTGCCGGTGGCCGGGCAGGTGTTCTTGAGCACCTTGTAGTCGTCGATGCCCTGCTCGTAGGTGCCGGGCGCCGGGCCGGTGGCGGTGCCGCCCGGGGCGGTCTGGGTGACCCCGGTCCAGCCCCGGCCGTAGAAGCCGATGCCGAGCAGCAGCTTGTCCGACGGCACGCCCTTGGACTTGAGCTTCTGGATCGCCGCGTCGGACCAGAAGCCCTGCTGCGGGATGCCGGTGTAGGAGTAGAGCGGCGAGTGCGGCGCGGTCGGCCCCTGGGCGTTGAAGGCGCCGAAGTAGTCGTACGTCATCGGCATGAGCCAGTTGAGGTACGGCGTGGCGCCGGCGTAGTCGGTCGCGTCGATCTTGCCGCCGTTGCTGCCGTCGGCGGTGATCGCCGCGGTGACCAGGGCGCTGGAGCCGAACCTGCTCCGCAGCGCGCTGACCACGTTCTTGAACGCGTTCGGCCCGCTGGTGTCGCACTGGAGGCCGCAGGCGTTCGGGTACTCCCAGTCGACGTCGATGCCGTCGAAGACGTCCGCCCAGCGCGGGTCCTTGACCAGCGCGTAGCAGGAGTCGGCGAACGCGGCCGGGTTCTGCGCGGCCTGGGTGAAGCCGGCCGACCACGTCCAGCCGCCGAAGGACCAGATCACCTTGAGGTGCGGGTACATCTTCTTGAGCTTGCGCAGCTGGTTGAAGCTGCCGCGCAGCGGCTGGTCCCAGGTGTCGGCCACGCCGTCGACGCTGTCCGCGGCGGTGTACGCCTTGTCGTAGTCGGCGTAGCTGTCACCGATGCTGCACCGGCCGCCGGTGGTGTTGCCGAAGGCGTACAGGATGTGGGTGAGCTTGGCGGCGGAGCCGCTGGTGTGGATGTTCTTCACGTGGTAGTTGCGGCCGTAGACGCCCCACTCGGCGAAGTAGCCGACCACCTTCTTGCCCCCGGTCGGCGGGGTCGTGGTGGGCGGCGTCGTGGTGGGCGGGGTGGTCGTGGGCGGCGTCGTGGTGGGCGGGGTGGTGGTCGGCGGCGTCGTGGTGGGCGGGGCCGTCGTCGGAGGAGTGCCGCCGCCGGAGCAGGACGCGCCGTTGACCGTGCAGGTCAACGGCGCCTTGTACGCGCCGGTGCCGTTGTAGCCCCAGCTGAAGCTGGCGCCCGGGGCGAGCGCGCCGGCCCAGCTCTTCTTGACCGCCACGTAGTGGTTGCCGCTGCTGGTCACGTCGGCGTCCCAGGAGCTGCTGACGGTGGTGCCCGCGGGCAGGTCGAACTCGACGCGCCAGGTGGCGACGCTGGCGCTCGTGCCGTTGGTGATGGTCACCCTCGTCTCGTGACCGGTCCCCCAGTCCTGCACCTTGGTGAATGTGGCGGTGACGCTGCCCGCGGCGGAGGCGGTCGCCATCGGCACCGCCGCGACCGCGAGCGCGACCACGGCGCCGGTGGCCCACAGGGCCCGGCGGAGCGATCTCTTCATACGGCGTCTCCCCAAACAGTTAGGAAACTTTCCAGATTGGATGCTGAGACGCTACTCACGCGTCACCACTTCGTCAAGATGTAGATGCATCGATTCCTCGGGTCCGGTGTCGACCAGGCCCCGCGGCCCCGTAGCCTCGTGCCATGACCGTTTTCGACGTGCAGATCGACGCCCTCGCCGGCGGGCCGGCCGACCTCGGGCGCTACCGCGGCCGCGCCCTGCTGGTGGTCAACGTGGCCTCGCGGTGCGGCCTCACCCCGCAGTACGCCGGCCTCCAGGCCCTTGCCGACGAGTACGCGGACCGGGGCCTGACCGTGCTCGGCGTGCCGTGCAACCAGTTCGCCGGCCAGGAGCCGGGCAGCGCTGCCGAGATCGAGGAGTTCTGCCAGGTCAACTACGGCGTGACGTTCCCGCTGACGGAGAAGGTCGACGTCAACGGGCCGCACCGGCACCCGCTCTACGCCGAACTGGTGTCCACTCCGGACGCCGAGGGGCACACCGGCGACGTGCGGTGGAACTTCGAGAAGTTCCTCGTCGCGCCGGACGGCACGGTGGCGGCCCGGTTCGCCCCGACGGTGACCCCGGACGCCCCCGAGCTGCGCGCCGCCGTCGAGAAGGTGCTGCCGGTCGGCTGACGCCGCCTTGTAGGGAACCTTCCTTGACCGCCCATCGAGCTGTAGCTAAGTTTCAATGACCCCCCGGGACGAGGAGGTCATGATGGAGCGCAGAAGGTTCCTGGCCGGCGCGGGCGCGGTCACCGCGGGCGCGGTGGTCGCCACGGGCCCGGGCACGCCGGGGCAGGCCGTGCCCGGCATCCGCCGGGTGGCCACCGGCCTGGACGTGCTTGTCGATTCCGGATTCGCCGCACTGGCCGGCCAGCGGGTGGGGGTGGTGTCCAACCCCACGGGCGTGGACTCGGCCTACCGGCACCTGGTCGACCTCATGCACGAGTCGGGCGGCGTGCGGGTCGTCGCCGCGTTCGGCCCCGAACACGGCTTCCGCGGCTCCGCCCAGGCCGGCGGCAGCGAGGGCACCGGGACGGACGCCCGCACCGGCATCACGGTCTACGACGCGTACGGCGCCAGCCAGGCCAAGTGGGAGAGCCTGTTCACGACCGCCGGCGTCGACACGGTCGTCTTCGACATCCAGGACGTGGGCGCCCGCTTCTACACGTACATCTGGACGATGTACACGTCGATGGTCGCCGCGGCCCGGGTCGGCAAGCGGTACGTCGTGCTCGACCGGCCCAACCCGGTGGGCGGGCGGGCGCGCGGGCCCATGATGACGCCCGCCTTCACGTCCGGCGTGGGGCTGAAGGAGATCGTCCAGCAGCACGGCATGACCGTCGGCGAGCTGGCCCGGTTCTTCAACGCGGAGTTCCTGCCCGCCGACGCCGGCCGCCCGGTCGAACTGGAGGTGGTGCGGTGCCGGAACTGGAAGCGGGACCGGCTCGCCGCCGACACCGACCTGCCGTGGGTGATGCCCAGCCCGAACATGCCGACGCCGGACACCGCGCTGGTCTACCCCGGCACCTGCCTGTTCGAGGGCGTCGCCTCGATCACCGAGGGGCGGGGCACCTGCCGGCCGTTCGAGCTGATCGGCGGGCTCGTCGACGACTTCGACCACCACTGGGGAGACCGGCTCAACGCCCGGGACCTGCCGGGCGTCGAGTTCCGCGAGGCCTACTTCTCCCCGACGGCCGCGGGGCAGAAGCCGGCCCTGCTCAACAAGCTCTGCGCCGGCGTCGAGGTCAAGGTCGTCGACCGGTCCGCGTACGACCCGATCCGCACCGCGGTGGCCATGCTGGTGGAGGCGCGGAAGTACCAGGCGTTCGCGTGGCGGTTCGACTCGTACGACGCCGTCCGGCCGTACTGGGTGGACAAGCTGACCGGCTCGCCCCGGCTGCGCACGATGATCGACGCCGGGGCCGACGTGGACGACGTGGTCGGCGCCTGGGCCGACGAGCTGGCGGCCTTCGAGCGGCAGCGGCGCCCGTACCTGCTCTACTGAACCGGCGGAGGGGCCCGGGGTGTCCGCACCCCGGGCCCCACGCCGGCTCAGCCCGCGGCGGAGCGGAACACCGGGTAGTAGCCGCCGGACTGTCCCGCGGCCGTGGGGTGGTACGAGACGGTGAGGTTCAGGACGTTCAAAGCGTGCAGCCACTTCTCGCCGTAGCTGCACAGCTGGTGGCCCACGAAGATCGAGCGGACGTCGGCGAACGTGAAGCCGGCCGAGGTGGCCGCCGTGCGGGTGATGTCGTCGACCAGGTTGATCCCCTCGTTGATCTTCGCTCGGGAGGTGGCGCTGAGCCCGACGCAGACCGTGCCGAGCTGGTAGAAGACCGGGTAGCCCACGACCACGACCCGGGCGGAGGGCGCGCGGCTCCGGATGCCGTTGTAGACGGTCGCCAGCTTGCCGGGAAGCTGCGTGCGGGCCTTGTCCTCGGCGGCCTGGATCGCGGCCACGCACTGGGTCTCCCCCTGGAGCACGCAGGTGCTCATGATGGTGGAGAAGCCGACGTCGTTGCCGCCGATGGTGACGCTGACCAGCGTGGTGGTCGAGGAGAGCGCCGAGAGCTGGTTGTTGACGACGTCCGTGGTGGTCGCGCCGGAGCAGGCGACCGACCGGTACGAGGCCGGCCTGATGTTGGTGTTGTAGAGCGCCGGGTAGGCGTTGTTGCTGCGCAGGCAGGACCCGCTCTCGGAGGTGTAGCTGTCGGCGCCGACGCCGGAGGCGTACGAGTCGCCGAGAGCGACGTAGCGGTCGGCCGGGGCCGCCTGGGCGGGAGCGGCCAGGGTCAGCGTGATGCCGAACGAGGCGGCCAGGGTCAGGGCGAGGGTGGCAAGACGGGATCTCCGCACGTCGCACTCCTGGGGGTGGGAAGTGGTGGTGGGAGATAGATATCAATGAATCGGATGGCCGCGAAAGATCATCGTTTCGCGCCGGTTGCCGATAGACACTTATTGATACATATCGTTGACGTGACTGCGAACAACGCTGAAGGTTTTCGCCATCGCGCGGGGCGGGCTAGGCTCGGCGCGTGCGGTTGATCACCGGGGACGACATGACGGCGGCGGAACGACGCCTCGACGGGCGGGTGGTCCGCACCCCGCTGCTGGACGCGCCGGTCCTCGGCGCCGACCTGGGCCTCCGGCTGGCCGTGAAGGCCGAGAACCTCCAGCACACCGGCAGCTTCAAGGTGCGCGGCGCCACGAACGCCCTGCTCGCCCACGCCGAGCGCGCCGGCACACCGGCCGGGCTCGTGGCCTTCTCCGCCGGCAACCACGCGATCGCGGTGGCCCACGTGGCCCGCGCCGCCGGGCTGCCCGCGGTGGTCTGCATGCCGCCGCACGCGGTGCCCGCCAAGCTGGCCGCGGTGCGCCGGCTCGGCGCCGAGGCGGTGCTCACCGACGACCTGCTGGCCACCGCCGAGGCGATCACCGCCGACCGCGGCTTCCACCTCCTCGCGCCCTTCGACGACCCGGACGTGATCGCCGGTCAGGCCACCGTCGGGCGGGAGATCCTGGCCGACGGCCCGCCGCCGGACCTGGTGCTGGTGCCGGTGGGCGGCGGCGGGCTCATCAGCGGGGTGGCCGCGGCGATCCGGGCCGGGTCACCGGGCACCCGGATCGTCGGGGTGGAGCCGGACGGGGCCAACGCGATGTCCCACGCGCTGCGGACCGGCACGCACACCCTGCCGTCGCGCCCCGCCTCGGTCGCCGACGGCCTGGCCGCCCCGTTCGCCGGGCGGCACACCCTGGCGCACGTCCGGGCGCTGGTCGACGCCGTGGTGGAGGTGCCCGAGGCGGCCGTCCTGCCGGCCTGGGCCGAGCTGGTGCAGGCCACGAAGCTGCTGGTGGAGCCGGCCGCCGCGGTCACCCTGGCGGCGTTGCGGGGCGGGCTGGTCGACGTGACGCCCGGCGAGCGGACCGTCCTGGTGCTCAGCGGCGGCAACGTCGCGCCGGCCGTGCTGGCCACCCTGGCCTGACGGGTCGGACCGGGCCCGGCGGGTCGGATCGGACGGCGGCCGGCCGGTCAGACCGGGCGGCGACCGGCGAAGCCGCACTCCACCCGGTGGTACCAGCGGATGTCGGTGTCGCCCTCCAGCCAGCACCAGAGCACCGCCCGGCCGTCCCGCTCGCCGGGGAAGTCGAGCAGCACCGGAGCGATCCCCTTGACCTGGATGCCGTGCTGGTGGAACTCCTCCACGACGGCGTGCAGCCGGGCCTCCAGGGCCTTCACCTCGGCGAGCCCACCGAGGGCGCTGACCCCGTGGTCGGCCAGGTCGATCCGCAGTTCGGCCAGGTCGGCGCGGTGCCGGATCAGCTCGTCGACGCGCGGCCGCAGGGTGGCCACCAGGTGTCGCGCCTGGGCGAGAGTGAACACCGCGCCAGTATGGGGCACGCCACCGGCGATCGGCTCCCGGTCGCCCGCGGGCGGCTCAGTCGGCCTGGGCGGCGAGTTCGCGGGCGCGGTCGCGGGCCGCCTCCAGGGCGGCCAGCATGGCCGCCCGGACGCCGTGGTTCTCCAGCTCACGGATGGCGGAGATGGTGGTGCCGGCCGGGGAGGTGACCGCCTCGCGCAGCTTCACCGGGTGCTCGCCGGAGTCGCGCAGCATCACCGCCGAGCCGATGGCGGTCTGCACGATCAGCTCGTGCGCCACCTGGCGGGGCAGGCCGAGCAGGATGCCCGCGTCGATCATGGCCTCGACCAGCAGGTAGAAGTAGGCCGGACCGGAGCCGGAGAGCGCGGTCACCGCGTCCTGCTGGGACTCGGGCACCCGGAGGGTGGCGCCGAGCGGCTTGAACATCTCCTCGGCCAGGGCCAGGTGCGCGCCGGTGGCGTGCGCGCCGGGCGAGATGGCGCTCATCGCCTCGTCGACCAGGGCCGGGGTGTTGGTCATCACCCGGACCACCGGGGTGCCCTCGGGCAGCCGGCGGTTGAAGAAGGCGGTGGGCAGGCCGGCGCAGAGCGAGATGACCAGCTTGTCGGCCGGCACCTTCGGGCCGATCTCGTCCAGCAGGGCGGCCGCGTCCTGCGGCTTGACCGAGACGGCGAGCACCTCGGCCTCGTCCACCGCGGTCAGGTTGTCCACCACCCGGACGCCGTACCGGGCGGTCAGTTCCTCGGCGCGGGCCGGCCGCCGGGCGGTGGCGAGCAGCCGCTCGACCGGCCAGCCGGAGCGGAGCAGCCCGGAGAGCATCAGCTCGCCGATCTTGCCGGCGCCGATCACCGCGACCGTGTGCACCTCGGGTGCCATGAGCCGTACCCCTCTCGGTGGAGGCGCGGCGCGGCGGGGCCTCGCCGGAGGACCCGCCGCGCCGCCCGCCGTCGTCAGCTGCCGAAGAAGACCTCGGCCTCGGCGTACCGCTCCAGCGGCACGGTCTTCAGCTCCCGGGTGGCCTCGGCCAGGGGGACGCGGACGATGTCCGTGCTCTGCATCGCGACCATCTTGCCCCAGTCGCCCTCGTTGGCGGCGTCGATCGCGTGCAGGCCCAGCCGGGTGGCGAGCACCCGGTCGAACGCGGTCGGGGTGCCGCCGCGCTGGATGTGGCCGAGCACCACGGTGCGGGCCTCCTTGCCGGTCTTCGCCTCCAGCTGCTCGGCGAGCCACTGGCCGATGCCGCCGAGGCGGACGTGGCCGAACGCGTCGAGCTCCTGGTTGTGCAGCACCATCTGGCCGTCCAGCGGCTGGGCGCCCTCGGCGACCACGACGATCGGGGCGTACTGGTGCTGGAAGCGCTTCTCGACGTAGCCGGCGACCTGCTCGACGTCGAACTGCCGCTCCGGCAGCAGGATCACGTTGGCGCCGCCGGCGAGGCCGGCGTGCAGGGCGATCCAGCCGGCGTGCCGGCCCATCACCTCGACGACCAGGGTGCGGTGGTGGCTCTCCGCCGTGGTGTGCAGCCGGTCGATCGCCTCCATGGCGATGTTCACGGCGGTGTCGAAGCCGAAGGTGTAGTCGGTGGCGCCGAGGTCGTTGTCGATGGTCTTCGGCACGCCGATCACGTGGACGCCCAGCTCGTGCAGCTTGGTGGCGACCCCGAGGGTGTCCTCGCCGCCGATCGCGATCAACGCGTCCACGCCCTGCGCGGCGAGGTTGTCCTTGATCCGCTCCACGCCGCCGTCGATCTTGAACGGGTTGGTCCGGGACGAGCCGAGAATGGTGCCGCCGCGCGGCAGGATGCCACGGACGTCCGCGATGCCCAGCGGCCGGGACAGGCCCTCCAGCGGGCCCTTCCAGCCGTCCCGGAAGCCCACGAACTCGTGACCGTAGGTGGCGACGCCCTTGCGGACCACCGCCCGAATCACCGCATTGAGACCAGGGCAGTCGCCGCCGCCGGTGAGCACGCCGATACGCATGATCTGCTCATCCTCCTGGAGCATCAGGTGAAGCCCGGATAAGCCCCAGGATATGTGTCAGATCAGACCATCGGCGCCGTTGCCGGCCCGGGGCGGGCCGTCACTGCGCACTGTAGTCGGCGTGGCTGTGCGCCGGCACCGCGCCCCGGCCCGTCCCGCGCCCCGGGCCGGCTACCGATCAGTAGCTGACCTCGTGGTTCTCCCCCGCCTCCGGCGGCTGCCCGGTGACCGCCGCCCGGGCGAGGCCGAGCAGGTTCACCACCCTGTTGCCCGGCGCGTCCCAGTACTCGGCCGAGCCGGCGTGCACCCGGATCAGCGTGATGCCCGGGGTGTCCAGCCCGTCCGGGAACCACGCCTTCAACAGCGGGTTCCACAGCCGCTCGGCGCGGGCCCGTTCCCACTGCTCGACGGCCGTGCCGGCCACCGACACCCAGGTGTGGTGCCGCTGGTCGGAGAAGCCGACGTTGACCTGCGGGTTGACCCGGATCTGGCGGACCTTCGCGGAGTCCGCGTACGCGAAGAACCACAGGTCGCCGTCGAACTCCGCCTCCTGAAGGCCCATCGGGCGGCTGACCAGCCGCCCGTCGACTGCGGTGGTGGTCAGCAGGCAGATTCGCGCGTCGCGGATCAGCTCGGTGACCCGGCGGCGGCCCTCCTCGGCGCTGGTCGGCTGCTGGCTCATGCGCCCCTCCCTCGCGATCGGTTCGAGCCGAACCGTGCCCGGGACAGAAACGGTCAAACCTGCCGACAGGTCACCTGGTGGTCATGGCCCGCCAGCGGGCCAGGTTGTGCCGGGCGTCGACCAGCGCGTCGTGCCGGCCCGCCTCGGCCTCCGGCAGCCGCGGCCGGCCCCGGTCGTCCCAGAGCTGGCGCAGCTCCTTGGTGAACCGCGGGATCTCCCGGGGCAGCGCCGGCATCGCCCCCCAGAGCTGGGCCAGCACGACGTGGTCGTACGCCGCGTACCAGGCCCAGAGCTCCAGCTGCTCCCCCGGCCGGTCCCGGACCGGCTCCATCAGGAACTCGTAGAGGTCGTCGCGGATCCGCTCCCGGGACCGCCAGGCCCGGTCGGCCGGCGAGGGGAGCTTGTCCAGCACGTTGCGGCGCACCCAGGGCACCGCCCGGGAGTCGTCGAACTCGGTGGAGACCGCGTAGAACTCGCGGCCGTGCTCGTCGACGACGCCGATCGACACCAGGTCGACGATCCGGCCGTCCTCGATGAACTCGCAGTCGTAGAAGTAGCGGTAGGCCATCGGCACCATCCTCGCCCACCGCCGTCACCAGCCGGTCGCCGGGGCCGGCGCCGAACCGGCACGGCAGGCCACCGCAGCTGGGGACGGTCACGGAAGTGTCTCCAGGGGTGTACAGCACGCGACGGGACCGTCATGATCTGATGTGTACCGCTACCGGACGCCGAACCGGTTGAGATGCCTCGTGCCGGGGATGACAGGTTCACCCGGTGTGCGGGATGTGGTCCTTGACCGGGGAGGGGTTGGGCCGTGGAGATGCGCCTGCCGGAGCCGGGTGACGCGCTCACGGGCGTCGAGATGTTCGCCGGGCTGGAGCCGGAGGTGCGGCAGCGGGTCATCGCCGCGGCGGTGCCGCGCACCTACCGCAAGGGCCAGTTGCTGTTCGTCGAGAACGACCCCGGCGAGTCGCTGATCGTGCTGCGCCGCGGCGCGGTCGCGGTGTTCCGCACCGCCCCGACCGGCGAGCGCGCGGTGCTGTCGGTCATCCGACCGCCGGACGTGCTGGGCGAGGTCTCCCTGCTCGACGCCTCCACCCGGTCGGCCTCGGCCGAGGCGATCGAGGACTGCGCCGCGCTGGCGCTGTCCCGGCCGGCCTTCATGGAGCTGGTGCACTCCAACCCGCGCATCCTCGACGCGGTGATGCGCTCCCTCGGCCAGCTGATCCGGCGGCTCACCGAGCAGAACGCCGACCACGTCTTCCTCGACCTGCCCGGCCGGGTGGCCAAGACGCTGGTCCGGCTGGCCGGCGAGAGCCAGGCGCCGATGATCACCATCGAGCTCAACCAGAGCCAGCTCGCCGAGATGGCCGGCGGCTCGCGACAGAGCGTCAACCAGGCCATCGGCTCCTTCGCCAGCCGCGGTTGGCTGCGTACCGAGGGCCGCCGGATCGTGGTCACCGACGTGGCCGCGCTGCGGCGCCGCGCCGGCATGAACGACCGCTGACCGGCCCACCCGACCACTCGCCGGGCGACGCTCGCCTCAGTGGACAGCAGGTGGGGCCGGCGGCACCGCCGCCGGCCCCACCGCCCGTGTCACTTCCCCGAGGTGTCGGCCGGCGGCGAACTCGGGCCGGGACCGATCTTCTGGGGGTCGGTCTCCTTGGTCGTGGTGGTCGTCGTGGTCTTGGTCGACTCAGCGCCCGCGGGCTGCTCTACCATGCCTTTTTCCTCCAGTTCGGCGAGGGTGACCGCGTCGACGTCGACCGTGTCCCCCGGCGCCCACACCGTCCCTCGTGGATCGGTCCAGGAGGCGGACAGCCGGACGTGCACGGCACTCTCCCTGTCGACGGGACTTCCTGGTACGGAAGACTAGACCCGGCCGATCAGCCGTGACGTCCCGCCAACCCGTCGGGTACCCGACTGCGCGGTCGCGCGGGACGATGGGGACCTCACGCGTACGGAGCTGGACATCGACCTCACCTGTGGACACTGCTCCCGGACCGCCGGGCCGGACGACCGTTACTGCGGCGGCTGCGGCCGGCCCCTCGCGGCGACCTGCCCGGGCTGCGGTCACGCCAACAACGCCGAGGCGAACTTCTGCACCAACTGCGGGCAGCCGTTGCGCGACCACGCCGTCTCGGTGCAGGAGGACCGCCGGCAGGTCAGCGTGCTCTTCATCGACATCGTGGACTTCACCACCTACGCCGAACGGGCCGACCCGGAGCAGGCCCGCGGGCTCCAGCAGGCCTACTTCGGCACGGTGCGCCGGCTGGTGCACCAGTACGGCGGCGTGGTGGAGAAGTACATCGGCGACGCCGTGATGGCGCTGTTCGGGGCGCCGGTGGCGACGGACAACGACGCGCTGCGCTGCGTACGGGCGGCGCTGGAGCTGCAACGGAGCCTGGCCCGGCAGCCGACCGGCCCGCACCCGCCGCTCGGCTTCCGGGTCGGCATCGCCACCGGTGAGGCCCTGGTCGACCTCGCCGCCGCCCGCGACGGCGGCCAGGCTTTCGTCACCGGCGACGTGGTCAACACGGCCTCCCGGCTGCAGGGGCTGGCGCCCGCCGGCGGCGTCGTGGTCGACGAGAGCACCTGGGCGGCCACCCGGCACGAGATGGAGTACGCCGACCAGCCACCCGTCACGCTGCGGGGGCGGTCGGCGGTCAGCCGGATCTGGCTGGCCGTCCGCGCCCGGCCCCGGCGGGACGGGCAGACCGCCGAGCTGACCCCGATGGTCGACCGGGACCACGAGCGGGGCCTGCTGGTCAGCGCGCTGCACCGCACCGTCACCGAACGCACCTCCCAGCTGGTCACGGTCTTCGGGCCGGCGGGGGTGGGCAAGAGCCGGCTGCTGCGCGAGCTGGCCCGGCACGCGGCGAACCTGCCCGGCGCGCGGGTGACGTGGCTGATCGGGCACTGCCCGCCGTTCGGGGAGAACGTCACCTACGCCGCCCTGGCCGACATCGTCCGGAGCTGGATCGGGCTGCCCGACTCGGACGATCCCGCAGCCATGCGCGAGCGCCTGCGGGACCGGCTGGGCCGGCTGGCCGACCCGCACGCGGTGCGTCTGGCCGAGGCGCTGGGCCCGCTGGTCGGCGTGGCCGGCGAGCGGCTCACCTCCGCCGAGACCGAGGCGGCCTGGCGGCGGTTCCTGCTCAACCTGGCCGCGACCGGTCCCACGGTGCTCGTCTTCGAGGACATGCACTGGGCGGACGAGACGATGCTCTCCTTCGTCGAGCAGCTCGGCGCGGCCGCCCGCAACGTGCCGTTGCTGGTGATCGCGACCGCGCGCCCGGAGCTGCGGGAACGGCATCCGGCGTGGACGGGCACGATCAGCGGCGCGATGTCCATCTCGGTGCCGCCCATGCACGACGGGGACATCGACACCCTCTACTCGCTGCTGCTCGGCCACGCCACCCTCCCGGCGGAGGCCCGCGGGCCGCTGCTCGAGTTCGCCGACGGCAATCCGCTGTACGCCCAGGAGTACGCCCGGATGCTGCTCGACGGCGGGCTCGTCGACCGGACGACGGCCCTCCCACCGCTGGACCCGATGGGTGGGACGGGGATGCCGCGAACCGTCCAGGCGGTCATCGCGAACCGGCTGGACCTGCTCGACCCGGCCGACCGGGCGGTCCTCCAGGCCGCCTCGGTCGTGGGCGTGCAGTTCTGGGCGGCGCCGGTGGCGCTGGCCCTGGGCCGGCCCGCGGAGTGGGTGGAGCGGGCCCTGCACCGCCTCCAGCGCCGCGACCTCGTCTACGAGCTGCCCGCCTCGTCCATGCCGGGCCAGCCCGAGTACCGGTTCCGGCACATCCTGGTGCGGGACGTCTGCTACCAGCGGCTGCCCCGGGCGGAGCGGGTCACCCGGCACCAGCGCACCGCCGACTGGCTCGAGCAGCTGGCCGACGGGCGGCAGCAGGACCGGGCCGAGGTGCTGGCGAACCACCGGTGGGCGGCGCACGAGATCGCCCGCACGGTCGGCCTCGACCCGGCCCCGTACGCCCCGGCCACCCGGAGCGCGCTGCACCGGGCCGCCCGGCGGGCGTACGCGCTGCACGCGCTGGACACCGCTGCCACGCTTGTCGGCCGCGCGCTGGCGGTGGACTGCGGACCGGACCCGTCCCTCGAGCTGTTCGAGGCGGAGCTGGCGTTCTACCGGGACCGCGACGGGTTCCTGGTGGGCGGGGGCACCGACACGCTCACGTCGCTGGCCGACCGGCTGGCGGGGGCGGGCGACCTGCCGGGCGCGGCGAAGGCGTGGCGGTTGCTGGCCACCGCGGCGTGGGCCCGGGCGGACCGGTCGGAGACGCTGCGCTGCCTGGACCGGGCGATCCGGCTGCACGCCGAGCTGCCGGACAGCGAGGACAAGGTCGGCGCGCTGCTGGAGCTGGCCCGGATGCACATGCTCGACGCGGAGGCCGAGCCCGCGTGCGCCGCCGCCAAGGCCGCCGCCGAGCTGGCCGAGCGGCTGGAGCTGCGGGAGGCGCGGGCGAACGCCCGGATCACCCTGGCGGTGGCGCGCTACCAGGCCGGCGTCGAGGGGGCGTACGCCGAGCTGGCCGAGGTGACCGAGGAGTGCCGGGTGGAGCGGCTGACCAGCCGCCGGCGCGCGATGCACAACCTGGCCTGGGCGCTGCAGGAGGAGGGCGACCTGGCCGGCTCGGCCCGCCTGGTCGACGAGCAGCGCTCGCTGGACCTGGCCGGCGAGCACGGCCTCACGGTGAGCTTCGCCGACCAGTGGACCCGGTCGTACTACAGCGGGGACTGGACGGCGGCGCTGCGGATGGCCGAGGGGTCGATCCGGCGGCCCACCGACGAGTGGGACCTGCACATCGTGGCGGTCTCCGGCTGGATCCGCGCGCTCGGCGACGCGCCCGCCCGCGACGGCACGGACGAGGCGGGCGCCGACCTGGTGGACCAGGCGCTGGTCGCCGCCCGGCGCAGCGGCTTCCTGCGGGTGCTGCGGTCGACCGTGGCGCACGCCGCGTTGTGCCGCGCGGTGCAGGGCCGCCGGGACGAGGCGCTGGCGCTGCTCGCCGAACTCGACGCCGACTGGCGGCGGACCCGGATGATCCCGTTCGCGGAGTGGGTGCCGGCGGTCGGGCACGTGGCCGGGGTGCTCGGTGACGAGGCGGCGGTCCTGGTCCGGGACCTGCTGGCCCGCGCCCCCCGCACGACGCGCTGGGCGCAGGCGGCCGGCCGGTCCGCCGACGCGGCGCTCGCCCGGCGGGACGGCGACACCCGGCGGGCCGCCCGGCTGTTCACCGCGGCGGCGGAGAGCTACGCGGAGATGACCGACGTCACCGACCACGTCATCGCGTCGGCCCTCGCGGTGGGGCCGCTGGCCGAGGTGGATCCGGCGGCCGCGGCGGAGACGCTGGCCACGGTGCGCGCCTTCGCCGAACGGCACGCCGCCGCCGGCCTGCTCCGGATCGCCGGGGCCGGCTGACTCAGGCGGGCACCGGCTCGCGGGGCCGGGCCTTCGCCTTCTGCGCGTACACGTCCACGTACTCGCGGCCGGAGAGTTCCATGAGCTCGTACATGATCTCGTCGGTGACGGCGCGCTCGACGAACCGGTCGCCGGACATCCCGGCGTAGCGGGAGAAGTCGAGCGGGGCGCCGAAGCGGATCCGCACGCGGCCGAGGTTGGGGACGATCTGGCCGGTCGGCTGGATGTCGTCGGAGTTGAGCATGGCCATCGGCACGACCGGGGCGCCGCTCTCCAGGGCGAGCCGGGCCACCCCGGTCTTGCCCCGGTAGAGCCGGCCGTCCGGCGAGCGGGTGCCCTCCGGGTAGATGCCCGCGATGCCCCCGGCGCGCAGCACGCTGAGCTGGGTGTCCAGGGCGGCGCGGGCCGCCCGGCCGCCGGAGCGGTCCACCGGGATGGTGCCGGAGCCGACGAAGAACATCTTGGTCAGCCAGCCCTTGAGACCCTTGCCGGTGAAGTATTCGGCTTTCGCGATGAATGTCACTTTGCGCTTGACGATCAGCGGAGTGAAGATCGAGTCCGAGAACGAGAGGTGGTTGCTGGCCAGGATCACCGGGCCGTCCTCCGGGACGTTCTCCAGCCCCTCCACCTGCGGGCGGAAGATCAACCTCAGCAGCGGGCCGAGGATGATGTACTTCAGCAGCCAGTACAGCACCGGGGTCCTTCCAGGCGGGAGCGTGCGGGGCGACGGTCGCCGGGGCCGCCGGGACCGTGCCCGGGGCGCCGTCGGCGAGCGGGACTGTCGGGGAAGAGCGTACGAACAGGGAGCGGCACGCCACAACGCACTCCCGGAACCGGGTCCCGGCGTGTCAGGATTCAGGGCACGACGATGCGGCGAAGGGGGTGTCCGGTGTCAGGGGGTGGTCCCCGTCGGGGACGGCGGGACAACGGGCTCGACGCGGCCGAGTACGCGGTCGCGGGCGACGTCGATCCGCGCGTCGGTGAGCACCTGCTCGACGTGCTCGCCGCGGGTGGGATCGCCGCCTACCTCCAGCCCTCGGCCGACCTCAACCCGGTGACCCGCACCACCACCGTCCCGTCCCGCCCGGTCGACCGCCTCTACGTCGACCGCTCCCACCTGACCACCGCCCGCGACTACCTCACCCAGCTCACCGACGAGGAGGGCCGCGAGCCGGCCCGCGACGAGCCGGACATCGAGGCCGAGTGGGCGAAGATCGTCGCCGGTTTCCACACCGCGCCGAGCGCGGGGAGCCACCCCTGGCCGGCCGCCGAGGACGTCGACGAGCCGGTGGACCCGACCACCCCGGCCGGCGGCGCACCGGGCCGCGCCGAGGAGACCGCCGGCCCGACCGCCACCGACGTGCGCCGGCTGCCCTACGCGGCCGACGTCTCCGGCATCTCGCTGAGCCGGGGGCGGCAGGACGAGCCGTCGCTCCTGGACGGCCTGGACACCTTCGGCGCCGACCTGCCCGGCGACGAGGACGAGGAGCACTTCACCCCGCCACCGCCGCCCCCGCTGCCGCGCTTCTCGAAGTACGCGGTGCTGGGCGTGTTCTGCATCGTGTTGGGGTTCCTGCTGTTCCTGTCGCCCACCGTGCTGTCGGTGGTCGACCCGTCGGTGGTGACCCTGCTCGGCTTCACCGGCATCCTGGCCGGCTTCGTGATGCTGATCTGGCGGCTGCGCCCCGGCGACTCCGACGAGCACGACCCGGACGACGGCGCGGTCGTCTGACCCGGGCGGCACCCGGCGCCCGGATGGCGGGACACGCGCGTCCCGGGCCGATCAGGTAACAGGGGTGTAACTTACGGTCAGTAGGAATACCGCTGAACGTCACTTCCCGCACCGGCTGTCCGGGTTGTGCGCCTGCTCGGGTGGTCGGTCTCTGCAGATCGGAATGCCCGAGATGCGACAGAGTCCCCTCGTGGTGGTCGCCAACCGCCTCCCCATCGACGACAGTGTGGCGCCGGACGGCGCCTTCGAGTGGCGCCGCAGCCCCGGCGGCCTGATGAGCGCCCTGCACCCCCTGCTCCGGCACACGCCGGCGACCTGGGTGGGCTGGGCCGGCGGCACCGGCCCGGCCCCGCACCTGCCCGACGTCGACGGGGTGCGGATGCGCGCCGTCGCGCTCAGCGGCGAGGACTTCCGGGACCACTACGAGGGCTTCGCCAACGCCACCCTCTGGCCGCTCTACCACGACGCCGTCGAGCAGCCCGAGTACCACCGCCGCTGGTGGGAGGCGTACCAGCGGGTCAACCAGCGGTTCGCGGAGGCCGCCGCCGAGGTGGCCGAGCCGGGCGGGCTGGTCTGGGTGCAGGACTACCACCTCCAGCTCGTGCCGGGGCTGCTCCGCGACCTCCGCCCCGACCTGCGGATCGGCTTCTTCCTGCACGTGCCGTTCCCGCCGCCGGAGCTGTTCATGCAGCTCCCCCGCCGGGCCGAGCTGCTGCGCGGGATGCTCGGCGCCGACCTGATCGGCTTCCAGCGGGCCCAGGCCGCGCACAACTTCGCCCAGCTCGCCACGAGGGTGCTCGACCTGCCCGCCACCGACCGGCGGATCGGCGTCGGCGACCGGGTGGTCCGGATCGGCGCCTTCCCGGTCTCCATCGACGCCGCCGAGATGGGCGCGCTCGCCGCCCGGCCCGACGTCGCCGACCGGGCCCGGCGGCTGCGCCGGGATCTCGGCGACCCGGAACGGGTCGTGCTCAGCGTCGACCGGATGGACTACACCAAGGGCATCGAGCAGCGGCTCAAGGCCTACCACGAGCTGCTGACCAGCGGGGACGTCAAGGTCCGGGACACCGTGCTGGTGCAGGTGGTGGTGCCCAGCCGGGACCGGGTGACCCAGTACCAGGTCCTCCGCGACCGGGTCGAGCACCAGGTCGGCCGGATCAACGGCGAGTTCGGCCGGGTCGGCGAGCCGGCCATCCACTACCTCAGCCAGCCCTTCGACCGCACCGAGCTGGTCGCCCTCTACCGGGTCGCCGACGTGATGGCGGTGACGCCGCTGCGGGACGGGATGAACCTGGTGGCCAAGGAGTACGTGGCCGCCCGGGTCGACGGCACCGGCGCGCTGCTGCTCAGCGAGTTCGCCGGGGCGGCCGCCGAGCTGGCGCAGGCGTACCTGGTCAACCCGCACGACCTGGACGGGCTCAAGGCCGCGCTGCTGGCCGCCCTGCGGGCCGCGCCCGAGGACGTGGCGGCCCGGATGCGGGCCATGCGGGAGCACCTGGCCCGCAACGACATCCACGCCTGGGCCCGGTCCTACCTGCGCGCCCTGGACGAGAGCGGGTCGCTCGTCACCCGGCTCGCCGGCGCCGAGTGACCCGCGCCGGCGCTCAGCCGGCGGCGGGCGCCGGGTCCTTCTCCAGCCAGTCGAGGATCGCGTCGACCGGCTCCCGCCAGCGGGCGTCGAGCATCAGGTCGTGCCCCATGCCGGGGAACAGCAGCGGGGCCGAGGCGTAGCGGCGGGCCGCCCGGGTCAGCGCCGCCGGCGGCACCACCCGGTCGTCGGGGCTGCCCAGCACCAGCACCGGCGGCCGACCCACCGCCGGCTCCGGCTGCCGGCCGGTGAGCAGCTGCCACTGCGCCCGGCGGCCCGCCCGGCCCAGCCGGGCGAGGTGCCGGCGGGCGTCGGCGTCGGGCAGTTCCCGGCTGAACAGCTGCCGGCGGTTCAGGCGCAGGCCGGCGCCGAACACGGCGGGCACCGTGCCGGCCGGGTTGCGGCGCAGCGCCGTGCCGAGGGTGCCCCAGCCGCCGAGCACCGGCGCCACCAGCACCGCGGCCCGGGCCGGGTAGCGGGCCAGGGCGTGCGCGACCACCCGGGCGCCGGCGCCGTGCCCCACCAGCACCGCCTGCCGCGGCAGGCTCGCCGCCACCTGGACCACGTCATGGGTGTACGACCGCAGCGTCGCCCCCGGCGCCGGCTCGCTGCCGCCGTGCCCCCGCAGGCTCAGCGCGTACGCCGGGAAGCCGCGGCCGGCGGCGTGCCCCAGCCAGTGCTCGGCGAACGCCCACGCCCCGTGCCCGAAGCCGGGCACGAACAGCAGGGGCGGCTTCGCCTGGTCCAGTTCGGGCACCGCCGCGACGACCTCGCGGCGGGCCGGCCGCTCCGGGCGGGCCCACTCCCAGCCCCGGACGACCCGTACCCGCTCGGCGGTCACCGGGCCGGCCCGTCGCTCGCGACTGCGGGACGACGCCGCGCGGCGTTCCTCGCGCTCACTTGTCCTCCAGGTCGTGGAGCGCCCGCTGGAGCGCGCGCAGGTAGTCGGCGTGCCCGACCTCGAACCAGTGCCGGGTGCTGTCCTTCACCCGGCCCGCGTACCGCTCGCCCAGGCCGGCCGCGACCCGCCTGCCGAACGCGGCGGCCCGGTCCGGGCGGGTGGCGCGAAGGGTGAGCAGCCGGGCGAAGAGCACGCTCTGCCAGTGCGAGATGGGAAAGATGCCGGAGTCCGGCTGCACCAGGCCCACCACGGCCAGGGTGGGGTGGCCGGCGGCGAACGCGTTCAGCCAGAGCCGGGGCCGGCCCGAGCCGTCCGCGTCGCCGAGCACCCGGCCCTCCAGGAACTCGAAGCGCGGCAGGTAGCCGGTGGCGAAGACGACCAGCTCCGGGTCGATCTCGCGGCCGTCGGCCAGCACCGCCGTCCGGTCGCCGAACCGCGCGACGTCCGGCACCGGGCTGACCCTCCCGTGGCCCACGTAGTAGACGAGCTGGCTGTTGGCGATCGGGTGGGTCTCGTACACCCGGTGGTCGGGCCGGGGCAGGCCGAACCGGGTCAGGTCGCCGACGGTGAGCCGCAGCGTCCAGTGGTAGAGCCACTGCCGCACCCGCAGCGGCACCCGCATCGCGAGCAGGGTGTCGTTGACCTGGTCGGCGGGGCGGCCGAAGACGTACTTCGGGGCGTACCAGTAGCCGCGGCGGGTGGAGTGCCAGCAGCGGGACGCCTGCTGGGCCGCCTCGACCGCGATGTCGCAGCCGGTGTTGCCGGCGCCGACCACCAGCACCCGCTTGCCGCGCAGCTGCGCGGGGTCCTTGTAGGACGAGGCGTGCATGACCTCGCCGCGGAACTCCTCCAGCCCCTCGTAGCGGGGCAGCTTCGGCGACCAGTTGTGCCCGTTGGCCAGCACCACGGCGGCGTAGCGGGAGGTGCGCTCCGGGCCGTAGCCGCCGGTGCTGCGGGTGGTGACGTCCCAGCGGTCCCCCTCGACCGGCTCCACGCGGACCACCTCGGTGCCGAACCAGACGTGCTGGCGCAGGTCGAAGTGGTCGGCGTAGCGCTCGAAGTAGGACAGCAGCTGGGCGTGGTGCGGGTAGTCCGGCCAGTCGTCCGGCATCGGGAAGTCGGGGAACTGGGTGAACGGCCGGGACGAGATGAGGTGCGTGCTGGCGTAGACCGGGCTGCGGTCGTGCCGCCAGTTCCACGCCCCGCCGACGCCGGTCTCCCGCTCGTAGCAGTCCACGCCGAAGCCGGCCTCGCGGAGGTTCTTCACGGCGGTCAGGCCGCTGGCCCCGGCGCCGATGACGCAGACGGTGTCGCCGCGGTCGGAGACCGGGCGGCCGTCCCGGGTCGGGGCGACCGTCGGGTCCGGATCGGGACGGCCGAGGTCGGTGGAGGAGGACACCGGGGAATCTCCTTTTGTGCGGCACGAGTGCCGGGTCGGTGCGAAATCCTGCCGACAATGCCCGCCGTTGTCCAGCCCCCAGGGGCCGGCCGGGGCGGGCGGGGGCTCAGTCGCCGGCGGGCAGCAGCAGGTCGACCAGGACCGGGAAGTGGTCGCTGGCCCGGCGGGTACGCGGGGTGTCCACCACGTCGTAGTCGACCACGCTGATCCGCGGGTCGACGAAGAGGGCGTCGATGCGGCGGCGCGGGTCGGCGCAGGAGAAGGTGTGCCGGTCGGCCCGGTCGGCGGCCACTGCCGCGTCGGTCAGTCCCTCGGCGACGGTCCGCCAGGCCGCCCCGTCCGGCCCCTCGTTGAGGTCGGCGCCGGCCACCACGGGCAGCGTCGCGGCGGCCAGTTCCCGCTTGAACGCGGCCGCCTGGGCGGGCCGCTCCGCCGGGTCGGTGGAGAGGTGCGAGCCGGCCAGCAGGAACCGGGTGCCACCCACGAGGCACTCGGCGTACGCGGCGCCGCGCAGGTGCCGCCCCGGGGTCAGCGGGTAGCGCTGGCAGCGGGTGGCGGTCACCCGGACGCGCAGGCTGGTCAGCAGCACGTTGCCCAGCGCCGGCAGGCCGCCGGCCGCGAAGACCAGGCCGAACGAGTCGGCGAGCGTGGCGCACTTCTGCCGCCACCGGAACCGCCGCGGCCCCTCCTGGACGATCACCACGTCCGGCGCGGCCTCCCGGACCACCTCGGCCAGCGCCGCGGTGTCGTCACGCTGGCTGTGGATGTTGTAGGAGACCACCCGGAGCGGCACGCCTGCCACGGCCACGTCACATCCGCCGGGCGAGGTCGGCGGCGCCGATGACGCCCGCGGTGTTGCCGAGTTCGGCCGGGCGCACCTCGGCGACGGGCAGCCGGCTGCGCTGGGCCAGGGCGTCGGTGTACGACCGGCGGGTCGGGCCGAGCAGCAGGTCGCCGGCGTCGATCACGCCACCGCCGACCACCAGCACCTGCGGGTCGAGGATCTGCGCCATGTCGGCGAGGCTGGTGCCGAGCCAGCGGCCGACCTGGGCGAACGCCTCGGTGGAAACCGGGTCGCCGCCCTTCGCGGCGGCGGTCACCATCGGCCCGCTGATCCCCTCGGCCTCGCCGCCGGCCAGCTCCAGCAGGGCGGTGGCCCGGTGCGGCTCCTGGCGGGCGGCGGCGCGGGCGAAGCGGACCAGGGCGCTGCCGCTGGCGTACTGCTCGATGCAGCCGAGCCGGCCGCAGCCGCACTGGTGGCCGTCCGGCACGGTGAGCATGTGCCCCAGCTCGGCCGCGATGCCGTGGGCACCACGGACCAGCTCGCCGCCGAGCACGATCCCGCCGCCCACGCCGGTGCCGATGGTGAACATGACCATCGAGTCGTCGGCGTCCCGGGCCGCGCCGTAGCGGAACTCGGCCCAGGCCGCGACGTTGCCGTCGTTCTCCACGATCACCGGCAGGCCGGTGGCGTTGCTGACGTACTCGCGCAGCGGCTCGTCCCGCCAGGCGAGGTTGGGGGCGAAGAGCACGGTGGAGCGGGAGGCGTCGATCCACCCGGCCGCGCCGATGCCGACCGCGTCGACGGTCCGGCCGGTGGCCAGCTCGCTGACCAGCTCGGTGATGACGTCGCGGGTCTTGGCCACGTCGTCGGCGGGGGTGTCCCGTCGGGCCTGCACGAGTACCTTGCCGGTGTCGTCCACGACACCGCCGGCCACCTTCGTGCCACCGACGTCGACTCCGATGGTCAGCGTCACCGCTGCCACTCCCCTCTGCTGTGCTGCCCGGCCCGGCCGGACCGGCCGTGCGATCCCGGGATGTCCGGTGGTCAGGCCCCGTCGCCTGGTGCGTCCTCGGCCACCTCGACGGACGCCCGCGAGGCGGGCACCACGGGAGCGTCCGCCGGCGGCCGGCTCGGCGCCGGCACGTCCGGCCCGTCGGCGTCGGCCGCGCCCTCCCCCCGGGTGGCGGCGGACCACACGTCCTGCTCGGGTGCCGGCTGAGAATCATGCCCGGTACGGGTCGCCTCGCGCCACACGCGGTCCCCCGCCGGCGCCCCGGCGGCCGCACCGCCGGACCCGCCGGGCGCCGTGTGGCCACCCGGCCCGGCCGGCTCGGCCGGGGTGAACGCGCGCAGCAGGCTGGCCACCCCGGCGGCCAGATCACCGGCGCCGGTGGCGAGCCGCTCGGCGAATTCCGGACTCGGGTCGCGCAACGCCGCGATACCGCGACAGACCGGGCAGACACAGCATTCGGCCGAGCCGGTGGCGAAACCCGCACCGCCGCCGGCACCGGGCGCGGTGGACGATTCGCCGGGCGGGGTGTGACCGAGGACACCCGACAGGATCCCGCCCAGCGGGCCCCAGGGACCGGAGCCGGGCGCGGCGGCGGCCAGCTTCGCGCTGGCCAGCAGCATGGCGACGAGGCGCTCCGCCTCTTCCCGGGCCGAACCCGGATCAGTGGTGCCCATGGTTCGGCTCCTTCACCGTGACAACCGGGACGACGGTCGGGTCAGTGGGCCGCACCGAGTGCTTCTACCCGGCGCTTGAGCTGCTTCAACGCCGCGTCCATGATCATTTTCTCGGCCTTGCGGCGAAACATGCCGAGCATCCCCACGGACAGCTCCACCTCGAGGGTGTAGGTCACCGTGGTCGTTCCGTCCGGGTTGTCGACGAGGTCGTACGACCCGCGCTGGGACTTCTGCATCTTCGAGGGCGCCACCAGGTGCCACTCGATCCGGGAGATGTCCTCGGCGTACTCGTAGGCCAGCACGTACTCGTCGGCCATCACGCCCGCGTCGATGGTGAACCGGACCTGGCTGGCGTAGCCGTCCTCGTACTCCTCGATCACCTCGGCCCGCCGCACCGCCTCGGCCCACTCCGGGTACCGGGGGAAGTCGCAGATGACCGCCGCCACCCGGTCCGGTGACGCGCCGACGACGATCGACTGGGTGGAGGAGTCCGCCATGGGGGGAGGCTACCCGGCGGTGGGCCGACGCGTGCCGCTCCACCCCCGCCCGTCGCGGCCCGCCCGGCGGGCGGGTGTCCCACCAGCCGGGCGGGCAACCTCCCTCCCTCCTTCCCGGAGGCGGGCGGGTAGGTTTCGACAGAGCCGACCACGGCCGGCCCGGCCGGTGCGAGCACGAGGGAGTGCAGGTGCGCGAGTTCTCCGTTCCGCCGATCGTCACCGTCGGCGACGCGGCCAACCTGACCGACCCGGTCTGGACCAACGCCGAGGTCGCCCCCGACGCCGTGCAGTTCGTCCGGCGCGCCGCGGGCACCGGCGGCGCCTGGGTCGACGTGACCTGCCGGCAGTTCCGCGACGAGGTCGTCGCGGTGGCCCGCGGCCTGGTGGCGGCCGGTGTGACCCCCGGCGACCGGGTCGGGCTGATGAGCCGCACCCGCTACGAGTGGACCCTGTTCGACTACGCGATCTGGGCCGCCGGCGCGGTCACCGTGCCGATCTACGAGACGTCCAGCGCCGAGCAGGCCGCCTGGATCCTCTCCGACTCCGGCGCGGTCGCCGTCGTGGTCGAGAGCACCGCGCACGCCACCCTGGTCGCCGGGGTCCGCGACCGGCTGCCCGAGCTGCGCGAGGTCTGGCAGATCGAGCTGGGCGCGGTGGACGAGCTGGTCGCCGCCGGCGCGGCGGTCGACCAGGCCGACGTCGAGGTACGCCGCTCGACGCTGAAGGCCGACGACATCGCCACCATCATCTACACCAGCGGCACCACCGGCCGCCCCAAGGGCTGCGTGCTGACCCACCGCAACATCTACGCCGACATCGCCAACGCCGTGCCGGTGCTGCCGAACCTGTTCCGCCCGGGCGCCTCCACCCTGCTCTTCCTGCCGCTGGCGCACGCCTTCGCCCGGCTCATCCAGGTCGGCGTCGTGCAGGCCCGGGCCACCATGGCGCACTGCTCGGACACCAAGAACCTGGTCGGCGAGCTGCAGGAGTTCAAGCCGACCTTCGTGCTCTCCGTACCCCGGGTCTTCGAGAAGGTCTACAACGGCGCGCGGCAGAAGGCCGAGGCCGACGGCAAGGGCAAGATCTTCGACCGGGCCGAGAAGGTCGCGATCGCCTACAGCGAGGCGCTGGAGACCCCCGACGGGCCGGGCCTGGGGCTGCGCGCCCAGCACGCGCTCTTCGACAAGCTGGTCTACCGCAAGCTGCGCGCCGCGATGGGCGGCCGCTGCCGGGACGCCATCTCCGGCGGCGCCCCGCTCGGCTCCCGGCTCGGGCACTTCTTCCGCGGCATCGGGGTGACCATCTGCGAGGGCTACGGCCTCACCGAGACCGCGCCGGCCGCCGCCGCGAACCTGCCCGGGCACACCCGGATCGGCTCGGTCGGCCGGCCGCTGCCCGGCGTCACCATCCGCATCGACGACGACGGCGAGATCCTGATCTCCGGGGAGATCGTCTTCCAGGGCTACTGGCACAACGAGGCGGCCACCGCCGAGGCGCTGACCGCCGACGGCTGGTTCCGCACCGGCGACCTGGGGCAGCTCGACGAGGACGGCTACCTCTGCATCACCGGCCGCAAGAAGGAGATCATCGTGACCGCCGGCGGCAAGAACGTCGCCCCGGCGGTGCTGGAGGACCAGGTGCGGGCGCACCCGCTGATCAGCCAGTGCCTCGTGGTCGGCGACCGGCAGCCGTTCATCGCGGCGCTGGTCACCATCGACGAGGAGGCGCTGCCGAAGTGGCTGGCCGCGCACGGCCTCCCCGAGGACACCGGCGTCGCGGAGCTGCGCGGGAACGAGGCGCTGCGGGCCGAGGTGCAGGGCGCGGTCGACCAGGCCAACCAGTCGGTCTCCAAGGCCGAGGCCATCAAGGTGTTCCGGATCCTGCCGCAGGACTTCACCGAGGCGACCGGCGAGCTGACCCCCTCGCTCAAGGTCAAGCGGCAGGTCGTGCACAAGACGTACGCGGCGGAGATCGCGGACATCTACGGAGGCTGACTACCATCCGTCACGTGCCCGCCTCCACACCCGGTCCCCCGCAGACGCAGCCCCTCGCGGCCGCGGCGCGCGCGGTCCTCCTCGCGCTGGTCGCCGCCCTGACCCTGTTCGCCACCCGCGACGCCGCCCAGCTGTGGTGGATCGCCCTGCTCGGCGTCGCCGGGCTGCCCGCCGTGCTGGCGCCGCAGCACCGCCTGCTCGCCCCGATCAGCCGCTTCGCCGAGGTGGTGGTCCTCGGGCTGGCCGCCAGCCAGGTCGCCGCCGACACCCACCTCACCGGGGTCACCGGCGGGCTGGGCGCCTCGGCGGTCCTGCCGTACCTCGCCGTGCCGGTCACCGTGACCGCGCTGCGCCGCCGCTTCCGCGAGGGCGCGGCGCTGCTCGTGGTCTCGGCGGCCACCCTGCTGGTCAGCGCGGCCTTCACCGAGGTCGGCGGCGAGCCGCAGCTCGGCCAGCTCGGCTACCTGACGGTCTGCGCGCAGTGGCTGATCCTGGCCGGCCTCGGCCTCTACACGGCCGGCATGCTCCAGCGGGTGATGCGGGTCCGCGGCGAGGGCAAGCCCCAGCCGTACGCGGAGGCCACCCGGCTGCTCACCCAGCTGCGCACGGTCGCCCGCCAGCTTCCCGGCGCCACCCTGGACCCGGGCGGCATCTCCGAGCACCTGCTGGAGGAGCTGCGGGTGGTGGCGAAGACCGACCGGGGCGCGGTGCTGTCGGCCAGCGGGGGCGGCCGGCTCGTGGTGCTCGCCCAGATCGGCGCGGACCGGGTGGACTGGGAGACCACGCTCGACGCGGACTCGGCCATCGCCGACGCCTGGGCCAGCCAGCAGCCGACCACCTCGGCCCGCTCGCAGGCCCGCTCCCGGGCCGCCGGCGAGGTCTCGGCGCTGATCGTGCCGCTGGTCGCCGGCGTGCGCACGGTCGGCCTGGTGGTCGTCGAGGCGGACGCCGCGCACGCGTACCCGCCGCCGGTGGTGTCCCGGGTGACCGCGCTGACCGGCCCGGCGGCGCTGCGCCTGGAGGCCGCGCTGCTCTTCGACGAGGTGCGGTCGCTGGCCACCAACGAGGAACGGCAGCGGCTGGCCCGGGAGATCCACGACGGGGTCGCCCAGGAGCTGGTGATGGTCGGGTACGGCATCGACAACGCCCTCGCCACCGTGCACGACGACGCCGAGGAGACCGCCGACTCGCTGCGCACGCTGCGCCAGGAGGTCACCCGGGTGATCACCGAGCTGCGGCTCAGCCTGTTCGAGCTGCGCAGCGAGGTGGACCGGCACGGTGGCCTGGCCGCCGCCATCGCCGAGTACGCCCGCACCGTCGGCGCCTCCGGCGGCCTGCGGGTGCACCTGTCCCTGGACGAGTCCACCGCCCGGCTGCCCGCCGCCACCGAGGCCGAGCTGCTGCGCATCGCGCAGGAGGCGGTGACCAACGCGCGCAAGCACGCCGGGGCGGCGAACCTGTGGGTCACGTGTGAGGTGGACCCCCCGTACGCGCAGATCGAAGTGTCGGATGACGGTCACGGCATCGGTGACCAGCGCCCCGAGGGGCACTACGGTCTTGCGATCATGGCCGAGAGGGCGGAACGTATCCGGGGCCGGTTGGAGATCAGGCCGCGACAACCCAGCGGCACGACCGTGGCGGTGGTACTCGGCTCCTCGCCCCGGCGCGATAGTGTGCGCGGCAGCGCAGCAGCAGAAGGGGAGTAACCCGAGGATGACCACTAGCCCGACACCGGCCACCCGGACCAAGGTGCTCCTTGTCGACGATCACGATCTGATCCGCAAGGGTCTGCGGCACGCCTTCGAGCGGGACCGGCAGTTCGAGGTCGTGGGCGAGGCCGCCACGGCCGCGGAGGGCGTACGCCAGGCCGGCGCGCTCCAGCCGGACGTGGTGATCATGGATCTGCGGCTGCCCGACGGCAGCGGCCTGGAGGCCACCCGCGCCCTGCGCAAGTCCAGCGCGTCGATGGGCATCGTGGTGCTCACCATGTACGCCGGCGACGACCAGCTCTTCGGCGCCCTGGAGGCGGGGGCGAGCGCGTTCGTGCCGAAGACCGCCCCGGCCGACGAGGTGGTGGCCGCCGCCCGGCACGCCGCCTCCTCCCCCAGCGCGTTCACCGCGGCCGACCTGGCCGAGGCGATGAAGCGGCGGCTGGCGCCGTCCGGTCCGCAGCTCTCCCCCCGCGAGGGCCAGGTGCTGCGGCTGCTGGCCGACGGCATGAGCGTCGCCGGCATCGCCAAGCAGCTGTTCGTCAGCGAGTCGACCGCCAAGACGCACATCTCGAAGCTCTACGAGAAGCTCGGCGCCGCCAACCGCGCGCAGGCGCTGATGACCGCGCTGCGGCTGGGGCTGCTGGAGGCCCCGGACGCGCCGAAGTTCTGACGGCGTCCCGCCAGCTCGACGCCGGAGAGGCCCCGTCCGCACGCCGGACGCGGGCCTCTCCGGCATTCCGGGCACCGCGCGACCCCGTACGGTGAGCGGCCGGAAGCGGAGCGACGACGGTCTTTGCACCGCGACGGCGGGCGGGCAGAATACCCGGGTGATCCGCGCGGCGGTGACCCCCGCGCGTCGCCGACACAAAGGGGCAAGCGCATGCAGCGGCCGGACTGGGCACCCGAGACCATCGACATCGAGCGCCCCAGCGTGGCCCGCATGTACGACTACTACCTCGGCGGCTCGCACAACTTCGCGGCCGACCGGGCCGCCGCTCGGGCCATGGTCGAGGCGGTGCCGGAGGCCCCGCTGATGGCCCAGGCCAACCGGGCCTTCCTCCGCCGGGCGGTGCAGTTCCTGGCCGACGCGGGCGTCCGCCAGTTCCTCGACATCGGCTCCGGCATCCCGACCGTGGGCAACGTGCACGAGATCGCCCAGCGGATCGACCCGGAGTCCCGGGTGGTCTACGTCGACGTCGACCCGGTCGCGGTGGCGCACAGCCGGGAGATCCTGGCCGGCAACGAGCGGGCCGCGGTCGTCCAGGAGGACCTGCGCCGGCCGGAGGCCGTCCTCCGCCACCCCGACGTCCTCCGGCTGCTGGACTTCTCCCAGCCGGTCGCCGTGATGATCGTGGCGGTGCTGCACTTCATCCCCGACGAGGACCGCCCGGAGGAGTTCCTGCGGACGCTGCGCGCGGCACTGGCCCCGGGCAGCTACCTGGTCATGTCGCAGGCCAGCGACGACGGCCGGGCCGGCACCGGCGAGCGGGCCGAGGCCGAGCGGGTCTACCGGCGCACCGACAACCAGCTCTTCATCCGCAGCCGCGCCGAACTGACCGCGCTGTTCGCCGGCTTCGACCTGGTCGACCCGGGCGTGGTCTGGGTGCCGCAGTGGCGGCCGGACGCCCCGGAGCACGCGGAGAACGCCGCGCAGGCAGTCTTCATGGGTGGCGTCGGGCGGCTCGGTGGGTGACGACCGGGCCACCGCCACCACCCGCTCACGCCCCGGCGCCTTCGCCCGGGCCTGGGCCAAGGCGGTCTCCGGGACCAGCTACCTGCCGATGACGCAGGCCCAGCTCGAGGCGCTGCTCCAGCGGCTCACCGAGCGGCTGGCGCTGGCGCTGCGCGCCGACCCGTTCGACCTGCGGATCGGCCAGCAGGTCGGCGCCGAGCTGGTGCAGTCGCACATCGCCTCCGCGGAGGGGCTCGGCCGCACCATCGAGGTGATCCAGCTCCGCCTCGTGCGGGATCTCGACCTGGCCGTCGACGACGTCGAGGACCGGATGGCCCGGCTGCTGGCCACCGTCGCCACCGGCTACGCCCGCGCCCTGCGCGACCGGACGCTGGACGAGCAGGAGGCCATCCGGCGGGCCGCCATGACGGCCCGGGCGACGGCCGAACGGGCGCTGCGGGACAGCGAGGCCCGGTTCCGGCACCAGGCCACCCACGACCCGCTGACCGACCTGCCCAACCGCACGCTGTTCACCGAGCGGCTCACCGCCGCCATCACCGCGCCCGGGCGGGGCGCCGACCGGATCGGCGTGTGCTTCCTCGACCTGGACCGGTTCAAAGTGGTCAACGACTCCCTCGGCCACCAGGTCGGCGACTCGCTGCTGGTGGCGGTGGCCCGGCGGCTGCGCCGGGCGCTCGGCGAGCACCTGGTGGCCCGGCTGGGCGGCGACGAGTTCGTCATCCTGGTCGAGCGCACCGGCTGCACCGAGGACGTGGTGAAGGTGGCCGAGGCGGCGCTGGCCGCGGTGAGCGAGCCGGCGCTGGTCGACGGGCACGAGCTGACCGTGTCGGCCAGCATCGGCATCGTGGAGCGGCAGGTGGCCGGCACCTCGCCGCTGGAGCTGATGCGCGCCGCCGACAGCACCCTGCACTGGGCCAAGGCGGCCGGCGGGGCCCGCTGGTCGCTGTTCGACGCCGACCGCAACCGCCGGGACCTGGCCCGGTACGCCCTCTCCGCGGCGATCCCCGCCGCGCTGGACCGGGGCGAGTTCTACCTCGACTACCAGCCGCTGACCGGGCTGCGCGACGGCCGGGTGGTGGGCATGGAGGCGCTGGTCCGCTGGCGCCACCCGGAGCTGGGCGTGCTGCGGCCGGACAGCTTCATCCCGCTGGCCGAGGAGACCGGCCTCATCGTCCGGCTCGGCAGCTGGGTGCTGGCCGAGGCGTGCCGCGAGGCGTGCGGCTGGGCGGCCGGCCCGGACGGCGCGCCGTTCGTCAGCGTCAACCTCGCGGTCCGCCAACTGCACCGGCCCGGCCTCGTGCAGGAGGTGCGGGGGGTGCTGGGACGCACCGGCCTGCCCGCCGAGCGGCTGCAGCTGGAGATCACCGAGAGCACCATGATGAGCACCGTGGCCGAGCCGGTCCGCGCCCTGCGGGTGCTGGCCGACCTCGGCGTGCGGGTGGCCATCGACGACTTCGGCACCGGCTACTGCAACCTGGCGTACCTGCGGGACCTGCCGGTGAGCGAGCTGAAGGTGGCCGGCGAGTTCGTGGCCGGGCTGCGCGCCCCGGCCGGCGACCCGGGCAGCCGCACCGACGAACGCATCCTCGCCTCGCTGGTGTCCCTGGCGCACGCCCTCGGCCTGACCGTCACGGCCGAGGGGGTGGAGACGGCCGACCAGGCGGACCGGCTGCGCGCGATCGGCTGCGACGCCGGGCAGGGCTGGCACTTCGGCCGCCCCGGGCCGGCCGGGCCGCACCTGGACCGCTCCCCCGCGTTGACCGACACCGCCTCCTGAGCCGGGTCAGGCCGGGGTGCGCGACCGGCGGCCGTCCTCGCCGTGCAGGTAGGCCAGCACGGCCAGGACCCGCCGGTTGTCGTCGGTCGACGGCGGCATCCGCAGCTTGCTGAAGATGTTGTTGATGTGCTTGTTGACCGCCTTCTCGGTGACGAAGAGCCGCGCCGCGACCGCCGCGTTCGACCGGCCCTCGGCCATCAGGCCGAGCACCTCCCGCTCCCGGGGGGTCAGCTCGTCCAGCGGCCCCGCCCCGGACCGGCTGGCCAGCAGCTGCGCCACCACCTCCGGGTCCATCACCGTGCCGCCGGCCGCCACCCGGCGCACCGCGTCGACGAACTGGTCCACGTGGGACACCCGGTCCTTGAGCAGGTAGCCCACCCCACCGAGCCGGTCGGAGAGCAACTCCCGGGCGTAGAGCTGCTCGACGTGCTGGGACAGCACGAGGATCGGCAGCCCGGGAATCTCGGCGCGGGCCCGGATGGCGGCCTGCAGGCCCTCGTCGGTGAAGGTGGGCGGGAGCCGGACGTCGAGCACCGCGACGTCCGGGCGGTGCGCGATCAGCGCGGGCAGCACCGAGGGTCCGTTGTCGACGGCCCCGACGACCTGGCAGCCGAACGCCTCCAGGATGCGGGTCAGCCCGTCCCGGAGGAGGGCGAGATCCTCGGCGATGACAACTCGCACGGCAGCTCCATGCTGATGACGGTGGGCCCACCGGCCGGACTGGTCACCACCATCGTCCCATCGAACGCGGCCAGCCGGCGTCCCATCCCCGCCAGGCCGCCGCCCGCCGCCGGGTCGGCTCCGCCCCGCCCGTCGTCACCGACCACGATGGTCAACCGCCCGTCGGCGTGGCCGAGCTCGACCCACGCCCGGGACGCGCCGCTGTGCTTGCTGACGTTCGCCAGCCCCTCGGCCACCGCGAAGTACGCGGCGGACTCCACCGGGGCGGCCGGGCGGCCCGGCAGGTCGACGGTCACCACCACCGGCAGCGGCACGGCCAGCGCCAGCGCCCGGACCGCGCCCGCCAGGCCGCGCTCGGCGAGCACCGGCGGGTGGATGCCGCGCACCAGCCCGCGCAGCTCGGCCAGGGCCTGCCCGCTGGTCTCCCGGGCCTCGGCGAGCAGCCGCCGCACCGCCTCCGGGTCGTCGGCCAGGAGCTGCTCGGCCAGGCCGATGCTCATGCTCAGCGCGACGATCCGGGCCTGCGCCCCGTCGTGCAGGTCCCGCTCGATCCGGCGCAGCTCGGCCGCCTGCGCGTCCACCGTCTCGGCCCGCGTCACGGTGAGCTGGCGGACCCGCAGGGCCAGCTCGGCGCTGCGGGTCGGCGGCAGGAAGAACCTGGCGAAGGCCAGGTGCAGCCAGACCAGCCAGCGCCCGGCGGCCAGCCCGCCGACCAGGAACAGCGCGCCCAGCGGGACGCAGAGCAACGCCTCGAAGAGGTTGTCGATCGGCCAGAACGGGCCGTAGCCGAAGCCGACGGTCAGGTGCAGCACCAGGGGGACCCCGAGCACGCCCTCCAGGCCGTACAGCGGCAGGACGAAGGCGGCGAGGCAGACCGCGCCGGTGACCGCGCCGGGCAGCAGCCAGGACAGGTCGCGCCAGGTGGCCGGGTCGCTCACCACCCACCGGAACCGCCGCCAGGTGCCGAACTGCGCGCCCGCCGGGGCCGGCAGGTAGGGCGCGGCCAGCTCGACCCCGCCCCAGCGGGCCAGCCGGCGGTGCAGCCCGGCGCAGAGCCGGACCAGCGCGGTGACCACCGGGAACAGCGCGAACCCCACGCCGAACGCCGGGATCAGCACCAGCGACACCAGCGACAGCACGAAGAGCGCGACGTGCGTGGTCAACGACAGCAGGGCGATCAGCAGCCCCTGCGCGGCGGTGACCGCGCCGGGTCGGATCCAGGTGCGGAGCAGTCCGCGTACGCCGTCCACGGGCCTCATTCTGCGGCACCGGCCGGCCCGGATCGGTGGTGCTGGCACCACCCCGGCCGGCGCGCTGACACCCCTGACCCGCGCCCGGCCGGGCCGAAGGATCGGAAGCGGGGTCGCCGACCCCGCAACCGTGACGACGAAAGGGAACTCGGATGTCCCCGCAACGCCTGGCCGGCCTGCCCGCCGGCCGCCGCGGCAAGTACGCGGTCCTCCTCCTCTGGCTGGCGCTGCTCGTGGTGGCCGGCCCCCTCGCGCTGAAGCTCGGCGAGGTGCAGGACAACTCGACCCTCGGCGCGCTGCCGGCCGGCGCCGAGAGCAGCCGGGCCGCGGAACGCGCCGAAGCGGCCTTCCCCGGCTCGCGGCACCCCCTCGCGATCGCCGTCTACGTCCGCGACACCGGGCTCACCCCGGCCGACCGGGCCCGGGTCGAGGCCGACCGGGCCGCCTTCGCCCGGTACGCCGACGGCGGCGCGGTGTCCCCTCCGGTGGCCTCGGCCGACGGTCGGGCGTTGCTGCTCTCCCTGCCGGTCAGCCTCGACGACGAGCGGCGCGCCGAGACGGTCGACGCGCTCAAGGACCGGCTCGCCGACCGCGCGCCACCCGGCCTGCGGACCGCCCTGACCGGCGACGCTGCCGCCGAGCACGACGTCTTCGACGCCTTCGACGGGATGGACGGCGCGCTGCTGCTGGCCACCGCGCTCACCGTCGCCCTGCTCCTGCTGATCACCTACCGCAGCCCGGTGCTGTGGCTGATCCCGCTGGTCGGGGTGGCCGTCGCGAACCAGCTCGCCGGCGCGGTGGTCTACCTGCTGGCCCGGCACGCCGGGCTGGCCGTCGACTTCCAGAGCCAGACCATCCTCACCGTCCTGGTATTCGGCGTCGGGGTGGACTACGCCCTGCTGCTGATCGCCCGGTACCGGGAGGAGCTGCGCCGGCACGCCGACCGGCACGTGGCCATGGCGGCCGCCCTGCACCGCTCGGCCGGCGCGGTCTGCGCCTCGGCGGCGACCGTCGCGGTCGGACTGCTCTGCCTGCTCGCGGCCGACCTGCCGGCCACCCGCGGCCTGGGTCCGGTCGGCGCGGTCGGGATCGCCGCGGCGCTGCTGGCCATGACCACCCTGCTGCCGGCGGTGCTGGTGCTCTGCGGCCGGTGGCTGTTCTGGCCGTTCGTGCCCCGGTACACCCCCGGCGCCGACACCCGCGACCACACTGCCGACCACGGCGTGTGGCGCCGGGTCGCCGGCCTGGTCGCCGGCCGGCCCCGGGCGGTCTGGCTCGGCACCGCGGCCGCGCTGGCCGCGCTGACCCTGGGCATCGGCAACCTCGGCCTGGGCCTGCCCGACGAGGAGTCGTTCACCACCGAGGTCGGTTCGGTCGCCGGGCAGCGGCTGATCGCCGCCCACTACCCGGGCGGCTCGGCCGCGCCCGCCGAGATCCTGGCCGCCGCCGGGACGGCCGAGACGGTGGTGGCCGCCACCCGCGCGGTGCCGGGCGTCGCCGAGGTGGGCGCGCCGGAGCGCTCGGCGGACGGCCGGTGGGTCCGGGTGCCGGCGGTGCTCGCGGCCGCGCCGGACAGCGACGCCGCCCGGGACACGGTGACCCGGCTGCGGACCGCCGTGCACGCGGTGCCCGACGCGCGGGCCCTGGTGGGCGGGCGGACGGCCACCCTGCTCGACGAGGAGCACACGGTGAACCGGGACAACCGGGTGGTCATTCCGCTGGTGCTCGCGGTCGTCCTGGTCATCCTGGTGCTGCTGCTCCGGTCGCTGGTCGCGCCGCTGCTGCTGATGGTCAGCGTGGTGCTGTCGTACGCGGCCGCCATGGGGGCCGCCGGGCTGCTGCTCGACGCACTGGGCCACCCCCGGCTCTTCGTCGGGGTCCCGTTGCAGGCGTTCCTGTTCCTGGTGGCGCTCGGGGTGGACTACACGATCTTCCTGATGACCCGGGCCCGCGAGGAGGTCGCCCGGATCGGGCACCGGCCGGGCGTGCTGCGCGCGCTGACCGTCACCGGCGGTGTGATCACCAGCGCGGGCGTGGTCCTGGCCGCCACCTTCGGCGCGCTGCTGGTGCTGCCGCTGGTGCCGTCGGTGCAGATGGGCGTGATCGTGGCGGTCGGCATCCTGCTCGACACGCTGCTGGTGCGCAGCCTGCTGATCCCGGCGCTGACCCTGGACCTCGGCGTGCGCACCTGGTGGCCGGGCCGGCTGTCCCGCCGGTCGCCGCGGCCGGCCCCCGCGGAGCCCGCCCTGGCCCGCACCTGACCGGTTCGCTCTCCTGGCCCCGGCCCGGCTTCCGGGCCGGGGTCAGCCGGCGAGCAGGGCCGCCATCCGCTCGGCCTGGGTCTCCCAGCGCCACTCCCGCTCCACCCAGGCCCGGCCGGCCGCGCCGAGCTGGCGGGCCAGGTCCCGGTCGGCGAGCAGGGTCGCCACCCGGTCCGCGAGCTGCGGCACGTCCCGGCCGCGGACCACGTAGCCGGTCTCACCCTCGCGGACCGCGTCCGGCGCGCCACCGGAGTCGCCGGCCACCACCGGCAGCCCGGTCGCGCTGGCCTCCAGGTAGACGATCCCCAGGCCCTCGACGTCCAGGCCTCGGTTGCGGGTCCGGCAGGGCATCGCGTACACGTCCCCGGCGGCGTAGTGGGCGGGCAGCTCCGCCGAGGGCACCGAGCCGGTGAACACCACGTCGCGTTCCACCCCGGTCTGCCGGGCCAGCCTCTGCAGCGCCGCCCGGTAGGGGCCGCCACCGACGACAAGCAACGCGGCGTCCGGCACCCGGCGGCGGATCTCCGGCATCGCCCGGATGAGCATGTCCTGACCCTTGCGCGGGACCAGGCGCGAGACACACACCACGACCGGCCGGTCGGCGAGCCCCAGCCGCAGCCGCACCCGTTCCCCGTCGACGCCGGGGTGGTAGGTGTCCACGTCGACGCCCGGGGCGAGCCGGCGCAGCTCGGTCACCCCGTCGAGCACCCGGGCCAACCGGACCCGGGTGTACTCGCCGAGGTAGGTGGTGACGTCCACGCCCCGGCCGATCCGGCGCAGCGCCGCCCGGGCGCCGGGCAGCGTGGCCCAGCCGGCCTCGTGACCGTGGGTCAGCGCCACCGCCCGGCGGATCCCGGCCCGCCGGCGCAGCCCGGCCGCGAGCAGGCCCAGCGGGGCCGCCGCGCCGAACCACACGGTGTCGCAGTCGTACGCCCGGGCCAGCCGCGCCGCGCGGCGGGCCACCAGCGGGGTGGGCAGCAGCACCTTGGTCCGCTCCCGGACCACCTCGAACGGCTGGTCGGCGTCGAACTTGGCCGCGCCCCGCCAGCTCGACGCGTAGACCACCACGGAACCCGGGGGCTGGCGCACCGCCAGGTGGTGCACGAACGACTGGATGCCGCCGGGGCGGGGCGGGAAGTCGTTGGTGATCAGCAAGGTGCGGCTCATCGGCCGGGCTCCCTGGCGTAGGCGCGGGCGGCGGCCATCCGCTCCACGGTGGACGGGTGGGACGCCGACCAGAGGTATTCCCAGCGGGGCGGGTCGGGATCGGCCAGGTTCACCCCGGCCAGGCGGCGCTGCATCGCCTCGAACGTGCCCGGGTCGCCGGTGAGTGCCAGCGCGTGCGCGTCGGCGCGGGCCTCGACCCGCCGGGAGACCAGCGCCTGCGCCGGCGTGGCCACCAGGCCGGCCACCGTGACGAGCGCGAGCAGCAGCGGGAACGCCCGCGGCTGGGCGATCGAGTCGACGCCGGCCAGCCGCAGCAGGGGCGTCCACGAGCCGATCAGGAAGAGGGCCACCACCGCGGCGGCGGCGCCGAGCGCGCCGATCAGGGTGCCGGTCCAGACGTCCCGGTCCTTGGCGTGCCCCAGCTCGTGGGCGACCACGCTGGTCACCTCCGCCGGGTCCGCCTCGCGCAGCAGGGTGTCGTAGACGACCACCCGCCGGGTCGGTCCCAGCCCCGAGACGTACGCGTTGACCGCCCGGGTCCGCCGCGACGCGTCGGCGACCAGCACGTCGCGCACGGGCACCCCGTCCCGGGCCGCCAGGCTTGTCAGCTCGGTGCGCAGCGGGCCGGGCTCCATCGGGGTGAACCGGTTGAACACCGGCTCGACCAGCACGGGCAGCACGAACGACAGCAGCACCACCAGGGCGGCGGCCCCGGCCGCGCCGAACGCCCACCACCAGCGCGGGGAGAGCCGGACCACCGTGTAGAAGCCGAGCAGGACGAGCGCGCCGATGACCGCGCTGACCGCGTACGACTTGAGCAGGTCGACGGCCCAGCCGCCCCAGCCCTGGGTGCTCAGCCCGTAGCGGGTCAGCACGGTCTGCCGCCAGGCGGCGAAGGGCAGGGTGAGCAGGTCGGCGAGGAACATCACGGCCAGCCCGCCGAGCACCGCCTGGGCGGCCCAGTGCCCGCCGAAGGGCCGGCCGGCCAGCTCGACCAGACGGCCGCCGAGCGGGGTGAGCCCGAGCAGCAGGGCCACCACGAGACCGACGGCGAGCGCCGACCAGCCGGCCGGGCGCAGCGCGCCGTGGAAGGCGCGGCCCCGGGCCACCTGGTCGACGGGGAGCGCGCGCAGCGCCGCGAGCTGGTCGGCGCGGGGCGCCGGCGGCCGGGTCCACGGCACCAGCAGCGCCCCGGCGACGAGCAGCGCGACGGCCAGCCCCGCCAGGGTCAGCACCGCCCAGCCGCGCGGGGTCACCGCCCCACCCCGTCGCGCCCCACCCGGTTCATGCCCCGCTCCCCTCCCGCCGTGAGCGCTCATCCTAAGGCCCGGGGGCGGCGCGGTGGCCGTGGTGGCCGAGCGGGATCAGGCCACCCGGCGGCCGGACCGACGCCGGGGAGCGGGCGGGGCGGGCAGCACCTGCACCTCGAAGCCGGCCCGGGCGAACACCTCGATCGCCCGGTGCTCGGCGGGGCCCAGGTCGGCCGCCGCGGCACCGGTGTCGAGCAGCGCGGTCACCAGGCAGCCGGAGCACCCGGCGCCCCGGATGCCGCAGGTGTCGCAGTCGATGAGCATCAACGCCTCCTGACGCGTGGCCGGTGGCGGACCGGAGAGGAGCCCGCCACCGTCGGTCACCACGAGGCTAGGCCGGGGGTGTGACAGAACCGGACAACGAGGCAGCACCCACCCCGAACCCGATCATCGGCGTCAGGACCGGGCGAGCCGCCGCAGCAGCGAGTCGGCACCGAGCGGGTAGGCGCCGTGCCGGCGCACCCCGTCGGCAACCTCGCGGTCGGAGGAGATCACCACCACCGGCCGCCCGGCCGGCTCGGCGCGGACCAGCCGGCGGATGAGCTCGTCCGCCGTCTCCCCCTTGTGGGAGAAGAGCACCCGCACCCCGCGCGGCGCGGGCGGCAGCCCGTGGATCCGTTCGGCGCCGTCGAAGACCACGGTGACCTCGTCGCCGGTCTGCGCGGCGATCCCGCCCAGCCCGGTGATCAGCCGCTTGCGCTGCTGCTCGAGCGACATCTCGCCGAAGCCCCGCTTGGTGACGTTGTAGCCGTCCACCACCAGGTGCGCCTTGGGCAGGGCGAGCAGCTGGTCGAGGCGGGCCGGGTCGTCGGTGTCCCGGGCCCGGGTGGCGGCCCCGGCCGGGGTGGCCCCGGGCTGGTCGGCGAACGCGTCGGCGACGAAGTCGGCGGGCAGCCTGTCCACCGGGTCCAGGGCCAGCTCGCGGCGGAGCCCGACGGCGGCCTGCCCGATCGTCTCCAGCAGCAGCCACAGCCTGGCCTCGTCGACCGAGCGGGCCTCCTTGGCGCTGACCCGGGCCACCCCGGCCGCGGCCTCCGCCTCGGCCAGCCGGGCCCGGGCCCGGCGCAGCTCGGCGTCCGCGTCGGCGGCCGCGCGGGCGGCCCGGCCGCGCTCGGTGGCCAGCATCTCGGTGGCCTTGCGCTCCCGGGCCTGGGTCTCCCGGAGGGTACGGGCGAGCTGCCGGGCCTCCTCGCGGAGCTGGCCCAGCTCCTCCCGGACCCGGGCGAGCTCGTCGCGGAGCTTCTCCGCCTCGACCCGGGCCACCGCCCGGTCGTGCTCGGCGCGGGTGGCGCGCTGCTCGGCCTCGCGGACCAGCTCGGCGACCACGGCGCTGTCCGCCTCGGCGCGCACCGCGGCGCCGCTGGCCTCGATCAGCTCCCGCCAGCCCCGGGGCCGGGCCAGGTACGCCAGGGCGGCCACCTCGACCGGGTCGGCCGCCGCCGGGGCGGTGCCCTCCACCACGGCCGTGCCCAGGTCGCCGGCGTCGGCGAGCACCCGCGCGGTGACCCGCTGCCGGAAGAGCGGATCGGCGGTGAGCTGGGCGGCGATGGCCGGGGCGCCGAGCCGGGCGCGCCGGTTGGGGGCGAACTTGGCCACCCGGCGCAGCGGCACCGGCACCTCGTCGGCGGCCAGCCCGGGCAGCACGGCGGCGGTGAGCGACACGATCCGCTGCCGGACCGGCTCGGGCAGGGTGGGCTCCGGCTCGGGCGGCGTGGCGGGGGTCTCACCGGGGTCCTGCGCGCCGACCACCGGCTCCTCCACGGAGGAGTGGTCGTCGTGCGGCTCGGTGAGGGGCATGTGGCAAGTCTCCCACCCCGACCGGGCCCACCGCCCGGTGAGTGAGCCGATCTCTCATCCTACCCCCGTGGTAACTCCTGAGGCTGCCGGGACGGGAGTGTCGGACCCCGCCGCTAGCGTGCCGCGGGTGACGCGAGCGGACTACGTCCAGGAGGCCCTGGCCGGCCTGGACCGGGTGGCGGGCACGGGTGTCGACCTCGCGCTGCCGCTCTACGCGACCACCTTCGTGGTGGTCGACCTGGAGACCACCGGCGGCGCGCCGGACGGCGGCGGGATCACCGAGATCGGCGCCGTCAAGGTGCGCGGCGGCGAGGAGCTGGGTGTGCTGGCCACCCTGGTCAACCCGGGGGTGCCGATTCCGCCGTTCATCACCGTGCTGACCGGGATCACCCAGGCCATGCTGCTGCCCGCGCCGCCCATCGAGCAGGTCCTCCCGAGCTTCCTGGAGTTCGTCACCGACGCCGTCCTGGTCGCCCACAACGCCCCCTACGACGTGGGCTTCCTCAAGGCCGCCTGCGCGAAGCACGGCTACCGCTGGCCCAACCCGCGGGTGCTGGACACCGCCGCGCTGGCCCGCCGGGTGCTCACCCGCGACGAGGTCCCCAACCGCAAGCTGGGCACCCTGGCGGCCTACTTCCGCACCGCCACCCAGCCCACCCACCGGGCGCTCGACGACGCCAAGGCCACCGTCGACGTGCTGCACGGGCTGATCGGCCGGCTCGGCGGGCACCGGGTGGACACGATCGGCGAGGCCATCGAGTTCGCCCGGGCGGTCACCCCGACCCAGCGCCGCAAGCGCCACCTCGCCGAGGGGCTGCCGAAGGTGCCCGGCGTCTACATCTTCCGGGCCGCCGACGACCGTCCGCTCTACGTCGGCACCTCCGGCGACATCGCCACCCGGGTGCGCAGCTACTTCACGGCCGCCGAGAAGCGGGCCCGGATCTCGGAGATGCTGGCCGCCGCCGAGCGGGTCGAGGCGGTCGAGTGCGCCCACTCGCTGGAGGCCGAGGTGCGTGAGCTGCGGCTGATCGCCGCGCACGCCCCGCCGTACAACCGGCGGTCGAAGTACCCGGAGCGCCAGGTCTGGCTGAAGCTGACCGACGAGGCGTACCCGCGGTTGTCGATCGTGCGCGACCTGGCCCCCACCGACTCGGCCTACCTCGGCCCGTTCCGCTCCAAGCAGGCGGCCGAGCTGGCCGCCGCCGGGTTCCACGACGCGGTGCCGCTGCGCCAGTGCACCCACCGGCTGTCCCGGCGCACCACGATGCCGGCCTGCGCGCTGGCCGAGCTGGGTCGCTGCCCGGCGCCCTGCGAGCACCGGATCACCCCGGAGGAGTACGA
Source organism: Micromonospora sp. NPDC048907 (assembly GCF_055586885.1). NCBI lineage: Bacteria > Bacillati > Actinomycetota > Actinomycetes > Micromonosporales > Micromonosporaceae > Micromonospora > Micromonospora sp. NPDC048907. The sequence continues at coordinate 522,169 of NZ_JBVJHI010000002.1, forward strand.
CCTCCGCGCCGCCGTGCCGTTCCGCACGGCCACCCGCGACGACCCGCAGGTGGTGGTGGACGCCCTGCTGGCCCGGATCGAGGTGCTCTCCGCCGCCCAGCGCTACGAGGAGGCAGCCGTGGTGCGCAGCCGGCTCGCCGCGGTGCTGCGCGCGGCGGTCCGGATGCAGCGCCTGGCCGCGCTGACCGGCATCGCCGAGCTGGCCGCCGCCCGCCCCGCCGCCGGGGGCGGCTGGGAGCTGGCCCTGGTGCGCCACGGCCGGCTGGCCGGGGCCGGGGTGTCCCCGCCGGGTGTCCACCCGCGACCGACCATCACCGCGATCCGGGCCACGGCCGAGACGGTCCTGCCCGGGCACGGCCCGGTGCCGGCGGCCACCGCCGAGGAGACCGAGCGGATCCTGTCCTGGTTGGAGCGACCGGAGACCCGGCTGGTCGAGACGTCGGCCGGCTGGGCGTCGCCGGTCGCCGGCGCGGGCCGGTTCCGGGACCTGCTGACCAAGGCGGAGAACGGCGCGTCCCACCAACTCTCGACCGAACGCTCATGACCAAGTGTCCGATCGGACTACGTCAACTCCCTTAGGCTGTTGGAGAAGTGCAGTCCTGCCCGATTCGCGGGCCTGCCTCCGGTCGCCGGCCCCGGCGTCCCGGGGGCCGGGGTGAGGAGGTGTCCCAGGTGGACGTCGACGCCGGACACGGCGCCGCCCTGGGCGGCGCCCTTCCGACCCAGCCCGGCGACCTGCCACTCTCCCGGCGCCTGCGCTCACTGCTCACCTGGCCCACCACCGACAACGACCCGGTCACGGCGCTGGTCCGCGCCCATCGCGGCATCCATCCCAGCGCCGACGCGTCGGTGCTGCGGCGGGCCTACACGATCGCCGAGAACATGCACCGCGGTCAGTTCCGCAAGAGCGGCGAGCCCTACATCACCCATCCGCTGGCGGTCGCCCAGATCTGCGCGGACCTCGGCATGGACACGACCACCCTGGTCGCCGCGCTGCTGCACGACACGGTGGAGGACACCCGCTACACCCTGCAGGCCCTCCAGGAGGACTTCGGGCGCCAGGTGGCCCACCTGGTCGACGGGGTGACCAAGTTCGACAAGGCGTTCTACGGCAAGGCCGCCGAGGCGGAGACCGTCCGCAAGATGATCGTCGCGGCCGGCAAGGACGTCCGGGTGCTGATCATCAAGCTGGCCGACCGGCTGCACAACATGCGCACCCTCGGGGTCCGCTCGGCCGCCTCCCGCGAGCGGATCGCCAGCAAGACCCAGGAGGTGCTCGTCCCGCTCTGCGACCGGCTGGGCATCCAGACCCTCAAACGCGAGCTGGACGACGTGGTGCTGCTGCACCTGCATCCGGAGGAGCACGCGCGGATCGCCCGGTTCGTGCACGACCGGCCGGGCTGGGACGCCTACCTCGACGACGTGGTCGCGAAGACCCGGGCGGCCCTGCGCCGCAGCCGGGTCGACGCCGAGGTCGGTCCCCGCCCCCGGCACCTCTACTCGATCTGGAAGGACACGGTGGCCGGCGAGCACACCGCGCCCTACGACCTGCCCCGCATCGCCATCGTGGTGGACGGTCCGGCCACCGACTGCTACGCCGCGCTCGGCGCGGTGCACGGGCTCTGGCGGCCGGTGCCGGGCCGCTTCAAGGACTTCATCGCCTCCCCGAAGAACAACCTCTACCGGTCCCTGCACACCAGCGTCTGCGGGCCGCAGGACCGGACCGTCGAGGTGCTGATCCGCACCGAGGAGATGCACCACTCCGCGGAGTACGGCGTGGCCGCCCACTACCGCTTCCCCCGCGCCGCCGGCCGCGCCGACGAGCGGACGGACGAGCTGGCCTGGCTGCGCCGGGTGCTCGACTGGGAGCAGGAGACGGTCGATCCCACCCAGTTCATGGAGTCGCTGCGCTGCGACCTCGCCGAGGCGCAGATCCAGGTCGTCGCCGACGGCCGGCAGGTGGTGCTGCCGGCCGGGGCCACCCCGGTCGACCTCGCCTACGAGCTGGGCACCGAGCGGGGCGACCACTGCCTCGCCGCGCGGATCAACGGCCGGCTGGCGCCGCTCTCCTCCGAGCTGGAGGAGGGCGACGTGGTGGAGATCTTCACCGAGAGCGACGCGGAGAGCGGCTTCGAGGTCGACGTGGCGCCGCGCGGGCCGCGCCGGGAGTGGCTGGGCTTCGTGAAGTCCCCGCACGCGCAGATGCAGATCAACCGCTGGTTCGCCGAGCACACCGAGCCGGGCATCTCGATCGCCGACAAGGTCCGCCTCGGCCGGGCCACCATCGGCCTGGCGCTGCGCAAGCACGACCGGGGCCTGGCCAGCGACCTGCCGCTGCTGCGGCTCTCCGAGGAACTGGGCTACCCCGACCTGGAAACCCTGCTGGTGGCGGTGTTCGACCGCACCGTCGAGCCCGACACGGTGGTCCGGCAGCTGATCGATCTGGTCGACCACCGGCAGTAGCGAGCTCCGCTCATCCGCCGGCGCCGCCCGGCCACTAGCCTTACAGGCATGATCCCCCGCGCACGTGCCACCGGACGGGCCCTCGGCTACCAGATCTTCTACCGGCTTCCCGTCCCGCTGCGGCGGCGGCTGGTCCGGCTCGCCGTGCCGAAGTACATCGTCGGCGCGGTCACCCTGGTCCGGGACTCCGAGGCCGGCGGGGCGGGGCGCATCCTGCTGCTGCGCCAGCCGCCCGGCCACAGCTGGACCCTCCCGGCCGGGCTCCTGCAGCGCGGCGAGGCGCCGGTGGTGGGCGCGGCCCGCGAGCTGCACGAGGAGTCCGGCATCAAGCTGGCCCCCGAGCGGCTGCGCCCCGCCGTGCCGAACGCCGTGGTGCACGCCAAGGGCTGGGTGGACGTGGTCTTCGAGACCGAGGTGCCGGCTTCCAGCACGGAGCTGGCGGTGGACGGCGCCGAGGTCTTCGAGGCCGCCTGGCATCCGCTGGACGAGCTGCCCCGGCTGAGCCGGGCCACCGCCAACCTGCTCCGGTACTACGGGATCGGCCCGCGCGCGGACGAGGCCCCGCCGGCGGCACCCCCCGCCGCGTGACCGGCCCCGGCGCGCCCGCGGCCGGGCCGGGGTGGCGGGCCGCCGTCGACATCTGCGCGGTCGTGCTCGCCGCCGGCGAGGGCACCCGGCTGCGCCCGCTCACCGCGCACCTGCCCAAGGCGCTCTGCCCGGTCGGCAACGTGCCGCTGCTCGACCGGGCGCTGGACCGGCTGGCCGGGCTGGGCCTCACCGGGCCGGACCGGGTCGCGGTGAACGCCTGCTACCTGGGCGGGCAGGTGGTGGCGCACGTGGGCGCGCGGGCGCACCTGTCGGTCGAGCCGGGCGACCCGCTCGGCACCGCCGGCGGGCTGGGCAACCTGCGGGACTGGATCGCCGGGCGGGGCGTGCTGGTCGGCAACGCCGACGCGTACCTGGCCGACCCGGACGCCCCGCCGGGACCGGACGTGGCGGCGCTGCTGGACGGCTGGGACGGGCGGAGCGTACGCCTGCTCGGCCAGCCGGCCGACGACCCGGCGGCCCCCGGCACCTTCGCCGGCCACCGGTTCGTGGGGTTCTCGCTGCTGCCGTGGCGGCTGGTCCGGGAGCTGCCGCCGGCCTTCGGCGACCTGGTCCGGGCGGTCTGGCGGCCGGCCGAGGCGGCCGGCGCGCTCAGCGTGGTCCCCTACCGGGGCACCTTCTACGACACCGGCACCCCGGCCGACTACCTGGCGGCCAACCTGCACGCGGCCGGCCCGGGCGGCCTGGTCGACCCGTCCGCCACGGTCGACGGGCGGGTGACCCGCTCGGTGGTCGGCGCGGGCGCCGTGGTGCGCGGTGCGGTGGACCGCTCGGTCGTCTGGCCCGGCGCCACGGTCGCCGCGGGGGAACGCCTCAGCGGGGTGGTCCGGGCGGGCGCCGACCTGACCGTCCCGGCGGCCCGGTGAGCCGCCCAGCCTCTAGCATGGGCGTCGACGCCGACGAACGGAGAAATGTCCCGTGATCACCGCGATCGTGCTGATCGACTGCGCCACCGACTCCATTCCCGAGGTGGCCGAGACGCTGGCCAACCTGCCCGGCGTCAGCGAGGTCTACTCGGTGGCCGGGCACGTCGACCTGATCGCCATGGTGCGGGTCCGCGAGTTCGAGCAGATCGCCCAGGTCATCGCCGGCCGCATCTCCAAGGTGCCCGGCGTGCTCAACACCGAGTCCCACATCGCGTTCCGCGCCTACTCACAGCACGACCTGGAGGAGGCGTTCGCGATCGGGCTGGCCAGCGCCGACTGACCCGCACGCCGGTGGCCGGCCCACCCCGCGGGGCGGACCGGCCACCGTCGGTCGTACGCGTCAGCTCTGGCCGGGCGCCGGGGTCTCCGTGGTGCCCGGAGCGGGCTCCTCGGTGCCGGTGCCGCCCGGAGCCGGCGACTCGGTTCCGCCCGGAGCCGTCGACGTGGTGCCGCCCGGGCTGGGCGTGCCGCTGGCGCTGGTCTGCGGGACCGGGACGCCCAGGGTCTGGGCGAGGGCCACCAGTTCGTCGTAGTGCGCCTGCAGGATCGGCAGGGCGTCCTGGGCGAGCTGGATCACCGACTGCTCGGAACCCTGCGAGATCTCGGTCTGGGTGGCCTGGATGGCCTGGACGTGACCGGCCAACTGGGCGGTCACCCACGCCTTGTCGAACTCGGCGCCGCTGAGGTTGTTCAGCCGGTCGAGGACCTTCTGCTGGTCGGCGGTCGGATCGGCCGGCAGCTGGACGTTGAGCTGCTGGGCGGTGGACTGCACCGTCTGGTCCAGCTGGGTGTGGTCCGTCACGAACATCTTGCCCAGGTCCTTGACCTGCTGGTTCTGGCCCTTCTGCTGCGCCAGGTTACCCGCGGTGATCTCGAACAGGTTCACCTGGTGCACCGCCTGCAGGTACTGGGTGTCCTGCGTCGACGGCTGCGCCGCGGCCTGGGCCGCGGCGGCGGGTGCAAGTCCCACGAGCACCAGCGCGGCCAGCAGGCCCAGACGTTTGATTCCCAACATGCTTTCCCCCCCTTGAGACGTTGGACCGCACGGATACCCGGCTGACCGGGGTTATTCCTGCGATTCCACCCGTCCGTGTCGGGGGGTGGCGGGACACCGGAGCGGGGCCGACCGGCGTCTCCCGGCGGGAACGGGACGGCGGGGCCGCAAACGGCCGTGGCGCCCGCCGGTGATCCGGCGGGCGCCACGGTCAGTCGTACCCGGGTGGGTCAGCGACGGCTCTCGCCGCTGCCGATCTCCTCCCGCTCCGGTCGGGGCTCGACCGGCGGGTGCCCCGGCGAGACCGGCGCCTCGGCCGGCTTCTCGATCGGGTAGAAGAAGCCCCGGATGGCCGGGCCGAGGGCGCCGAGCCGGTTCATCTTCTTCGGGACCACCCAGCCGACGTAGTCGAGCGCCGGGCCGTGACCGTCGTGACCATCGACCGGGGTCAGCGGCTGGTGGACCTCGACGAACCGACCGTCGGGCAGCCGCTTGATGATGCCGGTCTCCACGCCGTGGGCCAGCACCTCCCGGTCGTGCTGCTGGAGACCCAGGCAGAGCCGGTAGGCGATGTAGTAGGCCAGCGGCGGGACGACCAGCAGACCGATCCGGCCGGCCCAGGTCATCGCGTTCAAGCTGATGTGGAACTTGTCGGCGATGACGTCGTTGCCGCCGGAGAGGGTCAGCACGACGTAGAAGGAGACCGCCATGGCGCCCACCGCGGTCCGGGCCGGAACGTCCCGGGGCCGCTGGAGCAGGTTGTGGTGCTTGTAGTCCTTGAGGCGGCGCGCCTCCAGGAACGGGTACATCGTCGACAGGCCCACCAGGATGCCGGGGAGCACAACCGTCGGCCAGAACAGCGGCGGGATGACGTACCCGTCGCCGATCGGGATGGAGATCTCCCAGGCCGGCATGAGTCGGGTCGAGCCGTCGAGGAACATGACGTACCAGTCGGGCTGGCTGGCGGCCGAGACCACCCACGCCTCGTACGGGCCGAAGTACCAGATCGGGTTGATCTGGAAGAGGCCACCCATCAGCGCGATCACGCCGAAGACGACCATGAAGAAGCCGCCCTGCTTGAGCGCGTAACGCGGGAACATGCGCTCGCCGACCACGTTCTCGTTGGTCCGGCCGGGGCCGGGCCACTGGGTGTGCTTCTGCTTGAAGACCAGGCCCAGGTGGACGCTGATCAACGCCACCAGCAGACCCGGGATGAGCAGGACGTGGGCGATGAAGAACCGGCTGATGATGATGGTGCCCGGGAACTCCCCGCCGAAGATCGACGAGCTGACCCAGGAGCCGATCACCGGGATCGACAGGATGATGCCGGAGGCGATCCGCAGGCCGGTGCCGGACAGGCCGTCGTCCGGCAGCGAGTAGCCGGTGAAGCCGGCCAGGAAGCCGACCCAGAACAGCAGCGAGCCGATGATCCAGTTGGTCTCACGCGGCTTGCGGAACGCGCCGGTGAAGAAGACCCGGAGCATGTGCACCACGATCGCGGCCATGAACAGCAGAGCCGCCCAGTGGTGCATCTGCCGCATGATCAGACCGCCCCGGACGTCGAACGACAGGTCCAGGCTGGAGGCGTACGCGGTCGACATCGGGGTGCCCCGCAGCGGGGCGTAGCTGCCGTCGTAGACCACCTCGGTCATCGCCGGCTCGTAGAAGAAGGTCAGGAAGACACCGGTCAGCAGCAGGACGATGAACGAGAACAGCGCGATCTCGCCCAGCAGGAAGGACCAGTGGTCGGGGAAGACCTTGTTCAGCAGTTTGCGCAGCGGGGTGGCCACCTGGAAGCGGTCGTCCACCGCCCCGGCGGTCTTGGCCGGCAGCGCGGCCGCATCGAACTTTCGGCGCTTCATGGCCGCTCCCAGAAGTCGGGACCGATGGTTTCGGTGTAGTCGGACCTCGCCACGAAGAAGCCCTCCTCGTCCACCTCGATCGGCAGCTGGGGCAGCGGCCGGTTCGCCGGGCCGAAGACCGGCATGGCGTTGTCGGTGATGAGGAACTGCGACTGGTGGCAGGGGCAGAGCAGCCGGTTGGTCTGCTGCTCGTAGAGGCTGGCCGGGCAACCGGCGTGCGTGCAGATCTTGGAGAACGCGACGTAGTTGCCCCACATGTAGTCGCCGTGGCCCTTGCGCTCGTTGGCGGCGCGCGACTTCTGCGCGTCGTCCTCGCGCAGGTGGATCAGCAGGGTCGGCGAGTCGGCGTGCTTGTTGCTGACGCCGCCCTCGATACCGGGGAACACGGTGAGCTGGCCGCCGACGCTGACGTCCGCCGGGCGGATCGGCCGGCCGTCCTCGCGGATCAGCCGGATCCGCTTGCCGTCCGAGGCCGGCTTGAAGCCGGTGGTGAACATCTGGTTGTTCTTGTGCGGGTTCGAGATCAGGCCACCGACCAGCGGCGCCGCGACGACCGCGCCGACCGGCACCAGGCCGGCGAGCAGCGAGACGCCGAGCAGCGGCCGGCGCTTCACACCGAGCTCGTCGGCCATGTACACCATGGTCTCGCCGGTGATCTTGCGATCCTCCGGAGAACCGGGCTGGTCGTGCCGGTCCTGGATCGAGACCTCCTTCGGCAGCAGCTTCTTGCCCCAGGTGAGGATGCCGAAGCCGATGCCGAGCAGGGCGATGCCCAGGGTCACGCCGAGCAGCGGGGTGTAGTACTTGTCACCGCCGCGGCCGGCCTCCCACTTCCACGGCCACCAGATGTAGATGATCAGGAAGGCGGTGGCCGCGGCGCCGGTCAGCAGGAACATCGAGGCGACCGTGCGGGTCAGCCGACGCTCCGCCTTGCTGCCCGGGACCACCTGCGGCTCGTAGTGGACGATCTCGATGTCGTCGCGCCGCGCGCCCTCCTGGACGATCTCGAACCGGGAGATCCGGGGGTCGTTCACGTCGAGCGGCTCCGGGCCCCGCTGGGCCGGGTGCTCGGTGTGGGTGCTCATGCCGTCACCTCGCTACGGGTGGCGCCGGGGGTCGGCGTCACAGCACTGAAACCAATGATCCGCTCGGTCACGACTTGCCCGCAATCCACAGGCTCGCGAAGACCAGCGCGACGATGCCGACCAGGAAGATCGCGAGACCCTCGGTCGACGGGCCGTAGCGGCCCAGGTTGAAGCCGCCCTGGTCCTGGTCGTGCTTCAGGGTCTCCTGGATGTAGGCGATGATGTCCGCCTTCTGCTCCGGAGTGATCTGGTTGTCGCCGAACACCGGCATGTTCTGCGGGCCGCTCAGCATGGCGGCGTAGATCTGCCGGTCGCTGGCCGGGCGCAGGCTCGGCGCGTACTTGCCCGACGACAGGGCGCCGCCGCCACCACCGAACGCGTGGCACTGCGAGCAGTTGATCCGGAACAGCTCGCCACCGGCGGCCATGTCGGCGTTCTCGTGCAGGTTGTTGCCCTGCGGCACCTGCGGGCCGCCGCCGAGCTCCTGGATGTACTGGCCGAGCTGGCGCACCTGCTCGTCGGTGAACACCGGGGGCTTGCGCATGGCCTGGGCTTCCTGCCGGGCCATCGGCATGCGACCGCTGCTGACCTGGAACTCGACCGAGGCCGACCCGACGCCGATCAGGCTCGGACCGCGTCCCTCGACGCCCTGGGCGTTGCGACCGTGACAGGTCACACAGCTCACGTCGAACAGCGCCTTGCCCTCGTTGGCGGCGGCGCTCAGGGGCGGGTTGTCCTGCGCCTGCACGCCGGGGGCGAAGACGGTGTAGGCGCCGCCGGCCAGCATCAGCGCGGCGGCCAGCCGGACCGCGGCACCCAGCCGGCGGCGGCCCCTGCTGCGCGCTACGGGCCGCCCGCGCAGGCGCGCGAGCAGACCGCGTCGGCGGTCGTTGTCAGAAGTCATGACCTGTGTCCTTAACCGGTTGGACCTTGTCTCAGGGGACGGAGCAGCGGCGCGATACGTGACGCGCCAAGATCACTGAAGCCAGTAGATCATGGCGTAGAGCCCGATCCACACGACGTCGACGAAGTGCCAGTAGTAGGACACGACGATCGCCGAGGTCGCCTGCGCCGGCGTGAACCGGCCCATGGTGGTGCGGACCATGAAGATGATGAACGCGACGAGACCGCCGGTCACGTGCAGGCCGTGGAAGCCGGTCGTCAGGTAGAACATCGACCCGTAACCGTCTTCGTTGATCTTGACGCCCTCGTGCACCAGGTTGCGGTACTCGTTCGCCTGGCCGAGCACGAAGATCAGACCCATCACGAAGGTGATCGTGAACCACCGGCGCAGGGCGTGGACGTCGCCCTTCTCGGCCGCGAAGACACCGAGCTGGCAGGTCACCGAGGACAACACCAGGATCACCGTGAAGGTGGTCGCGTAGGGGATGTTGAGGATCTCGGTGTGCTTCTCCCACTGCTCCGGCGCCGCCGCGCGGATCGAGAAGTACATCGCGAACAGCGCCGCGAAGAACATGAGTTCGCTGGAGAGCCACACGATCGTTCCGACGCTGACCATGTTGGGTCGCGTCAGGGAGTGGATCCGGCTCTTGTCAATGGCTGGGGCCGCAGTCACGCGGTCATTATTGCCCTTGACCGGGACCGACGATCAGCGGGGTGGCAAACCTGTGCCATCAGTGGCCCGATCGTGGTCGTCCGCTTCGCCTGACCTACCCTGAAAAGCGTGCTGCACGTCGATCCGATCTTCGCCGCCACCTCGGTGGCCCCGGCGACACTCGCCGCGGAGAGCGAGGCCGTCCCGCCGCCGTTCACCGTGGCCCGGGTCCTGACCGAGACCCGGCTGGAGAGCTGGCTCACCCTCGGTCTCGTGCTCGCCGCCGGCCTCTACCTCTACGGGGTGTACCGGCTGCGGCTGCGCGGCGACCGCTGGCCGGTCGTGCGTACCGTCAGTTTCCTCTTCCCGGGCCTCGGCGGCATCGCCGCGGTCACGGTCAGCGGGCTCGGCGCCTACGACACCGCCCTGCTGTCGGTGCACATGATCCAGCACATGGTGCTGTCCATGATCGCGCCGATCTTCCTGGCGCTCGGCGCCCCGGTGACGCTCGCCCTGCGCACGCTGCCGCTGCGCCCGCGCAAGCGGCTCCTGGCGATCGTGCACAGCCGGGTCGCCCGGGTCTACAGCTTCCCGCTGGTGGCGTTCGCCATCTTCGTGGTGAACCCGTTCGCCCTCTACTTCACCGGGCTCTACGAGATCACCCTCCGGCACGAGTGGGCGCACGAACTCGTACACGCGCACTTCATCATGACCGGCTGCGTGTTCTTCTGGCCGCTGCTCGGTCTGGACCCGCTGCCCGGGCGCTGGCCGTACCCGGCGCGGGCGCTGCTCATGCTGCTCTCCGTGCCGTTCCACACCGTGCTCGGGCTCACCATCATGCAGAGCACCACCCTGCTGGGCGGCGACTGGTACCCGTCGCTGCACCTGAGCTGGTCCGACCCGTGGAACGACCAGGTGGTCGCCGGCGGCGTGCTGTGGGCCGGCGGCGAGTTCGTCAGCGTCACCATGCTGGCCGTGCTGGTCGTGCAGTGGATCAAGCAGTCCGAGCGCGAGGCCCGCCGGCTGGACCGCGAGCTGGACCGCGAGGAGGCCCGCCAGCGCGCCGCGGAGGCGAGCGCCTGACCCCGGCTCGGTGCGTCCGACGCCACGCCGGGGCCGGGAGGCGTCGCCCAGGGCGGGGCGACAGGCCGGATGTGACGCCCGCTACGATCGGCGGGCAGCTACGAGGTGGGAGCCACGTCACGATGAGCGATCGTCTTTGCACCGTCCTGCTCTACAGCGACGACCCGAAGGTCCGTGACCGGATGCGACTCGCCGTCGGCACCCGGCCCGCCCCCGGGCTCGAGATCGAGTTCGTCGAGGCCGCCGACTACGAGGCGTGCGTGCGGCTGGTCGACGACTACGAGATCGACCTGCTGCTGCTCGACGGCGAGGCGAGCCCCGGCGGCGGCCTCGGCATCGCCCGCCAGATCAAGGACGACCGGGACGACGCCCCGCCGACCTGCGTCGTGCTGGCCCGCGCCGCCGACCGATGGCTGGCCGCGTACGCCGAGGTCGACGCCACGCTGACCCACCCGCTCGACCCGGTGACCGCCGGCACCACCGTCGCCGAACTGCTGCGGCGCACCCACGCCGCGGCCTGAGCCACCCCACGACGACTCCAGCCCCGCCCGGAGCCGTCGTCCCGGCGCCCCGGCGACGCGGCCGTGGCGCCGGCTCCCGGCCCTGATCCGGCCGCTGCGCCGCCCCGGCGGTGCTCCGGTCGGGTGACGGCCGCCGGCCCTGATCCGGCCCCGCACCGCCCGGCGGCGCGGACCGGCCACACCCCCTTCTCACGCCCGCTCGGGAGGCCCGCCATGGGCGAACGGACCTGGCCGCTTCTGCTCAACGCGCTGCTGCGCGGCGAGGAACTCTCCACCGCCGACACCGCCTGGGCGATGGGCGAGATCATGGCCGGCTCGGCCACGCCGGCCCAGATCGCCGGCTTCGCCGTGGCCCTGCGGACCAAGGGCGAGACCCCCGCCGAGCTGGGCGGCCTGGTCGAGGCGATGCTGACCCGGGCGGTCCCGGTGGCGCTGCCCGAGGAGGTCCGGGCCACCGCGCTGGACGTGGTGGGCACCGGCGGCGACCTCGCCCACACGGTGAACATCTCCACCATGGCCGCGCTGGTGGTCGCCGGGGCCGGCGTCCGGGTCGTCAAGCACGGCAACCGGGCCGCCTCCTCCTCGTGCGGCACCGCCGACGTGCTGGAGTACCTGGGCGTCCCGCTGGACCTCGGCCCGGAGCAGGTGGCGCGCTGCGTCACCGAGGCCGGCATCGGCTTCTGCTTCGCCGCCCGGTTCCACCCCGGGATGCGGCACACCGGCCCGGTGCGCCGCGAGATCGGCGTGCCCACGGCGTTCAACTTCCTCGGACCGCTGACCAACCCGGCCCGCCCCCGGGCCGGCGCGGTGGGCTGCTTCGACCCGCGGATGGCCCCGGTGATGGCGGCCGTCTTCGCCGCTCGGGGCGACTCGGTGATCGTGATGCGCGGCGAGGACGGGCTGGACGAGTTCAGCACCGGCGCGCCGACCCGCGTCTGGGTGGCCCAGCAAGGAGCCATCAGGGAGGCGCTGCTGGACGCGACGGAGCTCGGGGTGCCCCGGGCCACCCTGGCCGACCTGCGGGGCGGTGACGCGGCGTACAACGCCGGGGTCGTCCGGCGGCTGCTGGCCGGCGAGACCGGCCCGGTCCGCGACGCGGTGCTGGTGAACGCCGCGGTCGCGCTGGCCACCCAGGGCCCGCTCGACGGTGACCTCCACGAGGCGCTGCGCGCCGGCCTGGTCCGGGCGACCGAGTCGGTCGACTCGGGCGCGGCCGCCGCCACCCTGGAGCGCTGGCTCGAGGTGGCCGGCACGCTCTGACGGGTTTTGTCGGACCTGCGTGCCAAACTACACGGGAGTAATCTTCCGTTTTCCGCCGATGCGCCGCCGCCAACCGGCGACCACCGGAACGAGAGGAGACGCCCGTGTCGGACCGCGAGCTCTACTGCGACAGCTGCGAGGGCGTCGTGCTGTTCGAGGCGCCCCCCTGCGTCGACGGGCACGGCGCCGACTGCCCCGAGCTGATCTGCACGGGCTGCGGAGCGGCCGTGCTCATCGCCACGTTCGCCTTCCGCGCCCCGCGCCTGGGCAACCGCCGCGCGACCACCAGCGGCAGCACCCGCCGCGCCCACCGCCGCGCCGCCTGATCCGCTCCCGCCTGGCGGACCGGCCCGGACGGGCCGCGATCGGAGGCGGCAGGACCGCCCCGACGGGCAGACCGAACGGAAGCGGCGAGACCCGCGCCGGAGGGGACGGAGGCGGCAAGGGCCAGGCCGAAAAGTCGGGGGCTCCCGCCGACGAGATCCGCTCACCGTCTCACCGTGAGCGGCCGCAGCCCACCGCCCAGCTCGGCCGTAGCCCTCCGGCATGCACGGCCCGGCCTCCGCTCGTCGACGCCGCACCACACCGCCACGCACCACATCGGGCCGCCGCACCAGGCACCACGAGCCGGCCACACCGCCGCCGTCCACACCACGCCCGCCGCACCACGTCGGCGCACCGCGCCGCCACAGGCAGGACCGCACCGCCGCATCGCATCACCGCACGCCCGGGCCGGGCCACACCGCCGCGCCGCGCCGCCACAGGCAGGACCACACCGCCGCGCCGCGCCGCTGCAGGCCACACCCCCAGACCGCCGTCGCCCGCGGCCGCACGCCGCGCATCGCTTGCTCACAGCGGCAGCCGCACCGCCCGACGGGCGCCCACACGCCACACCGCGCCGCCGGCGCGTCCCACTGCGCGCCGCCCTACACCCTCGCCGCCGTGGGCGGCGCAATCTTGGACACTTACCGTTCGCACGGAACGGCAACTGTCCAAGATCCGGCCAGCCACCGCGGCGATCATGAGGTTAGCCGCGGCATAAAAGGGGCGGAACGAGCGGTCAACTTCATGATCGACGCAGGAACGCGCCCGGCGAAGGAGCACGGCCGTCGCAGGAACGCGGCCAGCGCAGGAGCGGCCAGCGCAGGAGCACGGCCGTCGCAGGAGCACGGCCGTCGCAGGAGCACGGCCGACGCAGGAGAAGGGCAGACGCGAGAACGGCCCGATGACCCCAGAGGGGCCCACGCCAGAGAAGGGCCCACGCGCGCGAGAACCGCGGGAAAGCAGCGGAGAGAAATGCGGAAGGCCCGCGGCCCCCGGGAGGGGACGCGGGCCTTGCCGGTGGTTCGGGTCAGTGCTCGGCGGTGCGCCGGGTGCCGGAATAGTACTCGAAGAGCAGGCCGCAGGCGCCGAAGACGACCGCCACCATGCCCAGGCCGATCAGCCAGAACTGCCAGAAGACCAGGCCGAGACCGGCGACCGCGGCGGCCAGGGCCAGGCCGAAGGGCCAGTAGCTGCCCGGGCTGAAGAAGCCGATCTCGCCCGCGCCGTCGGCGATCTCGCCGTCCGCCCGGTCCTCGGGCCGCAGGTCGATGCGGCGCGAGACGAACCAGAAGAAGCCGCCGCACATCGAGCAGAGCAGGAAGGACAGCAGCAGCGCCACGGTGCCGACCCACTCGACCCGGCCGCCGTCGCCGTACGTCCAGGCGCCGTAGAGGATCGTCGCGCCGAAGAGGAACGTCGCGATGATCAGGAAGATCTTCCACTCGGTCTTCATGCCGGACCCCTCAGCTTCCCGCGCCGGCCGTCGCGTCGGACGGGTTGAAGTTGGCCGTGTTGCGCCGCGTCTTGAACGGCACGGTTTCGGTGGCGTACGGGTCCTCGCCGATCGCCGAGAGCGCGTCCTGGGTCGACTTGCCGGCCTTCTTGGCCGCCAGGAACTGGTCGTACTTCTCGGGCGAGACGACCCGCAGCTCGAAGTTCATGAAGGCGTGGTAGCTGCCGCACAGCTCGGCGCAGCGGCCGACGAAGTGGCCTTCCTGGTCGATGCTGGAGACCTCGAAGGTGTTGCGGATGCTGCCCGGCATGACGTCGCGCTTGAACAGCAGCTCCGGCACCCAGAAGGAGTGGATGACGTCGCGGCTCTGCTCCTCGAACCGGATCGACTTGCCGCTGGGCAGGACCAGCACCGGGATGACCTCGCTGGTGCCCAGGACCGAGGCGACGGTGTTGGCGTCGCGGCCCTGGCCGTCGCGGTAGTTGAACTGCCAGTTCCACTTGAAGGCGACGACCTCGACGGTGACGTCGGGGTTCTTCGACTCCTTCACCACGTCGGTCTGCACCACCGCGGTGTAGTAGAAGAGCACGGAGACCACGAGGATCGGCGCGATGGTGTAGAGGAACTCCATCGGCAGGTTGTAGCGGGTCTGCACCGGCAGCTCGTTGCCGCGCTTGCGGTAGCGGATCACGCACCAGAAGATCAGGCCCCAGACGAACACGCCGACCGCGAGGGCCGCGATGCAGGACGCGATCCACAGGTCGTACATGCGGTGCGACTCGGGCGTGATGCCGCCCTGCGGCCATCCGAAGCCGCCGAACGTCTTGCCGACGTCGCAGCCGGTGAGCAGAACCAGCAGCGCGGCTCCACCGAGACCGAGCCCGGCGAGTCGACCAGCACCACGCCGCCGGCCCCCGCCGGCCCCCGAGGAAGCGCTGTGCCGTACGGCCGACGGCCGTACCTCCGAACTCCTTGCGACCACCTGGTCCTGCCTCCCTAGCGCGCCGCGGTGATTGTTTCGCTCGACACCGACGGCAAAGGCGTCACCGACGGTCGCAGATTACTCGACCATGGCGGGCCTGACCGTCTTGGGGTCACTGTCCGCCCCCATCGGGGGGATCTTGGGCGTACCGGGGCGATAGCGTGGACCTTCGTGAGCGCAAACCCGGTCTACCTGGACGCGGCCACCGCCGCCCCCCTGCATCCGGTCGCGCGGCAGGCGCTGCTCGCCGCGCTGGACGACGGCTGGGCCGACCCGGCCAAGCTCTACGGCCAGGCCCGCCGGGCCCGCCAGCTCCTCGACGCGGCCCGCGAGGCCGCCGCGCAGACCCTCGGCGTCCGCGCCGACGAGCTCTCCTTCACCCCCAGCGGTACGGCGGCCGCGCACGCCGCCGTACTCGGGGGCCTGTCGGGGCGGCGCCGGACCGGGGCGGCCCTGGTGCACTCGGCGATCGAGCACTCGGCCGTGCTGCACGCCGCGGAGCGGCACGTGGCGGGCGGGGGCGACGCGGTGTGCGTACCCGTGGACCGGCTCGGCCGGGTGGACCTGGACGCCTGGGCGGCGGCGGTGGCCGCCCCCGGGGTGGCCCTGGCCGCCCTGATCGGGGCGAGTCACGAGGTGGGCACGGTGCAGCCGGTGCCCGCGGCGGCGGAGCTGTGCGCCGAGGCGGGGGTGCCGCTGTACGTCGACGCGGCGCAGCTGGCCGGCCGGGCGCCGCTGCCGGCCGGGTGGTCGGTGCTGAGCGCCAGCGCGCACAAGTGGGGCGGACCGCCCGGCGTGGGGCTGCTCGTGGTGCGCAAGGGCACCCGCTGGGAGTCGCCGTTCCCGGCCGACGAGCGGGAGTCGGGGCGTACCCCGGGGGTGGTGAACCTGCCGGCGGTGGTGGCGGCGGCGGCGAGCCTGCGCGCGGCGGCGGCCGACGCGGCGGCGGAGGCGGCCCGGCTCGGTCCGCTGGTCGACCGGATCCGGGCCCGGGTGGCGGCCGAGGTGCCGGACGTGGAGGTGGTGGGCGACCCGGTGGACCGGCTCCCCCACCTGGTCACGTTCTCCTGCCTGTACGTGGACGGGGAGGCGCTGCTGCACGCGCTGGACCGGCGGGGCTTCGCGGTCTCGTCCGGCTCCTCGTGCACCTCGTCGACGCTGCGGCCGTCGCACGTGCTGGAGGCGATGGGGGTGCTGTCGCACGGCAACGTCCGGGTGTCGCTGCACCGGGAGACCACGGAGGCCGACGTCGACCGGTTCCTGGCCGAGCTGCCCGGGATCGTCGCCGGCCTGCGCGCCGAGGCGGGGGTGACCGGCCTGTGAGCGAGCCGGACGAGGTGCTCGACTGCCGGGGCCAGCGCTGCCCCCTGCCCGTGATCAATCTCGCCCGGCGGCTGCCGGAGCTGCCGGTGGGCGCGGTGGTCCGGGTGCTGGCCGACGACCCCGCCGCGGCCGTGGACATCCCGGCCTGGTGCCGGATGCGCGGGCAGGAGTTCGTGGCCGCCCACCCGGACGGGCCGGGCTACGACGTGCGACGCACCCACTGACCCCGCGGGTCAGCGGGGTCGGTCACTGCAGGTGCGGCCGGACGTCCTCGGCGGCCGCGTCGCCGTACGACTCGGCGAGCCGCTTGACGAACAGGTCGCGGCGGACCTCGTACTCCTGGCCGCCGAAGTTCTCCAGCACCAGCGTGGCGAGCAGGCAGCCGACCTGGGCGGCGCGCTCCAGGCCGACCCCCCAGTTGAGCGCGGCGAAGAAGCCGGCCCGGAAGCCGTCGCCGACGCCGGTCGGGTCGACCGCCTGGATCTCCCGGGCGATCGGCACGTGGATGGTGCCGACGTCCCGGCCGGCGATCTCCACGCCCTGCTTGCCCAGCGTGGTGACCCGGACCTTCACCCGCTCCAGCAGCTGGGCGTCGGTCAGCCCGGCCTTGCTCTGCAGCAGCGACTTCTCGTACTCGTTGGTCATCAGGTAGTCGGCGCCGTCGACCAGGCCGAGCACGTCCGCGCCGTCCATCCGGGCGAGCTGCTGCGACGGGTCGGCCACGAAGGCGTAGCCGCGCTCCCGGCACTCGGCGGAGTGCCGGATCATCGCGGCCGGGTCGTTGGCGCTGACCAGCACCAGGTCGAGGCCGCCGAGCCGCTGCGCCACCGGGGCCAGCTCGATGTTGCGGGCCTCGCTCATCGCGCCCGCGTAGAACGAGGCGATCTGGCACATGTCGGTGTCGGTGGTGCAGACGAAACGGGCCGTGTGGGCGATCTCGCTCACGTGCACCGAGTCGCAGTCGACGCCGTGCCGCTCCAGCCAGGACCGGTAGTCGGCGAAGTCCGCGCCCACCGCGCCGAGCAGCACCGGGCGCAGCCCGAGCTGCGCCATGCCGAAGGCGATGTTGGCGGCGGTGCCGCCGCGCCGGAGGACCAGCTCGTCGACGAGGAAGGACAGCGAGACCTTGTCCAGCTGGTCGGCGATGAGCTGGTCGGCGAAGCGGCCGGGGAAGCTCATCAGGTGGTCGGTCGCGATCGAGCCGGTCACGGCGATCTTCATGTCAACCCTCGCGGTCGGGAGCACGGCGCGGGTCAGCCTACCGGTCGCCCCGGCCGGCGGGACGGGGGTCGGTCGACAACCGGCCGCCTCCCGTGCCTCCGGGCCTCACCTCCCGGACACCCGCCGGAGAAGACGGAACGGCGGGGCCACCCCGTGAGGGATCGCCCCGCCGTCCGGCAGGCGTCGTCGGCCCCGTCGACTCAGCTGAACGAGTCGCCGCAGGCGCAGGAGTTGCCGGCGTTCGGGTTGTCGATGGTGAAGCCCTGGGCGTCGATCCGGTCGGCGAAGTCGATGGTGGCGCCGGCCAGGTAGGGGGCGCTCATCCGGTCGACGACGACCTCGACACCGCCGAAGTCGGTGACGACGTCACCGTCGAGCGACCGCTCGTCGAAGAACAGCTGGTACCGCAGGCCGGAGCAGCCGCCCGGCTGCACGGCGACCCGGAGCCGCAGGTCGTCACGGCCTTCCTGCTCGATCAGGGCCTTGACCTTCTGCGCCGCGACGTCGGTGAGGACGACGGTGCTGGGGGCCTTGGCCTCGGTCGACTCGGTCTGCGCTGGCGTGGTCACGTGGAAGTCTCCCTGCGCGGTATGGGGTCCGGACGCACTGGCCAACGCCGCACGTCCGCCAATGATTCCCGGTGTGGTCCAGATCCGATCGTACGCCGCTCCCACCGAGGTCACCCGGCGGCGTGACGACTGACTCGCCCCGATCGGGCCCGGCCGCCGGGCCGCCGGCGGGCGTCCGGGTCGGCTCAGCGGCTCCACTGGCCGGCGAGCCGGGCGCCGAGCGCCCGCAGCCCCTCGGCCGGGCGGCTCATCGCCGCCTCCACTCCCCCGCGCTCCTCGCCGCCGAAGTGCTCGACCAGGCTGTGCGCCTCGGTCACGCCGGCCGCGGCGGCCTCCCGCCGCCCGGTGCTCACCCGGCCGGCCAGCACCACGCACGGCACCCCCCGGTCCCGGGCGGCCCCGGCCACCCCGGCGACCACCTTGCCGCGCAGCGACTGGTGGTCGAAGGAGCCCTCGCCGGTGATCACCAGGTCGGCGGCGTCCAGCGCGGCGTCCAGGCCGATGGCCCGGGTGACCAGGCCGATGCCGGACTCGCACCGGCCGCCGAGCGCGAGGACCGCCGCGCCGAGGCCGCCGGCCGCGCCGCCGCCGGGCAGCGCGCCGAGCCCCGTCGGGCACCCCGGCAGGTCCCTCTCCAGCACCGCCGCCCAGCGCTCCAGCGCGGCGTCGAGCAGCAGCACGTCCGCCCGGGTGGCGCCCTTCTGCGGGCCGTACACGTTGCTGGCGCCGTGCAGCCCGAGCAGCGGGTTGTCCACGTCGGTGGCGGCGACCAGCGCCGCGCCGCGCAGCCGCGGCGCGCCGTCCAGCCCGGTCACGGCGGCGAGGGCCGCCCCGCCGTACGGCAGGGCCCGGCCGGCCTCGTCCAGCGGGGTGACCCCGAGCGGGGTGAGCATGCCGGCGCCGCCGTCGTTGGTGGCCGAGCCGCCCAGCCCGACCACCACGGTCCGCGCTCCCGCCTCGACCGCCGCGGCGACCAGCAGGCCCAGCCCGTAGGAGGTGGTCGCCTTCGGGTCCCGCTCGGCGGCGGAGAGCAGGTGCAGCCCGCACGCCTGGGCGCTCTCCAGGTACGCCACGCCGTCGTCGGTGAGGAGGATCTCACCGGCGGCGGGCCGGCCGAGCGGGTCGACGGTGGGCACCGGCAGCAGCCGGCCGCCGAGCGCCTCGGCGAGCACGGCCACGAAGCCGGGTCCGCCGTCGGCCAGCGGCCGGACCAGCAGTTCGTCGGCGGGGGCGACCTCCCGCCAGCCCTCGGCCACCGCGGCGGCCACCTTCTGGGCCGGCAGCGTGCCGGCGAACTTGTCCGGGCAGAGCAGCACGCGCATGCCGAGCAGTGTGGCAGGCCACATCCGTGGCGGCCGCGCGGCCGTCGGGCTGTGGGACCATGGGGGGCGTGACTTCGACCTGGGTTGAGCCCTCCAACACCGCCACTGCGCTGCTGCTCCTCGGCCGCGGCAGCGACCCCGCCACCGAGCGTGGCGTGGAGTGTCCGGGTGACCTCCCCGCGCCGAGTGACCCGGACCTGGTGGCCCGGGCGGCCGCGGCGAAGGCCGCGCTCGGCACGAAGGTCTTCGTGCTGGGCCACCACTACCAGCGCGACGAGGTGATCCAGTTCGCCGACGTGACAGGCGACTCGTTCAAGCTGGCCCGGGAGGCCGCGGCCCGCCCCGAGGCGGAGTACATCGTCTTCTGCGGCGTGCACTTCATGGCCGAGAGCGCGGACATCCTCACCTCGGACCGCCAGAAGGTGATCCTCCCCGACCTCGCCGCCGGCTGCTCGATGGCCGACATGGCGGTGCTGTCGCAGGTCGAGACCGCCTGGGACGTGCTGACCGAGCTGGGCATCGCGGCGGACACCGTCCCGGTGACGTACATGAACTCCTCGGCGGACATCAAGGGCTTCGTCGGCCGCAACGGCGGTGTGGTCTGCACCTCGTCCAACGCGAAGCGGGCGCTGGACTGGGCGTTCGAGCAGGGGCAGAAGGTGCTCTTCCTCCCCGACCAGCACCTGGGTCGCAACACCGCCGTCCTGGAGATGGGCTTCTCGCTGGACGACTGCGTGCTCTACGACCCGCACAAGCCGAACGGCGGGCTGACCCCGGAGCAGCTGCGCGACGCGAAGATGATCCTCTGGCGCGGGCACTGCTCGGTGCACGGCCGCTTCACCCTCGACAGCGTCAACGACGTGCGCGAGCGGGTGCCGGGGGTCAACGTGCTGGTCCACCCGGAGTGCCGGCACGAGGTCGTCAACGCCGCCGACCAGGTGGGCTCGACCGAATACATCATCAAGACCATCGAGGCGGCCCCGGCCGGCTCGGCGTGGGCGGTCGGCACCGAGCTGAACCTGGTCCGCCGGCTGGCGCTGGCGCACCCGGACAAGCAGATCATGTTCCTCGACCGGGCGGTCTGCTACTGCTCGACGATGAACCGGATCGACCTGCCGCACCTGGTCTGGGCCCTGGAGGAGCTGGTCGCCGGGCGGGTGGTCAACCAGATCACCGTCGACCCGGACACCGCCGGCCACGCCCGGGCCGCACTGGACCAGATGCTCGCCCTTCCCGGCGCCTGATCACCCTCGGTCACATCACTGGTACGGAAACGCACCGGAATCCCCGGTTCGTGCCCTCACTGGTGATGTGACCGATTCCATTCTCGTCACGGAGGGCTATGCTGCCGGGGCGACGACTCACGCGGTCCGTTTTGACCGGGCCGTCATCCGGGTAGCGATGCAGATCGTGCACCTGACTCATCTACACGGCAGCACCAACGCGCTGGAGGTTGCGTTGACCGACGACGTCCTGGTCGTACACGGAGGCACTCCGCTCGAAGGGCGGATCCGCGTGCGCGGCGCGAAGAACCTCGTGTCCAAGGCGATGGTGGCCGCCCTGCTGGGCGACACCCCCAGCCGACTGTTCGACGTGCCCCGGATCCGGGACGTGGAGGTCGTCCGCGGCCTGCTCGGCCTGCACGGCGTCAAGGTCAGCGACGGCGAGGAGGACGGTGAGCTGGTCTTCGACCCGTCCAACGTCGAGAGCGCCAGCACCGACCAGATCAACGTGCACGCCGGCTCCAGCCGGATCCCGATCCTGTTCTGCGGCCCGCTGCTGCACCGGCTCGGTCACGCCTTCATCCCCGACCTGGGCGGCTGCCACATCGGCCCGCGCCCGATCGACTTCCACCTCCAGGCGCTGCGCGAGTTCGGCGCGACCGTGGACAAGACGCCGGAGGGGCTGCACCTGTCGGCGCCCAACGGGCTGCACGGCACCAAGTTCGCCCTGCCCTACCCGAGCGTGGGCGCCACCGAGCAGGTGCTGCTGACCGCGGTGATGGCCGAGGGCGTCACCGAACTGCGCAACGCGGCCGTGGAGCCCGAGATCATCGACCTGATCTGCGTGCTGCAGAAGATGGGCGCGATCATCAAGGTGCACACCGACCGGGTCATCGAGATCCAGGGTGTGAAGCGGCTCAGCGGCTACACCCACCGGCCGATCCCGGACCGGATCGAGGCCGCGAGCTGGGCGGCGGCCGCGCTGGCCACCCGCGGGCACGTCGAGGTGCTCGGCGCCCAGCAGGCCGACATGATGACCTTCCTGAACATCTTCCGCTCGGTCGGCGGCGAGTACGAGGTCACCGACCTCCGCCCGCCGCGCGGCGGCGGGCCGGGCCAGGAGGGCGGCATCCGGTTCTGGCACCCGGGCGGCGAGTTGAACGCCGTGGCGCTGGAGACCGACGTCCACCCCGGGTTCATGACCGACTGGCAGCAGCCCCTCGTCGTGGCGCTCACCCAGGCCCGTGGCCTGTCGATCGTCCACGAGACGGTCTACGAGCAGCGGCTCGGCTACACCGAGGCGTTGAACACGATGGGCGCCAACATCCAGGTCTACCGGGACTGCCTGGGCGGCACCCCCTGCCGCTTCGGCCGCCGCAACTTCAAGCACTCCGCGGTGATCGCCGGCCCGAGCAAGCTGCACGCGGCCGACCTGGTGATCCCCGACCTGCGGGCCGGTTTCAGCCACCTGATCGCGGCGCTGGCCGCCGAGGGCACCTCCCGGGTCTACGGCGTCGACCTGATCAACCGGGGCTACGAGGACTTCGAGGCCAAGCTGGCCGACCTCGGCGCGCACGTCGAGCGTCCCTGACGTCACACCCGCTACGACCACTCCGGCTCGGCGCGCCTTTCGCCACGCCGCGACCCGGAGCAGCCGCGCCCGGTGCACCCGCGATGTGCACCGGGCGCGGCTGTTTGGCTACCCTTGCCGCGTGCCGTCGCTGTTTCGCCGCAAGCCCACCGACCTCGTCGAGGAGTCCGTCACCCCGGTGACGACCGACGAGGCGTCCGCCGCCGCCCAGCCCCGGGGTTACACCCCGAGCAAGAAGGAGCTGGGGTTGACCACCCCGAAGCGGCCGGCCGCGGGTCGCCGCCCGGCCGCCCCGGCCCGCCCGCTGACCAAGGAGGAGGCCCGGGAGCAGCGCCGCGCGGCGCGCGCCGAGTCCGCGGCCGAGTTCCGGCGTGAGGGCGGCCCGCGCGACCGGGGCCCGGAGCGGCTGCTGGCCCGCAACGTGGTCGACTCCCGGCGCACGGTGGGCACCTGGTTCTTCGGCGGCGCGCTGATCGTGCTGCTCGGCTCCAACCAGGCCATGCCGCCGATCGTCCGGCTGCTGTCGAACGTGCTGTGGGGCGCGCTGGCGCTCGGCGTGGTGATCGACTCGGTGCTGATCACCCGGAAGATCAAGAAGCTGGTCCGGGAGCGCTTCCCCAAGAGCACCGAGCGGCTCGGCTCGCTCTACTTCTACGCGATCATGCGGTCGATCACGTTCCGCAAGATGCGCGCCCCCGCGCCCCGGGTGAACATCGGCGACAAGATCTGACCGGGCCCGCTCAGCCCACCTCGGCCGGGGCGCGGTAGAGCCGGGCCACGACCTCCTCGATGTCCGGCTCCACGATCGAGATGTCCCGCAGCGTGGCCAGGCCGGCCAGCCCGGCCACCACCTCGGCGACGCTCGCCGACTCCAGCGCGAAGACCAGCCGGCGTCCGTCCGCCTCCACCCGCTGCACCGGCGCGCCCGGCAGCACCGGCGGCGCGGGCAGCGCGGCGTCCAGCTCGGCGACCACCATCCGGCGGGAGCCGTACCGGCTGTGCAGGGCGGCGATCGAGCCGTCGTGCACCACCCGCCCGCGGTCGATCACCACGAGGCGCCGGCACAGCCGCTCGATGTCGGCGAGGTCGTGGGTGGTGAGCACCAGGGTGGTGTCGCCGGCCCGGCCCAGCTCCGCCAGGAAGCCCCGGACCGCCTGCTTGCTGACCACGTCCAGCCCGATGGTCGGCTCGTCCAGGAAGAGCACCTCGGGACCGTGCAGCAGCGCGGCGGTCAACTCGCCGCGCATCCGCTGGCCCAGGGAGAGCTGCCGGACCGGGGTGTCCAGGAACTCGTCCAGGTCGAGCAGGCTCCGGCAGCGGGCCAGCCGGGCCGCGTGCTCGCCGGACGGCACCCGGTAGACGTGCCGCAGCAGCGCGAACGAGTCCCGCAGCGGCAGGTCCCACCAGAGCTGCGAGCGCTGCCCGAAGACCACGCCGATGCGCAACGCCAGCCGGGTCCGGTCGGGCACCGGCCGCAGCCCGCAGACCCGGGCCCGTCCCGCCGAGGGCATCAGCACCCCGGTGAGCATCTTCAGCGTCGTGGACTTGCCGGCGCCGTTCGGGCCGATGTAGCCGAGCATCTCGCCCCGCTCCACCCGCAGGTCCACCCCGTCGACAGCGGCGACCGTCCGCTTCTCCCGGCGCAGCCGCCCGGTCCGCACCCGGACGGTGAACTCCTTGCGCAGCCCGTCCATCTCGATGACGTTCATGACCCCGTACTCCGGTAGTGGCGGATCCCGACGCGCCAGGCCAGGGCGGCGACCGTCGCGGCGACCAGCGCGACGCCGGGCGAGGCCCAGCCGACCCAGGCCGGCAGCCCCAGCGGGTCGGGCCGGCCCAGCAGCGCCAGCGCCGGGTGGTAGCTGACGAAGGCGAAGCCCATCCCGTACGCGAACAGCGCACGGAACCAGCCGCCGTAGACGGTGACCGGGTACGAGGTGAAGTCGCGCCCGCCGTAGGTGACCGAGTTGGCCAGCTCCCCCGAGTCGATCCAGTAGAACGACACCGTCGCCGTGGTGACGAAGACCGCGGCGAAGAAGACCACGGCGGCCGGCGGGGCGACCAGCGCCAGCGCCACCCGGCCCGGCGTCCAGTCGATGCCGGCCGAGGCGAGCGCGAACACCAGCACGGCCAGCCCGAAGACCGCCCGGGAGACCTTCCGCAGCGGCAGGTCCATCAGGAGCAGCTGGGGCAGCGCGGCCAGCGGCCGGACCAGCACGGCGTCGAAGAGGCCGGTACGCACGTACCGGGGCAGCCGCTCGATGTTGCCGACCAGCAGGTCGGCGGTGGCGAACGAGAACGACGACAGGCCGACGACCACCAGGGTCTCGCGGAGCGTGAACCCGCCCAGCTCCCGGGTGACCCCGAAGAGCACCAGCACGGTCATCACGTCGAACACGGTGGCGCCCATGTTGCCGACGAGGTCGACGGCGAACGAGGTCCGGTACGACGCCTGCGACCGGGCCTGCGCACCGAGCAGCGCCCGGTACGCCCGCAGCGCGCCCGGCTCAGCCACCCTGCACCACCAGCCGGTGCTCGGCCCGGCGCTGCACGAGCCGGCAGAGCGCCAGCAGCAGCACCGCCCAGCCGACCTGGAGCCCGACCAGACGCAGCTCGGTCGGCATCGGCTCCCGCTCGACCAGCACGTCCAGCGGGACCTGCAACAGGCTGGGGAACGGGGTGGCGTACCGCAGCGTGGCCTCCAGCCAGCCCGGGAGGAAGCCGAGCGGGAAGTAGAGGCCGGCGAGCACGCCGGAGCCCAGCGTCCAGAGGATCATCGGCCCGCGGACGTCCTCCAGCCAGTACGCGGTGGCGTTGACCAGGTAGCGGCAGGCGAAGCAGACCACGACGGCGAGCAGCACGGAGAGCCCGAACAGCGGCAGGGTGGCCCAGTGCCGGGGCAGGTAGACCGCGAAGAAGAACGGGCCGATCACCACCGGCGGGAGCAGCCGGGCCAGCGAGGCGAACCCGGCCCGGCCCAGGTCGGTGGCGAGGTAGCTGGTCACCGGGTGCACCGGGCGGAGCAGGTCGGCCGCGACCTCCCCGGTCCGGATCCGGTCGGCCAGGTCGGTCCAGCCCCAGATCGCGATCACCGCGAGCAGCCCCTGCCCGGCCCAGACGAAGGTGCCGAGCTGGGCGCGGTCGTAGCCGGCCACCGTGCCGGCCGCGCCGGCCACCGCGAGGAAGATGTAGCAGCGCAGGAAGCCGAAGACGGTGTTGGTGACGACCCCCGCCACGGCGGCCTGCCGGTAGGTGGCATGACGCCGAAAACCGGAGGCGGCTATCGCGCCGAATGTCCGAAACCATCGGGTAACGTTTGGATCCGTGGGCGGTGCCACAGTGGCGGTGACAGAGCCCACGCCGCTACCCTCCTTCCGCAGCCACGACGTGCTGGACCGGGCGACTCTACCGGCACGAAGGGCGCCCGGCGCGACAATTTCCAACGAGGTGACATCGCCGTGAGCGAGCGACGCGAGCCGGCCCCGGGGCCGCGCCGCGCGGGCGGCGACAGGGTGCCCCGATGAGCGGCTGGGACCGCTGGCGCGAGCTGGCCGAGCCCTCCTGGGCGGCCGAACCCACCCACGAGTGGCGCCCGCAGTTCCCCGGCCAGCGCTATCCGGGCGACATCGGCCTCGAGTACCTGACCCCGCCCGCACCGCGCGGCCGGGCCTCGGCGGTCGGCCGGGCGGAGGTGCACCCGGTCAGCCCCGCGCCGGCCGGCGAGGACGCGTACCCGGTCAGCCCGGCGGGGCCCGACGACCTCGACCGGCGCCGCGGCACATACCCCGTCAGCCCCGCCGGCCCTGGTGGCCCCGACGGGCGGCGCGGCACGTATCCCGTCAGCCCCGCCGGCCCGGAGGACCTCGACCGGCGCCGCGGCAGCTACCCCGTCAGCCCGGCCGGACCCGACGACCTCGACCGGCGCCGCGGCACGTACCCCGTCAGCCCGGCCGCACCGGACGACCTCGACGGTCGGCGCGGTGGGCGGCCGGCCGCGAACGGGCGGCGACCCGAGGACGGTCCGCGGCGCGGGGCGCCGGGTGACCGGTTCGACCAGCGGTGGGTGCGCCCGGAGTCGGCGCGCGGGGCGGCGCCGCACCGGCCGGTCTCCCCCGCCGCGGAGCCCGGCTGGGTGCCGGAGCCGGAGGAGTACCCGCACCACGCGCCGCGATCGGGCCGACCGGAGCAGCGCCGCGCGCCGGCGGACGGCCGGACCGGCCCGCCGCCGGACGGCCCGGTGGACCGGCGGGAGCCGGCGTTCGACGGCCGCCGGGCGTTCGACGGCCGGCGCGAGCCGGGACTCGACGATCGCCGGGAGGCGGCCTTCGACGCCCGGCGGGATCCGGCGTTCGACGCCCGGCGGGATCCGGCGTTCGACGCCCGGCGGGATCCGGCGTTCGACGCCCGGCGGGATCCGGCGTTCGACGGCCGGCGGGATCCGGCGTTCGACGGGCGGACGGGTCGGCGGGAGGGTGACCCCGGGCGGCGCGACCAGGACGTGCCCGGCCGGGGGGACCCGGACTTCCCCGGCCGCCGCGACGCCGGGGTTGCCCGCCCGAGCGGGCGGAGCCCGGACTTCCGCCAGCCGGGCGAGCCACGTTTCGACGGGCCGCTCCGTGGCGAGCCGGGCCGGGGCTACGACGGGCCGCCGCCTGGCGAGCCGGATCGCGGGTTCGCCGGACCGCGCCGGGAGCCGGCCCGGGGTCACGACGGGCCGCCCCGTGGCGAGCCGGGCCGCGGTTTCGACGGGCCGCGCCGGGAACCGGACCGGGGTCACGACGGACCGCCGCGCCGGGACGCGGCCGCGCGGGCCGAGACGTACCGGGAGGCACCCGAGAGCGGCCGCCGGCCGGCGGACCCGTACCGCCCCGAGCCGGGCCGGTACGGCGAGTCGCGTCCCGCCGCGTTCCGGCCCGAGGAGCGCCGGGAGGGTCAGCGCCCGCCGGGCGACCGCGCGCGACCCCACCCCGGGGAGTGGCCGGTCGTCGAGCGGCGACCGCACATCGAGCCGGCCGCGTACCGGCCCGACGAACGGCACCGCCCGACGGTCGACCGGCCGGGCCCGGACGCCCGCCCCGGCCGCCCGGTGGACGAGGCGGCCCGCTACGACGGCCGCCGCCCCGAGTCGGGCGCCCCGCGGCCGGACGTCGTCGGCCCACCACCGGAGCCGATCCGTCGTCGCCCCGAACCGGTGAACGGCCGGCCCGAGCCGGTCCGCCCCCGGCCCGAGTTCGACGGCCCGCGCCCCGAGTCGGTCGGGCCGCGTCCGGAGTCGGTCGGGCCCCGTCCGGAATCCACGGGTCCGCGTCCTGCCCCGGTCGGGCCCCGGCCGGAGTCGGTCGGGCCGCGCCCGGAGTCCACCGGTCCGCGTCCCGGCGTTGTCGGGCCCCGGCCGGACTCGGACGGTCCCCGGCCCGAGTACCGGCCGCAGCCGGACGGATGGCAGGGGCGGCCGGGCGAGCCCGGGCCGGCCCGCCCGGGCGACGGCTGGCGACCGCCGGTCGAGCCGGCCGCGCGGGCCCGTCCGGACGACCTGCGGGACCGGCCGGTACGCCCCGACGAGGTCAGGCCGCAGCCCCAGCCCGCTGCGCGCCCGGACCAGCGAGGCGAGGCGGCCATGCCGGCCGCCCCGGCCCGACCCGGGGAGCGGCCGGACCGGCCGGTCGCGCCGCCCCCGCCACGCCCCGACGACGCGCGCCAGCGGCCCGTGCCGCCGGCGCGGCCGGACGAGTGGCGTCAGCCCGCCATGCCGACCCGGCCCGACGACGGCCGGCGGCCACCGGCGGAGCCGGCGGGTCGACCGGATCCGCGCCGGGCGGAGCCCATCCCGGGCGCACCGCTGCCGGCCATGCCGGTGTCCGGCGCGCCGCTGCCGGCAACGCCCGTGTCGAACGCGCCGCTGCCGGTCACGCCCGTGTCGAGCCCACCGCTGCCGGTCACGCCCGTGTCGGGCGCGCCGCTACCGGCCACGCCCGTGCCGAGCGCACCGACCGCGAACGCGCCCGTCTCCGGCGTGCCCGTGTCGGCGGCACCCGTCTCCGCACCGCCGGCCGTCGAGGCGCCCGTGTCCGGGCGGCCGGTGTCCGGCCCGCCCGCCTCTCCCACCGCCCAGCCGGCTGCGGACGGCGGCCGGACAGCACAGCCGCCACAGGCCCGACCCGTCCACGGGCCGGCAGCGGCCGAAGCGGCCCGCGCCGCACCACCCGCCTACCCCGGGCCCGGAGTCGCCCGGCCGGAGCACACCGTCAGCCCGACCGTGCCCGCCGAGGACACCCGGTCGGGCGAGGCCGCCGGTCCGCGCACGCCCGCCGGGGCCGCCGGGCCGACGGACGACCGCCGGGCGACCACGCCGGCCGGCCCGGGCTCGCCGCGCGCGGGTGGCCCGGCGTCCGCGCCGGTCAGCGACGACGGAAACGCCCGGTTGGGCGAGGTCGCCGACCGGCCGCAGGACGCGGCGGCGGCGCGGCCGGTCGAACCGGCGGACGGTCCCGCGGAGACCTGGTTCCGGGCCAACGAGCCGGTGTCGCCGGCCGCTCCGACGGAGACCCCCGGCCCCGCGCACGCGGGGGCACCGGCGGCCGGTTCCGCCGAGCCGTCGGCCGTACGGCCGACGGTGGAGCTGTCCGACCCCGCGCCCGAGGCCCGCGTGGCGCTCCGTCCGGACGCCGCCGCACCGGACGGGGAGCGGTCGACCCCCGCCCTCGAAGTCCGGGCCGGGTCGGATCCGGCATCCGCGCGCCCGACGGAACCCGCACCCGCACCGGCCGGCCCGGGCACCGCCAGCCCCGCGGCCGACGCCCGGCCCGTCTCCGGCCCGCCCGAGCCGGCGACCGACGTCCCGGCGCAGCCGGCCCCCGCCGGGCCCCGGTCCGACGTGCCCGGGCCCACCGCCCCGACCGCGGCGTCGTCCACGGCCGCCGCGCCGGACCGACCCGCTCCGGCGCCGTGGACGCCACCGGTCGGCGGCCCGTCCGGCGGCACCGCACCACCCGACGCCGGATCCCCGCCGGCCCCGGACCCGGCCGCGCCCGTCCCGGCGGCGCCTGCGCCGAGCACCGCCGCGCCGGTCTCCGCGCCGCCCGCGGCGAGCCCCGACGCGCCCGCCCCGGCAACGCCCGCCCCGGACCCGGCCACCTCCGGCCGATCCGCCCGAGGGCCGGCCGCCCCGGTGTCCGGGGCGCCCGCGCCGAGCCTCGCCGGATCCCTCGCCGCCGGTGCCGTGGTGCCGGTCTCCGGTTCGCCCGGCCCCGACGGCCCGCCGCACCCCTCCGAGCCGGCCACGCGGGAGCCGGCCGGACAGGCCCCCGACGCCGCTGGCCCGACCGGGACCGCCACCGGCACGCCGGCGGACCAGTACCCGCACCCGCCGACCGAGGCCGCCGTGCCGGCGGGGGCCGCCCAGGACGCCACGCCGTCCGGCACCGCCCCGGCTCCCGCACCGCGCACCCCGGACCAGGCCGGGATGTCGGCAGGGACGGCGCCCGCGCCTGCGCAGACCACGGTGCCGGCCCAGACGGGCGTGCCGGACCGGAGCGGGGTGCCGGACCGGAGCGGGGTGCCGGACCAGGTGGCACCCGCGCCGCGCACGCCGGAGCAGGCCGAGGTGCCGGCACCGGCGGAACCGGCACGGGACGATGCCGCGCCGGCAGCCGCGCGGCAGGAGACCGCCGCGACACCCCACGAGCCGGCCGCCGCCGACCAACCGGATCCCGTCCCGGATCCGCCGGCCGTGCCGGACGCGCAGCCACCGGCACCGACCACCCCGGCCGAGGCCTCCGCCGAACCCACCCCGGCCGGGGCCTCCGCCGAACCCACCCCGGCCGGGGCTGTCCCGTCCGCGCACACCGACGAACCGGCCGACGAGGCAGCCGCCGACCAGGAGGCGACCGACCGGGAACCTGCCGGCGAGGAGGCCGACACCGAGCCGCGGGAGGCCCGCCCGGCCGACCCGGAGCAGGCGCTGGCCGCCGTCCGCTGGCGGCTGCACCCGGAGACCCTCCGCGAGGAGGCGCCCGACCCGGCGGCGCTGCGGGAGATCCGGGACGGGCTCACCACCAAGCTGGGCACCGCGCTGGACAACCGCAGCCGCGCCCGGCTGCTCAGCCTGCGCTCGGTGGCGTCGCGGATCCTCGGCGAGCTGGACGACGCCGTGGCCGACGGGCGGCTCGCCCTCACGTACGCGGATGCCACCGGTGAGTTGCGGCGGACCGCGCTGGCCCGCGCCCGGCTGGCCGAGGTGCTGCGCTGGCGTGGCGAGTACGCGGAGGCGGACCGGCTCTTCGCGGAGGCCAACTCGCCGGAGCTCCCGGACCGGCTGCGTGCCGTGCTGCACGAGCACGCGGGCCGTTCCTGCTACGACCAGGGCCGGCTGACCGAGGCGTGCCTGCACTTCGAGCGGGCGCTGGACCTGCGCCAGGGTGAGGACGCGGAGCTGAACGCGCGGACCACGCTGGCGCTGGACGCGGTCGCCGAGCGGGCCGCGACGGACGGGTTCGGGCCGAAGCCGCGCAGCCGGGAGACGCTGCTGGGCGGCGAGCGGCACCCGGTGCCGACGTTCGACGAGGACCAGGAGCTCTGGGGGTACGCGGACGCCGAGGGCGAGCTGGTGATCGCCCACGGGTACGCCGAGGTGCAGCCGTTCCGTGAGGGCCTGGCGTGGGTACGCCGCCCGGAGGCGTCCCGCTGGGCGCTGATCGACACGGCCGGCGCGGCGCTGATCGAGGCGAACAACGGCTACCGGGCGGTGGGGTCGTTCTCGGAGGGGCTGTCCTGGGTGTCGATGGACGGCAAGGGCCGGTGGATGGCGGTCGACCGGACCAACATCGTGAAGATCCCGCCGGGCTACGAGGACGTCCGGCCGTTCCGGGGCGGCCTCGCGGCGGTACGGCAGAACGGCGGTTGGGGCGCCGTGGACCGGACCGGCCAGGTGGTGGTGCCGACCCGCTACCACGGTCTGAGCACGGCGCTGGCCGACGGCCGGCACGTGGACGGGTTCACCGAGGACGGCCTGGCCGGGGTGGAGCTGGCCGGTCGCCGGGGTGTGGTGGACCGGACCGGGCGGGTGCTGGTCCCGCCGGCGTACCCGTCGCTGGTGGTGCACCCGGTGGCGTTCCTGGTGGCCGACGAGTCGGGCCGGTGGGGTGCGCTGGACCGGCGGGGTGATCTGCTGATCGACCTGGTGCACCCGGGGCGGGCCGCCGTGGTCGCGGAGATCGACCGGCTGCTCGCCGACACCAGCCCGGTGCTCTGACGCTCCGGCGTCAGCACCGGCGGGCAGACGCCCTGCTGCCCGGTGCGGCGTCACACCCCGCCGCGCCGCACGGCGACCATGATCGGGCAGGACTAGGGTCGGGGCATGGAATTCCGACACCTAGGCCGCTCGGGCCTGCTGGTCAGTGAGATCTCGTACGGCAACTGGATCACCCACGGGTCGCAGGTCGAGGAGGAGGCCGCCACCGCCTGTGTGCGGGCCGCCCTGGACACCGGCATCACCACCTTCGACACCGCCGACGTCTACGCCGGCACGAAGGCCGAGGAGGTGCTCGGCCGCGCGCTCAAGGGCGAGCGGCGCGAGGGGCTGGAGATCTTCACCAAGGTGTTCTGGCCGACCGGGCCGGGCCGCAACGACCGGGGCCTGTCCCGCAAGCACATCATGGAGTCGATCAACGGCTCGCTGCGCCGCCTGCAGACCGACTACGTCGACCTCTACCAGGCCCACCGCTACGACTACAGCACCCCGCTGGAGGAGACGATGGAGGCGTTCGCCGACATCGTGCACTCCGGCAAGGCGCACTACATCGGCGTCTCCGAGTGGAAGGCGTCGCAGATCCGGGAGGCGCACGGGCTCGCCCGCGAGCTGCGCATCCCGCTGGTCTCCAACCAGCCGCAGTACTCGATGCTGTGGCGGGTCATCGAGGCCGAGGTCATTCCCACGAGCGAGGAGCTGGGCGTAGGCCAGATCGTCTGGTCGCCGATGGCCCAGGGCGTGCTCTCCGGCAAGTACCTGCCGGGCCAGCCGCCGCCGGCCGGTTCCCGCGCCACCGACGAGAAGTCCGGCGCGGGCTTCATCGCCCGGTTCATGACCGACGAGGTGCTCACCCGGGTGCAGCGGCTCAAGCCCCTGGCCGAGCAGGCCGGGCTCACCATGCCGCAGCTCGCCGTCGCGTGGGTGCTCCAGAACCCGAACGTCTCCTCGGCGATCGTCGGGGCGTCCCGGCCGGAGCAGGTGCACGACAACGTGAAGGCGGCGGGCGTGAAGCTCGACGCCGACCTGCTCAAGGCCATCGACGAGATCGTCGAGCCGGTCACCGAGCGGGACCCCGCGAAGACCGAGAGCCCGGCGCAGCGTCCGTGACGCTCTCC
Organism: Micromonospora sp. NPDC048907; assembly: GCF_055586885.1. Lineage (NCBI taxonomy): Bacteria > Bacillati > Actinomycetota > Actinomycetes > Micromonosporales > Micromonosporaceae > Micromonospora > Micromonospora sp. NPDC048907. The sequence goes on from NZ_JBVJHI010000002.1 coordinate 554,894, forward strand.
CCGGGCCGGCGCGGCCTCCGCGCCGGCCCGGGACCCCTCGGGGGTACGCGCGGCGGGAGGCGCCCCGCCGCTGCGCGGCGGCTCCCGGCTCCGGAGGTCAGCCCTCCCAGAAGCGGATCAGGTGCCAGCCGAGCGCGTAGAGCTGGGGCGGCAGGCCGAGCAGGTCACCGACGGAGAAGACCGCGCTGAAGAACCAGTTGTTGATCCGCGGGCTCCACAGCAGCGCGAACAGCAGGATGAAGCCGTACGGGGCGAACAGCCCGTACATCCGCCGGTACGCCGGGGACAGCCACGGCTCGATCATGTTGCCGCCGTCCAGGCCCGGCACCGGCAGCAGGTTGAGCACGCTGGCGGTGAGCTGGAGGAACGCCAGCAGCCCCACCCCGGCCCAGAACTCCAGCGGGCCGCCGCCGACCTCCCGGCCGATCCGCACGGCCAGCACCAGCAGCAGGGTGAACAGCACGTTGGTGGCCGGCCCGGCCAGGCTGACCAGGGTGTGCCGCAGCCGGCCCGGGATGGCGTGCCGGTCGACCCAGACCGCGCCGCCGGGCAGGCCGATGCCGCCGAGCAGCACCACGACCACCGGCAGCACGATGGACAGCAGCGGGTGGGTGTACTTCAGCGGGTTCAACGTCAGGTAACCGCGGTGCGCGATGTCCCGGTCCCCGGCCCGGTACGCGACCACGGCGTGCGCGTACTCGTGCAGGCAGAGCGAGACCAGCCAGCCGGAGACCACGAAGAGGAAGACGTCGAACCGGACGCTGCCGAACCCGTTCCAGGCCATCACGCCGCTGGCCACGAAGATCGCGACCAGGGCGAGGAAGATCGGGCTGGGCCGGAACGCCGCCCGGGGCACCCCGAGCACCAGCGGGTCGCGGGGGCGGTCGTAGCCCGTCATTCGGCCGGGGGCAGCAGGCTCATCCGGTATTCCACCCGGTCGTCCTCCACGAGCGCGACGGAGGTGACGCCGGACGCCGCGAGCTCCCGCCAGGCCTGGCCGATCCACGACTCGGCGTCCGCCTGGCTGGGGAACGACTCACCCGGCCCGTCGACCGATGCGCCGTTCGTGCCCTCGTACCGCCAGCTCCACGCCATGCCGCGTCTCCCCTCGCCGCCGTCGCCCTGGGACGGAAACCCCCGCAAGCCTAGTCGGCCGGACGCGGGACGGCCCGGCCGCCACGTGGATCATGCCGGCGGCCCGGACCGGTACGGTGGCTCGGTGCTGACTCAAGGAGTGGTGCTCAGCGATCGCTACCGGCTGGGCGAACGCATCGCGACGGGCGGCATGGGTGCGGTCTGGAAGTGCACCGACACCCTGCTGGGCCGCGAGGTCGCCGTGAAGGTCCTGCTGCCGTCGCTGGTCGCCGATCCCGAGTTCACCACCCGGTTCCACGCCGAGGCCCGGATGCTGGCGGCGCTGCGGCACCCCGGCATCGTGCAGGTCCACGACTTCGGCTCCGCGACCCTCGCCGACGGCAGCCAGGTCAGCTACCTCGTGATGGAGTACGTCGACGGCGAGCCGCTGGTCACCTGGATCCGGCGCGCCGGCCGGCTCGACCCGGCGTCCACCATGTCGGTGGTGGGGCAGGCCGCGCACGCCCTGCACGCCGCCCACCTCGCCGGGATCGTGCACCGCGACGTGAAGCCCGGGAACCTGCTGGTCAAGCGGGACGGCACGGTCGTGCTGGTGGACTTCGGCATCGCCCGGGCCAGCACCATGGCCGGCATCACGGCCGCGCACATGGTGCTCGGCACCGCCTCGTACATGTCGCCGGAGCAGGCGGCCGGACAGCCGGTGTCTCCGGTCACCGACGTCTACGCGCTCGGCGCCGTCGCCTACTACTGCCTGGCCGGGCGGCCGCCCTTCGAGGGCGACAACCCGCTCCAGGTGGCCATGCGGCACGTCCAGGACGAGCCGCCGCCGCTGGTGGGCACGCCGCCCGCGGTGGTCGAGGTGGTCGGCCGCGCGCTGGCGAAGCGTCCGGCGGACCGGTTCCCGACCGCGCTCGCCCTGGCCGAGGCCGCCCAGGACGCCCGGGACGCCACCCTGGCCCGGCTCCCGGCACCGCCCCGCCCGCCGTGGGCGGTCGCGGGTCCCGCCGTGCCCGGCCCGGCGGTCCTCCCGGCGCCGACCCCGGACCCACCCGCGACGACGCCACCGGCCGGCCAGCCGTCGACCGGTCAGGCGCCCGCCGGCCAGTCCCCTGCCGGCCAGCCGCGGTCCGCCGCCGGCCCCGCCCCGGCCGCCCGCACCACGCCGCCCGGTCCCGTCTTCGCTCCCGGGCACGCCTCCGCCGTCGCCGGGCCCGCCCCCGGCGCTCCCGGGCCGGATTCCGCCCCGGCGCCGGCCTGGGCGGCCGGGTTCGGGCAGGCGGGCGGGGAGCCCGGACACGGCTCGCTGCGGGACCGGCACGCCGGTTCCGGCGTACCGCCGACGCTGGAGGAGCCGGCGGAGCGCCGGGGCCGCGGCCGGGCACTGGCGCTGGCCGGTGCGGCCGGCGTGGTGCTGGTCGCCGTGCTGACCGCCGTGGTCGTGGCGGTGCTGAACTCCCCCGACGACCCGGATCCCGGCCGCGGCCCGGCCGCGCTGGCCGGGGAGTCCGCGGTCGCCGACCCCGCGCAGCCGGAGGCGTCGGCCGGCGCCAGTGTGGGCGCCGGTTCCGGCGCGTCGCCGACGCCGAGCCGCAGCGGGCGGCCGGGCCGGTCGCCGTCGGCAACGCCGAGCCGTCCCGCCGCGGATGCCGGCACCCCGTCGGCCGGGGACCCCGCGCCGACCGGCGGCGCGCCCGCCCCGACCGGGAGCAAGGCCAGCCCGAAGCAGCCGTACACGGCGGCGCAGGCGTGCGGCAGCGGCTACCAGGTGATCGACTCGGCGACCCTGACCGCCGGCGGGGTCCGCACGGGGCGCGTCTACCTGCTCTACAGCACCGCGGGCGGCACCAACTGCGTGGTCACCCTCAAGGACACCGACGTCGGGCAGGCCACCACGGTGACCGCGTACCTGGAGGTGCGGGGCAAGGCGCGGCAGACCGAGAGCGGCGCCTACCGCTACTACGCCGGGCCGGTGCGGGCGAGCGCCGCCGGGGCCTGCGTGAAGTGGGGCGGGTCGGCGGGCGGGGCCAGCTACGGCAGCGCGTTCGAGCACTGCGACTGAGCCCCCGGGCCGGCGGGCGGCGACCCGCCGGGCGGCCTTAAGGTACGGGCATGTCCGTAGACGGGTGGAACACCCTCCTGGTGCTCGGCGGTATCCGCTCGGGCAAGTCGGAGTTCGCCGAGTCGGTGGTCGCCGACGCGCCCACGGTCCGGTACGTGGCCACCGCCCCCGAGGGGGATCCGGAGGACACCGAGTGGGCGACCCGCCTCGCGGCGCACCGCGCCCGCCGGCCCGGCAGCTGGACCACCGAGGAGACCGCCGCCGACCCCGGCCGCCTGGCCGAGGTGATCGCGACGGCCGGGCCGAACGAGACGCTGCTCGTCGACGACCTGGGCGGCTGGGTGACCGTGCTGCTCGATCCGGCGCACCAGCCGGCCGACGACACGGCCACCATCGCGGAGCTGGCCGCGGCCGTCCGGGCCAGCGCCGCCCGGCTGGTGCTGGTCAGCCCCGAGGTGGGCCTGTCGCTGGTGCCGACCACGCCGCTGGGCCGGGCGTTCACCGACGCGCTGGGCGCGACCAACCGGGCGGTCGCCGAGGCCTGCGACGCGGTCGCCCTGGTGGTGGCCGGGCAGACCGCCTGGCTGAAGCCGGCACCCGCCCCCGCGCTGGCCGGGCCCGCACGGGCGGGCGCCGCACAGGCCGGTCCCGCGCAGGCGGCCGCAGAAGCCGTTTCCGCGCCGGCCGCCCCGGCACCGGCCGCCGCGCCCGACGAGGCGCTGCCCGAGGTGCTCACCCCCGCCGTTCCGCCGGCCCCGGCACCGGCACCGGCCGCCGCGGCCGGTCCCGCCGACTGGGCCGCGCCGACCATGGCGCTGCCGATGGTCGCCACCGGCCTGGTCATCCAGCCCGGCATGGAACTGCCGATGCCCGACGACTACACCGGGCCGCAGGCGGTCGACCGGCTGGCCACGCTGGACATCCCCGGCGCCGGCCTCGGCGTCCTGGAACGTGTGGTCGGCTTCGCCGCCGCCACCCAGGGCACCGCCACCCCGACGCCGTGGGGCTCGGTCCGGGTGCTGCTGCTGCACGGCGACCACGAGGGCGGCGCGTCGGCCGGCGCGGTGCCCGGCGAGTCGGCCCGCCGCGCCCGGCAGGCGCGCGCCGGCAAGGGACCCCTCGCCCGGCTGGCCGCCGAGAGCGGCGCGAGCCTCCAGGTGGTGGAGGCGCCCACCTCCGCCCCCATCGAGGAAGGGCCGGCGCTCGGCGGCGAGGAGGTCGAGGCCGCCCTGCGCTACGGCTGGCGGCTCGCCGAGCAGGCCGCCGACGCGGGCGTACAGCTGCTGGTGCTCGCGGCGTGCGGGGCCGGCACCGAGACGGCCGCCGCGGCCGTGCTGGCTGCGACGGCCGGCGCGGAACCCCCGGCGGTGCTGGGCCGGGTGGTGACCGAGCACGGCGAGTTCGACGACGCCGCCTGGATGGTCCGCTGCGCCGCCGTCCGCGACGCGCTGCACCGCACCCGGCGCTCCGCCCGCGAGGCCAAGGACGTGCTCGCCGAGCTGGGCGGCGGCGACGTGGCGGTGGCCACCGGCGTGCTGCTCGGCGCGACCGCCCGGCGCGTCCCGGTGCTGCTGGACGGGCCGGTCGGGGTGGCCGCCGGCATGGTCAGCCGCGACCTGGCCGGGCAGGCCCGGCACTGGTGCCTGCTGCCCGACCACGGCGGCCGGCCCGGGGTGCGGCTCGCCGCCGACGTGCTGGGCCTGACCCCGCTGCTGGACCTCCGGCTCGACCTGGGCGAGGGCGCGACCGCGCTGGCCGCCCTGCCCCTGCTGCGCTCGGCCCTGTCGCTCGCCGCCGGCCTGCCGGTGCACCCGGCGCTCGGCGGCGGGGACGACGAGGACTTCACCGAGCCCGAGCCGGCCGGCCCCGGACCCGCCAGCACCGGACCCGAGCCGGACTTCGCCGGGACCGAACCCGCCGGGCCGGGACCCGAACCGGACTTCACCGAGCCCGAGCCCGCCGGCCCGGGGCCCACCACGGTCGAGCCGGACGAGCCGGTCGCCCCCGGCCGACGTGCCGACTGAGTTCCGGCTCGGCGACGGGATCCGGCTGGCGCTCACCACGTTCACCACGGCACCGGTCCGCGCGGGCCGGGTCGACCGGGCCGCGGCCGGCGCCGCCATGGCGCTGGCCCCGGCGGTCGGCGCGCTGCTCGGCGCGGTCCTCGGGGCGGTGCTGCTGCTCGCCGCGGCGGTCGCGCCGCCGCTGGTCGCCGCCGGGGTGGTCGTCGCGCTGGGCGCGCTGCTCACCCGGGGGCTGCACCTGGACGGGCTGGCCGACACGGTGGACGCGCTCGGCTCCTACCGGCGCGGGCCGGCGGCGCTGGAGATCATGAAGAAGCCCGATGTCGGGCCGTTCGGCGTGGTCGCGCTGGTGGTCGTACTCCTGCTCCAGGTGGCGGTGCTCGCCGAGCTGGCCGGGCGGTCGCGGCCGGCGGCGGTCGCGGCGGTCGTCGCGGCGACGGCGGCCGGCCGGCTGGCTGTCGCGCTGGCCTGCCGGCGCGGGGTGCCCGCCGCCCGGCCGGAGGGGCTGGGGGCGCTGGTGGCCGGCACGGTGGGGCCGGTCGCGCTGGTGGCCGGCACGGCCGCCGTGGCGCTGCTGGCCGTGCCGGCGGTGCCCGGCCGCCCCTGGCAGGGGCCGCTCGCCGTGCTGGCCGCGCTCGCCGTCGCGGCCGGGCTGCTGCGGCACCTGGTACGCCGGCTCGGCGGGATCACCGGCGACGTGCTCGGCGCCCTCGTGGAGCTCGTCACCACGCTGTCCTACCTGGGACTGGTGCTGTCCGCCTGAGCCTCACCCGTCCGGGCGGGTAGCGTTCTCAGGCGAGGTGCACCGGCGCGGTCGAGGGGGACGGCATGCTCATCACGGACGACTTCCTGCCCGTACCGGTGCCCGAGTCGCTGGACGCGACCTATCTGGTGCCGCTCGTCGGCCTGCCGAAGGTGAGCCCGAAGACCGCCGTGGAGCGGCTGGCCGGCCGGCTCGCCGAGCCGGTGCACGGGCTGGCCCGGCAGATGCTGGACAGCCCGCTCATGACCGTGGACACCCGCCCGGTCAGCGAGTTCCCGGAGCTGCCGCCGGACCTGCTCACCGCGTTCGGGGCGACCGAGCCGCAGCTGGCCCGGCTGGCCGCCGCCACGCACCTCGTGGTGGTGCAGGCCGAGTACCGGCCGGGCTGGCCCCCGGCGCACGAGTGGGCGGCCCGGGCGGTGGCCGCGGCGGTCGCCGAAACGGTCGACGGGGACGTGGTGGACGTCTTCGGGCTCCAGTTCCTCGACCCGGCCACGGCGCTGCGGTCCCTCCCCGACGAACACGGCCGGATCCGGCTGGTCGACTGGGTGCTGGTGCCCTACTCGTCGGACGCCGACGGGCTCTGGTTCACCACGAAGGGGCTGCGCCGCTTCGGCCTGCTGGAGCTTCAGGCGCAGGGCGTGCCGGACCACCTCACCCGGGCCTGGGGCGCGGTGATGACCGGGGCGGCCCGGCGCCTGCTGCGGGACTGGACCGACGGGCTGTCCGGCGAGGAGGTGCCGGCGTTCGTGCAGCTCCCGGTGCTGGCCACGGTGACCGGGCACGACATCGCGGTGGCCTACGGCAATCCGGAGCAGCACGGCGCGACGGCGCCCGTGCTGCTGCGGCTGGAACTGGACCCGGCGACCGACCCGGACGCCGACTCGTTCCTCACCCTGAACCCGCCGCCCGGGCACCCGGGCCCGCCCGGCCGCTACTTCGCCGCCGCCTGCGCGACCCTGTTCAACGGCATCCAGCCCGACGTCCGGTACGCCCGCTCCGGCGACGCGATGAGCCGGGCCGTCGCCACCGCCCGGGCCGCGCTCGACGACATCCGGTCCCGCTTCCTGGCCGGCCTGCTCCCCGCCGAGAGCCAGCTCGTGGTCAAGTACGGGCTGCCCGGCGACGACGGCCCCGAGTACGTGTGGGCCGGGGTGACCTCCTGGGACACCCCGGAGCGGATCGTCGGCGCGAGCGCCAGCGACGCCGCCGGCGACCCCACGGTCCGGATCGGCGCCCCGGTCGTGGTGGAGGCCGCCGACGTCGTCGACTGGGCGGTGCTGGACGCCACCGGCGTCATCGAGGGCGGCTGGACCCAGGCCGTCCTGGACGCCGGCGAACCCCCGACGGACTCCTAGCCCCCTCCCACCCGATCGATCATGAAGTTGGCGGCACCCGGGGAGATCGAGACCGCCGCCAACCTCATGATCGACGCGACATGGCGGGTGGGGTGGGGTGGGGTCAGCGGACCGAGGGCTGGACGAAGGGTGGGCGGGTCAGGCGCATCTGGGCGCGGCGGCCGCGGATGTCGACCTCCAGGATCTCGCCGTCGGGGAGCTTCGGGTCGGTGTCGACCAGGGCCAGGGCGATGCCCTGCTTCTTCGTCGGGCTGAAGGTGCCGCTGGTGATCGTGCCGACCTGCTTGTCGCCGGCGTAGACGGCCATCCCGGGCCGCGGGATGGCCCGGTCGACCGCCTCCAGGCCGCGCAGCGTGCGGGCGGGGCCGGCCGCCTTCTCGGCCCGCAGCACGTCGCGGCCCCAAAAGGCCGGCTTGTCCCAGCCGACCGCCCAGCCCGAGCGGGCCTGCACCGGCGTGATGTCCAGCGAGAGGTCCTGCCCGTGCAGCGGGTACCCCATCTCGGTGCGCAGCGTGTCCCGCGCGGCCAGGCCGCAGGCGCGCAGCTCCTCGGCCTCGCCGGCGGCGAACAGCGCGTCCCAGACGGCGAGCGCGTCGCCGGCCGGCACGACCAGCTCGTAGCCGAGTTCACCGGTGTAGCCGGTGCGGCAGACGGTCAGGTCGACGCCGTTCAGCGCGGCGGCCGAGAAGCTCATGTAGTCGTGGCCGGTGGGCAGGCCGAGCGCGCCCAGCAGCTCCGCCGAGCGCGGCCCCTGGACGGCGAGCACCGCGTACGCCTCGTGCTCGTCGGTGACGATCACGCCCTCGGGCGCGGCGGCGCGCAACCGGCCGACCACCTCGGCGGTGTTCGCCGCGTTCGGCACCAGGAAGACGTGGTCGTCGGCGTACAGGTAGGCGATGATGTCGTCCACCACGCCGCCGGTGGCGTCGTCGCAGCAGAGCGTGTACTGGGCCTTGCCGGGGGCGATCCGGCCGAGGTCGTTGGACAGGCAGGAGTTGACGAAGTCCGCGGCACCCGGCCCGGTGATGCGGGCCTTGCCGAGGTGCGAGACGTCGAAGACGCCCACCCCGGTACGCACGGCGGTGTGCTCCTTGAGCACGCCGCCCCCGGCGTACTCCAGCGGCATCTCCCATCCCCCGAAGGGGGCGAACTTGGCGCCGAGCGCGGTGTGCCGCTCGTGCAACGGGGAACGGCGCAGCCGGGTCGCGGCGGCGTCGGAGGTCACCTCGGTCATGGGTGCGAACTTACCGGCCCGTGACCGGCTGGTTAGCATCGCGGGAGGTCCCGCCCGCACCGATCGGCGGGACAGCCACGCGTCCGGCGGGTAGGTTCGCCGCCGGAGACCTTCATCGCCGGCACGCGACGCAGCGGCCGGCCCGGCCCGCCCGGAGTAGCTTTCGTGACATCGCCCCGCACCACCCTCAGCCTGGTCGACACCGACCCCGCCGAACTCGCCGTCGACGCGATCGTGATCGGCGTGCACAGCCAGACGACCGAGCAGGAGGCCGGCTCACCCGCCGGCGCCCTGCTGCTGGCCAGCGGCGCGGAGAGCATCGCCGCCGCGTTCGACGGCAAGCTGACCGAGACGCTGGCCCTGCTCGGCGCCACCGGCGGCCCCGGCGAGGTGATCAAGCTGGCCACGCTGGGCACGGTCACCGCCCCGGTGGTGGTCGCCGTCGGCCTCGGCCCCGAGCCGTCCGGCGCCGCTCCGGCCCCGGAGACCCTGCGCCGGGCCGCCGGCGCGGCCGTCCGGGCCCTGGCCGGCGCGTCCCGCGTCGCGCTCGCCCTGCCGCTGCCCGACGACGCCGACGCCCCGGCCGCGCTGCGCGCGGTCGGCGAGGGCGCGCTGCTCGGCGGCTACCGGTTCGCCGGCTACAAGACCAAGCCGCAGCCGGCCCGGCGCGAGCCGGTGGCCGAGGTGCTGGTCGCGGTGCCGGACGCGGCCGACGCGACCGCCCAGGCCGAGGTCACCCGCGCCCAGGCGGTGGCCGGCGCGGTGCGGACCAGCCGGGACTGGGTCAACACCGCACCGAACGAGCTGCGCCCGCCGTCGTTCGCCGAGGCCGTGGCGGCCGCCGCCCGGGAGGTCGGGCTCGGCGTCGAGGTGCTCGACGAGGCGGCGCTGGCCGCCGGCGGCTACGGCGGGATCCTGGCCGTCGGCCAGGGCTCGGAGGCCCCGCCGCGGCTGGTCAAGCTGACCTACACCCCGGAGGGCGGCGGCAACGGCAAGCGGGTGGCGCTGGTCGGCAAGGGCATCACCTTCGACACCGGCGGCATCTCGATCAAGCCGGCCCAGGGCATGTGGGAGATGAAGTCCGACATGGCGGGCGCGGCTGCGGTCGGCGCGGCCATGCTGGCCGTCGCGGCGCTCAAGCCGTCGATCGCGGTCACCGGCTACCTGCCGATGGCGGAGAACATGCCGTCGGGCACCAGCTACCGGCCGGGCGACGTGATCACCATGTACAGCGGCAAGCGGGTCGAGGTGCTCAACACCGACGCCGAGGGCCGGATGATCCTGGCCGACGCCATGGCCCGGGCCTGCGAGGACGGCGCCGACTACCTGTTCGAGACCTCGACGCTGACCGGCGGCCAGGTGATCGCGCTGGGCAAGCGGATCGCCGGCGTGATGGGCACCCCGGAGCTGTGCGAGCGGGTCCGGGCCGCGGGTGACGCGACGGGCGAGCCGGCCTGGCCGATGCCGCTGCCGGACGACGTGCGCAAGGGCATGGACTCCGAGGTCGCGGACATCTCGCAGGTCAACGCCGGCATGGACCGGGCGGGCCACATGCTCCAGGGTGGTGTCTTCCTGCGCGAGTTCGTCACCGACGACGTCGCCTGGGCGCACATCGACATCGCCGGCCCCGGCTACCACTCGGGCGAGGCCACCGGCTACTGGACCAAGGGCGGCACCGGCGTCCCGGTGCGCACCCTGCTGCACCTGGTCGACGACGTCGCCGCCAACGGCTGACGCGTCCGCCACGCCGCGACGGGGCGCTCCCTCACCGGGGGGCGCCCCGTCCGCGTGTCCGGGTCAGAACAGTTCGGGGCGGCGCTTGCGGCGCTCGTTGTAGTCGCGCATCCGCTGCGGGTAGCCCATCAGCCGGACGTCGTAGATCGGGATGGCCAGCCGGTGGGCGAACCGGCGGGCCTCCTCCGGCCCGCCGACCCGCCGCCGGGTCCACTCGCCGTCGTCGGCGATCAGCATGATCGTGGTCTCGGTGACCGTGGTCCGGGGTTCCAGGAACGCCTCGACGCCCCGCCGGGTGCGGACGAAACTTTCAAGATGGTCCAGATCGGCGCGGTCGGCGACCCGGTCGCGACTCACCGCGCCCGCCTGCTTGCGTCGTCGGAACAGCCCCACCGAACCCACTCCTCCCCCGTCCGTCATCGAAGACGGTGCCAAGCGTACGTGTCACCGACGTGTCGTTGGGCACCTCACTACGCGCCCCGTCCCCGGTGGTGACAAGATGACCGAGGTGGGGTGTGCCTGTTACTCCGCCGTAACCCCCGATGCAGCGACGCGACCTGGGAGTTGGACGTGAGCGAGCCGAACGACGCAACCTTCGACATCGTCATCCTCGGAGGTGGTAGCGGCGGCTACGCGGCGGCGCTGCGTGCCGCCCAGCTGGACCTGTCCGTCGCCCTGATCGAGAAGGGCAAGCTCGGGGGCACCTGCCTGCACAACGGCTGCATCCCCACCAAGGCGCTCCTGCACGCCGCCGAGATCGCCGACCAGACCCGCGAGTCGGAGCAGTTCGGCGTAAAGGCCGAGCTGGTCGGCATCGACATGGCGGCGGTCAACTCGTACAAGGACGGCGTGATCTCCCGCCTCTACAAGGGCCTCCAGGGCCTGGTGGGCGGCGCCAAGAAGATCACCTTCGTGGCGGGCGCCGGCAAGCTGGTAGGGCCGAACGTCGTCGAGGTCGACGGCAAGCGCTACACCGGCCGCAACATCGTCCTGGCCTCCGGCTCGTACGCGAAGAGCCTGCCCGGCCTGGAGGTCGACGGCGAGCGGATCATCACCAGCGACCACGCGCTGACCCTGGACCGCGTCCCCTCCTCGGCGATCGTGCTGGGCGGCGGCGTGATCGGCGTCGAGTTCGCCAGCGTCTGGAAGTCCTTCGGCGTGGACGTGACGATCGTCGAGGCGCTGCCGCGGCTGGTCGCGGCCGAGGACGAGGAGTCCTCGAAGGCGCTGGAGCGGGCGTTCCGCAAGCGGAAGATCAACTTCAAGGTCGGCAAGCCGTTCGAGAAGGTCGAGAAGACCGAGAACGGCGTGAAGCTGACCATCCAGGGCGGCGACACCGTCGAGGCGGAGCTGCTGCTGGTCGCCGTCGGCCGCGGCCCGACCACCGCCAACCTCGGCTACGAGGAGCAGGGCGTCAAGATGGACCGCGGCTACGTGCTGACCGACGAGCGGCTGCGCACCAGCGTGCCGAACGTCTACGCGGTCGGCGACATCGTGCCCGGCCTCCAGCTCGCCCACCGCGGCTTCCAGCAGGGCATCTTCGTCGCCGAGGAGATCGCCGGCAAGAACCCGGCCGTGATCGACGAGGCCGGCATCCCGCGGGTCACCTACTGCGACCCGGAGCTGGCCTCGGTCGGCCTAACCGAGGCGAAGGCCAAGGAGCAGTACGGCGCTGACAAGATCAAGACCTACAACTACAACCTGGGCGGCAACGGCAAGAGCCAGATCCTCAAGACCGCCGGCCACGTGAAGCTGGTACGGGTCGAGGACGGCCCGGTGGTCGGCGTCCACATGGTCGGCGCCCGGGTGGGCGAGCTGATCGGCGAGGCGCAGCTCATCTACAACTGGGAGGCCTACCCGGCCGAGGTGGCGCAGCTCGTGCACGCCCACCCGACGCAGAACGAGGCCCTGGGCGAGGCACACCTGGCCCTGGCCGGCAAGCCGCTGCACGCGCACGCCTGACACGACAACCGCGGCGTCCGGCGACGGGCGATGATCCCACCAGGGGAATGAAGGAGTCTGGAGAACATGCCGGTATCGGTCACCATGCCCCGGCTCGGCGAGAGCGTCACCGAGGGCACCGTCACGCGCTGGCTCAAGCAGGAGGGCGACACCGTCGAGGCCGACGAGCCGCTGCTCGAGGTGTCCACGGACAAGGTGGACACCGAGATCCCGTCGCCCGCGGCGGGCGTGCTGAGCCGGATCGTGGTCGGCGAGGACGAGACCGCCGAGGTCGGCAGCGAGCTGGCGATCATCGCCGGTGAGGGCGAGGAGGCCGGCGGGGCCGCCCCGCAGCAGGAGGCCCCGGCGGAGGAGGCCGAGCAGGCCGCCGCCGAGCCGCAGGCCGAGGCGGAGCAGCCGGCCGTCGAGGAGCCCGCCCCGGCCGCCGCGCCGTCGGGCGAGGGCACCGAGGTCAAGATGCCGGCCCTGGGTGAGAGCGTCACCGAGGGCACGGTGACCCGCTGGCTCAAGCAGGTCGGCGACACCGTCGAGGTGGACGAGCCGCTGCTGGAGGTCTCCACCGACAAGGTCGACACCGAGATCCCGTCGCCGGTCGCCGGCACGCTGCTGGAGATCAAGGTCCCCGAGGACGAGACCGCCGAGGTCGGCGGTGTCCTGGCGATCGTGGGCGCGGCCGGCGCCGCGCCGAAGGCGGAGCCGAAGCCGGAGCCGAAGCCGGAGCCCCAGGCCGAGGCGAAGCCGAAGCCCGAGCCCAAGGCCGAGCCGAAGCCGGAGCCCACGGTCGAGGAGCCGACCCCGGGCATGTCCTACAACGAGCCGGCCGCCGAGGCGGAGCAGGCCGCGCAGCCGGCCAAGGCCGAGCAGGCCGCGACCCCGCCCGCGGCGGCCACCACGCCGCAGCGGCCGACCGTCCCGGCGCAGGCCGGTGGCGAGGAGGGCGCCGGCTACGTGACCCCGCTGGTCCGCAAGCTGGCCGCCGAGCACGGGGTGAACCTCTCCTCGGTCAACGGCACCGGCGTCGGCGGGCGGATCCGCAAGCAGGACGTGCTGGAGGCGGCCGAGAAGGCGAAGGCCGCCCAGGCCGCGCCTGCCGCGCAGCCGGCACCGGCCGCCGCGGCCCCGGCCAAGCCGGCCGCGAAGCCGCAGCCGAGCGGCAAGCGGGGCACCGTGGAGAAGCTGCCCCGGATCCGCAAGGCCATCGCCAACCGGATGCACGAGTCGCTGCACGAGATGGCGCAGCTCACCACGGTGATCGAGGTGGACGTCACCCGGATCGCCAAGCTGCGGGCCCAGGCCAAGGACTCCTTCCAGCAGCGGCACGGCGTGAAGCTGTCCTTCCTGCCGTTCTTCGCCCTCGCCGCCATCGAGGCGCTGCAGACATACCCGATCCTGAACGCCCAGCTGGACCTGGAGGGCGGGACGATCACCTACCCGGACGCCGAGCACCTCGGCATCGCCGTGGACACCGAGCGGGGCCTGCTCGTGCCGGTCATCCACAACGCCGGTGACCTCAACCTGGGTGGGATCGCCAAGCGGGTCGCCGACCTGGCCGAGCGGACCCGGACCAACAAGATCAGCCCGGACGAGATCGCCGGCGCGACCTTCACGCTGACGAACACCGGCAGCCGGGGCGCGCTCTTCGACACCCCGATCGTGCCGTCGCCGCAGTCGGCGATGCTCGGCACGGGTGCCGTGGTGAAGCGCCCGGTCGTGGTCAACGACCCGGACCTGGGCGAGGTCGTGGCGGTCCGGTCGATGGTCTACCTGGCCCTGTCGTACGACCACCGGCTGATCGACGGCGCGGACGCGGCCCGCTTCCTCGTCGCGGTCAAGGAGCGGCTGGAGGCCGGCAACTTCGAGGCCGAACTGGGGCTCTGACCTCCTGACGGCGGAGGGGCGCGCGGCGGAAGCCGCGCGCCCCTCCCGTCGTTTCCGGGTCAGCCGCGCAGGTGCTCCTCGGAGACCTCCCAGAGCCGCTCGGCGGCCTCGGGGTCCCGCGCGTACGGGGCGTAGCCGGTGCGGGTGCCCGGCTGGTTCGGCCCGGCCTCCTGGCAGTCCTCGAAGTACCGGCCGCCGACGCCGGCGACCAGCGGCGAGGCGGCGACCAGCACCGACGTGGCCGCGCCCTGCTCGGTGTCCTTCCAGCTCGGGGAGTCCCCGCCACCGCTCTCGGCGCGCAACCGGGCCAGGTCCTCGTCGCTCACGTAGCGCTGGAGGTTCGTCCGGATCGCGCCCGGCATGAGCGCGTTGGCGGAGATCCCGTCGCCGGCCCAGCGCCGGGTGGCGTCCACCGCGAAGAGCACGTTCGCCGTCTTCGACTGCCCGTACGCCGCCCACGGGTCGTACGGCCGCTGGCGGAAGTGGATGTCCTCGAAGACCACCGGTGACCGGAGGTGCGCCGAGGAACTGACCGAGACGATCCGGGCGCCGCCCGCGGCGGCCAGGGACCGGTACAGCCCGGTGGCCAGCGCGAAGTGTCCGAGGTGGTTGGTCGCGAACTGCATTTCCCAGCCCTGCTCGGTGCGCATCTCGGGCGAGGCCATGATGCCGGCGTTGTTGACCAGCATGTGCAGCGGCCCGTCCCAGGTGCGGACGAAGGTGGCCACCGAGCCGAGGTCGGCCAGGTCGAGCGGGGCGACCAGGATCCGGTCGTTGCCGGTGGTGCCGGTGATGTCGGCGGCGGCGCGCTGCCCGGCCTCGGTGTTGCGGACCGCGAGGGTGACGTCGGCCCCGGCGGCGGCGAGCGCGCGGGCGGTCTCGACGCCGATGCCGGAGGCGCCGCCGGTGACGACGGCCCGCCGGCCGGTCAGGTCGAGGTCACGGACCACCTCCAGGGCGGTGGTCTCGCGGGAGAACGGGGTGCTGACGGGTGTGCTGGTGGTCATGATCCATCCTTGTCGGCGGCGGCACGGACCGGTCGTCCGAGCGCTACGATGAGAAGCGGAGGATCCTCCGTTACTCCGACACTAACCGGAGGTTCCTCCGGTTGCCAAACCCGGCCGGGCCCACGCCCCGGTCGAGCCGAGGAGGGGACGTGCCCGACCGCCCGCTGCGCGCCGACGCGCTGCGCAACCGGCAGCGACTGCTGGACGCCGCGGTCCACACGTTTTCCCAGGCCGGCGGCGAGGTAACGCTGGACCGCATCGCCAAGGAGGCCGGGGTCGGCATCGGCACCCTCTACCGCCACTTCCCCACCCGCGAGGCGCTGATCGAGGCGGCCTACCGCAACGAGCTGGCCAAGCTCTGCGACGCCGTCCCGGAGTTGCTCGCCGCACTGCCCGCCGAGGCGGCCGTCCGGGCCTGGATGGACCGGTTCGTCGACTACCTCGCCACCAAGCGAGGAATGGCCGACGCGCTGCGGCTCGCCATCGCCTCCGGCGCCAACCCGTACGCGCACAGCCGGGACCGGCTGCTCGCGGCGCTGGGCGACCTGCTGGCGGCCGGCGCCGCCGCGGGCACCGTCCGCGCCGACGTAGCTCCCGCCGACGTGCTCGCCGGGCTGAGCGGCGTCTCCCTGGTGGCCGGCGAACCGGAGCAGCGCGCCCAGGCCGGCCGCCTGCTCGACCTGCTCATGGACGGGCTGCGCCACCGCCCGGACTGAGCCCAATCCGACCCGCCGCCGACCCGGCGCTGACAGACTCGGTCGGTGAGCGGCTTCGGGTGGCGGGGACGCCTCGGACCGGCGGTGCCGGTGGCACCCGGGGCCCGGGTGGACCGGTTCGAGGTCTTCTTCGACCTGGTCTTCGTCTTCTCGTTCTTCATCATCACCCGGGCCACCGCGCTCCAGGTCAACGGCGGCGCGCTGCTGCACGCGCTGCTGGTCCTCGCCGTGCTGTGGTGGACGTGGGTCGTGCACAGCATCGTGGCCACCCGGATCCGGCTCGGCGAGGGCTTCGTCCCCGTCCTCATGACGGTCGGCATGGCGGCCCTGTTCACCTTCGCCCTGTCCCTGCCGAACGCGTTCCGGGACCCGCGCGGCAACGCGGCCGGGCCGATCGTCGCGGCGATCAGCTACACCGTCATCCGGGGCGTGCACCTGCTGCTCTACCTGCACGCCGTGCGCGACAGCCCGGCCGAGCGCCGCCAGCTCCTCCGGTTCACCCCCGAGCTGGTGGGCAGCACCCTGCTGCTGGGGGTCGCCGCGCTGATCCCGCCGAAGATCGACGACCTCTTCTCGGCGGCGGCGGTCCGGGACGGGCTGTGGGCGCTCGTCGTGCTGCTCCAGTACGCCACGGGCCTCGTCGCCGGCACCTGGGGCTGGGGCGTCGCCTCCGCCGAGCACTGGACCGAGCGGTACGACCTCATCCTGATCATCGCGCTGGGCGAGTCGGTCATCTCCGTGGGCGTCGGCAGCAACCTGCTCGGCCAGCCGCCGACCTGGCCGGCCGTGGCGGCGGCCGTGCTCGGCATCTTCTTCACCGCCGCGCTCTGGTGGGCGCACTACGACATGATCGGGCCGGCCGCCCGGATCGCCCTGCACGCCGCCGAGGACGGCCCCCGCGTCGCCATGGCCCGGGACGCCTACGGCTACCTGTTCCTGCCGATGATCGCGGGCATCATCCTGTTCGCGCTCGGCGCGGAGATGATCGTGCACCAGATCGCCGACCCGCACGTGGCGCAGCACCTGCCGGCCCTCGGCCCCGGCGTGCCGCTGCTCTTCGGCGGGGTGATCTGCTACGTCTGCGGCAACATGCTCTTCCAGCTCCGCACCCTGCGCACGCTGAGCTGGACGCGGGTCGTCGCCGTACTGCTGCTGGCCGTGGGCATCCCGGTGGCCGTGCACCTGCCCGCGCTGGCCGCCCTGACGCTGCTGACCGCCATCACCGTCGGCATGGTGGCCGCCGAGGTGGTGGTCTTCGACGAGGGCCGGCGGGCGCTGCGGAGGCTGGTCTTCGAGGAGCGCACCAGCCACGAGGCCCACGAGGCGGCCTACCGGGCACGCTGGCACGAGCCCCACGAACGCGACGAGGGCGAGTGAGGACGTGCGTGTTCTAGACTGGCGCGCAGCGTCGCGGTGCACCCGGCACGGAGGCCGCCGTGGGCATGGAGGCGCGGGACAGCAGGGGACCATGTGCACCCATCCCACCCGTCGAGCGGCCGGCTGACCGCCCTCGGCACCCAGTTGATAGAGATCCACCACTGGCTCCGCGAGGAGCTGGCCCGGCTCCGCGCGAGCCTCGACTCCCCCACCGGCGGCGACGCCACCCTGAGCCGGGAGCTGCGCGCGCACTGCGTCGGCTTCTGCGCCGCGCTGGACCGGCACCACACCGGCGAGGACGTCGGCGCGTTCCAGGCCCTGGCCGAGCGGGCGCCCGAGCTGCGTCCCGTGCTCGCCGAACTGAGCGCCGACCACCGGGTGGTCG
Source organism: Micromonospora sp. NPDC048907 (assembly GCF_055586885.1). Classification (NCBI taxonomy): domain Bacteria; kingdom Bacillati; phylum Actinomycetota; class Actinomycetes; order Micromonosporales; family Micromonosporaceae; genus Micromonospora; species Micromonospora sp. NPDC048907. Next base: position 572,486 of record NZ_JBVJHI010000002.1, read on the forward strand.
CCGACCTGCTGCGCCGGATCGACGTCCTGCTCGCCGGCGCGGCCGACGTCCGGACCGTCCGGGCCGAGCTGGACGGGCTGGCGGCGCTGCTGGAGTCGCACTTCAGCTACGAGGAGCGGAAACTGGTCGCCGCGTTGAACCGGCTGGCCGGCGACCCCGTGGAACTGCTCGGCGTCACGCCACCCGGAGACGGGACCATCCTCGAACGGACGGAGACCGCATGACCATCGACACCGTCAACGCCGCCGCGGCGGGCACCTGGCAGCTCGGCGACCGCATCGTCAACCGGATCGGCTTCGGCGCGATGCGGTTGACCGCGAACGCAGACGGCAGCCCCGGTGACCGGGACCGGGCGGTGACGGTGCTGCGCCGCGCGGTCGAGCTGGGCGTCAACCACATCGACACGGCGGCGTTCTACTTCTCGCCGCTGCGCTCGGCCAACGAGCTGATCAACCGGGCGCTGTCGCCGTACCCGGAGGACCTGGTCATCGTCACGAAGGTGGGGCCGGGCCGGGACCCGTCCGGCCAGTGGCTGCCGATGGCCCGACCCGACCAGCTCCGCGGCCAGGTCGAGGAGAACCTGCGCCAGCTCGGCCGGGACCACCTCGACGTGGTCAACCTCCGGGTGTACGGCCCGGAGCCGCTGGCCGAGCACTTCGGCGCGCTCGCCGAGCTGCGCGACGCCGGCCTGATCCGCCACCTCGGCGTCTCCGCCGTGAAGCCGGAGCAGGTCGCCGAGGCGCGCGCCATCGCCCCGGTGGTCTGCGTGCAGAACTCGTGGGGCCTGGGCTACCGCCGGAGCAACGACGCGCTCATCCGGGACTGCGCCGCGCACGGGACCGCGTTCGTGCCGTTCTTCTCGCTCGCCACGAGCGGGCGGGAGGCCGGGGCGAGCGGCGAGGAGCACGGCGAGGTGCACGCGGTGGCCCGGGCACACGGGGTGACCCCGCCGCAGGTCCGGCTGGCCTGGACGCTGCGCCAGGGGCCGAACGTGCTCGCCATCCCGGGCACCGGCAACCCGGCGCACCTGGAGCAGAACGTCGCCGCGGCGGCGCTCCGCCTCACCGACGACGACCTGTCCCGCCTCGACGCCGTCCACCGGGCCGCCTGACCGGGCGGGGCCCCTTCGTGACCCCCGGCGTCGGGAAGGGGCCCCGCCGGTGCGACTCCCGCGGATTCGCCGGTCAGCAGAATCGGCGGGTCCGGGCTGGCCGGGACCGGCGTACCCGGGGAATGCTGGGCCGATGGTGATCTTCTCCGTGCAGTCCGGCCCGACCGACGCGGCGAGCTGGACCGACCTGGCCCGGCGGGTCGAGGCGGCCGGCTTCGACGCGCTGCTGGCCGCCGACCACCCCGGCCACGGCCCGTCGCCGTTCGTGGCGCTCGCGGCCGCGGCGGCGGTGACCTCGACGCTCGGCCTCGGCTCGTACGTCTCGAACGCCGGGCTGCGGGAGCCGATCCTGCTCGCCACGGACGTGGCCACGCTCGACGTGGTCTCCGGCGGCCGGGCCCGGCTCGGCCTGGGCGCCGGACACACCCCGGCCGAGTGGCGGGCCGTCGGGCGCGAGCGCCCCGACGTCGCCGGGCGGGTCCGCCGCTGCGTCGCGGTCGCCGAGGCCGTGCGGGACCTGTTGGCCGGGAACGAGGTCACCGTGGAGACCCCCGAGCTGGCCGCGTACGCCGCCCGGCTGACCGAGCTGCGACCGGTGCGGGACCGGGTCCCGCTCACCATGGGTACGGCCAACTCGACGCTGCTGCGTTGGGCCGGCGCACACGCCGACGTGGTCGGGCTGACCGGCTTCGGGCGTACCCTGGCCGACGGCCACGCCCACGACGTGCGGTGGCGGGCCGACCAGATCGAGGCGCAGCTCGCGCACGTGGCGGCCGGGGCGGCCGGGCGGGACGCGCCGCCCGCGCTGGAGGCCCTGGTCCAGCAGGTGACCGTGACCGACGACGCGGAGGCCGCGGCCGCCGCGATCGCCGCGGACACCGGGCTGTCCGTCGCCGATCTGCTGGCCACCCCGTTCGTGCTGATCGGCACCGCGGACGAGATCGTGGCGGCCGTCGCCGAGCACCGGCGCCGCTGGGGGATCAGCCGCTTCGTGGTCCGCGCCGGCGCCGTCGACGCCCTGGCGCCGCTGCTCCCCCGCCTGGCCGCCATCGCCTGACCAGCCCCGGCCCGCCGGCATTCCGGGCCGGTCGCCGCGACACCCGGGCGCTCAGGCGTCGAGATCCGCGAGCGTCTCCCGCAGCCACGCCAGCTCGGTGCGGGTTGTCGCGGTCGCGATGGTGAACAGACCCCGCCGGAACGGGTCGTCGAAGTCGGCGGCGCGCAGCGGCCGGTCGCCGTCCCAGAAGAAGCTGGCCGGTTGGGTGAGGAAGGTCAGGCGCCGCCGCAGGACCGCCGCCTGGGCCGCCGGGTCGTCGAGGTGACGCAGGAACGCGAGCAGGGTGAACCACCGGTTCTCGTCGGTGATGAACAGGTCCTCGGGCTCACGCAGCCGGTCGAGCAGGGCCTGGCGGCCGGCGGTGGTCAGCGACAGCACCTGTCGCGGCGCGGCCACCTGACCGGGTTGGAGCTCGCGGGTCAGCAGCCCGGCCGCCTCCAGGCGCTTGAGCAGCGGGTAGAGCGTGCCGTCGGCGATCGGGCGCACGTGCCCGGTCAGGACGGCGATGCGCTTTCGCAGGTCGTAGCCGTGCAGCTGGTCGTCGTAGAGGAAGCCGAGAACCGCGAGTTCCAACATGATCCAGATCATACCCCCCTTCCGATATACCCTCTTGCCTGGATACCTCGTGTAAGAGGTATCTTCCTGGCCATGCATAGCGCGACAGTCACCCCGGACGGTTCCCGGATCCGCTGGGCCGAGATCCCCGGCACCGAACCCACCCGCGTCTACCTGCACGGGCTCGGCGCCAGCTCCGCCCCCTACTACGCCGAAGCCGTCGCGCACCCCGCCCTGGCCGGGCACCGCTCACTGCTCATGGACCTGCTGGGCTTCGGCATCAGCGACCGGCCGGCGCACGCGGCGTACACCCTGGACCTGCACGCGGACCTGCTGGCCCACGCGCTGGACCGGGCCGCGGTGACGGACGCCGACGTGATCGCGCACAGCATGGGCGGCGCCGTAGCGGTCCTGCTGGCGGCGCGCCACCCCCGGTTGGTACGCCGCCTCGTGCTCGTCGATCCCGCCCTCGACGCACCGGAGACGCTGCCGACGACCAAGCGGCCGGGCAGCTCGGGCATCGGCGTCTACCACACCGAGCAGGACTTCCTGGACCACGGCTGGGACGAGACGATGGCGTTCGTCGGGCCGGAGTGGGCGGCCACGATGCGGCTGGCCGGACGGGAGGCGCTCTACCGCACGGCCATGAGCCTGCTGCGCGGCACGACCCCGGGCGTGCGCGAGGAACTGGAACGGCTGGCCGTGCCGCGCACGGTGCTGTATCCGGCGGCCGACGGGCCGCGGTCCGACGCGAACCGGCTGGCCGCCGCGGGTGTCGACGCGGTGGCGATTCCGGACTGCGGCCACAACATCATGGTCGACAACCCGGCGCGGTTCGCCCTGGCCGTGGCGGCCGCACTGGCCGGCCGGGACTGACCGGCACCGGCGGTTGCCGCACGGCGCGGCCGGGCCGCCGCGGCCGCCCCCCAGCGACGGTCGAACGCGCGTACGATCCGGCCAATGATCGATGAACGGTTCGCGCTGCCGGCCACCGTGGACGAACGCACCCTGCTGGAGACCTTCCTGGACTTCCAGCGGGACGCGCTGGTCCGCAAGTGCGCCGACCTCACCGACGCGCAGCTGCGCCTGCGGCCGGTGCCCTCGTCCGGCCTGTCCCTGATCGGCCTGGTCCGGCACCTGGCCACCGTGGAGCGGTGGTATTTCCAGGCGGTGCTCGCCGAGGCCTCCCCCGGCGACCTCTACGACCTCACCGACGATCCGGACGCCCCGTTCACCGCCGTCGCGGAGGCCACCGGCGCGGAGACCTTCGCGCTCTGGCGGGCGGAGGTGGCCGCCTCGCGGCGGATCACCGCCGAGCGCCCGCTGGACGCGGTCGGCCGCAACCCCGGCACCGGGAAAGTGCACTCCCTGCGCTGGGTTCTCGCGCACATGGTCGACGAGTACGCCCGCCACCTGGGGCACGCCGACATCCTGCGGGAGGCGATCGACGGCCGGACCGGGGAGTGAGGCGGATTCACCCACGAGAGCCGCCGCGAGGTCGGCGGGCGGGAGTCGGGAACGACGAGTGAGTGATTCCGCTCAACGCATCCGGGCCGGCGTCCGTATCCGAAGATATGCCCATGCGGATCCTCATGGCCGGAGTCTCCGGTTTCCTCGGCACCCGACTGGTCGACCGACTCACCGCGGACGGGCACCAGGTCACCCGCCTGGTCCGCCGCGCGCCGCGCACGCCTGACGAGCGGCGCTGGAACCCGTCCGCCGCGCAGCTCGACCCGCAGGTGGTGGCCGACGCCGACGCGGTGGTGAACCTGGCCGGCGCGGGGGTGGGCGACAAGCGCTGGAACGACGCGTACAAGGGCCTGATCCGGTCCAGCCGGGTGGACAGCACCACCACGCTGGCGATCACCATCGCCGGGCTGCCCGCCGCCGACCGGCCCGCCGTGCTGCTCAACTCCTCCGCCGTCGGCTGGTACGGCAACACCGGCGACCGGACGGTCGAGGAGGACTCGCCGGCCGGCGAGGGCTTCCTGGCCGACGTCTGCCGGGTGTGGGAGGCGGCCACCCGCCCGGCCGAGGACGCCGGCGCCCGGGTGGTGCGGCTGCGCACCGGGCTGCCGCTGCACCGCGACGGCGGAGCGCTCAAACCGCAGCTGCTGCCGTTCCGGCTGGGCGTCGGCGGCAAGCTGGGCAACGGCCGGCAGTGGCTGCCGTGGATCTCGCTGCGGGACTGGCTGGACGCGGTGACCTTCCTGCTGGCCCGCGACGACCTCGCCGGCCCGGTCAACGTGGTCGGTCCGGCTCCGGTCACCAACGCCGAGTTCACCCGGGAACTGGCCCGCCAGCTGCACCGGCCGGCGATCATGCCGATCCCGGCGGTGGCCCTGAAGGTCGCCCTGGGCGGTTTCGCCCACGAGGCGCTCACCAGCACCCGGGTGCTGCCCGGCGTGCTCGGCAAGGCCGGCTTCGCCTGGACCCACCCGGACCTGGCGGGCGCGCTGCACGCCGCCCTCACCGACTGAGCCGGTGAGGGCGGCGGCTCCGGTCAGCAGCCGATGACCCAGTAGGCGGGGCCGGTCTGCTTGAGGGTGCTGGTGTAGAAGGTGTTGTAGAGGCCCATCCGCTGGTTGCTGCCCAGCGCGTAGGCGTAGCCGCCGGACTGGTAGGCGCGGCCGGCCGTGACGTGCGCGTAGTTGCTCGCGGTGACGCAGACCGGGGCGGTGGTCGGGGTCGGGGTCGGCGACGCGGTCGCCGTCGGGGTCGGGCTGGGCGTGCCGCCCCCGCCGTTCAGGCCGAAGAAGAGCGCGTCGCGGTAGGTCGAGCAGATGGTGTCCAGGAAGTACGCCCCGGCGGTGCCGCACTGGTCGGCCGCCGAGCCCGGGTCGACCGGGGTGCCGTGGCCCATGCCGGAGACCCGGTAGAGCCGCACCTGGTCGCTGCCGTAGACCTCCATGCTCGTGCCCGCCGGCAGCGAGGCGGTGCTGCTCGGGGTCTGCGGGACGCCCAGCACGTTGGTCCACTGGTCCCGCGACTCGGCGGCGTTCAGTGGCGCGACGGTGGTGTCCGAGGTGCCGTGCCAGATGGCCACCCGGGGGCGCTTGCCGGTGTAGCCGGGGTAGGCGTTGCGGACCAGGTCGCCCCACTGTGCCGGGGTCTTGTCCACGCCGGGGTTCATGCAGGTGAAGGCGTTGGTCATGCTGGTGGCGCAGCGGTAGGGCAGGCCGGCGACGACCGAGCCGGCGGCGAACACGTCCGGGTAGGTGGCGAGCATGACGGCGCTCATCGCCCCGCCGCCGGACAGGCCGCTGACGAAGACCCGGCTCCCGTCGGTGCCGTAGGTGGACCGGGCGTAGTCCACCATCTGCTTGATCGAGAGCGCCTCGCCCTGGCCCCGGGCGGTGTCCCCGGTCTCGAACCAGTTGAAGCAGGAGTTCGCGTTGTTCGCCGAGGGCTGCTGCGGCACGATCAGCGCAAACTTCCACTGGTCGGCGTACTTCTGCCAGCCGGAGTTGGTGAAGTAGGTCGAGGCGTTCTGGGTGCAGCCGTGCAGCAGCACGACGGCCGGGGCGTTGGCCGGCAGGCCGTCCGGGCGGTAGGCGTACATGGCCAGGTTGCCGGGGTTCGAGCCGAAGCCGGTGACCTGGGTGAGCGTGGCGGCCTGTGCGGGCAGCGCGGCGGCGAGAACGGCGGCCGCGGCCAGCACGACCCCGGCCGCCACCCCGGCCAGGCGGGTGAGAAGGGATGAGGAACGGCGCACGGCGACCTCCTGACGACGAATTGTGAACTGGGTCACCTTCGAGTTGCCGCGACGTTACGTCCGTGTTTCGCGCCGCCGGAATGGCCGCGGTTCACACATTCACGGACGCCGAAGTGTGCGGACGAGGCCGTCCCCACCGGGTTTCGTGTCTGACCGGCGGGTCCAGGTCCGGTTGGTAACGTCCGCTGCGTGCCGTCCTCCCCGTCCCTGGCCACCGGCCCGTCGACCGCGCCCGCCACCCGGAACCGGCGCGCCGACCTGGTGCTGGTGCTCGCCGCGGTGGCCCTGGCCCTCTGGGTGACCAGCGGGATGTGGCGGGACCCGAACACCCGCACGATCACCGTGAACTCCAGCGACCAGGCGCTCTTCGAGTGGCTGCTGGCCTTCGGCGGGCACGCCGTGACCCACGGGGAGAACCCGCTCTTCACCCACCTGATCAACGTGCCGGACGGGGTGAACCTCGCGGTCAACACCTCGATCACCGCGTACGCGGTGGTCTTCGCGCCGCTGACGTACCTGATCGGGCCGCCCGCGACGTTCCTGGTGATCCTCACGCTCAACCTGGCCGCCACCGCGGTGGCCTGGTACTGGCTGCTCAGCCGGCAGCTGGTCGCCAGCCGGCTGGCCGCCGGGGTGGGCGCGCTCTTCATCGCCTACTGCCCGGCCATGGTGTCGCACGCCAACGCGCACCTGAACTGGACCGCCGGCTGGCTGGTGCCGCTGCTGATCTGGGGCGTGCTCCGGCTGCGCCGCCCCGGGCGCGCGGTCGCCGGCGGCGTCGTGCTCGGCGTGCTGGTGGCGGTCGCCTTCTCGATCGCCGCCGAGGGGCTCTTCTTCACGGCGCTGGCGCTCGCCCTGTTCCTGCTGGTGTGGGCGCTGCACCCGGCACGCCGGGCCGAGGCGCGGGCCGCGCTGCCGAACTTCCTGCGCGGGCTCGGCGTGACCGCGCTCGTCTCCGCGGTGCTGCTGGCGTACCCGCTGTGGCTGCACTTCGCCGGGCCGCAGCGGTTCCACGGCACCGGCTTCGACCCGCTCATCCACTCCGAGGACATCGCCGCCTTCGGGTCGTATCCCCGCCGGTCGCTGGCCGGCTGGGCCGGACTGGGCACCTCGCTGGCGCCCAACCCGACCGAGGAGAACTCCTTCTTCGGCATCCCGCTGCTGCTGCTCGCCGTGGCCTGCTTCGTCCTGCTCCGGCGCCGCGCCGACCGGGCGTTCCGGGCCACGCTCACCGCGCTCGCCGTGACCGCGCTGGTCTTCGCCGTGCTCTCCTGGGGCCCCACGGCCAAGTGGAACGGCCACCGCACCGACCAGCTGCTGCCGTTCGGGGTGCTGGACAACCTGCCGGTGATCAACGCGGCGCTGCCGTCCCGGCTCGCCCTGGTGGTGGCCCCGGTGATCGGGCTGCTGCTGGCGTACGCGGTCGACTCGCTGCGCGCCCGGCCGCCCCGGCACCGCTCCACCGAGCTGGCCTGGGCGCTCGGCTTCGCCGCCGCGCTGCTGCCGCTGCTGCCCACCCCGCTGCTGACCAGCGTCCGGGAGCCGGTGCCGGCGTTCATCACCACCGGCGCCTGGCAGCGCTACGTCTCCCCCGGTGGGGTGCTCACCCCGCTGCCGCTGACCGTGGACATCTATCCCGACGGCCAGCGCTGGCAGGCGTACGCCCTGGCGCACCGGCAGGGCGAGTTCCGCATCCCGGCCGGCTTCTTCCTCGGCCCGGGCGGGCCGGACGGCCGGGGCCGGATCGGGCCCGTCCCGCGCACCTTCAGCGCGCTCATGGACCAGGCCGGCCGGACCGGGCTGGTGCCGATCATCACCGACGGCAGCATCCGGGAGGCCCGGGCCGACCTGCGTTACTGGCGGGTCGAGACGGTGGTGCTGGCCGACCGGGTGCACGGGGCGAAGTTCGACGTCGACGAGGAGGCGGTGCGGCGTACCGCCACGGCCCTGCTCGGCCCGCCCGAACGGGTCGAGGACGTCTGGGTCTGGCGGGTGCCGCCGGCCTGACGGCGACCGGTCACTCCGGCGCCCGCAACCGCGGGCCGCGCTCGTCGCGCTCGCGACGAGGCTCACACGGTGCCGCCCGGCACGGCGGGACTAGGCTGGACAGGTGAGCGTGACGACTTCCGGGCTGACCGCCGTCCGTGCCGGCCTGATCGACTACCGGGCCGCCTGGGACGAGCAGCGCCGGGTGCACGAGGCCGTGGTGGCCGGCGAGCAGGGCGACACCGTGCTGCTGCTGGAGCACCCCAGCGTCTACACCGCCGGCAAGCGGACCGAGCCGTGGGACCGGCCCATGGACGGCACCCCGGTGGTCGACGTGGACCGCGGCGGCAAGATCACCTGGCACGGCCCCGGGCAGCTGGTCGGCTACCCGATCGTCCGGCTGCCCGACCCGGTCGACGTGGTCGCGTACGTCCGGCGCACCGAGCAGCTGCTGATCGACGTCTGCGCCGAGTTCGGGCTGGCCGCCGGCCGGGTCGAGGGGCGCAGCGGCGTCTGGGTGCCGGAGGACGACCGGGGGCCGGCCCGCAAGGTCGCCGCCATCGGCATCCGGGTGGCCCGGGGCGTGACCCTGCACGGCTTCGCGATCAACTGCGACTGCGACCTCAGCCACTACGACCGGATCGTGCCGTGCGGCATCCGCGACGCCGGGGTCACCTCGCTCACCGCCGAACTGGGCCGCCCCGTCACGGTCGCCGACGTGCTGCCGGTGGTCGAGCGGCACCTGCCGACCCTGGTCGCGGTCCAGGACTGACCGGGTGCGGATCGACCTCGTCACCCTCGTCGTCGCCGAGTACGACCCGGCGATCACCTTCTTCACCGAGGTACTCGGTTTCGAGCTGGTGGAGGACAAGCCCTCGCTGACCAACGACGGCCGGCCGAAGCGCTGGGTGGTCGTCCGCCCGCCGGGCGGCGGGACCGGGCTGCTGCTGGCCCGCGCCGACGGTGAGCGGCAGGCGGCCGCGGTGGGCGACCAGACCCACGGCCGGGTCGGCTTCTTCCTCCAGGTCGACGACTTCGACGCCACGTACCGGCGGATGGTCGAGGCGAAGGTCGAGTTCGTCAAGCCCCCGCGCACCGAGCCGTACGGGCGGGTCGCCGTGTTCCGCGACCTCGCCGGCAACCCCTGGGACCTGCTCGGTCCCGCCTGACGAGGAGAGGACCCCACCCCCGATGACCGACGTGATGTCGACCCAGCAACGGATCGCCGAGGAGTTGCGGGTGCCGGCGACCTTCGACGCCGCCGAGGAGATCGAGCGCCGCGTCGTCTTCCTCGCCGACCGCCTGGTCGACACCGGCCTCACCACGCTGGTCCTGGGCATCAGCGGCGGCGTCGACTCGACCACCGCCGGCCGGCTCTGCCAGCTCGCCGCGGAACGGGCCCGCGCCGCCGGCCACCCGGCCGTCTTCGTCGCCATGCGGCTGCCCTACGGCGTGCAGGCCGACGAGCACCACGCCCAGACCGCGCTGGAGTTCATCCGTCCCGACCGGGTGCTCACGGTCGACGTCAAGCCGGCCGCCGACGCCGCCCTGGCCGCGCTGGTCGCCGGCGGCCTGACCTTCCGCGACGCCGCGCAGCAGGACTTCGTGCTCGGCAACGTCAAGGCCCGGCAGCGCATGATCGCCCAGTACGCGGTGGCCGGCGCGGAGGGCGGGCTGGTGGTCGGCACCGACCACGCCGCCGAGGCGGTCACCGGCTTCTTCACCAAGCACGGCGACGGCGCGGCGGACCTGGTCCCGCTGACCGGGCTCACCAAGCGGCGGGTGCGGGCGCTGGCCGCGGCGCTCGGCGCCCCCGCCGAGCTGGTCGGCAAGGCGCCCACGGCCGACCTGGAGACCCTGGCGCCGGGCAAGCTCGACGAGGACGCGCTCGGCCTGGCGTACGAGCACATCGACGACTACCTGGAGGGCCGGCCGGTCCCCGCGGAGGTGGAGGCGGCGCTGGTGGCCCGCTACCGCGCCACCGAGCACAAGCGCCAGCTTCCGATCGCGCCCTGACCGGGTCGAGGGGCGGGGACGGCCCCGCCCCTCGGCTGGTCACGGCGTCAGACGGTGCAGGTCGCGCGGGAAGGCGGTCACCTCCCGCACGTTGGCCGCGCCGGTGAGCCGGGCGACGAAGCGCTCCAGCCCGATGGCGAAGCCCCCGTGCGGCGGCATGCCGTGGCGGAACGCGTCCACGTAGCCGGCGTACGGCTCGACCGGCTCGCCGCGGGCGGCCAGGGCGGCGAGGTAGTCCTCGTACCGGTGCAGCCGCTGCCCGCCGGTGACCAGCTCCATCCCCCGGAACAGCAGGTCGAAGCCGTTGGAGTGGGCCGGCCGCGCCGGGTCCGGGTGGGTGTAGAACGGCCGCTTCGCCATCGGGTACCCGGTGACGAAGAGGAAGTCCGAGCCGTGCTCGCGGAGCGCCCACTCCCCCAGCGCCCGCTCGTGCGCGGGGGCGAGGTCCGGCTCGTCGGCCGGCGCGCCGGCGATCTTCAGCGCCTCGGTGAAGTGCACGTCGGGGACCTCGGCGGGCACCTCGGGCAGGGTGAGCCCGAGGGTGGCGACGGCCGCGCCGGCCCGCGCCGCGACCGCGGCCAGCATCCCGGCCACGGTGTCCCGCAGCGCGGCCATCACGTCCCGGTGGTCGGCCACGAAGCCCAGCTCGACGTCGAGCGACGTGTACTGGGCGAGGTGCCGGACGGTGTCGTGCGGCTCGGCGCGGAACACCGGCCCGACCTCGTAGACCCGCTCGAAGACGCCGACCATGAGCTGCTTGTAGAACTGCGGCGACTGGGCCAGGTACGCGGGCCGGCCGAACCAGTCCAGCGCGAACACGTTCGCCCCGCTCTCGGTGGACGAGGCGACCACCTTCGGCGTGTGGACCTCCACGAACCCGCGGGCGTCCAGGCTGGCCCGGAAGCCGGCGACCGCCGCCGCCGAGATCCGCAGCGCGGCGGAGCGGGTCGGGTGGCGCAGCGCGGTCGGCGCGTGGTCGAGCTGGGTGGGCAGGGTGGCGGTGAGCGCCGGCCGGTACAGGTCGAACGGCGGCGGGACGGCGGGCGGGCCGAGCGGGCGTACCGTCGGCTCGGCCAGCTCGACCCCGGCGGGCGCGGTGGCGTTCGCGACCACCGTGCCGGTGACCTCGACGACGGTCTCCTCGGGGAGCGACTCGACGGCCGCGCGCACGGCGGGGTCGGTGACCACCACCTGGGCCAGGCCGGCGGCGTCCCGGACGATCAGGAAGGCCACCGACTTGAGCAGCCGGCGGCGGTGCACCCAGCCGGCGATCCGCACGGTCGCGCCGACATGGGGGCTGAGCTGGGAGGACAGGATGCGTTGCACGGCGGTTACCTCCTTGGTCAATCGCAACGCGATCCCCGGGAGGTGTGGGCGAGCGGGAGCCTCGCGGTGCCACCACACCTTCGCTCCCGCGAAGCGGGAGCCTCGTTCGTCGCCTTTTCACCGGGGCCAGCCGGGCGGGTTCTACTGGGCGCGGACGCCGTTCTTCCCACAGCTCGGGAGGGTCTTCGCGGGCCGGCGCCAGACCGCCTTCCAGCATTTCGGCGGCTCTCTGCGCTGGCGGATCGGCTCGCTACTCGGCTCCGTCGCAGCTCTGCCGGGCACGCTAGCACCCTTCCCCGGCCCGGTGTGACGGGGTTTTCTGGTCGCTCGTGTCCGGTGTCACAACGTTCGGGGCGTGACGCCCGTCGCCCGACGTTCATCGACCGCCGCCGACCGGCGTAGGCTCGGTTTCGTGACGATCGAGCACTCCGCGCCGACGACCGAGCAGGCAGCGCCAACCGCGACTGTTGCACCTGAGGGGCGGCGCATGCTGCGGATCGAGGCGCGCAACGCCGAGACGCCGATCGAGCGCAAGCCGCCGTGGATCAAGGTCAAGGCCAAGATGGGCCCGGAGTACACCCAGCTGCGCGGGCTCGTCTCGCGCGAGGGGCTGCACACCGTCTGCCAGGAGGCCGGCTGCCCCAACATCTACGAGTGCTGGGAGGACCGGGAGGCCACCTTCCTCATCGGCGGCGACCAGTGCACCCGGCGCTGCGACTTTTGCCAGATCGACACCGGCAAGCCCGCCGAGTTCGACGCCGACGAGCCCCGCCGCGTCGCCGAGTCGGTGGCCGCGATGGGCCTGCGCTACGCCACCATCACCGGCGTGGCCCGCGACGACCTGCCCGACGGCGGCGCCTGGCTCTACGCCGAGACGGTCCGGCAGATCCACGCCCTCCAGTCCGGCTGCGGCGTCGAGCTGCTGATCCCCGACTTCAACGCGGTGCCCGAGCAGCTCGCCGAGGTGTTCGGCGCCCGGCCCGAGGTGCTGGCGCACAACGTGGAGACCGTGCCGCGGATCTTCAAGCGGATCCGCCCCGCGTTCCGCTACGAGCGCTCCCTCGATGTGATCCGCCAGGCCCGCGCCGCCGGCCTGGTCACCAAGAGCAATCTGATCCTCGGCATGGGCGAGGAGCGGGCCGAGGTCTCCCAGGCGCTGCGCGACCTGCACGAGGCCGGCTGCGAGCTGATCACCATCACCCAGTACCTGCGCCCCTCCCCCCGGCACCACCCGGTCACCCGCTGGGTCAAGCCGGAGGAGTTCGTCGAGCTGCGCGAGGAGGCCGAGGAGATCGGCTTCGCCGGCGTGATGAGCGGTCCGCTGGTCCGCTCGTCGTACCGGGCCGGGCGGCTCTACCAGCAGGCGCTCGCCGCCCGCGACGAGGTCGTCGCCGCCGGCTGAGGCCGGCCGTCCACCGCGTCACCCACCGCCGGCACCCGCCGGATGCCATGATCCCAGGGATGACCGCCGGGGTACGCCAGGAGCCGCGCGAGGCCACCCGCCCGCGCACGCCCCGGCGTCCCCGGCTGCCGGCACTGCTCGCCCTGCTCGCCCTGCTGGTCGGGCTGGCCGGGGTCGGCTACCGGCTGGCGCTGCTGCTCGCCGACGCGCCGCCCAGCAACAGCGACGAGGCGACCATGGGGCTGGCCGCCCTGCACATCGCCCGCGGCGCGGACTTCCCGGTCTGGTTCTACGGCCAGGCGTACATGGGCACGCTGGAGGCGTACCTGGCCGCGCCGCTGGTCGCCCTGGCCGGGCCCTCGGTGCTGGCCCTGCGGCTGCCCACCCTGGCGCTCTACGCCCTATTCCTCGCCCTGTCCTGGCGGCTCACCCGCCGGCTCGGCGGCGACCGCTGGTACGCCCTGCTGGTCGTCGGCTTCCTCGCGCTCGGCTCGGACCGGGTGGTGAAGAACCAGCTCATCGCCGGGGGCGGCTACCCGGAGCTGAACCCGGCCGGAGTGGCGCTGGCGCTGCTCACCGTGGGGCTGTGCGCCGGCGGGTCGGGCGCGCGGCGGCCCGGTCGGCCAGCCGCGAGCCGGCCGGCCGCGCGGCTGTCCCGCTGGGCGGGCTGGGGGTTCGTCTCCGGGCTGCTGCTCTGGGTCGACCCGCTCATCCTGCCGTTCGTGCTGGCCCTCGGCGCGGTGCTGGTCGGGCGGCGCCGGCGCGAGCTGGCCGGGCGGGCCGGGGCGGCCCTGGCCGGCGGACTGCTGCTGGGCGCGGCGCCCATGCTGCTCGACAGCCTCCGGCACGGCCGCAACCCGCTCGCCGCCGTGCTGGCCGCCGGCGGCGCCGACGCGCCGGCGAGCTGGGCCGAACGCCTGCACGGCGGACTGGTGCTCGGGCCGCCGCTGGCCATGGGCTTCTGCTCCCCCGGCCGCTGCGCCGGATGGCAGCTGTGGTGGGCCCCGGCCTTCCTCATCCTGCTCGCCCTCGCCACGGGCGCCGCCTGGCGCGCCCTCCGCCGGCCCCGCCCACCCGCGGATCTTGGACACTTCCTGTTCGCTGCGAACGACAGCTGTCCAAGATCCGGCGACGATCCCGCCGGCGCGACGGAGCGGCGAGTCTCGGCGGCCGTGCGGCTCGCGCTGCTCGCCGGGGCGGCGGCGGTGCTGGCGGCCTACACGGCGAGCAGCGCGGCCGGGCGGACTCCGATCGAGAGCGCCCGGTACCTGTCGGTTCTGGCGGTCGCCACGCCCGCACTGCTCTGGCCGCTCTGGTCCGCCGCCCGCCGGGCCGGCCTCTGGCCCCCACCCGCCGAGCCACCCCACCGGCCCGGGCACCACCTCGGCAAGCCGGCGGGGCTCGGGCCGCCCGCTGTGCGCCAGGTCGGTGAACTGGGGTCGGTCGGCTGTGGCGCAGGCGGCCGCATGCGGACCCGGGCGGCCGGGGTGGCGGCGGTCGCGGTGCTGGCCGGGATGCTGGGCACCGGGGCGGTCACGACGGCGGGTGCGATCGGCACCGTACCGGCCACCCACGCGGAGGCCGACCGGCACCGGATGCTCGTCGACGCCCTCGGCGACCTGAACCTGCGCCACGTCCGCGCCGGCTACTGGACCTGCAACCGGCTCGCCTTCGCCTCCGGCGAGGAGGTGCGCTGCGCGGTGGTCGACGACGACCTGCGCCCCGGATTCGACCGGCTGCCCGGATACCGGCGGGCGGTGGACGACGATCCGGGCGCGGCCTGGGTGGCCCCGGCCGGATCGCCGCTGGCGGCCCGGCTGGACGGGCGGCTCGGACCCGGCCCGGACGGGCTCCGGGTGGTCGACGTCCCCGGCTGGCGGATCTACCTGCCCCGCCGCTGAGTCGGCGTGGCGGGTGGCGCCGGGTCGAGCAGCCCGAGGCGGTGGGCCAGCGCGGCGGCCTCCACCCGGTTGGTCACGTCCAGCTTCGCGATGATCCGGGACACGTGCACGCTCGCCGTCTTCGGCGAGATGAACAGCCGCTCGGCGATCCGGCTGTTGCTGTGCCCCTCGGCGACCAGCCGGAGCACCTCCTGCTCCCGGCTGGTCAGCAGGTCCGGGCCGGGCCGGCCGGCGCCCCGCAGCCCGACCCGCCGGGCCAGGGTGGCCGCCTGCTCCCCCAGCGGAGCGGCGCCGAGCGCGGTGGCGATGTCCGCGGCCTCGCGGACGGCGGCGGCCACCTCGTCCCGCTCGCCGGCCGCCGCGGCGGCCTCGGCCAGCGCGAGCAGCGCCCGGCCCAGCGGGTACGGCTGCCCCACCGCCCGCCACTCCGCCACGGCCGCCCGCCAGGCCGGCAGCACCCCGCCCGGCCGCCCGTCCGGTGCGAGGGGCGGGCCGACACCGCCGTCGGCGGCGGGGGTGACACCGGTGAGGATCGCGGTGACCTGGGCGGCGTGCGCCTGCTCCGCCGGGAAGCGGGCGGGCAGCGCGGCGGCCACCGCGGCCACCGCGGCGGCAAGCTCGGCGTCACCGACGAGCGCCGCGGCGCGGGCCGCCGCGCTGAGCACCGGCCAGCCCTCCCGGGGCAGGTCGACCAGGCGCTCGTCGGCCAGGGCGGCCCGGCTCGCGGCGAGCGCGGCCACCTTGTCGTCCGCCGCCAGGGCCGCCTCGACGCGCAGTTCGTGCAGCGGCAGCCGGTGGTTCGGCCACAGGTAGGGCCGGGCCAGGAACGCCAGCGCCCGGCCGACCACCTCGTCGGCGGCGGGATGCGCGCGGGCCAGCCGCAGACCGGCCCGGAGCTGGAGCCAGTGCAGCCCGGAGACACCCGGCGGGTCGATCCGGGCCGCCTCGGCGCAGGCCGCGTCGGCCTCGTCCCAGCGGCCCAGCGCGATCAGCGCCTCGGCCCGGTTCGACAGCAGGTACGCCCCGGTGGAGCGGCTGATCCCCACCCGCCGCGCCTCGCTCACGCCGGCCGCGGCGGCCTCCTCGCTCTCGGCGTAGCGGCCCAGCTCGTAGAGCACGTCGGAGAGGTACACCAGCGCGCTGACCAGCGCCGGCGCGTTGCCGGTGGCCCGGGCGAGGGCCTCGGCCCGGCGCAGCTCGGCCAGGCCCAGGTCGGGGACCCGGTCGGTGCGGCAGAGCAGGGCGATCCGGGTGGGCAGCAGGGCCACGTCCTCGCCGATCGCCTCGGCCGCGGCCATCGCCTCGTCGGCCACCGAGGCGGCCTGCGCAGGGTCGATCTTGACCAGGTGCGCCGCGATGTCGGCGAGCAGCCGCACCCGCTCCGGCGCGTCCGCGAGCCCGCCCGCCAGCCGGTACGCCTCGCGCACCTCGGCGGTGCCGTCGCTCTTGCCGAGCAGGGCGAGCAGCCGGCCCCGCCGGTGGAGCAGGCGGGCGGCGCGCAGCGGCTCGGCGGTGGTGTCGACCTCGGCCAGCCCGGCCCGGGTCAGGGTCAGCGCCCGGCTGTAGTCGCCGGCCGTGGTCGCCGCCGCCAGGGTCTCCTCCAGCACCCGCAGGTGGTCCATGCCGAGGCGGTCGGCGGCGTCGGGCACCAGCTCCCACAGTTCGAGGACCCGTTCCAGCAGCCGGCTCTGCTCGGCGTACGCGTACCGGTCGCCCGCCGCGCCGGCGGCCTCCCGGGCGGCGAGCAGCGCGCGCGGGTGGTCGTGCGCCGCGTACCAGTGGTGGGCGATCTCGGCCGGGGCACGGCCGGCGGCCACCAGGTGCGGCTGCGCCTCGATGGCCGCGGCGTACCGGGCGTGCAGCCGGGCGTGCTCGCCGGGGAGCAGGTCGTCGTGGACGGCCTCGCGCACGAGCGCGTGCCGGAACTCGTAGTCGCCGTCCGGGTCGGCCACCACGAGCTGGCCGGCCACGGCGGCGCGCAGCGCGTCCTCCAGCTCGTTCTCCGGCAGGCCGGCCACCTCGGCGAGCAGCTGGTGGGCGAAGCGGGTGCCACCGGCCGCGGCGATCCGCAGCACCCGCTGGGCCGGCTCGGGCAGCCGGTCCACCCGGGCCAGCAGCAGGTCGCGCAGCGTCTCCGGGAGCACCGCGCAGCCGACCGGGTCACCGGCCGCGGCCAGCTCCTCGATGAAGAACGGATTGCCCTGGGTACGCCCGTGCACGTCGTCGACGGCGCGCGGCGCCGGCTCGACGCCGAGCAGGTCGGCGAGGACGGCGGCGGTGCCGTCCCGGTCCAGCCGGCCCACCTCGACCCGGCTCACGCCCCGGGCCCGGTCCAGCTCGGCGAGGAAGGGGCGCAGCGGGTGGCCGCGGTGCAGCTCGTCGGTGCGGTAGGTGCAGACCAGCAGCAGACGGGTGGACCGGGCGGCCCGGACCAGGAAGTCGATCAGGTCCCGGGTGGACCGGTCGGCCCAGTGCAGGTCCTCGATGAGCAGCACCAGCGGCCGCTCCTCGGCGAGCCGCCGGAACAGGTCGGCGACCAGGTCGAACAGGTACCCGCGCGGGGTGTCGGAGACGGGCAGCCCGATCGGCGCGGCGGCCCCGGCCGGCACCCGGGCCAGCTCGGGCAGCAGCCGGGCGAACTCCGCCTCGTAGCCGGCGAAGGCGGCCGGGCCGTCGTTACGCAGCACGTCGCGCAGGGCGGCGGCGAACGGCGCGAAGGGCAGGCCGGCCTCGCCGAGTTCCAGGCACTGGCCGATGAGCAGCCGCGCCCCGGTCGAGGTGGCGTGCGCCCCGAACTCCTCCAGCAGCCGGGTCTTGCCGACCCCGGCCTCGCCGCCCACCAGGACGGTCGCCGGGTCCCCGGCCCGGGCCCGGCCGAGCGCCTCGCGCAGCCCGGTCAGCTCGGACTGGCGGCCGACGAGGACGGTGCTGGCGGCGCGTGGGGTCACGCCGTCGAGCATGCCATGGCGTACGCCGGCGCCGTCCCGGCCGACCGGCCGGTTCCCCGCCGGCCCGGCCGCCCCCGTGACGGCCGGACCGGCGTGCGCGGAATTCGCCCCGGCCGCACCACTCCGGTCGGGAACGGCCGGACCGGCGTGCGCGGAACCCGCCCCGGGCGCACCGGGTGGCCCGGTCCGGTCCGGGGCGGGCGGTGCGGCGCTCGGGTGCGCCGGCAGCGCCGGGGCGGTCACCGGCGGGCGTCGGAGACGCGGGCGTTGTGCTGCCGGCGGCCCAGCCAACCGCGCGGGTGGCGGCGGGGCAGGGACCGGGCGAGCCGGTCGCGGGCCGCGTCGGCCTGCAGCTCGGAGGCGTGGCTGCGGTGGATGGTGAGGAGCAGGTCTGCGTCGTTGCCGAACATCTCGGTTCTCCTTGGTGCGGTGTCTGTCGCTGTCGACACTGACTTTCCGCGCGAAGGTGCCCCCGGGGCATGGGTGCGCTGCCTGATCTTCGGCCGTTCCCCCTCCTTACCCGGGGGCCTCAGCGGCCCGGCAGCGACGTAAGGTACTCAGCCGCGGCGGAGAGGCGGCCACGGATCAACCGGCTGCGCGGCGACCACTAGACTCTGCGGCATGGCAAAGCCCCAGGAGAAGGTCTCGTTCGGCCAGCGGCTGAAGCAGATCGGGATGGTGTTCCAGTTCACCGCCAAGCAGGACCGGTGGTTCGCGCCGCTGACCGCGGCGGCGGTGCTGATCCCGCTCGCGCTCACCGTGGTGGCGGTGCTCCTCTGGGGCTGGATCTGGCTGCCGATCGGCATCCTGTTCATCCTGCTCGCCGTGCTGATCGTGCTCAACCTGCGGTCCAACAAGGCGATGATGAACGCGGCCGAGGGGCAGCCCGGCGCGGCGGCCCAGATCATGGAGAGCATGCGCGGCGACTGGCGGGTCACGCCGGCGGTCAGCTCCACCACCCAGATGGACATGGTGCACCTGGTGATCGGCCGGCCGGGCGTGATCCTGCTGGCCGAGGGGAACCCGCAGCGGGTGCGCGGCCTGCTCGGGCAGGAGAAGCGCCGGCTGGCCAAGGTGATCGGCTCCGCGCCGCTGCACGACTACGTGATCGGCCAGGGCGAGGGCGAGCTGCCGATCCGCAAGCTGCGGATGACGCTGATGCGGCTGCCCCGCAGCCTCGCCCCGAAGGACGTCAACGCCCTCGACAAGCGGCTCAAGGCGCTCACCGCCCGCCCGCAGATGCCCAAGGGCGCGATCCCGAAGAACATGCGGCCGCCGCGGGGCGCGTTCCGCCAGACCCGGGGTCGCTGACCCCCGTCGTACGCGAGAAGGAGCCGGTCCCGCGCGGGGCCGGCTCCTTCGTCGTGCGGGCCGGGGTCAGCGGCGGGCGGCGCGCGGGGCGTCGGCGATGACCGACCCGGTGAGCCGGTCGTGCAGGCCGCGCCGCTTCTCGTCCATGATCAGAGCGGGCACCACGACGGCCAGCAGCACGCCGCGCAGCAGCGCCCGGACCAGCCCGATCCGGCCCCCGTCGGCCCAGGACAGGCAGCGGATCCGGGTGAGGTACATGCCGGGGGTCTGGGCGAAGAGGCCGAGGAAGAAGCCGTACTCCAGGATCAGCACCAGGACCGGGGCCCAGCCGTCCCGGACCGGGTTGGCGAAGATGTTGGCGATCAGCAGGCAGAGCAGCCAGTCGACGAGCAGCGCGCCGAAGCGGCGGCCGAGGGTCGGGGGCGTGAAGGTCGGGTCCGTGGCGGGCGGCACCGGCACGGCGGCGGTATCGGTCACAGCGGCCAGGGTAGCCAGCGGCCCGCGTGGTGGCGGGAGCGCCGCGGCGGGCAGGGGTGGGGGTCACTGCCCGGTACGGCGGTTCGGCGCCCAGCGGGGAACAGGACCAAACCGCGCAGACGGCGACAGACCGGCGCAGCGGGGAGGGTCGGAGCCGCGTGCCGGAGGCGGCTGAGCGGCCCGGATGACGCTCCGCGAGGGACGTAACACGGCGGAAACAGACGAGACACGGCCGGGCAACCCCGCGGCCATAGCGTCGCCAGGAAGACAGCGACCGGAGTGGACCCGCCAGGAGGACCTGTGTTCGCCAATCCCGAGGAACTGCTGCGTTACCTCGCCAACGAGGACGTGAAGTTCGTCGACGTACGTTTCTGTGACCTGCCCGGCGTGATGCAGCACTTCAACCTGCCGGTGGAGTCCGTCGACGACAGCCTGTTCACCGACGGCCTCGCGTTCGACGGCTCGTCGATCCGCGGCTTCCAGGCGATTCATGAGTCGGACATGCTGTTGCTGCCCGATGTCGCGACCGCGTTCATCGACCCGTTCCGGGCGCAGAAGACCCTGGCGTTGAACTTCTTCATCCACGACCCGTTCACCCGTGAGGCGTACTCGCGGGACCCGCGCAACGTGGCGAAGAAGGCCGAGGCGTTCCTCGCCGCCAGCGGGATCGCCGACACCGCCTACTTCGGCGCCGAGGCGGAGTTCTACATCTTCGACTCCATCCGCCACGAAACCTCCGCCCACCAGTCGTTCTACTACATCGACTCGATCGAGGGCGCCTGGAACTCCGGCCGCGACGAGCCCGGCGGCAACCGGGGCTACAAGACCGCCTACAAGGGCGGCTACTTCCCCGTCCCGCCGGTGGACCACTACGCCGACCTGCGCGACAGCATCGTGCGTCGCCTGGTCGACACCGGCTTCACCGTCGAGCGTTCCCACCACGAGGTCGGCACCGCCGGCCAATCGGAGATCAACTACAAGTTCTCCACCCTGCTGCACTCCGCCGACCAACTCCAGCTGTTCAAGTACATCGTCAAGAACGAAACCTGGGCCAACGGCAAAACCGCCACCTTCATGCCCAAGCCCCTGTTCGGCGACAACGGCTCCGGCATGCACACCCACCAGAGCCTCTGGCTCAACGGCGAACCCCTGTTCTACGACGAGACCGGCTACGCCGGCCTGTCCGACACCGCCCGCTGGTACATCGGCGGCCTGCTGCACCACGCCCCCTCGCTGCTGGCCTTCACCAACCCGACGGTCAACTCCTACCGCCGGCTCGTGCCCGGCTTCGAAGCCCCGGTCAACCTGGTGTACTCGCAGCGCAACCGCTCCGCCTGCACCCGCATCCCGGTCACCGGCAGCAACCCCAAGGCCAAGCGCGTCGAGTTCCGCGTCCCGGATCCGTCGAGCAACCCGTACCTGGCGTTCTCGGCGATGATGATGGCCGGCCTCGACGGCATCAAGAACAAGACCGAACCGCCGGCGCCGATCGACAAGGACCTGTACGACCTGCCGCCGGAGGAATGGGGCGACGTCAAGCAGGTGCCGGGCTCGCTGCCGGAGGTGCTCGACGCCCTGGAGGCCGACCACGACTACCTGCTCGACGGCGGCGTGTTCACCCCCGACCTGATCTCCACCTGGGTGTCGTGGAAGCGGGCCAACGAGGTCGACCCCGTCCGCCTGCGCCCGACCCCGCACGAGTTCGCCATGTACTTCGACTGCTGAGTTCCACACGACGCGACACGCTCCACAGCACCGGCCGGGCCGGCTCCGCGACAGCGGGGCCGGCCCGGCCGGTTCGCGTGGGCACCGGCTCAGCGGGTGCGGCGGGTTCGGAGCACGGTCATCACCACGACCGCCACCACCAGCGCGGTCATGAGGATCGCCCCGGGCGCCTTGGTGAACCGGGCCAGGTTGGTGCCGTCGGGCAGCGCGAGCAGGGAGGCCACCGCGCAGGGCGCCACGAACCACACCGTCCGGGCCACGGCGGTCGTCGCCACCGCGAGCAGGGCGAGCGGCCACGTCGCGTACCAGGGGTGGAAGACCGGAGCGAGCAGCACGGTGGCGGCCAGCGCCAGTCCGGCGCCGGTCAGGGCCACCCGGGGCCGGGCGGCGGCCAGGCGCGCCGCCCGCTGCTGGACGTCGCCCAGCCGGCGCAAGTCCGTCCAGGCCCGCCACCAGAAAATCACCAGCAGCACGGCGAGCACGGCGAGCGCGACCGCGCGCACCACCGGTACGGCCTGCGGATCCCGGCCGGCCAGGCCGCCCGCGTAGTCGACCACCAGACCGACCGCGGTTGGTGGGGACGTCCACTGCTCGGAGTCGCCGCTGTGGGCCAGACCCCGCACCCAGCCGAGACCCAGGCCCGTGGCCAGGCTGGTGATCGCCAGCGTGGCCAGCACGCCCCCGGCCAGCCACCCGCCGTCGCGCAGCAGCGCGCGCCAGGTGTAGCGGCCCGGCACGGCGGCCAGCACCGCGAACGGCAGCACCACCACGGCGACCGCCTTCACGGCCACGGCCAGCCCGAACAGCACCCCGGCGAGGACCAGCGCCCGCGGCCGGCCGGGCCGGCGGACCAGCACCAGCAGGCCGAACAGCAGCAGCCCGAGGCCCACGGCGTCGTTGTGCGCGCCGGCCACCAGGTGCACCCCGACCAGCGGGCAGGCCAGCGCCAGCCACGCCGCCCGCCGGGTGGGCACCCCGACGGCCCGGGCCAGCCCGGGCAGGCAGAGCGCCGCCAGCAGCACCCCGGCCAGGGCCACCACGCGCAGCAGCACGATCGCGCCGACCAGGCCGCCCCCGAGCAGCACGGCCAGGCCGGCGAGCAGCACGAAGAACGGCCCGTACGGGGCCGGAGTGTCCCGCCAGATCGGCGACACGCTCCCCGCCCACGGGCAGCCGGCCGCCGCCACACCGACCCGGTACGGATCGGCGCCGTGCGTCCAGGACCAGCCCTGGCAGGCGTACGAGTAGACGTCCCGGCTGCCGAGCGGCGGCGCGGCCAGCAGCGGGAGCAGCCAGAGCCCGGCGGTCACGTACGCCCACCGGCCCGACGGGGCGCCCCAGCGCAGCGACCACCAGGCCCCGACCAGCAGCACCGTGCCGACCAGCCAGCAGCCGAGCACCGCCGGCCCGTGCGGGGCGCGCCAGGCGTCGCCGAGGCTGGTCACGGCGGGGGTGTCGGGCAGCGCGCCGCCGAGCCAGCCGGCGACGGTCAGCAGCACGGCGCCGGCGAGTCCGGCGTACCGGGCGACCGCGGCGGCCACCGGCCGGACCGGTCCGTCGGGCAGCGCGCCGGGCTCGCTCACCGGCACCTCTCTCAGTCGGCTCCTCGGTCGGCGGGGACCGGCCGGCGGGCCGCCCGAGCCGAACGTACCAACCGGACCACCACCACGATCACCAACAGCGTCATGAGGGGCGCGCCCGGCATCTTGCTCCACCGGGGCAGGCCGGTGCCGTCGGCCAGGACCAGGAACGACGAGACCAGCGCCACCAGCGCGAACCAGCCGGTCCGGCGGGCGGTGGCG
The DNA here is from genome assembly GCF_055586885.1 of Micromonospora sp. NPDC048907. Taxonomy (NCBI): domain Bacteria; kingdom Bacillati; phylum Actinomycetota; class Actinomycetes; order Micromonosporales; family Micromonosporaceae; genus Micromonospora; species Micromonospora sp. NPDC048907. The sequence goes on from NZ_JBVJHI010000002.1 coordinate 595,818, forward strand.
GCGAGCACGGTGAGCGGCCACATCCAGTACCAGGGGTGGAACAGCGGTGACAGCGCGACCGTCGCGGTCAGCGCCAGGCCGGCGTGCCAGAACGGCTCCCCCCGGCGCAGCGCCCGGAACCAGAGCCAGACCAGCACCCCCACCAGGACCACCACGGCGATCCCCCGGGTGACCGGCAGCGCGTCGATGTGCGCGCCGAAGATCGCCGCGACGTACCCGGCGGTCTGCCCGACCGCGGTGGGCGGCGAGGTCCAGGCCACCACGAGCCCGCCCTGTTCGAGGCCGCTGACGAAGCCGAAGTCGAGGCCCGCGGCCAGGGTCACGGCGACCACGGTGGCCACGGCCGCGCCGACCACCCACGCGCCGTCGCGGACCAGCGCCCGGATCCGGTACGGCCCGACGATCGCGGCCAGCGCGGCGAACGGCACCACGACCAACGCGGTGACCTTGACGGCGGCGGCCAGGCCGAGCAGCAGCCCACCGGCGAGCAGCGGCAGCGGCCGGCCCGGCCGGGCCGCCACCACGGCCAGTCCGGCGACGAGCAGGCCCACCATGAGCGCGTCGTTGTGCGCCCCGGAGATGAGGTGCACGGGCACCAGCGGGCAGGCCAGCGCCAGCCAGAGCGCCCGCTGCGGCGGCACCCCGCAGCGGCGGGCCAGCACCGGCAGCGCCCATGCGGTCAGCCCCACGCCGGCGACCGCGAGCAGCCGGAACAGCGCCACGCTGCCGGCCAGCGACCCGGCCGCCGACACCACGGCCCCGGAGAGCAGCACGAACAGCGGCCCGTACGGTGCCGGGGTGTCCCGCCAGATGTAGGAGATGGTGTCCAGCCACGGGCAGGGCAGCGCCGACACGCCCTGCTCGTACGGGTTGATCCCCGCCGCGTAGCTGGCACCCTGGCAGGCGTAGGCGTACGCGTCCCGGCTGCCCAGCGGCGGGGTGAACAGCATCGGCAGCAGCCAGAGGGCGACCGTGACGAGCACCCAGCGGGTCGACGGGGCCCGGTCGCGCAGCGACCACCAGGCCCCGGCCAGCAGGGCGGTGCCGACCAACCAGAGAGCGATGATCAGGGGCCCGTCCGGGCCCTGCCAGATGCTGACCGGGGTGGGGCGCAGGTCACCGTGCGGCAGCGCGCCGCCGAGGTAGGCGGCCACGGCGAGCAGCACCGAGCCCGCCAGGCCGATCCAGCGCGAGAGGTGGTGAGGCACGCCGGACATGCTGCCAGTACGGTGGGTCGCGATCAGGAGGTGGGCATGCGGGGCGGTCGGGTGGTGGCGGTGTCCGCCGCGTCCGCGCTGGTCCTCGCCGTGCTGTATCTCACCCTGCCGGCCACCGGCTCGGACCTGTCCGCCCAGGTGGCCCGGGCCGGCTTCTTCGCCGAGCACGGGCCCGCCCTGGTCGACCTGCGCTGGTACGGCGGCGTGCACCCGTGGGGCTACAGCCTGGTCTCACCGCCGCTCATGGCCCTGCTCGGGGTCCGCCCCACCGGTGCGCTCACCCTGCTCGCCTCGGCCACCGCGTTCGCGGCCCTGCTGGTCCGGACCCGGGTGCCCCGGCCCCTGCTGGGCAGCCTCGTCGGGGCGCTCACCATCGCCGGCAACCTGGTCTCCGGCCGGGTGACGTACGCCCTCGGGGTCACCTTCGGCCTTGTCGCGCTGCTCGCCCTGACCCTGCCCACCGGAGCCGCCGGCCGCGCCCGGTGGTGGCGTCCGGTGCTGGCCGCCGTGGCCGCCCTGCTCGCCTCGGCGACCAGCCCGGTGGCCGGGCTCTTCGTCGGCCTGGCCGGGGTCGCGCTGCTGCTCACCCGCCGGTACGCCGACGGCCTGCTGCTCGCGGTGCCGGCCGCCGCGCCACTCGCCGTGACCGGACTGCTCTTCGGCGAGGGCGGCTGGATGAACATCAGCCGCACCGACACCCTGCACGCCGTGGTGACGAGCCTGCTGGTGGCCGCGCTGGTGGCCCACCGGCCGGTACGGGTCGGCGCGCTGCTGTCGGCGGCCGGGGTGCTGGCCGCCGCGCTGCTGCACACCCCGGTCGGCTTGAACGCCACCCGCCTCGTGGTGATGTTCGCGCTGCCCGTGCTGGCCGCGTCCGCGACGCTCCCCCGCCGCCTGACCGCCCGGCGGGCCGGACGCGACACCGCCGTTCCGGCGGGCGGGCCGGAGCCGGCGGTGGCGGCACGACGGCGGCGGACGGCGGCGGGGGTGGCGCTGGCCGCGCTGCTGGCGGCGGTCTGCGTGTGGCAGCCGCCCGTGGTCACCGCGGACCTGGCCAGCGCGGACGACCCCACGGCCGGTGCCGCGTACTTCGCGCCGCTGCGGGCGGAGCTGCACCGGCGGGGGCTCACCGGGCGGGTGGAGGTGCCACCGACCCGCAACTACTGGGAGGCCGCCCATCTCGGCGAGGTGCCGCTGGCACGGGGCTGGCTGCGCCAGGCCGACATCGCCCGCAACCCGCTCTTCTTCACGACCGTTCCCGGCGCGCCCGGCACCGGGGTCCCGCTGACCGCCGACACCTACCGCACCTGGCTTGCCGAGAACGCGGTGCAGTACGTCGCCGTACCCGACGTCGAGCTGTCCTGGGTGGGGCGGCCCGAGGCGGACCTGGTCCGGGCCGGCCTGCCCTATCTCACCGAAATCTGGTCGGACCCGCACTGGCGGCTCTACGCGGTGGCCGACCCGACCCCGCTGGTCGGCGCCCCGGGCGAGCTGATCCGTCAGGACGCCGCCACGGTGACCTTCCGTACGCCCGGCCCCGGCCCGGTGCCGCTGCGGGTACGCCACGACCGCTGGCTGACCGCCTCCGGCGGCGCCACGCTCACCCCCTCCGGCGAGTGGACGACCGTGACGGTCCCGCACGCCGGCACGTACACCGTCGGCGGCTGACCCGGCTCGGGTCCGTGCGCCGCTGCGACCGTGATGACGTGGACGACCCGGCCGCGCCGCACGCCACCACGCACACCCACACCGGCCGACCGGGCGAAGGGCCGCGAGCCGCTACAACCTTGATGACGTGGACGACTCAGTCCGGGCAGCCACCCGACCCGGGCGCGACTGATCCACCTGCGTCATCAGCTGTAGGCGCCAGCGGAGAAGCGGACGACCCGCCCAGGTTGGGGAGAGCGCCGTTCGAGCTGACGTCGCCGGCAACTCACCGCTGACCGACCGACGCCGAAGGCCTGGGCCGACACGGCCACTCTCGCCGACGGTAGGCCGGCGGGTCAGGACGGGGCGTCGAGGACCCGTTCCATGGCGGTCCGGGCGCGGCGGCCGGTCCGCAGGTATTCGTCGAGGAACTCGCCCGGGTCGTCGCCGCCGAGCAGCCGCACGACGCCGGCCAGCTCCACCCCGTGCCGGGGCAGTTGGTCACCGGCCCGGCCGCGGACCAGCATCAGCGCGTTGCGGACCTGGGCGGCGAGCGTCCAGCCGGCCGCCATCTCGGCCGCGTCCTCGGGATCGACAAGACCGGCGTCACGGGCCGCGCCCAGCGCGCCGAGGGTGCTCGTGCCCCGCAGCGCGGGCAGCCGGCCGGCGTGCCGGAGCTGGAGCAGCTGCACGGCCCACTCCACGTCGGCGAGCCCGCCCCGCCCCAGCTTGGTGTGGGTGGCCGGGTCGGCGCCCCGGGGCAGCCGCTCGGTCTCCACCCGGGCCTTGATCCGGCGGATCTCCACCACCTGCTCGCGGGTCAGGCCGTCGGCCGGGTAGCGCACCGGGTCGACCATCGCCTCGAACTCGGCGCCCAGGTCGGCGTCGCCGCAGACGAACCGGGCCCGCAGCAGCGCCTGCGCCTCCCACACCTTGGACCAGCGGGCGTAGTACTGGGCGTACGCGGCGAGGCTGCGTACCAGTGGGCCCTGCCGGCCCTCGGGGCGCAGGTCGGCGTCGACCCCGAGCGGCGGGTCGGGGGCGGGCGCGGAGAGCAGGCGGCGCAGTTCCTCGGCGACGGCGTGGGCGGCGGCCGCCGCGGCCCGCTCGTCCCCGCCCTGGGGCGGGTCGTAGACGAACAGCACGTCGGCGTCGGAGAGGTAGTTCGACTCGCGACCGCCGAGCCGGCCCATGCCGATGACGGCGAAGCGCAGGCCGGGCGGGCCCGGCTGGGCGGCCCGGGCGGTGCGCAGCGCGGCGGCCAGGGTGGCGTCGGCGACGTCGGAGAGGGCGGCCCCGACCGCCGTGACGTCCGCCAGGGTGGGCATCCGCCCGCCGCCGTCCGGCGACCGTGGGGTGAGCGGGGCGAGCGTGCCGGCCCGGCTGAGCACGTCGGCGCAGGCCAGCCGGACCAGCTCCCGGCGGCGTAGCGCGCGGACGGCGCGGGTGGCCTCGACCGGGTCGTCGTGCCGGGTCGCGGCGGCCGTGAAGCCCTCGCCGAGCACCTCGCGGGGGCGCGGGGTCAGCTCGGTGTCCTCGGCCAGCAGCCGCAGCGCCTCGGGCTCCCGGGCCAGCAGGTCGGCGGCGTACCGGGAGGAGGAGAGCACCCGGGCCAGCCGGCGGGCCACCGGCCCGGAGTCACGCAGCAGGCGCAGGTACCAGGGGGTGCTGCCGAGCTTGTCGGAGACCTGCCGGTAGTTCAGCAGCCCCCGGTCCGGCTCGGGCGCGTCGGCGAACTCGCTGAGCAGCACCGGCAGCAGGGTGCGCTGGATGGCGGCGGTGCGGCTCACCCCGCCGGTGAGCGCCTGGAGGTGCCGCAGCGCTCCGGCCGGGTCGGCGAAGCCGAGGATCTCCAGCCGGTGCCGCGCCGCCTCCGGGGTGAGCCGCAGCCCCTCGGCGGGCACCCGGGCGACCGACTCCAGCAGCGGCCGGTAGAGCAGTTTGGCGTGCAGCCGGCGTACCTCGGTGGCGTGGGTGACCCACTCGGCGCGGAACTCCTCGACGGCGCTGCGGCCCGGGGTGGCGGCGTAGCCGAGCGCGGCGGCCAGCCAGCGCAGCGCGGCCGGCTCGGTCGGCACGGTGTGGGTGCGGCGCAGGCCCTGGAGCTGGAGGCGGTGCTCGACGCCGCGCAGGAAGCGGTAGCCGCGCAGCAGCGCCTCCCCGTCGGCGCGGCCCACGTAGCCGCCGGCGACCAGGGCGCGCAGCGCCGGGATGGTGCCGGGCGCGCGCAGCGACTCGTCGACGCGGCCGTGCACGAGCTGGAGCAGCTGGACGGCGAACTCGATGTCGCGCAGCCCGCCCGGGCCGCGCTTGATCTCGCGTTCCAGCTCCTTCGGCGGGACGTGGTCGATGATCTTGCGGCGCATCGCCCGGACGTCCTCGACGGCCTCCGGCCGCTCGGCGGCGGTCCAGACCAGCGGGGCGAGCGCGTCGATCCACTCGCGGGCCAGCGCCAGGTCACCGGCCGCCGGCCGGGCCTTGAGCAGCGCCTGGAACTCCCAGGTGCGGGCCCAGCGGCGGTAGTAGGCCAGGTGGCTGGCGAGGGTGCGGACCAGCGGGCCCCGATTGCCCTCGGGACGCAGCGCGGCGTCGACCGGCCAGGCGACCAGCCCGCAGATGTGGATCAGCCGGGTGGCGACCTGGGTCGCGGCGGCCAGGTCGTCGTCGGTGGCGGCCACGAAGATGACGTCGACGTCGGAGACGTAGTTCAGCTCGTCGCCCCCGCACTTGCCCATCGCCACCACGGCCAGCCGGGGCCGGGGCGTGCCCTCCGGCAGCTCGTCGGCGGCGATGTCGTAGGCGGCGGCCAGGGTGGCGTCGGCGAGCCGGGACAGCGCCGCCATGGTCTGCTCCAGGCCGCGGCCGCCGGTCAGGTCGGCCGCCGCGATCCGCAGCAGCGCCAACCGGTACGCCTGCCGCAGCGCCGGGACCGGGCCCGTGGCGGCGGTCAGCCGGGCGGCCGTGGCCAGGTCGAGCCGGCCGTCGGCGGAGGGCGCCAGCCCGTCCGCCTCGGTGGCCAGCACGGGCCACTGGTCGGGGTTGGCCACGAGATGGTCGCCGAGCGCCGAGGAGGCACCGAGGACCGCGACCAGGCGGCGGCGCAGCCCCGGGTCGGCGGCGAGGGCATCCAGCACCGCCGGCTTCTCCCCGGTACGCCGTTCCGCCTCCACGACGCGGTGCAGCTGGCGCAGCGCCAGGTCCGGGTCGGCGGCCCGGGACAGGGCGGCGAGCAGCTCACCGGCCGCCTCGTCGGCGGGTTCCTGCTCCTCGACGCGCCACAACCCGAGCCCGTCCGGCCCGAGCAGGTCGGCGGCGCACGCCGAGCCGTCGCCCTCGGCGAACCCGTAGCGGGCCAGGCGACCCCGGGCCGGTCGGGTCATCTCAGTGCCCGAGCAGCGGCAGGGTGGGACGGATCGTGGCGGCGTCCAGCTCGCCGAGCGCGAGGGCGGCGAACCGGACGGCGAACGGCTGCCAGACCTCCTCCACGTCGGCCATCACCCGGTCGCAGGCGGCCACCACCAGCTCCGGGTCGTAGCCCAGCTCGGCCAGCAGCTCCGAGTCGCGGGCCCAGTCGGCGATCATCGCGGTGTCGCACTCGATGTGGAACTGGAGCCCCCAGGCCCGGTCGCCGAGGCGGAACGCCTGGTTCGGGTAGCGAGTCGAGGCGGCCAGCAGGGTGGCCCCGTGCGGCAGCGCGGTGATCTCGTCGCTGTGCCACTGGAGCACGTCCGGCATCAGCGGCACGTACCGGAAGAGCGGGTCGGTCTCGGCGGCGTCCCGCTTGCCCACCACCGCGGGCCCGACCTCCGGCCCGGACGGGCTGCGCTCGACCTGCCCGGCGTGGGCGGTGGCCAGCAGCTGCCCGCCGAGGCAGACCCCGAGGGTGGGGATCCGCTGCCGGACCGCCTTGCGCAGCAGCCCTTCGAGGGCCGGGAACCAGGGCGCACCCGGCGTGCCGTCCGGCAGCGGGTAGGCCTGCTGCTCGCCGCCGAGCACCACGAGCGCGACGTAGCCGTCGAGGTCGGCGGGGAGCGCGTCACCGGCGTGCGGGCGCAGCACCCACAGGTCCAGGCCTCCCTCGGTGAGCCACTCCCCCAGGCGGCGGAGGTCGTCGGTCGGGTCGTTCTCGATCACCAGCGCGGTCGCCACGACGTCGAGGCTATCCGGTACGCCCGGCGAGGGCCGGTCCGGCTCGGCCGCACTAGGCTCCCGTCGTGCCCACCGACGACTGCCTGCGCCCACCGGTCCTGCGCCCCGGCGACCAGGTGATGCTTGTCTCGCCCTCCGGCCCGACCCGTCCGGAGCGGGTGGCCCGCGGCATCGAGCTGCTCACCGGCTGGGGGCTGCGCCCCGTGCCCGCGCCGCACGCGTACGCCCGCCAGGGCTACCTGGCCGGCGCCGACGAGCTGCGGGCCGCCGATCTGAACGCCGCGTTCGCCGACCCGGAGATCCGCGGGGTGATCTGCACCCGGGGCGGCTACGGCGCGCAGCGGGTGGTGGACCTCATCGACATGGCGGCGGTCCGCCGCGACCCGAAGGTGGTGGCGGGCTTCTCCGACATCACCGCGCTGCAGTTCGCGCTGTGGCGGGGCGCCCGGCTGGCCGGCGTCCACGGCCCCGGCGCGGCGTGGCGGGACGAGCGCACCCCGCTGCGCTCGGCGGAGTCGCTGCACGCCGCGCTGATGACCACCGAACCGGTGACGGTCGAGGCGGTGAAGGAGGAGGAGACGTACACGGTCCGGGTGCCCGGGCGGGCCGAGGGGCGGCTGCTCGGCGGCAACCTGTGCCTGATCACGGCGTCGATCGGCACCCCGGACATGCCCGACCTGACCGGGGCGGTGCTGCTGGTCGAGGAGGTGGAGGAGCCGCCGTACAAGGTCGACCGGATGCTCACCCACCTGCGCCGCTGCGGCGCCCTGGACGGGATCGCCGGGGTGGCGGTGGGCCAGTTCACCGACTGCGCCGACGGCTGGGACACCACGATCACGGACGTGCTCACCGAGCGCCTGGGCGACCTCGGCGTCCCGATCCTCGGCGGCCTCCCCATCGGCCACGGCCCCCACCAGCTGACGGTCCCGGTAGGCACCCCCGCGGTCCTCGACGCGACAACCGGCACCCTGACAGTCACCCCCGCCGTCCACTGACCCCGGGGTTTCCCGGTCAGGGGGTCAGGTGGGCGACCGCGCCGGTTTCCAGGGCGATCCAGACCGTGCCGTCCGGGGTCAGCGTCAGGCCGTGGGGTTCTGAGGACGGGGTGGGCAGGTCGTGGCCGGTGATGCGGCCGGCCCTGTCGATGTGGCCGATGCGGTTGGCGGCCCACTCGGTGAACCAGCAGCCGCCGGCCGGGTCGGCCACGATGGCGTGCGGGCGGGCCGCGCGGTCCGGCAGCGGGAACTCGTCGATCCGGCCGTCGGGGGTGATCCGGCCGAGCTGCCCGGCGGCGATCTCGACGAACCAGAGCGCGCCGTCGCCGCCCAGGGTGATGCCGACCGGTCCGGCGGCCTCGGTCGGCAGGGCGTGCAGCGTCACCTGGCCGTCCAGCGCGACCCGGGCGATCGCGTTCGCCTGGTTGAGGGTGAGCCAGAGTGCGCCGTCCGGCCCGGCCGCCAGCATCGAGGGGAAGCCCCTGGCGGCGGGCAGCGGGAAGGTGGTGACCGCACCGTCGACGGTGACCCGGCCGACCGTGTCGTCGCCCATGCCGGCGTACCAGAGGGCGTCGTCCGGGCCGACGGCGAGGCCGCACGGCGCGGTCCCCGGCGGGAGCGCGACGGAGCCGGTCTCCCCGTCGACGGTGATCCGGCCCAGCCGGTCGTCGCCGGAGCGGGTGTACCAGAGCGCGCCGTCCGGGCCGGCGGTGATGATCAGCGGGCGGCTTCCCGCCGGGTCCGCGAGGTACGTCCGCACCTCGCCGTCGCGCCCCACCCGGGCGACGCCGCCCGTCCCGGCGAGCGTCAGCCAGAGCGCGCCGTCCGGGCCGGCGGTGATCCCGTACGGTCCCGAGCCCGGTTCCGCGAGCGTGATCTCCCGGATGGAGGGGTTCGTCATGCGGCCTCGCCTTCCGTCGGTGACCGGCCCACCCTCCCGGCCGGCGCAGCCCGTCGCAACTGGTTTGTCCCCGTTCGCCGATGCGATTGCCAGCGCGCTGACAGGTTCGCCACGGGTGGCGCCCAGCTCCGCCGGTCACTGTCGGTGACGTCATCGCACCACCACCGAACAGGAGAATCGCATGATCCGCAGGATGTCGAGGAAGCACCTGCTGGCCGGCGTGGCCGCCGCCGGCGTGCTCGGCGTCGGGATCGCCGCCCCGACGGTGGCGCTCGCCGACGACAAGAGCCCCAGCCCGAGCGCCAGCACGAGCACCGACCAGCAGCAGCAGCGGACCGATCGGCGGGCCGACTTCGCCGAGGCGCTCGCCAAGGAACTGGGCGTCCCGACCGACAAGGTGACCGCCGCGCTGGAGAAGCTGCGCGAGCAGCGCCAGGACGACCGGCCCGAGCGGCCGTCGACCGAGGACCGGCAGGCCGCGCTGAAGGAGCGGCTGGACCAGGCCGTCAAGGACGGCAAGCTCACCCAGGAGCAGGCCGACGCGGTGCTGAAGGCGACCGAGGCCGGTGTCTTCCCGGGCCCGGGCGGTCACGGCCCTCGCGGCGGGGACGGCCGCTGGGGTAGGTGACCCGGCTGGCCCCGCCGTCTCCTCACCGGCCGCACCTCCCTCCGCGGCCGGGACCCGCTCCGCGGCGGGGCCACCGGGCCGACCGCCCGCGATTCGGGTGCGTCTGGTGTCGCTCCGGCGGCATCAGACGCACCCGGAGCGGTCATCCCTCGGCGGGCGGGGTGAAGACGCCGACGCGGTTGCCGGACGGGTCGAGCAGCTGGGCGAGGCTCAGGCCGCTCGGCGTGGTTCGCGGCGGCACCAGCACCTTGCCGCCGGCCGCCTCGGCGCGCCGGCAGGTCTCCGCCACGTCGGCGACCTCCGCATAGAAGATCGCGTAGTTCGGCGAGTCGCCGTCGACGGCTCGGATGGCGCCTCCGATCCCGTGCTCCCCGCCGGCGGTCGTCTGCCGGTACGACGCGCCCGGGCCGCCCTGCTCCTCGAAGGTCCAGCCGAACAGGTCGCCGTAGAAGCGCTCGGCCTCCTCCGGGCGGTCCGAGCCGATCTCGAACCAGGTCACGGGCATGCTGGACATGTTTCCTCCTGCTCCGCGCCGGCACGGTCGGCCGGCGTCAGAAAGCAAGCCTCGCCCCCGTCCGCGACAGCGTCCTGTCGGTGTTTCCGGATCACTCCACCCGGTCGGGGTCCGCGAGCGGTCGCAGGCGTTCGACCAGGTCGGGTCGGCGGCGACCGCACCGCTGCCGGAAGCTCTCCGCCTCCGCGGCCGACACCGGCTCACGACGGAGCGCGAGCTCGTGCAGGCGCACCAGCACGTCGGCGCCGGCCTCGTCCAGCCAGTCCGCGGGGCGGCCACGGCTCGCGGCGAACCCGCGGGCGCCCCGCACCAGGTCGGCGGCGAGCGCGACGAACCGGAGGTCCGCCTGGTCGTCCCGGCCGAGGAACGCGAGCAGGCAGCGGAAGGCGGGAGCGCGGGATTCCCCGGTCAGCGACAGCTCCTCCAGGCGACGGAGCGCGTCGGCCACGAAGCCCGGCGCCAGGCCCTCGTCGACGGCCATGCGCTCCAGCACGAGAGCGGCCACCGCTCGTTCGGCACGGTTCTCCGGGGAGCCGAACGTGGCGAACAGCCGTTCGTAGATCCGCGCCCGCTCGCCGGCGGTGGCCGTCGACAGCGGCAGGAGGGCCACGTCGAGCAGCAGGCGGGCCTCCGAGCGGTCCCCGTCCGGGAAGGCGTAGAACCCGTCCACCAGGTCGGAGCGGAGCGTGGCCCGGACCGGCGCCCGGCCGGAGGGGCGGAGGCCGAGCGGTTCCAGCGCGTGCAGCACCGCCTCGACGGTCGGGTCGCACTCGAAGTACGCGGTGCGCTGCAGCAGTTCCACATCCGTGTCGGTCGTCCCGTACCGGGAACCGGCATCCACCACGGACGGTTCGTCGGTACGCCCGCCGAACTGCCAGCGAGGGTCACCGGGCACCTCGTCCGGCTCGTCGTCGCGCCGGATCGACAGCAGCAGCTCGCGGCTGCCGTCGGTCCACGTCCGTGTCGGCCGCACCACGGTCAACAGGCTCAGGTACTCCCCCTCGGGCAGCTGCGCCCGCCACTGCAGCGCCTGCCGTCGCCAGCGGTACGCCGACGCCGCACCGTTCCCGTACAGGGCGGCGGACGGCAGGTCGGTGACGCAGAGAGCCAGCACCAGCAGGTTCGCCGAGTACACCGCGCAGCGCGCCGGTACGGTCGCCGGTCGAGGCTGGTAGGACCGGTGGCGCCCGGTGGGGCGCGGGTCCGACGCGGTGCGGAACAGGCGCGACAGGATGCTCACGACGGCGGAGCGGCGGCCCGGCGTCCAGGCGGCCAGCCGTTCGGCCACGAAGGTGACGACCGGCGCCCGACTGGTCAGCACGGCGAAGGACAGCAACGCGTGCAGCCGGTCGTCGTCGACGGACGCCTCGCCCAGCAGGCTCGCCGCCTCACGTTCCACCAGCTCCTGAAGGACCAGCGTGACCGACCGGGCGATCAGGTACTCGCCGAAGGTCGCGTGGAGGAACTCGTAGGTCCGGGCCAGCCCACCGCCGAGCACCGCCTCCGACCGGTGCACGAAGAAGAAGCGGCCCAGCACGATCTCGGAACGCCGCAGCGCCCCCCGCATGCTCCCGCGGGCCGGCACCGGAAGCGGTGGCCGGTGCCCCAGGAACGGCAGGGCGTCCAGATCCGCCTCGAGATCGTCCTCGGTCAACCACTGGGCGCCACGGTTGAACATGCCGAAGGCGACCACCGACAGCCGGCGGAGTTCGTCCTCGGTCGCCCGGGCGACCTCGTCCTCCGGCAGCCACGGGTCCTGCTTGGCGACCTCCCGCCGGGCGAAGCTCGTCAGCAGCTTCTCGTACAGGTCGCCCCGTCCCAGCCCGCCGACGTCGCGCAGGTCGTGCCCGCCCGCGGCGTAGAGCGCGAGCATGAGCAGCAGCAGCGGCTGCTCCGCGAGTTCCTTGTGCGCCCGGACGGCGTGGGCGTCCAGCGGGCTCACGCCGAGCGTCCCGAACGAGAAGCTGTTGGTCCGGTTCCAGGTGTCGACCCAGGTGTCGATGCGGGTCTCGTCGAACGGTTCCAGCCGGAGGACGACCGTGCCGGGTGGCGGCAGGGCCCGGTCGGCGACGCTGGACCTGGTGGTGACCAGCACGGCGACGGGACGCCCCTGATCCGCCTCGCGGCGCTGGAAGACGGCCACCCGCCGCAGGTAGTCGCTCTGGCTGACGCCGGTGGCCTGCAGCAGCTCGTCGAAGCCGTCGAGCAGCACGACCGGCATCGCGTCACCGGCCGAGCGGACCAGGTCGGGCCAGGTGAGCGCCTCGCCGGTGGCGTTGCGCACGGCCTGTTCGATCTGATCCTGGAGGTCGCCCACGGCCTGCACGGCGCGCAGCTCGACCCGGATCACCAGGAAGTCGGCGGCCGGCAACTGGGCGGCGAGGACGCGGGTCAGCACGGACTTGCCCGAGCCCGGTTGGCCGAGCACGAGAAGCGGCGCCGTCGACGCCTCCGCCGTCGTCAGGTGCACCAGCAACGACTGCCACAGGTCGTCCCGGAGCGGATACCGGCTCCACCAGGTCTCGTCGGTCGGCCGCGCGGAGGGTGACAGCTTCACGATCCGGCACAGCGGCGGCACGTACGCCTCACCCAGGGTCGGGACCTGCAACCCCGCCGGCACCTCCCCCGACGGAAGGATCGGCCGTCGCAGCTCGGCGGCGTGCGCGGCGGCGAGGCCGGCCCGCCGCCGGTCGGGCACGTGGCCCGTGGAGATGTCGGTCAGCACCTGGCGCATCGCCGCCAACCCGACCGAGAGCGACCGGACCTCCTGCCGGGTCGCCTCGTGCTCCTGGAGCCCCAGCCAGAAGTCGACCTCGGGGAAGTCCTGAGCCAGCTGGGTGAGCAGCTCCCGGTGCCGGCCGACAGCCACCCGGGAGACGGCCAGCAGCGCCGACTCGGCCGCGTCGCGCCGGTGCTGGTCCGCCTGCTCCCAGACCGCCAGCCCCGCGCAGAACCGGAGCAGCCGGTTGGCCAGGTCGTCGTAGTACCTGGTCAGGGCGGCGGACAGGTCCGAGTAGGGCAGGTGCGCGCCCGGCACCGGCGCGGCGGTGCCGAAGAACGCCTCGGTCACCGTCGTGCCGGTGACCGGCCCGGCTCCCGCGAGGGCGAGCTGCTCCCCCTTGTCGAGGGCGAGGTCCGCGGGCGTGAACGGCAGGTCGACCTCGGCCAGCGCCTCGTAGAACGCGGTCACGGCGATGACGGCGTGCGCCGCCTGGAGGCGCTGTGTCCGCCCGTACCGGGACAGCCCGGACCTCTGCTCGGACACCGTGCGCACCAGTTCGTGCCCCAGCCGGACGAATCCCCTGGCGTCGAGGATGCCGAGCAGCGGAGGCACCGGCACCGCCGACGTCAGCTTGTCGAACCAGTCGACGAACCTGCTCTGCTCCCCGCCGAGCAGGCGGACGGCGTCGGCGTAGCTGAGCGTGTCGGGCACCCCGCGCTCCTCCCCCAGGCACGGCCGGACCCCTCAGGGTCCCGCATCCGCCGGCCGGGCGCTGTCGGGTATCAGACCAGACTCAGTGGACGGAGCCGCCCGGCGGGGATGTCCAGGTCCTCGGGACGCAGCTCCCGGGTCACCGGCTCGGCCAGCGGCCGCACCGCCACGATCCGGTCGGTGCGGAAGCAGCGCAGCCCGGCGCGCAGCCGGCACCAACCCACCAGGTACCAGTGCGTCGCGTTGCCCAGGTAGGCCAGCGGCTCCACGTCCCGGGCCGAGGTCGCGCCCGCGCGGTCGGCGTAGCGCAGGCGGAGCACGCGCCGGGCGGCGACCGCGTCGGCCACGGCGGCCGGGACGGGCGTCGCCGGCCCACCGCCGATCAGGTGCACCCGGCCGGCGAGGCGGTGCGCCTCGGCGGCGTCGGCGGGCGGCATCACCGCGACCAGCTTGCGCAGCGCCGCGCCGGCGGCCGGGGCGAACGGCGTGCCGCCCAACCGGTGCAGCGCGACGGCCATGGCCACCGCCTCGCCCGGCGTCAGGTTGACCGGGGGCAGGGTGCGGGCGCGGTCGACCACGTAGCCGCCGGTGCGGCCCGGCTCGGCCCAGATCGGCACCCCGGCGCCCTGCAACGCGGTGATGTCCCGCTCGATGGTGCGGGTGCTGACCTCGAAGCGCCCGGCCAGCCACCGCGCGCTGCGCGGTCGCGGCGACACCGCCCGCAGCTCCTCCACCAGGGCGTAGAGACGGTCGGTGCGGTTCACGCCCGGAGGCTATGCCCCGGGTACGACACGCCTCAGGCGATGCAGGCGCAGACGATCAGCGCGGCGCCGAAGTGGGTGGCGGCGCTGACCCGGGCCGCCGGGTGCGCCTCGTCCGCGCAGATGATCTCGCCGAGCCGGCCGGGGGTGAGCAGGTCGAGCACGAGGAAGGCGAGCGCCATGACGAGCAGGCCGACCAGGCCGAAGACCACCGTGGACGCCAGCCCCTTGCCGAAGGAGCTGTAGCTGGTGAGGATCGCGGTGAAGACGATGCCGGCGATGCCGAGCTGGTTGGCGGCGAGCAGCAGCGCCGCGTTGCCGTTGCGGCGCACCCAGATCAGCTCCCGCAGTTTCCCCGGCGTGAGCAGGTCGACCAGCAGGAAGCCGGCGGCCATCAGCGCCACCCCGACGACCCCGAACACGATGCTCTGCCAGGCCCCGCTGAGCAGATCCTCCAGCACCGAACGCCTCCCCGGCCTCCGCGCCGCCCGGCGGGGTGCCGGGGGCGGTGCCGCAGACGATAGCGGCACCGCACCACCGTGATCTAGAGCGACAGGTAGCGCTGCCGCTCGTAGGGGGTGACCTCGCGGCGGTACTGCTCCCACTCGGCCCGCTTGTTGCGCAGGAAGAAGTCGAAGACGTGCTCGCCGAGCACCTCGGCGACCAGCTCGGAACCGGCCATCACGTCGATCGCCTCGGCCAGGTTCTCCGGCAGCGCCTGGTAGCCCATGGCGCGACGCTCCGCGGTGCTCAGCGACCAGACGTCGTCCTCGGCGCCCGGCGGCAGCTCGTAGCCCTCCTCGATGCCCTTGAGGCCGGCGCCGAGCATGACCGCGAACGCCAGGTAGGGGTTCGTCGCCGAGTCCAGCGAGCGGACCTCGACCCGGGCCGAGTTCGGCTTGCCGTAGGCGGGCACCCGGACCAGCGCGGACCGGTTCAGGTGACCCCAGCAGACGTACGCCGGGCTCTCCGTGATCCGGTCCGGCAGCGCCTGCGGGAACAGCCGCTTGTAGGAGTTGACCCACTGGTTGGTGACGGCGGTGTACTCCCGGGCGTGGGTGAGCAGCCCGGCGATGAACGACTTGGCCACCTTGGAGAGCTTCATCGGGTCGCCGGCGTCGTGGAAGGCGTTGCGCTCGCCCTCGAACAGCGACAGGTGGGTGTGCATGCCGCTGCCCGGCTGGTCGGTGAAGGGCTTCGGCATGAAGCTGGCCTGCACCCCGGTGGAGAGGGCGACCTCCTTCACCACGTGCCGGAAGGTCATGATGTTGTCGGCGGTGGTGAGCGCGTCGGCGTAGCGCAGGTCGATCTCCTGCTGGCCGGGGGCCACCTCGTGGTGGCTGAACTCCACCGAGATGCCGATCCGCTCCAGCGCCAGCACCGCCTGGCGGCGGAAGTCGCGGGCCACCGCGTGGGTGGTGTGCTCGAAGTAGCCGCCGGTGTCCACCGGGACCGGCAGCGAGCCGTCCTGCGGGCCGTTCTCCAGCAGGAAGAACTCGATCTCCGGGTGGGTGTAGAAGGTGAAGCCCTTCTCGGCGGCCCGGGAGAGCGCCCGGCGCAGCACGTGCCGCGGGTCGGCCCAGGACGGGCTGCCGTCGGGGAGCAGGATGTCGCAGAACATCCGGGCGCTCTCGCCGCTGACGCCGCCCTCGAAGGGGAAGACCTGGAAGGTGGTCGGATCGGGCATGGCGACCATGTCCGACTCGAAGACGCGGGCGAAGCCCTCGATGGCCGAGCCGTCGAAGCCGATGCCCTCCTCGAAGGCCGCCTCCAGCTCCGCGGGGGCCACCGACACGCTCTTGAGCGTGCCGAGCACGTCGGTGAACCACAGCCGGACGAACCGGATGTCCCGCTCTTCCAGCGTACGGAGGACGAACTCCTGCTGACGGTCCACTTCCACCCCTCGTGACACGTACGTCCGCACCGGCCGGGCCGGCCCGGCCTGACCGCCCAGTCTCCACCGGGCTCGTTACGCCGACGTTACGCCTCCGGCGTCTGCGGCGTCCGGCCGGATTCGGCCCCTCCGGCTGGGGCAAGATGAGGTCATGCCCACCCTGCGTCTCGCCCTGTGCCAGGTCGACCCGACGGTCGGCGACATCGCCGGCAACGCCGACATGGTCCGCGGCTGGGCCCGCAAGGCCGCCGACGCCGGCGCCCAGCTCGCCCTCTTCCCCGAGCTGATGCTGACCGGCTACCCGGTCGAGGACCTGGTCTTCCGCCGGTCGTTCGTCGCCGCCTCCCGGGCCGCGCTGCGCCGCCTCGCCGCCGACCTGGCCGCCGACGGCCTCGGTGACCTGCCGGTCCTGGTCGGCTATCTCGACGCGGACGGCCCGCCGCAGGTGAGCGCCGACGCCGAGCCGGGCAGGGGGGCGCGCAACGCGGCGGCGCTGCTGCACCGCGGGTCGGTGGCGGCCGTCTACTTCAAGCACCACCTGCCCAACTACGGCGTGTTCGACGAGGACCGCTACTTCGTCCCCGGCGACGCGCTGACCGTGGTCCGGATCGGCGGGGTGGACGTCGCGCTCACCATCTGCGAGGACCTGTGGCAGGCGGGCGGCCCGTTCGCGGTGGCCCGGCAGGCGGGCGTCGGGCTCGTGCTCAACATCAACGGCTCGCCCTACGAGCTGAACAAGGACGACATCCGGCTGCCGCTGGTCCGCCGCCGGGCCGCCGAGGCGGGCGCCACCATCGCGTACGTGAACATGGTCGGCGGCCAGGACGAGCTGGTCTACGACGGCGACTCGATGATCGTCGACGCGAACGGCACGCTGCTCGCCCGGGCGCCCCAGTTCGTCGAGCACCTGCTGGTGCACGACGTGGAGCTGCCGGCGGCCAGGGAGCCGGTCGACGACGAGGAGGTCGCCGACGACATGCGGATCGTCCGCACCAAGGTCAGCGACACCCTCCCGCCGAGGCACGGGGACGGTGTCGCGGTCGGCGGGATCATCGCGCCGGTCGCCGACGAGGCGGAGGTCTGGCAGGCGCTGGTGCTGGGCCTGCGCGACTATGTGAACAAGAACCGGTTCCCGTCGGTGGTGCTCGGCCTGTCCGGCGGCATCGACTCGGCGGTGGTGGCGGCGCTGGCCGTCGACGCGCTCGGCGCGAAGCGGGTGGTCGGGGTGTCGCTGCCCAGCCAGCACTCCTCCGAGCACTCCCGCGCCGACGCCGAGGAGCTGGCCAAGCGCACCGGCCTCGACTTCCGCATCGAGCCGATCCAGCCCATGGTGGACGCCTTCCTGGCCAACCTGTCGCTCTCCGGCGTGGCCGTGGAGAACCTCCAGGCCCGGGTCCGCGGCGTGATCCTCATGGCGCTGTCGAACCAGGAGGGGCACCTGGTCCTCACCACCGGCAACAAGAGCGAGCTGGCGGTCGGCTACTCCACCCTGTACGGCGACTCGGTGGGCGGCTACAACCCGGTCAAGGACGTCTGGAAGACGCTGATCTGGCGGCTGGCCAAGTGGCGCAACGCCGACGCGGAGCGGCGCGGCGAGACACCGCCGATCCCGGAGAACTCGATCGGCAAGCCGCCGTCGGCCGAGCTGAGCCCCGGGCAGCTCGACAGCGACAGCCTGCCGGAGTACGACGTGCTCGACCCGATCCTGATCGGCTACGTCGACGGCGACCTGGGGCGGGAGGGCCTGATCGCGTCCGGCCACGATCCGGCGGTCGTCGACCGGGTGCTGCGGATGGTGGATACCGCCGAGTACAAGCGCCGGCAGTCGGCCCCCGGCACCAAGATCTCCATGAAGGCGTTCGGCCGGGACCGGCGGCTG
This sequence comes from Micromonospora sp. NPDC048907, assembly GCF_055586885.1. Taxonomy (NCBI): domain Bacteria; kingdom Bacillati; phylum Actinomycetota; class Actinomycetes; order Micromonosporales; family Micromonosporaceae; genus Micromonospora; species Micromonospora sp. NPDC048907. Next base: position 613,836 of record NZ_JBVJHI010000002.1, read on the forward strand.
CCGGTCACCAACCGCTGGCGCGAGGACGGCTGACCCGCGCCCGGCGCCCCGCCGACGGGAGTGAAATCCTCCACTCCGCCCTGCCCGCGGCCGGTGCCCCGGTGCGACGATCGCGGCGGAACCCGGGGACCGCGAACGCGGCCTCGAGGAAGGAGAGAGTCATGGTGGAGTCCACCCCGACCGAGGTGACCGCCCTCTACGGCGGGCCGGCCACCCGACGGGTCCGCACCCGCGACCTGATCGCCGCCAAGGAGCGCGGCGAGCGCTGGGCGATGCTCACCTCGTACGACCAGTACACCGCCTCGATCTTCGACCAGGCGGGGATCCCGGTGCTGCTGGTCGGCGACTCGGCGGCGAACAACGTCTTCGGCTACGAGACCACCCTGCCGGTGACCGCCGAGGAGCTGCTCCCCCTGGTCCGCGCGGTGGTGCGGGCGACCCGGCAGTCGCTGATCGTCGGTGACCTGCCGTTCGGCTCGTACGAGGAGGGGCCGACGCAGGCGCTGCGGACCGCGGTGCGGTTCATGAAGGAGGGCGGCTGCCACGCGGTGAAGCTGGAGGGCGGCCGGCGCTGCGCCGCCCAGATCGAGGCGATCGTCGGTGCGGGCATCCCGGTGATGGCGCACATCGGTTTCACCCCCCAGAGCGAGCACACCCTGGGCGGCTACCGGGTGCAGGGCCGGGGCGACACCGCCGAGGAGGTCGTCGCCGACGCCCGCGCGGTGGCCGAGGCGGGCGCTTTCGCGGTGGTGCTGGAGATGGTGCCCGGCGAGGTGGCGAAGCGGATCACCGCCGAGCTGCGCATCCCGACGGTGGGCATCGGCGCCGGTCCGGACACCGACGGGCAGGTGCTGGTCTGGCAGGACATGGCCGGGCTGCGCACCGGCCGGGCCCCGCGCTTCGTGAAGCGCTACGCCGACCTGGCCGGCGCGCTGACCGACGCCACCCGCCGCTATGCCGAGGAGGTGCGCGGCGGCCAGTTCCCGGCCGCCGAGCACACCTTCTGACCGTACGCCGGGCGGTGCGGCTCCCGGCCGCGCCGCCCGGCCGGTCAGACCACGCAGAACTCGTTGCCCTCCGGGTCGGCGAGCTGCGCGGAGTAGTAGCCGTTGTCGGGGTCGTCCATCGAACCGAGCACCCGCGCGCCCAGGGCGGTCAGCCGGGTCACCTCGGCGTCGACGCGGGAGCGCCGTTCGGCCACCGGCACCCCACGCCCGCCGCCGACCTTCAGGTCGATGTGCAGCCGGTTCTTGATTGTCTTGGCCTCCGGGACCGGCTGGAACCAGATCCGCGGGCCGGCGCCGGTCGGGTCCTCCAGGCGGTCGGCGCAGTCGCCCTCGCCGAGCTCCTCGGGCGGGATGCCGACCGACAGGTACCAGTCCCGCCAGGTCGGCTGCCCGTCGGGCGGCGGCTGCGGCCGGTAGCGCAGCGCCTGCGCCCAGAACGCGACGAGCCGCGACGGCTCCCGACAGTCGATCACCAGTTGCCATTCCATGCGGCGATGGTGCCGCACGGGTACGACGTCACAGGTCGGTGACGCGGATGCCGGCGTGCGCCTTGTAGCGCTTGTTGATCGCGATCAGGTTGGCGGTGAACGCCTCGATCTGGTGGGCGTTGCGCAGCCGGCCGGCGTAGATGCCCCGCATCCCGGGGATCCGGGCGGCGAGCGCGGCAACCACTCCGACCAGCTCCCGGTCCTCGGTGCAGATCAGCACGTCGAGGTCGATCCGGTCGACCTCCGGGTCGGCCAGCAGCGGCGCGCTGACGTGGTTGAAGGCGGCGCAGACCCGGGAGTCGGGCAGCAGCCCGGCGGCCTGCTGCACGGCGCTGCCCTCGGCCACGGTCAGCGCGTACGGGCCCTGCTTGTCGAAGCCCAGCGGGTTGACACAGTCGATGACGATCTTGCCGGCGAGTGGGCCGGCCAGCGCACCGACGACGGCGGCGTGCCCGTCCCACGGCACCGCGATGATGACCACGTCGCTGCGGCGGGCTACCTCGTCGTTGTCCGCGCCCGCGACGGTGGCGCCGGCCGGCACGCCGGGCAGGGCGGCGATCTCGGCGGCGGCCTGGGCGGCCCGGTCGGCGGCGCGGGAGCCGATGAGCACGGCCTGCCCGGCCCGGGCGAACCGGTAGGCGAGACCCCGCCCCTGGTCGCCGGTGCCACCGATGATGCCGACGGTCAGCCCGGAGACGTCGGGCAGGGTGGTCGCGTCGTAAGCCATACGGGTCATCCTCGCAAAGGTCACCGCACGGCGGCGCGGCCGGGCGCTGTGACAATCCCCGCCCTCCGCCGCCTCACGCCTTCTCGAAGGCGACCTTGCGCTCGGCCGGGTCGGCGACGGTCAGGCGGACCCGGACCCGCTCGCCGAGCGGCAGGTCGCCGGTGCAGCGGGCGCGCACCGGCGGCTCGTCCAGCGCGACGGTGCCGCCGGGCGGGCGCCCCGGACGGCCGTTGCCCGCCGGGCGCGGCTCGTCGACGTCCACCACCGCCGCCTCGAAGGTCTCGCCCACGCGATGTGCCAGCAGCACCGCCTCGGCCAGTTCGACCGCGCCCCGGGTGGCCGCGGACGCGGTCCGGTCGGTGGTGGCCATCACCTCGGGCAGCTTCGGCAGCGCGACGCGGACGTGCTCGGGGACCTCCCGGCCCTCGTGCAGGGCCAGGCAGACCTCGGTGGCGTACCGGTCGGCGAGCCGGCGCAGCGGCGCCGTCACGTGGGCGTACGCGGCGGCCACCCCGCCGTGCTCCGGCTGCTCGGGCGGCTCCCCGTCGAACGCCGTGTACGCGGCGCCGCGCATCAGCTCGGCGGCCTGGTCGACGAAGGCCGCCGCCCGGGGCTGCGAGGCGTCCAGCGCGGCGAGCACCGTGCCGACCGTGGCGCCGGCCGGCCAGGGCACGCCGAGCGGCCCGGCGGCCAGCCGCAGCCGGTCGACCGCCTCGGGCCGGGGCGGCGGCATCGTGCGCAGCAGCCCGATCCGGCCGGCCAGCATGATGTCGGCGGCGGCCATCCCGGTCAGCAGGGAGATCTGGGCGTTGTGCTCCTCCATGGGGCCGGGCCCGCGCAGCACCAGCCGCCAGCCGTCGCCGTCCGGCTCGACGTCCTGCTCGGGCAGCGGCAGGTTGATCGCGCCCCGGCGCAGCCCGCGCGCGGTGAGCAGGGCGCCGATCTCGGGCAGCAGGGCGATCGGCTCGGGCAGCCGGCCGGCGTCGGCGTCGCGCTGCACGCCGGAGTAGTCGAGCTTGGCCCGGCTGCGCACCCGGGCCCGTTCGAGGGTGACGGCGACCGTGCCGCCGTCGGCGTCGATGTCGATGGTCCACAGCACCGCCGCCCGGTCGGCGTCGGGCAGCAGGCTGGCCGCCCCCTCGCTCAGCGTGTGCGGGTGCAGCGGCACGTTCCCGTCGGGCAGGTAGACGGTCTGCCCCCGGCGCCAGGTCTCCGCCTCGAGCGTCCCGCCGGGCCGGACGTGGGTGAACACGTCGGCGATCGCGTACCGGATGCGGAAGCCGCCACCGGGACGGCGGGCGAGGTGCATGGCCTGGTCGAGGTCGCGCGAGGTCGCCGGGTCGACGGTGACGAACGGGATGTCGGTCCGGTCGGCGACGGCCGGCAGCGGCGCGGTGGCGGCCGCGTCGGCCTCGCGCTGCGCCGCGGGCGGGAAGTCTTCGGGAAGTCCCAGCTCGCGGCGCAGCGCGCCGAAGTCGATGCGGGGCGCCAGTACGCGTCGGATCACCACGGGGTCAATCCTGACAGCGCCCCGCGTGATCCGCTCACCGGCACGCGCCGGTCAGCGGCGGGCGGACCCCGTCAGGCGGTGGCCTTGCGTGCCGGCGCCTTGCGCGCGGTGGTCTTCTTGGCGGCCGTCGTCTTCTTGGCCGGGGCCTTCTTCGCCGCGGTGGTCTTCTTCGCGGTGGTGGCCTTCTTGGCGGGTGCCTTCTTCGCCGCCGTCGTCCGCTTCGCCGCGGGACGGGTCGAGGCGGTGGTCTTCTTGGCCGGGGCCTTCTTCGCGGCGGTGGTCTTCTTGGCCGGGGCCTTCTTGGCGGCCGTGGTCTTCTTGGCCGGGGCCTTCTTCGCGGTCGTCGTCCGCGTCGCCGCGGTCGTCGTCTTCCGCGCCGGGGTGGTCGTCTTCCGCGCCGCGGTGGTCTTCTTCGCCGCCGTCGTCTTCTTGGCGGCCGCCTTCTGCGCGGTGGTGGTCTTCTTCGCGGTGGTCTTCTTGGCAGGCGCCTTCTTGGCGGTGGTCTTCGTGGCCGGCGCCTTCTTCGCGGGCGCCTTCCGGGCCGCCGACACGGCCTTCCTGGCTGTCGCCTTCTTCGCTGCGGCCTTCTTCGCCGGCACCCGGCCGGCGCCGGCGCCGGAGGCGTTCGGGGACGCCTTGGTGGCCGTCGTCCTGCCCGCGGTGGTCCTCTTCGCGGTCGTCCGTTTCGCGGCCGGGCGGGTGGCCTGCTGTGCTTCGGCCATCTCGGTTCCCTTTCCTGGGACGTGCTCTCGCCCTCGCGGAGCACGGATCACCTCGACGCGGGCCGTCCCGCGCCGTCTACCTGTTCTCCCCGGCCCAACGGGCGTCCTCCGCCTCCCACGCTTCGTTGCGCTCCCGCACCTGCTGCAGGGCGTTCTCCGCGTCGGCGGCTGAGGCGTACGGTCCGAGAACGTGCTTCGCGGGACACACGTCGGCATCGGTCTCGACCCGGTGGTGACGGGTGCACCAGTAGTAGTGCCCGCCACCACGTCCGTCGTCGCTCATGCGATCACTGTGCACCGCCAACCGCCCGGCCGCCACCGGAACGCCGGAAATAGTCCCCGATGTCCTCCACAGTAGACCTGGTCAGAGCGGTTCCGGGCCGTAACGGCGAAAGACGGGGCAGCCGGCTGCCGGGTCGAGGGCGCACAATCCCGGGGTGCGCTTCGGGGGAGGACGGTCGGCACGCCGGCGACGCGGGCTGCTGGCCGGCACGGCGCTGGCGGTGCTCGTGGCGGTCGGGCTGACGCTGGGGGTTCCGCTGCTGCGCGACCGGTCCCAGCACCGGCTGGAACGCCGGGCCGACCGGGAGGTGACGGCCACCGCCCAACGCACCCGGTCCCTCCTGCTGGCCGAGCCGGCGGCGCGGGAGGCCGACCTGCGGTTCGCCGCCGACACCGTGGACGGCGTCGAGGTCCTGTCGGCGGCGGCGGGTGTCGCCGAGGTCCGGCTGGTCTTCCGGGTACGCGTGGTGAAGACCGCCGCGTCGGTGTTCGGCTGGCAGCGGGCCGAGTCCAGCGCCTGTTTCGCCCAGTCGGTGCGCCCGGGCGCCACCCCCGCCCCGCTGGAGCGGCTGCCCTGCCCGCGCTGACCCGCCCCTCCCCCGAACGGCCGGTACCAGCGCCGGCCGGTTCCCGACAGGATCACCCCTCATGATCACCACGTTGGCGGGCGCGGGAACGTGTCCGGAGTGCGGGGCGGCGACCGTGTCGATCCGCGAGGCGCTGCCCTGGTGCGCCGGTTGCGAGTGGAACCTCGACGGCTACGACCGGGCCCGCCAGGCGCCCGAGCTGGGCTGGTCCTGGATCGACCGGCGGACCTACCGGCTGGCCGCCCGGCTGACCCGCCAGCAGTACGCGGACCTGGTCGGCCGGCCGCTGGAGTCGACCGGGTGGAGCGTGGCCGGCGCGCTGACCGTGGGCATCTCCGTCCTGCTCCTGGTCGGGGTGCTGGCCCTCGCGGTGACCGGGGTGTGGCTGCTGTTCGCGTACCCGTTCCCGAACTTCGCGGTCGTCCTGGGGGTGGCGCTCATCGCGCTGGCGCTGGCCCTGCGCCCGCGTTTCGGCCGCGTCCCGCCGGAGGTGGACGTGCTCACCCGCGCCGAGGCACCCGAGCTGCACGCCCTGGTCGAGGAGGTGGCGAAGCGGATCGGCGCGCCGGTGCCGCACGTGCTGGGGGTCGACAGCGACCTCAACGCGTACGCGACCGCGGTGGGACTGCGCCGGCGCCGGCTGCTCTGCCTCGGGCTGCCGCTGTGGGGCGCTCTGGACGGGCCGGCGCGGGTGGCGCTGCTCGGTCACGAGCTGGGCCACTTCGTCAACGGCGACGTGCGGCGCGGGCCGCTCACCCAGCCGGCGCTGACGATGCTCGGCACGGCCGCCGACCTGTTCCGGCCGGCGCCCGGCACGCACGGCGCGGGGCTGATCGTGCTGATCGGCGAGTGGCTGGGCCGGATGGTGTCGTGGGCGCTGTCCCGGCTGCTCTTCGTCGGTCACCTGGCGCTGGCCGCCACCGCGCTGCGCGGCAGCCAGCGGGCCGAGTACCTGGCCGACGAGATGGCCGCCCGGGCGGCCGGCACGGCGGGCGCCACCCGCCTGCTCGACGTGCTGCTCAGCACCGAGTCGGTGGCGCTGGTGGTGCGGCAGGCGGCCCGGGGCGGGCACGGGGCGGCGGCCTGGCGGGCCGGGACGGCCCGCTCGCTGGACGCGGCGGTCGACCGGCTGCCGCTGGTGCGCCAGCTCTCCGTCCGGGAGGGCATGTCGCTGTTCGCCACCCACCCCCCGGCCGGCCTGCGCCACCGGATGCTCACCGCGCGGTCCTGGCAGGACCCGGCCGTGGTGCTCACCGAGGCCCGGGCCGAGCGGATCGACGCGGAGCTGGCCCGGCACTACGAGCGGGCCGGCCGGATGGCCGCCTGGGAGAGCTGACGCCGCGTCGCGGGCCGCCGCGTCAGGTGGGTGTCGGCACGGGCTCCGGCACGGGTTCGGCGGCCGGCGCCGGCCGGGCGGCGGCGACGGTGTAGGCCACCGCGTACGGGGTGCAGGCCAGGTAGAAGACGGGCTCGACGAGCACCAGGTCGGTGATGAGGAACCGTTCCCAGGCGGTGGGGCGGGGCAGCCCGAACGACGAGTCGGTCCAGCAGGTGAGCAGCCACAGCGGGGCGGAGATCCGGTCCACCGTGTCCGGGGGCAGGCCGTCGGCGACCGGCCCGACGGGGGTCGCCGGGATGGTGGACACCACCGCCAGGACGACCGCGGCGTCGGCCGCGACCAGCGCGCCGAGCACCCCGACGACCCAGGCCAGCCGGGTCCGTCCCCGGCGGGCGAGGATCCCTGCGCCCCAGAGGACCGGCACCAGGAGAGCGAGCCAGAGCAGGAGCCCGGGCACGGTGCCCGGCAGGCGCCGATCGTCCCGGCCTGCGAGCGCGGCGAGCACCACCGTCACGGTCAGCCCGATCGGCAGCACGACGCCGAGCGCGGTGGCCAGGGGTCCGGTGCGTACGGTCCGCCGCGCGGCCCGGGTGACGAGGAGGGCGAGCAGCGTGCCCGCCACCGCGGTGAGGCCGGACCAGAGCGGCAGCTGCACCGCGGTCGCCCAGGCGAGGTGGACGTCGAGCCAGGCGTACGCCACGTTCATCACCACGGCGGCGAGCACCACGACGGCGACGCACGCCGGCGGGGCGAGCAGCAGCACCCTGGCGGTACGCCGCAGCCGCCCGTGCAGCAGGGCCCGGTCGACCATCGGCGCACCGGCCCGGCTGGCGGCGAGGCTGGCCGCGAAGCGCAGCATCCGCCACCGTTGCCCGTGTCCGGCCAGGACGTGCAGCTCCGCGTCCCACTCCCGGACCAGCTCGGCGCGCAGCTCCGCGGGCCAGCGCCGCGCCGCCGCCCGGAGCAGGAGACCGGCCAGCCGCCGGGTCACCACGCCGGGGCTCCCGTCGGCTCGGCGCCGCCCCGGACGGTCCCGCTGTCGGGGGTGAGGGCACGCAGTTCGGCCAGCGCCAGCCGGGCGGCACCCACCCCCTCGCCGGTGAGCCGGTAGTAGCGGCGGGCGGGCCGGCCGGCGGCGACCGGATCCACCTCCTCCCAGTCGGCGGCGAGCCAGCCGGCCGCCTGGAGCCGGTGCAGGACCGGATAGAGGGTGCCGCTGGCCAGGCCGGTCAGCTTCATCAGGTCGAGCCCGTAGCGCGGGGCCTCGGGGTCGGCGAGGAGCGCGGAGAGCACCTTGGCCACCGGGATCGTCAACCGCATGGGCGGGACTATATCGCGACTCTACATAGATTCGCGCGGCACGCCGGGCAGGAACGCCCGCCTACTCGACGACCCGCTGGAGGAAGGCGGCGAGGTTGGCCGTGGTCCGGTCGATCTTGTCGGCCAGCGTGAGGGACTCGTCGAGGCGCCGGCCGGCGTTCTTCTTCCCCCGCAGGTAGAGGGAGCAGGCCAGGTCGGCGCAGAGGTAGCTGCCGACCGAGTTTCCGGCCCGGCCGGCCGGGCCCGCCTTGCGGGCGGTCATCAGCGTGACGCCGTCCCCGGTGTGCGTGGTCAGGCAGAGCGAGCACATGCTGCGCCGGCCCCGCCCGGCCTGCGAGGCCACCCGCAGGGCCACGCCGAGCAGCCCGGCGCCGGACTCGGCGACCAGGTAGGCCCGCTCGGTCGCGGCGGAGTCGCGCCAGCCCAGGAAGTCGAGGTCCGCCCAGGGGCGCTCGGCCAGATCCCGGGGCAGGGCCAGGCGCTTGGCCTCGCCCTTGGTGCAATTGACGAAGGAAGCCCGGATGGCGGGCTCGGACAGGGGTGTCATAGGCGCTAGTCTAGGCCTCCTAGGTAAAAGGCTAGAGAATCTAGACGTGGGGTGGGACACATGGCCCGTACGGGGTTGACGGTCGAGCGCCTGACCCTGGCGGCGGCGGAGATGGCCGACGAGGTCGGCTTCGAGAACGTCACCGTCTCGGCGCTGGCCCGCCGGTTCGGGGTCAAGGACGCGAGTTTGTACTTCCACCTCAGGAACGCCCAGGAGCTGCGGGTCCGGGTGGCCATGCTGGCCCTGGCGGAGATGGCCGACCGGGCCGCCGACGCGCTCGCCGGCCGGGCGGGTAAGGACGCGCTGGTCGCCTTCGCCGACGCCTACCGCGACTACGCCCTCCAGCACCCCGGCCGGTACGCCGCGGCGCAGCTGCAACTCGACCGGGAGACCGCCGAGGCGAGCGCGGCACGGCGGCACGCCGACATGACCCGCGCGATCCTGCGCGGTTACCGGCTGGCCGAACCCGACCAGACCGACGCCGTACGCCTGCTGCACAGCACCTTCCACGGCTACGTGTCGCTGGAGCGGGCCGGTGGCTTCCGGCACACGCCGCGGACGACCGACGCCACCTGGTCGCGCACCCTCGACGCGCTGGACGCCCTGCTGCGGAACTGGCCGCCGGGCTGACGCGGGGCTACTGGGGCAGCCGGCGGACGGCCAGCAGGGCGATGTCGTCCGTGGGGTGCTCGGTGTCCAGGGTGGCCATGACGGTGGCGGCCACCGTGTCGACAGGAGCCAGCGGGACGGCCGCGGTCAACCGGGCCATGCCGGCGTCGAACAGCTCCCCACGACGCTCGACCAGCCCGTCGGTGTAGGCGACCAGGACCGAGCCCGGCGGGAAGTCGGCCGTCATGCTGCGCCGCTTCCGACTCCGGCCCGCGCCGAGCGGCGGATCGATGTACGCGTCGAGCACGGTGTTCGCGCGGCCGGGCGCGGCCAGCACCGGGCGCGGATGGCCCGCCACGGAGACGCGCAGGGTCTCCCGGTCGGGGGAGATCATCAGATACAGCGCGGTGGTCAGGCTGCCGGCCTCGAAGTGGACCACCTTCCGGTCGAGCAGGGTGAGCACCTCCGCCGGGTCGTCGGAGACCAGCGAGTAGGCGCGCAGCGCGCTGCGGACCCGGCCCATCACGACGGCGGACGCGAGCCCGTGCCCGGAGACGTCGCCGACGACCACGCCCAGCCAGCCCGACGGCAGGGTGAAGACGTCGTACCAGTCGCCGCCGACGCCGGAGGCGTGGCCCGGGATGTACCGGCCGGCCAGCTCCAGGTCGGGCAGACGGGGCAGCTCGGTGGGGATGAGGCTCCGTTGCAGGGCCAGGGCCGCGGTCTGGTCCAGGGTGTTCGCCCGGGCGCTGCTGGCCAGGCTGACCCGGTCGGCGGCCAGTTCGAGCAGGCGGACGTCGTCGAGGGTGAACTGTCGCGGGGCCAGGGTGCCCACGTGCAGCACGCCGACGAGTTCGCCCCGGGCCATGATCGGCACGCCCAGGAGGGACCGCACCCCGGTCTGGATGAGCACCGGGTTCACGACGTTGTCGCGGGTCACCGTCTGGATGATGACCGGCTGGCGGGTGAGCGCGACCTGGCCGGCGAACCCGCGGCCCACGGAGACCCGGAAGCCCTGCCGGACCTCCTCCTCCAGCCCCCGGGCGGCGGTGGCCACCAGCTGCTGGGCGCGGACGTCGAGCAGGAGGATCGCGGCCGTGTCGACCCGCAGCAGGTCACGCACCCGGTCGAGCAGCTCGTCGAAGAGATCGGCGACATCGAGTCGGGACAGCGTCGCGTCGGTTACCGCCTCGATGCGGCGTAACCACTGCTCGTCCCCGAGGACCTCCGCCTGAACCACCCCACGATCCTAGTTGCGCCCCGGCAAGTTCCGCTTCCGGCGACCCCTCGGACGGCCGTCCCGCCGGTTGGTCGGATCGGACATCCGGCGCGCGGGGTGACGGACGAGTAGACGGTACGCCGGATTCGCGAGGTGATTCGCCCCCGTGGGATCGCCGAGGGAGTCCCGCGTCACGCCGGCTACCGCTCAGATCGTGCGTCGCAGCGCCGTCTCCACGGCGTCGACCAGCGGGTCGCCCTCGTTCCGGGGGTGCCGGGCGAGACCGAACTCGACGTCCGGCAGGGCGGGCAGGGCGTTCGAGTCGTGGCAGGCCATGACCGGTTCGAGGTTCGCGGGCATGAGCGCGGCGACGCCGAGCCCGGCCCGTACCGCGGCGAGCACACCGAGCAGGCTGTTGCTCTCGAACGTCACCCGCCAGCGCCGATCGGTCCGTTTCAAGGTCTCCAGCACCGACGTACGCCAGGAGCACGGGTTCGAGAACAGCACCACCGGCAGCGGATCGGCGGCCACGTCCACTCCCTGGCCGACGGCCCAGACCAGCGGGCGGCGCACCGTCCAGCGGGGCGGCCCGGGAAGGTCCGGCAGCGCGTCGAGAACGAGTTGGACGCGGCCCGCGTCGTAGGCCTCCCGCATCGCGGCGCTGGAGATGCTGAGCACCTCCAGCGTGGCGCCGGGGTGCAGCCGGGCGAGGTCGGCGAGGGCCTGCGGAAGTTGCGACGCGGCGAGGTCCTCGAGCAGCCCGACGACGCAGTGCCCGGTGAGCGCACGTCCGGTTTCGGTGAGCGCCTGCGCGGAGAGCGACAGGATGCGTTCGGCGTACGGCAGCAGTTCCTCACCCGCCCGGGTGGGCGAGACGCCGGCCGGCGACCGGTTGAGCACCGGACGGCCGACAACCCTCTCGAGCTTGCGCAACTGCTGGCTGAGCGCGGGCTGGGTCTGGCCGAGCGCGGTGGCGGCCCGACTGATGCTGCCCGCCCGGACGGCGGTCACGAACGACCGCAGCAACGCGGTCTCCAGATCCTTGGCCATAACCAATCATTATGGCCGAGCCCGCAAAATCGCCACTTCCTATGGTCCGGTGGCGGACCTAGCGTCGGAAGGGTGACCGGATACCGACAGGTGCTCGCCGTGCCGGGGATGGCAGCGCTGCTGGGCGTCTCGCTGCTCGCCCGCGTCGCGATCACCGCCGACGTGATGGCGCTGACCCTGTACGTCGTGCTGGGCCTGGACCTCGGCTACGCGGCCGCGGGTGGTGTCGCGGCGGCCCTGACCGCCGGCGTGGCGCTGGGCGGGCCGCTGCTCGGCCGCACGATCGACCGGCGGGGCGCGCGTGTCGTGCTGGCGACCACCGTCGGCCTGCAGATCGTGTTCTGGCTGAGCGTGCCGCTGCTGCCGTACGGGATCCTGGTGGGCGCGGCCTTCGCCGCCGGTCTGCTGATGGTTCCGGCCCAGCTGGTGACCAGGCAGGCGATCGCCGCCATGACGACGGCGGAACTGCGGCGGGCGGCGTTCGCACTGGAATCGGTGCAGGGCGAACTGTCGTACGTGGTGGGCCCGCCGATCGTGATCTTCCTGGCGGCGCAGGTCTCCCCGGGCGCGGTGGCCTGGGGCGTCGGCGCCGCCATCGTGGCGGGTGGCGCGGGGCTCGCCCTGCTCAACCCGCCGCTGCGTGCCGACGGCGAGGCGGACGCCGACACGGTCGACCGCCCCCGTCGCCGGGAGTGGCTGGGCCCCCGCATGATCGCCGTGCTGGTGATGGCGTTCGGCGCCACGATGGTGCTCAGCGGCACCGACCTGGCCATCGTCGCCACCCTCGAAGAAGCCGGCCAGGTGCCCTGGGCCGCCGTGGTCGTGGCCACCTACGGCGTGGCCTCCGTCGCCGGCGGGCTGGCGTACGGCGTGCTGCCCCGGCCACTGCCCACCTGGCTGTTGCTCGGCCTGCTCGGGCTGGCGACCGTTCCCGCCGGCCTGGCCCACACCTGGCCCTGGTTGTGCGTGGCCGGCGCCGCGGCGGGGCTGCTCGCCGCGCCGACCCTCTCCGCGGTGGCCCACGCGGTGAGCCGGCTGGCGCCGGCCGGCGTGCGGGGCGAGGCGACCGGCCTGCAGTCCTCGGCGCTGAGCGCCGGGTTCGCGCTCGGATCCCCCGTGGTCGGGGTGGCGATCAGCGCCTCGGTGCCGGCGGGCGGTTTCGCGGCGGCCGGGCTGGCCGGGGTTGCCGCCGCGCTGACCGGATACCTGCTGTCCCGCCGCTCGCCCGCCCGGCCCCCGGCCCCGCAGGGGCTGGCGGCCGCCGCTCAGGACGGCGGCGGCCGCCACTCCCGCCTGATCAGCCCGTAGACCCACGAGTCGGAGACCTCGCCGTTCACCACGCAGTCCTCCCGCAATGTCCCTTCCCGCCGGAACCCGAGCTTCTCCAGCACCCGGGCGGACGCCACGTTGCGGGTGTCGGTCTCGGCCTGGACGCGATTCAGGTCCAGCGTGTCGAACGCCCAGAGCAGCAGGGCGCCCGCGGCCTCCGTCGCGTAGCCGTGGCCCCACGCGGCTTCGTGGAAGCAGTAGCCCAGCGATGCGCTGCGGTAGTCCGGATTCCACCGGCTCAGGCCGCACCAGCCGAGGAACGTCCCGTCGGAGTCACGATCCACGGCCAGCCGCGCCCCGGTGCCCGCCTCGGCCATCTGCCGGCAGGCCGCGATGAACCGCTCGGCGCGCACGGGATCGCTCCACGGGGGCGCGTCCCAGTAGCGCAGCACGTAGGGGCTGCTGTGCAGCGCGAAGAGGTCCTCCGCATCCGCGTCGTCGAACGGACGCAGCCTCAGGCGGGTGGTGTGCAGCGTGGGGGCGGGCAGCGACATGGCACGTTCCCTCCGGTACCGGCGGCCGATCAACCAGACATCCGGCGCCGGTCACGCGCAACGGTTTTTCCGGGCGTGGCAGGACCAGCCGGCGAGGGCAGTGCGATGGCAGCCGTCTCCTGACGGATCCGCGGCAGACCGTCCGGCGCGGATCCGCGGGAGTAGGAGACCGTCGTCACCGCGAGCAGCACCGCGCCCACGAAGAAATAGGTGTTGATCCCGATCCCGGCCCAGAACTCAGCCGTGGAGATGTCGTCCGTCCCCACGAAGCCGCCGCGGTCGCCCGCGGCCATCAGCAGGTTCTCGACCATCCCGGGAACCCCGCGGACGACGAGCAGCGCGCTGCCGAACCACAGCGGCGCGAGCAGCATCCATCGGGGTACGCGTCGCCCCCACGGCCGGACGGTGGCGACGACGACAGCCGCCCCGACGGCCGACATGAGGATGAGAACGATGTTGAAGATCACGTACGTCCGCAGACTCCAGGGTCCGTCACCGGTCGGATCGTCACCGGGCAGGAACACCGCCACCACGTGGGACACGACGAAAAGCATCAGCCACGCGAACGTGCCGTAGGCCCAACGAGGGCCGGCGTGAACTCTCATACCACCAAGATCATTGATTCGGCGACACCACGCCTCCCCTCCTGAGGGGATTCCGCTCCCCCGCCGGAGGGGCTCGGATTCGCGGGCGTACCCCCGGCGGCGCGACCGCGACATGCGCTGGATGGCCTGCGTCCGGCGTGCGTGCTCGGCAGGCCACCTGTCGGTGCTGCACCTTTCCCCGGGACAAGGCTCAGCATCGTCCGTGCCGGGCACAGCCGGCACGAGCCGACGGGGGCAGGGGTTCAGACCGCGGACGGCGGCCGCGGGAACCAGCAGCGCCGGCATCGGAACCGGCGGTGTGGCACGGCGATGAGTTTCGCTACGGTGTCCAGTCTGTATTCCTGCACACCCGATCTCGCGACTCTCGACTCCCGACTCTCGAGGAGAGCGTCATGAGCGCTACGTACAGGAGGCAAGCGTGAAGCTTCTTCTCACGTCCGCGGGCGTCACGAACCCGAGCATCCGCGATGCGCTGGTCGACCTGCTGGGCAAGCCGATCGCCGAATCCAGTGCCCTCTGCATCCCTACGGCGGCCTACCCCATGGGCGGGCCGGCCTCGGCCTGGCGCTTCATCACCGGTGAGACGCCGCTACCCATGTGCGGCCTGGGCTGGAAGTCGCTGGGCGTCCTCGAGCTGTCAGCGCTGCCCAGCATCGGCGAGCAGCGGTGGGTCTCCTGGGTCCGGGAGGCTGACGTCATCCTCGTGGCGGGCGGCGATGCGACGTACCTGTGCCACTGGATGCGGCAGTCCGGGCTGGCGGACCTCCTGCCGTCGCTGCGGGACACGGTCTGGGTGGGGTTGAGTGCGGGGAGCATGGTGCTGACTCCCCGGATCGGTGCGGACTTCGTCGAGTGGAAGTTCGCGCCCGACGACCGCACACTGGGGGTCGTCGACTTCTCGATCTTCCCGCATCTGGGTCTCGAGCCGGACAACACCATGGCTGGTGCCGAGAAGTGGGTGGCCGAGATCGCGGGTCCGGCGTACGCGATCGACGACCAGACGGCCATCAAGGTGATCGACGGCAGCGTCGAGGTCGTCTCCGAGGGGCACTGGAAGCAGCTTTCCTCGTAGCCGCAGCCAACAGTGATCGGCGTGGCGGCCGGCCTGGTGGGCGACGGACGAGTCGACCTGTACGCCGGATTCTGTGACCGGCACGCCCCGAAGGGCGGCCGGCGGCGGCCATCCATCTCGGCCTACCGTCGCCGGCAGGCTCCAGCGGCCTACCCGCAGACATCGGGCGGGCCGCCCTCAAGCGTCTGCGCGGGCCGCCATCTTGCGGTGACGACCCTTTCTTGGCCTTGCTCCGGGTGGGGTTTACCGAGCCATCCCGGTCACCCGGGATGCTGGTGGGCTCTTACCCCACCGTTTCACCCTTACCGTCCCGTGTCGGGCCGGCGGTCTGTTTTCTGTGGCACTGTCCCGCGGGTCACCCCGGGTTGCCGTTAGCAACCACCCTGCCCTGTGGAGTCCGGACGTTCCTCGGCGGCGGGCCTCAGCCCGCCGACGCGACCGCCCGGTCGACTCGTCCGTCGCGCACTCATCCTAACGACGGCGCCCCCGCGCCCATTTCCACCCCGGCCCGCCGCGCGGTGCGCGCAGGGTGGTCCTGCGTGCGGGGCTCGGGCGGGCTAGCCTGCGGGATCATGAACCTCTCCGACGTCGCGCTGCTGGTTGCCGCCGGTCTCGCCGCGGGCACGGTCAACGCGGTGGCCGGGGGCGGCTCCCTGATCACCTTCCCGGCCCTCATCGCGATCGGCCTGCCCCCGGTCCCCGCGAACGTCAGCAATTCGGTGTCGGTCTTCCCCGGCTACGTGGCCAGCGTGGCGGGCAGCCGGGCGGACCTGCCCCGGGGGCGGGCGCTCTGGCCGCTGCTGCCGACGGCGGTGGGCGGCACGATCGTCGGTTGCGTGCTGCTGCTGGCCACCCCGGCGCGCGCGTTCGAACTGGTGGTGCCGTTCCTGGTGCTGGGCGCGACCGCCGTGCTGGCCTTCCAGGACCCGCTGCGCCGGCTGGTCGGCCATCCGGCCGACATCGGCCCGCGCCGCCGCACCCTCACGGTGCAGGTCATGGTCGCGCTGGGCACGGTGTACGGCGGCTATTTCGGCGCGGCGCTCGGGGTGATGCTGGTGGCCGGTCTGGCCCTCGTGCTGGATGCCACGCTGGCCCGGGTGTCGGCCATCAAGAACCTGCTCTCGGCCGTGGTGGGGCTGACCACGCTCGTGGTGTTCGCGCTCTTCGGTCCGGTCGACTGGGCCGCGGTCGCGGTGGTCGCGCCGGCGACGCTTGTCGGCGGGTACGTGGGTGCCCGGCTGGTCCGCCGGCTCCCGCCGGTGGTGCTGCGGACCGTCATCGTGGTCTTCGGCACGGTGATCGGCCTCTACCTGCTCTACCGCGCCCTCGGCTGACCGGGTGGGAAGGGGCCCCGGCGCGAGGGGCCCCTTCCCAACTCAGTACGCCTCGCCGACCGGCTCCTCGGGGGCGTGCTCGTTGCGGCGGGCGGCGGAGTTCCACCGGGACCAGAGCACCCGCTCGCCGTAGCCGGCGGCCATCAGGTGCGCGAAGGCGAGGTAGACCAGCACGCCGACGGCGAGGACCCCGAAGCCGACCCAGAACGGCAGGGCGAGCGAGTGCTCGGCGAGCTTGCCGGAGATGATCGGGGCCGGCGCGGCGGCACCCCAGCGGACCAGGTTGAAGGCGCCGGTGGCGACCCGCCGGTCGCTGGAGCCGAGGCCCAGGGCGAGGTCGGTGAGGTTGGCGTTGGCGAGGCCCATGAACAGGCCGGCGAGGACCAGCACCACAAGCGACATGGCGGTGCCGGTCGAGGTGGCGAAGAGGACCATGCAGACCAGCAGGCCGGCGATGGCGATGCCGACGGTCTGCACGGCGCCGATGCGGTGCGCCAGCCGGTGGCCGATCAGCAGGATGCCGGCGGCCAGGCCGAGGCCCCAGCCGGTGAAGGCCAGGCCCAGCGGGATGACGTCGAGGTGCAGGTAGAGCGGCGTGTAGCCGAGCACCACGAAGAAGACGAAGTTGTAGGCGGCGGTGACCACGCAGAGGGTGACGAACGCCGGCTTGCGGTAGGTCGAGAAGATCGCGCCGAGGCGTACGGGGGCCTGCTTGTTGGCCGGTTCGCGGAGCTTGCGCGAGGCCACGGCCAGGGCCAGCACCATGAACACGCCGCAGACGAAGAAGGGCAGCCGCCAGCTCACCTCGCCGAGCAGGCCGCCGATCAGCGGGCCGACGGCGAAGCCCAGACCGAGCGCGGTCTCGAAGAGGCCGACGACCCATTCCCGGTCGTTGGCCAGGTTGACCAGCACCACCATGGCGGTGGCGAAGAACATCGCGTTGCCCAGGCCCCACACGCCGCGCAGCACGGAGAGCTGCACGATGTCGTTGCTGAACGACGCGAGGATGGCGGCCAGGCCGACCACCGAGACGCCGGTGATCAGCACCGGCTTGAAGCCGAACTTCCCGCTGGCGAGGGTCGCCGGGATCATGCCCACCGCCATCACCGCGATGTACGCGGTGAAGAGCAGCTCGACCTGCCAGGCGGTCACCCCGATCGCCTCGCCGATGGCGGGCAGGATCGGGTCCACCACGGCGATGCCGGCGATGGCGAGGAAGGCCACCAGGGTGGTGGCGTAGATGGCACTGCGGTTGGGTTCGGATCGCCGATCCACTCCGCCTCCAGACAGATAGCTGTATCTTACAGGTAAATCAGTTGTATCATACAGCTATGAGGGACGACGAGACGACGGGAACCGCTGCGGACGAGGCCACCCTCGGCCGGATCGAGACCGAGGTGGCGATGCTCCTGCGGCTCGGCGAGGCGACCCGCCGGGCCACCGGCACGGCCGAGCACCGGGTGCTGGACCGGGCGGCGTACGTGATCCTGCGGCACCTGGCCGGCGCCGGCCCGCAGAACGTCTCCGCGCTGGCCACGAGGCTGAACCTGGACGGCTCCACGGTCACCCGCCAGGTGTCGGCCATGCAGCGGGACGGGCTGATCGCGCGTACCCCGGATCCGGCCGACGGGCGCGGCACGGTGATCTCACCCACCCCGGCTGGCCTCCAGCGGATGGCCGCGGTGCGGGCCGCCCGGACCCGGCTCTACGGCGACATCCTGGCCGCCTGGTCCCCCGACGACCGGGAGAGCCTCGCGGACCTGCTGCACCGGCTCAACGAGGCCCTCGAATCGCGCACCCGCCGCCGCTGAGCGCGCGGCGAGGCCCCGGCCGCCGTCGTGGCGACCGGGGCCCCGGAGCAGCTCAGGCGACCGGTTCGGGGGCGGCGTCCGCGTCGCGCTCCGTACCGGGGGTGACCCGCGGGTCGCCCTCGTCGGCGAAGTAGTCGTCCGCGGTGGTGCCGTCCACCCCGTCGGCCACCTTCGCGGCCCGCAGCACCAGGGTGAGCAGCGCGGCCACCGCCAGGTTGACCAGCACCGCCACGATGCCCACGTAGATCGTCTTCTGCGTGTCGAAGCCGAACTTCTCCAGCGGGAAGGCCGAGCCGGCGAAGTGCTTCTTCCCGGTCGCCGGGTTCCCGATCTGGTAGAGCATCCACATGCCCAGCCCCATGCCGGCCACCCAGCCGGCGATCAGCGCGCCCCGGTGGAACCAGCGGGTGTAGAGGCCCAGCGCCACCGCCGGCAGCGTCTGGAGGATGATCACGCCGCCGATGAGCTGGAGGTCGATGGAGAACTGCGGGTCGAGGAAGACGATGCAGGCCACCGCACCGACCTTCACCACCAGCGAGGTGATCTTCGAGACGTTGGCCTCCTGCGCCGGGCTGGCGTCCCGCTTCAGGTACTCCTTGTAGATGTTGCGGGTGAACAGGTTCGCCGCCGCGATCGACATGATCGCCGCCGGCACCAGCGCGCCGATGCCGATGGCCGCGTACGCCACGCCCGCGAACCAGTCCGGGAACTGGCTGTCGAAGAGCAGCGGCACCACGGTGTTGCCGTCGACGCTGCCGGCCTTGGCGCCGGGCAGCGGCTTCACGCCCGCCGCGATGGCCATGTAGCCGAGCAGCGCGATCAACCCGAGCAGCAGGCTGTACGCCGGCAGCGCGGACATGTTCCGCTTGATCACGTCGCGGTTCCGGCTGGCCAGCACGCCGGTGATGCTGTGCGGGTAGAGGAACAGCGCCAGCGCCGAGCCGAACGCGAGCGTGACGTACTGGAGCTGGTTGTTGGCGTTGAGCAGGATGCCGTCGCCGGGCGCGGGTGACGCCTTGAACTTCGCGTCGGCCGCGTCGAAGATGTCGCCCCAGCCGCCCAGCTTGTACGGCAGGTAGACGACCGCCACCAGGATCACGATGTAGATCAGCGAGTCCTTGACGAAGGCGATCAGCGCCGGCGCGCGCAGCCCGGACTGGTAGGTGTACGCCGCCAGGATGGCGAAGGCGATGATGATCGGCAGGTGCCGGGCCAGCGCGCTGTCCCCGGTCACGCCCATCGTCTTGAGCACCGCCTCGATGCCGACCAGTTGCAGCGCGATGTACGGCATGGTCGCCACGATGCCGGTGATCGCGATCAGCAGCGCGAGGATCGGCGAGTCGAACCGGTTGCGGACGAAGTCCGCCGGGGTGACGAAGCCGTGCCGGTGCGAGACCGACCAGAGCCGGCAGAGCACCAGGAACACCATCGGGTAGATGACGATCGTGTACGGCACGGCGAAGAAGCCCGCCGCCCCGGCCCCGAAGATCAGCGCCGGCACCGCCACGAAGGTGTACGCCGTGTAGAGGTCACCGCCGACCAGGAACCAGGTGATC
This sequence comes from Micromonospora sp. NPDC048907, assembly GCF_055586885.1. Classification (NCBI taxonomy): domain Bacteria; kingdom Bacillati; phylum Actinomycetota; class Actinomycetes; order Micromonosporales; family Micromonosporaceae; genus Micromonospora; species Micromonospora sp. NPDC048907. The sequence continues at coordinate 633,444 of NZ_JBVJHI010000002.1, forward strand.
CAGCCGCCGAAGCTGCGCCCGCCCAGGCCCCACTCGTCCAGGTGGGCCATGTCGCGCGGCGCCCGCCACCGGGCCGCCACGAAACCCATGGCGCTGACCAGCAGGAAGAGGAAGCTGAAGACGATGATCTCGGTGAGGTGGTCGCGCCACATCAGCGGTCACCCCGCTTCTTCGTCATCTGGTAGACCAGCGTCGTGGTGGCCACGCCGAGGATGATCCAGGCCAGTTGCAGCCAGTAGAAGCGCGGGAAGCCGAACAGCCGGGGCGAGTCGGCGTTGAAGAAGGCCGGGATCAGCGGCACCACGATCGGTATGAAGAGCAACCAGTTCCAGGGGCTGTGGTCCTTCGCCCTGGATCGCGCCGTTGTCGGCGCCTCCGGTTCTGGTGCTGCCATGTGACACACCTCCGGGAACTCGTAACTAGCCATGTGACGGCCGGAGGCTACGACCCTGTGAGCGCGGTCACGTTCAACCGGAGGACGGCGATGCGCCGAGCGGCCGCCCGCGTGCGCCGAACGGCCGCGGCTCCCGGTCGCGGCGCGGCGCCGGACGCGCCGAGCGGGAGCCGCCGCCGGCGCGGGCGGCCGGACGGCGCCGGAAGAAATCAGACGTCGGCGAGGTGGGAGGTGTCGTTGACCGAGCGGACCGCGACGCCGCCGTCCGGGTAGAGGTCGAGCACCGAGATCCCCGCGGTGTCCAGGTAGAGCCGGTGCAGGAAGGCGTCGCCGGCCGCGAGGGCGTCGCGCAGCACCAGCTTGATCGGCGAGACGTGGGAGACCACCACGACGGTCTCCCCCGGGTACGCCTTCCGGAGCCGGTCGACGGCCCGGCCGGTCCGCTCGGCCACCGCGACGAACGACTCGCCCTCCGGCGGGGCGATGCTGGTGGAGGCCAGCCAGGCGTCCAGCTCCCCGGGCCAGCCCTCGCGCACCTCCGCGAAGGTGCACCCCTCCCAGACCCCGAAGTCGCACTCGATGAGGTCGTCGTCGGGGCGTACCGGCGGGTTGCCGACCAGTGCGGCGACCGCCTCGGCGGTGGCCACGCACCGCGCGAGCGGCGAGCTGACCACGGCCGCGACCGACGGGGCGAGGGCCGCCACCCGGGCGGCCGTGGCCCGGGCCTGGGCCCGGCCCCGGTCGGTCAGCGGCACGTCGCCGCGCCCCGAGTAGCGCTTCTGCACGGTCCGCTCGGTCTCCCCGTGCCGGACCAGGATCAGCCGGGTGGCCTCCTCGGTCGGGCGCGGCTCCCAGGAGGCCGGCGTGGTGGCCGGGTCGGTGCCGGTGGCCCGGCCGGTCGCGGCCCGGGCGGCCACCTCGCGCACCGCCGGGTCGGGGGTGGCGGCCTCGCGCGGCGCCTCCACCGGGCGGGTCGGGGCCAGGCCGGCCGCCGCGTCCATCGCCGCGTTCGCCAGCGCGTCGGCGTGCTTGTTGCGCTCCCGGGGCACCCAGCTGAACCGCACGCTGTCGAAGCGGCCGACCAGCCCGGCGGCCTGCGCGGCGAGCGGCCGCAGTCCGGGGTTCTTGATCTGCCAGCGGCCGCACATCTGCTCGACCACCAGCTTGGAGTCCATCCGGGCCTCCACCTCGGCCGCGCCCAGCTCGGCGGCGGCCTCCAGCCCGGCGATCAGGCCCCGGTACTCGGCCACGTTGTTGGTGGCCGTGCCGATCGCCTCGGCCCGCTCGACCAGCACCTCGCCGGTCGCCGGGTCCCGGACCACCGCGCCGTAGCCGGCCGGACCCGGGTTGCCCCGGGACCCGCCGTCGGCCTCGATCACGACCGCGCGCACCGCCATGACGGCTACAGCCCGGACTCGTTGGTCCGAACCATGATCCGCCGGCACTCCTCGCAGCGGACCACGTCGTCCGGGTCGGCCTTGCGGATCCGGGCCAGGTCGGCGCCGGAGAGCTCCAGCCGGCAGCCTCCGCAGCGGGCGCCGGTGAGCAGCGCCGCGCCGAGGCCGGTGTCCGTGCGGATCTTGTCGTAGAGGGCGACCAGGTCGGCGGGCAGGTCGCCGGCCAGCGGCTGGCGGGCGCCGCGCTTGAACTCCTCCTCCTTGGCGATCTCGGCGAGGCTGTCGTCACGGCGCTGCTCGGCGGCGACGCGCCGGTCCCGGGCCTCGGCGATCCGCCGCTCGACACCGTCCAGCACGCCCTGCGCGGTCTCCCGCTGCTCCATCAGCTCCAGCTCGGCGTCCTCCAGGTCGCTCTGCCGGCGGTTGAGCGAGGCCAGCTCGTGCTGGAGCGCCTCCAGCTCACGGGCCGGGCCGGTGCCCGCGGCGAGGCGGTTCTCGTCCTTGGTCTTGCGGGCCCGGACCTGGTCGACGTCCTTCTCCAGCCGGGCGATGTCCCGGTCCAGGTCGTCCACGGCCACCTGGGCGCGGACCCGCTCGTCCTCCAGCGCGGAGAGCTCGCGCGCCAGGGCCTCCAGCTCGGCCAGCTCCGGCAGTGTCCGGCGGCGGTGGGCGAGCTGGGCGAGCGTGGTGTCGATCGCCTGCAGGTCGAGCAGGCGGCGCTGCACCTTCGGGTCAGCCTTCACGGTCGGGGCTCCTTGTCGTCCGGTCGGGGTGCGGCGGCGTGCACGGTCCACGGGTCGGTGTCCAGGTCGGACACCGTGGTCTCGACGCCCAGCTCGTCCCGCAGGTGGGCGGCCAGGTCGTCCAGCCAGGGTCGCTCGGTCGCCCAGTGGGCGGCGTCCAGCAGGGCGGGGCCGCCGGCGGCGAGGTGCTCACCGGCGGGATGGTGCCGCAGGTCGGCGGTGAGGAACGCGTCCACCCCGGCCGCGGTCGCCTCGGCGAGGAAGCTGTCCCCCGAGCCGCCGCTGACGGCGAGGGTACGAACCATACGCCCGGGATCCCCGGCGGCGCGAACTCCCCAGGCGGTGACGGGGAGCACGGCGGCGGCGTGCCGGGTCAGCTCGGCCAGCGTGAGCGGGGTGGGCAGCTCGCCGATCCGGCCGATGCCCCGGCCGGGGCCGGCGGCGGGCGAACCGGGGCGGGGCGGGTGCAGCGGGCGCAGCCCGGTCAGCCCGAACCGGGTGGCCAGGGCGTCGGACACCCCGGGATCGGCCACGTCGGCGTTGGTGTGGGCGACATACAGCGCCACGTCGGCCTTGATCAGCCGGTGCACGATCCGCCCCTTGTACGTGGTGGCGGCCACCGACGAGACGCCGCGCAGCAGCAGCGGATGGTGCGCGACGATCATGTCGGCCCCGGCCGCGAGCGCCTCGGCCACCGTCTCCGGGACCACGTCGACCACGCAGGCGACCCGCCGGACGGGGGTCTCGGGCTCACCGAGCACCAGCCCGACCCGGTCCCACTCCTCGGCCCAGGCGGGCGGGTAGCGCCGGTCGAGCGCGGCCACCACGTCGGCGACCGTGGGCGGCGATCCGGTTGTGCTCACGGCCGGCCAGCTTACCGGCGTCGGGCCCCGTCGCGGGCCGGCTGGCCCGGACCGGGCCGGCGGGGCGGATCCCGCCGGCCGGTGCGGCGGCGGTCAGCCGACCGGGGCGGCCGGGCGTGGCGCGGCGCGCAGGGCGGCCAGGCCGGCCGCCCACGGGAAGGCGTCCAGGTGCCGCTCACCGGTGCCCGGCGGGTGCAGCGGCACCACGTGGTCGCCGAAGACCACCCGGATCCCCCACTCGCGCAGCCGGGCCAGGCTGGCCCGGAACGCGGGGTGCGCGGCCATCGCCACGTTGGTGTAGGGCACGGCCGCGATCGGCACCCCCATCCCCTGCCCCTCGACCAGCAGGCCGAGGGCGAGGGTGTCGGCGATGCCGACCGCCCACTTGTTGACGGTGTTGACCGTCGCCGGGCAGACCAGCATGGCGTCCGCCGGGGGCAGCACGTCCGGGTCGCCCGGGTTCTTGTAGTGGGTGCGGACGGGGTGGCCGGTCTGCCGGGCCAACGCCGTCCGGTCGACGAACTTCGCGCCGTCCGGCGTGGTCACCACGCAGACCTGCCAGCCGTCCTGCTGGGCGAGGTCGACCAGCCGGCCGACGTGACGGGCCAGCGGCGAACCGCAGGCGATGACGTAGAGCACCCGACGGTGCCCGTTGCTGGTGTGCGAACCGGTCATAGGACCCGACCGGCGCTCATACTCCGACTCCCATGTGCTCAGCCAACTCCGCGATCGGCGAAGGCGGCGCACCCCGTGTGCGACGGAGCACGTCCGACATCACCTCGTGGGCGATGGGCCGGCAGCGGATCTCGGAGGGCGCGAGCCGGTCGCCGCGGAGCAGCATGTCCCCGGCGTTGGCGACGTCGCCGATCTGGGCGAAGCCGCGGGCGATGTCCAGCAGGTGGTGCGCGCGCCGCTCGGGCAGCAGCGCGTTGAACGCGGGCTCGGCCAGCCGGTGGTGGGTCTCCACCGCCCGGCCGCCGTCGCCCAGCTCGACGGCGGCGGCGGCCCGGTGCAGCTCCAGGTTGGTCGGGCCGAACGAGGTCCAGTAGTGGTTGTGGTCCCCGCCGAGCAGGGTGGCCGCCTCGGCCGCCCCGGTCAGCAGGTCGTCCACCGTCGCCGAGTCGCCGATGCGGGCGGCGGCCATGGCGCCCTGGAGCAGCAGCATCCCGTAGACCGAGAGGCGTTCGGGCCGGACGTCGTTCTCGCCGCCGGGGGCCAGCCGGTTGGCGATCCGCACGTTGAGTTCGAGCGCGGGGCGGGGGCGGCCCATCGCGACGAGGGCGTTGCAGACCCGGGTGGTGGCGATGCCGGCGAGCAGGGGGTCGTCGGCCCGCTGGGCGACCGCCATCGAGCGGTCGGCGGCCAGCCAGGACAGGTCGCACTCACCGAGCTTGCGCAGCACCGAGGAGGCGATCTGGTAGACCTGCCCGAGCAGGTGGGCGGCCTCCCGGGCCTGGTCGCCGCCGTAGCCGGCGTCGGCGGCCTGGGCGTCGCGCAGCAGCTTGGGCAGGGCCCGGGTGAGCATGCCGTAGCGGCCGTACTGGTAGGTGAGCCAGGCGTGGTTGACCGCCTTGCGCATGTCGGTCAGCGGCGGGGGGTAGGGCGCCGCGTCGAAGTACGCGCTCATCGAGTCGTAGCGCTCCAGCGCGGCGCGGATCTCCTCGACCTCGACCTGGTCGATGCAGTTGAGGGCGTCGGTACGCCGCTCCGGGTCCTTGCCGAGGAGCAGTTGCACGTCGACCTGGAGGATGTCGGCGATCTCGTAGAGCACGGAGAACTTGTCCAGCCGCCGGACGCCGCGCTCCACCTTGTCCACCCAGCTCTTGGACTTGCCGAGCCGGTCGGCGAAGACCTGTTGGGACATCTTGCGCCGGCTCCGCCAGTACGCGACCCGCCGGCCTATGGGTAGCTCGTCCATCTCCCCATCCCTCCCCCTGCCCGCGTCCGGCTGATCTCCCCCGGTCGACCTTCGCAACGGCCCGTCGGTTCTCAGGTTTTCGCTGGTCGCACAGTCTGTACGTCGACCGTACAGCCAGTTCTCGTAGTTTTCGTGCAAGTTGCATCAGCCGTTCGTCAGATCAACGAGCGTGGGTTACGGCAGTGACGGCGTTCGACGTGTGGTGTGTGGACAGTTCCGGGCGGGCGAGAGGGGATGGGACACATGTGGGGGAATGTCGGACCGCGCGTGGCTCACCTGTCGCCGCTGGAACGGGTCCGGCTCCGCCGGGTCGCCGTCCGGTACGCCGCGCACGGCTGGCCGGTGACCCCCGGCGCCTGCCTGGCGAACAGCCGCTTCGTCTGCGGCCGGGCCGGCTGCCCCACGGTCGGCTGCCACCCCGCCCTGGAGAACTGGGAGCACGCGGCGAGCGCCGACCCGGCCCGGGTGGCCACCTGGTGGCGCAGCCGCCCGCACGGGGTGCTGCTGCCCACCGGGCACGCGTTCGACGTGCTGGAGGTGGCGGCCCACCTGGGCCGGCGGGTGCTGGACACGCTCGCCACCCATCCGGCCGGCTTCGGCGTACGCGGGCCGGTGCTGGTCACCCCCACCGGCCGCTGGATGTTCCTGGTGCGCCCCGGCGACCCGCTGCGCCCGGAACTGGACCACTGTTTCCACGTGGTCCGGCACGGTCCCGGCTCGTGGATCCCGGCCCCGCCGACCCGGCTGCCGGAGGGGACGGTCCGCTGGGCGGTCGCCCCCGAACAGGCCCGCTGGCGGCTGCCCGACTCGTACCTGGTGCAGAACGCGTTGATCGCGGCGTTACGGGCGGCCGGGATCACGCTGGCCCCGGAACTGCTCCCCGGCCAGCTCCCCCTCCCCCGGCGCGGCTGCTGACCGGCGGCTCCCGGGCAGCGACCTCACCGGCGTCGCACTCGTTGTGCCTCCCGGAGGCGCAGAAGCGCCGGAGCGGGGGTGGAACATGTCCGAGGACGACGCGGCCCGCCACAGCGGCGGCACCGAGCCACCGCCGCACCGGCGCCGCCCGTACCGCTGGGCCTTCACCCGCCCGTGGGGCACCCGGCCCCGCGGCTCGCGCCCGCGCGGCTCCCGCCCCGCCACCACGCACCGCCCGCTCCGCTGACCCCCGTCCCGCGCCCTCAGGCGCTCGACGGGAGGTCGCGGGAGTGCCGGAGGCGGCCGTCGTCCGTCACCACCGCGTGCCGCCAGGGCGCGGGCAGGCGGTCCAGCCAGCCGATGCCGGGCTCCCCCATGGCCACGGCGGCGGTGGCGTAGGCGTCGGCGACGCCGAGGTCGGGGCCCACCACGGTGACCGAGCGCAGGCCCACGGCCGGGGCGCCCCGGCGGGGGTCGACGACGTGGTGACCGCGCTCGTAGACGCCGGAGGTGGCGACCGCCAGGTCGGTGCCGGTCAGCACGAGGCAGGTGGCGGCCGGGTCCCAGGGATGCCGGACGCCGATGCGCCACGGGCCGCCGGTGACCGGGTTGCCGCGGACCCGGACGTCACCGCCGGCGTTCACGCAGTGGTTCGGGGCGCCGGCCTCGACCAGCCGGTCCGAGGCCACCTGCGCCGCCCAGCCCTTGACGTAGCCCGACGGGTCGAGCCGCCCGGTGGCGTACGCGTCGAAGAAGCCGTCGGTGCCGGTCCACAGGTCGGCGCAGCGTTCGAGGACCGCCCGCAGGTCGGCCGACGCCTCGGCCGGCGGCAGCTCGCCCCGGTCCAGGCGGCACACCTCGCTGTCCGTCCGGTAGGTGCTGAACCGCGCGTCCACCTCGCGCAGCCAGGCGAAGGTGCCCTCGGCCAGCTCGTGAAGGGTGGCGGCGGGCAGGTCGTCGGCCAGCTCGAGGCTGATCGCCGTACCCATGATCTGTTCGACCCGGCGCAGACCCGGCCGGACCGCGGCCCCCACGCTCACGCCTTGTCCAGCGCGGCCTGGAGCGACTGTTTGTAGGCGGTGCTGGTGTAGGTGGCCCCCGAGACGGTGTTCAGGTTGGCGCTCTGCTTGGCGACCACCTCGCCCGAGCTGCCGCTGTAGCGGGCCTGCACGTCGTCGGCGCGCAGGCCCTCCTGACCGCCGACCGGCATGTCGAGGCCGGTGGCGTCGACGATCCGGCTGCCGCTCAGGGTGATCTGCACCCGCAGGGAGCCGTACCGGTAGGCGACCGTCGGGCCGGTCACCGTGCGGGTGGTGACCGTCGGCGCCTTGGTGGTGGCCCGCGGCGCGGCGGTGGTGGCCCGGGCCGTGGTGCCGCCCCGGGCGGCCGGGGTGCGGCTGGGGCCGGGCTTCGCGGTGGGCTTCGCCGACGCGCTCGGCCGGGCGGAGGGGGTGGCGGCACCCGGGGTCGGCTCGGGGGCCGCCGACCCGCCGGGGGCGACGGGGGCCGCGGCGACGGGCCGGTCCTGGGCTGCCTGGCCGGTGCCGGGGGCGCCCTTGAGCACCACCAGCGCGGTGGTGCCGGCGGCCAGGCCGGTGATCGCGAGGAGCGCGCGACGCATGGGCGGGCCTCTCTACAGCTCGAAGGTGGCGAGGTGGATCTGCCGGCGCGGCACGCCGGCCCGGCGCAGCGCCCGGACCGCCTCCTCGACCAGGCCACCCGGGCCGCACAGGTAGACGTCGCGCCTGTTCAGGTCGGGCACCAGCCGGCGCAGCCCCTCCGGACTCATCACCTGCCGGGGGCCGGGGTCGTCGCGGGAGCCGACCACGTACCAGACCGAGGTGTGCCGGGCCTGGGCGAGCCAGTCCAGCTCGTTGTGCAGCAGCACGTCGGCCGGGGTGCGGGCGCGGTAGATGAGCGCCGCCCCGGGCGGCAGCTCCTCCAGCATGGCCCGCAGCGGGCCGATGCCGCTGCCGCCGGCGATCAGCAGGGCGCGCTCCCGGGTGCGGTGCGCGGCCGTGAAGGTGCCGGACGGGCCCTCCGCCCAGACCCGGGTGCCGGGGGTGAGATCCCGCAGGTCGGCGGTGTGCCGGCCGACGACCTTCACGGTGAGCCGCAGCCAGCGGCCGTTGCCCGCCGCGGAGAGCGAGAACGGGTGCGACTGCCACCAGCCGCCGGGGTTGAGGAAGCGCCAGCGGAAGTACTGGCCGCCGAGCAGGTCGATCTGGTTGAGCCGGTGCCCGGTCAGGTAGATCGAGACGGTGTCCGGGCTCTCCGCCACCACGTCGGCGACCCGCAGCCGGTGCCGCAGGTTGAAGCGCAGCGGGGCGACCAGCCGCCCCCACACCAGCGCGGCCACCACCAGCAGGTACGCGGCGATCCAGCCGGTGCGCACCGGGCCCGGCTCGTAGAGCTGGGCGCCGTTGCTGAACTGGTGGCCGTAGCCGAGCAGCAGGGCGAGGTAGCTGGTCAGGTGCAGGTGGTACCAGAGCTCGTAGGGCATCCGCCGGCGGACGCCCCGGACCGCGGTGAGCCCGACCGCCACCATGATGCCGGTCGCCACGAAGGCGGAGACCATGTCCTCGTAGTGGGTCAGCAGGGCGCCGACCTGGCCGAGGATCGAGTTGCGTTCCAGCCGGGCGTACCCGACGACCAGCAGCGCCAGGTGGGCGAGGACCGCCACCAGCAGGGTGGCGCCGAGGTCCCGGTGCACCCGGGACAGCCGCTCGCCGCCCAGCCAGCGCTCCAGGATCCCGAGCCGGCTCATCATGAGCACCTGGACCAGCAGCAGGTAGCCGGCGACCAGGCCGGTGATCCGGCCGGCCGCGGTCAGCACGTGGGTGGTGTCGGCCAGCGAGCCGGGCGGGGTGGCGAGCCACCAGGGCAGGACCGCGGCGACCAGGCCGAGCCAGAGGGCGGCGGCCAGCGCCCGCCGTCCACCCGGCCCGCGACGCGGCCGACCCGGGGGTACGGGGGCAGCCGGACGGCCGCCGTACGGGGCGGATGCCCCGCTGCGGCGGCCGGCGGCGAAGGTGTCCTGATAGGTCACGCGTACAACTTCACGGGGGTGTATTTCTGCCGGGGGAAGACCTTGTCCACCTGCGCGGTCGTCAGTCCGAACCGTCCCTGCGCGACCGACCCGTAGACGTTGAACATGTTGTTGTACTCGGGTACGTCTCCGCTGTCGAGATCGTTCAACCCGTTCCAGGTGCCCAGGAGCGAGCCGGCGAGCTTGCGCCCGGACAGGATGGTGACCACCCCGCCGTGCCCGTGGTCGGTGCCGCCCTGGTTCGAGGCGACCCGCCGGCCGAACTCGCTGGACACCATGACCGTCACGTCGGCGGCCCGGTCGCCGAGGTCGGTGAAGAACGCCGCCATCGCGTTGGCCAGCTCGTTGAGCCGGCGCCAGAGCTGGCCGCCCTCCCGGGTGCCCTGGTTCTCGTGGGTGTCGTAGCCGCCCATGCCGACCGTCGCCACCCGGACGTTCGCCCCGCCCTTGATGAGCTGGGCGAGCTGCTGGAACGCGTACCCGACGCCCTCGTACTTCACCCCGGCGGCGGCCGCGTACGGCTTCGCGGCCAGCTTCTGCGCGGTGGCCAGCGCGCCCATGCCCTCGATGACCGCCTCCTCGACCGGGTGGTTGATCCCGGTGAACAGGCCGCGGATGGCCTTCTCGGTCGCCGCGCGGTACTTGTCGTCGCCGTTGAGCCGCAGCTCCCCGACGTTGTTGAGGGAGATCGCGCCGTTCACGCCGACCAGCGAGCGGGGCAGGGTGCTGCCGATGCCGACGCTGCGGAACGCGGTGCCCTTGCCGAGGGTGTCGACAAGGCTGTCCAGCCAGCCCCGGCCGCCGGTCTCGCCGGGCAGGCCGCCCAGGTTGCAGGCGTCGGCGGCCTGGAAGTGGCTGCGGGACAGCCGCGGGTCGGACACCGCCGGCACGAAGCCGAGCTGGCCGGCCTTCAGCCACTTGTCCAGCGGGGCGAACGCGCTGGTCAGCTTGAAGCCGCGGCCGAGGGCCAGCGAGTCGTTGCCGAGCAGCAGGTCGGGGCGGGCCTTGCCGAGCACCGGGTCGTCGGCCGGGGCGACCAGGCTCAGCCCGTCCAGCCCGCCGTAGAGGAAGACGTGGATCAGGGTGCCGGTCTTGGTCGCCGCGAAGGACGCCGAGGTGGTGACGAACTGGGCGGTGGCCAGGGCGGTCGCGGTGGCCGCGGCGCCGGCGACGAAGGTACGCCGGGTGACGCCCCGGCCGTCCTGCTGGGCCTCCTCCAGCTCCTCCAGCCGGCGGTACCGGTCCGCCTCGGCGGCGTTCTCGGCCGCGACGATGTCGGCCTCCGCGCGCAGCAACGCCTCGGCCGGGTTGTCGGCCAGCCGGCGCAGGTCGGGGCATTCGGGGTGCAGGGGGTACGGGTTCACGGTCATCTCCATCGAATGCCTCACCGGAGGTGGTGCTGGGGGGACGCGAGGATCGTCCGCGCGACCGCGGCGATGGCCCCGTTGAAGGTGGCGTCGACCTTGGTGCCGGCCGACACCCCGGCGACAGCGAGCACGAGGGCCTTCTCCTTGGCGCTCAGCTTCTGGTGCACCAGCCGCTGGGCCAGCGCGTCCACGTACGCCCCGGCGGTCGTCGGCGGCTTCGCCACCAGCTTCTCCGGCCGGACGTAGGTGAACTGCTTGCGGTAGGCGCCGATCAGGTCGCCGGCCTCGTTCCAGCCGTCGACCATGGTGCCGGCGGAGGTCCAGGCCACGTAGACGTCGGCGTAGCCGTCCGGGGTGGGCTTGCCCATCGGGTACTGGCCCAGCTCGCGCAGCTTGTCCTGGATCTGCCGCAGCCCCTGGGCGAACGGGGTGCGCCGCTTGTCGCCCTCGAAGCCCGCGGACGCCTCCGGCCCCACGCCCAGCGACCGGTAGGTGGCCACCAGGTACTCCATCGGGCGGCGGACCTTCTGCCCCACCGAGGCCCAGAACTCCGACGAGCTGAACAGCGTGGCCAGCACCGGCCGGATCTGCCCCTTGTTCGTCGTGTACGCCTTGGCCAGCCGGTCCACGAGGGACTTCGGCGGGGTGTCCGAGACGAACCGGGTGGCGAGGCTGCTCGCCACGTACCGGGCGGTCGAGGCGTGCAGCGCGATGTAGGTGATGTACTGGTCGATCACCTTGTCGGCGACCTTCGGGTCGGTCGAGTTGTTCGCGTGGCTGAACCCGAGGATCTTGACCTTGCCGACGTAGTGCCGCTCCGGGAAGAACCGGTACCTGCCGTCGGCGACACCCCGTCCGGTCTGCAGCATGGCGGCCTGGCGGACGTCCTTCTCGGTGTAGCCGCCGTCGACGCCGACCGAGTAGAGCTCCAGGTTCTCCCGGGCCAGGTTCTCGTTGACCGCGTCCTTGCGCGAGTCGGTCTGGTTCAGGTAGATGAGCAGCGCCGGGTGCTTGTTGGCGGCCACCAGCATCTCCGGGTAGCTGCCCAGCGCGTGCTTGCGGATGACGTCCTGGTCGAAGGAGTTGCGGTAGATCTCGCCGCCGTCGAAGTCGGCCGCCACGTGCAGGAAGTCGTTCCAGAAGTCGACCATCACCTCGAAGAGCTGGCGGTCCGACCAGATCTGCCGGGCGATGGTGGCGTCCACCGTCTCCCGCTCCGGCTGGGCGCCCCGCTCGTTGAGCTGGTCCCGCTGGTCGCGCAGCTGGGTCGGGGTCAGCTTGAGGGTCGGCAGCTCGGCCAGCTTCAGCTCGGCCTTCGTGGGCGCGATCTTCTCCGGCTGGAGCTGCAGGCGCAGCCAGTCGTCGATGCCGAGCCGCTTGATGTCGGCGAGCACCTTCGGCGTCGGCCCGAACGTGGTCCGGCTGGCCAGGTGGCGGATCGGGTCCTTGGCGAGCACGGTCTTGACGGTCACCTCGGTCGCCGCCGCGGCGGCCGCCGGGCTGGCGAAGACCCGGCCGCCGGCGGGCGCGTTGCGCTTGAGCGCCGCGCCGGCCCGGGAGCCCATGTAGCTCTCGTTCTGCTCGGTGTAGGTGCGCACCGTGCTGGGCTGCTGGCCGCTCGGGCGGGCGGCGGTGCCGTCGGTGACCACGGTGCCGGTCGCGTCGCCCGCCACCGGGTCGTCCGAGAACAGGCCCCGGATCTGCGGGGACAGGAGGGCCGCGCCACCGGCGACGACCGCCGCGCCACCGATCGCGGCGAGTGCCCGCCGCCGGCCGCGGCGCGGCTCGTCGTCGTCGTCCAGGTTGGGCAGTCCCGGTGCGGGCGGCGGGGCGTACCCGCCGGACGGCTGGGGGTGGTGGCCACTGGCGAAGCCGTCGGGCCCGACCCACTGCGGGCCGGACGCGGGCGCCGCGGAGGTGGGGTAACCGCCGGGACCGGCGTACGGCATGGCGTTGTCGCGGTACCCGTCCGGATGGGGGTGCTGGTATCCGTCCCAACCGCGATCGTCCCGGGGTCGACGCGGTGGCACGTTCAGGTCGGCCATGTAGCTTCCCGTTTTCTTCGAGCGCCGGCACGCCTGCGACCCGGGGGTGGGCGGAGGGGCGGCGACGGTTGCCGGAGGAGTTGCTACGGGAAAGTAACCACGCGTCTCCGGGCGCTCAAGGCGCGCCGACGGCGGCCGCGAGGGCACTTAAGACGGTGCTCAGGCCGGCCGGCGGAACCCCGGGGCGACCGTCGATGCCCGGCGGCCTCCGGAGCAGGGGCGACCCGGGCGGTCCCCGCCCGGACGTGACGTTTCCGCCCCTCGCGACGCTGCTGGCGGCGTTCAACCGCTGAGGGAAACTTAAGGCACGGATAAGCCTGCGCTGAGGTGTCCGGCCGGTGCGTGCGCACCTGTCCGGCCCCGCCGAAAGTAGCGGTGGGAGCAGCGCGTGACCCGCCTCCGTTCCGGGTATGCCGCCGAACCGCTGAAGCCGTGAGGGGAAGGCACCGCCATGCTCAGCAAAGAGGATCAGCGCAGGTTCGAACAGATCACCCGCCAACTGCGGGAGAGTGACCCGCAGTTCTTCGCCCGGCTCGACCACCGGGCCCGGGGCCGCCGAGGCCGGTACCTGATGCTGTTGACGATCGTGCTGTGGGCCTCGCTGCCGGCGATGACCGTACTGGCCGGGCGAATGGCCGGCGCGATCTGCGCCGTGGTGCTGCTCGCCAACGCCTGCCTCATGTGGCGGTTCCGCCGACGCTGGCTATGACGGCGGCGCCGCCGGCGACGGTCAGCCCGGGTCCGGCCCGGCCTCACCGCGGCCGAACTCCCGGTACGCCCGGCGGAGCCGCTCGACGAGGCCGGGGCCGCCGATCGCGGCCCCCGGCGGGCCGAGCTGGCGCAGCAGCAGCTCCGGCCCGGTGGCCAGGGTGGGCGGCCGGTCCGGCAGCGCCACCGGGGACACCCAGAACCGGTCGACCTCGTCGTCCGGCGGGACGGCCGGCAGCCCCGCCAGCACCCGTCCCGCACCGGCCACGGGCCGCGCCGGCCCGGAGTCCGCGTCCGCCGGCACGACCGGCCCGTCCGGGGCCACCGCCGGGGCGGCCGGCGCGCCGCCGGGGTCGGCGGCGCCGCGCAGCGTACGCAGCCGGTCGAGCAGCGCGCCCCGGGACCGCCCACGCCAGTGCAGGAGCTGGAACGGGTCGGCGTCGAACGCCTCCGCGAGCAGGTAGAAGGTCGCCGCGAGGTGCTTGCACGGCACCGCGAAGTCGGGGCAGCCGCAGTGCTGGTCCAGCTCACCGATCGTGGCCGGGAAGAGCGGCGCGTCCGCCGCGGCGAACAACTCCTCCAGTTCGGCCGGCAGGTCACCGGAGAGCAGCCGGGCGCTGAAGAACGCCTGCCCGGCCAGCTCCGCCTCGATCCGCTCCCACACGCCGTCCGGGTATGCGGCCAGCCCGATCCGCACCGGATAGGGATCCGGCCGGGACCCCTGCACGGCGGCGGTGACCAGCCCCGGCGCGACGTCGAGCCGGAGCACCTGCCCCCGGCGCGCGTACGCCCGGCCCCGGGTGAGCCGGGTGCCGAGCGCGAAGGACTCCAGCACCTCCAGGAAGCGGCGGGACCACCACGAACGCCCGATCGCCCCCTTGGTGCTGCGCGCCTTGAGCCCGCCCTCCACCCGCCGGGGCGGGCCGAACCCGGCGAAGCGCGACCCTCCGTCCGGTGTGGTCACTCGACCACCGCCCCGGACTCCAGCGCGAACAGCTCCCGCAGCGTGTCGGTGGACAGCTCGGTCACCCACTGCTCGCCGCTGCCCACCACCCGCCGGGCCAGGCTCCGCTTGTCGGCGATCATCGCGGCCACCTTCTCCTCGACCGTGCCGGCGCAGACGAACTTGCGGACCTGCACCCGGCGGCGCTGGCCGATGCGGAACGCCCGGTCGGTCGCCTGGTCCTCGACGGCCGGGTTCCACCAGCGGTCCACGTGCACCACGTGGTTCGCCGCCGTCAGGGTGAGCCCGGTGCCGCCGGCCTTGAGGGAGAGCACGAAGAGCGGCGGGCCCGCCGGGGACTGGAAGCGGGTCACCATGGCGTCGCGCTCGGCCTTGCCCACCCCGCCGTGCAGGAGCAGCACCTCCCGCCCGGTACGCGCCGACAGGTGGCCGCGCAGCATCCCGCCGAACTCGGCGTACTGGGTGAAGAGCAGGGCCTTCTCCCCCGCCGCGAGGACCTCGTCGACGATCTCCTCCAGCCGTTCCAGCTTGCCGGAGCGGCCGGGCAGGGCGGAACCGTCGTGCAGCAGCTGGGCGGGGTGGTTGCAGACCTGCTTGAGCCGGGTCATGGTGGCCAGCACCAGCCCGCGCCGTTCGATGCCGTCGCTGGACTCGATCTTCGCCATCATGTCGTCGACGACGGCCCGGTAGAGCGCGGCCTGCTCGGCGGTGAGGTTGCAGAGCACCTCCATCTCCAGCTTCTCCGGCAGGTCCGTGATGATCGTCGGATCGGTCTTGAGCCGGCGCAGCACGAACGGGCCGGTGATCCGGCGCAGCCGCTCGGCCACCTCGGCGTCGCCGTGCCGCTCGATCGGCTCGGCGAACTTCTTCCGGAAGGTGGCGGCCGGACCGAGCAGGCCCGGATTGGTGAACTGCATGATCGACCAGAGGTCGGCGAGCCGGTTCTCCACCGGCGTGCCGGTGACCGCGACCCGGTGCCGCGCGGGCAGCGACCGCACCGCCTCGGCCTGGCGGGTGGAGGCGTTCTTGATCGCCTGCGCCTCGTCCACCACCACCCGGTGCCAGTCGATCCCGGCCAGCTCGTACGCGTCCCGCGCGGCCACCGAGTAGGTGGTCAGCACCAGGTCGGCGGCGTGCACGGCGGCGGCGAACGCCTCGCCCCGCACCCGTTCGGCGCCGTGGTGCACGTGGACCCGCAGGTCCGGGGCGAACTTCGCCGCCTCCCGCTGCCAGTTGCCGACCAGCGACATCGGACAGACCAGCAGCGTGGGCCCGGCCTCCGGCGGGTCGCCGGCGAGCAGCGCGAGCAGCTGGACGGTCTTGCCCAGCCCCATGTCGTCGGCCAGGATCCCGCCCAGACCGAGCGACTGGAGGAAGGCCAGCCAGGCGAGCCCCCGCCGCTGGTACGGCCGCAGCGTCCCGACGAAGCCGGGCGGCGGGTCGGCCGGGGTGAGCCGCCGCTCCGCCTCCCCGGCCAGCAGTTCGCCCAGCGCGCCGTCCGCGGCCACCTCCAGCACCGGCAGCTCGCCGGGCCGGTCGGCCCCGGCCAGCCCCATCCGCAGCAGGTCGGCCACGGTCAGCTCGCCCGAGGAGCGGAGCAGCCGCAACCCGGCTTCGAGCCGCTGCGGGTCCAGCTCGACCCAGCGGCCGCGCAGCCGGACCAGCGGCGACTTCAGCTCCGCGAGCGAGGCCAGCTCCTCGGCGGTCAGCGGCTGGTCGCCGAGGGCCACCTCCCAGCGGTAGTCGACCAGGGCGTCCATGCCGAGCCCGGCGGCGGCGACGGCGACCGTGCCGGGCGCGGTCCGGCTGCGTGCTCGCAGCCGCGCCCCGAGGCGGGAGGAGGAGCGCCGCCACCAGGAGGGCAGCAGCACCCCGAAGCCCGCCGCGTGCAGCACGGGCGCGCCCTCCCGGAGAAACCGGTGCGCGCCGTCGGCGTCCAGCTCCATCCCCTCCGGCGTGGCGGTGCGCAGCGCGGCGTCCAGCTCGGGCCAGAGGCGGCTGGCCCGGCCCAGCTCGGCCAGCAGGGTCTCCTGGGGGTCGACGCCACGGGCGGCGAGCGCGGGCGCCGGTCGCTGCCAGATGTGCGCGGCGTCGACCACCAGCCCCGGCTCGTCGGTCGGGTGCAGGCCGAACTCGACCCGCCAGGCGCCGCCCTCGACCAGCTCGGCCACCGGGTCCGCGACCGGCTCGACCAGGCGGAACGCCGCCCGTACCGGACCGCCGGCGGCGTCGCGCTGCCAGGCGTCCAGCTCGGCCCGGAGGGTGTCCAGGGCGGCCGGCTCGGCGGCGAAGGCACGCTCCGGGCCGGTGAGCGCGGCCAGCCAGGGCGGCACCGGTCCGCCCGGGCGCATGCCCCGGGGTAGCCGGGTGTCGCCGAGCGCGGCCCGGGCGGCCGCGTCGACAAGCACGTCCAGCCCCTCGGCCACCAGCTCTCCGGGTTCGACGCCGCCCGCCGCTGTGGGTGCGTCTGTTGGCGCCGGAGCGACAACAGACGCACCCGCATCCGGGGCGACGGGGTGCCAGTCGCGGGCGGCGCGGGCGGCCGGGGGCAGGGCGAGCGCCAGCGAGCGGGCCCACGCGGCGTCCGTGCCGGTGAGCAGCGGCCGCCAGACGGCCGACGCGGTCACCACGTCCGAGCCGTCGACCACACGCAGGCCCCGTCGGCCACCGTCGAGAGGGGTGGCCGGATCTGCCGGGTCAGCTTCCGCAGCCGGTTCGGTGCGGGTGGAGACCGGGGCCGGGTTCGTACCGGCGAGTCCCGGCAGGACGCGGCCGCGGGTGACCAGGTCGGCGGCGAAGCCGGCCAGCTCGGCCAGGTGCCGGAGGCTCGCCCCGGGCACCGCCTCCGCCGGCTCCAGCGCCCGGAGCAGGGCGAACGCGGCGTCCGGCGCGTACACCAGGGCGGGAACCCGCCAGCCGGCGCGGGTGACCGGGCCGCGGACCGGTTCCCCGGCGGCGGTCCGGACCAGCTCGGGCGAGTCCAGCGGCGAGCCGGCCCGGGTGGGCAGGTCGAGCAGCACGGAGGCGGGCGCGCCCGGCGGGCCGCCGAGCGCGGCGGCCAGGGTGGCGTGGTCGGCGGCGAAGGGGTGCGGCCGCTCGCGCGGGGCGCGGCCCGGCCGGCGGGACGCGCGGGCCGGGCGGGTGCTGTCCTCGGCCCAGACGGCGAGCCCGCGCCCGGACAGCCACAAGCCGTGGATGACCAGCACGCACTCCCCCTCGACGACGCCCGGGGCCAGGATAGGCGGCCGGCGCGGACTACTGTCGGCGCCATGGTCGATCTGCTCGTGATCGGCGGGTTGGGCGTGGACATCCGCGCCCGGGTGCCCGCCCTGCCGCTGCCGGCCGCCGACTCGCTGGCGGTGCCCCCGATCGAGCTGCGGGTCGGCAACACCGGGGCCGGGGTGGCGCTTGCCGCGCACGCGCTCGGCCTGCGGGTGGCCCTGGTCGACGTGCTCGGCGCCGACCCGGCGGGCGACGTGGTCCGGGCGGCGCTGGCCCGCACCTCGGTGCGCGCCGTGCTGGCCGACGCCCCGGCCGGCACCCGCCGCTCGGTGAACATGGTCGACCCGGCCGGCCGGAGGATGTCGCTCTACGACCCGCGCCCGTGGTCCGGCCCGGCGCCGTTCGCCGAGGCGGAGCTGGCCGGGCTGGTGCGCGAGGCGGCGCACGTCCACGTATCGATCATGGACTGGGCCCGGGACGCGCTGCCCACCCTGCGGGCCGCTCTCGGCGCCGGGGTGTCCCTCTCCACCGACCTGCACGACTGGGACGGCGAGAACGACTACCACCGGCCCTTCGCCGACGCGGCCGACCTGGTCTTCGTCAGCGACGTCCGGCTGGGCGACCGGGCCGGGAAGGTGGCGGCCGGGCTGGCGCCGCGGACGGTGCTGGTGACCGGCGGCGCGGCCGGCGCCACCCTGCACGGCCCGGACACGCCGCCCGTCCACGTGCCCGCGACCACCCCGCCGGCGGCCGTGGTCGACACCAACGGCGCGGGCGACGCGTTCGCCGCCGGCCTGATCGCGGCCCGGCTGCGCGGCGCCACCCCGCTCGACGCGGCCCGCTACGCCGCCCGGGTGGCCGCGGCCGCCTGCACCCACGACGGCATGGAGTATCCCGCCGGCCTGCTCCCCCGGGCCTGAGCCCGGTCAGATCGCCCCGGTCTCGCCGTCGGTCAGCTCGCGCAGGATGTCGGCGTGCCCGGCGTGCCGCGCGGTCTCCTCGACGAGGTGCACGAGCACCCAGCGCAGCGACACCTCGCCGAGCTGCGGGTGCGGCACCACGTGGTCGAGCTCGAACCGGGCGGCGACGGCCCGGGACCGGGCGCAGGCGGCCCGGTAGGCGTCGGCTAGCCCGTCCACCGTCTCCCCCGGGTCGAGCGTGAAGCTCGCCTCGGCGTCGGCCTCGCTGGTGAGGTAGACGTCGCCCGGCTCGGGGGCGAAGAGGCAGGGCAGCCAGTTCCGCTCCACCAGGGCGAGGTGTTTGAGCAGCCCGGCCAGGGTGGTGCGGGACGGCACGAGACGGCGGGCCGCCTCGGCGTCGGAGAGGCCGCGTGCCTTGCGCAGCACCGTGGCCCGGTGGAAGTCGAGGAACGATTCGAGGATCGCCCGTTCGTCGCCCGTGCGGGCGAGGACCGGACCGAGGGTGGGGTCGATCGTCGGTTCCGCCATCCCCGGAACCTAGTCGCCCGGCCCGCCGGCGCGCTGCCCCGCATCCCGCTGCGGGCCGACGATCCGCGGGGCAGGATGGGCGCATGGCATCCACGGTGCAGATCCCCCTGATGGGCGGCACGGCCGATGGCGAGGTGGTCACCGTCGAGCTGGACAGCAACGGCCGCCCGCCACTGACCCACCACCACCTCGGGCCGGAGGGGCTCGCGCACGCCCAGATCTACGAGCTCCAGTCGGACGACGAGCAGGACCGCTCGTGGGTCTACACGTTCCGGGGGCCGGCGGCCTGACGGCGGCTCAGGCCGTGACCCGGGTCAGGGCCCGCGACCGGATGCTCTCCAGCACGCCGCGGGTGACCTGCGAGGTGCCGTGGGCCTGCTCGCACACGGCGGCCACCCGCCGGGCGGTCTCGTCGGCCCGCGCGTCGCGCTCGTCCCACAACCGGTCCACCTCGGCCAGCAGCGGGCCCTCCACCTCGCGCTCCACGCCGCGCAGCGCCGGCACCCCGAGCCGCTGGGCCAGGTCGAAGACCTTCCCGGCGTACGGCAGGGGCAGGAACGGGGTGCCCATCATGGCCGCGAAGATCAGGAAGTGCAGGCGCATACCGACCGCGAGGTCGAAGTGCTTCATGAGGCCGAGGACCTGCCGGGGCGAGTAGTCGTTGTGCAGGATCCGGCCCCGCTCGGCGGCGATCATGTGCGACATCACCCCGTGCGAGTGCCGGATGTCGTCGCGTTCCATCGGCACGAAGAGCACGTACGCGTCGATCCGGTGCACCAGGAAGTCACTGATCTGGGCGAGCAGCCGGTGGTAGCCGTCGACGTCGAGGCGTTCCGCCGCCCGGCCGGGCTCGCGGACGCTCAGCCCGACCAGCTGCTTGCCGGCCGGCACGCCCTCCTCGCGCAGCCAGCTCTCCGGGAAATCCTCCGGTGTGAGCAGGAACGCCGGGTCGGCGGTGACGGTGATCGGGTTCAGCAGCCCGGCCTCCTCCAGCACCATGCGGGACTCCTGGTCGCGCACGGTCACCTCGGTGGCCTGGCCGAGGGTCTCCCGCACCATCCCGGTGTCCACCCCTTCGCTGAGCGGGCCGACCCCGACCGCGTACGTGAGCAGCGGCAGGCCACGCTCCTGGGCCACCCGCACCACCCGCAGGTAGCGCCGGGCCTCCTTGTCGTAGAGGATCCCGCCGCCGCCGAGGACGAGCAGGTCGAGCTGGGCCAGGACGGCCGACGAGTCGACCCGGCTGACGCCCTCCCAGGGCACCGCCTCCACGTCGGGGTGGGCCAGCGCGGTGTGCGCCGGGTTCCGGGAGAAGACGATGATCCGGGCATTCGGCTCCTGCTCCCGCAGGTCGGCCAGGAGCCCGGTGAGGATCGCCTCGTCGCCGAGGTTGCGACCGCCGTACGAGCCGAGCACACCGATGGTCAGTCCGGCGCCATCCGTCATCGTCGCTCCTCCCCAGGTGCGTCCCGGACGGCGTTCCCCGTCGGCTGGGGTACATGCCTGGGGCGACCCGTGCTGAAACCGGACAGCCGGTCGGCAAGTTCTCCGCTAGCCTTTGCGCCCGCGGCGGAGGGTTCGCGGCGGAACAGGAGTGCGGGATGGCGAGGCTCTCAGCCGCCAGGCTGCGCCAGGCGCGACTCTGGCTGCTGCTGGTGGGGGTCCGTAGCCGGTGGCAGCTGCGCTTCGCGCTGGCCCCGCGTCGGTGGACCTGGTATGCGGGCGTGGTCAGTCTCCTGCTCGGCCTGGTGGGCCTGGTGTCGACTCCGCTCGGATCGGTGCCGGCGTTGCTGGTCGGGCTGGCCGGGGTGCTGCTGTCCGTGATCCTGCTGGCACCGGAGTGGGCGGCCCAGCGCCGCGGCAGTGTGGCGCTCGTGCGGAGCCGGACGACCCCCACACCGCCGGCGGTGGCCCCGGCCGACCTGGTCCGGCTTCCGACCGACCGGAGCGAGGTGGCGTGGTGCAGGCCGGACGTCGACGAGGCCCTGCGCGGCGCGGACGCGGGCTATCTCTGGTCGGCCGACCGCCACGTGTTGCCGAAGCGGGTGGCCGCCCACAGCGCGGCGATACTGGCCGCCCGGGTCCGCCGCGGGACGATGTTCAACGGGCGGCTGATACGCCAGGACGACGAGCTGACGCCGGAGCTGCTCCGGAGCGGCGAGGTCCGGTTGAGCGGCACCGACTACTACTCCCTGATCTGCTCCAACTACCTCTTCGGGTGGCGGGTGGTGGATCGCCGGACCGGCACGGTCCATCTGGACGGCAGCCGCCTGCCCTACGCCGAGGACGGGCGGCTGTTGACGCTCACCGAGAGCAGGCTGGCGAACGTCATCGGGGTTTCCACGCTCGCGGTGACCAGTGACCGGAAGCTCGTGCTGTGCTGGCAGCAGCCCAAGGCCACGGTCAGCGGGGGCGGCCTCGCCGCGCCGGCGGGCTCGGGTTCGGTGGACCTGGTCGACGTGCGCGACCGGCCCCCGGGGGAAACCTTCGTCGAGTTCCTGGCCGCCGCCATGCGCCGGGAGCTGATGGAGGAGAGCCATCTCGCCCCGCACCAGCTGGGACGGACGTGGGTGCTGGGTTACTTCCGGTGGCTCAACCGGGGCGCCAAGCCCGAGTACGTGGGCCTCACCATGCTCGACGTCTCCTCGGACGACCTCCACGACACCGACGTGCGGCTGGTGGAGACGCCGTACGTCCAGCGGCTGACCGTGGACTGCCCCATCGACCTGGAACGGCTGCGCCGTGACCCGGACTCGCTGGACTGCCTGCCCGAGGACGTGGCGGCCTGCGCCTCCATGCCGCTCTACCTGGGTCTGCGCGCCCTCGGCGTGGCGCTCGGCCGGGACGACGAGTTGGCCCGGCACCTGCGCGGGCCGTCGGCCGGGTGGCGCACCGCCGAGCCCTCCCACGACGCGGGGTAGCTCGGACGCCCGCTCCTCGACGGGTCCCGGCCGGCCGGGACCGGTGCCGCAACCTGGACGCGGACCGGGTCAGGCGTCCCGCCCGCCGACCAGGCGGGAGACCAGGGCGGAGACGACCTGGTCGGCGTCGAACCCGGCGTCGATCGACGTGGTGAGCAGGTCGAGCAGCAGCCCGTCGACCGCGTAGTGCAGCAGGGCGATCTCGAAGGCGCCGCCGGGCAGCCCGGCGGCGACGTGGAAGGCGACGTCGTCGGCGTACCCCCGGCGCAGCACGTCGCCGAGCGCGGCCCGCAGCTCGGGGCGGCGGGAGGCCTCCAGCCGCAGCTCGAACAGGGCCCGGGTGAGGTCGGGCTCGCGGGTGGTGCGCTCGACGATGTAGCGCAGGTAGTCGGTGACCAGCGCGAGCGAGGGCTCGCGCGCGCCGAGGTCGGCCAGCACGGCCGGGTCGGGCGCCATCCGGTCGAAGATCCGTTGGGCCAGCGCGGCGAGCAGCGCCGCGCGGGACGGGAAGTAGTTGGAGGCGGTGCCGGTGGGCACGCCCGCCTCGGCGTCCACGGCGCGGTGAGTCAGCCCTCGGGCGCCGGCGGCGGCGAGCACCCGCAGCCCGGCGTCGGCGAGCAGGGTACGGCGTTCCGGATTCCTGGCCATGCGAGCACCCTAGCAATAACCACGACAGGTGTTGTACATTCTCTCTCGACCACGACATCCGTCGTGGTTCAGTCCGGACATCGGAGTCGGTTTGCGCAAGCTCGTGTACTACGTCGCCAGCACCCTCGACGGCTTCATCGCCGCCCCCGACGGGTCCTACGACTTCCTCCCGCTGGAGCCGGACGTGGCGGCCCACCTCGTCGCCGAGTGGCCCCAGACCTTCCCCACGTTCGCCCACGCCCAGTTCGGCATCGCCTCGCCGCCGGCCGGCCGCTTCGACGCCCTGCTCATGGGCCGGGGCACCTACGACCCGGCGCTGAAGTTCGGCATCACCAGCCCCTACGCCCACCTCAAGCAGTACGTCTTCTCCCGCTCGCTGCCCCCGTCCGAGGACCCGCAGGTCGAGATCGTCGCCGGCGACCCGGTGGCCTTCGTCCGCGAGCTGAAGGCGCAGCCCGGCGGCGACATCTGGCTCTGCGGCGGCGGCCAGCTCGCCGGCCAGCTCCTCGACGAGGTCGACGAGCTGGTGGTCAAGCTGCACCCGATCGTGGCCGGCAGCGGCATCCCGCTGGCCGACCGGGGCTTCACGCCCACCCGGTTCACCCTTGTCGACACCCGGCCGTTCGACAGCGGTCTGGTGGTGCTCCGCTACACCGCCGGGGCGCGGTAATCGGGTTGCCGCGGCCGGGCCGGGTCGCGCACGGTGGGGCGGTGACCAGCCTGACGAAGAGCCGGATCCGCTGGGCCGACCTGCCCGCGCCCGTCCGCGCCGCGGTCGAGGAGATCCTCGGCGATCGGGTGGCGGCCGCCGAGTCGCAGCACGGCGGCTTCTCGCCCGGCACCGCCGACCGCGTGCGCACCGCCGGTGGCCGGCGGGCCTTCGTCAAGGCGGTCAGCCCGGCGCAGAACGACCGCAGCCCCACCCTGCACCGGGCGGAGGCGCGGATCGCCGCCGCACTGCCGCCGGCCGCGCCGGCGCCCCGGCTGCTCGACAGCTACGACGACGGCGACTGGATCGCGCTGGTCTTCGACGACGTCGAGGGCCGGCACCCGGCCACCCCGTGGGAGGCCGGAGAGCTGGCCGCCGTGCTGTCCACGCTGGAGTCGATGGCCGGGGTGCTCACCCCGGCACCCGCCGCGGTGGTCACCACCGCGACCGAACAACTCGGGTACGACTTCGGCGGCTGGCGGCGGCTCGCCGACGACCCGCCGGCCGACCTGGACCCGTGGGCGCGGGCCCGGCTGCCCGAGCTGTGCGCGGCCGCCGACCGGGGGCTGGCCGCGCTGGCCGGCGACACCCTCTGCCACCTGGACGTCCGGGCCGACAACCTGCTCATCGGCCCGGACGGCACGGTCACCGTGGTCGACTGGCCGTGGGCCTGCCGCGGCCCGGCCTGGCTGGACAGCCTGCTGGTCCTGGTCAACGTGCAGGTGTACGGCGGTCACGACCCGGAGGCGCTGCTGGCCGCCCTGCCGTTGGCCGCCGGGGTGGACCCGGCCGACCTGACCGGCGTGCTGGCCGGGTTCACCGGCTTCTTCCTGGACGGCGCCCGCCAGCCGCCCCCGCCGGGCATCCCCACCGTCCGGGCGTTCCAGCGGTTGCAGGGCGACGCCCTGCTGCCCTGGCTCGCCCGCCGGCTGGGCTGACGATCAGGGCGGATTCAGGCCCGACCCGGGAGCTTCTCCTGCCGGGTCCAGCTCGTCCAGCCCCGCTCACGCATCAGGTCGCGCATCATCCGGGCCCCGGGATGGGCCTCGTCGGCGAGCGCGTCGAGCAGGTCGTACGGCAGGTCGTCCGCGGGATCACCCTGGCCGGCGGTCTCGCCGGCGGCGTAGGCCTCCTCGGACAGCTCCGCCATGATGTCGGCGGCCTCCGCCATGAGGTGGTGGGCGGCCTCGTCCGTCAGGCGCTCGCCGGCCAGGTCGCCGTCCACCAACGTGGACAAAACCCGATAGAGCCGGACCATCCGCGGGTCCTCCAGCTGCGCGAACTTGAACGGCATCCAGCGGCGGACCTGGTCCGGCCAGCGGGCGGAAATGAGGATCCACCCGTCCCGCTCGGCCTCCACGACGCGCTCGGACACCCCGATCTCCCGGAGCCGGTCGAGATAGGCGAGGACCTCCGGCGGGAGGCCGCCGCTGTTCCCGGCGGCCAGCTGGGCAATCTGTCTGCGGCTGGTCTCCAGCCGGCTGATCTCGTCGAACAGGCGGCCGTCGATGCGGCGGATCGCCGCGGTGAAATCCGCCTCGTCCGCCCGCAGCAGCGCGGTGATCTCGGCGAGTGGCACCCCGGCGTCGGCCAAGGTGTGGATCTTCAGGAGGGCGACGACGGCGCTCGCGCCGTACCGCCGGTAGCCGGAGACGTCGCGCTCCGGCTCCGGCAGCAGGCCGATCTGGTGGTAGTGCCGCACCGCCCGCACCGTGACACCGGCGTACGACGCCAGTTGCCCGATCGTCAGCATGCCCCTGATCCTGCCCTGCTCGGGAGAGCGTGCGTCTCGGGACGATGGAGGCGGACCGGCCGGCGGCGACCACGACGACCGCCACCGCTGGAAGCACATCCAGGTCGTCGACGTGCGGGTGCCGCGCCGGCCGCCGGTGGAGAGTCCATGCCGCCAGCATGCCGGGTTGACGCTGCGTCAGGGTCAAGCCGCCGATCCCCCCGATGCCGAGGGGCGGCCCCGACCCCGGTTGCGCGACGAAGGAAAACCGCCTCAACCATCCGGGGGGCGCGCGGCGTTCCTAGAGGGCGAGGGGGGTGGGCATGTCCGAGACGTTCCACGACTTCGTGGTGCAGCGCTCGCCCGCGTTGTCCCGGACCGCGTACCTGCTGACCGGGGACCACCAGCACGCCGAGGACCTGTTGCAGAGCGCGCTGGCCCGGACGTACCGGCACTGGCGGCGGATCCGCGACGGGGACCCGGAGGCGTACGTGCGCCGGGTCATGTACCACCAGCAGGTCTCGTGGTGGCGCCGGCGGCGGGTCGCGGAACGGCTGGACGCGACGCCGGTCGAGCGGGGCGGCGGCGACCACAGCGAGGACACCGCTCTGCGGCTCAGTGTGGTGGCCGCGCTGCGCCGGCTCACCGCCCGGCAGCGGGCCGTGGTGGTGCTCCGCTACTACGAGGACCTGACCGAGGCGCAGGTGGCCGAGGTGCTCGGCTGCTCGGTGGGCACGGTGAAACGGCACGGGCACGACGCCGTGCGCCGGCTCCGCGCCCTCGTCCCCGACCTGTGGGAGGCGACGCCGGAGAGGAGCGGGCGATGAGCGTACGGCTGCGGGAGGCGCTGCGGGAGGCGGCGGCCGAGGTGCCCGCGTACCCGGTGCACGACCGGGCGGTGCGGACCGCGCGGCGCACCCGGCGGCGGACGGCGGCGGCGGTCGCGGCGGTCCTGGTGCTGGTGGCGCTCGTGCCGCTGGCGGTAGGCGGCGGGCCGGTGGCCGTCGCGCCGGCGGGCGTGGACGATCCCGCGCTGCCCGACCGGATCGGGCTGCCCGGGTTCGGCACGCTGCGGGCCACCGACCGGCCGCGGCTCGGGCCGGCGTCGGTCGTGTTCAGCGGGCAGGCGCGCGGGCTCACCGGGCTGCTCGACGAGAACGGCACCGTCGGCATCGTCGGCGCCGACGCCGACCGCTACCGGACCTGGACCGTCGGCCACGAGGCGCCGGCCGGTGAGCAGGTGCTGCTCTCCCCCGACGGGCGGCGGATCGCCGTGCCGGCCGGGTCGGGCGACCGCCCCCGGATCGACGTGGTGGACCTCGTGGACGGGACGGTCCGGCGGCTGCCCAGCCCGAGGCCGGGCAGCACGCTGACCGAGCCGGCCGGCTGGGCGCCGGACGGTTCCGCGCTGGTGGTCCGGGACACCACGCCGACGAACCCGGAGGGCAGCGCCTACGCCAACACGCTCAGCCTGGTCCGGCTCGACACCGGCCGGGCGGTACGCCTGCTCGAAACCGACCAGGTGCCGGTCTTCGGCGCCCCGGTCGCGTTCGCGGCCGACGGGTCCCGGCTGGCCTACCAGGTGGGCGACAAGGTGCTCGTCGCCGGCGTGGACGGGAGGAGCATCACCTCGTTCCCGCTGCCGGCGGAGAGCGGGCTGGCCGGCAAGGGGGCGTGGCTGCCGGACGGGACGCTGGCCCTGGTCAGCCACGACCCGGGCAGCGACAGGTGGCGGCTGCGCCGGGTCGACACCAGCGGGAAGGACCTCGGCGCGCCGGCGCTGCCCGCCGTCGCGGGCGTCACCACGATCCGGCTGCTCGGCTGGCAGACGGACGGGACCGCGATGGTGGTGGCGTACCGGCCCGAGCCGAACTCCCCGACCGCCGTCGAGGGGCCGCTGGAGATGGACCAGCGGACCGCGTACGGGAACGTGCGGACGGTCCGGGTGCTGGGGCTGGCCCCGGGGGCCGCCGCGCCGGCCACCCTGCTCACCGCCCCCGACCAGGTGCTCGCCATCGACGTGGCGGACGCCGTGGTGCGCACCGGCCGGGTCCGCGCGGCGGATCCACCCGCGGGACCGGGCGGCCGGGTCTGGTGGGCGGCCGGGGCGGTGGCGCTGGTGGGCGGCGGCCTGCTCGCCGCTCGGCTGCTCCGGCGGCGACGCGGGCGTGGGGTCACCCGGGGGCGCGCACCGCGTGGGTGAGGAAGGGCAGCACCGCCGCCGGCAGGGCGGGTGAGCCGACGATGTCGTGGTGGGTCAGCCCGGGCAGCACGGCCAGCCGGGACGCGGGCCGGCCGGTGCCGTCCCCGCCGGCGTCCCGGTGGCCGCCGCCGAGCAGCCCGAAGAACTCGGCCGCGTGGCGGACCGGGATCGAGTCGGCGTCGGCGAAGACCAGCAGCACCGGCATCGGCAGGGCGGCCACCTCGGCCGACCAGTCGTACTCGTGGCGCAGCAGCTCGCCGGTCTTCGCCCAGAGGGCCGGCCAGTCCCGGGGGCGGGGTGCCACCCGCTCGTAGCGTTCGTGCGACGGGGTGCCGCGCATCCGCTCGGCGACCCGCTCGTCCTGGGCGGCCATGGCGGCCAGCACCTCCGGGTACCAGCCCCGCCGCCGGCACGGCGTGGAGACCAGCACGAGGCGGCGGACCAGGGCCGGGTGCTGGATGGCGGCGCGCAGGGCCACCCCGCCGCCGAGCGAGTAGCCCAGCACGTCGGCCGGCGGCAGGTCGAGGTGCCGCGACAGTGCGGCGATGTCGTCGGCCATCGACTCGTAGCGCAGCGGCCGGTCCACGTCGGCGGTGCGGCCGTGGCCCTGAAGGTCGACCGCGACGACCTGCCGGCGCGCGGTCAGCTCGGGCAGGATCGGCGCGAACATCTCCGTCGACCCGTACCCGCCGTGGAGCAGCACGAGTGGCCGGCCGGTCCCGTGGATCTCGTACCAGAGGCGCAGCCCGTTGACCTCGGCGTAGCTCACGAACGGTTCAACGAGGGCGGGCCCGGCGGCGGGTCGCCCCACCGCCGGGCCGCTCGGTGCGGCGTTACTCGGCGACGTACCGGTGCAGCAGGCCTTCGTCGCTGTCGACGGTGCCGTCGCGGCGCAGGCCGGCCTTCTCCAGCACCCGCACGGACGCCACGTTGGCCGGGTCGACGGTGGCGTACACCAGCGTCACCCCGGGCAGGGTGCGGGCGTGGGCCACCAGGGCGCGGACCGCCTCGGTGGTGTAGCCCCGGCAGCGCCGGGACGGGACGATGCCGTAGCCGAACTCGACCGCCCCGTCGGTGGGCGGCAGTTTCAGCCCGATGCCGCCCACGGTGAGGCCGGTCTCCCGCTCGATGATGAGCCGGTGGCCGTGCGGCCGGTCCGGGTTGCCGGCGATGATTCCGCCGATCACCCGCTCGCCGTCTGCCGGAAAGTCCGGCGCCCAGTGCGGGCGCCGCTCGCCGGCGACGACGGCGGCGGCCTCCTCGGCCGGCCAGGGGCGCAGCACGAGACGGTCGGTGGTCAGGTCAGGAGTGGACAACGCGATTCTCCAGGGTCGTGGAGTGACCCGGGTCGCGGTGAGGCTCAGTCAGAAGGCGCGACCCGGAAGAGGGCATGGCAGGGGAAGCTCATGGCGATCCATGGCCTCATCCCCCTGCGCCCACGACGGTCGCGTGTCCGCGCCCCGGCACTCTAACCCATGATCGGAATACGCCGCGCCCCCGTTGCCTCGGGCCAACGGGCAACGGGGGCGCGGCGGGAAACCGGTCAGCTGACGCCGGTGACGGCCTTGACCAGGTTGATGCCGAAGTAGACCACGAACGCGGCGGCCACCGCCCACATCAGCGGGTGGATCTGCCGGGCCCTGCCCTGCGCGACCCGGATCGCCACCCAGCTCACGAAGCCGGCGCCGATGCCGTTGGTGATCGAGTAGGTGAACGGCATGAGCGTCATGGTCAGGAACGCCGGGACGGCGATGCCCACGTCGGTGAAGTCGATGTCCCTGACCTGACGGATCATCAGCGCGCCGACCACCACCAGCGCCGGGCCGGCGGCCTCGCTGGGCACCAGCGACACCAGCGGGGTGAGCAGCAGCGCGCCCAGGAAGAGCACGCCGGTGACCACGCTGGTCAGGCCGGTCCGCCCGCCGTCCGCGATGCCCGAGGAGGACTCGACGTACGTGGTGGCCGACGAGGCGCTGCCCGCGCCGCCCGCGACCGCGGCGACGCCGTCCACGAAGAGCACCTTGCCCAGTCGCGGCATGTCGGTGCCGTCCTCGGTGGTCAGGTTGGCCTGCTTGGCCAGGCCGACCGTGGTGCCCATGACGTCGAAGAAGTCGGCCAGCACCAGGGTGAACACCAGCAGCAGCGCGGTCACCAGGCCGACGTGGGCGAACGCGCCGAACGACACGTTGCCGACCAGGTGCAGGTCGGGCGTCTGGAACAGCGGGTCCGGCAGGGTCGGCACGTTGAGCCGCCAGCCGTCCGGGTTGGGCTTGCCGTCGACGAGGGCCGGGCCGGGCTTGGCGAACGCGTTGACGATCACCGCGACGACAGTGGTGACCACGATGCCGATCAGGACGCCGGCCTTCACCTTGCGGGCGACCAGGATGCCGGTGACCAGCAGGCCGACCAGGAAGACGACCGTGGGCCAGCCGTGCAGCGTGCCGTTGCTGCCCGAGCCGA
The DNA here is from genome assembly GCF_055586885.1 of Micromonospora sp. NPDC048907. Classification (NCBI taxonomy): domain Bacteria; kingdom Bacillati; phylum Actinomycetota; class Actinomycetes; order Micromonosporales; family Micromonosporaceae; genus Micromonospora; species Micromonospora sp. NPDC048907. Next base: position 663,150 of record NZ_JBVJHI010000002.1, read on the forward strand.
GCTGCAGCGGCACGCCGCTGCCGGCCCGGACCAGACCGCCGTCGACGAAGCCGATCAGCGCGATGAACAGGCCGATGCCGGCCGCGATGGCCGCCTTCAGCTCGGCCGGGATGGCCCGGAAGACGGCCTTCCGGAAGCCGGTCAGCACCAGCACGGTGATGATCAGACCCTCGACGACGACCAGGCCCATGGCCTCGGCCCAGCTCATCTGGGACGCCACCGCGTACGCCACGAAGGCGTTCAGCCCGAGGCCGGTGGCGACCGCGAACGGCACCCGGCCGACGATCCCCATCATGATCGTCATGACCGCCGCGACCAGGGCGGTGACCCCGGCGACCGGCGCGATGCCGAGCAGGTTGCCGTCCTTGTCCGGCGCGGTGCCGATGATCAGCGGGTTGAGCACGACGATGTAGGCCATCGTCGCGAAGGTGGTGATGCCGGCGAGCACCTCGCGCCGCACGGACGAGCCCCGGCGGGTGATCTCGAAGAAGCGGTCGAGGCGGCTCTGGCCGGCGGGTTCCGCCGGCTCGACCGGGACAGCAGGATCCTGCGTAGACACGCTCATGGCGTGGCCTTACTCCGTTCCGGGTTGGCCCAGCCGGTCACGCCGGCCGGGCGGTGGGGGTGCAGCCGTCCCGTTGCGGTTGGCCCGGAGAACGTCGGAGCGGCTGGGCTCCACGGATGCCCGTGAAGCACTACGAAGCCGCACCCCGGGTCCGGGGAAGCGACTTCGCGACGCCCACCCTAACCGCCGGGTAACGGCGGATGACCTGCCCCTACGCGCGGGGGCGGCGCGGAGGTGGGCAAGGTCACGTCCGGGACCGGTGCCGGCCAGCCATTCGGCGTTGCGCGCCTCGTGCCGGGCCTGCGGGTCAGGCGCGGTCCGCGGCGCGGGGGCGGGCGCGGAGGTGGGCGCGTTCGCCCTGGGCGCCGAAGAGGCTGAGGAACTCGACCGCCTCGTCGTCGGCCCGGCCGAACCAGTGCGGCACCCGGGTGTCGAACTCGGCCGCCTCGCCGGGCGCGAGCACCAGGTCGTGCTCGCCGAGGACCAGCCGCAGCCGCCCGTTGAGCACGTAGACCCACTCGTACCCCTCGTGGGTCTGCGGGGTGGGCTCGGCGGGCCGCCCGCCGGCCGGGATGACCAGCTTGTACGCCTGGATGCCGCCGGCCCGGCGGGTGAGCGGCAGCATGGTCATGCCGTGCCGGGTGACCGGCCGCAGGTGGATGCGGGGGTCGCCGGTGGGCGGGGCGCCGACCAGCTCGTCGAGCGTGACGCCGTGCGCCCGGGCCAGGGGCAGCAGCAGTTCGAGGGTGGGGCGGCGGCTGCCGGATTCGAGGCGGGACAGGGTGCTCACCGAGACGCCGGTGGCGGCCGACAGGTCGGCCAGGGTGGTCTCCCGCTCGCGGCGCAGCGCGCGCAGCCGGGGGCCCACCGCGTCGAGCGCCCGGTCGAGGTCGTCGTCCATTCCCCCAGTTTGCCAGATCAGCAACAAGGTTTGCAGGTTCGGTCAGCGCCGCCGCATCGTTGCCGCAGGAGGTGGTCAGGATGACCGAAGGGTACGAGGTGGTGGTGATCGGCGGCGGCGCCGCCGGCCTGAGCGGAGGGCTCATGCTGGCCCGGGCGCGCCGGTCGGTCCTGGTGATCGACGGGGGCAGCCCGCGCAACGCCCCGGCCGACGGGGTGCACGGGCTGCTGGCCCGCGACGGCATGCCCCCGGCCGAGCTGCTGGCGCGCGGCCGGGACGAGGTGCGCCGGTACGGCGGGCACCTGCTGGACGGCCAGGTCGACACGGTGACCCGGGACGGGGAGGGGTTCGTCGTGGCGCTGGCCGGGGGCCGCCGGGTCCGGGCGGCCCGGCTGCTGGTGGCCACCGGCCTGGTCGACGAGCTGCCCGACGTGCCCGGACTGCGCGAGCGCTGGGGCCGGGACGTGGTGCACTGCCCGTACTGCCACGGGTGGGAGGTGCGCGACCGGCCGATCGGGGTGCTGGCCACCGGGCCGATGTCGGTGCACCAGGCGCTGCTGTTCCGCCAGTGGAGCGACGACGTCGTCGTCCTCCGCCACACCGCGCCGCCGCTCAGCGACGAGCAGGCCGAACAGCTGGCCGCCCGGAGCGTCGCCGTGGTCGAGGGCGAGGTCGCGTCGGTCGAGGTCGTCGCGGACCGGCTGGTCGGGGTACGCCTGCGCGACGGCCGGCTGGTCGCGCGCGAGGCGCTGGTCGCCGGCCCCCGGATGGTGGCGCGGGCCGGGTTCCTGGCGGCGCTCGGGTTGCGGGCGGTGGAGCATCCGTCCGGGGCCGGCGAGCACGTCCCCGCCGACCCGACGGGGCGTACCGAGGTGCCCGGGGTGTGGGTCGCGGGCAATGTGACCGACCCGGCCGCGCAGGTCGGCGCGGCAGCGGCGGCGGGTGCGCTGGCGGCCGCCGCGATCAACGGCGACCTGGTCGCGGAGGAGACCCGCCGGGCGGTCGAGGCACGGCGGCGGGACGTGTTCTCGGCGGGGTCCGAGGCGCGGGTGGCCGAGCTGGTGGCGGGCGACCGTCGCCACGGCCTCTGAGCCGGGCACGCGGAGGGGTGGCATTCACGAATCCGACTTACATGGACAATATTGCCCTTTAGGTTACTGCGGGGAGGGTGCAGTCGAGACGGGGGGCGACGTGAGCGAGTATCCGCCGATCGAGGATCACGGGCTCATCGGTGATCTTCAAACCGCCGCCCTGGTGACCTGCGACGGGACGATCGACTGGTTCTGCGCGCCCCGCTTCGACTCCCCCAGCATCTTCGCCAGCATTCTCGACCGGGAGCGCGGCGGCTTCTTCCGGATCGCCCCCCACGAGACCACCTACGTCACCAAACAGCTCTACCTGCCCGGCACGCCCATCCTGATCACGCGGTTCATCAGCGCCGACGGTGTCGCCGAGGTCCAGGACTTCATGCCGGTCACCGGCGAGCGGGCCACCGACGTGCACCGCCTGGTCCGCATGGTCACCATGGTCCGGGGCAGCATGCGGTTCCGGCTGGAGTGCCGGCCCCGGTTCGACTACGGGCGCGAGCGGCCCCAACTGGAGCGGCACCGCAACGGGTACGTCTTCCGCGGCGCGTCGGCGTCGCTGACCTTCAACCCGGTCCAACCGGTCCGCCAGCTCATCGCCCGGGAGGACATGCACCTGGAGGACGGCGACCTGATCGGGTTCGGCACCCTGAACCAGGGCGACACCGGCGGCGTCGTGCTGGAGACGAACTCCGAGATGGAACCCCGGGCCGTCCCCCTCGAAGAGGTGCAGGGGATGTTCGAGTGGACCCGGGACTACTGGCGACGGTGGGTCGAGCGGTCCCGGTACAGCGGCCGGTGGCGGGAGATGGTCGAGCGGTCGGCCATCACCCTGAAGCTGATGACGTACGCGCCCACCGGCGCGATGATCGCCGCGCCGACGGCCGCGCTGCCCGAACTGGTCGGCGGCACGCGCAACTGGGACTACCGCTACACCTGGGTCCGGGACACGTCCTTCTCCGTCCACGCGCTGCTCGGCCTCGGCTTCACCGAGGAGGTCAGCCGGTACATGGACTGGCTCGACGAGCGGATCCGCGAGGCCGGCGACCACCAGGCCCCACTGAAGATCATGTACCGGGTCGACGGCTCGTCCGACCTGCACGAGGAGGTGCTCGACCACCTGGAGGGCTACCGCGGCTCCCGGCCCGTCCGGATCGGCAACGGCGCCGCCGACCAGCTCCAGCTCGACATCCACGGCGAGGCGCTCTACGCCATGCATGTCGCCGACGAACAGGGCATCCGCGTCTCCCACCAGGTGTGGAAGAGCACCGTCCGGCTCGTCGACTGGCTGTGCCACAACTGGGACCAGCGGGACGCCGGCATCTGGGAGAGCCGGCACCACCCCCGCGACTACACCTTCGGCCGGGTGATGTCGTGGGTGGCCCTGGACCGGGCCATCCGGCTCGCCGTCCGCACCGGCCGCCCCGGGGACGTGGGCTGCTGGACCACCCAGCGGAACCTGATCTACGACCAGGTGATGGCGCGCGGGTACCACCGGGGCCGGGGATCCTTCGTCCAGGCCTACGACGAGAACGTCCTGGACGCCGCGCTGCTCGCCATGCCGGCGGTCGGCTTCGTGACGCCGTCGGACCCGATGTGGCGCCGCACGCTGGACGCCATCGAGCGGGAGCTGGTCTCCGACAGCCTGGTCCACCGGTACGACCCGGTCCACTCCCCCGACGGGCTGCCCGGCCACGAGGGCACCTTCAACATGTGCACCTTCTGGTACGCCGAGGCGCTCGCCCGCTCCGGTCGCCTCGACGACGCCCGGCTCACCTTCGAGAAGATGTTCACCTTCAGCAACCACCTGGGCCTCTACGCCGAGGAGATCGCCGCGACCGGCGAGCAGATCGGCAACTACCCGCAGGCCTTCAGCCACCTCGCCCTGATCAACACCGCCCTGACGCTCAACGACATGCTCGAGGTCGAGGCGGAGGCCCGGCGCAGGCAGTGACACGTCCGGACCGGGGGCGGGGTTAGCCGACGGCAGGCCGGGTAGCCACTCGCGCTGCCTGTGCAGCGTGTCGAACCGGCCTTCGTGCCGACGACCCCAGCCGAGAGGAACGACGGTGTCACCCGAGTACCGGAAGAACCCGGAGGCAGTGTCCCGGTTGTCGCCCGAGCAGTACCGGGTGACCCAGGAGGGCGGAACCGAGCCGGCCTTCGACAACCCGTACTGGAACAGCAAGGAGGAGGGCATCTACGTCGATGTCGTCTCCGGCGAACCCTTGTTCGCGTCCGCGGACAAGTACGACAGCGGCACCGGCTGGCCCTCCTTCACCCGGCCGATCGAGCCGAAGAACGTGGTCGAGGTGCGGGACTCCACCTTCGGCATGGTCCGCACCGAGGTCCGGTCGGCGCACGGCGACAGCCACCTCGGGCACGTGTTCGACGACGGCCCGCCGGCGACCGGCGGGTTGCGTTACTGCATGAACTCCGCCGCGCTCCGGTTCATCCGGCGCGAGGACCTGGAACGGGAAGGGTACGGCGAGTACCGCGCACTGTTCGAGCACCCGGACGGGGGGCGAAGCGATGACCGACACGACTGAGAAGGCCATCCTGGCCGGCGGTTGCTTCTGGGGGATGCAGGACCTCATCCGGAAGCGCCCCGGCGTGGTCTCCACCCGGGTCGGCTACACCGGCGGGGACGTGCCCAACGCGACGTACTACAACCACGAGGGCCACGCCGAGGCGATCGAGATCGTCTACGACCCGAGCAAGCTCTCGTACCGGGATCTCCTCGAATTCTTCTTCCAGGTCCACGACCCGACCACGCTGAACCGCCAGGGCGGTGACGTCGGCACCAGCTACCGGTCCGCGATCTTCTACTGCAACGACCAGCAGCGGCAGGTCGCTGAGGACACGATCGCCGACGTCGACGCCTCCGGCCTGTGGCCGGGCAAGGTGGTCACCGAGGTCACCCCGGCGGGTCCCTTCTGGGAGGCCGAGCCGGAGCACCAGGACTACCTGGAGAAACACCCCGGCGGCTACACCTGCCACTTCCCCCGGCCCGACTGGAAGCTGCCCCGACGGGGCGAGAACCAGAGCTGACCGCACCGCTTCCGACGAGACACATCCGAGGAAAAGGAGCCCGACGTGGCCGTCAAGACCCAGACGCTGGCCCGCGCCACCGACATCCGGCCGTTCACCGTGGAGATTCCGGAGGCCGATCTCCAGGACATGCGGCGGCGCATCGCGGCCACCCGCTGGCCGGAGAAGCAGACCGTCGAGGACCAGTCACAGGGTGTGCCGCTGGAGACCAGCCAGGCGCTCGCCCGCTACTGGGAGAAGGAGTACGACTGGCGCAAGGTCGAGGCCAGGTTGAACTCGCTGCCGAACTTCATCACGGAGATCGACGGCCTGGACATCCACTTCATCCACGTCCGGTCCAGGCACGACGACGCGCTGCCGCTCATCGTCACGCACGGCTGGCCCGGCTCGGTCATCGAACAGCTGAAGATCATCGAGCCGCTGACCGATCCCACGGCCCACGGCGGGTCCGCGTCGGACGCCTTCCACCTGGTGATCCCGTCGATGCCGGGCTACGGCTTCTCCGGCAAGCCGACCGAGCCCGGCTGGGGCCCGGAGCACATCGCGCGCGCCTGGACGGAGCTGATGAAACGCCTCGGCTACGACCGGTTCGTCGCCCAGGGCGGCGACTGGGGCGCGCTGATCACCAACATGATGGGTGTGCAGGCCCCGCCGGAACTGGCCGGCATCCACACCAACATGCCCAGCACCGTGCCGCCCGAGCTCGACGCGCTGGTCCAGTCGGACATCACCGGCATCAACAACGCGAAGGGCAAGTTGCCGGCCAACCTGTCCGAGGAGGAGCGGCGGGCCTTCGCGCAGCAGGACTTCTTCTGGAAGCATTCCGCCTACGCGCTGATCATGGCCACCCGCCCGGAGACACTGATCGGCCTCGCGGACTCGCCCGTCGCGCTGGCGACCTTCATGTGCGACCACGACGCGGCCAGCCTGGAGTTGATCTGCCGGGCCTTCGCCGGGCAACCCGGCGGCCTCACCCGCGACGACATCCTCGACAACATCACGCTCACCTGGCTGACCAACACGGGCGTCTCGTCCGCGCGCCTCTACTGGGAGAACAAGCTCTCCTTCCTCGGCGCCAAGAACGTCACCGTCCCGGCCGCCGTCAGCGTCTTCCCGGACGAGCTCTACGAGGCGCCGCGGAGCTGGGCCGAGCAGGCGTACCCGAACCTCATCCACTACAACAAGCTGGACCGGGGCGGGCACTTCGCGGCCTGGGAGCAGCCGCAACTCCTGTGCGACGAGCTTCGCACCGCCTTCCGGTCGCTGCGCTAGATGGCTGTCTCCGAGCGGCTGCACCTGCCCGCGCTCGACGGGGCGACCGGGTGGCTCAACACCGGGCCACTCGGTCCCGCCGAGCTGCGCGGACGCCCCGTCGTGGTGAACTTCTGGACGCTGACGTGCATCAACTGGCTGCGCCAGGAGCCGTACGTCCGGGCGTGGTCGCAGGCCTACCGGGACGACGGGCTCGTCGTCATCGGCGTGCACACGCCGGAGTTCGCGTTCGAGCACGACATCGACGCGGTGCGCCGGGCGGTGGCGGCGCGAGGGATCGACTACCCGGTCGCCGTCGACAGCGACTACGCCGTCTGGAGCGCGTTCGACAACCACTACTGGCCGGCGCTCTACTTCGTCGACGCGGACGGCGTGATCCGCGACCGCCACTTCGGCGAGGGCCGCTACGAGCAGTCGGAGCGCGTCATCCAGCGGCTGCTCGGCGTCGACCGCGATCCCGTCCCGGTGCGGGGGCGCGGTGTGGAGGCGGACGCCGACTGGGAGCACCTGCGGACGCCCGAGACCTATCTCGGCTACGCCCGCTCCGAGCAGTTCGCGTCGCCGGACCACGCCACGTACGACGCCACCAGCGCCTACCAGCTCCCCGCGAGCCTGCCCGCCGACCACTGGGCGCTCGGCGGCGAGTGGAGGATCGGCTCGGAGAACATCGTGCTCGACCGGGCCGGCGGCACCCTCGCCTTCCGGTTCCAGGCACGCGACGCGCATCTCGTGCTGTCGCCCGGCACGCGGGACCCGATCCCCTTCCGCCTGCTCCTCGACGGCGCGGCACCGGGCCCGGCACACGGTGACGACGTGGACGAGGACGGCAACGGCCTGCTCCGGGAGGGCAGGCTGTACCAGCTCGTCCGCCAGCGGGACACCGTGCGGGAGCGGACCCTGGAGATCACGTTCCTCGCGCCCGGGGCCGAGGCGTACGTCTTCACCTTCGGCTAGGGCCGCCGTGCGGACCAGCCGATGAGGACGGCGAGCGGCACCAAGCTGCTGCGCATGCCCGAGGGACCGCACCGGGCGAACTTCCTGGAGCTGTTCTTCGACCTGGTCTTCGTGGTCGCGCTCATCCAGCTCTCGCACGAGCTGATGCAGGACCTCACCTGGGCGGGCGCCTTCCGGACGCTGGTGCTGCTGCTGGCCGTCTGGTGGGTCTGGAGCATCACCACCTGGACCACCAACCTGTACGACCCGCAGCAGATGTCGATACAGCTGGTGGTCACCGGGACCATGCTCGGCAGCCTGGTGATGGTCGTGGCGCTGCCCGACGCGTTCGGCGCGCGGGGCCTGGCGTTCGCCGGCGCGTACGTCGCCATCCATGTCGGCCGGCAGCTCTTCCTCGTCCTGGCCCTGCGCGGCCAGGAGTTGCAGCGCCGCAGCGTCCGGGTGTTGACCTGGTTCGCCGGGTCGGCGGTGCCGTGGATCGCCGGGGCACTGGCGCCGGCGCCGGCCCGCGTCGTCCTGTGGACACTGGCGGTCGCGCTGGATTTCACGGGCACCGTCCTGCGGTTCCCGACGCCGTGGCTGGGGCGCTCACCCGACGCCGAGTACCCGATCGTGGCCGAGCACCTGGCCGAGCGGTACCAGCAGCTCTTCATCATCGCGCTCGGCGAGCTGATCCTGGTCGGCGCGTTGACCCTGAGTGGCAGCGGCTTCGCCGCCGACCGGACGACGGCGTTCGTGGTGTCGTTCGTCGCCACGGTGCTGTTCTGGCGGATCTACCTGCACCGGGCCGGGGAGCTGCTGCCCGCCGCCATCGCGGCGGCCCGCCGGCCGGATCCGCTGGCCCGGTCGGCGGCGATCGCCCATCTGGTCATGCTCGCCGGCATCGTCGCCACCGCGGTGGGCGACGAACTCGCCATCGCGCATCCACTCGGGCACATGCCACGCGCCTGGGTCGCCGTCATCCTCGGCGGGCCCGCGCTGTTCCTGGCCGGTCGCGCCGCCTTCGAGTACGCCGTCTTCGCCCGGGTGTCCCCGGACCGCCCGATCGGAATCCTCGCGCTGCTCGCGCTGGCGCCCCCGGTGCTCCTGGCCCCGCCGCTGGTGGCTGCCGTGGCCGCCACCGCGGTCCTGCTCGGGGTCGCCGCCGCCGACACGGTCCGCGCGCACCGACGCCCACCCGAGCCGCCGTCGCCCCCGGGGTGACCTCCGCATGACCGTCGCGGCGCGGAGGCGCGCCGCCGACGACGAAGCCCGCGGTGGACGCGAGACCTGCGCGGCTGACTCAGGTCGTAGGCTGCATCTCGCACCTGACAGGCGGGAGGCTGAGGTGGCCGAGACGATGCTGGCCGGGGTGATGGCCGAGCTGGCCGAGCTGGAGGACCCGAAGGCACGCGCGGTGAACGAGCGGCACGGTGACGATCACGGCGTGAACCTGGGCAGGCTGCGCGCGCTCGCGAAGCGGCTGAAGACGCAGCAGGAACTCGCGTGCCAGCTCTGGGCGACCGACGACAGCGCCGCGCGCCTGCTGGCCATCCTGATCTGCCGCCCGAAGGCGTTCGCGCGCGACGAGTTGGACGCCATGCTGCGCGAGGCCCGCACACCGAAGGTGCACGACTGGCTCGTGAACTACGTGGTGAAGAAGAGCCCGCACGCGGAGGAGCTGCGGGTGGCCTGGTTCGCCGATCCGGATCCCGTGGTCGCGAGCGCCGGCTGGGCGCTTACCACGGAACGCGTGGCGAAGAAGCCCGAGGGTCTCGACCTGGCCGGGCTGCTCGACGTCATCGAGGCGGAACTGAAGGACGCCCCGGCTCGGCTGCAGTGGGCGATGAACCACTGCCTGGCGCAGATCGGGATCGAGGACGCCGCGCTGCGCGCCCGCGCCATCAACATCGGTGAGCGCCTGGAGGTGCTCAAGGACTACCCGACTCCCCCGGGCTGCACGTCGCCCTACGCGCCGATCTGGATCGCCGAGATGGTGCGCCGACAGCACGACAGGTAGGCGTGACCCAGGGGTGCAGACCGCGGCAGACAAGGATTCCTCATGGACGGCACGGAACAACGGCCTCGGCCCGTCGCCCTGGTGACCGGTGCGGGCCGCAGCGCCGGCATCGCCGCCTCGGTGGTGCTGACGCTGGCTCAGCGCGGCTGGGACGTCGGGTTCACCTACTGGACCCCGTACGACGAGCGGATGCCGTGGGGCGCCGACCCCGAGGCGGTGACGCGACTCGGCGACCAGGCCGGCACGCACGGGGCGACCACCGCCGCGATCGAGGCGGACCTCAGTGATCCGGGGGCCACGGCTGCGGTCTTCGAGGCCGTGGAGCGGGAGCTGGGTCCGGTCACCGCGCTCGTCCTCGCCCACTGCGAGAGTGTCGACTCGGGCCTGCTCGACACCAGTATCGAGAGCTTCGACCGGCACTTCGCGGTCAACGCCCGGGCGAGCTGGCTCCTGATCCGCGAGTACGCCCGACGGTTCCGAGGGACGCACGGCACCGGACGCGTCATCAGCCTGACCAGTGACGCCACCGTCGGGAACCTGCCCTACGGAGCCAGCAAGGGTGCTCTCGACCGGATCACCCTGGCCGCCGCCCAGGAACTGGCCCACCTCGGCGTGACCGCCAACGCCATCAATCCGGGGCCCACCGACACCGGCTGGATGACGGCTGAGGTCAAGGATGCCGTCCTGCGGTCCACGCCGCTCGGCCGCCTGGGGAGTCCGCAGGACTGCGCGAACCTCGTCGCGTTCCTGTGCTCACCCGACGGCGGCTGGATCAACGGTCAACTCCTGCACAGCGACGGCGGCTTCGCCTGACCGGGCTCGCGCCCGAGGGCGTCACGCTCGGACGCGCAGCACGCCGGTCAGCATCGGGAGGGTGAACTCGCCGAGGGCGGTTTCGGGCCGGCTCCCGAGGAAGGCGCGGATCCGGCCGAGCGTGGCCTCCCGGTCCGGTTCCGGCATGACCAGCATTCCGGCGCGCGTCGCGAGGGTCGCGACGAGGGAGTCGGCGGTGCGGCGCTGCCCGTGCGCGAACTCGGCCTGCTCCGGCGAGCCGAACCGGGAGACCAGGCCGCTGCCGGGTGAGCACAGGTCGGCCGTTGCGGCGCGCCAGGTGCCCAGCGTGTCACGCGGGCCGATGGCCGCGCTCCCGCTGACCCGTTCCAGTCCGGCGATCCAGTCGACCCGGTCGTCCATGACGTTCCACAGGCCGGCCAGGATGCCCCCGGGTGCGAGGACCCTGGCGATCTCCGGCCCGGCCACCGCCATGTCGAACCAGTGCAGGGCGTTGCCGGCCAGCACGGCGTCGACGGACGCGTCCGGCAGCGGGATCGCCTCGGCGCTGCCCGGCAGGGCACGGACGGTCGGCAGCGCACGGCGCAGCTCGGCCAGCATCCCCGGGTCGGGTTCGACCGCGACGACGTCGGCACCGGACGCGACAAGCGTGGCGGTCAGCTTGCCGGTCCCGGCGCCGAGGTCGAGCACCCGCCGGCCGGGCGCGGGCTCCAGCGCCCAACGCACGGCGGCCTGCGCGTAGTCCGGGCGGTGCTCGGCGTAGGCGGCGGCCGCCGCACCGAACGACGAGCTGAGAAGCAGCCGATCCTCCACCCGGTCACCCTAGCCGCCGCACCCCATCCGACGAAGCGACGAAGGCGCCGTCCCGGTGGTGCGACCCGGGTTCGGGGGCGCCCCGGATCGGGCGCTGCCGAGGGCCGGAAACAACAAGGGCAAGGAGGAGAACTCCTTGCCACTGTCAACATATATCGCACCCCCGGGCTTGCGGCAAGACCCCGGTCGTGGCGCACAGTGGTCGGCCGGGCACACCAATGGGGGGAAGCATGTTCGATGTGGTCATCGTCGGCGGCGGGCCGACCGGCATGATGCTGGCGAGCGAGCTGCGTCTGCGGGATGTCGGCGTCCTCGTGCTGGAGAAGGAGGCCGAGCCGCCGCCGTTCGTGCGGTCGCTCGGGCTGCACGTGCGCAGCATCGAGGTGCTGGACCAGCGGGGGCTGTTGGAGCGGTTCCTCGAGAACGGCAGGCGGCACCCGATCCGCGGATTCTTCGCGGGCATCGACAAGCCCGCCCCCACCGGGCTGGACACCGCACACGGATACGTGCTCGGCATTCCGCAGACGCTCACCGACCGGCTGCTCGCCGAGCACGCGGCCGACGTCGGCGCCGAGATCCGGCGCGGCGGTGCGGTGGTCGGGCTGGAGCAGGACGACGACGGCGTCACCGTCCACTGCGGGCCGCAAGCCGCACCGCCGCTGCGGGCGCGGTTCGTCGTCGGCTGCGACGGTGGGCGCAGCACGGTACGGAAGCTGCTCGGGGTCGGATTCCCCGGCGAGCCGTCGAGGATCGACACGCTGCTGGGCGAGATGGAGGTGACGGCGTCCCCGGACGACATCACCGCGGTGATGACCGAGGTGCGCAAGACCGAGAAGCGGTTCGGGATCGGGCCGTCGGACAAGCCGGGCGTGTTCCGGGCGGTCGTGCCGGCGGAGGGCGTGGTCGAGGACCGTTCGGCGCCGCCGACGTTCGAGGAGTTCACGCGACAGCTGCGCCGGTACGCGGGCACCGACTTCGGGGTGCACTCCCCCCGCTGGCTGTCGCGCTTCGGCGACGCGACCCGCCAGGCCGAGCGCTACCGGGTCGGACGGGTGTTCCTGGCCGGGGACGCCGCCCACGTCCACCCGCCGATGGGCGGGCAGGGGCTCAATCTCGGCATCCAGGACTCGTTCAACCTGGGTTGGAAGCTGGCGGCGGCCGTCAACGGCTGGGCGCCGGACGACCTGCTGGACAGCTACGAGTCCGAGCGGCATCCGGTCGCCGCCGACGTGCTGACCAACACCCGTGCACAGATGCAGCTGACGACCAACGAGCCCGGGCCGCAGGCGGTGCGGCGGTTGTTGACGCAGCTCATGGACTTCGACGACGTCAACCGGTTCCTGATCGAGAAGATCACGGCGATCAGCGTCCGGTACGACGTCGGTGCGGGCCATGACCTGCTCGGGCGGCGGCTGCGCGACGTCCACCTCAAGCGTGGGCGCCTGTTCGAGCTGATGCGGACCGGCAACGGGCTGCTGCTCGACCGGACAGGGCGGCTCACGGTGGACGGCTGGGCCGACCGGGTCGACCACGTCGCCGACACCGGCGACGTGCCGGACGTGCCGGCGGTCCTGCTTCGGCCCGACGGGCACGTCGCGTGGGTCGGCGAGGATCAGCGGTCGCTCGACGTCGCGCTCGCCAGGTGGTTCGGCGCGCAGTCGGCACGTCTCTCCACAGTCCAGTCGCCAATGTGAGGCTTACGTATTGTCTGGTTTCTACCTCTTACAGCACTCCAAGGTGGTTTGGTAGTCAGCGCGCCGCTTTGCGCTATATCTACCGCTTTAGGCAGGACGCGGCTTTGCGCGGCGCCTCCTGCACGTAGTACCCACGGAGGGTGTACCTGTGAAAGTCAACTCCATTCACCGCCTGAGACGGGCACTCCCGCCAGCGCTCGCGGCTTCCGCCGCTGCCGCTGTGGCCGTCACGTTGCTGGTCTTCAACTCGACCGGGGCCAGCGCGCAGGAGGCGCCGGTGGGCCTCGGCACGGCTGCCAGCTTCTCCGTACTGGCCGGGGCCGAGCCCACCAACACCGGGCCGAGCTTCCTGGCTCAGAACCTGGGAAGGCACCCAGGGAACACCGCGTCGGGCTTCGACACGGCAACCATCGGTGGTGAGGTCCATCTGGGCGATGCGGTCGCCCTACAGGCCCAGAGCGACCTGACCACGGCCTTCAACGACGCCGCCGGCCGGACCCCGTTCACCATCCTGCCCCCGGAACTCGGCGGCAACACCCTCAACCCCGGCGTCTACCGGATCCCGGCGGCGCAACTGACCGGGACGCTGACGCTCAACGCCCATGGCGACCCCCGGGCCGTGTTCATCCTCCAGGTCAACGAGGCGCTGACGACAGCGTCGAACAGCAGTGTGGTCCTGATCAACGGCGCTTCGGCCTGCAACGTGTTCTGGAAGATCGGCAGCTCGGCGACGATCGGCACAGGCACCACCTTCGTGGGCACCATCATGGCGCAGGCGTCGATCACGATGGCCACGGGCGCGACCCTCCAGGGCCGCGCGCTGGCTCGAACCGCCGCCGTCACCCTGGACACCAACACCATCACCGCCCCGCTGTGCCCCGGCCCGACCAGCGGCCCCTCCGGCCCGTCCGGCCCGCCCGGACCGTCCGGCCCACCCGGCAGTCCGGGCCCGTCCGGCCCAGCTGGCCCGCCCGGCAGTCCTGGCGCCCCCGGCAGCCCTGGCGCCCCCGGTAGCCCCGGTGCGCCCGGCAGTCCTGGCGCCCCCGGCAGTCCCGGCGCGCCCGGCGCTCCTGGCGCGCCCGGCGCTCCTGGCGCCCCCGGCGCTCCCGGTAGTCCCGGCGCTCCCGGTGGGACCGGCAGTCCTGGTGGGCCTGGTGGGCCCGGCAATCGGGGCAACGACTCCGGGATGCTGCCGGTAACCGGTAGCGGCCTGGTCCCGGCCCTGACGGGCACAGGAGGCGCCATGGTCGCCCTGGGCGGGGTCATGTTCCTCCTCGCCCGGCGTCGCCGAGCGCAGCAGTCCTGATCGGAGGGCCCGGCCGGCGACCTGCCGGCCGGGCCCCCACCCGCCTGCGTGGCAGGTGCGACCGGAAACTCCGTCGCCACCTCGTGCCCGCTTCGGCGACACTGCTCGCCGACGACGACTGGTCGAAGGGGTGCTGCGGGAGTGGGCCAACGGTTGCGCGGACGTAGGTGGCCGGTGCTGGTCAGCACGGTCCAGCTCGGCTGCCACCGGTACCGGGTCGTGCGGCCGGCGAGGACGCCGAGGTTCGCCGGTCTCTACGAAGGCCGTCTCGGCGCCCAGTTCTGCCTCGACCAGGAGACCGCGGTGCTGTTCGCCCAGGCGTGGGGGCTGGCCGCCCGGTCCCCGCACACGATCGTCCACCTCCCGCTGCGCCGCACGGAACTGCCCGCCCAGCACGTGTGGGGACGCCCGCTCGACCTGGTGCTGCTGCACCACCGCCTCGCGTTCCCGTCGTCCCGGTGGAAGCAGGTGCGTTCCCGGTTGGGCACCGGCAGGCCACACACGGTGGTCCTGCCCGGCGAGGCGTGGCCAGCCCGGTCGACCGCCGACCGCGCGCGGTTCCGGTACCGGGAGTTCCGCGATCATCTCCGGTGGGACGTCGCCGCCGACACGTTGGTGCTCACCGGCAGCCGCGAGGCGTTCGAGCGGGAAGCCGACCAGGTCCGCGGCCTGGCCGAGGAGTGTCCGGCTCACCGTGCCCGCGTGCCGGACACGCACTGCTGCGCGGAGATCGGCATGGGCCGGCCCCGGCACCACCCGATCGGCGCCGGCCGCACGTCCTACTGCACGCCGAATACTCGCGGTGACACCTGGCGTCGGTCGGCACAGACGAAGGCTGGGCCGACCGCTGCTCATCTGCCGGCGTCGGCGCGCAGTCGGGTGGCCAGGGCGCGTACCTCGTCCTTGAGATCGTCCGGCCGGTCGATCGTGAACGGCCAGCCGAGCCCGGCGAGCATCTGCGCGGCGCCGTCGAGCCGTTCGACCCGGGCGGTGAGGCGCACCCCGTCGGGCACCTCGGTGAGCGTGCCGGCCGACGGGGGAATCCGGCGCTGCGCCTGCGCCAGGCTGGTGTGCAGCACCACGGAGATGTCGTGCGTGTACGGCACGGCGGCCAGACCGGCCAGCACCTGCGCGGTGGGGTCGAAGCCGGCCGGGACGTCGAACCCGCCCGGGACGGGGCGGGCCGTCCCGATCCGGTCGAGCCGGAACGTTCGTACGGCCCCGCGGTGGTGGTCGTGACCGGTGACGTACCACCGGCCGGCGTGGAAGACCAGCCCGTACGGGTCGATCCGGCGCTCGCCGGACCGGCCGTGCCAGCTGGTGTAGGCGATGCTCACCGGTCGCTGATGTCGGGCCGCCTCGGCGAGCGCCAGCAGCACCTCGATGTCGGGCGAGGCGGGCCGACGGACCTGCGCGGTGAAGTCCACGGTGGCCAGCAGCGAGTCGATCCGCCGGGCGAGGACGGCCGGCAGTACCCGGCGGATCTTCGCGGTCGCGCTCTCGGTGGCCGCGCCACCGGCGGTGGCCAGGCCGGCCCGGTTGGCCGCGACCAGACCGAGCATGACGGCGACCGCCTCCTCGTCGGTGAGCATGAGCGGCGGCAGCTTGTAGCCGGGTGCGAGCCGGTAACCGCCGTAGCGACCGCGCCGGACCTCGACCGGGATGCCCAGGTCGGCGAGGTGGGCGGCGTAGCGGCGGACGGTGCGCTCGTCGACGCCGAGCCGACCCGCCAGGTCGGCGACGGTGAAGCCGCCACCGGCTTGGAGGATCTCCAGCAGCGCCAGTACGCGCGCGGTGGGCCGGACCAACAGTCTCGTTCCTCATCCGGGCGGAATATGTCCGGTATTGATCGTAGCGTGTGGTGCATGACGACATTCGTACTGGTTCCCGGGTTCTGGCTGGGCGCGTGGGCCTGGCGCCCGGTCACCGCCGCGCTGCGCGGGCTCGGCCACGAGGTGTACCCGCTGAGCCTCACCGGCCTGGGCGAACGCGCCCACCTCGCCCGCCCGGACACCGACCTCGACGTCCACGTCACGGACGTCGTGAACCTGCTCCGCTACGAGGACCTGCGTGACGTGGTCCTCGTCGGGCACAGCTATGCCGGCGCGGTCGTGACCACCGCCGCCGCCGACCGCCTGACCGACCGCATCGCCCAGCTGGTCTTCGTCGACACCGGCCCGCTGCCCGACGGGGTGGCGAACGACGAGTTCAGCCCACCCCAGGACCGTGAACGCAACGCGGCGGCGGTCGCCGAACACGGCGACGGCTGGCGGCTGCCGCCCCCACCGTGGGCCGAACTGGCCGCCGGAGCGGCAGACGTCGACGAGTCGGTCGTCGCGCTGCTCGACGAGCGGTCGGTGGCCCAACCGTGGGCGACCGCCACCGCCCCGGTGCGGCTCACCGGGACGTGGGAGAAGCTGCCCCGCCTCGGCGTCCTGTCGAGCTTCACCGCCGAGCAGGTACGCCAGATGGCCGCCACCGTGCCGCTGTGCCGCCACATGGCCGGCGACTCGTGGCGGTACGAGGAACTGCCGACGTGGCACTGGCCCATGCTCAGCCGACCGGCCGAGCTGGCCCGGATCCTGCACCACGCCCGGCCGACGACATGACCTGCGGCGCCTGGATGAGGTGACGGTGTTCAGACGAGAACCAGGGGCAGGCCTCGGGAGCAGGGAGTGGTCGACCGCCAGTGCCGTCCGGTCAATCGGAGGCAGCGCTCGGGGAAGCCTGCCGCTGCACGACGGTCCGCCTCCAGCAGCCGGCCGGAGAGCCGGCCCGCCTCGTGGATTTCGTCGGCCGTCATTCGCGGCACGATCGCGTGTGCCTCGTGGATGCCGTCGCCGCTGCCGGCGTCGAGCATGGCGAGGTACCACCGAAGTGCCTGCACGAGGTCGACCGCCGCGCCGAATCCGTCGCGGTACCAGCAGGCCGCCGCGAGCCCTACCCTCCACGACGGCGTCGGATAGCCTGCACCGACCGCGACGACCACGGAGCCCGACCATGACGTTGCCGCCCGGAGCCACCGGCTTCAACCCGCCACCCGGCGTCCGAGCGGATCCGAGGGCCTTCACCGCCGCCTGTCACCGCGCCGCCCGCACTGTTGACGCCGCCGTCACCGGCGTCAGTCCCGCCGCCGTCACGCCGAGCTTCCACACTGTCGAAATCGCCGACACGCAGCACCACATTGCGGTGCTACGGCACACCACCCTGCCGTTCATCGCCTTCGCCCGCCCCCATGCCAACGGCGACGTCATGGTGACGTTCGTCGACCACCCCGACCTCGCCGCCATCCTCACCAACCTGACCGACGCCCGGGCCCTCACCGTCGAGCAGCTACAGACCCCCCTGTCACAGGTCGACCTGAGCGCCCTCAACCCGCACGAACACGACCAGATCAACTACTGGAAACCGACCACAGTCGGCGAACTCCTGTTCAACTTCTGGGACTGAGCACCAGTGGCCTGAGCCCCCCCCCAAAAAAAACATCAAGATCGTCTAGCCGGACCAACAGTCACGAGACGTGGGTCCCCGACGACATGACCAACGCACACCTTGGCGAACTCCTCGCCACACTGCCACCCTGTCGGAGGCATAAGAACTGGTGATCGATGGTGGCGCTCTACGCAACTCGCCATCCGTCTGTTCCACGGATGGACCGGCGGTCAGCCGCGCCGCACCGGCGTCATGACCTGGGGCCGGAACGGCCAGATTTGCTGAGCAAGTGACAGCACTCGCCCAGGTCAGTCGTGGCGGTGACGCACGATGTGGTCGATGGAGCGGATGGTGTCCTCGCGGTCGTGCTCGCTGATCGAGTCCCACAGGTCCGCCAGCCAGTAGAGCGAGCCCGACAGCATCCAGGCCCATCCGCGCACCCAGGTCGCCTCGTCGAACCCGAGCGCCTCCCGGTAGGCGGCCCGCGCGCGGGCGTCGAACAGGCTCCAGCCCGGCCGCACCTCCACCGCCGGATCGCCGCGGCCGAGACCGCCGAAGTCGATCACCCCGGTGAGCCGGCCCCGGTCGACCAGCAGGTTGCCAGCCAGGAGGTCACCGTGCAGCCATACCGGCGGGCCGGGCCACTCGTCGGCCGTCATCGCCTCGTCCCACGCCGCGGTCACCGCCCGCCCGTCGATCCGGTCGCCCAGCGCCGCGATCGACCGGCGGGTCAGCTCGTCCCGCTGCACCAGCGGTACGCCGCGCTGGATCCCCTCCTTGACCGGCCCGCCCATCGGGTCGATCGCGATCATCGCGCGCACGAAGCCGGCGAGGTCGACGGCGAGGTCGACGAGGTCCTGCCCGGCTTCCGGATTGCGTCCGTCCAGCCACGGGACGACCGTCCACGGCCACGGATAGTTCCCTCCCGGCCGGCCGACCGCGACGGGCACCGGTACCGGCACCGGAAGGTGTGGCGCCAGCCGCGGCAGCCAGGTCGCGTCGGTCGCCACCTGGTCGACCGCCCACTGCGCCCGCGGCAGCCGTGCCGTCAGGCAATCACCCAGCCGAAACAGCGCGTTGTCGGTGCCGTTCAACGGCTGCGCGACGATCGGCAGGTCCGACCATTCGGGGAACTGCTCGTCGATCAGGGCGCGTACCTGCTCGGTGGCGACGACGATCTCTCCAGGGCGCATCGGCGCGACCGTAGAGCCGCTCGATCATCCCGTCAACCGGATTCGGACCAGGCCGCACCGGGCGCCGGATCGACAGATCGGTATCAGGACCTGCGTGACGCTCAGGAGTCTGCCGGTACACCGGCCTCGAGCTGGCCGATCATCGGGGCGAGGAGTTCGTTGAGTTCCCGAGCCAGCACGATTACGGCTCTACGCGCTGCGGGCGCTACGGAACGATCCGGACCATCGGGAGCCGGAGGCAGATCATCGAGGGGGACCGGGGCTTCCACCTGCAGCATCGCGCGTAGATGTGGGCTACGCGTCAGGTCCTGCTCCGAGGGTGTCGTGTACTGGCCAAACAACTGCGGCCAGTCACGCCAACCACGGTCACGCTGCCACTGCTTGGTCCAAGTGAGTTCGGCTGGCCACCGCGAGATCACCGATACGGCGCAGGTCATACTCCCGTCCCACCGGCTCGGCGTACAGGTCGCCGAGATGATCCGCCTGTGCCACCGGACGTAGCCAGGTGACAGCTCAATAGCCAGTCGCCACGCTGTGGAAGCGAAGGCTACGGGCGCAATGTCGCCCCACGTGTCGGCAAACTCATCTGTACGCCTCAGCACCTCGGCCTCGAAGCGACCGCGCCCGTCTGCGCCGTGCTCACGGTCGAAGTGCTCATCGAGCCAGAAGGCGCGGGGTTCAGGCATCTTCATCTCCGTCCGAGGCCGTGGTTCATCACGTCTTCCTCACCATGGCGGTCTATCACGAACCCGCACGGCTGTCGGTCCCGCTCGCGAGACGTCATCTAGCCGGACGTGTCACCCACGTCCCGAGACTGATCTGTCACGTAGGTCCTGAGACCGGACATCGCCGGCGGCCGGCCTGTGCTCCGTCGGGTGAGGCCCGACACTCGTCCGCCAGGCAGTCGATGGCGCGGATCGCGGCACAATGGGTGTCAGCGGCCACCTTCGGTCGGCCGCCAACGGTGCCGCTCGGGGATCCAGGCTAGGGCGTCGGCAGTGGTCGGCTCCGTCAGAGCGACTACGGACTCGTCGAACAGGTGCCACTCGTGCCGGGAATACGCTTCGGCGGCGATGAGCAACGTCGACGCGTGGTCGCCGTGCAGCAAGACCTCGCTCACGAGCCCAGCATCGTGACGGCCCTCGACAACGGTGTCGTAGACGACTTCCACCTGGTTGATTGGGCCGCGTACGAGTGGAATCCCTCGGCGGGACCGCAGTGAGCCGGAGTCGAACTCCGGCAGTCGGAGTTCCACGGTCGGAATGAAGCAGAGGCCGAAGAGCGCGTCATCCTGGTAGATGCTGACCTCTGCCGATGCGTCGACGCCGATGGCGCGTAGCCAGGCGTAGGGCGTTCGCGCGGCGTCGGGTTCAGTCCACGCAATCGCGACATCGTCAGGACCAGACTCAAGGGCCCGTTCCACTCCCTCCCAGGACTCGACACTCATGGAGGCCAGCAGAAGTGCGGCCGAGATGTTCTCCGTGATCCAGCCGTGTCGGTCAGCCAGTCCAGCGGCAGCCAAGAGGTCTGCCACAGCCTCGCGCGTCATGGCGGCTAGGTCGTCCGCCGAAGGCATGATGTGCCCGCGTGCTGCGGAGAAGACCGGGAACGGGCCACCGTCCTCGCGGAAGACCGCCCAGGCCGGTTCACCGCTCCGGCTGATGAACTCCCAGCCAAGGCCGTCTCGGGCGCTCACATCGCTGGCGACAACCGCATCCCACAGAGAGCGCCAGTCGGTCATCAGTCAGCTCCTTTCGCGTGTGACGGGCCTGTCGCCAGCCCCATTCGCACGGTAGCGACCGTGCGAATGGGGCTGGCGGTGTGCGGCTCGACTCTTGGCAGATGCGTGCGCAGACCGTCCGTCACGTGCGTCGGCAGACTTCTAGACCTTGTCGCGCATCAGCTGGCGGAGATGTGCCGCGCATCTGCTGGCGGATCAGACGCCGGCGGCCGGCCTGTGCAACCGACGGTGATCGTTTACGCCGGGGTCGTTGTCTTCCGCATGAGGCGTTCGTAGAAGTTCGGCCGCCGAGACCGCAGGGATTGGGCGGCTGGTTGCGGTGGAGGACGGCTCTCGTAACCGCTACTGCTGTCACCGCCCCGGGGAGTGATCTTCTCGGGGAGGTTTTCGCTGATGGTGTGTGGTGGGCGCGGCAGGTTTCGAACCTGCGACCCCTCGCTTGTAAGGCGAGTGCTCTCCCGCTGAGCTACGCGCCCGGAACGCCCGTACGGCGGGCCGGAGCGGCAAGCTTACCTGCCGGCCTCCGGCCCGGTCGACCGACGGGCCCGGGGTGGGATCAGGCGGCGACGGCCTCGGCGAGGGCCTTGCGCCAGCCCTGCTGGTCCCGCGCCTCGCCGGGCATGTTCATCTCGGCGAACCGGACCACGCCGGCCTTGTCGATGACGAAGGTGCCCCGGTTGGCGATGCCCGCGACGTCGTTGAAGACGCCGTACGCCTGGGCGACCGCGCCGTGCGGCCAGAAGTCGGCCAGCAGCGGGAACTGGTAGCCCTCCCGGTCGGCCCAGATCTTGTGGGCGTAGACCGAGTCGACGCTGACCGTCAGCACCTGGACGTCGTCGTTGACGTACTCGTTGAGGTTGTCCCGCACCTCGCACAGCTCGCCCTGGCAGATGCCGGTGAAGGCGAGCGGGTAGAAGACCAGCAGGACGGTGCGCCGGCCGCGGAAATCGGCGAGCCGGACCTCCTGGTTGTTCTGGTCCTTGAGCACGAAGTCCGGCGCCTCGGCGCCAACCTCGATGGGCATGGGAGCTCCTTGGATCGGGTCTGGAGATGATCAGCCTGCCACACCCGGCGACACCGGCCGCCGGGTGCCGAGCCCGGCCTACTTCTTGCTCTTCGACCCGCGTCGGAGCACGAGGCGGGCGCCGCTCCAGTCGCGGCCCGCGTTGACGGTGGAGGTCTGCTGGAGGCCGGCGGTCTGCGCGCTCTCCGCGACCTCGCTCGGCTCGACGTGGCCGTCCCGGCCGGCCTTGGGCGTCAGGAGCCAGACCACACCGTTGTCGGCCAGCGGTCCGAGGGCGTCGACGAGGAGCTCGAAGAGGTCGCCGTCGCCGTCGCGGTACCAGACGAGAACCGAGTCGACCACCTCGTCGGTGTCCTCGTCGACGAGATCTCCACAGCGGTCGGTCAGGGCGTCCCGGAGATCCTGGTCGACGTCGTCGTCGTACCCCATCTCCATGACGACCATCCCCGGCTCGATCCCGAACCGGTCCGCCAGGCTGCGTACCCCGTCGGCGGCCTGACCAGCGGTCGCGCTCACTGTCGCGTGCCTCCTCATCTCATGCCTGCTCGTGGCGTCGTCCGACGCCGTCGCGCCCAGTCCACACAGTTGTGGCTCCCCGCGCAAGTGGCGCACCGGGTGGAACGGAATTTACCGTGCCAGCAGCGTGCGGGCACCCTCGGTAATGGCTTCCTCGGAGACCAGGACCTGACGCGCCGCCGGACCTAATGGTACAAACGAGTCAAGTCCGGCCACCCGGCGCGCCGTGCCGACGTACCCGGCGTCCACCAGCGCGGCGATCACGCCCTCGCCCACCCCGCCCGAGCGGCGGGTCTCGTCCACGACCAGCACCCGGCCGGTGGCCGAGGCCTCCCGGATGATGTCCGCCACCGGCAGCGGCGCCAGCCAGCGCAGGTCCACCACCCGGCTGCCGACCCCCTCGTCGGCCAGGGTGGCCGCCGCCCGCAGCGACATCCGGACGCCGTTACCGAAGGTGATGATGGTGAGGTCCTCGGCCGAGCCGACCCCGTACACGCGGGCACGGCCGATCGGCACGTGGCGGGCCGCCCAGGCGCCCGGCTCGGCGTACTCCGCGAGCCACTCGCCGTCGCCCTCGGTGTAGAGGTCGCGGGTGTGGTAGAGCGCGATCGGCTCCAGGAAGACGCTGACGGCGCCGTCCACGGCGGCGGCGGCCAGGCAGGTACGCAGCATCGGCGCGGCGTCGTCCGGGCGGGCCGGCACCGCGATGACCAGCCCCGGCACGTCGCGGAGCACGGCCACCGAGTTGTCGTTGTGGAAGTGCCCGCCGAACCCCTCCTGGTACGCCAGGCCGGCCACCCGCACCACCATGGGGTTGCGGAACGCCCCGCGGGAGAAGAACCGCATGGTCGCCGCCTCGCCCCGGAGCTGGTCCTCGGCGTTGTGCAGGTACGCCAGGTACTGGATCTCCGGCACCGGCAGCATCCCGGCCACCCCCGCGCCCAGCGCCAGCCCGAGGATCGAGGTCTCGTCGAGCAGGGTGTCGAACACCCGCGCCGCCCCGAACCGGTCCCGCAGCCCCTTCGTCACCCCGTACACCCCGCCCTTGGCGGCCACGTCCTCGCCGAAGACGGCCGCCCCGGGGTGGTCGAGCATCCCGTCGGCCAGGGCCGCGTTGATGCTCTGCGCCAGGGTGAGCGGCCCGGCCAGCTCCGGCAGTCTGCCGCCGAACGCGTCGGCCCGGGCGCCGGCGTCCGGCCCGGCCGCCCGGGCCGCCGCGTCGGCGACCGCCCGGGAGATGCGGACCGGGCGCCGCGGGGCCAGCTCGGCCACCACGTCGACCGGGGAGGTCAGCTTCGGCTCGTCCAGCACCTCCTCGGCGAGCCGGCGGATCTGCCAGCCGCGCTCGTCGTACCGGGCCAGCAGTTCCTCGCCGGAGGCGTAGCCGGCCTCGACCAGCCGCCGGGCGGTGGCCAGCAGCGGGTCCCGCGCCAGGTCCGCGGCGATCTCGGCCGGGCTCCGGTACGCGGTCTCCGCGTCCGCCCCGGCGTGCCCCATGAGCCGCACGGTGGCCAGGTGCAGCACGGCCGGCCGCCGGTGCCGGCGCACCCAGGCCGCCGCCTCCGCCGCCACCCGGTACGCCTCGGCCACGTCGGTGCCGTCGGCCGAGAAGTAGCGGATTCCCGGCCGGGACCGCAGGGTCGCGGCCACCCAGCCCTGCGGTGAGCGCACGCTGATGCCGAGCCCGTTGTCCTCGCAGACGAACAGGACGGGGATGCGCAGCCCGGTGTGGTCGTACCAGCCGGCGGTGTTGAACGCCGCCGTCGCGGTGGCGTGGTTGACCGAGGCGTCCCCGAACGAGCAGACCACGATGGCGTCCGGCGGCCAGGTCACCGCGCCGGGTTCCCCGTCGGCCGGCCGGCCGCCGCGGCGCAGCCGTTCCAGGGCCAGGCCCAGGCCGACGGCCCGGGGCAGGTGCGAGGCGATGGTGGAGGTGGTCGGGACGACAGCGAGGTCGGCCCGGCCGAAGACCTTGTGCCGGCCCCCGGCGATCGGCTCCTCGGCGGAGGCGACCATTCCGCGCAGCACGTCGCGGGCCGC
Source organism: Micromonospora sp. NPDC048907 (assembly GCF_055586885.1). NCBI lineage: Bacteria > Bacillati > Actinomycetota > Actinomycetes > Micromonosporales > Micromonosporaceae > Micromonospora > Micromonospora sp. NPDC048907. The sequence goes on from NZ_JBVJHI010000002.1 coordinate 687,528, forward strand.
GTCCGCGTAGGCGTCGTCGGGCTCGGGCAGGGGCAGCTCGGGTACGCCGACCGTCGCGGCGCCGACCGTGTCGACGGCCACCCCCGCCCCGGCGGGGAGGCTCGCCGCCACGTCGCCGGCCGCCGGCGACCCGCCACCCGGGCCCGCCCCGTCACCAGCCGCTCCGGCCCCGCCGGACGGGCTCGTGGCGCCGGCCCGCGCGGACCCGCCGGGCGTCACCGGGGCGTCCGGTGCGGCCGCCTCCGCCGGCCCGTCCGGCGCGCCGGAATCCGCGTCCGCGTCGCCGTCGCCGGGGGTGCGCGGGTCGGGGATCCGCGCCGCCGCCCCGGTCGGCTCCGGCGCGTCGGCGTCCGGCACCTGCGCACCGGCCGGGAAGCCGCCCGCCGCCTGGGCGGCCCGCAGGCAGTAGAAGGCCCCGGAGCGGTAGTGGAGCAGGGCGGGGTCGGTCGGCCGCAGCGCGGCGGCCACGGCCGCGTTGCCCTCGTGGCCGGCGGAGCCGATCGTGTAGTACCCCTCGCCGAAGCTGCGCAGCCAGCGCCCGGCGAGGTCGAGCAGCCGGCTGGTCAGCTGGGCGTCGAACAGGGCCAGCGCCTGCGCCCCGGTCAGCGACCCGGCACCGGGCAGCGGTTCACCCAGGTGACGCCGCTGGGCGGGGGCGCCGAGCGCGGTCAGGGCCGCCCGGAACCGGTCGTCGAGATCTTGCGGGGTGGTCACGTCGGACAGCATTACCGACCGGAGGGCACCTCGCCCAGTCGGACACGTTCCGCCCGGCCCCGGTCAGGCCTCCCCGCACCGCTCCGGGCAGCCGCCGTCGGAGACCTTCCAGACCAGCTCACGCAGGGTGGTCAGCTCGGGGGTGGTGAGCCCGCCGAGGAGTCGGGAGTCGGACATCACGAGCCGGACCCGGTCCCGGACCCGCCGGCCCTCCGCGGTCACCACCAGCGTCTTCTGCCGCCGGTCGGCCGGGTCGACCCGCCGCTCCACCAGCCCCGCCTGCTCCAGCTTGTCGACCAGCCCGGTGACGTTGGAGCGGTCGCAGCCCAGCCGCACGGCGAGGTCCCGGGCGGGCAGCGGTCGGTCGGGGTCCAGCTCGTCCAGGGCGCGGGCGGCGGCCGGGGTGAGGCCCAGCGCGGCGATCTCCACGTCCTGGTAGTGGCGCATGGCCGAGGCGATGTGCATGATCCGGCGCACGGCGTCCCCGGCCAGGCCGGAGCGGTCGGGGACGGTGGACTGCGCCATGTCCCCATCCTACGTGCGCAGCTCACGCACCCCGGACCACGACTGTTCGGCAGGCGGTGCCGGGCGCGGTCGCCTGCCGGCCACCTGCCGGACATCGACGGTCGCGAAGCTGCCCGGAGTCGAGGAACCGGACTCCGGGGAGGAAAACGATGGCACTGTCCCGACGTACCGTCCTGGTCAGCGGCGCGGCGCTCGGCGCTGCCGGCGCGGTGGCCGGGCTGCCGGTGGCGGCCGGCGCGGCGGCGGCCGGCCCGCTGCGCCGCGACCCGTTCACGCTCGGGGTGGCCTCCGGCGACCCGGACCACGAGGGCTTCGTGCTCTGGACGCGGCTGGCCCCCGACCCGCTCGCCGAGGACGGCCTGGGCGGGATGCCGTCCCGCGCCGTGCCGGTGCACTGGGAGCTGGCCGCCGACGAGAACTTCCGGCACGTGGTCCGCCGGGGCGCCGTGACGGCCCGACCCGAGTCGGCGCACAGCGTGCACGTCGAGCTGGACGGGCTGCTCCCCGGCCGGGAGTACTTCTACCGGTTCCGGGCCGAGCGGTGGATCTCCCCGGTCGGGCGCACCCGCACCGCGCCGCCGCCGTGGCAGCTGCCGGCCGCCCTGGCCATGGGCTTCGTCTCCTGCTCCCAGTACGAGCACGGGTACTTCACCGCGTACCGGCGGCTGGCCGAGACCGAGCCGGAGCTGATCCTGCACCTCGGCGACTACCAGTACGAGTACGCGCCGGACACCTACACCGTGCCGGGCGGCAACCCGCGTGACCACGAGGGGCCGGAGACCCGGACGCTGGCCAACTACCGGCAGCGGCACGCCCAGTACAAGACCGACACCGACCTCCAGGCGGCGCACGCGGTCGCGCCCTGGGTGGTGGTCTTCGACGACCACGAGGTGGAGAACAACTGGGCCGACGAGACGCCCGAGGCGCCGGACCCGGACTTCCCGGCCCGCCGGGCGGCGGCGTTCCAGGCGTACTACGAGAACATGCCGCTGCGCCGCACCTCGATCCCCCGCGGCATCGACATGCAGCTCTACCGGCGGGTGCGCTGGGGGCGGCTGGCCACCTTCCACATGCTCGACACCCGGCAGTACCGGGACGACCAGGGCTGCGGGGACGGCTACAAGGACTGCGCGGCGGCGTACGACCCGGCCCGGTCGATCACCGGGGCCGAGCAGGAGGCGTGGCTGCTGGACGGGTTCCGCCGCTCGGAGGCCCGCTGGGACATCCTCGGCCAGCAGGTCTTCTTCGCGCAGCGGGACAACGACTCCGGTCCGCTGACGGTGACCAGCATGGACGCCTGGGACGGGTACGTGGCCTCCCGGGACCGGATCACCCGGGGCTGGGTGGCCGCTGGGGTGCGCAACCCGGTGGTGCTCACCGGCGACGTGCACGCGCACTGGGCCAGCGACCTCAAGCTGGACTACGCCGACCCGACCTCCCGCACGGTCGGCAGCGAGCTGGTCTGCTCGTCGATCACCTCGACCGGCGACGGCGCCGACTCGGCCACCGGCTCGCACCCGTGGCTGACGTTCAACCCGCACCTGCGCTTCCAGAACAACCTGCGCGGCTACGTCCGCACCACGATCACCCCGGCCCAGCTCGCCGCGAACTTCGACGTGCTGCCGTACGTGAGCCGGCCGGACGCGCCCGCGTACACCCGGGCCACCTTCGTCATCGAGGACCGGGTGCCGGGTTTGAACCTGACGTACGACCGGCCGCCGGCGGCCGCCCGGAGCCTGGCCCCGGAGGCCGACCTGGGCCGGCAGACGGTGGAGTCGGAGACCGTCCGCCCCTGACCGGGGCGGTACGCGGGGTGGCCACCCGGACAGGGGCCACCCCGCGCCCGCGTCGGGCTCAGCCGGGGAGGAAGGAGAAGCGGACCTGCCGGTCGGGGTTGTCACCGTTGGTGTCGACCAGGCAGATCGACTGCCAGGTGCCGAGCTGCAGCCGCCCGCCGAGCACGGGCAGGGTGGCGTACGGGGGCACGAAGGCGGGCAGCACGTGGTCCCGGCCGTGGCCGGGCGAGCCGTGCCGGTGCCGCCAGCGGTCGTCGGTGGGGAGCAGGTCGTCGATCGCCCGCAGCAGGTCGTCGTCCGAGCCGGCGCCGGTCTCGATGATCGCCAGGCCGGCGGTGGCGTGCGGCACGAAGACGTGCAGCAGGCCGTCGCCCTGGCCGGCGACGAACCGCTCGGCCTCGCTGGTGATGTCGCGGACGGTCGGCCGGGACCCGGTCCGGACGGTGATCACCTCACTACGCATACGGCGCATTCTGCCGCAGCCGGGCGCGCGACCGCCGCCGGTGTCGGCGGCCCGTCCCGGCACGGCCGCGTGATCGCACAAAGTTACCGGCGAGTACCTGTGTTCAGCGTCGCGTCTGGGGGAGGGAGACGTGACGACGAGCGCCACCAGGGGGCAGGATGGCGCTAGAGACCTATCCCACACAGAACCGAGGGAACGCCTGTGGCTACGGAACGCAAGCGCCCGGTGATCACCGCTGGTCTGCCGAGCCAGCTTCCGGACATCGACCCTGAAGAGACCAGCGAATGGGTCGAGTCGCTTGACGGTGTCATCGACGAGCGCGGAACCAAGCGCGCCCGCTACGTCATGCTGAGCCTGCTGGAGCGGGCCCGCGAGCGCCAGGTCGGGGTGCCGTCCCTGACCACCACCGACTACATCAACACCATCCCGCCGGAGCGCGAGCCGTGGTTCCCGGGTGACGAGCACGTCGAGCGGCGGCTCCGGGCCTACATCCGGTGGAACGCCGCCATGCTGGTGCACCGGGCGCAGCGGCCGGAGATCGGTGTGGGTGGCCACATCTCCACCTTCGCCAGCTCCGCGTCCCTCTACGAGGTGGGCTTCAACCACTTCTTCCGGGGCAAGGACCACCCGGGCGGCGGCGACCACATCTTCTACCAGGGCCACGCCTCCCCCGGCATGTACGCCCGGGCGTTCCTGGAGGGCCGGCTCAGCGCCGACCAGCTCGACGGCTTCCGGCAGGAGCTGTCGCACCCGGGTGGCGCGCTGCCGTCGTACCCGCACCCGCGGCTCATGCCGGACTTCTGGGAGTTCCCCACGGTGTCGATGGGCCTGGGCCCGCTGAACGCCATCTACCAGGCCCGGTTCAACCGCTACCTGCACCACCGGGGCATCAAGGACACCTCGCAGCAGCACGTCTGGGCGTTCCTGGGCGACGGCGAGATGGACGAGGTGGAGTCGCTCGGCGCGATCGGCGTGGCCGCCCGCGAGGAGCTGGACAACCTCACCTTCGTGATCAACTGCAACCTGCAGCGGCTGGACGGCCCGGTCCGCGGCAACGGCAAGGTCATGCAGGAGCTGGAGGCGTTCTTCCGGGGCGCCGGCTGGAATGTCATCAAGGTGGTCTGGGGCCGCGAGTGGGACCCGCTGCTGGCGGCGGACACCGACGGCGCGCTGGTCAACCTCATGAACACCACGCCCGACGGTGACTACCAGACCTACAAGGCCGAGTCCGGGGCGTACGTCCGGGAGCACTTCTTCGGGCGCGACCCGCGCACCCGCAAAATGGTCGAGCACCTGAGCGACGACGAGATCTGGAACCTCAAGCGGGGTGGCCACGACTACCGGAAGCTCTACGCGGCCTACAAGGCGGCGATGGAGCACACCGGCCAGCCGACGGTGATCCTGGCCAAGACGATCAAGGGTTGGACGCTCGGCTCGCACTTCGAGGGCCGCAACGCCACGCACCAGATGAAGAAGCTGACGCTGGAGGATTTGAAGCTCTTCCGCGACCGGCTCTACCTGGACATCCCGGACAAGCAGCTGGAGGAGAACCCCTACCTCCCGCCGTACTTCCACCCGGGTGAGAAGTCCGACGAGATCGAGTACCTGCACGAGCGGCGCAAGCAGCTCGGCGGCTACCTGCCCTCCCGGCGGACCAGCCACAAGACGCTGCAGATCCCGGGCCCCGAGCGGTTCGCCGACGTCAAGCGCGGCTCGGGCAAGCAGAAGGTGGCCACCACCATGGCCTTCGTCCGCCTGCTCAAGGACGTGATGAAGGACAAGGAGTTCGGGAAGCGCTGGGTGCCGATCATCCCGGACGAGGCCCGCACCTTCGGCATGGACTCGCTCTTCCCGACGGCGAAGATCTACTCGCCGCACGGCCAGCGGTACACCTCGGTGGACCGGGAGCTGTTCCTGTCCTACAAGGAGGCCACCACCGGCCAGATCCTGCACGAGGGGATCAACGAGGCCGGCTCGGTCGCCTCGTTCACGGCGGCGGGCACGTCGTACGCCACCCACGGCGAGCCGATGATCCCGATGTACATCTTCTACTCGATGTTCGGGTTCCAGCGGACGGCCGACGAGTTCTGGGCGGCGGCCGACCAGATGGCGCGGGGCTTCCTGCTCGGCGCGACCGCCGGCCGGACGACGCTCAACGGTGAGGGCCTCCAGCACGAGGACGGCCACTCGCTGCTGATCGCCGCCACCAACCCGGCGGTGGTCGCCTACGACCCGGCGTTCGCCTTCGAGATGGCGCACATCCTGGAGAGCGGCCTGCACCGGATGTACGGCGAGGCGCAGGAGAACATCTTCTACTACCTCACCGTCTACAACGAGCCGATCTTCCAGCCGGCCGAGCCGCAGGGCGTGGACGTCGAGGGCATCGTCAAGGGCATCTACCGCTACTCGCCGGCTCCGCAGGTCGACGGGGACGCGCCGAAGGCGAACGTCCTGGCCTCCGGCACCGGCATGCAGTGGGCGCTCAAGGCCCAGCAGCTGCTCGCCGAGGACTGGGGTGTGGCCGCCGACGTCTGGTCGGTGACGTCCTGGACCGAGCTGCGCCGGGACGCGGTCGAGTGCGAGGAGCACAACCTGCTCAACCCGGGCGGCGAGCAGCGGGTGCCGTACATCCAGCGGAAGCTGGCCGACGCCGACGGGCCGAAGGTCGCGGTGAGCGACTGGATGCGGGCGGTGCCGGACCTGATCGCCCGCTGGGTACCGGGCGACTACACCTCGCTCGGCACCGACGGCTTCGGTATGTCGGACACCCGGCACGCGCTGCGGCGACACTTCCACGTGGACGCCGAGTCGGTGGCCGTCGCGACGCTGCGCCAGCTCGCGCTGCGCGGCGCGGTGCCGGCCCACGTGCCGGCCGAGGCCGCCAAGAAGTACGCGCTGGACGACGTCAACGCCGCCCCGGTCGGGGAGACCGGCGGCGACAGCTGACCTGTCCCACGCGAAGGGCCCGGCGCACCCGCGCCGGGCCCTTCGTCATGTGCGGGTGACGGCGGCCGGCGCGACGATGGTCCGGCGTCCCTGGCGGGGACGCCGGACCATCACCATCGCGGGCGACGCCGGGACGGGCTCGGTCAGCCGACGGCGGCCAGGTCGGTCAGCCGGGCCAGCGAGTCCTCCAGATCGGCGCCCACCCTGCGCAGGCCGAGCCGGAGCAGGGCGGCCTTGACCGGCCCGGCGGGCCACCGCACGACGATGAGCCGCACGACCGTCCCGCCCTCCTCCTCGTCCGGGGTCAGCTGCACGTAGATCTCGGTGCGGGCCTCGGCCCGCGCGCCGGCGCCCCGGGCCCGTTCGCGCCACCCGATCAGGGTCGGCTCCTGGTAGGCGATCACCTCGGCCTCGTGCGCCGCGCCCCGCCCGGCCTGGACCAGTTGTCGCCGGCCGAACCCCTCCCCCGAGAGGACCTCGGCCGCGCGGACCCCCGCCAGCCAGGCCGGCAACTGCTCGGCCCGCTGGACGACGTCCCAGACCGCTTCCACCGGCGCCACCACGTGCGCACTGCGCTCCACGAGGATCATGTCTATCTTTCCCCCACTTAAAACACATCCGCGATATTCGGCACTCTATGTGTAAATCGGACTTAAGCGGACGGGTTCGGAAAAGACACGCCGAAAACCCTTGCCCCGCCTGCCCTTGCTGGCCTATGGCGCGGCGACCCCCGGAGCCCTAGAGTCGCGAGCACGCTTCGCGTTTCTGGGAGGGCGAATGACGAGCGCGCCGATGCCCGAGTTCCCCGCCGGCTTCCGGTGGGGCGTGTCCACGTCCGCGTACCAGATCGAGGGGGCGGTCACCGCCGGCGGCCGGGGACCGTCCATCTGGGACACCTTCGCCCACTCCCCCGGCCGGATCGTCGACGGCAGCACCGGCGACGAGGCGTGCGACCACTACCACCGGTACGCCGAGGACGTCGGGCTGCTGGCCGGGCTGGGCGTGTCGGCGTACCGGTTCTCGATCGCCTGGCCCCGGGTCCAGCCCACCGGCGCGGGCCCGGCCAACGCGGCCGGGCTGGACTTCTACGACCGGCTGGTGGACGCCCTGCTCGCCGCCGGCGTGGACCCCGTGGCCACCCTCTTCCACTGGGACCTGCCGCAGGCCCTGGAGGACGCCGGCGGCTGGCTGAACCGGGATACCGCCCACCGCTTCGCCGAGTACGCCGACCTGGTCGCCGCCCGCCTCGGCGACCGGGTGAAGCTCTGGATCACCCTGAACGAGCCGTTCGTCCACATGAGCCTCGGCCACGGCACGGGCGCGCACGCCCCCGGCCGGATGCTGCTCTTCGACGCCTTCCCGGTGGCCCACCACCAGCTCCTCGGGCACGGCCTCGCCGTCTCCGCGCTGCGCGCCCGCAGCACCAGCCCGGTGGCCATCGCCAACAACTACTCGCCCGTGCGGCTGGCCGGTTCGACCGACGCCGACCGGGCCGCCGGGGCCGCGTACGACGCGCTGCACAACCGGCTCTTCACCGACCCGCTGCTCGGCCTCGGTTACCCCGAGGAGCCGGGCCTCGACCCGGCCGTGGTGCGGGCCGGGGACCTCGACGTGATCGCCGCACCGATCGACGTGCTCGGGGTCAACTACTACAACCCGACCGGCATCCGCGCCCCGGCCGACGAGGACTCGCCGCTGCCGTTCGAGATGGTGCCGCTGGAGGGCTACCCGCGGACCGCCTTCGACTGGCCGGTGGTCCCGGACGGGCTGCGCGAGCTGCTCCTCCAGCTCCACCAGCGCTACGGCGACGCGCTGCCGCCGATCCAGGTCACCGAGAGCGGCTGCGCGTACGACGACGTCCCGGACGCCGACGGCCGGGTGGCCGACCCGGAGCGCATCGCGTACCTGGACGGGCACCTGCGCGCCGTGCACGAGGCGCTGACCGCCGGCGTGCCGGTGACCGGGTACTTCGTCTGGTCGCTGCTGGACAACTGGGAGTGGGCCGAGGGCTTCACCAAGCGGTTCGGCCTGGTGCACGTCGACTACCCCACCCAGCGGCGCACCCCGAAGTCGTCGTACGCCTGGTTCCGCGACCTGGTCCGGCGATGACCACCGTCAACCCGACGCCGACCTCGCTGCCGGCGGCGCTCGCCGAGCCGACCCTGCCGGTGCGGCGGACCTGGATCGCGCTGATCTTCGCCGCCAACCTGGGCGTCTGGATGGCCTTCTTCACCCCGATCCAGGTGCTGCTGCCACAGCAGGTGGAGCGGATCGCGCCGGGCGACAAGGAGGCCATGCTGGCGGTGGTCACCGGCCTCGGCGCGCTCGCCGCCGTGCTGGCGAACCCGCTCGCCGGGGCGCTGTCCGACCGGACCTCGCTGCGCCTGGCGAACCGGCACTTCGGTCGCCGGCACGTCTGGACCGCCACCGGCGCGGTGGTCGGCGCGCTCTTCCTGCTGGTGCTGGCCCGGCAGGACAGCATCGCCGGTGTGGCGGTGGCCTGGGTCGCCGCCCAGGTCTGCTTCAACGCCATGCTGGCCAGCCTGACCGCCGCCATCCCGGACCGGGTGCCGGTGGCGCAGCGCGGCGGCGTCTCCGGCTGGGTGGGCATCCCGCAGGCGCTCGGCCTGGTGGTCGGCGCGGTGCTGGTCACCGCCGTGGTCACCGGCAACGCCGCCGGCTACGCCGCCGTCGCGCTCGCTGTGCTGCTGCTGTCCCTGCCGTTCGCGCTGCTCACCCAGGACGACCCGCTGCCCCGGGAGCACCGGTCGCCGCTGCGGCCGCGCGCGCTGCTCGCCTCGATGTGGATCAGCCCGCGCCGGCACCCCGACTTCGCGTGGGCCTGGTTCACCCGGTTCCTGGTGCAGACCGGCAACGCGCTGGGCACGCTCTACCTGCTCTACTTCCTGACCGACGGGGTGCGGGTGGCCGACCCCGAGGGCGACCTGCTGGTGCTGATCCTGCTCTACACGCTGGGCATGATGCTCACCGCCGTGGTGGCCGGGCGGATCTCCGACCGCTCGGGCCGGCGCAAGGTCTTCGTGATCGTCTCCGGGCTGATCATGGCGGTGGCGGCCACGCTCCTCGCGGTCGCCCCGACCTGGCCCATGGCGATCGTCGCCGCGCTGCTGCTCGGCGCCGGCTACGGGGTCTACCTGGCGGTCGACGCCGCGCTGATCACCCAGGTGCTGCCGGCCGCCACCGACCGGGCCAAGGACCTCGGCGTGATCAACATCGCCAACTCGGCGCCGCAGGTGCTCGGCCCGGCGCTCTCCGCCCCGATCGTGGTGCACCTGGGCGGCTACCCCACCCTGTACGCGGTCACCGCGGCGGTCACCCTGGTCGGCAGCGCCCTGGTCGTGAAGATCAAGGCGGTGCCCTGAACCGGCCCCCTGCCGGAAAGCGGTCGCGGCCCGCCGTAGGCTGGGGGCGTGACGGTACGTGTACGCTTCGCCCCCTCCCCGACCGGAATGTTCCACGTCGGCGGCGCCCGCTCGGCCCTGCAGAACTGGATCTACGCCAAGCAGCAGGGCGGGGTGTTCGTGCTCCGCATCGAGGACACCGACGCGGCCCGCAACAAGCCCGAGTGGACCGAGGGCATCCTCTCCGCTCTCGACTGGATCGGCATCGCCCGCGGCAGCTACGAGGGCCCCTACTTCCAGTCCTCCTACGCGGCTGAGCACCGGGCCGCCGCGCAGCGGCTCTACGAGGGCGGCCGGGCGTACTACTGCGACTGCACCCGCGAGGACGTGCAGGCGCGCACCGGCTCGCAGTACCAGGGCTACGACGGCTACCACCGCGACAAGGGCCTCGGCCCCGGCGAGGGCCGGGCGCTGCGCTTCCGCACCCCCGACGAGGGCGAGACCGTGGTGGTCGACCTGATCCGCGGCGAGCCGACCTTCGAGAACAAGCTGATCGAGGACTTCGTCATCGCCCGCGGCGACGGCTCGCCGGTCTTCCTGCTCGCCAACGTGGTCGACGACATGACCATGGGCATCACCCACGTGATCCGGGCCGAGGAGCACCTGCCCAACACGCCGAAGCAGCAGCTGCTCTGGGACGCGCTCGGGGTCAAGCCGCCGGTCTGGGCGCACGTGCCGGTGGTGGTCAACGAGAAGCGGCAGAAGCTGTCCAAGCGGCGGGACAAGGTCGCCCTGGAGGCGTACCGGGACGAGGGCTACCTCGCCGAGGCGATGCGCAACTACCTCATGCTGCTCGGCTGGGCCCCCTCCGGTGACCGGGAGATCGTGCCCTGGTCGGTGATCGAGGAGGAGTTCCGGCTGGAGGAGGTGAACCCCTCCCCCGCCTTCTTCGACGAGAAGAAGCTGCGCGCGTTCAACGGCGACTACATCCGGGCGCTGCCGGTCGAGGAGTTCGTCGCGGCCTGCCAGCCGTGGCTGACCGGCACCGACACGATCGCCCCGCCGCCGTGGCAGCCGGAGGAGTTCGACCCCGCCGCGTTCGCCGCGGTCGCGCCGCTGGCGCAGACCCGGATCGCGGTGCTCAGCGAGATCGTGCCGAACGTCGACTTCCTCTTCCTGGCCGACCCGCTGATCGACGAGGGGGCCTGGGCCAAGGCCATGAAGGAGGGGGCGGCCGACCTGCTGGACGCGGCGATCGCCGCGTTCGAGACGCTGGAGTCCTGGGACGCCGGGTCGCTCAAGTCCACGTTGGAGGCGGTCGGCGCGGAGCGCGGCCTGAAGCTGGGCAAGGCACAGGCGCCGGTCCGCGTCGCGGTCACCGGCCGCACCGTCGGCCTGCCGCTGTTCGAGTCGCTGGAGGTGCTCGGCCGCGACCGCACCCTGACCCGACTGCGGGCCGCCCGGGTGCGCCTGTTCTGACCCCGGATCGCCGAGGGGCCCGCCGGTCGTCCGGCGGGCCCCTCGCGTACCCGGGTCAGCCGCGGGCGGACCGGCGGCGCAACAGCAGGCCGGCGCCCAGCGCGACCAGCACCACGGCCGCGCCGGCCGCCCACAGCCACCCCGTACCCCCGTCGTCCTCCGCCTCGTCGGCGGCGGGCGTGGGGCTCACGGCGGACGTCGTGGGTGGGGTGCTCGGGGCGGCGCTCGTCGCGGCGGGAGTGGCCGACGGCGGTGCGGCGGCCGTGCCGGTGGTGAGGGTGAAGCGGATCTCCCCGCTGATCGGGTGGCCGTCGGCCGAGCCGACCCGGTAGGCCACGATGTAGAGACCGGCCGCGCCCGGGGCGAACGGCACGCTCACCCGGTTGCCGGCGAACGCCGGCGCGCCACCCGCGGCCGGCACGTTGTCCGGCCCGGTGATTGTGATCTTCGTCGTGGCGGGCGCCGGTGCGGCGAGGAACCGGAGCTCGACCCGCTTCGGCGCGGTGGCCAGCCGGGCCCCGTTCTTCGGGTCGCTGCCGGTCAGCGAGTTGTGCGCGGCCGCCGGCGCGGCCGGCAGCAGCACCGACACCGCGGCCACCACCCCGAGCACCACCGACCAGCCCCGCGCCACACGAACGACCCTGCCCCCCATGAACTCCTCCATCCGGGTACGATCCGGCCGCTGATCATCGTCCGCTGTGTTGGTCGGTCGCAGATCACACATAGTTCCAAATACTCTTCCAGCTCGTGCAACCTAGCGCCGTTCTGCGGAGTCTTTGAGGTGGACGCCGGTCCGCGCCCGGCGACCACCCCTCGGCCGATCCAGCGCGACCTGCAGCGGAAGCCACCCATCGAACGGGGCGAGGAGGCGGCGATGGTCCGAAAGGTGAGGCGGCTGCTGGCGGCCGTGGCCGGGATGGTGGTGGCGACGGCGTGCTCGCTGGCCCTCGTCGGCGCGACCCCGGCGCAGGCGGCACCCAAGCCGAAGCTCGCACCGGCCGGTGTGGACATCACCGGCCACCGGCTCGACCAGCCGCTGCAACTGCGCGCGGACACCCGGCCCGCCGAGGTGAACATGGTCGTCGACCAGGTCAAGTGGCTGGGCGTCAGCGGCCAGCAGCGCGGCCCGGCGGCCAAGGACCTCGGCCCGAAGTACACGGTCGTGCTGCTCGTCGCGGGCACGGCCACGAAGACGTACGACCTCTACCCGCTCGCCAAGGGCGGTCCCCGCGTCTACCGGCCCGCCAAGCAACCCGACCTGAGCAAGACCCGGGCCGGCTGGTTCTTCGGCCGGCTCAACATGTCCGAGACGCTGCGCACCGTGGGAGTGCCGCTGGAGCGGCAGTTCGACACGCTCAGCGGCGGCATCGGCGGCGGCGAGCGGGTCATCCCGGAGGAGGCGCTCGACCCGGTGCAGGACATCGACAGCGCGCTCGGCGAGCTGCAGCGGCTGCTGCTGCTCAACGTCGGGGTGATGGTGGTCATCACCGCCGGGCTGGCCGGCATCGCGCTGCTGGTGCGCCGCCGCACCCGCTGACCTCCGGCCTCAGACCTCCAGCACGACCTTGCCCCGGACGTGTCCCGCCGCCACCAGGCGCTGCGCCTCGGCCGCCTCGGCCAGCGGGAACGTCCGGGCCACGTGCACGGCGAGCCGGCCGGCGTCGACCAGCCCGGCCAGCACGCTCAGGTCGGCCGTGGACGGCTTCACGAAGACGTAGCTGCCGCCGAGCCGGGTGACGTGCTCCGGGTCGGCCGTGGAGATCAGCCGCGCGGGCCGGGTCAGCAGCTCGGCGGAGACGTCCAGCGCGTCGCCGCCGAACAGGTCCAGCGCCACGTCCACCCCGTCGGGCGCGATCGCGCGGACCCGGTCCAGCAGGCCATCGCCGTAGCTGACCGGCTCGGCGCCCAGCGACCGGACGAAGTCGTGGTTGGCCTCGCTCGCCGTGCCGATCACCCGGTGGGCGCCGAGCGCCCGGGCCAGCTGCACCGCCAGGTGCCCCACCCCGCCGGACGCGCCGTGCACCAGCACCGTGTCGCCCGCGCCGGTGCGGGCCAGCTGCAACGCCTGGTACGCGGTGAGCCCGGCCAGCGGCAGCCCGCCCGCCTCGGCCCAGGACGCCTGGACCGGCTTGGCGGCCAGGCACCGCTCCGGGGCCGGAACCAGCTCCGCGTACGTGCCGTGCTGCACGTCGTCGCGCCGGACGTACCCGATCACCTCGTCACCGACGGCGAACCCGGCGACCGCCGGCCCGACCGCCTCGACCACCCCGGCGGCGTCCCAGCCCGGCACCAGCGGGAAGTGGGTCGGCATCAGGGCGGCCAGGTTCCCCTCGCGGATCTTCCCGTCGACCGGGTTCACCCCGGCGGCGCGCACCCGCACCAGGACCGTGTCCGGCCCGACCGGCGGGGTGGGCAACTCGCGCAGGGTGAGCCGGTCGACCGGGCCGTACGCGTCGATCGCGATCGCCTTCACCCCGCCCACGCTAGCCGCCGGACGGCGGCCGCGAGGTCAGCACCAGCGGCGCGGGGGCCGCTCCCGGCGCACCGCCCGGCTGCGCGGCCGGACCGGGCCGTGCCGGTGGGCGCCCGCCCAGCCGGGCAGGTCGCTGCGGCAGGCCCGGGCCGGCTCGGCCTCGGGCCCGGCCGGCGGCACCGGCTCGGCGGCCCGCTGGCGGGGCACCCGCGGCTCGTCGTCGGCCCGCTCGGGCGCCCAGCCGGCGACCGGCTCCGGATGGGTCAGACCCGTCCGGCGCGGGTGCTTGGCGGGCGCCGGCTGCTCGTGGTGGCCCGGCCGGCAGGGCTCGCCCTGGGCGCAGCCGTGCTCGGCCTCCCCGTGCGCCATCCCGGTCTCCTCACGTTCGCCTTCGCCCGTCGGGCGGTCGTCACCCCGACGTGCCCTGACACCGTACTGGCCGGGCCCGACGGGCCGTTCAGCGCTACCCGTGGAGATCGCCGGCGGACCGGAACGGGTCAGGCTCGGCGGGCGGCGTCCAGGTCGACGCGGGTGAGCAGGGCGCGCAGCGCGATGCCGTGCCCGGCGAGCGCCTCCGTGCCGCCCTCGCCCCGGTCGATCACGCAGAGCGCGTCCGCGACGGTGGCGCCCAGTTCCCGGAGCTGGCCCGTGGAGAGCACCACCTGACCGCCCGAGGTCACCACGTCCTCGACCACCAGCACCCGCCGCCCGGCGACGTCCGCGCCCTCCGCCAGCCGGGCGGTCCCGTACGCCTTGGCGGTCTTGCGGACGAACGCGCACGGCAGCCCGACGTGCCGGGCCAGCGCGGTGACCATCGGGATGCCGCCCAGCTCCAGGCCGGCCAGCACCTCGGTGCCGGGCGGGACCAGCCGGGCCAGGCCGGCGGCGACCCGGTCCAGCAGGACCGGATCGGCCTCGAACCGGTACTTGTCGAAGTACTCGTCGGCGATCCGGCCGGAGCGGAGCACGAACCGGCCGGCGAGCCGGCAGGTGGCGTCGATGTCGCGGGCGAGTTCGGCGAGGGCGCGCGGGTTGTCGGTCACGGGAGATCATTGTCACCGCCGGCCGGCGGCGCCCGGCCGGCGGGCGGGCCTCGGAGTGGAGCCGCTGGTCAGGGCGTGTCAGGCTGGTGCCGTGAGCGCGAGGAGCGAGCCGGGGTTGCGAGCCCCGCAGTCGCGAGCCGAGGGGACGCCGTGAGCGCGAGGAGCGAGCCGGGGTTGCGAGCCCCGCAGTCGCGAGCCGAGGGGACGCCGTGAGCGAACCGGGCGGGACCGAACTGTCGGCGACGCTGCGCCGCATCGAGCGGGCGGCGGGTGCGCTGTCGACCGCCAGCGTGGCGCGGATGGACGAGACTCTGCCCTGGTTCCGGGAACTGCCGGCCGACCAGCGCTCCTGGGTCATGCTGGTCGCCCAGGCCGGCGTCCGGTCGCTGGTGCAGTGGCTGCACCAGGGCGGTGGCGCGACCGACAGCACGCAGGAGGTGTCGGACGAGGTCTTCGCCGCCGCGCCGCAGGCCCTCGCGCGCTCGATCACCCTCCAGCAGACCGTGGCGCTGATCAAGGTGACCATCGAGGTGGTCGAGGAGCAGGTGTCCCACCTCGCCGTGAAGGGCGAGGAGCAGCTGCTGCGGGAGGCGGTGCTGCGCTTCTCCCGGGAGATCGCCTTCGCCGCCGCCCGGGTCTACGCCCGCGCCGCCGAGACCCGCGGCTCGTGGGACGCCCGGTTGCAGGCGTTGCTCGTGGACGCGCTCCTGCGCGGCGACTCCCCGGACGTGCTGGCCAGCCGGGCGGCGGCGCTGGGCTGGTCGGACGCCCCACCGGTGGCGGTGGCGGTGGGCCGCTCCCCCGGCGGTGAGGTGGCCGCCGTGCTGCACACCGTCTACCGGCAGGCCCGCCGGATCGGGGTCGAGGTGATCGGCGGCGTGCACGGCGACCGGCTGGTCATCGTGCTCGGTGGTGCGGCCGACCCGGTGGCGGCCACGGAGAAGCTGCTCACCGCGTTCGGGGAGGGCCCCGTGGTGGTCGGCCCGGCCGTGCCCAGCCTGGACGAGGCGACCGACTCGGCGCGGGCCGCCCTGGCCGGCTTCCGGGCCGCGCCGGCCTGGCCGACCGCGCCCCGGCCGGTCTCCGCCGCCGACCTGCTGCCCGAGCGGGCCCTGGCCGGGGACGCCGAGGCCCGCCGCCGGCTGCGCCGCGACGTGTACGCCCCGCTCGCCCGCGCCGGCGGCGAGCTGCTGGAGACGCTGGACGCCTTCTTCGCCGCCGGCGGCACCCTGGAGAGCGCGGCCCGGGCGCTCTTCGTGCACCCGAACACGGTGCGGTACCGGCTCAAGCGGGTCGCCGAGGTGGCCGGCTTCTCACCGCTCACGCCGCGGGACGCGTTCACCCTCCAGGTGGCGCTGACGGTGGGCCGGCTCGACCCGGTGGTACCGGGCGTCGCACCGGTCCCGAGCCAGACAATGAGCCCAGGTGCCGGCAAAACGCCGCAGACTGGTGATGATCGGCGCCGATCTTTGTAGGTATCCTCCAAACCTTCTAGTGCGGTTTGGTGCCGTGCGTTACAGCGCGACCCGCGAGTATCCGTCAGAGTCGTAGACGTGCTCGCCGTACTCTCACCCGGACAGGGTTCGCAGAAGCCCGGTTTCCTGACCCCCTGGCTCGACCTGCCCGGCGCCGAGGCGCGCCTGAGCTCCTGGTCGGCGCTGGCCGGGGTCGATCTGCTCCACCTGGGCACCCGGGCGGACGCGGACGAGATCAAGGACACCGCCCGCACCCAGCCGCTGCTCGTCGCCGCCGCGCTGCTCGCCGCCGAGCACCTCCCCATGCAGGACGTCGGGCTGGTCGCCGGCCACAGCGTCGGCGAGCTGGGCGCCGCGGCCCTGGCCGGGGTGCTGACCGCCGAGACGGCCGTGAGCCTGGCCGGCGTACGCGGCCGCGAGATGGCCGCCGCCTGCGCGCTGGAGCCGACCGGGATGGCCGCCGTGCTCGGCGGCGACCCGGACGAGGTGCTCGCCGCCCTGGCGGCACACGGGCTGCACCCCGCCAACCGCAACGGCGCCGGCCAGATCGTCGCCGCCGGCGCGGTGGCCGGGCTGGAGAAGCTCGCCGCCGAACCGCCGGCCCGGGCCCGGGTCATCATGCTCAAGGTGGCCGGCGCCTTCCACACCCCGTACATGGCCCCGGCCGAGGCCGCGCTGGCCGAGGTGGCCGCCGGCATCACCCCCGCCGACCCGGCCCGCATCCTGCTCTCCAACCTGGACGGCGCGCCGGTCGAGCACGGCCAGGAGCTGGTGCGGCGGCTGGTCCGCCAGGTGACCGCCCCGGTCCGCTGGGACCTGTGCATGCGCACGCTGGCCGACCTCGGCGTCACCGGCGTCATCGAGCTGCCGCCGGCCGGCACCCTGGCCGGCCTGGTCAAGCGCGAACTCAAGGGCGAGGGCGCGCCGGAGATCGTCACCCTCAACACCCCCGACGACCTGCCCGCCGCGCGGGACCTGATCGCCCGGCACCGCGCATGAGCCCGCACCACGAGCCGATCCTGCGGGTCCCGCAGTCGCTAACGGAAGGTATCCACTGATGGCCGGCAGCCGGATCGTCGCGATGGGCCACTACCAGCCCTCCCGCGTGGTCACCAACGACGACCTCGCCCAGATGGTCGACACCAACGACGAGTGGATCCGCGACCGGGTCGGCATCGTCACCCGCCGGATCGCCGGGGACGAGACGGTGGCCGACATGGCCGCCGCGGCCGCCGGCAAGGCGCTGGCCAACTCGGGCCTCACGGCCGCCGACATCGACCTCGTCGTGGTCGCCACCTGCACCTCGGTGGACCGCAGCCCGAACGTGGCCTGCCGGGTCGCGGCCAAGCTGGGCATCAGCGCCCCGGGCGCGTACGACATCAACACCGCCTGCTCCGGCTTCGCCTACGCGCTGGGCACCGTCGACCACGCCATCCGGGCCGGGGCGGCGCGTAACGCGATCGTCATCGGCGCCGAGAAGCTCTCCGACTTCACCGACTGGACCGACCGCTCGACCTGCATCATCTTCGGCGACGGCGCGGGCGCGGCCGTGGTCACCGCGACCGCCGAGGGCGAGCCGGCCGGGGTCGGCCCCGTGGTGTGGGGTTCGGTGCCGGAGAAGAGCGACGCGGTCCGGATCGAGGGCTGGCGGCCGTACATCGCGCAGGAGGGGCAGGCGGTCTTCCGCTGGGCCACCACGGCGCTGGCCCCGCTCGCGCTCCAGGCCTGCGAGAAGGCCGGGGTGGCCCCGTCGGAGCTGGCCGCGTTCGTGCCGCACCAGGCCAACGCCCGGATCATCGACGGCATCGTCAAGCGGCTGGACATCCCGAACGCGATCATCGCGAAGGACATCGTCGAGTCCGGAAACACGTCGGCGGCGAGCGTGCCGCTGGCCCTGTCGAAGATGGTCGAGCGGCGGGAGGTGCCCTCCGGCGCCCCGGTGCTGCTGTTCGGCTTCGGCGGTGGCCTGACCTACGCCGGTCAGGTCGTCCGCTGCCCATGAAGACCCCCTCGGGCGCGAGCGCCGAGGTGTGACGGCCGGCGTCGCCGGCCGTCGAGTGAACCCCCGATGAGAGGAACCAACCGCAATGACCCGTGACGAGATCACCGCCGGCCTCGCCGAGATCCTCGAAGAGGTTGCCGGGGTGAACCCGGACGACGTGGCCGAGGGGAAGTCCTTCACCGACGACCTCGACGTCGACTCGCTCTCCATGGTGGAGGTCGTGGTGGCCGCCGAGGAGAAGTTCGGCGTCAAGATCCCGGACAACGAGGTGCAGAACCTCAAGACCGTGGGCGACGCCGTCAGCTACATCGCGGCGCAGTCCTGATCATGAGTCGTCCCGACGTCGTCGTCACCGGGCTCGGCGCGACGACCCCGCTCGGCGGGGACGTCGCGTCGACCTGGGACGCCATGCTCGCCGGCCGCTCCGGGGTGAGTGCGCTCACCCAGGAGTGGGCCGAGCAACTGCCCGTCCGGATCGCCGCGCAGCTCGCCGTCGAACCGTCGACGGTGCTGGACCGGGTCAAGCTCCGTCGGCTGGACCGGTCCGAGGCGATCGCCATCGTGGCGGCGCAGCAGGCCTGGGCGGACGCCGGCCTGGCCGGCTCCGGGCTCGACCCGGAGCGGCTGGCGGTCAGCGTCGGCTCCGGCATCGGCGGCGCCACGACCCTGCTCGCCCAGGACGACATCCTGGAGGCGTCCGGCCCGCGGCGGGTCTCCCCGCACACCATCCCGATGCTGATGCCGAACGGCCCGGCCGCCTGGGTCGGGCTGGAGCTCGGCGCCAAGGCCGGCGTGCACTCGGTGGCCAGCGCCTGCGCCACCGGCGCGGAGGCGATCGCGCTGGGCCTGGACATCATCCGTGCCGGCCGGGCCGACGTGGTGGTGGCCGGTGGCACCGAGGCGGTCATCCACGCGTTGCCGATCGCCGGGTTCAGCTCGATGCGGGCCATGTCGACCCGCAACGACGAGCCGGAGAAGGCGTCCCGCCCGTGGGACAAGGGCCGTGACGGCTTCGTCCTCGGCGAGGGCGCGGGCGTGGTGGTCCTGGAGCGCGCCGACCACGCCGCCGCCCGCGGCGCCCGGGTCTACGCGCGCCTGGCCGGCGCCGGGATCACCTCCGACGCGTACGACATCGTGCAGCCGCACGCCGAGGGCGAGGGCGCCATCCGGGCCATCGCCAAGGCGGTCGCGGACGCGGGTGTCGCGAAGACGGACATCAAGCACGTCAACGCGCACGCCACCTCCACCCCGGTCGGCGACATGCTGGAGATCGGCGCCCTGCACAAGGCGGTGGGCGACCATGTGCTGCTGTCGGCCACCAAGTCGATGACCGGGCACCTGCTCGGCGCGGCCGGTGCGCTGGAGTCGATCGCCACCATCCTGGCCATCCGGGACGGTGTCGTGCCGCCGACGATCAACCTGGACGACCCGGACGAGGGCCTCACTCTCGAGGTGGCCGCGCACAAGGCGCGCCACCTGGAGGTCCCGGCGGCGCTGAACAACGCGTTCGGCTTCGGCGGGCACAACGTGGCCCTGGTCTTCACCCGGGTCTGAGCACGGCCTGCCCGCTCGGGGCCCGCGTCCGCACCGGACGCGGGCCCCGAGCGCGTCTCAGCCCCGGTTGCGGGGATGCTGCTGCGCGGTCCGCTCGTTGCCCCCGGCCCGCGCCCGCGTCCGGCCGCACCCGGATCTGCCGGCGGCCCGGTTCCGGCCCGCCGGGGCGGTTACGGTGAGGACCGCCGAGCCGTCGAGGAGCACCACCCGTGGACGCGACCGAGATCCGCAAGCTCGCCGCGCTGGAGGACACCCACTGGTGGTACCGGGAGCGGCGCGTCCTGCTGGGCCGGACGCTGCGCCGGTTGGCGGCGGCGGGCACCCGGCCGGGGCGGGCGCTGGACATCGGCGCGGCCGGCGGCGGGAACACCCGGGTGCTGCGGGCGCACGGCTGGCGGCCGGTCGCGCTGGAATACAGCGCCGAGGGCGCCGGGGTGGCCCGGGGCCGGGGCCTGGACGTGATCCGGGCCGACGCCCGGCAGCTGCCGGTCCCCTCGGCCGGCCTCGGTCTGGTGGTCGCCCTCGACGTCCTGGAGCACGTCGACGAGGACCACCTCGCGGCCGCCGAGTTCCGGCGGGCGCTGCGCCCCGGCGGGACGGCCCTGGTCACGGTGCCGGCCGACATGCGGCTCTGGTCGGCGCACGACGTGGCGGTCGGGCACGTCCGGCGCTACGACCGCGCCGGGCTGCGGGCCGTGGTGGAGAAGGCCGGGCTGGTGGTGGATGAGCTGTGGAGCTGGAACGTGCTGCTCCGCCCGGTGGCGGCCTGGCGGCGCCGCCGGTGCACCGGCTCGGACCTGGACGAGCCGCACCCGCTGGTGAACCTCGGCCTGCGGACGGTGGTCGCGGTCGAGCGGCACCTGCCCGTGCGGGCGCTGCCCGGGGTCTCGCTGATGCTGCGGGCGCACCGCCCGTCCTGAGCCCGGGACGGCCGGCTCACCGGAGCCGGTAGACGGCCGTCCGGGCGTTCTCGAAGCGCAGGTCGGCGAGGCGCCGCAGGGCCGGCGCCTCGGGGCCGACCTGGCGGTCGACCACCAGCCAGCGCACCCCGTACCGGTCGCGCAGGGCGGCCAGGCCGGCGGCCGTGGGTGCGGTGAAGGCGACGTCGTTGGCGCGCTGCCGGTCGGCGTCCCAGAACGGTGCGTACGGGCCGTCGGGCCGGCCGACCATCCGGGGCGCGAACGCCCACCCCTCGACCAGCACCGACCGCTCGGCGTAGCCGCTCAGCCAGAACGACCGGGCGTCGCACCACCCGTCCACCACCTCCCGGCAGTGGGCGTTGGTGGCGAGCACGTCGTCCGGCGCGCTGTGCGCCCGCACCCAGCGGGCCGCCTCGACCCGGGAGGCGGGCATCGCCACGACCGGGTACGCCCCGCCGTTCGGGTAGTCCCGGGTCGCGGCGGCGTCCAGCACCAGCCCCGGCGACCCGGCGGCCAGCACGGCGGTGAGCAGCACGAGCCCGCCCCGGCCGGCCAGCCCGGGCCAGCGCCCGACCAGCGCGGGCCAGCACAGGGCCACCAGCACCGCCGGCACGGCCAGCACGGCCGCCCAGCGCAGCAGCGGCAGCACCGGGGCGTACGCGGGGACGGCCGGCGAGCTGGTCGCGGAGTGGAGCTGCGCCGCGGTGAGCAGCGCGGCGAACCCGGCCGCGCCGGCACCGAGCAGCCACCGGCCCCGGGCGGGCAGGGCGGCCCGCTCGGCCACCTCGGCCCAGCCCCACCCGGAGAGCAGCACCCCGAAGGCGAAGCCGGTCCGGGTGAAGTACTGGTTGCTGCTGCCGGGATGCCCGACGAGCAGGTAGATCGCCGGGCCGGCCAGCGCGCCGCCGAGCAGGAACACCTGCACCGGCTCCAGCCGCCACCGGCGCGGCGGGAGCAGGGCCACGGCGCCGGCCACCCGGAGCTGGAGGTTGAGCAGGAACGCCACCGTCACCAGCACCCACCACAGCGCGGTGACGCCGGCGGGCCGGCCGGTCGGCACGTACGGGCGCAGCCCCGAGAACGGGTCCAGGACCACCCCGTGACTCTCGAAGGCGAACAGCACGGCGGTGGCGAACACCTGCGCGGCCAGGGCCAGGCCGGCGGCGCCCAGCACGGCCCGGGGCAGCCGGCGGCGGGCCACCAGCGTCACGGCGGCGGTGAGACCGAGCGCGGCCAGCACCACCGGCAGCGAACTGGCCTTGGCGCCGGTCGACGCGGCCAGGAAGAGGACCGCCAGCGCCCAGGCGCCGCGGCCCAGCGGGGGCACGGTCACCCCGCGGGCGCGGCCGGCGAGCTCACCGAGCGCGGCGACCAGCGGCAGCAGCAGCACCCAGCTGTACGTCATCGACGGGCTGCCCCAGACGATGAAGGTGGCCTGGCTGCCGAAGAGCTGCCGCCAGCCGTTCTCGAAGCCGAACTCGCCCACGGTGAACAGCAGCGCGGCGGCCACCACCCCGGCGTACGGCCGGCCGCTGACCCGCCAGCCGACCACGGCCACCAGCACGGCGGCGAGCCCGCAGAGCGCGGGCACGGCGAGCCGGAACAGCACCGTCGGCAGGTCCACCCCGCTGACCAGGCTGGCGGCGGCCAGGTGGGCGAAGCCGAACCAGTGGTAGTGCAGCGGCTCACCGGCGACCTGCGGCACCTCGGGCGGCACCTGGTGGGTGGCCGCCCCGGCGAGGGAGAGCTGGAAGGCCAGGTCGAGGTACTGGGCCTGCCCCTCGTCGGTGGGCAGCACCGGGTTGACGGCGAGGAACGAGCCGTACAGGTAGAGGGTGAAGCCGGCCACCACCCCCGCCAGCGACCAGGCCCACCCCGCCGGCACCGCGGTCGGGTACCGGACCCGCCAGTGCCGGCGCAGCCGGGGCACGGCGGCGAAGGGCACCACCACGGCGAGCGGCCAGAGCCGCAGCCAGCCGGGCAGCCCGGCCGCGGTGAACCCGGCCCACGCGACCAGCTCCAGCACCAGGCCGACGGCGGCGCCCATGGCCAGGTCCTCGACCAGGGTGTGCGGCCGGCGGCGCAGCGCGCGGAACACCAGCGTGCCGGGGAGCAGCACGGCCAGCGCCGCGTACGCGGTCCACCGGGCGATCGCGCCGCCCGGTGTGCCGGCGGCGAGCAGCACGGCGACGGCGGCGGCGTACCCGGCGACGGCCGGTGCCCAGCGCAGGGCGGCCGGACGGCGGCGCGGGTCGACGGCCGCCGGGGCGGCGCCGGCGGCGACGGCGGTCACCGCAGGCTGTCGGCCAGCTCGGCGGGGTCCGGGTGGGCCGGCCCGGCGGCGGCGCTGTCGCCGGCCACCAGGTACGCGGGCCGGCCCTGCACGGCCGTGTAGATCCGGGCCACGTACTCGCCGAGCAGGCCGAGGCAGAGCAGCTGCACGGCGCCGAGGAAGAGGATCGCCACGTAGAGCGAGGGCCAGCCGGTGACCGTGGCGCCGGCGAACCAGGCCAGCAGCGCCGCCATGACCAGCACCCCGCAGACCGCCACGCCCGCCAGGCCCAGCCAGGTGGCCACCCGCAGCGGCGCGGCCGAGAAGCTGGTGACGCTCTCGGCGGCCAGCCCGGCCATCCGGGACAGCGGGTACTTCGTGCGGCCGGCGGCGCGTTCCTGCCGCTCGTAGGTCACCTCGGCGCTCGGGAAGCCGAGCCAGGGCACCACCAGCCGGAGCACCGGGCTGCGCTCGGGCAGCTCCCGCAGCGCCTCCACGGCGGCCCGGCCCAGCAGCCGGAAGTCGCCGGCCTGGGCGGGGACCTGCTCGCCGACCAGCCGCCGGATCAGGCGGTAGTAGCCGCCCGCGCTCCACCGCTTGAACCGGGTGTCCCGGCTGCGGTCGGCCCGTACGGCGTAGACCACGTCCACGCCCTCGGCGCGGGCCCGGCGCAGCAGCTCGACGATCACCTCGGGCGGGTCCTGGAGGTCGGCGTCGATGCTGACCACGTACGCGCCCCGGGCGCGGAGCAGGCCGGCGTGCAGGGCGGCCTGGTGCCCGCTGTTGCGGCGCAGCCGGAGCACCCGCAGCTCGGGCCAGCCGACCCGCAGCGCGGCCAGCGCCGCAGGGGTGGCGTCGGTGCTGCCGTCGTCGACGGCCACCACCTCGTACGCCTCACCGAGCCCGTCGAGCACGCCGCGCAGCCGGACGGCGAGCAGCGGGAGGACGGCCTCCTCGTTGAACATCGGCACCACGACGGACAGGGCCGGCTGCGGCGCGGTCACGGCACTCGACCCCCCGGACTCCCTGGCGGCGGACCCGGCCGACGCTACCAGTCGGGCAGGTCAGGGCCGGGTCGGTCGCGGGGCAGCCACCCCGATCAGGTGCCGCAGGTGGTGGCGGGCAGGCCGGACACCTTCACCGGCGAGTGGCCGGTCGGGCGGGCCTTGCCGGCGAGCACCGCGGCCAGCGCGGTCATCGACGCCCGGGTGGACGAGTAGGTGGCCAGCAGGGTCGGTGACTTCGCCCCGGCCAGCACGTACGGGGTGTCCATGGCCACCGTCACGTCCGCGTCGGCGCGCAGGTCCGCGCTCCCGTCGCCGTACCCGACGAGGTGCACGACGGTGCCGCCGCTGGGCACCACCTTCACCCCGGCGGCGGTGAGCGCCGCGGTCAGCGCGGCCCGGGTCCCGTCCCGTCCCTTGGCGGAGGTGACCGTGACCGGGCCGGCCACCGGGCTGCCGCACCGGCCGCGCAGCATGGTCACCGCGGCGGCGGCCAGGTCGGCGGCGGCCTTCCGGTGCGCGGGGCTGTCCAGCGTCGACAGCGCCGGCGCCGGCCGGTCGGCCAGCTTGAACTTCATGGTCAGCACCCGGGTGACCGCCTCCACGAGCCGGGTCCGGGGCAGCGAGCCGTCCTTGAGCGCGGCGCGCAGCCCGTCGTACGCCTGGCCCACGTTCGGGGTCATGAGGATGAGGTCGTTGCCGGCGTTCAGCGCGCGGACCGCGGCCTCCCCGGGCGACCACCGCTTGGCCGGCGCCATGTTCATCCCGTCGGTGATCACCACGCCCTGGAAGCCGAGCTGGCCGCGGAGCACGTCGGTGAGGACCTTGTGGGAGAAGGTGGCCGGGGTGCCCGGGTCGATCGCCTTGACGTCCAGGTGGGCGGACATCACCGCCATGGCGCCGGCGTCGATCCCGGCGTGGAACGGCGGGAACGCGGTGCGGTCCAGCACGGCGCGGGACTGCCCGACCACCGGGAGGTCGGTGTGCGAGTCGGCGGCGGTCAGCCCGTGCCCGGGGAAGTGCTTGACGGCGGCGCCGACCCCCTCGGCCTGCAACCCGCGGACCGCGCCGGCCACCTGGCCCGAGGCGGTCGCCGGGTCGGCGCCGAAGGAGCGGGAGCCGATCACCGTGCTGCGGGTGGCCAGCACGTCGGCGACCGGGGCGAAGTCCAGGTTGACGCCCATGGCGGCCAGCTCGGCGCCGGCGGCCTGCCAGGCGGCCTCGGTGAGCGCCGGGTTGCCGGCGGCGCCGGCGGCGAGCGGGCTGGGCAGCAGGGTCACGCCGTCGGTGATGCGGGTGACCACGCCGTACTCCTGGTCGGTGCCGATCAGGAACGGGGCGGGGCCGGCGGGCAGCCGCCCGGCGGCCGCGCGCAGCCCGTCGGTCAGCGCGCGGACCTGCTTCGGGTTGTCGACGTTGGTGGTCGCCTGGTTGCCCGAGGTGGGGTCGTCGGCGCTGAAGCCGACCAGGATGAGCCCGCCGAGGCGGTACTTCGCGACCATCTCCGCGGGGGTGTCGACCCCGGCCAGGGCCCGGTTGCCGGCCGCCGACCCGGGCGAGACCTTCGTCGCCGAGCTGCCGTACGCGTAGGGCATCAGCACCTGACCGACGAGATCCTCGTCGGAGAGCGTCGCCACCAGGGCGGCCGCCCGGGCGGCCGGGTCGGCGCCGGTCGGGGCCGGGGCGGCCGACGACGGGACCGGCGCCGGGCTCGACGGGGTCGGTCGGGGCCGTTCAGGCTCACCCGAGCACCCGGAGACGAGCAGCGCGGTCAGTGCGGCGAGCGCGACGCAGGTGCGGCGCGGGGGAATCGACACGCGCCCCACCGTATCGGGGCAACTTGGCCTTCCGTCAGCCCACCCGGGTGAGCAGTGTCACCGGCGCGCCGTCCCCGGCGTACCGGTAGGGCTCCAGTTCGGCGTCCCAGGCGGTGCCGAGGGCCTTGTCCAGGGCGTGCGCGAGCGCCTCCGGGGCCCGGGCGGCGGCCATGATGCCGCGCAGCCGGTCCTCGCCGAGCTGGATGTCACCGGCCGCGCCCACGGTGGCCCGGAACAGGCCGCGCCCCGGGACGTACATGAAGCGCTCGCCGTCGACCCCCGGACTGGGCTCCTCGGTGACCTCGAAACGGATCATCGGCCACTGCCGGAGGGCAGCAGCCAGTTCGGCGCCCGTCCCCGGGCTGCCGGTCCACCCGCACTCGGCGCGCCGCGCCGCGGGATCGACGGGCTGGGCCGTCCAGTGCAGGTTGACCGGCGCGGCGAGGACGCGCGCGATCGCCCACTCGACGTGCGAGCACACGGCGAGCGGGGTCGAGTGGACGTATACGACGCCACGCGTTGGCACGGTGACCTCCCGGTGAGCCGAGGTGCGTCTTCCCCTACGACCTCGTCCACGCGAGTGGCCTCTGGAACACATGATGACCTGTGTGACGGATGGTGCGCCAGCGAATCGGAAAATTCGCCGGTGCCGGTGACCGGGAAATACCCGGGCGGCTGACCCGGTTGTGCTCCCTGACGGCGCGACGACCAGCCAGGCGTCGGGGTCGTGTACAGTTCTCTGGGCGGTTCTGTGCCGCCGCACGTCTTCGCGGGCTGACGCTCACCCCGGGCGTCAAACCGCACATCAGCCCCCGGACGGTTTCCGTCCTCCCGTACGTCTGCAAGGAGTACCTCCGTGGCGAGCAACACCTCTAAGACCGCGCGCGCGTCAGTCCGGGCCGGCCAGGCTGGCCAGGGTGGCGCCCTCAGCGTGCTGGGCGAGTTCAAGTACCTGATCCCGCTCAACGGCGGCAAGCACGCCTACGTGCGCAACCTGACCAACGGCAAGACCGCGCACCTGCGCACCGACTCGGACGCCTTCGTCGAGGAGATCCGGGTGCTGGCCGCCGCCGGCCACGCCGCCAAGGTCCGCGCCGAGATCAACGCTCTCGCCGCCACCCACCCGGACCACGGCTGGGACAAGACCGAGAAGCGTCTCGTCGAGGCCGGCGTCTTCGAGGGCTGAGCGCCCTCACCCGCGACACCACGAACCGCCCGCCGGGGTCACCCCGGCGGGCGGTTCTGTCTCTCCTCACTCTTCGGACAGCAGCGCCACCGCGCCGGTGGCCAGGTCGTAGAGGGCGCCGACCACGGCCACCTCGCCGGCCGCCACCGGGCCGGCCAGCAGGTCGTCGGCGCGCAGGGCGGCCACCGTGCGCCGGACGTGCCGGCGGACGGCCAGCGGGTGGACGTCCGGGTCGTCCACGCCGACCTCGTGGACCGCCGGCGTGATCCGGTCCACCACGTAGCCCAGCGCGCCGCCCGGCCGGTGCCCGCTGCGCAGCGCCTCGACCGCCGAGCCCACCGCGCCGCAGCGCTCGTGGCCGAGCACCATCACCAGCCGCACGCCGAGTTGCCCCACCACGTACTCGATCGAGCCGCGGACCGCCCGGTCGAGCACGTGCGCGCCGGTGCGGATCACGCAGATCGAGCCGAACGTCTGGTCGAAGATCGCCTCCAGCGGCACCCGCGAGTCGATGCAGCCCAGCACCACGGCGTACGGCTGCTGGTCGCCGGAGGCCACCGCGGCGGCGGCCGTGACGTCGTGGCCGTGCACCGGCTGGCCGCTGACGAAACGCCGGTTGCCGGAGAGCAGCTCGGCCAGGGCGCCCCGGGGCGTCCGGGCGGCGGGGGTGGGCGGCATGCCCTCCAGCCTGGTCACCGATCCGGCGCCGCGAGGCGGGGTTGGGAATCTTCTCACCACCCTGGTTGCCGTGCTGTCATGAGGGGTACGCCGGTGTCAACACCGGGTCACTCCGGTGCGCGGTCACCGGTCGGCCCGGGGAGGTGGAACATGCCGGAGCGCCTGGAGGTGCGACTTCCCGACGGCGTACGCCTGCACGTGACGGCGACCGGGCCGGTCGACGCCGAGGTCACCGCGGTCCTGCTGCACGGCTGGACGCTTGACGGTCGCAGCTGGCACCGCCAGGTCGCCGGCCTGCGCGAGCGGTGGGGCGACCGGGTCCGGGTGCTCACCTACGACGCCCGGGGGCACGGCCGGTCGAGCTGCATGGCGCTGCGCACCGCCACCCTGGCCCAGCTCGGCGACGACCTGGCCGCGGTGGTCGACCAGCTCGTCCCGTCCGGCCCGATCGTGCTCATCGGGCACTCGATGGGCGGGATGACCGTCATGGAGTACGCGCACCGCCACCCCGACCGCTTCGCGGCCCGCGTCGCCGGCCTGGTCTTCGTCTCGACCACCGCCGAGGGGCACACCCACACCGCCTACGGGCTCTCGCCCCGCATCGCCCGGCTGATCCGGCTCGCCGAGACCACCGGCGCCGGGGTGCTGGCCCGGTGCGGCGCCTGGCGCCCGCCGCACGCGCTGCTGCGCGCGCTGCGCCCCAGCATCCGCTGGATGCTCTTCGGCGACCGCTGCGACCCGGCCGACATCCGGCTGGTCACCTCGGCGGTGGCGCACGCCTCGCTGCGCTCGATCGGCGGGTTCCGCGCCTCGATCGGGGCCCAGCACCGCCTGGACACCCTCGCGGCGCTCGGCCGGCTGCCGGCCGCCGCGCTGGTCGGCGACCGGGACCGGCTCACCCCGCCGCCGTGCGCCGAGTCGATCGCCGCGGCCCTGCCGACCACCGAGCTGACCGTCTGCCCCGGCGCCGGCCACATGCTGATGATGGAACGCCCTGACGAGGTGACCGCGGCCGTCGCCGGGGTGCTGCACCAGGTGCTCTCGGGGACGGACGCGGGAACGGCCGGACAGCGGGTGGGAACGCCCGGATAACGGGCAACCCGGACGGGCGGCGGTGGGCAGCGGCATGGCCCCGACACGGGCCGGGTCGGCGGCCCGTACCCTCATTCAGCCGCGCCGTCTGACCACAGGAGCCCCCGCGTTGAGCGACCAGACCACCCTGGAACGGGAGATCGCCGTCGAACAACGGCATCTCGACCGGGTGTACGCCCGGCTGGCCGAACTGCGTCGGTCGGCCGCCGACGCCGAGCGGGAGGGCTACCGGCTGGCCCGGGTCGGCAACTTCGGCGCGCTGGTCGAGCGGGACGCGATGGTCTTCCACGCCGCGCAGCGCCGGCACGTGCTGGACGCCGAGCACGAGGGGCTGGTCTTCGGCCGGCTGGACCTGCGTACCGGGCAGATGCTGCACGTGGGTCGGCTCGGCGTGCGCGGGGAGAACGCCGAGACGCTGGTGGTGGACTGGCGGGCGCCGGCCGCCGCCGCGTTCTACCAGGCCACTCCCGCCGAACCGCAGGGCGTGGTGCGGCGGCGCACGATCCAGTCGTCCGCGGAGCAGGTCACCCGGATCGAGGACGACCTGCTGGACCCGGAGTCGGCGCCGCCGGAGATGGCCGTGGTCGGCGACGGCGCGCTGCTGGCGACCCTGTCCCGGGCCACCGGCCACGGCATGCGGGACATCGTCGCCACCATCCAGCGGGAGCAGGACGAGGCGATCCGCTCCCCCGCCGGCGGGGTCACGATCGTCTCCGGCGGCCCGGGCACCGGCAAGACGGCGGTGGCCCTGCACCGGGCCGCGTACCTGCTCTATTCCGACCGCGCCCGGTACGCCGGCGGCGGCATCCTGGTGGTCGGCCCGTCGAGCGTGTTCGTCCAGTACATCGCCTCGGTGCTCCCCTCGCTCGGCGAGGAGACGGCCACCCTGCACTCGCTGGGTTCCCTCTTCCCCGGCGTGTCGGCGAACCGGACGGACCCGCCCGAGGTGGCGGCCGTGAAGGGGTCGCTGCGGATGCGCCGGGTGCTGGAGCGGGCGGTCCGGGACGCGGTGCCCGACTCCCCCGGCGAGCTGCGCCTGCTCTACCGGGGTGAGCTGCTCCGGCTGGAGCGGGCCGAGCTGGACGCCGTCCGGGACCGGACGCTGTCGCGCGGCGCGCGCCGCAACGAGGTGCGCCGGGCGGCCTTCGACGCGGTCCTGGCCGCGCTGTGGGCGCAGGCCCGCCGCCTGCGGATCGGCCGGCTGCCCGAGCAGCCCGCGTTCGAGGACGAGATCATCGAGCGGCCGGAGTTCCGGGAGTTCCTCAAGGCCTGGTGGCCACGGTTGCACCCGCGCCACGTGCTGGGCTGGCTGGCCCGCCCGGAGCGGCTGCGCCGGTACGCCGGGGGCGTCCTGTCCGGGGCCGAGATCCGGCTGCTGACCGAGGCGTACCGGAGCCTGGACGGCGAGGGGCTGACGATCGCCGACGTGGCGCTGCTGGACGAGCTGGACGCGTTGCTCGGCCGGCCGGTGCAGCGGGCGAGGCCGAAGCGGGACCCGTTCCAGCTGGCCGGCGGCGTCCGCGAGCTGAGCACGGCCGCCGACCGACAGCGCGCCGCCCGGGCCGCCGCGCGGGAGCGCCCAGAGGACTACCGCGACTACGCCCACGTGGTCGTCGACGAGTCGCAGGACGTCTCGCCGATGCAGTGGCGGATGGTCGGCCGGCGCGGCCGGCTGGCCTCCTGGACGGTGGTGGGCGACCCGGCGCAGACCGCCTGGACCGGCGACCCGCAGGAGCTGGCCCGGGCCCGGGACCAGGCGCTGGGCCGGCGCCGCCGCCACCGGTACGAGCTGACCACCAACTACCGCAACTCGGCGGAGATCTTCGCGGTGGCGGCCGCGGAGATCCACCGCGTACACCCGGATCTGGCGTTGCCCACCGCGGTCCGTTCCACCGGGGTGGCCCCCGTCGAGCGGACGGTGCCCGCCGCCGACCTGCCGGCCGCCACCGCGGCGGCGGCGCGCGCGCTGCTGGCGGAGGTCGAGGGCACGGTGGGCGTGATCACGCCGGTGCCGCGCCGGGACGAGGTGGCCGGGTGGCTGGGCGACCTGGGCGGCCGGCTCCAGGTGGTGACCAGCCTCCAGGCCAAGGGCATGGAGTACGACGGGGTGGTGCTGGTGGCCCCGAGCGAGATCCGGGCCGATCCGGGGTCGGGCGTCCGCACCCTGTACGTGGCGCTCTCCCGGGCCACCCAGCGGCTCACCACGCTCGACCCGGTCGGCTGACGACGGCGCCCCGTCCGGCGTTCACTTGCACACATAGCGATGTGAGCATAGATTGAGCCCGGCCGGGGCGGCGGACGAGAGGGTGTGGGCGTGGGCGCAGGTCATGACCACAGCGGCGCGGTGGCCAACGCGGCGCAGCGTCACCGTGGTCGGCTCTGGGGCGCCTTCGCGCTGCTCACCGCCCTGATGGTGGTCGAGGCGGTGGCCGCCTTCGCCACCGGCTCGCTGGCCCTGCTCTCCGACGCCGGGCACATGTTCACCGACGTCCTCGGTATCGGCATGGCGCTCGCCGCGATCACCGCCACGCGGCACGCCGACACCGACCCGCAGCGCACCTTCGGGCTCTACCGGCTGGAGGTCCTGGCCGCGCTGGCCAACGCGGTGCTGCTCGGCGCCGTGGCGGTCTACGTCCTGGTCGAGGCGGTACGCCGGTTCGACGAGCCGCCGGAGGTGCTCGCCGGGCCGATGCTCGCCGTGGCGGTGCTCGGCCTGCTCGCCAACATCGGCGCGTTCGCGCTGCTGCGGGCCGGCGCCGAGGAGAGCATCAACCTGCGCGGGGCGTACCTGGAGGTGCTGGGCGACCTGCTCGGCTCGCTCGGCGTGATCGGCGCCGCCCTGGTCATCGCGGTCACCGACTGGTGGTGGGCCGACCCGCTGGTCGCCGTGGCGATCGGGCTGTTCATCCTGCCGCGCACCTGGCGGCTCGGCCGGGCCGCGGTCCGGATCCTGGTGCAGGCCGCCCCGGAGCACCTCCAGGTGACCGCCGTGCACGACCGGCTGGCCGCGGTGCCCGGCGTCGCCGAGGTGCACGACCTGCACGTCTGGACGCTCACCTCGGGCATGGAGGTGGCCTCGGCGCACCTGACCATGACGCCGGGCGCCGAGGTCGGCGAGGTACTGACGGCCGCCCGTACGGCCCTGCACGAGGACTTCTCCATCGATCACGCCACGTTGCAGATCGAACCCGGAGCGTCTCCCGGCGCGTGCGGCGCGGTCGAGTGGTAATTAGGGCAATCTTAAATCCAAGTGGTTATTGTGCATCTATGCCGGTTTTGTCCGGGACACCGGCTCCCACCAGCGGAGCCGCCCCGGCACAGCGCCGGTAGGCTCGACCGCGGCCCCCGCCGGGCGGCGCCCACCGGCGCCCGCGGTGGCCAGCGCCTAATCGCCCGCACGGGCGAGCCGGGGAACCACGTTCGTGGGGTGCATCCGCGTCAGCGGTAGGGATCTTCCGTCCCGAACCCGTCAGCTAACCCGGTCGGCGGTTGACGGAAGGACACGTGAATGCCCCCAGTGGCACCTGTACGACGGACGGTCGCCCGGTTGGCGGCCCTGCTCGTCGCGACGCTCGCCCTCGGCGTCGTGACCGCGCCGGTCTCCCCCGCCTCTGCGGGTGCGGCAGCTTCCCCGACCGGCCTGCTCGCCGCCGCGCCCGGCGACGACGAGGGCGGCACCCCCGCCCTGCGCGCCCAGCTCGACGCGGCCAGCAAGGGCTGGCTCGACGCACGCACCGCGCTGAACCGCTCGGTGACCCGGCAGCAGCAGCTCACCGCCCAGCTCAAGACGATCAACGCCGAGCTGACCGTGCGCGACGCCAAGGTCGGCGAGATCGCCGGGGTGGCGTACCGGTCCGGGCGGCTGGGCACGGCCGCGGCGCTGCTCGGCAGCACCAGCCCGGAGGGCTTCATGGATCGCGCGGCGGCGCTGGAGCAGGTGGCCGCCCACGAGGACCGGGTGCTCCGCGACCTCCTCGACAGCCGGGACGAGGCGACCCGCACGCAGACCGCCCTCACCGGTGAGATCCAGGAGCAGCGCAAGCAGGTCGCGGTGATGGCCAAGCGCAAGCAGCAGGCCGAACGCGCCCTGGAGCTGGCGAACGACCGGGCGTCCAGCAGCGGCGGCGGCAGCGTGCAGGGCACCTCCACGGCGAACGCGAAGCCGGCCCCGCGCCGGGCCGACGGCTCCTGGCCGCCGGAGTCGTGCAGCGTCAACGACCCGACCCCGGCCGACGGCTGCATCACCCCGCGTACGCTGCACGCGCTCCAGCAGGCCAAGGCCGCGGGCTTCACCCGCTACGTCTCCTGCCACCGGCCCAGCGGATCCGGCGAGCACCCGAAGGGGCGGGCCTGCGACTTCGCCGCGCAGAAGAGCGGCTTCGGCGGCGTGGCCACCGGCGGCGACAAGACCTACGGCAACAACCTGGCCGCCTACTTCATCCGCAACGCCGACGCGCTCGCCGTGCTCTACGTGATCTGGTTCAAGCAGATCTGGCTGCCCAGCAGCGGCTGGAAGTCGTACAGCGGGGGCAACGGCGACCCGTCCAGCGACCACACCAACCACGTGCACCTGTCGGTGTACTGATCGCCGCTCCGCCGGCGCCCGGCCTACGCCCCACGACGTAGGCCGGGTGTCGCCGCGCGGCCCACGACGCCACGCCCGCCAGGGCCGAGCATCGAGGGCATGACTCGACTCTCGCCCGCCGGACGCAAGGCCCTGCTCACCCTGCACCTGGTCACCTCGCTGGGATGGCTCGGCGCCGACCTGGTGCTGCTGGCCCTCGGCGTGGCCGGGCTGCGCGGGGCCGACCCCGAGGTGGTCTACCCGGCCGCCGCGCTGCTGGTCACCTGGCTGTTCGCCCCGCTCAGCGTGCTCGTCTGGCTGGTCGGGCTCGCCAGCGCGCTGCTCACCCCGTGGGGGCTGCTGCGCTGGCGCTGGGTGCTGGTGAAGTTCGCCGTCACCACCGTGGTGGTCGTGCTCGTGCTGTTCCTGCTCACCCCGACGGTCCGGCACCTCGGTGCGCTGGCCGGGGCGGCCGACACCCGTCAGCGCGTCGACCTCGTGATCCCGCCCACCGTCTCCAGCACGCTGCTGCTCGTCGTGACGGTGCTGTCCACCTACAAGCCGTGGGGGCGGCTGCGGCCGGCCCGCCCCGCGGTGCGGCGACCGGTGTCCGCGGGGCGGCGCGGCTGAGCCGGCGACCGGGTCAGGACGCCTGCCCCTCCAGGGTGGCGCCGAGCCGGCTGGCCAGGCCGAGGTGGGCCGCACGGGCCTGCCGGAAGGCGTAGCCGAACAGCGGCGCCGGGGCGGAGAGGGTGATCTCCACGTCGATGCGCACCACCCCGTCGGGCTCGTCGCGCAGCCGGGTGTGGTTGCGCACCGTGGTGGCCGGCTGCTGCCGGGCCACGGTCACGACCTCGTCCTCGTTGGCGACCAGCACGTCCGCCTGGTAGGTGACCGGGAAGTGCAGCGGGCCCAGCGCCAGCCGGTCGGTGATCGCATAGCTGGCCAGCGCCCCGGGGCGGGCCGGCAGTTGGCGGACCCGGACGATCAGCGGATGCAGCTCACCCTGCCGGCTCAGGTCACCGAGCAGGGCCACCGCGTGGGCCCTCGTGCACCGGGCCTGCACGGTGTAGCTGAAGCTGTCGCTGCTGAGCAAGCGGCACCCCCTCGCCGTCGTGGGTCCGCACGATCGTCCCGTACCGGAGCCGGGCTGGCAACGGGTCGAAAGTCCCCGGCCCGCGACAGGTCGGCGAGCGGGACTCGGTCAGGGAGGGGTGGGTCGATCAGGCGCCGGGGAGCACCTGGGGGGTGCTGTCGGCGAACCAGGGCTCGGGCGCGCCGAAGAGGCCGAGCAGGCCGGTCACCCAGAGCTGCCGGTGCACGAACCGGCTCGGCTCGGTGACCACCAGCTTGACGCCGCTGACCTCGCAGGTCTGGAAGCCGGCGACCATGGCGCTGATGCCGACCGAGTCGATGAAGGTGACGAGCCGCATGTTGAGCTCGATCCGGGAGGGCCGGCCCTTGGCGAGCACCTCGGCGATCGCTTCCCGCACCTCGTACGCGGTGTCGACGTCGATCTCCCCTCGCGGGGCGATCTGGACGACACCACCCGGCAGCACCGACTTCACGATCGACAGGCTCACGCGAGCACCTCCACTCGCCCGTACGGGCGCCTCATCAGTACGCGGGCCGCGACCGAGAGTATTCCTCCGACGGCCTCGGTCGCCACCCCTCGGGATGAGCAATTCGCGTACTGGGCACACCTGGGCATCCCAATCCGGACCTTCGGGCTCCTGTTTCCCCGCGGCGCGGGGTCCCAACCGGTCGATCGGCCGGGGTGGCCCCGGCCGATCCGCCGACCCAGGGTAGCGGGCGGGCGCACGTCCGGCTGGCACCCGCCCCCGGCGCGTTCGCGTGGTTCGTCCGGTCCCGCGCCGATCGGGCGCGACCCGGCCCGCCCCGGTGGGTTTGCGCCGGCTCCGGTACGGGCACTGGCCCCGGTGAGCGAACCGTCACGCGCCGGATGACACCCGGAGTCCGATCTGGCCGCCGGACTTCGGCACCCCGAGGAGGTAACACCATGTTCGGATCCACCCTGCTGGACCGCCGCAGCAAGACCGAGCGGGTCGCCGACC
Source organism: Micromonospora sp. NPDC048907 (assembly GCF_055586885.1). Classification (NCBI taxonomy): domain Bacteria; kingdom Bacillati; phylum Actinomycetota; class Actinomycetes; order Micromonosporales; family Micromonosporaceae; genus Micromonospora; species Micromonospora sp. NPDC048907. The sequence goes on from NZ_JBVJHI010000002.1 coordinate 722,968, forward strand.
AGGCGTGGCAGCACCTGCTCTCCGCCGCCGGCTCCGCCGGGGACAGCGTGCGGGACGCCGCCCGGTCGGCCCGCCGCAACTCCTCCGGCCTCGCCGACGACGCCACCGACCTGGTCGGCTCCGCCGCCGAGGAGGCCCGCCGCCGGGCCACCCTCGCCTTCGACGCGCTGGCCGGCCGCCGGCCGGCGCTGCCCTGGACGCTGCTGATCGCCGCGGCGCTGGCCGGCGCGGCGATCGGCTGGGCCGCCGGCACCGCCGCGCGGGCCGCCGGCAGCCGCGAGCGGGACGTCGACGAGATCGAGTTCGTCGACGTCGACCGCCCCAACTCCCCCGCCGGCCTGGACGGCTGAGTTCCGGACGCGACGGTGGCCGCCCCCGGTGACGGGGGCGGCCACGCGCTGTTCGCGGTCCGGTCAGCGGGCGGTGCAGGAGAGCGCCGGCGCGCGGTTGCCGCCGGTGTACGTGCCGGTGAAGCCCGCCGTGGTGACCCCACCCACGCCGAGGCTGCCGTTCCAGCCGGCGTCCCGCAGCGTCACCGCCGACCCGGTCTGCGTGTACGACCCGTTCCAGACCTGGGTAATCGTCTGGCCGTCCGGGAACGTCCAGGCCACGGTCCACCCGGCGATCGGGGCGGCGCCGGAGTTGCGCACCGTGACCTCGCCCTGGAAGCCCCCGGGCCAGGAGTTCGTCACCGCGTAGGTCGCCGCGCAGCCGGCGCTGGTCGGCGACGGGCCGGGCGAGCTGGGCGACGGGCTCGGGGAGGTGGGCGTCGGACCCGGCGTGGTCGGGGACGGGCCCGGGGTGGTCGGAGAGGGACCGGGGGTGGTCGGCGTCGGGCCCGGCGTGGCGCCGAGCCGGTCCGCCACGAGGATGCCCCGGCCGTTGGTGCCCAGGTAGACCCGGCCGTAGACGCGCGGGTCGCCGGTGAGGGCCTCGCCCGCGTTGCCGTACTGGTGCTGGTCGTCGTTGATCCGCACCCAGGTCGCGCCGGCGTTGTCCGACCGGTAGACGCCGTGGGTGCCGTCGACGGTGCCGACCGTGAACAGCGCGGGATAGGTCTGCCCCGGGGCGGCCTTCCCGAAGCCCACGTTGACCGCCGAGGTGACCCCGGCCAGCTTCGTGAAGCTCGCGCCGGAGTCGGTCGAGTGCCACAGCCCGCCCTCGCCGGCCAGCCAGACGTCACCCTGACGGCCGGGCACCGCCTTGACCTTGACCCCCGTCGTGGGCAGGCCGACCGCGGCGGTGGCGGTGAAGCTCGCGCCGCCGTTGGTGCTGACGTGGAACCGCCCGCCGCTGACGCCGTAGAACCTGTTCGGGTCGACCCGGTCGGACTCGACGACCGCGTTGGCCGGGATGCCGGTGGCGGCGGCCCACGAGGTGCCGAAGCCGACCGACCGGACCACCGGCTGACCGGCGTCGCCCGGCGCCCAGACGAACTGGCTGCCGTCGGCGGAGGCGGCCACCGTGCCGCCGCTGTTGATCCCCGACGGCTCGCCGCCCTGGAACCAGTTCGCCCCGCCGTCGGTGGAGAACGCGACGTGGCTGTCGCCGGGCCGGTCCGCGTCGGTGAAGTTGCCGGCCCGGACCAGCACCGCCGGCCTGGTCTCGGCGTAGTCGAGGCTCGTGGTGCTCGTGAAGATCGGCTGGGTGAACATCGTCGGCGGCACCGCGGCCAGGTCGGTGTGGCGGAAGCCGCCGATGTCACCGAGCGCGCTGACCAGCGGCGCGCCCGAGGGCGGGCTGACCAGGTCGAGCACCGCCGTCTCCTCCAGACCCCTGGCCATCGGCCGGATGGTGACCTGGCCGCCGGTGTCCCACTTCGTCAGGTCGGTGGTGCCGTAGACGGTGGCGCCGGTGCCGTACATCATCCGGTTGCTGTCGAACGGGTCGATCTCCAGCGACTCGTTCATCCAGCCCAGCTTCGGGCTCTCCTCCGGCGGGGACGGGTTGGTGCCGAAGGTCAGCCAGGGCACCGCGGAGATGTCCATCGTGTACTTCTTGGTGCGGTTCGGATAGCTGGCGAAGTCCCAGATCCGGGTCCAGGTGGCGCCGCCGTCGGTGCTGCGCCAGAAGATGGCGTCCGGCCACCAGGAGACCTGGGTGGCGACCATCAGGGTGTTCGGGTGCTGCCGGTCGATGGTCAGCCCCGAGTAGCCGAAGTAGGCGTCGGCGCTGGACGACGGGACCGGGCTGATCTGCGTCCAGGCGCCGGTGGCCCGGTTGAACTTCCACACGTCGCCCTTGCCGCCGTCGTACGGGCCGCCGGTGTCGCTGGTGGCGATGTAGAGGTAGCCGCCGACCGGGTCCACCACGCCCTTGTGGGCCAGGTAGCCGGTGGGCTGGCCGGGGATCCGCTGCCAGGTGGCGCCGCCGTCGGTGCTCCGGTAGACCGGGTTCTGCTTGTCGGCCACGCCCACGTAGACGGTCTGGGTGGCGCTGCCGGCCGTACCCGTGCTCTTGTCGAAGCTGACCCAGGTCAGGCCCTGGTTCTGGCTCTGGTAGCCGCTGCTGTCGTTCGGGTCGGCCCGGTAGTTGCCGACGTTGGGGAAGCTTGTCACCTTCGCCCAGGTGACGCCGTAGTCGGTGCTGCGCCACAGGCCGTTGCCGCCCTCGGCGCCGTAGTAGACGACGCTGTTCCGGTTGGGGTCCACGGCGAGGCGCTCCCCCATGCCCCGGCCGGGCATGTTGCCGCCGTTCTTGAACGGCAGCGCGGTGGCCTGCCAGGTGGCGCCCTTGTCGGTGGAGCGCAGGATCGCCCCGTTGTTCGGGTCCCAGTCGTTGGTGTACATGCCCACCGCGGCGTACACCCGGTTGGTCTGCACCGGGTCGGTGGCGAGGCTGACCACGCCGTTCCAGCCCCACCGGTCGGCGCCGACCCAGTCCAGCAGCGGCGTCCAGGACTGGGTCGACTGCTCCCAGCGGTAGGCCCCGCCGATGTCGGTACGCGCATAGACGAGGTTCTTCTCGGTCGGGTTGAAGACGATGCCGGGGACGAAGCCGCCGCCGTCGATCCGGACGTTCCGCCAGCTGTACGGCTCGGCCGACGAGGCGGCGGCCGGGGTGACGGGTGCGGCGGCGAGCGGCACGACGACGGCCGCCGCGGTGGCGGCCAGCGCGGCGGCGGCCACGCCGGCGAGACTTCTGCGCATGGGCGGTTTCCTCTCGGTTGCCCGTGGTGGAAGGGGAGCGACGTGTGCCCTGACGACGTCGACCGTGCGTGGGGAGCTGCCCGGGCTCCCCGTCGGCGTGCTGGCTCCCACAGCCGAGGGACATTCACCTTAACCGCTGCGCCGTCGATTATGGAAGCGCTCCCAACGCCGGGACACCCGGATCGGGTGAGGGCGGGTCACCCGGGGTGGACGCAGGATCGGGGTTGCGGGACTCCGTGCCGGCGGGGCCCGCCGCACCGCGAACCGATCCCCGGGAGGAAGCCAGCATGGCCACCGCCACGACCATCCGCACCGACCAGGAGATCCAGTCCGCCGTCCTCGACGAGCTCACCTGGGAGCCCCGGGTACGCCCCACCGAGATCGGGGTGACCGTCACCGAGGGGGTGGTGACGCTGGCCGGGTCGGTGGACAGCTACGCCAGGAAGTGGGCCGCCGAGCGGGCCGCGCACCGGGTGCCCCGGGTGCGGGCGGTGGCCAACGACATCGCCGTCCGGATCGCCACCTCGGCCGAGAAGAGCGACCCGGAGATCGCCGTCGCGGCGAGCCGCGCGCTGGAATGGGACGCCTTCGTGCCGATCGAGGCGCTCGACGTGACCGTCGCCGACGGCTGGGTCACCCTGCACGGCGAGGTCGAGTGGGAGTACCAGCGCCGGGCCGCCGAGCGCTCGGTCGCCCGGCTCACCGGCGTACGCGGGGTGAGCAACGGCATCACCGTCCGGCCGAGCGCCCGCCCCGACGGACGCGACCTGGCCGAGCGGATCGTGGACGCCCTGGCCCGCAACGGCGCCACCGAGGCGGAGGGGATCAGCGTGCGGGTGCACGGCGACACGGTGCTCCTGGAGGGGCTGGTCCACTCGGCCGGCGAACGCGAGGAGATCGAGCGGGTGGTGTGGAACGCGCCCGGCATCCGGGAGGTGCGGAACGAGGTGACCGTAGGCCGCTGAGGCGGCCCACCCCGGCCGGGTGATCCCGGCTCACCCCGGCGTGCGCGAGGCTGGGAACCATGACTGATCCGAACGCCACGCCGGATCGGCGGGTGATGGCCCGATGACCACGCCACTGCAGGTCACCACCGCCCGGCTGCAGCTACCGGTGACCGGGACGGACCACACCCGCGGGCCGGCCGAGGCGCCGGTCACCCTCGTCGAGTACGGCGACTTCCAGTGCCGGTTCTGCGGGGCCGCCCACGCCAACCTGGCCGAGGTGCTGCGCCAGCGCGCCGACACCGTCCGGCTGGTCTACCGGCACTTCCCCATCGCCAACGTCCACCCGTACGCGGAGAGCGCCGCCGAGACGGCCGAGGCGGCCGGCCGGCGGGGCCGGTTCTGGGAGATGCACGACTGGCTCTACGAGCACCAGGACCAGCTCGACCCGGTGCACCTGTCGCTCGGCGTGGAGCAGCTCGGCCTGCCGCCCGACGAGGTCGGCGCGGAGGTGGGGCGCCACGCCCACGCCGACCGGGTCCGGCAGGACTTCGTGGGCGGCATCCGCAGCGGGGTCGACGGCACCCCGACGCTGTTCGTCAACGAGGTGCGGTACGACGGCGGGTACGACCTGGCGGAGCTGCTGGCCGCCGTGGACGCGGCCGCGAACGCCTGAACCCCGTCGCGGTCAGATCAGCCGCAGCTCGCGCGCCCGCCGGACGGCCTCCCGCCGGCGGGTCGCGTCGAGCTTGCGGTAGATGTTGCGCACGTGGGTCTTCACCGTGTTGACCGACAGTGACAGCTCGCCCGCGATCTCCACGTTGGACAGGATGCTCTGCAGGTAGCGCAGGATCGTCAGCTCCCGCTCGGTGAGCGGCTCGTCCAGGGTCCGCTCCGGTCCGGCCGGGCGCTCCGGCGCCTCGTCGGCCCGCCGCTCGTCGGCCCCGCGGACCAGGTCGCTCACCGTCGCCCAGTGCGCCGTGCCGGCGTCGAGGTGCGCGGCGAGCAGGTCGCGGACCGCCGGCTCGGCGCGGGTGAAGACCCGCCGGTAGCCCTCCGGCTCGGCCAGGTCGAGCACCCGCTCCAGGATTCGCCCGGCGCCGCGGTCGTCGCCGGCGGCGCCGGTCAGCACCGCGTCGAGCAGCCCGGCGGTCAGCCGCACGGGCAGCGGCCAGGAGTCCGCGTCCGGGCCGGTCCAGTCGGGCAGCGCCCGGTCGGCCGCGCGCGCGTCGCCGGCCTCCAGTCGCAGCCGGGCCAGGGCCACGTCCAGGGCGGCCCGGCCGCGGCCGACCGCGCCGTCCGGCTCCCCGGTGACCGGCCCGCCCGCCCGGGCCGCGCCGGCCGGGGCCGCGCCGACCGGGCCCGTGCCGGGCGGCTCGGGTGGGGTCGGGGTGTCCGGCTGGCCCGCTCCCGCGTCGGCGAGCAGGGCGCGCGCGCTCTCCAGGTCCCCCACGGCGGCCCGCAGCTGGGCCTCGTCGGCAAGCAGCCAGGCAGCCAGATCGGGGCCGGGCGCCGTCTCCCGGGCCGCGGCCAGCGCGCGCAGCGCCGCGGCCGGCTCACCGCCGGCGGCCAGCAGCCCGGCCCGGCAGAGCGCGGCCAGCGCCGCCCCGCCCGGCTCCGCGGTCGCCGGGCCGGCCAGGGTGAGGTTCGCCGCGGCCTCCGCCGGCTCGTCGCGGTCCCACGCCACCAGGGCCAGCGCCAGGTACGCGTAACCGCAGTCCAGCCGCGAGGACCAGCCCTCGCAGGGCGCCATGGCCAGCGCCTCCCGGGCGGTGCGTTCGGCGGACCGGAGCGCGCCGTGCGCCGCGTCCAGCAGCGCCGACCGGCTCGCGCAGACCAGCTCGGTACGCGGCCGGCCCGCCCGCCGCGCCGCCGCCAGCGCGGCGGAGAAGTGCCCGGCGGCCTCGGCCAGGTCCCCCTCGGCCAGCGCCACCAGCCCGAGCGCGGTGCCCGCGACCGCCCGCACGTCCGCGTCCTCCGTGGCGCCGGCCCGCGGGTCGTCCCCCGGCGCGGTCGGGGCGGCGGTGGCGAGCAACCGCCCGGCCGTCCGGCGTACCTCGTCGTGGTCCCCGTCGAGCCGGGCCAGGCTCAGCTCGACCGCGGTGGCCAGCCGCCGGAACCGGTCCCGGCGCGGGGTGGGCAGGTCGCGGGCGTGCTCGACGGCCGCCCGCAGCCGTCCCGCGGCCGCCCTGGCGTCCCCGGCGTACGCCCGTTCGGCCGCCCCGGCCAGCGCCAGCTCGGGATCGCGGCGCACCGCCTCGACCGGCGGCTCGGGCGGGGCCGGCGCGGCACGCCCGTCCCGCTCGTACGGCGCCAGCTCGGGCCAGCGGGCGATCAGCAGCTCGGTGGCGCTGTCCCACTCGCCGCCGGCCAGCGCGTGCCGCAGCGCCTCGGCCGGCCGGTCGTGGCCCGCGTACCAGCCGGCGGCGCGCCGGTGCAGCTCGCGCAGCTCGTCGGCAGGGAGCCGGTCCAGCTCGTCGCGGAGCAGGTCGGCCAGGAGCGGGTGGCACCGGTACCAGGGCGGGGTGCCCCCGTCCTGCTGGACGAAGCCGCCCTCCCGGGCCAGGTCGGCCAGCACCTGACCGGCGTCGGGCCGCCCGGTCACGGCGTCGGCCAGGTCGGCGCAGACGGCGGCGGCCACCGCGCTGCGACGGAGCACCTCCCGGGCGGCCGGGTCCAGCGGCGCGAGCACCTCGTCGCGCAGGTACCCGGCGACGTCCGCCTGGTCGCCCGCGAACCCGTCGACCGCGCGGGCCGGGTCGGCCTGGGCGCGCAGCGCGAGCGCGGCGAAGCGCAGGCCGGCGGGCCAGCCCCCGGTCCGGTCGGCCAGCCGGGGCACCGCCGCGGCCGGCAGCGGCACGCCGTGCGCGACCAGCAGGTCGGCCACCTCGTCGGGGGTGAACGCCAGCTCCCCCGGGCCCACCTCGGTCAGCTCGCCGGCCAGCCGCCACCGGTGCAGGGCCAGCGGCGGGTCGGTCCGCGCGGCGGCCACCAGCCGCAGCCGTCCCTCGGTGTGCCGGAGCAGGAACTCCAACCCGGTCAGCGCGGCCGGATCGGACACCCGGTGCAGGTCGTCCAGGACCAGCAGCACCGGACGCTCCCGGGCCGCGAGCGCCGCGGCGAGCAGTTCGAGCTGGTCCGGCCGGGGCGGGCCGTCCGGCACCGGCGGCCGGGGGCCCTCGTCCGGGACCCCCTCGGCGGCCGCCCGCAGCGCCGCCGCCAGGTAGGCCCAGAGCCGCTCGCCGGTGTCGCCCTCCTCCACCGTCACCCAGGCCGGCGGCGGCTCGGCCCGCACGGCCCGGGCCCAGCCGGCGAGGAGCGTGGTCTTGCCCCAGCCGGCCGGCGCGAGGACCAGGGTGACCGGCCCGGCGGCGCCCTGGTCGAGCCGGTCCAGCAGCCGGGGCCGGACCAGCACCGGCTCGGGCAGCGCGGCCGGCGCCAGCCGGGACGCCAGCAGTGGCAGGCCCGCGGTCCCGAGGCCACCCGCCGACCCGCCTCCGCCCGGCACCCCGCCGACCCCCACCGCGCCGGCGCCCCCGCCCGGCGCGAGCGGCGGGTCGGCGACGTCCGTCGCCCCCGCCACGTCGGTCGGTGTCGCGGCGACCTCGACGCGGTCAGCCTCCTGCGGCATGCGGCCCCTCCCCCGGTCGGTGCGGCCAGCGGTTACCCGGCCCGGGCCGGTTCACCCCTTCCGGGCGAACCGGTGTCACCCGATCCGGCCGCAGGGTGGAGGCACGCGGGCGGCCGGCAACGCGACGCCGGCCGCCCGGGACCCCGAGGACGGGAGGGGACGGGTGGCGCGGATGGGACGCCTGGCCGGCGGCGGGCTGGCCGCCGTGGTCGCCGTGGCCCTCGTACGACGGCACCGGCGCCGGCCGCACACGGCCGCTCCCGGGCGCTGGGAGGTGGTGACGGTGGCCGGCCGGCCCGAGGAGGTGCTGCCACCCGGGCGCCCGCCGGAACCGCTGCACCGGCTCGGCGGCGCGGTCGAGTTGTGCGCGCGCGCCGCCCCCGGCGGGCGCGGCACCGAACTGGCCGCCCGCCTGCCCGCCGGTGGGCCGGCGGCGCTGCCGGGGCTGGCCGCCCACCTGGTCGGCGACGACCCCGGCCGGTTTGTGCGCCAGGCGCTGCGGGAGACGCAGCAGCTCGTGGAGACCGGGGAGGTGCTGCGGGCGGACCGCTCGCCGCTGGAGCGGCCGGCCGCGGGCTGAGGGCGGGCGCCGCACCCGTGATCCGGGCGGCCGCGGGTGGCACACTCGGCGGATGCGCGACGACCGCACGTACGACCTCGTCCTCTTCGGCGCCACCGGTTTCACCGGCGGCCTCACCGCCGAGTATCTCGCGCGGCACGCCCCGGACGGGCTGCGCTGGGCGCTGGCCGGCCGCAACCCGGGCAAGCTGGCCGGGGTGCGCGACCGGCTGGCCGCCATCGAGCCGGGCCTGGCCGAGCTGCCGCTGCTCACCGCCGACGTCACCGACCCGGCGTCGCTGCGTGCCGTGGCGGGAAGCGCGCGGGTGGTCGCCAGCACCGTCGGCCCGTACGTCCACCACGGCGAACCGCTGGTCGCGGCCTGCGCCGCGGCCGGCACCGACTACCTCGACATCACCGGCGAGCCGGAGTTCGTCGACCTCATGTACGTGCGGCACCACGCCGAGGCGGTGCGCACCGGGGCGCGGCTGGTGCACGCCTGCGGCTTCGACTCGATCCCGCACGACCTGGGCGCCTGGTTCACCGTCAAGCAGCTTCCGACCGACGGGCCGGTCACGGTGGACGGTTACGTCCGGGCCGGCGGCCGGTTCTCCGCCGGCACCTACCACTCGGCGCTCACCGCGTTCTCCCGCACGGGCGAGATGAGCCGGGCGGCGAAGGCCCGCCGGGCGGTCGAGCCACGGCCGGAGGGCCGCCGGGTCCGGGCGGTGCCCGGCCGGGTCGGCCGGGTGCGGGAGTTCGGCCAGTGGGCGGTGCCGCTGCCCACCATCGACCCGCAGGTGGTCCGCCGGTCGGCGGCGGCCCGCCCGGAGTACGGCCCGGACTTCACCTACCGCCACTTCGCCGCGGTGAAGCGGCTGCCCACCGTGCTGGCCGCCGGCGTGGGCCTGGCCGGCGTGGTCGGGCTGGTGAAGCTGCCGCCGACCCGGCGCTGGCTGCTCGGCCGGCTCTCCTCCGGCCAGGGGCCGAGCGCCGCCCAGCGGGCGAAGTCGTGGTTCCGGGTCCGGTTCGTCGGCACCGGCGGCGGCCGGACCGTACGCACCGAGGTGGCCGGCGGCGACCCCGGCTACGACGAGACCGCCAAGATGCTCGCCGAGTCCGCGCTCTGCCTGGCCCTCGACGACCTGCCCCCGACCGCCGGGCAGGTGACCCCGGTGACCGCGATGGGCGACGCCCTGCTGGACCGGCTGGTCCGGGCCGGGATCACGTTCCGGGTGCTGGACGCTTGACCCTCGACCGGGTCGAGGGCCCAGGATCCGGCGTCGTGGAGAGCGAACTGCGCAGCATCGGCGAGCTGGCCCGGGCCAGCGGGCTGACGGTGAGCGCGCTGCGGTTCTACGACCGGTCCGGCGTGCTCGTGCCGGCGCTCGTCGACCCGGTGACCGGCTACCGCTGGTACACCGACGACCAGGTGGCACCGGCCCGCCTCGTCGCCGGGCTGCGCCGGGTCGGCATGCCGCTGGCCGGGATCGCCGAGGCGCTGCGGCACCGGCACCAGCCGGCCCTGGTGCACCGGCTGCTGGACGCGCACCTGCGCCGGCTGGAGGACGGCCTCGCCGACGCCCGCCGTGAGCTCTCCCGGATCCGCACCCTGGTCGATCCGGAGGAGACCGCCATGACCACCACCCGACTCGTCCTGTCCCGTGCCGGCCTGGCCGCCGCCGTGGACGCCGTCCGCTTCGCCGTCGGCACCGACCCCGAGCTGCCGGTGCTCTCCGGCGTGCTGCTGGAGGTCGAGCCGGAGGGCGTCCGGCTGGTCGCCACCGACCGGCACCGGCTCGCCGTGGGGTGGGCCGGCGGGCGGGTCGACGGCCCACCCGTGCGCGCGCTGCTGCCCGTGGACGCCGTCGACGCGCTGCGTGCCCTGCTCGACACCGGCGCGGGGAGCACCCCGGAGGCGTACGTCCTCGTGGCCCCGGACCGGGTCGAGGTCTCGGTGGCCGGCCGGCCGGTGACCGCCGACGCGCTCCCGTACGACTTCCCGGACTACCGCCGGCTGCTGCACGGGCAGGTCGGCGACGCGCCCACCCACCGGATCCCGGTCGACGTGGCGGCGCTGCGGCGGGCGCTCACCGCCGAGGGCGTCCCGGTGCTGCTGCGGGAGTACGCGGGGGTCGACCACGAGGTGGTCGTGCTCGGCCTGGACGACCGGGACGGGCTGCGTGTGGTGGGACCGGACACCCCGGACGGCCTGCGGGTGGCGGTGAACCGGGAGTACCTGCTCGACGCCCTCGACGCCGGTGGGCGGGGCCAGCTCGTGCTGGAGCTGGACGGGCCGATCGCCCCGCTGGCCGTGCGCCGCCCCGACGACGGCGACGCGTTCTCCATCCTCATGCCGGTCCGCCTCTGAGGCGCTGACCGGCACCGCCGGCCGGGGTCGCTGATCGCCGCACCCGGCCGGTGGCCGCTGCGTACCCGGCCGTGGCCGGCGGCCGCCGGGCGCGCGGGCCGGGCCGATCCGCTGCTCAGGGTGCCTGTGTCGAGTGTCGGGTACTCCCGCGCCGTGCGACAGTGGCCCTGAGGTCGGCCGTGCGCGGGCACCGACCGGGGCGGACAGGCGCGGGAGGAACCGTCAGTGGGCACGACGAGCAGGGCCGACGTGGCGCGGCAGCAGGAGATCAACGGGCGGGTCAGCACCCTGCTCCAGCACGCGGCGTCGGTGATGGTCGTCCGGAAGGCGGACTGCCTGGCGCCGTTCGACCTCACCGTCACGCAGTACACCGCGATGCTGATGCTGCGCTGCAACCCCGGGTCGTCGAGCGCGCAACTCGCTCGCCTGTGCCGGGTCACGCCCCAGTCGATGAGCGTGGTGACCGCCGCCCTCGAGAAGCGCGGGCTGGCCCAGCGGACTCCCGCGGCGATCCACCCCCGGGTCCTGGCGCTGACCCTGACCCGTCGGGGCGCCGCCCTGCTGGCCCGGGCCGACCTCGCCGCGCGGGAGGTCGACGCCCGCTACGAGGAGGAGTTCACGGCGGACGAACTGGCCGCCCTGCGGCACCTGCTGGAGCGGGCCCGGCGGGTGCTCGACGACCCGGAGAAGTCGGCCCGGGCGGCCTCCGGCGAGTGACTTCCGGCGGTCCGGGCTGGTGCGGCGGGAAATGTTAGGCGCGTCACTCGACCGGGTCCGGAAGTCGTGAAATCAGCAGATTCATAAGTTTGTCCGTTAGCCGGCGATGGCAGTGAAATGCCTCCGCGCCGGGAGCCCCCGTCCTGTCACATCCACGCAACATCGTTGACTGATTCGACGGCGCGGAATAGCGTCCGGCTCCCCCACCCCGCCGCCTGCCGGCGTCCGCCGCAGCCCGCCGACCTGCCGATCCTTCCTCTTGTTCCGGCCCTCGGCCGGGGCGGCGGCCCGAGGATGACACCGGCTGGGAAATTTGACTCGTCAGTCGTCCCAGGGGCTGGAAACGCGCTCGCAATATCGCCGGGCGCGTTGCTCCACCGCATATGTGTGCTTCGTTCAATCATTCACCGCCGAGATGTCGACGACCTGACATTGCTTTTCGCCGTCCTTCCCGAGCAATTGATGTAGTGTGATTCGCGATCAGGATCCTGAGCGTGATCAGTTGACTGAGACGGGGGAGGACCTGTGTCGATGGACAAGGTCGCCATGGTGACGGACGACGAGGGCCGCTCGTGGCCCGTCAGGCGGGCGGGGCGCGCGGCTCTCGTGCTGACCGACGACGACCGCGAGTGCCTGCGGACGGTGGCGCGGGGGATCGCCGCCCGGCATGCGGGCAGACCATCCGGTCTGCACCTGGACGACGACGACCTGATGGTCGACTGCAAGTTGCGGATGCTGCGCGAGGGGCCGGAAACACTGGTGCGCGCCCTGACCCAGTTCCGCTACCGCAGCAACCCGGACGGGATGCTGCTGCTGCGCAACGTGCCGATCGACGACGTGCTGCCGCCCACGCCCGAGCAGGGCAACTACGACGGTGACTGGCAACGGCTCGAGGTCGCGACGATGACCCAGCTGGCGGTCATGAACATCCTCGGCGACGTGATCTCGTACGCCGACGAGAAGGCGGGCCGGATCATCCAGGACGTCGCGCCCGTGCTCGGCGCCGAGAAGCGGCAGGAGAACACCGGCAGCTGCTTCCTGGAGCTGCACACCGAGGACGGGTTCCACCCGCAGCGGCCGCGGTTCATCAGCCTGCTCGCCCTCCGGCCGGACCACGAGCGGGTGGCGCTCACGCTGGCCAGCGGCATCCGCCGCGCGCTGGCGGGGTTGGACGGCGGGACCCGGGAGGTGCTCACCCAGTCGATCTACCGGATCCGGCTGGCCAGCTCCTTCGTGGGCGATCGGGAAGACGTCTACGCCGGGCCGGTCCCGGTGCTCAGCGGGTCACCCTTCGATCCGGAGCTGTGCGTCGACTTCCACGCGATGACGACCGAGGACCCGGAGGGCCGGCGGGCCCTGGCCAGCCTGCGCCGGGCGATGCTGACCAACCTGGTCGGCCACGTCCTCGAGGCCGGGGACCTGCTCATCGTCGACAACGACAAGGCGGTGCACGGCCGCACCGGCTTCGCCGCCCGGCACGACGGCCAGGACCGGTGGCTGCGCCGCTCCTTCGCCGTGCCCGACCTCCGCCGGTCGACCGCGGATCGGATGCCGCGCTCGCACGTGCACCGGCGGATCTTCAAGTCCGGGACCGATCTGTCGCGCGTCGACCGGCGCCCCGCCTACAGCAACGACTAGACAAGGAACACATCTCAATGACGACGAGATCGGAACGCCAGGGCCTGCTGCTCGTGGTCGTCGGCGCCTGCTTCCTCATGGTGATGATGGACAACACCATCCTCAACGTGGCGCTGCAGGCCATCCAACGGGACCTGCGGGCCGACAACTCCCAGCTCCAGTGGGCGGTCGACTCCTACATCCTGGTCTATGCCTCGCTGATGTTCACCGCCGGCGTGATCGCCGACCGGTGGGGGCGGCGGCGCACCCTCGCGGTCGGCCTTGCCGTGTTCGCCGTCGCGTCGGCGTTCTCGGCCTTCGCCGACAGCCCGGACGCCCTGATCCTGTGGCGTGCCGTGATGGGCGTCGGCGGCGCGGTCGTGCCGCCGGCCACCCTGGCCATCATCAAGCACGCGGTGCCCGAGGAGGAGCACGGCAAGGCCATGGGGATCTGGGCGGCGCTCGGCGGGCTGTCCGTGGCGTTCGGCCCCATCCTCGGCGGCGCCCTGCTGGAGCGGTTCTGGTGGGGCTCGGTCTTCCTGATCAACGTGCCGGTGGCGGCCGTCTGCCTGGCGCTGCTGTTCGTCGTGGCCCGGGAATCCCGATCCACCGCCCGGTTCCACCTCGATCTGCCGGGTCTGCTGCTGTCCACCGCCGCGATCGCGGCCATCGTCTACGGGGTGATCCGGGCCGGCGAGGACAACGACTGGTTCGCCCCGGCCTCCGCCGGGATGGTGGCGCTCGGTCTCGTGCTGACGGTCGTGCTGATCCTGGTGGAACGGCGCACCGCGCACCCGGTGCTCGACGTGAGCCTGTTCCGCAGCGCGCCGTTCGCGGGCGGCACCACCGCCGTGTCGCTCGCGTTCTTCGCCCTCACCGGCGGGACGTTCCTGCTGGTCTTCTACGTGCAGCTGGTTCTCGGCCACACTCCGCTGGAGCTGGGTCTGATCCTGCTGCCGGTCGCGGTGGGCAGCGTGCTGTCGGCCGTCACCAGCGCCGGAATGGTGCGGCGCTACGGTTTCCGGCTCACCGTGAGCGGGGGCCTGGTGCTGTTGGCGGTGTCGTTCGCCGGCCTGCTCCTCGCCACCGCCACGTCGCCGCTGTGGCGCCTGGAGGCGAGCCTCCTGGTGGCCGGCCTCGGCATGGGCTTCGTCATGGGCGCCACGACCACGCTGGCGATGTCCGCCGTGCCCACCCAGAAGGCCGGGGTGGGCGGCGCGGTGAACAACACGGTCCGGCAGGTCGGCGCCGCGCTCGGTGTCGCCGTGATGGGCTCGGTGCTGTCGATGGCCTACCGCGACCGCGCCGCCACGGTGCTCGACGCGCTGCCGCCGGGGCAACGGGAGCGGGCCGGGGATTCCCTCGGGGCGACGCTGTTCGCCCTCGGCGGCCGGCCCCCGGCGGGTGCGGCCGGCCCCGAGACGCTGGCGCTGGCGGACCGCGCACGGGACGCCTTCGTGGGCGCGATGCACGTGACCCTGGGGGTGGGCATCGGGGTGCTGCTCGTCGGCGCGCTGCTGGTGCTCGTCTGGGTTCCCTCGCGGCTCACGCCGCGGGCGGCGGCGCACGACCTGCCGATGGACTCCGCGCTGACCGGGGAGACGCGATGACCGGGGCGCTGATCGACCAGGACGTCAGCTCGCCGCAGGCGGCGCGGGCCCTGCCGCCCGACGAGTTCCAGCGCATCTTCGTCGACCGCAACCGGGGCGTCGTGGAGGCGGAGGATCAGGCCCGGATCTCCGCCGCCCGGATCCTCGTGGCCGGCTGCGGGTCGATCGGTGGCGCCGCCGTGGAGCCGTTGGTACGGCTCGGCTTCCGGTCCCTGGCGCTGGCCGACCCGGGCACCTACGAGCTGACGAACCTCAACCGGCAGAACGCCACGGTCGACGACCTGGGCCGGAACAAGGCCGCCGTGGCGGCCGACCGGGCCCGGGCGATCAACCCGCACGTGGCGGTCGAGGTGGCCACGGACGGGGTCACCGAGGAGACGGTGGACGCGCTGCTCGCCGGCGTCGACGTGGTCATCGACGGCGTGGACGTCACCACCCGTTCCGGGCTCGCGGCGAAGGGCCTGCTGCACGAGCGGGTCCGGGACCGCGGGCTGCCGTTGATGACCGGCTGGGACATGTCGGGCACGCAACACGTGCGGGTCTACGACTACCGCCGGGAGCAGCGGCTCTTCGGCGGGGCGGTGACCCGGCGGCAGCTCGACGAGATGCCGTTGTGGGAGCTGCTCGCCCGGCTGGTGCCCGCGCGCAAGGTGCCGCGGGACCTGGTCGGCCTCATCCGGCGTGGGCTGCATCGGGACGAGTTCACCTTCCCGCAGCTGGTGCAGGCGGCCGACATGTTCGGCGTCCTGGCGGCGACGCTCACGGTCCGCCTGGTGACCGGGCGGCCGGTGCCCTCGTCGGCGACGGTCGACGTCCACCGTCTCGCCATGCCGCCCGGGGAGCGGCTGTGGGACCGGCTCCGCCAACCGGTCGAGGTGGCCGGCCTGCTGCTCGCCATGACCCGCGGAGCCCGTCGCCACCGCTGAGCCGCCCGGACGCCCGTCCAGTGCCCCCCTCCGGGGCAAGTACATCGAAGTTTATCGATTTCTAGGGGAGGAATCGCCATGTCCGTCTACCCAGACTCGTCCACCGCCTACGCGGTCTTCGGCGAGCTGTTCACCATTCTCGCCGCCGACGAGGAGTTCACCGCGCGGCTGCGTGACGCCGACCTGACCCTCCGTCTGGTGCACACCAAGCCGGACTGCATCATCCACGTCACGCCGGACCAGGTCCGTTTCGGCGACGACGCGCCGCAGGACGCGTCCGTGACCATCAAGATGAGCTGCGACACCGCCCACCGGCTGTGGTCGGGCACCCTGCTGATGCCCGCGGCCGTCGCCCTCGGCAAGGTCCGCATCAAGGGCAAGGTGGCCAAGGTCCTCGAACTGGTGCCGATCCTGCAGCCCGCCTTCGACCGCTACCCGCAGCTCGTCGCGGCGCAGGGCCTGGTGGACGGGGCCGCGAAGTGACGGCGACCACCGTACGCGCGGAGTCCCCCGCCGAGACGGACCTGAACTTCGACCAGGTCCCCCGGTCGGTCCAGCGATTCGTGGACGAGGTCCGCGAGTTCGCCCAGGACGTTCTCGCGCCGCGTGCCGTGCGGCTCGACCAGCAGGCCGCCGAGGAGTTCGACTGGGAGGTCATCCAGGCCGGGCACGACATCGGGCTGACCCGCGCGCTGCTCCCCCGCGAGTTGGGCGGGCTGGGGGTCGGCGTGCTCGGCCTGGCCATGGCGATGGAGGAGTTGGCCGCCGCCGACCCGGGCATCGCGCTGGCGTTCGGCGCCACCATGCTCGGTCAGACCCCCGTCCTGCTCACCGGCGACCCCGACCTGCAGCAGCGCTACCTGTCCGACTTCGCCGGGCCCCGGGCGATCCTGGCCTGCAACGCGGTCGCCGAGGAGGAGGCGGGCAGCGACCTCGTCATCCCGCAGCACTTCCCGGACGCCCGGATGCGTACGACGCTGCGCCGCGTCGGGGACGGCTACCGGCTCAACGGGCACAAGCGGTTCATCACCAACGGCGCCGTCGCGACGTTCTCGGCCGTCTACGCCAACCTTGAGGGTCACCCCGGCGCCACCGGCCTGACCTGCGTCATCGTGCCGCTCGACGCGCCCGGGGTGCGCCGCGGCGACGTGCTGGACAAGATGGGCTACCGCAACTGCCTCGGCAGCGAGCTCTGGTTCGACGACGTCCACGTGCCGGCCCGCGACGTGGTGGGCGGCGAGTGCCAGGGCGCCGCCATCAACGTGGCGCAGGGGAACATGGCCCGGTCCTCCGTCGCGGCGATCTCCACGGGCATCGCCCGGCACGCCCTCGACATGGCGGTGCACTGGGCCGGTGAGCGCGTGCAGGGCGGCAAGCTGCTGCGCGACCACCAGATGACCGCGCGCCGCCTGGCCGACATGGCCGTCAACGTGGACGCCGCGCGGCTGCTCTACCAGCGTGCCGCCGTCAAGGTCGACACCCAGCTGCCCGCTCCCGAGCGGGAGCCGGCGATGGCGAAGCTCTTCGCCGACCGGGTGGCCGTCGAGACGGCGAGCACGGCCGTCGCGCTCATGGGCTCCCGCGGCTACATGCGCTCCTACGGCCTGGAGAAGGTTCTCCGCGACTCGTTCGGCACCCGGATCTTCGAGGGCACGCCCGAGGCGCTGGCGCTGGCGATCACCGACTGTCTCTACCGGGACGACGACGATGACGACTTCTAATCTCACCGCGGTCCCCGGCGACCAGCACCGGGACGGGCCACTGGACCTCACGTACGCGCGGGCGCTGGTCGCCCTGCACCGCTCCCTGCGTTATCCGGATCTGCCGACCACGGTCGGCGCGGCGGCGCTCAGCCGGATCGAGCAGCTGGGTGACGGGCTCACCACTGTCGCGTTCAGCTCCGACGCCGTGGAGGAGCGCCACCTGCAGGCCGTGTTCGGGTTCCGGCTGGCCGAGTTCATCGACCTGTCGATGATGAGTTCGCGGACCGCGCGGGAGACGGCGTTGCTGGCGGAGCCGCCGGACTCGACGGTCGTCCACACCGTGTGCCTGGACGCCGACGGCCGGATCCTCGGCTACGTGGGCCTGCTCGGCTCGCGGGACGTGCTGCCGCGCCGGCTGGACGACCCGGCGCGGAGCCGCTTCCCGGTCGAGGCCGCGCACGGCGTGGACCTGCTCGCCCCGTTCGCCGACCGGGGGCTCACCACGCAGCAGGTCTTCGAGATCAAGCGGTTCGTGCGGGCCGGGGACGTGCCCGCCGGCCAGACGCGGGACCGGGTGCCCTGGCACCTCATCCTCGCGTTGGGCCGGTCGGTGCTGGCGATGGGGCGACCGCTGCTCGTCGGCGACAGCCGTGAGAACGGCGCCCTGCGCCACCTCCGGCTCATCGGGTTCGATCCGCTGGTCATCCCGGACACGAGGCCGGCGTTGCCGCGCACGTCGCTGATGTGGTCGAGCTACCTGGTGCCGGTGCCGGCGGTGCCGTTCGCCAGCCTGGTGCCGGAGGACCTCGCGCACTCTCTCGACGCCATCGAGGACGGGCTGGCCGGCGCCCACGACGAGTCCTGGCAACGACGGCTGGTGGCGCGGCTGTCCGCCAACCGGCGCGGCCGCCGCCAGGCCGGGTCGGGGGAGGTCGTCTCATGACCGCGCTGCACGAGCTGTCCGCGCTCGAGTGCGCCCGGCTGATCCGGGCCGGGTCGGTGACGTCGGTCGAGGTGACCGCGCACCACCTGGACCGGATCCGGCGGCTGGATCCCGAGCTGGGCGCCTTCGTGACGGTCACCGAGGACCTCGCGCTCCGCCAGGCGGAGGAGGCCGACGCGGTGCTCCGCACGGTGGGTCCGGGCGACGTCGGCGCCCTGCACGGGGTGCCGATCGCGCTGAAGGACAACCTCGACGTCGAGGACGTGCTCACCGGGTGGGGCTCGGCGGACCGGGACGACGAGGCGGTCGGCGACGACAACGTGGTGACCCGGCTGCGACGGGCACACCTGCCCATCCTGGGCAAGACGCACCTGCCCGAGTTCGCCCTGCCCTGCTACACGGAGAATCTCGTGGGCGGGGACACGGCGAACCCCTGGCGGTCCAGCTTCTCCCCCGGGGGCTCCAGCGGCGGTTCGGCCGCGGCGGTCAGCGCGGGACTGGCGCCGCTGGCCCTCGGCACCGACGCGGGCGGCTCGGTCCGCATCCCGGCCTCGTGCTGCGGGCTCGTGGGGGTGCGCCCCAGCAACGGCGCCGTGAGCAACGGGCCCTCGGACCCCGCGCCCACCGGCCTGTCCGTGCCGGGGGTGCTGGCCCGGGACGCGCTCGACGCGTCCGCGCTGCTGGACGTGGTCGCCGGCACCATGGCCGGGGACCTGACCGCGGCGCGCGCGTGGCCCGACCCGGGGCGACGTCTGCGGATCGGGTTGACCACCGACCCGATGGTTCCGGACCTGGTGGTGGCCGAGGAGTGCGCGGCGGCCGCCGAGAAGCTGGCCGTGAGCCTGCAGGAGTCGGGGCACGAGCTGGTCCGGGTGGACCTGGGCCAGGACGTGGCGGTGGCCGCGGCCTTCCGGGACGTGTGGTCGGTGGTCGCCGCCTCCTTCGAGGTCGACGACGAGGACAACCTCACCCCGTTCACCCGCTGGCTGCGGGAGCAGGGGCGGATGGTGAGCGGCGCACGCCTGCACGAGTGCCTGACCATGTTCCGCGGCGTGGCCCGGATGCTGGAGGACATGGTCTTCGGCACGGTGGACCTGCTGGTCACGCCGACGCTCGGCCGGCCACCGCAGGCCCGCGGGGCGTTCCGCCGGGCCGGCGACGAGGAGGAGAACTTCCAGGCCATGACGCGGTTCATGCCGTTCACGCCGATGTACAACATCGCCGGGATGCCGGCGGTCAGCGTGCCGGTCAGCGTGGTGGACGGGCTGCCCGTCGGCGCGATGCTCGGCGGCCCGCACGGCAGCGAGCGGCGGATCCTGCGCGAGGTCGCCGAGGTGCAGGCCCGGGTTGGCGCCACGACCGGGCTCGCACCGGGGTGGGCGTGACGGCGCCGGTGGCCGGCGGGGCCGTGCTGCTGCACGGCTTCGCCGGCTCCCCGTCGAGCATGCGCCCCTTCGCCCAAGCGCTGGCGCCGCACCTGGGCCGGGTGGCGGTGCCGGTGCTCCGGGGCCACGACACCCGGTGGTCGGATCTGCGGGCGGTGAGCTGGCGGGACTGGTGCGACGACGCGGGTGCCGCCGTCGACGACGTGGCGGCGGCCGGCCCGGTGGCCGTCGTCGGTCTCTCCATGGGCGGGGCGTTGGCGCTCCGGCTGGCGGCCACGCATCCCGCCGTCAGTCACGTCGTCCTGGTCAATCCGTCGATCACGATGAAGAATCCCCTGCTGCCGTTGCTGCCGGTGCTCAGGCACGTGGTGCCCAGCATCGCCAACGAGGGGCCGCAGGTGCGGCACCCGTCGGCGCGGTACGCGGGTTACCGGCGCATCCCCCTGGCCGCGGTGCAGCAGATGACCCGGCTCTGGCCGGACGTGCGGCCGCGGCTTCCGGCGGTCACGCAGCCGATCCGGGTGTTCCGTTCCCTGGCGGACGGGCCGGCCGGGCTGCGGTCGGTGGAGGTGATCCGGCGCGGGGTGCGCTCGGCGGATCTGGTGGAGGTGCCGCTCACCCGGAGCGGGCACGTGGCGACCCTGGACTACGACGCCGACCTGATCTTCGCGCACACCACGGCGTTCCTCACCGGCCGCCCGGCTCCGCCCGTCGGCACGTAGGGCGACCCGTCGGGAGGGGCATCCGCCGCCCGGCCCGGGCGCGACGGGCCGCGACGGTAGCATCTGGGGGTCCTACCTGACTGCCTGGACGGAGGCGTACGGAGCAGCATGCTCGACATGGAGTTGATCCGGAAGGATCGCGAGGCGGTGGCGACCGCGCTGGCGAAGCGTCTGGATCCCGCCGAGGCCAACCGGGCGCTGGACGACATCCAGCGGCTCGACCAGGAACGCCGCGCCCTCATCACGGAGATCGACGCCGAGCGGCAGCGGCGCAAGGCCGAGGCCCGGGCGTACGCGGAGGCGAAGCGGTCCGGCGTCACGCCGGAGCCGGTCGCGCCGGAGGCCGAGCGCAAGCAGCTCGCCGAGCTGGAGTCCCAGCTGGACGAGGTGCAGTCCCGGCTGCGCACCACCATGAGCGAGCTGCCCAACCTGCCCGCCGACGACGTGGTCGCCGGTGGCAAGGAGGCCAACCGGGTGGTCCGCACCTTCGGCGAGCCGCCGGCCGTCGAGAAGGTCCGGGACCACGTGGAGCTGAGCCGGGCGCTCGGTCTGGTCGACCACGAGCGCGGGGTGAAGCTCGGCGGCTCCGGTTTCTGGATGTACACGGGCCTCGGCGCCCGGCTGGAGTGGGCGCTGGTCAACTGGCTGATCGAGCGGAACATCCAGGCCGGCTACGAGTTCCTGCTCCCGCCGCACCTGCTGCTGGACAGCGCCGGCTTCGCGGCCGGCCAGTTCCCGAAGTTCTACGACGACGTCTACCACCTGGACAAGCAGTCCGCCCCGCGCGGCCAGTTCCTGCTGCCCACCGCGGAGACGGCGATCCTCGGCGCGTTCCAGGACGAGATCCTGGAGACCGCGAAGCTGCCGCTGAAGGCGTTCGCCTACACCCCCTGCTACCGGCGGGAGGCGGCCGGCTCGCACTCCGACGAGCGCGGCACGGTGCGCGGCCACCAGTTCAACAAGGTGGAGATCTTCCAGTTCACCCTGCCCGAGCAGGCGGGCGCCGCGCTGGAGGCCATGGTCGGTCACGTGGAGGGTCTGGTCGAGAAGCTGGGCCTGCACTTCCAGACCAGCCTGCTCGCGGCCGGCGACTCCAGCGCCGCCATGAAGAAAACCCTCGACGTCGAGGTGTGGATGCCGAGCACCGGCAAGTACAAGGAGGTGTCGTCGGTCTCCTGGGGCGGCGACTACCAGGCCCGCCGGGCGGCCATCCGCTACCGGGAGCCGGGCGGCAAGCAGACCCGCTTCGTGCACACCCTCAACGGGTCGGCGCTGGCCACCAGCCGGCTGTTCCCGGCCATCCTGGAGCAGTTCCAGCAGCCCGACGGCTCGGTCGTGGTGCCGGAGGTGCTCCGCGACAAGCTCGGCACGGACCTGCTCACCCCGGTCCGCTGACCGCCTGACGCGCGGCGGGGGCCGGCTCGTCCGGGCCCCGCCGGCGTCGCCACCGCAGGCCGGCCGCCAGCAGCAGCACCAGCACGGCCGCGAGCAGGGCCGGGCCTGCCGTGTCCACCGCGCGGACCAGGGCCTGCTGCACGCGGGCGGCGGCCAGCACGACCGGGTCGCCGAAGGCGTCGTGGCGGCCCCGGGCGAGGCGCACCTCGTACCAGCCGTACCAGGCGACGTAGCCGCCGGCGACCAGCAGCACCAGGCCGCTGAGGCGGGGCACCCAGGCGCCCGCGCCGCGCAGCCCGGCCACCAGCCGGCCGCGCAGCAGCGCCACGCCGAGCGCGGCCACGCCGACCACCAGGCCCATCCCGATCGCGTACGCGCCGAAGAGCGCCAGCCCGCGCAGCGGCGAGCCGGCCCGCAGGCTGGTCACCACGATCGCCAGGAACGGCGCGATGGAGCAGGTCAGCGAGGTCAGCGCGTACGCCGCCCCGAACAGGACCATGGCCGGCCAGGTGCGGGTGAGCCGGGGCGCCCGGGCGAAGGGGCGGGGGGCGGGCAGCCGCCGGCCGGCGAGCAGCCAGCAGCCGGCCAGCGCCAGCAGCACGCCGAGGGTCACGGTCAGCCACGGCAGCCGGGGGCGCAGCCAGTCGGCGAGGGGCGCGACCGCCAGGCCGAAGGCGCCGAAGACCAGCGCGTACCCGAGGGTCAGCCCGGCCGTGGCGGTGAGCGCGCGGCCGACCGCGCCGCGACCGTCGGCGGGGCCGGCGACCAGCAGCGACAGGTACGCGGGCAGCATGGCGAAGCCGCACGGGTTGACCGCGGCGAGCATGCCCGCGGTCAGCGCGAGCAGCACACCGCCGGTCATCCCCGGGCCAGCGCGTCGACCTGCCGGGTGAGTGACTCGCCGTCGAGGAAGCCCTGGTGGACGACCCGCCCGTCGCGGTCCACGACCACGAAGGTGCTCTGCTCGACCACCTCGAACCGGCGCCACAGCGCGCCGGACCGGTCGTCGAGCTGCGGGGTGCCGGCCAGCTCGAACTCGCTGACGAACTCCTTCATGGCCTTCTGCTCGCCCAGCCCGGCGACGCCGACGATCGGCACGGTGTCCCGGTACTTCGGGGCGATCTCGGCGACCGTCCAGGCCTGGCTGGCGCAGGTGGCGCACCAGGGCGCCCAGAACCAGAGCACCACCGGCTTCCCGGCCAGGGCGGCGGCGGAGAACGCCGTACCGTCGAGGGTCCTCGCGGTGAACGACAGCGTCTCCGGGACCCGGGCCGGGACCACCGCGGCGGTCGGCGACGCGGGCCCGGCCGGTGCGGGTGCCACCGCGCCCACCGGGGTGGCCCGCTCCGGCCCGACCGCGCAGGACGCCGCGCCGGGCAGGGCGGCGGCCAGCACGGCGGCGGTGACCAGTCGACGGGCGGTACGTGGGCGCATCCGCGTCTCCTCCGGTTGGGCTACTCGGCCTTGACCAGCCGGAGCGCGAGTTCGGGACAGACCTTGACGGCCTTGAGGGCGCCCTCCCGCAGCCAGGTCGGCACGGGGGTGGCGGGGAAGGCGGGGTAGCCGTTGCCGTCGAGCCGGATGAAGTCCGGCACCACGTGGGCGCAGAGGCCGTGCCCGTCGCAGCGGGACCAGTCGAGGGTGAGCTTCCGGGGGTTGGCGTCGGGCGCGCCGGGCAGCCCCATGACGCCCTTGACCCGCTTGCCGCAGCCCTCGCCGGTGGCGTGCAGCCGCAGGTCCTCGGCGAACACCTCCATGGCGGAGAGCGCGAACCGGGCGGTGCCGTCGGGGTGGCTGCACGCCCCGCGCCCCTTCACGTCGCCGGCCGCCGCGCGGACCACCTCGATCGGGGCGCTGCCGGAGACGGCCAGGTCGACGGCGCGGGCCAGGTCGGGCAGACCCATCTTGCACGGGCCGCACTGCCCGGCGGACTCGCCGGCCAGGTAGCGGACCACCTGGGCGGCCTCGCCGAGGGGGCAGGTGTCCCGGGCCAGCGGCACGATGATGCCGGCGCCCAGGGTGCCGCCGACCGCGGCGAGCCCCTTGCGGGAGACCTCGGCCCGGTCCGCCGCCTCCGGGGTGATCCACTTGCCGTGGTAGCCGCCCATGAGGATGCCCGGCCCGTCGGGCACCTCGCAGAGCTCCAGGATCTCCCGCAGCGGCGTGCCGGCCGCGCACTCCACGACGGCGGGCCGCTTGGCCGCCCCGGTGACGGTGAGCAGCACGGTGCCCGGCTCGTCGTCGGTGCCGAGCGCGGCGTACTCGTACGGGCCGATCCGGGCGGCGACCGCGAGCTGGGCGTACGTCTCGGCGTTGGAGAGCAGGGTGGGCAGGCCGTTCACCCCCGAGTCGCTGGAGCGCTTCTTGGTGCCCGGGGGGATGTGCGGCAGCCCGTTGATCCCGTTGACCAGGGCGCCGCCCTCGCCGGAGATGAACCGGTGCGGCACGGTGACGATGGTGGTCGGCACCGGCATCCGCCGCTCCTGCAACGCCTCCGTGAGCGAGGGCCGGCCCACGTCGTCGTCGGCCACGCCGATCACGATCTCCTCGGCGTCCAGCGCGTACGCGGCCAGCGCGGCGCCGTCCAGGATGAGGTGCGGGGCCCGGGTGAGCAGCACCTTGTCCTTCCAGCTCGCCGGCTCCCCCTCGGTGGCGTTGACCACCACCACGGCGGCGAGGTCCTGCCGCTCGCAGGACTCCAGCACCGCGCGCAGCTTGCGGGCGAACGGGAAGCCGGCCCCGCCCTTGCCCTTGAGGTCGATGGCCTCCGCCAGCCGGAGCAGGGCGGCCGGCTCCACGGGCCCGATCGGGCCGTGCACCTCCTCATGGGCGAGCAGGTCGAGCCGGCCGAACTCGGCGAAGCCGGCGGTGAGCCGGGGCTCGCCGACGCAGGCCACCGGGGGCACGGTCGTGCGCATCACTTGGCCTCACCCCGCAGCCCGGCCCAGTACGCGCCGTCCACCACGTCCGCGTTCGCGTTCGCCCGCTTGCGCCGGCTCGACCGGCTCTCGCCGGACGCCTTCCGGGCCCGCCGGGAGGCGAGGTCGACGAGGGTCGGTGTGTCGTCGACGAAGGCGTCGTCGGGGGCGTAGCGGGCCGGCGGGCGCCAGTAGTCCGGCTCCTCCGGCAGGTCCTCCTCGACGCTGTGCCGGCCGCTGCCGCTGCGCGGCGCCGACGAGATCGGGCTGCCCGAGATCGGGCCGGCCGAGATGGGCTCGCCGGAGACCGGCCGGCTCTCCCAGCGGCGCGGGCTGTCCCACGGCTCCTCCGGCTCGTCGGCGCGGCGCGGCGGAGCCGAGTAGCGGGCGGCGTCGGGTGGGGTGGAGTAGCGGCTGCCGGTGTCCGGCGGGGCCGAGTGACGACCGCCGCTCTCCGGCGGCGCCGAGTAGCGGGCGTCGGCGTCGACGCGGGAGCGGCGGGCGGTCCGCTCCTCCTCGTCCCGGTAGCGGCGGGCGGTCCGCTCGTCGTCGCGGCGCCGGGCCACCGGCTCGCGCTCCTCCCGCCGGACCACCGGCTCGCGCTCCTCGCGGCGGCGGGCGGCCGGCGCGGGCTCCGCGTCGCGGCGGCGGGCCGGGGAGACGGGCGCCTCGGCGCGCCGCCGGCTGGCCCCCGCGCGGACCGGCTCGCGCAGCGTCCCGGGCTCCGGCACCACGGGTACGGCGAACCGCTCGGGGTCGCGGCGCCGGGCGGTGCCGGCCGGCGCGGTCCAGGTGGCGGTGGCCTCGGCCCAGCCGCCCTCGCGGCTGCGGCTGGACCGGCTCTCCTCCTTGCCGGCGCCCCGGCGCCGGGCCAGCCCGGCGAACAGGCCGGTGCGCTCCTCCCCCTTGCCGGCCATGGCCTGGTTCAGCGCGGCGGCCTGGTGCTGCTCCCGGCTGCGCTTGCCGAGGTGGACGGAGAGGCGGACCAGCAGCGCCATCACCACGAGCAGCACGCAGACCAGGTAGCTCAACACCACCCAGGTCTTCGCCGCCCGACCGGCGTTGAGCCCGTGCAGCAGCGCGAACGGCCAGGACACGTACGCCATGGAGTGCAGCGCGCGCCACATCCACTTGGGACCGACGCCGGCGAACCGGACCCGGACGATGCCGGTCCAGAGCACGCCGACCATCATGAGCGCGGCCACGGTGCCCAGCCCGACGTAGAGGCCCCGGCCGGCGACGAACGGGACCAGCGCGTCGGTGGGCCCGGCCCGGCCGATCGCGACCTTGGTGATCACGTGGCAGACCAGCCCGGCCACACCGAGGATGCCGGTGGCCCGGTGCGCCGACTGGAGCAGCACCCGGTGCCGGATGAGCAGCACCAGGCGGTCGGTGGCGAGCAGCCCCAGCATCACGGTGAGGCTGAGCGAGACCAGGGCGACCACCCCGGCGAAGAACTCGGTGAAGAAGAATCCGTACGAGTACATGACGCCGCCGGCGCCGGCCAGTTCGAGGCCGGCCCACGCGACGGCGAGCGCGGACGCGGTGAGCGCCACCATCGCGGATCTCGACATCGTCCGGGCACCACGGCTGGTGGTGGCGGTCCGGACGGTCGTCGCCTTCTCGTTCTGCTGTGCCCGGGCCATCTGCTCCTCGATCGTCTCGCGGCGGCGCCCCACCGGCCGACCCTGCTCCCCTCTCCAGTACGGACGGACGGCACGGGCGGATCACCTCCGGTGGCGAATTTCTCGGCCGGTCCGTCGAACCGTCCCGCCCCGGCGCGCGTGTAGCGCCTGACGCAACGACACATGTCCATGCGTTGACATTTCTTGCAACACGCTTGTAACCTTGCCGAAAATTTCACGCCCGCTTGCAACGGGCCGGCACCGAAGTCTCCCCCGCGCCGCACACCCCCTCAGGAGTCCCGATGCATCGACGTCGATGCCGCGCGGCTGCCCTCGCCCTGGGCCTGGCCGCCAGCCTGCTCGTCCCCACCACCGTGGCGGCTCCCCCGGCCGCCGCGGCCACCCCCGGCAGCAAGAAGGTCATCGTCCAGCTCTTCGAGTGGAACTGGACCTCGGTGGCCAGCGAGTGCACCAGCACCCTCGGCCCGAAGGGCTACGGCTACGTCCAGGTCTCCCCACCCCAGGAGCACGTCCGGGGCAACCAGTGGTGGGTGGCCTACCAGCCGGTCAGCTACCGGATCGAGTCCCGCAAGGGCACCCGCGCCCAGTTCCAGGCAATGGTGAACACCTGCCACAACGCCGGCGTGAAGGTCATCGTCGACGCCGTGGTCAACCACATGTCCGGTCAGGACAGCGGCGGCACCGGGTGGGCCGGCAGCGGCTTCGGCCACTACGACTACCCCGGCACCTACTCCAGCCAGGACTTCCACTACTGCGGCCGCAACGGCAACAACGACATCGCCAACTACGGCGACCGGTACGAGGTGCAGAACTGCGAGCTGGTCAACCTCGCCGACCTGAAGACCGAGTCGGACTACGTGCGCACCCGGCTGGCCGCGTACCTCAACGACCTGCTCTCGCTCGGCGTCGACGGCTTCCGGCTGGACGCCAGCAAGCACATGCCGGCCGCGGACATCGCGGCGATCAGGGGGAAGCTGTCCCGCTCGGCGTACCTGGTGCAGGAGGTCATCTACGGCGCCGGCGAGCCGATCCAGCCGACCGAGTACACCGGCAACGGCGACGTGCACGAGTTCCGGTACGGCAAGGACCTGGCCCGGATGTTCACCAGCGAGCGGCTGGCGTACCTGAGGAACTTCGGCGAGTCCTGGGGCTACCTGCCCGGCGGCTCCGCGGTGGTCTTCACCGACAACCACGACACCCAGCGCGACGGCGGTGTGCTGACCTACCGCGACCGCGGCGAGTACGCCCTCGCGAACGCCTTCATGCTCGCCTGGCCGTACGGCACCCCGGCGGTGATGTCGAGCTACACGTTCAGCAACAAGGACCAGGGCCCGCCCTCGGACGCCAGCAACAAGACGTCGAACACCACCTGCTACTCGGGCTGGGAGTGTGAGCACCGCTGGCGGGTGATCGCCAACATGGTCGGCTTCGCCAACGCCACCCAGGGCGCCGCGGTCGCCAACTGGTACGACAACGGCTGGCAGCACATCGCGTTCAGCCGGGCCGGGAAGGGCTACCTGACCATCAACGACGAGGACGCCGCGATCAGCGGCCGCTCCTACTACACCGGCCTGCCGGCCGGCCGCTACTGCGACGTCATCCACGGCGACTTCAGCAACGGCTCGTGCAGCGGCCCGGTGATCACCGTGGACGCCAACGGCTGGTTCCCCGCCACCGTCAACGCCCACGACGCGGTGGCCATCCACGTCGGGGCGAAGTTGTCCTGACGTCGCCGTCCGGCACCCGGCCGAACCCGGAGCCCCCCGCGCCGTCGTTTCGCGGCACGGGGGGCTTCCGCCCGATTACAGTATTGATCGTGCTGTTTGACCGATTGTTCTCGCGCTGGACGCTCGGCTGGCTGCTCGCCGCGGTCGGCGTACCGGTGCTGCTGGCGGCCGCGCTGCTGGTCGGGCGAAGCCTCACCGGCGGTCCGGCCCCGGCGCCGGTCGCCGGCGCACCCACCGCGGCGCTGCCACCGGCCCCGGACGAGCCGAGCCCGTCCCCCGATGAGTCCGTGCCGGCCGCCGCGCCCGCACCGGACGACCTGCCGGTGGTCACCTACGACCCGGCGCCCGGCGGGTTCCCCGCCGACCCCGGTCCGGCCGACACCCGCCCGCTGGCCGAGGGGGTCACGCCGACCCGCGAGGTGGCCGCCTACGACGCGCCGGGCGGCCGGCCGCTGGCCTTCCTCGCCCCCACCATCAGCGGCGTCGAGCTGACCATGCCGATCGTCGAGCGGCGGGTGGGCTGGACCGCCGTCCTGCTCCCCTCGGCCAACCGGCGGATCGCCTGGCTGCCGGCCGGCGGCTGGAGCACCGTGGCGCTGCGCGACCAGATCGTGGTGGAACGCCGCCCGCACCGGCTCACCTGGTACCGGGACGGCCGCGCCGTACGCTCCTGGGAGGTGAGCCTCGGCATGTCCGGCCAGCTCACCCCGCTCGGCCGTACCTTCGTGCTGGGCCGGACCCCGCCCCCGCAGGACGTCTACGGCGGGGTGGACATCTTCGCCCTCGGCGCGATCCCCGACGACCCGGACGCGGTGCCCACCGGGCTGCGCGGCGCGCACATCGGGCTGCACAGCTGGTACACCGACGCGACGCTCGGCAAGAACGTCACCAACGGCTGCATCCGGCTCACCCGCAGCGGCCAGCGGCAGCTCCTCGCGGAGCTGCGCCCCGGCACCTCGGTCGTGGTGGTGGATGAGCTGCCCGCCCCGCCGGCCACCGCCTGAGCCGGCTCAGTCGCCGAGCAGCCAGCCGTTCTCCTCGGCCACCCGGACCGCGTCGGCCCGGTTCCGGGCACCGGTCTTGCCGATCGCCGCGGACAGGTGGTTGCGCACCGTCCCCTCGGAGAGGTGCAGCGTCGCCGCCAGCTCCGCCACCGTGCCGCCGCCCCGCGCGGTGCGCAGCACCTCGGTCTCCCGGTCGGTGAGCGGGCTCGGCCCGGTGGCCAGGGTCTCCGCGGCGAGCGACGGGTCGACCACCCGCAGCCCGGCGTGCACCCGGCGGACCGCGTCGGCGAGCTGCCGGGCCGGGGTGTCCTTGACCACGAAGCCGTTCGCGCCCGCCTCCATCGCCCGGCGCAGGTAGCCGGGCCGCCCGAAGGTGGTCACCACCAGCACCCGGCAGCCGGGCAGCGCCGCCCGAAGGGCCGCGGCCGCCGCGACCCCGTCCAGGCCGGGCATCTCCACGTCCAGCAGGGCCACGTCCGGCCGGGTACGCAACGCCTCCGGCACCACCTCGTCGCCCCGGCCCACCTCGGCCACCACGGTCAGGTCCGGTTCCAGCGAGAGCAGCGCGGCGAGCGCGCCCCGGACCAGCGCCTGGTCGTCCGCGAGCAGCAGCCGGATCGGCTCGGTCATCCGGTCGTCCCCCGTCCGTCGGGCAGCGTCACCCGGAGCAGGAAGCCGCGCCCGTCGCGCGGGCGGCCGACGGTGACCGTGGCGTCCAGCCGCCGGGCCCGCTCGCGGAGCCCGACCAGGCCGTGGCCGGCCGCGTCCGGCTCGCCGGCCGGCCCCCGGCCGTCGTCGCGGATCTCCACGGCCGTCGGGTCGATCCGGATCTGGCAGCGCCGGGCCCCGCTGTGCCGGACCACGTTGGTCACCCCCTCGCGGACCGTCCAGCCGAACAGCTCGTCCCGCTCCGCCGGCAGCTCCGGCGCCGTCTCCGGCAGATCCGCCGCGACGCCCGCGGCGGCCAGCGCCGAGCGGGCGCCGGCCAGCTCCGTCGCGAGGTTCACCCCGCGGTACGCCCCGACGGTGCCCCGCACGTCGGCCAGGGCCTGCCGGGCCAGCCGCTCGATGTCGGCGACCTCGGTGGCCGCCCGGGCCGGGTCCAGCTCCAGCAGCCGCCCGGCCAGCTCCGCCTTGACCGCCACCACGGTCAGCGAGTGCCCGAGGATGTCGTGCAGGTCCCGCGCCGTGCGGGCCCGCTCCTCGGCCACCGCCAGCCGGCGGATCTCCTGCTGGGCGCCCTGGAGCTCGGCGTTGCGCTGCGCCAGCCGGGTGACGCCGAACATGGCGAACGAGGCGAGCACGACGGCGAAGACCACGGTCCCCTCGGCCTCCCAGCCGGGCACCAGCGCCGCCGTGACCGGCGGGGTCAGCGCGGCCAGCACGACCACCAGCAGGGACTCCCAGATCGGCAGCAGGAAGACCGCCGCGGCCGCCACGAAGACCAGTGTGGTCAGCCAGTCTCCCTCGGTGCCCGGAATGCCCGCGAGGCCGAGCCCGAGCAGCACCGCCAGGAGCGTCCACGCCCGACCGCGCGGGATGTTCCGGTGCGCCTGCCGCCGGCCGCGCGCCCACTCGAACACCCAGACGTAGAGCACGCCGAAGGCGACCAGGGTGACCGCGCCCAGCACCCGGCGCCACACCTCGGGTTGGTGCAGGGCGGTGAGCAGCGGGATGTTGAGGAAGAACAGCCAGACCGCGGCCAGGAGCCAGCCGGTGATCCGCCAACGGCGGCTCATCGGCTGGCTCGGCTGGTGCGGCAGGCCCACGGTGAACACGCTAGCCTCCGCCGCCGCGCGTCAGACGCGGGTGGTGTCGCGGCGGAACAGCCGGGCCGCGCCGAGGCCGAAGAAGGCGGTCCAGGCGGCCACGTTGCCGACCGCCGCCCAGTCCACACCGGCCCCGGTCAGCGGTGAACGGGCCAGCTCGCCGACCCCGTACACCGGGGTGAACTTGGCGATCTGCTGCATGGCGTGGGGCAGGATCTCGAGCGGGACGAACAGTCCGCCGAGCATGGCCAGGATGGCCAGCACGGGGCCCATGAACTGCATGACGTTCTCGGCCGGGGCCAGGTAGCCGACGAAGAGGCCGAGGGCGGCGAAGACGAGCGAGCCGATCCAGGCGGTCAGACCGGACTCGATCCAGACGTGCGCCGGCATCCGGACGCCGGAGGCGGCGCCCACGGCGAACTCGACGAGCACGCCGAGCAGGCCGAGCACCATGGCGGTGGCCACCTTGGTGGCCACGTACGCGGCCGGGCGCAGCGGGGTGAGCCGCAACTGCCGGCTCCAGCCCAGCGCCCGCTCGGTGGCGACCGCCGCGCCGGCGCTCGTGGTGGCGACCATGGCCGCGTAGACGGCCAGGCTGATCATGATCCAGGCGGTGACGGGCAGGCCGTTGTCCAGGTTCTGCCCCCGCTGCGGCAGGCCGAACAGCAGGAAGAACACCGCCGGCATGACCAGGATGAACACCAGCGTGCGGCGGTTGCGCAGCACCCGGCGGATCTCGATGCCGAGCACGGGGACGGAGAAGCCGCCCAGTGCGGGGGGCCGGCGGGTCCCGGCCCGGTCGGGCGTGGTGGTGGCGGACGAGGCGGTGACGGTCATCTCAGGCTCCGGGTTCGGCGCGGTCGGCGGTCAGGCGGCGGCGGTCAGGGCGAGGAAGGCGTCCTCGAGGTTGCGTGAGGTGATCTCCAGGTCGCGGGCGTCGGTCCGGGTCAGCAGGTGCCGGGCGACGACGTCGGAGTCCTCGGTGTGGACCAGCACGGCGTCGCCGCGCACCTCGACGGACTGCACGCCGGGCAGCGCCGCGAGCGCGGTCTGGTCGGCGCCCGGGAGGGTGGCCCGCACCACCCGGCCGGCGGCCAGGTTCTTGATCTCGGCGGTGGTGCCGTCGGCGACCACCCGCCCCTGGCGGACCAGCACGATCCGGTCCGCGTACGCGTCGGCCTCGTCCAGGTAGTGGGTGGCGAACAGGACGGTCCGGCCCGAGCGGGCGTCGGCCCGGATGGCCTGCCAGAAGTCCCGCCGCCCCTCGACGTCCATCCCCGTGGTCGGCTCGTCGAGCACCATGAGGTCGGGGTCGGGCAGCAGCGCCAGGGCGAAACGCAGCCGCTGCTGCTGGCCGCCCGAGCACTTGCCCACGGGACGGTCGCCGATGTCGGCGATGCCGGCCCGCTCCAGCACCTCGGCCGCCGGACGGGACTGGCCGTAGAAGTGCGCGGTCATCCGTACCGTCTCGGCGACGGTGAGGTCCTTGAGCAGGCCGCCGGTCTGCATCACGGCGGCGACCCGGCCGAGCCGGACGGCGTCGCCGGGCGTGCCGCCGAACAGCCGGACCGTGCCGGCGTCGGGGCGGGCCAGCCCGAGCAGCATGTCCACGGTGGTGGTCTTGCCGGCGCCGTTGGGGCCGAGGAAGGCCACCACCTCGCCGGGTTCGATCCGGAGGCTGAGCCCGTCGACGGCGGTCACCGGGCCGAAGGTCTTGGTGAGTCCGGCCAGCTCGACGGCCGGTGGGGTGTCGGTCATGACAACGATGCTCCGGGGAACGGCGTCCCGGTCCCCGGAGCGGTCGTCACCTTCCGACCGTGACATTTGTCAGGAGGCCGGCGGTCAGTGGCCGCCACCGGCCCCCTCCCGGGCCCGGCGGGGCAGCAGGAACGCGCCGGCCACGGTGACCAGCAGCAGGCCCAGCTCGGCCAGGAGGGTGACCCGCACGGCGTGCGACACCGACTCGGTCAGCCCGTCGAAGAAGACAGTGCCGAGCAGCGCCACGCCGAGCGCGCCGCCGAGCTGCTGCACGGCGGTGAGCGTGCCGGACGCCGAGCCGGTCTCCGCCTCCTCGACCCCGGAGAGCACGATGTCGAAGAACGGCGCCATCACGAGGCCCATGCCGAAGCCGACGGCCAGCAGCGCGGGCGTCATCCGCCACGGTGTGACGTCGGCGCCGGCCACGGTGAGGGTGAGCAGCATCCCGGCGACGCCGGCCAGCACCACCCCGAGTCCGAGGTGGATGAGCCGCCGGCCGAGCCGCTGGGCCAGGCCGGCGCCCGCGAGCACGAAGGCGGCCACCATGCCGAGCGCCTGGGGCACGCCGGCCAGGCCCGCACGCAGCGGGGACCAGCCGAGCCCGAGCTGGAGGTAGAGGCTGAACACCAGCGAGAAGCCGGCCAGCGCCGTGAAGAAGGCCAGCCCCGCGACCAGCCCGCCGGTGAAGGCGCGGCGGCGGAACAGGGCGGGCACCACGAGCGGGTCCCGGCCGGCCCGCTGCCGGCGCTGCTCGTAGCGGGCGAAGATCGCCAGCACGACGACCGCGCCGGCCAGCATGGCGAAACTCCAGGCCGGCCAGCCCAGCTCGCGGCCCTGCACGAGCGGGTGGACCAGCAGGAACACCGCGACCGACAGGAGCACGACGCCGGGCAGGTCGAGCCGGGTGGCGTGGCCGGGGCGGGAGGCCGGGAGGAAGCGGGCCGCGCCGAGGGCGGCGAGCAGGCCGAGCGGCACGTTGATGAGGAAGATCGCGCGCCAGCCGGTGCCGCCGAGGTCGGCGTCGACCAGCCAGCCGGCCAGGATCGGCCCGCCGACGGCGGAGATCCCCATCACCGGCCCGAACGCGCCGAAGGCGGCGGCGAGTTGCTCCGGCGGGAACATCTCCTTGATGAGGCCGAGCCCCTGCGGGAGCAGCAGCGCGCCGAGCAGGCCCTGGGCCACCCGGGCGGCGATCAGCGTGCCGGGGCTGCCGGCGAGGGCGCAGGCGGCCGAGGCGGCGGTGAAGCCGAGCACGCCGACGAGGAACATCCGGCGCCGCCCGTAGAGGTCGCCGAGGCGGCCGCCGGTGACCAGGCCGACGGCCATGGCGAGGGTGTAGCCGGCGCCGATCCACTGGATGACGGTGGGCGAGCCGCCGAGGTCGGCCCGGATCGCCGGGCCGGCGAGGTTGGTGACGAGCACGTCGAGCAGGT
Source organism: Micromonospora sp. NPDC048907 (assembly GCF_055586885.1). NCBI lineage: Bacteria > Bacillati > Actinomycetota > Actinomycetes > Micromonosporales > Micromonosporaceae > Micromonospora > Micromonospora sp. NPDC048907. The sequence goes on from NZ_JBVJHI010000002.1 coordinate 756,894, forward strand.
CCATCACCTCGGCGGTGAGGATCACCGCGAGGGCGATCCAGCGCCAGCGGTGGCCGCTGGCCGGTGGCGCCGCGATCAGTTGGGTGGTCATGGGGTCCCCGATTCAGAGCGAACAGTGTTCGTTGACGAACACTGTTCTATCAACGAACCACGTTCGCGGCAAGTACTATGTTCGAGTCCCTGAGCCGGAGGTCGTCCGTGAGCGAACAGCCCGCCCCGCCGTGGCGCACCCGGCCCCGCAGCCGGGCGCCCCGACAGCCGCTGAGCCAGCAGGCGGTGGTCGACGCCGCCCTCGCCGTGCTCGGCCGGGAAGGGCTGGGCGGGCTCAGCATGCGGCGGGTGGCCCAGGAGCTGGGCACCGGACCGGCCTCCCTCTACGCCCACGTCTCCGGGCGCGAAGAGCTGCTCGAACTGCTCGTCGACCGGGTCAGCGCGGACATCACCGTGCCCGAGCCCGACCCGGGTCGCTGGACGGAGCAGGTCCGCGAGGTGGCCCGGCAGGCGTACCGGGTCTACGCCGCGCACACCGAGCTGGCGCTGGCCTCACTGGCCACCATTCCCACCGGTCCGAACGCCCTGCGGGTCACCGACGGGCTGCTCGCCGTTCTCCGCAGCGGCGGCGTGCCGGCCCAGCAGGCAGCCTGGTTCCTCGACCGGCTCTTCCTCTACATCGCCGGCGACGCCTACGAGGGCGCCCTGTACGCCGAGAAGGTCCGGGCCGCCGGCCAGGACCAGCCGACCTGGTGGGCGCGGATGCGCGAGCAGCTCAGCACGTACTACCGGAACCTGCCGGCGGGGCGGTACCCGCACCTGCGGGAGCATGTGGACGTGCTGCTCGCCGGCGACGGCGACACCCGCTTCGATTTCGGCCTCGACCTGCTGATCCAGGGCATCGCCACCCACGTCCCGGACGGGAGTGACCACGGCCGCGCCGGGTAACCAGCGCCGACGTCAGTCGTCGAGGCACCGGGAGGTCAGGGCATGAGCGCACCGACGGCACGGGTCGACACCATCGTGCTGATCCACGGGCTCTGGATGACCTCGCGCAGCTGGGAGCACTGGGCCGACCGCTACGCGGCGCGCGGCTTCCAGGTGCTCACCCCCGCCTGGCCCGGGATGGACCAGGACGTCGAGCGCCTGCGGGAGGACCCGACGCCGATCGCCGCGCAGCGGATCACCGGCATCGTCGACCACTACACGGCGGTCATCCGGGACCTGCCCCGACCGCCGATCGTCATGGGGCACTCGTTCGGCGGCCTCATCGCGCAACTGCTGCTGGACCGGGGCCTCGGCGCCGCCGTCGTCGGCCTGCACCCCGCGCCGGTCAAGGGCGTGCTGAAGCTCCCCCTTAGCACGCTGCGCTCCGGGTTCCCGATCCTGCGCAACCCGGCGAACCGGCACCGCGCCGTGCCGTTCACCCCCGAGGACTTCCGGTACACCTTCGGCAACACGATCAGCCCGGAGGACTCCGACGCCGCGTGGGAGCGGTACGCGGTGCCCGCCGCGGGCCACGTCTTCTTCGAGGGGGCGTTCGCCAACCTCGACCCGAACTCGGCGACGGCGGCGGACACCACCCGGTCCGACCGGGCGCCGCTGCTGGTGACGGCCGGCGGCGAGGACCACGTGGTGCCGGCCTCGCTGGCGTCCTCCGTGGCCAACCTCTACCGGGGCACGACGGCGATCACCAGCTACCGGGAGTTCCCGGGCCGGTCGCACTTCGTCGGCGGCGAGCCCGGCTGGGAGGAGGAGGCCGACTTCGCGCTGGAGTGGGCCGTGGAGGCGGCGAACGACTACTCGCCGACCGTGGTCAGCACGGCCCCCGGGCGGCGCTGAACCGGGCCCCACGCCGCCCGGGTGTGGTTCCGGTCCGGACGGGTATGACGGGGTCATGAGGGCGAGCTTCCGGCTTGGCCGGATCGCGGGGGTACCCGTCGGGGTCAACTGGAGCGTCCTGGTCATCTTCCTGCTGATCGCGTGGGCGCTGTCCGCCAGCCAGTTCCCGCGCGCGTACCCGGGCCACTCGGCCGTGGCGTACGTCGCCGCCGGGCTGGCCGCCGCGGCGGTCTTCTTCCTCGGCCTGCTCGCTCACGAGGTGGCGCACGCGGTGGTCGCCAAGCGCAACGGCATCGAGGTCGAGGGGATCACGCTCTGGCTCTTCGGCGGCGTCTCGGAGCTGAAGGGCGAGGCCCGCGACCCGGGCGCCGAGCTGCGCATCGCCGGGGTGGGACCACTGGTCAGCCTGATCATCGGGCTCTTCTTCGGGGCGATAGCGGTGCTGCTCGCCCTGGCCGGCTCCCACGGCCTGCTGCTCGGCGCGCTGTCCTGGCTGGCCGGCATCAACGTGCTGCTGGCCATCTTCAACGTCCTGCCGGCCGCCCCGCTGGACGGCGGCCGGCTGCTGCGCGCGGCGGTCTGGAAGGCCACCGGCGACCGGACGAAGGCCTCCGTGGTGGCGTCCCGGGCCGGCTGGGTCCTCGGCGCCCTGCTGATCGGGCTGGGGCTCTGGCAGTTCCTGGCCGGCAGCGGCGTGGGCGGGCTCTGGCTCGCGCTCATCGGCTGGTTCCTGATCGGTGCCGCCGGCGCGGAGGAGCGCCAGGCCCGGATGGGCACCGCGCTGCGCGGCATCCGGGTCGCCGACGTGATGACCCCGCAGCCGCAGACCGCCTCCGGGGAGATGACCGTCGCCGATTTCGTCGACCACTACCTCTTCGCGTACCGGCACTCGGCGCTGCCGCTCGCCGACGAGGGGCGGCCGATCGGGCTGGTCACCCTGGACCGGGTCCGCGGCGTCCCGGCCGACCGGCGCGCCGCGACCACCCTGGCCGAGGTCTCCTGCCGGGCCGACGAGCTGGTGCTCGCCAGCCCGGACGAGCAGCTCAACGACCTGCTCCCCCGGCTCAGCCAGTGCGCCGACGGCCGGGCGCTCGTGGTCACCGACCACCGGCTGGTCGGGATCGTCTCGCCCAGCGACATCAGCCGGGCCGTCCAGCGCGGCAGCATGCGCGAGCAGACGGCGGCCGGCCGCTCCTAGCCGTCGGCCAGCAGGCCGCGCAGGTGCGCCCGGGTCCAGGCCGCGATGGTGAACGAGTCGGTGAGGACCCCGTCCCGGATGAGCGCGCCGACCTCGGCCGGTGGGCAGCGCCGCAGGGCCCGGATGCCCTCGCGCGCGTCGGGCTCCCCGACCGCCGCCACCTCCGCCAGGAAGAGCCGGACCTCGTCGGTGGAGGTGCCGGTGTCCGGGTGCAGCACCCCCAGGTCGACCAGGCGGACGACCTCCGCACCGATCTCCTCGCGCAGCTCCCGGGCGGCCTGCTCCTCGGCCGGCACGCCGGGCTCGCCGAACCCGCGCGGCGCCTCCAGGTGCCAGCGCCGGGTCGCGTGCCGGAAGTGCTCGATCAGCACCACCGCGCCGTCGAGCACCGGCAGGAGCACGACCCCGTACGTGCCGCCCATCGAGATCGCGCGGAGGTAGGTGCCGAGCGCGCCCCCGGTAAACCGGACCGGGTCCCGCAGCAGGGTGAGCCACTCGTCCTGGTACGCGACCCCGCTCCGGCCCCACTCCTCGGGCAGGCCCCGCGCGCGCAGCGCCTCGACCTTCGCCCGTTCCGCGGCGGCCACCTCGGCGGGGTCGACCAGGATCTCCACCGCGGCGCCCGGCGGGTTGACGAACAGGTCCGGCAGCCGGTCGCGCAGCTCCCGGTAGCGGAGGTCGTCGGGAGCCTCACTCATTCGCCCTCCCGGGGCCGGTCGATGTTCGGTTCGGTGTCGCGTTCGACGTCGCCGTCGACCACCGGGAAGCCGCCCTCCCGCAGCCGGGCGACGAGTTCCCGCCAGTCCTCGCGGGCCCGCTCGAGCCGCACCCGCATCACGTCGATGCCGGTGGCCAGCTCGTTCTCGGCACGGCGCTGGTCGCGGCCCACGACGGCGAAGCGGAGCACCGCGTCGGTGCCCCGGGACGCGACCTCGGTGGCCACGTCGCCGATGACCTCCAGCCGGGGGTCGCCGTCGTAGATGACCGAGGCGGAGGCGCCGAGGACCTCGATGGTGATCCGGACGACCGGCTGCCAGATCCGCATCCGGCTGCGCCGCCGTTCGCCGACGATGTCCGCGAGCCGGCCGGCGAGGGCGAGGTAGCGGTCGTAGACCAGCTGGCCACGGGCCACGAAGTCGGTCGGGTCGTCGAGCAGCGACTCCAGCGCGGTCAGGTAGCGGCGCCACTCGTCGGTGTCCCGCGCCTGCCGCACGTGGGCCAGTTCCAGCCCGGTCAGGTCGATCCGCAGCGGAAACTGGGCCAGGTCGAAGGCCTGCGGCCGGAGCGTCCGGAGCAGCTCCACGAGCTGCGCCAGGTCGGCCCGCGGCGCGCCCTCCTCGCTGGGCCGGGCCGCCCGCACGGGCGGCCGCTCCTGAAGGGCGGTGCGCCGCAGCGAGTCGGTGGGGATCAGCGCGAAACGCTCCACCGCGTCGGGCACGGTGGTGTTGTACCGCAGGTCGATGAGCTGCTTGAGCTCCGCCACGAGCGGCGCCGACCGGAAGCGGCCCTGCGCGGGATCGCTGCCCGGCTCGACGAGGAACTGCCGGTAGAACCCCTCCCGGTCGGCCCGGTCGGTGTCCGCGGCCCACAGGGTCACCTCCCGCAGCCGCTCCCGCAGCGCCGGGATGCTCTCCCCGTCGAGACCGAGGTCGCGGCGCAGGGCGTCGAGGTTGAAGCCGCGCACCTGCAGCAGGAAGCGGTGGAACTCCTCGAACATCAGTCGCTGGGTGCACTCCTCGTTCTCGGCGTCGTCCCAGCTCAGCCGGAGGCACCGGATGTGGTCGAGGTCGCCGAGCAGGCTCCGCCAGGCGTCCCAGCCGACCCGGTCGACGGTGAACCGCGGCTCGTCCGCGGGCGAGCCCTCGCGGAGCAGGAAGGGGACCAGCACGCTCTCGTCGAGCAGGGCCCGGACCGCGTCGCGTTGCGGGCCGCGGACCGCGAAGTCCTGGTAGACGACCGGGTTGTTGAAGAAGTACGCCCGGTTGACGATGACCTGCTCGGCGTTGAGGATCGAGCGGAGGTACTCGGCCCGCGCGTCCTGCCGGCGCCGGCGCTCCACCTCGGCGTAGGAGAGCCGCCGGCTCACCATGTGCTCCAGCAGGTCCCGGGTGACCCACTGGTTGTCCAGGCACTGGGCGACGACGCTGATCCGGGACAGCGCCCGGTTGTCGACGCGGACCAGCCCGCCCGGCCCGGAGGTCTCCTGCACCGTCTTCTCCCTCGCCGCCGTCCACTGTGAATGGTCGGCCCATAGGCTACGGGTGACCCGCGGGTAGGTCAGTATCGCGGGAAGTAACGGTCCAGCAACGCTGTGCGGAACTTGCCGGCCGGGTCGAACTCGCGCAGCAGGGCGCGGAAGTCGCCGTGGCGCGGATAGGCGGCGGCCGGGTCGCGGGCGAACAACTTGCCCCAGTGCGGGCGCGCGGCGAACGGGGCCAGCCGCTCCTCCACCTCGGCCAGCACCGGGGCCACCGCCGCCGGGTCGCCGATCCAGGTGAAGTGGACGGCCAGGCTGTCCCGCCCGTGGTTCGGGCTGAGCCACAACCCGTCGGCGGCCACCGTACGCAGCTCGCAGACCTGGAGCACGGCGGCGATCCGCTCCGCCGCCGGGTCGAGCGCGGCCAGCGCCGCGGCGGCGTCGGAGCGGGCCACGTGCCACTCGGACTGGAGCTCGTCGCCGCTGCTCGGGGTGAAGCCGAGCCGGAAGTGCGGCAGCCGCTCGTGCCACGGCCCGGGCGCCCCGAACTGGGCGGTGCAGACCTCCCCCGGCATCCCGGGCACCGGGTGCTGGGGCGTGTCGGCCGCGCGGGTGTCGAGCCAGTCCGGCGGTGGCGGCGGCTGGTCGGCGCGCTGCTTGACCCACACCTGGTCGAAGCGCGGCGACCGCCAGCCGGTGAAGACGCTCACGCTGTACGCCGCGTCGAGGGCGGCGTCGAGCGCCGCGCGGGGCAGGCCGAGCCGGACGTACTGCCGCACCGTGAAGGTGGGCACCACGTCGAGGGTGAGCCGGGTGACCACGCCCAGCGCGCCGAGGTGGACCACCATCCCGGCGAACCGGGGGTCGGCGCGGTCCACCGTGAGCAGGTCGCCGTCGGCGGTGACCAGTTCCAGCGCGGCCACGGCGGTGGCCAGGTTGCCGTTGGTCGGCCCGGAGCCGTGGGTGGCGGTGGCGACCGCCCCGGCCACCGAGATGTGGGGCAGCGACGCGAGGTTCGCCAGGGCGTACCCCTCGGCGTGCAGCGCGGTGGCCAGGTCGCCGTAGCGCAGCCCGGCGGCGACGGTGACGGTGCCCCGGTCGCGGTCGAGCGCGACGGTCGGCGGCAGCCCGGCCACCGACACCTGCTCGCCGGTGGTGTCGCCGAGCCGGTTGAACGAGTGCCCGGTGCCCACCGCCCGGACCCGGTCCGTGCCGGCCACCAGCCGGCGCAGCTCGTCCAGCGTGGCGGGCTCGTGGCGGGCCCGGGCCGACCAGGTGACGTTGCCCGCCCAGTTGGTGCCGGTCATGCCGCGGCCCTGCCGGCGTGCGGGGTGCGGGCGTCGGTGAACCGCTCGCCCGCGTAGCGGACCAGAGCCGCGGTCACCTCGTCGGGGTTCTCCCGCACCTGCCGGAGGTCGAGCAGCTCGACGGCGGGACGGCCGTCGCGCGGGTGCCGGGCGGCGACCCGCGGGCCCGGCGGCAGCCCGGCCGCGGGCACGCCGACGAGGCGGCCGGCGTCGTCGAGGGCGAGCGCCGCGAACTGCTCCCAGCGGTACGTCCCGCGCAGGCCCGGCCGGCGCACCTCCAGCCCTTCCGGCCCGAGCACGCAGCGGAACGGCCGCAGCGCGCCGACCAGCACCGCCACGCCGACCGCCACGACGCCCAGGGCGACAAGCATCCGCAGCACCGGCCCGTCGCCGGCGACGGCGAGCACCATCACCCCGCCCGCCACACAGACGAGGGCCAGCGGCAGGGCCCCTCGGTTCCGGTGCAGCTCCATGTCGTTCCTCCCCGGTTCCGGTCGCCGGTGTCCGCGTGCATCATCCGCCAATCGCGCAAGCCGCGGTTGCCCCGCACTCCGGTAGGGCACCCTGTGGACATGAGCAGCTACCGCGACCCGAGCCTCCGCGGCGACGTGTATCCGTCGGAGGAGGAGATCGACCCGACCGGCGTGGGTCCCGACCCGGCCGGGGCGGCGTACGACACGGCCCCGGCGCCGCCGCCGATGCCGGAACCCGAGCCCGACCCGATCCCTCATCCGGGCCCACCGCCCCGGACCGCCGGGGGACGGTCGATCGTCACCCGGCACCTGGACGGTTCGGTCGAGGTGGTGACCGACCTCGACGGCGACGGGGTGGCCGACGTGGTGCAGGTCGACCTGGACGGCGACGGCGTCCCCGACGTGACGTACCTGGACAGCGACCGGGACGGCCGGCTCGACACGGTGCGCCGCGGCCCGGCCGGCTGAGCGGTACCGCTCACGCGCCGCGCCGGCGTCGTCCACGACCGCGTGTCACACCTGCCGCATCACCTCGGCGGCGACCAGCTCCAGGTGGTCCAGGTCGGCCAGGTCGAGCACCTGGAGGTAGACCCGCTCGCTGCCGATCTCCGCGTACCGGCCGAGCTTGTCGACGACCTCGGCGGGCGTGCCGGCCGCGCCGTTCTCCCGCAGTTCCGCGGGGTCCCGCCCGATGGCCGCGGCGCGCCGGGCCACCTCGGCGTCGTCCCGCCCGCAGCAGAGCACCAGCGCGTTGGACCAGGTCATGCTCGACGCGTCCCGGCCGGCCTCGGCGCAGGCCTCCCGGACCCGCTGGAACTGCGCGGCCGAGTCCTCGACCGAGGCGAACGGCAGGTTGAACTCGTCGGCGTACCGGGCGGCGAGGCGGGGCGTCCGCTTCGGGCCCATGCCGCCGAGCAGGATCGGCGGGCGGGGCTGCTGGACCGGCTTGGGCAGCGCCGGGGAGTCGCTGACCGGGTAGTACTTGCCGGGGAAGTCGAAGGTCGCGCCGGCCGGCGTCGCCCAGAGCCCGGTGATGACCGCGAGCTGCTCCTCCAGCCGGTCGAACCGCTCGCCCAGCGGCGGGAACGGGATGCCGTACGCGGTGTGCTCCTCGGCGAACCAGCCGGTGCCGATGCCCAGCTCGACCCGGCCGCCGCTCATCTGGTCGACCTGGGCGACGGTGATGGCGAGCGGGCCGGGCAGCCGGAAGGTGGCCGCCGTCATCAGGGTGCCGAGGCGGATCGTCTTGGTGTCCCGGGCCAGGCCGGCGAGGGTGGTCCAGGCGTCGGTCGGACCGGGGTCGCCGCTCACCGAGCCCATCTTGAGGTAGTGGTCGGAGCGGAAGAAGGCGCCGAAGCCGGTCTCCTCGGCGCGGCGCGCCACGGCGAGCAGCTGGTCGTAACTGGCGCCCTGCTGGGGTTCGGTGAAGATCCGCAGTTCCATGCCCCGAGCATAGAAAGCGGGCGGACCCGCCGCGTGCGCGCCTCGTATTCCTTGACAGGCATATGAGCGTCGGGGCATATTGTGGGGGTGTCCGGGGATGCCTTCGCCGTGCTGGCCGAGCCCACCCGACGCCGCATCCTCGACCGGCTGCGCCGGGCGGAGAGCAGCGTCGGCGACCTCGTGGCCGCGCTCGGCATGAGCCAACCGGCCGTCTCCAAGCACCTGAAGGTGCTGCGGGAGGCCGGCCTGGTGAGCTGCCGCACCGCAGCCCAGCAGCGGATCTACCGGCTCGACGTGCGCCCGCTGCGCGCCGTCGACGACTGGCTCGGGCCGTACCGGCGGATGTGGTCCGACCACCTCGACGCCCTGGAACGCCATCTCGACAGTGAGGAGTGACCATGGACCGCGACAGCTTCCGGCCCGGCCCGCTCGCCGACGTCTCCTGGGCGCCGGCCGGCGACCGGTGGGACCTGGTCCTCGTCCGCGACCTGCGGCACCCGCCGGCCAGGGTGTGGGCGGCGCTCACCGAGCCGGACCGGCTCGCCCAGTGGGCGCCCTTCCTCGCCGACCGTGACCTGGCCGCACCCGGGGCGGTCACGCTGACCACCGTCGACGGCGACCGGCGCTGGCCCGCCCCGGCCACCGTGCGGCGCGCCGAGCCGCCCACCCTGCTCGAGTACACCTGGGGCGACGGCCTGCTCCGCTGGGAGCTGGCCGGCACGGAGGACGGCACCCGGCTGACGCTGCGGCACCGCTTCGATGACCGCGCGCTGGGCGCCAGCATGGCCGCCGGCTGGCACCTCTGCCTCGACGTGGCCGGCCACCTGCTCGACGGCGACCCGGTCGGCCCGATCCGGGGCACCGAGGCCACGGAGTTCGGCTGGAACGAGCTGCGGGCCGCGTACGACGAGCGCCTGGCGGACTGACGGGTCAGCGGGTGGCGGCCGGGGCGTCCGGCAGGGTGATCGCGGTGGCCGCCCGGCGGATCGGCTCGGTGACCCGGCGGATCATGCGGTCCCGGCCGGGCAGGCGCGGCACGAGCCGCAGCATGAGCGTCTGGAACCGGATCTGCGCGGCCGAGGTGAGCACCATCCCCCTGAGGTTGCGCTCGGCCAGCAGCTGGTTCGCCGTCACGAACGGGCGCATCCGCCGCTCGTACCCGGCGAAGCCGGCCACCGGGTCCCCACCGGCCTCGGCCAGCGAGGCGGCCAGCACGTACGCCCCGACCAGCCCGAGGCTGGTGCCCTGCCCGGAGGCGGGCGACGGGCCGTAACCGGCGTCGCCGACGAGCCCGACCCGGCCGGTGGACCAGCCGTCCATCCGCACCTGGCTCATGGGCGCGAGGTAGAGATCCGGCGCGTCGGCGGCCGCGGCGAGCAGCTCGGGCACCCGCCACCCGGCCCCCGCGTACGCCCGGGCCAGCACGGCCCGCTGGGCGGGCAGGTCCCGGTGATCGGGCTCCTCGGGGGGCGACGGGAAGAGGAACAGCGCCCGGGCGTCCGGCGCCCCGGCGGTGCGGTAGACCCCGACGGTCCGGCCCGGCGCCGGGTACATCAGCTCGATCCGCTCCTCGCCGAACTCGGCCGGGACGGTGCAGATCGCGATGTGGTGCCCGAGCGGGCGCAGGTGCGCGGCGGCGGGACCGAACGCGAGCCGGCGTACCGTCGAGTGCAGCCCGTCGGCGCCGACCACCAGGTCGAAGCGGCGGCGCCCGCCCCCGGCGAAGGTCACGTCCACGCCGCCGGCGGCCGGATCCAGCGTGGCGATCGAGTCGCCGAAGAGGTATTCCACGTCGCCGGTCGCCTCGACGAGCAGCCGGGCCAGATCCCCGCGCATCACCTCGGCGTCGTCCCCCTCCCGGCCGCCGAAGAGCGCGGCGTCCATGGTGGCCAGCTGCGCGCCGGACGCGTCCACGAAGCGGGCGGACCGCATCCCGGTGTCGCGCCGGCGCACCTGCTCCAGCAGGCCCATCCGGTCCAGCACGGTCAGCGCCGCGCCCCGGACGTCCACCTTGTAGCCCCCGTCGCGCAGCGCCGGGGCGCGCTCGACGACTGTCGGCCGGAAGCCGTGGCGGCGCAGCCACCAGGCGAGCGCGGGGCCGGCGACACCGGCGCCGGAGATCAGCACATCAGTCATGCCACTGACGGTACAAGCGTGTTAGACGTTTGTGCAAGACGTTTGTTCCAGGAATCGGTTAGGCTGCTCGGCATGGGAAATCGGGAGGACCTGCTGGCCGGGGCGAAGCGCTGCCTCATGGAGAAGGGCTACGCGGCCACCACGGCCCGGGACGTGGCCGGCGCCGCCGGCACCAGCCTGGCCGCCATCGGCTACCACTTCCGCACCACGAAGGCGCTGCTCAACGAGGCGCTCGTGGAGGCCATGGCCGAGTGGGGCGAGGAGCTGGGACGCGCCCTCGCCGAGGACGCCGGGCCGGACGCCACGCCCGAGCAGCGCTTCGAGGCGGCGTGGGAGCGGATCATCGAGTCGTTCACCCGGCTACGGCCGCTGTGGGCCGTCCAGTTCGAGCTGATCCCGCAGCTCGACCGGGCGCCCGAGCTGCGGGAGGCGTTCACCGGGGTCACCCGCCAGGCCCGGCTCGGGCTGGCCGAGGTCTTCCACCGGCTCGACCCGGGCCTCGACGAGTCGACCGCGCTCGCCCTCGGCGCCTTCCACCAGGCGCTGATCGGCGGCGTCGCGGCCCAGTGGCTGGTCGACCCGGCGGCGGCTCCCTCGGCGCGGGAACTGACCCGGGCGCTGCGGGTCCTGGCCGCCGACTTCCGCGACGGTCAGGGCTGAGGCGACCCCGAGCAGCCGGACCGGCCCGCCGGCGAGGGTGCTGTCATCCCGCGCGCCGCCGGCGCAGCAACGCCGCGCCGCCGCCGACCACGGTCGCGCCGATGGCGGTGCCGATGGCGACGAGGGCCGCACCCACGGCCCAGAGCCCGGTGTCGTCCGTCGACGCGGCCCGGACCGCCCAGGCCGCGGTGAAGGCCACCGTCATCACCGGCGCCACCAGCCACGGACTCCGGAACCAGCCGCCCACGGCGGCGATCACGAGCAGGGTGAGCACGGCGGCGGCCACCTGCCAGACGGCGTACGGGCCGCTGGTCGCGCCGGTCTCCGGATCGACCGTGTAGCCCGACTCCCAGCCCAGCCAGGCCCACCAGGCGCCGACGGTGGCGGCCGCCAGGAGCAGGCCGCCGAGCAGGGTACGCGTCGTCTTCGTCACGGCCCGATCCTGCCGGCTCGCGGAGCCGCGCGGATGAGCATGCGTACTCGGTCGGGCGCGGCACCTCAACCGTGCGGTGCTGGCTCAGCCGCTCTCGCGACCGGTCACCCGAGGGTCCAGCGCACCTGGGGCGGCCGGACCCGGGCACAGATCGGCCCGCCCCGGGCGTCCGTCAGCCCGAGCCGGCCCACCAGCGCACCGGCACCGTCGTGGCCGGCCCGGAGCAGCTCGGGCGGGACGTCACCGAACAGCAGCTTCGCCCGGCGGAACATCTCGAAGCGGTCGCCGGTCACCGCACCCCAGCTCAGGTAGAGGAAGCGCGCCCCGGGACGGCCGTGCACCCACGGCCCGCCCACGTCGAGCAGTCCGTCCACCTCGCGGCTGGTGACCTCGACCTGCCAGGCCGCTTCCTCCGCGTCGACCGCGACCCGGTCGACCACCTCGGCCCGGCACTGCATCCCCACCTGCACGTTGCGCAGCCGGAGCAGGTCCGCCTCGGCGCCGGCGCGCCGCCCCGGCAGGTCGGTGCCCTCGATCCGGATCAGCATGCTCCGACTGTAGGGCGGGTCCGACGCGGCGTCCGGGCCGGGATGTCCACGTCGGCCTCCGGCGCACCGACACGTCAGCCGACCGCTCGTACCCGTGAGTCGCCCCCGGATGACGACGGTCTGGAATGCTGCGCCCATGCCGTCCTTTCCACCCACCTTCGCCGACCAGGTCATCGCACAGCCCGCACACGCCCAGTTCGAGGCGTTCCTCGACGAGCACCGCGGCACGCTCAACGGTTGCCTGGAGGGGCTGACCGAGGAACAGGCGCGCCGGTCGTTGGTGGCCTCCCGGACGACGCTGCTGGGTCTGGTGAAGCACGCGACCTTCGTGGAGAAGGTCTGGTTCGACCAGGCCGTGACGGGCCGGTCGCGCGCGGAGATCGGCATCCCGGCAAGGTCGGAAGATTCGTTCGTCCTCGATGACGGCGACACGATCGCCACCGTCCAGCGCGCGCACCGCGAAGCCTGCGAGGCAGCACGCCGGGCGACGTCATCCCTGGGTCTGGACGACATCCTTCGCGGGCACCCGCGGGGCCCGCTTCCGCTGCGGTGGGTCTATCTGCACGTGCTGCGCGAGCTCGCCCAGCACTGCGGGCACGCGGACATCCTCCGCGAGCAGATCGTCAACGAGTAGCGCGTCCCCTGCCGCTGGAAGGCGGGGTCACGAATGCGGTGGTGACCGTCGGCCTGTCGATGTTCGGCGATTCGGCTCCTGCCGGGAACCTGCCGGATGACCAAGACTGAAGCGATGTCTTCCGATATCCGGGCCGCACCGCGTACCCAGGTGACCGTCGCCGCCGCGCTCGTCGTCGCCGGCGTGCTCGTCCTCCTCGTCCCCGCCGGCGACGAGGGCCGGGTCCTCGTGCCGGTCAGCGACGGTCACGGGCTGTCCGCCGTCGACGGGGTCGGCGCCGCGCTGCTGACGGTGGGCGGCACCTGGCTGGAGGTGCTCGTGGTGCGGCGCCTGCCGTACCTCGCCCTGCCCCCGCGGGGCATGTTCGGCCTCGGCCTGCTCGCCGGCCTCGGCGTGGGGCTCCTGATCGCCTCGGTCTTCTCCGGATTCTTCTGGTGGTGGGCGGTCGGCGCCGCCGCGCTGGGCGTCGCCGTCCTCGTCCTCGCCCCCCTCACCGCGCGCCGGTGAGGTAGCCGACCCTCCGCCCGCGCGCCGGATCGGCCGACCCGGCCGGCCCCCGGTGATGAGTTGTCGCGCCCGCACCCGTCATACCTATGACGGGACCGGACGAGGCGGAAGGATGACGCGATGAGTGCGGACACGCGGCTGGAGGAGCTGGGCGTGAGCGGGCTGGACGAGATCGACGAGCCGGCGTTCGCGGGCCTGGCGGAGCGGCACCGGCGGGAGCTGCACGTGCACTGCTACCGGATGCTCGGGTCGTTCGAGGACGCCGAGGACGCCGTGCAGGAGACGCTCCTGCGTGCCTGGCGGCGGCGGGAGACCTTCGCGGGCCGGTCGACGTTCCGGGCCTGGCTGTACCGGATCGCCACGAACGCCTGCCTGGACCTGCTCGCCAGGCGCCGCCCGGAGCCGGCGACCGGCGGCGAGGTGCCCTGGTTGCAGCCCTACCCGGACCGGCTGCTCGACGAACTGCCCGCGGGCGACGCGGACGAGCCGGAGGCCGTCGCCGTCGCGCGGGAGACGATCGAGCTGGCGTACCTCGTCGCGGTCCAGCACCTCGCGCCGCGCCCACGGGCCGCGCTGATCCTGCGGGACGTGCTGGGCTGGCCGGCGAGGGACGTCGCGGAACTCCTCGGGGACTCGGTCAACTCCGTGAACAGCGCGCTGCAGCGGGCCCGCGCCGGCATGCGGGAGCACCTGCCCGCCGAGCGGCAGGACTGGACCGGCGGCGAGGAGGACGCCGGGACGCGCGCGCTGGTGCGCCGGTTCACCGACGCCAGCGTCGCCAAGGACCTCGACGCTCTCGCGGCCATGCTGCGGGACGACGTCCGCTGCTCGATGCCGCCCACGCCCGGCCTGCACGTCGGCCGCGAGGCCGTGCTGACCGACTGGGTCGAGGACGGTTTCCCGGAGCTGGGGCGGCTGCGCTGCGTCCGCACGTCCGTGAACCGGCAACCCGCCGCCGCCTTCTACCTCTGGCGGGAGCAGGAGGGCGCGTACCTGCCGCTGACGATCGACGTCCTGCGCATCACCGGCGGGGCGATCACCGAGATCACCACCTTCCACGACGACCAGTTCCCGCGGCTCGGGCTGCCGGAGTGCCTGCTGGCGGACGGCACCGAGTAGCCCCGGGTGGATCCCGGCGCGGACGCCCACCGTCCCGGCCAGGCCGTCACACGGTCATCGACAGATGGAGGAACGACATGAGCAGCATGGATGACACCGGGGTCGCCGCCGGTCCGGCACCGGGCCGGACCAGCCGCCGACTCCGCGGGCTCGCCGTCACCGGCCTCGGTGCCACGCTCGCGGCGATGGCGGCCACCACCCTCGCCGCCGCGCTGGCCCGGGCCGCCGGGGTCGACTTCGAGATCCCCGACGGTGGCGAGACGATCCCGTTGGCCGGGTTCGCCGTGGTGACCGGCTTCTTCTGCGTCGTGGGCATCGTCATCGCCGCGGCGCTGCTTCGGTGGAGCGCCCGCCCCGCACCGCGATTCGTGTGGACGGCGGTGGCGCTGACCGCGCTCTCGGTGGTCCCGCCCCTCGTCTCCGGGGCGGACACCGCCACCATCACCGCCCTCATCGGGCTGCATCTCGTCCCCGCCACGGTGATGATCTCCACCCTGGCGCGCGGCCTCCGCACGCGGACGTGGTGAGCACGCGGCTGACAAAGGAGTGGACGGGATGCTGGCCGGGCTTGTAACTTGCAGCTGGCCGTGACACCGCCCGAGGAGGTGAGACCCATGAACGTTGTACCGATGTGGGTGCTCCCCCTCTCCGTCGTGGCCGGCGACTGACGTAGGTGTCGCCGGGAGCGCCTCGCCACCAGGGCACTCCCGAAAGGCATCACCTGTGCGCTCTCCTCAGTCCACCGCCACGCCGTCGCCGACCGATGCGGTCCGGCGCGACGCCACCGCGAACGACGTCCCCACGCTCCCCGCACCCGCACCCGCACCCGCGTCCGGCACCGAACCCGCGTCCCCCATGTTCGACGTCGTCATCGCCGGGTGCGGGCCGACCGGTGCCATGCTGGCCGCCGAACTGCGGCTGCACGATGTGCGGGTGCTCGTCCTGGAGAAGGAGACCGAGCCCCCGTCGTACGTCCGCATCGTCGGCCTGCACATCCGCAGCATCGAGCTGATGGCGATGCGCGGGCTGCTGGAGCGCATCCGCGACCGCGCCAGGCGGCGCCCGGCCGCCGGCTTCTTCGCCGCCATCGACAAACCCGCTCCCGCGGGCCTCGACTCCGCGTACGCCTACCTGCTGGGCATTCCGCAGCCGGTCATCGTCCACCTGCTCGAAGACCATGCGGTCGGACTGGGTGCGCAGGTCCGGCACGGTTGCGCGGTGGCCGGTCTCACGCAGGACGACGACGGTGTGACCGTCGAGCTGGCCGGCGGCGAACAGCTGCGTACGCGCTATCTGGTCGGCTGTGACGGCGCGCGCAGCACGGTGCGCAAACTCCTCGGCGTCGGCTTCCCCGGCGAGCCGTCGCGGACCGAGACGCTGATGGGCGAGATGGAAGTGGGTGTGCCGCCGGAGGAGATCGCCGCCAGGGTGACCGAGGTCCGCGCGACCGACAAGCGGTTCAGCTTCGGCCCCGCCGGCGTCGGGGTCTACCGCGTCGTGGTCCCCACCGCGGGAGTCAGCGGTCGCGCGGAGCCGCCCACCCTGGCCGATTTCCAGCACCAGCTGCGCGCCATCGCCGGGACCGATTTCGGCGTGCACTCCCCGCGCTGGTTGTCCCGCTTCGGGGATGCCACCCGCCTGGCCGAACGGTACCGGGTCGGGCGGGTGCTGCTGGCCGGCGACGCGGCGCACATCCATCCGCCCATCGGCGGGCAGGGCCTCAACCTGGGTGTTCAGGACGCGTTCAACCTCGGCTGGAAGCTGGCCGCGCAGGTGCGGGGCTGGGCGCCGGACACGCTGCTGGACACCTACCAGGCCGAACGCCAGCCGGTCGCCGAGGACGTGCTGGACAACACCCGCGCCCAGCTGGAACTGCTGTCCGCCGGACCGGGCCCGCAGGCCGTGCGCAGGCTGCTCACCGAGCTGATGGACTTCGACGAGGTGAACCGCTTCCTGCTGGAGAAGATCACCGCGACCGGCATCCGCTACGACTTCGGCCCGGGCCCGGACCTGCTCGGCCGCCGCCTGCCCGACATCGAGGTGAAACAGGGCCACCTCTACGGCCTGCTGCATCGCGGCCGCGGCCTGCTGCTGGACCGCACCGAACGCCTGACCGTGGGCGGCTGGGCGGACCGGGTCGACCACCTCGCGGACCCCACCGCGGCACTGGACGTTCCGGGCGTCCTGCTCCGCCCCGACGGCCACGTCGCCTGGATCGGCGACGACCAGCAGGACCTGGACGACCACCTCACCCGCTGGTTCGGCACGCCCACCATCTGATTCCGTCGATCCTCGCCGTCACCTGCTGCGTACCCGACCCGATCCGCTCACTCCCGCCGGGTGGTCCGGCTCCGAGGCGCGGGGGTGGCCCGATCAGCCGGGCCGCCCCCGCGGCCGGTCCTGTGCAGGTCCAGTGGCCACGGCACCGTCCGGTGCGGCTGCGACCATCCGGTGCGGAACCGCAAACTCGTCGGCCGCGAGGTCCGGCTCGATGCCGGACCCGGACCAGACGAAGGCGCGCCAGGAACGCTGCCACGTCCAGCAGAGGGAGACCCGTGAACGAGGACGAATGCCTTCGCCGCTACGGCCTCCAGCCGTCCTCCGCCGACCTGCCGCACATCCGGGAGATACTCCGAGCCCAGGCGTACCTTGCGCAGCATGACCAGGACACCGAGCTCATGAAGCTGTGCTGCCTGCAACTGTTCAACGCCGGCCACCTAAGCGACGTGCTCGTCATCTGGCACGCCAAGGAGTCGAGCTGGGACGCCCACTGCTCGATCGACGTCCAACTGCTCTGCGGAGCAGGACTGGACGCGACCAGGGCACACCTGGCGGCCGACGGCTCCGAGGAGGCGGCAGAAGCCCTCCGCTACCTGCGGGAATGCGAAGCCGCCGGCGACTTCGACACCTTCTCGGTAGCCGAGGAAGCCCGCTGGAGAGCCGACTACTACCTGGACTGACCACGAGACCCGGACCGAACGTCAGGCGTGCGGCGGGACCAGACAGGCCTCGAGCTCAGGAAGCCGGCCGAACAGTTCGGGGAGGCCGCGCACCCCGTTGCGCACCGACTCGTGCGACAGGGCAAGGTCAGGGCCGGTGCTCGCCTCGACCCCGGCGAGGCAGCGGAGGATGTTCCACCTCGTGAACCCCAGCCAGCCACCGACCGTGAACACGAACCAGCTTGGACCCGGCGGCGGCAGCACTCCGCCTCCGGCGACGTAGCCGTCGAGAACCGAGCGGAAGATGGCCGGCTCAAGATCGTCGAAGCCGGGTCCCTTCGCGAGGCTCAGCGCGGTCGAGCCGAGCTCACCGGACAGGTCGAGCATCCCCGAGAGTTCCCAGTCGAGCACCACCGGCCGGCCCCCGCGAGCGAGCAGGTTCCACGGATGGATGTCCCGGTGGGTCAGCACGACGGGGCCTGGCCGCTCGCAGGTGTCGACGAAGTGGGCGATCGCGAGAAACGTCTCGACCTGGGCAGTGAGTTCGCCGGCCCACGGCTGTCCGGTCGCCACCGCCCGCTCGGCGAGTTCGGGCCAGTCCCAGGGCGTCGGCTCCTCGATCGACACGTGGGTCCACGCGACGTCGAGCGCGTGGAGCCGCGCGAGGATCTCACCGATCTCGAACGCGTACGCCGGCGACACGGGCGCTTCGGGCATCTTCTCGCCCTCCACCCACCGGTGCACGAGCGTCCGGTGATCGGCCGAGATCGGCTCCGGCATCGGGATGCCGGCGGCGAAGGCCGCCCGCTCGAACCTGAACACGTCCTCGGCGCGGTAGGTCCAGCGGCGATCGAGGAGGTTCAGCTCCTTCACCGCGAAAGACCCCTGGTCGGTGTCGAGCCGGTACAGCCGGTTGGCGAACCCACCGTGCACCCGGATCATCGGACCGATCGGTACGCCGAGATGGGAAAGGTCCACCCCGCGCAACCTAGGGCTGGCAGCTCGCCGACGCACCCGCTTTACCCGGATCCCGGTGAGGGCCCCGGACCCGACTGCGACGGCGGTGCCATGCCGGATGCTGCCACCCCGCCACGCTTCGGTGGCGGACCTACGCGGACGACAGCGCCGCATCCGTGCGGGATGCGGCGCTGTCTTCTGGCGATCGGTCAGCTGATCTTCTTGCGGTAGATCGCTGTCGCGGCGACGTAGGCGGCCACGAGCAGGCCGGCGCACCAGGCGAGGGCTATCCAGATGTCGGCGCCGACGGGTTGCTGCGCGAACAGCGCGCGGAGCGTGTTCACGATGGACGTCACCGGCTGGTTCTCGGCGAACCACGCGACCGGGCCAGGCATCGAGTCGGTGGGGACGAACGCCGAGCTGATGAAGGGCAGGAAGATCAGCGGGTAGCTGAAAGCGCTCGCGCCGTCGACGGTCTTGGCGGACAGGCCCGCTATCACGGCGATCCAGGTGAGGGCGAGCGTGAACAGGATCAGGATGCCCGCGACGGCGAGCCAGTCGGCTACGGATGCGCCGGTGCGGAAACCCATGATCAGCGCAACGCCGGTGACGATCACGATCGAGGCCAGGTTGGCGACGAGTGAGGTCAGGACATGCGCCCAGAGCACCGAAGGCCGCGGGATCGGCATCGACTGGAAGCGCTCGAAGATGCCGCCCTGCATGTCGAGGAACAGGCGGTACGCCGTGTAGGCGATGCCGGACGCGATCGTGATGAGCAGGATGCCCGGGAGCATGTAGTTGATGTACGACTCGTCGGATCCGATGTTGATGGCTCCGCCCAGCACGTACACGAAGAGCAGCATCAGCGCGACGGGGGTGACCGCTGTGGTGATGATGGTGTCCGGGCTGCGGAGGATGTGGCGCAGCGAGCGGCCGGTGAGGGTTCCGGTGTCGCTGAGGACGTGGGCGGTCATCGGGATTCCTCCCCTACGGACACGGCTGCCGTGCCGGCGGTGTCACTGGTGTCGCCGACGAGGGCGAGGAAGACGTCCTCGAGGGTCGGCTGCTTCTCGACGTACTCGGCCTTGGCGGACGGGAGGAGTTGCTTCAGCTCGGCGAGAGTGCCGTTCTGGATGATCGTGCCCTTGTGCAGGATGGCGATCCGGTCGGCGAGTTGCTCGGCCTCGTCGAGGTACTGGGTGGTCAGCAGGATGGTCGTGCCATCCTTGGCGAGCTGCTTCACCGTCTGCCAGACCTCGATGCGGGCCTGCGGGTCGAGGCCGGTGGTCGGCTCGTCGAGGAAGACGACCGGCGGGTTGCCGACAAGGCTCATCGCGATGTCCAGCCGCCGGCGCATGCCGCCCGAGTACGTCGCCGCCCGGCGATTCCCGGCATCGGTGAGCGAGAAACGGGCGAGCATGTCGTCGGCGATCGCACCCGGGTTCTTCAGGTGGCGCAGCTTCGCGACCAGGACCAGATTCTCCCGGCCGGTGAGCACCCCGTCGACTGCGGCGAACTGGCCGGTCAGGCTGATCGACTTGCGTACGTCGCCCGGGGCCGAGGAGACGTCGAAGCCGTGGACGGTCGCGGTGCCGGTGTTCGCCTTCAGCAACGTCGCCAGGATCCGCACCAGCGTGGTCTTCCCGGCGCCGTTCGAGCCGAGCAGAGCGAAGATGCTCCCGGCCGCCACGTCGAAGTCGACGCCCCGCAGCACCTGCAGGTCCTTGTAGGACTTGGTGATGGCCCGCACCCTGATCGCGGGTTCGCGCGTCCTGGTGGTCATGCGCTCTTCTCCTCGCCGGTGTCGCCGGCGGCGGCGTCGATCGCGTTCCGCAGGCGAGCGCGTTCCTTGTCGATCCACTGCTTGCCGGAGTACGCCTGCACGAACGTCTCGGCGAACTCGACCGGGTCGTCGCCGACGATCGCGCGGACCGGCGTTCCGTCGGCGACCGCACGCTCCCAGAGGTCGACGAAGTCGCCGAGCATCGTGATGAGGCTGTCCCCGTCGATGACCCCTCCCTGGTACATGAAGTACCGCTGAAGAGCCTTGGCCGCGCTGCGATAGGGCTCCGGCAGGGCCTCCATGCGAGCCATGTGGTGCTTGTACTGCTTCTTCTGCTCGAGCGACCCGACGAGCGTCTCGATCCACTTCGCGGCCATGCTCATGCTCCTTCGTGGTGCTGGTTGTCGTTGTGGTGGAGTTGCTCGATGCGTTCCGCGAGGATGCTCCACGTCCTCCAGAACTCGGCGAGTTGCTCCCGCCCCTTCGCGTTGAGCGAATACACCTTCCGCGGGGGTCCCTTTTCGGACGGAACCTTCTGCACGTCCACGAACCCGCGCTGCTCGACGCGGACGAGCAGCGCGTAGATCGTGCCTTCCGCGATGTCCGAGAAGCCGCGGTCGCGCAGCCACGCGGTGATCTCGTAGCCGTACGCGGATCTGCGGGCCAGGATCGCCAGGACGATGCCTTCGAGAGTGCCCTTGAGCATCTCGGTCATCTGGTTGCCCATGCCGTCTTCCCCTCGCTACCAAGCGACGCTGACTACCGGTAGACCGTAACACTAGGTACCGGTAGATAGCAACGCTGAATACCGAGGGATCTCAGAACGTTCCAGTCGGCGGGCGCGTGAACCCTCGTCGCCACTGGTAGGAGCCCAGAACGCCGTCCAACCCGGCGATGAGAACGTAGGAAACGGGTCTCCTCGCGTGGTCATCGGCCGCTCCTCGTGGCGGCCCCGGGCGGCTCAGCCCTTGCGGAACGCCTTCGGGCTCACGCCGAGGATCCGGAAATAGCTCTCGACAGCTCTCACCACTCCCCCGCCGTCCCTCGACCTCTTGCGGACTAGATGCGGACCGCCGCGCAGAGGCCGTCACCTCGGAGCGCTGGGAACCTTCCGCCCTTGCGCTTCTGGTGGGCGGGCCAAACAATCTTGCCGTGCCCGATGGCCTAGGTCCGTTTGTATGCATCCTGACCCTGCTGTGCGGGTGGTCAAGCGCGATCAGCGCACTGCTCGGCCGCCTGAACTCGTGGGAGGCAGCACCAGGGGCATCGCCATGGCGGTTCTGGGGACCGGGCATCCTGGCGTGGTCATGGCCCATCGTCGTGGTCGCGTGCTTCCTCCTGGGGTTCATCACGCCGTGGGCCGTCTACCTCCTAGTCCTCTCCCCACTGACGCTCTTGGCCGCAACCGCACTGACGGTGGTGGAGTTCCGACGTCGGCATGCTGAGGACCTGGTGGCGGAGACGCCGCGGCGCGTGAAGGAATGACACCAGCTTCGGCAACTCGTACCATTCCCCCGCCGTCCGTCGACCTTTTGCGAGCTGGATGCGGACTCCACGGCCAGGCGGCGGCCGGTGTGATGAGAAGTAGGTCGAAGCGGGCTGCCCAAGGAGCGGTGTCCCTGCTCCGCGCGTCCGTCAGCGTGGGGGAAATGTCGGCGGCGGCTGGCCGTCTTGGCTGTACGGATGGCTCTGTACAGAACGGACTAGAGAAATTCTCTCCAGAAGGCGACGGTGGCCTGTGGCTCCTGGTCTCGGTTCGGCGCCGGTCCACCGAACTCCGAATGGATGTAGTCCTCCAGGTCGTCGCCGTAGTAGATGATGTCGGTCTGGTACATCGACAGGATCGGGTGCCCGTACGAGCCGCGGCCCGCGGGCAGGAAGCGGTGGCCGAACACGGGCACCATCTGCGGCACTTTGCGGAGGTGCGGCTCGGCGGCCGCGACCGCCTCCCGGCGGTTGCTCGGCCGGTCTCCCCAGATTTCATGCCAGTAGCCGTTGTGCTCGACATCGAACAACACGCCATGGATGGGCCACGCAAGGCGATCGCGGAGGGCAGCCTGGGTCTCCTCGTCGCCAGTCAGGCCAAGAAGGGCCGGTCGGTAGCCCGGCGGCCAGGAACGCGCGGTGGTCGTCGGCGAACTGGAAGCCGAAGGTGTCCTCCACGCGAGCAAGCTCCGCTTCGGTCAGACCGCGCTGAATCTTGACGTTTCCGAGTTCCCTCAGCCGGCGGGCCGCTGCGAGACCAAGGGCAGCGCCTTCCGGGTTGAGGCCCGAAGCAGGCGCGCCTCGGTCGACCTTGCGAAGGCGGGCTAGGAACTTGCCCACGGATTCCTCCCTTCCGGGTCGCGAAGCGTAGCAACCAGGAGAGGAAGCGGATCTCCTCGTGGGGCGGTCGTAGACCGTTCAGCCTGCCCGGACGTGGCCAAGGTGGGGCCCTCGACGCGGTTCGTCCGGGTCATCGACAGCATGACTGACCAGGGAAAGCGGCTGGCGGGGCGGACGGGACCCGAACCCGCGACCGAGGGACATGAGATCGAGTTGCCGGCTCCGTTGACCTGGGCAGATCGGGGTCCAGCAGCGGACACGCCTCTCGACATCTCCACCACCTTCCCATCATCCGTCGACCTCTTGCGGATTGGATGCGGCTGCGCGTCCCTGAGCGGCCGTGATCGAATAGCCGGCGATGGGGTGGGATGAGTGCCTGGCGGAGTTGCTGGCCCAGCTCGGCGATCGTGGCCTGGTCGCCATGATCAAGATGGACGGCGAACGCCAACGGGGCCGCTGGACGGTGCTGGTGTCAGGCAACCCGCTGGGCGGGGACTTCGTGCGGTGGGACGGCGACGACTTGAACGCCGGGCTGTCGCGGGTGACAGCTCAGCTTCAGGAGCGGGTTCCAGGATTGCTCGACTGAGCTAGGCCGCGGGGTCTAGAACAAGAGGGATGGGTGGCCAGGTGACAGCCCGCCTAATCAGCGCGTCTGCCGTTGTCGGGCAGGGTCGCCGCTGGTCGGCGGTCTTTGCTGTCCGGTTAGCTGCGCAGCCAGAGGCGCAAGGATGATCGAATAGGCTGCCCTCGTGAGGCGACACCTCCGTGACGCACCGTCCAGCCTGAGTGCTCGGGCTCACCGCTTCGTGGCGGTCCATGGAGTTTGGCTCGACGTGCCCTCTGTCAGTGACCGGCGCGAGCAGTGGGAGGCCAACGGCATCCCGTCGGAAGTCGTTGACCAGGCGGAGAGCCATCAGGCTCGCTGGGGCGGGCTCTCCCTACCTCCATCGTTCAGTTACGACGGGGGGCCGCGAATGCTGTGCGCCGATACACCGGAGTGGGAGAACCACTTTCCCGAGCCGGGCTGGTGGTTCGAGGCAGGACCGCAACGGACGGCGGTGCCGTACTCCTTCCTGATCGGGCCTCGCGGAAGCTTCGGCATCGCCATGGATAGTTGGGTGCCTCTGCACGCCCGAATCGAAGGCTGGGTCGAGTCGCTGGCACTCGCCCAGTCGGCAGAGCACATCGCAGAGACGGTAACCAAGCTTTCTGGCGATGCGGTTGCCGACCTTGACCTCTCCGGTATGCGACCCGTGCCAGTGACTGCCGGCATTGTCGACACCTGGTGGCATGGGGCAGGCTCCCTCATTGCGATCTACAACGGCGAAGCGGAGCTGTTCGGACGCCCTGACTATCGCGTTGCGCGCGTCTACTCCGGCAACATCGACATGGAGTGGCTGTAGCCGTTCAAGCGGATCTCCCGGACCTCGACGCGGTCCGTCCCGGTCGTCGCAGCATGGCTGACCAGGGCAAACGGTTGGTGGGGCGGGCGGGACTCGAACCCGCGACCGAGGGATTATGAGATCAAACTGCCCGTCCCACCGACCTGGCCAAATGGCGGTCTAGCAGCGGAAACGCCTCTCGACACCCTCACACTGCTCCCCCGCCGTCCGCCGACCTCTTGCGGACTAGATGCGGATCGTTACGTGCCACGCCTCGCTCGCGGCATCACGTCCTGTCGCAGGGTCTTCATCAGGGCTGCGTGTCGGTTGGTGCCACCCCGTGGCATGAGCCGACGGGTGTACAGAGTCGCTAGCCCTACCCATATCCCGGCCACCCCGACAAACACTGTCCCAAACGTGATGGCGATCGGCACCCAGACCAGTGGTGGCTTCAGGGACCAGAGTGCAATCGCCCCGATGGTCAGACCCATCATGAGCGGCCCGAGGAGAAGGCAGCGGTAGCCGACGACCAGCAGCCGGTATGCCCACGTCGCCCGGATCCGCTCGACCGCCTTGTCGACCTCTGCCATGTCGGTAACCTCCCCAGAGTCGCCGTGACTGTACCGACGCCCCGCTCTCCTCCCGTCCCGTCAGGACGAGGCGGACATCGCCGGGCCTGGGGGCTAGAAGAAGATCAGGGATGGCTGGTCAGGTGGTTGCGCTCCTGGTCAGCCCGTCCGCTGCTGTCGGGCAGCGTCGGCGTCTGTGGAGGGTCTTGGCTGTACGGATGGCTGTACGGCCGGTCCGTGCTGACCATCTAATCCGTAGGAGCGTCCCGCATCCGCCGTTACCCGCTTCGCCTGCCTGCTGGCTCGTGGCCGGCGTTCATCTGGTGGCGGCTGTTGGCGTCCTGCTGGGGTCAGGCTGGGGTCAGAGACTGGCAGCTTGGGAATTGTCGATGTCCGGCAGGCCAACGGCGTGGCCGCCTGGTGGCGGCGGTCGCTGGTGGCCTCGGCTGGCCCCTGCTGGCCTCGCTCAATGGCACGCTAATGGCACGCCCGCTGGCCGCTTGGCCGCCGCCCCTAAGACGGAGCCTGTATCCGCTGCTCGAGGACGACCTGGACCAGGTCGCGGACCGCTTGGACCGGGCAGCGGGTCGTGCTGCTGCGGACTCAGTGCGGACTGAGGGTGTCGGACCGGACCTTGACGCGGTCCGTCCGGGTCGCCGGCAGCATGGCTGAGCAGGGCAAACGGTTGGTGGGGCGGGCGGGACTCGAACCCGCGACCGAGGGATTATGAGTCCCCTGCTCTAACCCGCTGAGCTACCGCCCCGCTACCGCGCCGGATCGTAACCCGCTCAACGGATCACCGGCCATCACCCGTCGGGCCGGTTGATGATCTGGCCGGCACGATGGGCAACGCGAGGATAACAGCGTGCAGCGTCCCTTTCGGTGCCACCGGTGCAGGCCCGAGCGGGCATCGCCGGGGATCGGTCAGGGTGCGGGTGGTCCCGCTGCGTCCGTGCCGCGCAGCTCGGCGAGCACCGCGCCGGCGGCCCGCCAGCCGCTCGCCAGCGCCCCCTGGATGGAGGGGGTGTCCCGGTGGTCGCCGGCGACGTAGAGCCCGTCGCCGAGCGCGACCGGCTTGCGCAGCCGGCCCTGCGGTGGCGGCGCGGCGGGCAGCGCGTGCGGCACCGGCACGGTCGCCAGGTGGGTCCAGTCGGCGGTGGAGCGCCCGTAGAGGCGGTCCAGCTCGCGGCGGACCAGCGGCTCGGGCGGGGCCTGCGGGCCGACCACCGAGGTGGCCACCAGGTGCTTCCCGGCCGGCGCGTAGGTGGGTGCCGCGTTGCTGACCACCACCGTGTTGGCGACCAGCTCGCGCCGCTCGCCGTCGAGCAGCAGGATCGGCTCGGCAAGCGGCGGGGTGTCGGTGCTGTGGTAGTAGGTCGTGTAGCTGTGCATGCGTACCCGTTGGAGCCGGGGCAGCAGCGTGGCGGCCGCCGGCGGGTCCGCGGCGACCAGGACGGCGCGGCAGGCGATGTCGCCGGCGGGGGTGCGGACCCGGCCGGGCGCGACCTCGGCGACCGGGGTGTGCAGGTCGATCAGCTCGGCGGGCAGCGGGCCGGCGACGGCGTGGGGCAGCGCGGCCATGCCGCGGGCGGGCAGCCCGATCCGGCCCCGGGCGAACGCGCGCAGGAGGACGGCCAGCACGTGGCTGGAGGTGGCCAGCTCGCGGTCGAGCAGTACGCCGGAGAGGAAGGGCCGGACCAGTTCCTCGATGAACGCGGCGGAGAGCCCGGCCCGGCGCAGCGCGGCCTCGCTGGTGGTCTCGGGCGCGTTGAGCAGCCGGCCCACCGGCAGGGTGGCGCAGCCGGTGGCGAGCGCGGCGAAGCGCAGCCGGTCGACAAGCGACCCGACGCCCGCGGCCACCGTGCCGGGCGCGCCGGCGGGGTCGCGCAGCGGGTTGACCAGGCGGTCCAGCCGGTCGCCGCGGCGCACCAGCACGCCGGAGGTGAACCAGCCCAGGTCGAGGGCGCCGAGGTCGACCAGGCCGCCGAGGCGCGGGTACGCCGTGTTGAGCACCTGGAAGCCCCGGTCCAGCAGGTAGCCGTCGACCTCGTCGGTGGCGACGCGGCCGCCGAGCCGGTCGGCGGCTTCCAGCAGCCGCCAGGGCACGCCGGCGCGGTGCAGCCGGCGGGCGGCGGCGAGGCCGGCCAGGCCACCGCCGACGATGACGACGTCCGTCTCCTCAGGCACGGTCCGCCTCCGTCCCGGCCCGGTCGCCGTTGCGGTTCGTCCGGGACAGCCGGCCCGGCCACCAGATCTTCGGCCCGATGTCGTACGCGAGCGCGGGCACCAGCAGCGAGCGGACCACGATGGTGTCGAGCAGCACCCCGGCGGCGACCGCCACGCCCAACTCGACGAGCACCACGAGCGGCAGCACGGCGAGCGCGGAGAAGGTGGCGGCGAGCACGATGCCGGCGGAGGTGATCACGCCGCCGGTGACGGCCAGGCCGGTGAGCACGCCGGCCCGGGTGCCGCGCCGGACCGATTCCTCGCGGACCCGGCTCATCAGGAAGATGTTGTAGTCGATGCCGAGCGCGACCAGGAAGACGAACGCGAACAGCGGGAAGGACTGGTCCACCCCGGGGAAGTCGAGGACGTACCGGAAGATCAGCGCGCAGAGGCCGAGCGTCGCGAGGAACGACAGCACGACCGTGGCGATCAGCAGCACCGGGGCGAGCAGGGCCCGCAGCAGCAGCGCCAGGATGACCGCGATGACGAGCAGCACCACCGGGATGATGACGTTGCGGTCCCGGGTGGACGCGTCGGCGGTGTCCACGTTGATGGCCGTGAAGCCGCCGACGACGGCGTCCGCGCCGGGCACCCGGTGCACCGCCACGCGCAGCTCGCGGACGGCGCGTTCGGCGCCGTTGCTGTCCGGCGGGTCGGCGAGGGTGGCCTCCAGCTGCACCCGCCCGTCGACGACCGTGGGCGTCCCGGTCGGCCCCTGACGGCTGAACGGCCGGACCGAGGACACCCCCGGCACGCCCTGCGCCACCCGGGCGACCTGCTCGGCGGCGGCCTGGTCGGTGAAGATGGTGGCCGGGCTGCCGGTGCCGGCCGGGTAGTGGCGGGCGATCACCTCCTGGCCGGCCACCGAGTCGGTGCGCTGGGTGAACAGGTCGGACTGGCCGAGGGTGGTGGCGCCGAGCTGGGTCACCCCGAGGGCGAGCGCGGCGAGGACCACCGCGGTGACGATCCAGACGGTACGGGCGCGGCGCGCCACGAAGCCCGCGATCCGCCCCCAGATGCCGTGTTCGGTCCGTGGGTCGGCGTGGTCGAAGCGGGGTCGCCGGGGCCAGAACGCCCACCGCCCGCCGAGCATCAGCAGGGCGGGGAGGAAGGTCAGCATCACCAGCAGGGTGGCGGCGATGCCGACGGCGCTCACCGGGCCGAGTGCCCGGTTGGAGTTGAGGCTGGACAGCAGCAGGCAGAGGAGGCTGACGATGACCGTGGCGCCGGAGGCGATGATGGCCGGGGCGGCGCCCTTCCAGGCGGCCCGCATGGCCTCCCAGGGTCGCTCGTGCCGGTGCAGCTCCTCCCGGTAGCGGGCGATGAGCAGCAGGGCGTAGTCGGTGCCGGCGCCGAAGACGAGGACCGTGAGGATGCCCTGGGCCTGCCCGTTGAGCTTCACGACGTCGTTCTTCGCCAGGAGGTAGACGACGAGCGAGGCCAGCGAGTACGACATCCCGGCGGCGAGCAGCGGGAAGACCCAGAGCACCGGGCTGCGGTAGACGATCAGCAGGATGACCAGCACCACGACCAGGGTGACGAGCAGCAGCGGCCCGTCGATGGCGGTGAACACCTCGATCAGGTCGGCGAGCAGGCCGGCCGGGCCGGCCACGTCGACGGTGAGCCCGTCCCGGTCGGCGCCGGCGATGTCCCGCAGCTGGTCGACCACCGCGCCGATCTGTTCGCCCTCGGCCGCGTCGATCGGGACGATCACCTGCACGGCCTGCCGGTCCTGGCTGACGATCGGCGGCGGCAGCGGGCCGACGACGCCCGGCAGGTGGGCGAAGCGGGCCGCCTCGTTCCGGATCCGTTCCTGGTCGGCGGGGGTGATGCCGGAGGCGCGCTCGTAGACGACGAGCGCCGGGGTGGTCTCCCGCTCCACGAAGCCGGCGGCGAGGTCCTGGGCCCGGGTGGCCTCGGCGTCGGCGGGGAGGAAGGCGGCGTTGTCGTTGGTGGCGACGTCGCCGAGCTTCCCCGAGTAGGGGCCGGCGAGGCCGCCGACGACCAGCCAGCCCAGCACGATGACGGCCGCGACCAGCGTCGCGGTCCAGCGGCTCCGCCTTCCGGCCATCCCATCCACCCCTGAATCGACGCAGCGATCGACGCAGCGCGAGTCTAAGTCGACATCGACCATCCTGCCGGGCGAGGCGGCACCGGCGGGCGGAAACCACCCGACCGGCGGGCGGGAGCGGCACCACGGGAAACGCCCGCCGGCTGGGCCGACGGGCGTTGCGTGAGTGGAGCTCCCCCGTTTGGACTCGAACCAAAAACCTGCCGGTTAACAGCCGGCTGCTCTGCCAATTGAGCTACGGGGGACCGTAGATCACCCGGCTGCGGATCTCTCCGTGCCGTGCGACGGGGACAAGAGTACAGGACATCGGGGGGTGGTGCGCCAGGGGGTTACCCGACTTCCGCCGCCCGGTGGCCCACCCCGGAGCCCGCTCAGAATACCGGACAAATCGCCATCTCGGCACAGGGAGGCATGAGCGGAGAGCAGGATGGGTAGTTAGCCGCCGACAGAGAATGCAGGCGCGAGAAGGTCGCTCCCGCCGGGACCTCCCGGTCGGGATCGGCGGCGCGTCAGGTACGGAAGGAGCCGCCATGCGCGGAAAGATCATGTTTCTTGGCGGGCTGGCTGCGGGATTCGTCCTGGGCGCCCGTGCCGGCCGAGAGAAGTACGAGGAGCTGGTGGTCCGGGGTCGCAAGGTGCTCGACCACCCGACCGTCCAGGAGGCGGCGGGGGTCGCGCAGGCCCAGGCGACCCGGCTCTACTCGGAGGGCAAGGACAAGCTGGGGCAGACGAAGCTCGGCGAGAAGCTGGGCACCGGCAACGGCAACGGCTCCAGCAGCAAGCCGGGGCTGACCGACGCCGACAAGCCGTTCGCGGGCACGCCGGCCGCCGTCGGCGCCAAGTCCGGCTCGACCGGCACGGGCTCGACCAGTGCGACCGGCTCGTCGACCACCAGGTCGTCGGGCACGAGCACCAACCTCTGACCCGAGCGGGAGCGGGGGGGGGGGCGGGGGGGGCCCCGCCCGCGCCCCGCAGGCGCAAAACCAACACAAGCACAAATAGCGGAGACGGTACACAAAGGTAGGGGGGTTTGTTTGTTAATAG
>NZ_JBVJHI010000002.1:786687-941466 GCF_055586885.1 Micromonospora sp. NPDC048907
GGCCCCGCCCGCCCGGGCCCCCCCCCGCCGGCGGGCCCCCCCCCCCCGGGGGGGGGGCCGCCCACCCCCCCCCCCCCCCCGGGGGGGGCGGGGGGGGGCCCCCGCCGGCCCCCCGCCCCGCTCCCGTCTGTCCGAACAAGATCCCGCTCCACTTTCGCTCGTCCTGAACAAAAGTAGCGGGGATTGATGGAAAACTTTTGGCGTCAAACTCTTCTCTTTGGTCGCGGGCGCAAATATCGTCTCGCGTAGAACCTGGCCAGGCTCTCGTCCCTTCCAGCGACCTCCTCAGCCTCCTCCCGAGGCTGGGGAGGACCCGCGTCCAGAAGAGAGGCAGTCAGGACATGAACAACACATCGCACGGCATGAGCCGTCGCCGGGTGCTCGGCACCATCGCCGGGGCGGCGGGCGCCGTCGCCACCGCCGGGCTCGCCCCGTCGGCCGCCTTCGCCGGCAACGGGGTGCTCGTCCCGACCGGCAAGCGGGGCATCATCCTCTACAGCGTCCGCGACCGGATCAGCGCCGCCCCGGACGCCACCGGCGTGCCGTACGGGTTCGAGCGGGTGCTCGCCCGGCTCGCCGAGATCGGCTACAAGGAGGTCGAGTTCGCCGGGTACACCCAGCACGCCTCGATCCTCGGCCGCCAGATCACCCCGGCGGAGATCCGCAAGATCCTGGACGACAACGGGCTGCGCGCCAACGGCTCGCACGCCTCCGTCCCGGGCACGATCACCCCGGACACCATCGCCGCGTTCGAGCAGACCCTCGACACCGCCGAGATCCTCGGCATGACGCACATCGGCACCGGCAGCGACCCGACCGGCAGCAACTACCAGGCCGACTGGGACGCCGCCGTGGACCGGTGGAACACCTTCGGCGAGATGGCCGCGGCACGTGGCCTGAAGCTCTACACGCACAACCACGACGCCGCGTACGACTTCCTGCGCGACAGCGGCCCGCTGGACGCGCAGGGCCGGCCGACCCGGTCCTCGGGTGTGCGCAAGCTGGAGTACTTCATCGCGCGGACCAACCCGGAGTGGGTCTGGTTCGAGATGGACATCTACTGGGCGCACGTGGCCCAGCACCGGTTCCGCAGCTACACCGACCCGGACGGGGTGACCCAGACCAGCGTCTTCGACCCGCTGGCCGTGGTCGCCGCGCAGACCAAGCGGTTCCCGCTGTTCCACGCCAAGGACGGCACGTACGACCCGGCCAGCGCGGCCGGGTACGAGATGGTGCCGCTCGGCCAGGGCGACATCGACTACGGCACCTTCTTCGCGAACATGGGCGCGAAGGGTTACCACAACCCGATGTGGGAGCAGGACAACGCACCGGGCGGCGCCGCCGACCCGGGCCGGTCGCTGCGCTACGCGGAGATCAGCTACCAGCACATGTCGGGTCTGCGGGGCTGACGGACTCGACACCGGATCGCAGGGGGCCGCACCGGGGAACCGGGGCGGCCTCTCGCGTCACACGGTCGTGACGGCGGTGTGGCACATTCGGGGGGAGGTGATCGTGATGACGATGGTCGGACCGGAGACCGCCGACCAGGCGCGGCTGCTGCGCCTGCTGCGTGACGACGGCCCGCGCTCGCGGGTCGAACTGGCCGACGCCCTGGGCCTGCCCCGGGCCCGGTTCACCGCCGAGGCGGACCGGCTGGCCGCGCAGGGCCTGGTGGAGACCGCCGGGCCGGCCGCGTCCCGGGGTGGCCGGCGCTCCTCGCTGCTGCGCGTCGGTGGGCAGGTGCGCTTCGGCGCGGTGCGGATCGGCGACGGGCGGCTGGCGGTGGCGCTCACCGACGGCGAGCTGACCCCGCTCGCCCGGCACGACGAGCCGGTCGACGTGCGGCTCGGCCCGGAGGTCGTGATCGGCCGGGCCGTCGAGCTGCTCGGCAAGCTGCGGGCCGAGGCCGGGCTGGCCCGGCTGACCGGCGTCGGCGTGGCGCTCCCCGCCCCCGTCGCGGTCCGCGAGGGCGCCCCGGTCGCCGCGCCCGCCCTGCCCGGCTGGCACCAGTTCCCGGTACGCGACACGATCGCCGCCGAGCTGGGCTGCCCGGTGCAGGTCGACAACGACGCCAACGTGATGGCCCTGGGCGAGCGGCACGCCGGAACCGGCCGGCCGTTCGACGACTTCCTCTACGTGAAGCTGGGCGACGCGGTGGGCTGCGGGCTGGTGCTCGGCGGGGCGCTGTACCGGGGCGCGGCCAGCGGCGCCGGGGACATCGGGCACCTCCAGCTCACCGAGGACGGGCCGCTCTGCGGGTGCGGCAACACCGGCTGCGTCGAGGCGTACTGCGGTGATGCCGCCCTGGTGCGGGAGGCGGTGGCGGCCGCGCGGGCCGGGCGCTCGACGGCGCTCGCCGACCGGCTGGCCGCCGCGGGCGCGCTCACGGTGGCCGACGTGGCCACTGCGGCGACCGCCGGGGACCCGGCCGCGCAGACGCTGGTCCGCGACGCCGCCCGCCGGCTCGGGCAGGTGCTGGTCGGCCTGGTCAGCTTCGTGAACCCGGCCATCGTGATCATCGGCGGCGCGGCCCCGGGCATCGGGCCGGTCCTGCTCGCCGAGATCCGGGGCGTGGTCTACCGGCGTTCCACCCCGCTGGCCACCGGCAGCATGCCGATCGTCCTCTCCGACCTCGGTGACCGGGCCGCCCTGGTCGGCGCGGCGCGGCTGGTCAGCGACCACATCTTCGCCGCCCGGTGAGGAGGGGCCCCCGGTCCGGCGGGGCCCCTCCTCGCCCGGGTCAGTCGCGGCTGCTGCTGAAGGCCGCGTCGAAGGCCGCGGACGGGGCGTCGAAGGCGAGCCGGCGGACGAACTGGAGCGCCTCGGGCGCGCCGACCAGGCGGTCCATGCCGGCGTCCTCCCACTCGATCGAGATCGGTCCGGTGTAGCCGATCGCGTTCAACGCGCGGAAGCAGTCCTCCCACGGCACGTCACCGTGGCCGGTGGAGACGAAGTCCCAGCCCCGCCGCAGGTCCGCCCAGGGCAGGTGGGACGAGAGCCGTCCCCGCCGGCCGTCCCCGGTGCGCACCTTCGCGTCCTTGCAGTCGACGTGGTAGATCCGGTCGGCGAAGTCGAAGATGAAGTTGACCGGGTCCAGCTCCTGCCAGACGAAGTGCGACGGGTCCCAGTTCAGCCCGAACGCGGGCCGGTGGCCGATCGCGTCCAGCGCCCGCTTGGTGGTCCAGTAGTCGTAGGCGATCTCGCTGGGATGCACCTCGTGGGCGAAACGCACGCCCACCTCGTCGAAGACGTCCAGGATCGGGTTCCACCGGTCGGCGAAGTCCTGGTAGCCGCGCTCGATCATGGCGGGTGGGACCGGCGGGAACATGGCCAGGGTGTGCCAGATCGACGAGCCCGTGAAGCCGACCACGGTCTTCACACCGAGCTTCGCCGCCGCCCGGGCGGTGTCCTTCATCTCCTCGGCGGCGCGGCGGCGTACGCCCTCCGGCTCGCCGTCGCCCCAGATCCGGGCGGGGAGGATGTCCTGGTGCCGCTCGTCGATCGGGTGGTCGCAGACCGCCTGCCCGACGAGGTGGTTGGAGATGGCGAAGACCTGGAGGTTGTGCTTGGCGAGGGTGGCCCGCTTGCGGTCCACGTACGACTCGTCGGCGAGCGCCTTGTCGACCTCGAAGTGGTCGCCCCAGCAGGCGATCTCCAGACCGTCGTACCCCCACTCGGCGGCCAGCCGGCAGACCTCGTCGAACGGAAGATCGGCCCACTGGCCGGTGAAGAGCGTGATGGGTCGCGCCATTGTCCTTCTCCCCTGTCGTGATGGGGGATTCCGTAGCGGACCGGGGCGAGGGCGACCGGCGTGCGGGCGACCTCGACGGGCACCGGTGGACGCGGTCGCGTCTGGGCCCGACGGGTTGCGCCTCCCACCGGGTCACCGGCCACCTCGCGGTCGCCGCCCTCACTCTAGGTCGGCCGGGGCCGGCGCGGAAGGCCCGGAACCGTCAGGCCGGCTCGGCCTCGTCCTCGGGAGCGGGCAGTTCGGCGCGGACCAGCCAGCCGCCCTCGGGGCACGGGCCGGCGTGGAAGGCCCCGCCGACCGACTGGGCCCGCGCCCGCAGGCCGGCCACCGGAAGGGCCGGCCCGTCGCCGCGTACCTCGATGCTGAGGCCGGCCGGGTTGTAGCGCAGCCGGACCGCGACGGCCGACCCCGGAGCGTGCCGGCGCGCGTCGGTCAGCGCCTCCTGGATGATCCGGTACGCGGCCGCGTCGACCGCGGCGGGCAGCGGGCGGGGCTGGCCGCCCACCCGCCAGCGCACCGGCTGGCCGGCGGCGAACTCGTCGATGAGCGCGTCCAGCCGGGTGAGGCTGGGCGCGGGCCCGGTGGACGGCGCCGGCGGCTCGGCGCGGCCCCGCACCCGGAACAGGGCGGCCCGCAGCACGTCACCGACGTTCGGGCCCGACCGGGCGACCCGACGCCACCGCTCCAGGCGTCCCACACGGTCACGGTACGGCAGCACCCCGGTGGCGGGCCGGGCGGATCCCGCAGGTCGCCCGGTCCGCCGCCGGTCCGCCGGTCAGGGCAGGGTCCACTTCTGGTTCGCCGCGCCGGTGCAGGTCCAGAGGTGTACGGGGGTGCTGTCGGCGGAGTTGTTGCCCGAGACGTCCAGGCACTTGCCGGACTGCGGGTTGCGCAGCGTGCCGTCGGCCTGCGCCGACCAGTTCTGCGCGCCGCTGCCGTTGCACGTCCACAGTTGGATCTTCGTGCCGTCCGCCGACCCGCCGCCGGACACGTCCAGGCACTTGCCGAGCGCCCGGACCGTCGAGTTCGGGGTCACCGTCCAGGTCTGCGCGGTGCTGCTGTTGCAGGTGTAGAGCTGGATCTGGGTGCCGTCGGCCGTCGCGCCGCCCCGTACGTCCAGGCACTTGCCGGCCAGGCCCCGGACCGGACCCGTGCCGCCGCCGCCCCCGCCGCCCCGGACCAGGGTGAAGTCGTCGACGTCGTACAGGCCGGTGCCGGTGCCGGCGAAGGTCAGCCAGACGGTCTGGCTGCCGGCCGGCACGCCGGTCAGCGCGGTGCTGACGTCGGCGAACGTGGTCCAGCCGCCGGTGTTGGGCACCGCCACCTGGCCGAGCACGGTGCCCGTCGGCGAGCCGGTGCGGAGCTGGAGGGTGCCGCCCGGCCCGCCGGAGACCACCCGCGCCCGCAGCGCGGTCACGCCGGTCAGGTCCAGCCCCTGGTACGCGGCCCAGTCGCCCGGGTCGACGTACCCGAGGGTCTGCCCGCCGTTGGCGCCGGCCTTGGTGAACGGGGTGACCCCGCTGGCCGAGCTGAACGCCTCGGCCTGCACGGTGGTGCTGCCGGTCGGCGGGTTGCCGCCCAGCTCCTTGATCCGGATGTTGCGGAACGAGACGTCGTCACCGGTGCCGTGGTTCTGGATGCCGATGTGGCCGGCGAGCGAGCGGGCCGGGTCGGTGTTGGTGAAGTCGTTGATCTTCACGCCGTTGAGGAAGACCTGGAGCCGCTCCCCCTCGACCAGCAGCTCGTAGGTGTTCCACTCCCCCGCCGGGTTGAGCGCCGCGTCCCGCGCGGGCAGGTCGGCGGATTTGAAGGTGTAGACCGCGCCGGTGGTCCGGTCGGGGCTGTCGGTCGGGTCGATCTGGATCTCGTAGCCGTTGTCCACGGCGGACCAGGGGTCGCTCGACGGCGGGAAGCCGATGAAGACGCCGGAGTTGTCGTCGCCGGCCAGCCGCCAGTCCAGCTTCAGCGAGTAGTTGGTGAACTGCCGGGCGCTGTACCAGTACAGGCCCATCCCGCCGACCGAGGTGAGGGTGGCGTCGGCGTTGGTGAAGCTGCCCGGGCCGGCCTGGGACCAGCCGGTGGTGGCGCCGTTGTAGAGCGCCGCGTAGCCGGTCTCCGGGCGGCAGTCGGCCTTGCTGCGGCCGGCCGCGTACCGGATGCCGCCGAGCAGGTGGGCGCGGAACGCCGGCTCGGCGTAGGACGCCTGGGTGTGGCCGCCGCCGGTGTAGAAGGACCGGCCGCCCGCGTACGTCTTGCACCAGGCGTGCGGGTGGTCGGCGCCCATCCCGCCGCCCGAGTACGACGACTCGTCGAGGGTGGCGAGCACGTGGGCGGTGGACCGGGCGTTCGTGCGGTAGTTGTACCACTCGTCGGTGCGGTTCCAGGTCTGCGGCAGGTGGGCGGTGGCGGCGTGCGCCCGGTCCTCCACCCGCACGGTGGCCGGCTGGATCGCCGGGTGGGAGGCGAACCAGGCGCCGACCAGGTTGCCGTAGAACGGCCAGTCGTACTCGGTGTCGGCGGCGGCGTGCACGCCCACGTAGCCCCCGCCCGCGCCGACGTACGCCTCGAAGGCGGCCTGCTGGGTGGGGTCGAGCACGTCGCCGGTGGTGTTGAGGAAGATCACCGCCTCGTACCGGGCGAGGTTGGCGGCGGTGAACTGGGCGGCGTCCTCGGTGGCGGTGACGGTGAAGTTGTTGGCCGCGCCGAGGTCGCGGACGGCCTGGATGCCGGCCGGGATGGCGTCGTGCCGGAAGCCGGCGGTCTTGGAGAAGACCAGCACGTCGTAGGGCGCGTCGGCGGCGGCCGCCGGGGTGGCCGGGGTGGTGCAGGCGAGGGTGGCGAGGACGGCGGTGGCCGCGCCGAGGACGGTGCGGAGGAGTCTCATGTCGCTCTCCAGTGCCGGACGGGGTGCGGGGCCGGCGGACCGGCCCCGCACCGTCGGATCAGGGCAGGGTCCACTTCTGGTTCGCCGCGCCGGTGCAGGTCCAGAGGTGTACGGGGGTGCTGTCGGCGGAGTTGTTGCCCGAGACGTCCAGGCACTTGCCGGACTGCGGGTTGCGCAGCGTGCCGTCGGCCTGCGCCGACCAGTTCTGGGCGCCGGTGCCGTTGCACGTCCACAGCTGGATCTTCGTGCCGTCGGCGGTCGCGCCGCCCGAGACGTCCAGGCACTTGCCGAGCGCCCGGACCGTCGAGTTCGGGGTCACCGTCCAGGTCTGCGCGGTGGTGCTGTTGCAGGTGTAGAGCTGGATCTGGGTGCCGTCGGCGGTCGCGGCGTTGCGCACGTCCAGGCACTTGCCGGCCAGCCCGCGGACCGGCCCGGTGCGCGCGCCGGAGGTGGTCAGCATGAACGAGTCGAGGTCGTAGAGCGCGCCGGCACCGCCCGCGAAGGTGAGGTAGAGCGTGGTGGTCCCGGCGGGCGGGTTGGCGACCGCGCCGGTCACCGTGGTGAACGTGTCCCACGCCCCGGTCACCGGAACGGTGGCCGAGCCGAGGACGGTGCCGGTCGCCGAGCCGGCCCGCACCTGGAGGGTGCCGCCCACCCCGGCGGAGGAGACCCGGGCGCTGAACCCGGTGACGTTGCCGAGCTGGTAGGGCTCGAACGCGATCCAGTCCCCGTTGTGGATGTCGCCGACGGTCTTGCCGCCCTCGGCGGTCGCCTTGTCGAAGGTGTTGATGCCGGCGGAGGTCTTGAAGTGCTCGGCCTGCCGGTGGCGGGGCTGGAGGGTGTGCTGGGTGTGCGTGGTGAGGCCGCCGGCGTCGGTGTACTCGGCGTCGAAGATCGCGAAGATGTTCGCCGCGTCGTCGTGTTCGCCGTCGACGGGGATGCTGATCGACCCGGTGCAGCCGGTGGCCGAGGTGATCTGGTGGCCGTGCTGGTCGTGGCCGAGCACGTAGGTCATCTTGACCTTCGTGCAGTCGATCGTGCCGTCCTCCGGGTCGGTGACGGTGATCTGGAAGGGCACGGCGTCGCCGAAGGAGAAGAGCTGGCCGTTGCCGGGGCTGTTCACGGTGACCGTCGGCGCGGTGTTGCCGACGGTGATCACCACGCTGGCGGTGCCGGTGGCGCCCTGCGGGTCCCGGACGGTCAGCGTGGCGGTGTAGCGGCCGTTGGCCGTGTAGGTGTGCGACGGGTTGGCCGCCGTGGAGGTGCCGCCGTCCCCGAACGCCCAGGCGTACGTCAGCGCGCCGCCCTCGGGGTCGGACGAGCCGGCCGAGGAGAAGGCGACGGCCAGCGGGGCCGCGCCGGACGTCCTGTCGGCGGCGGCGCGGGCCACCGGGGCGCGGTTGCCGCCGCCGAGGTAGTCGAAGCGGTACAGCGCCGAGTTGGCGTCGCCGTTGAAGTAGCCGGTGCCGTAGTCGAGCACGTAGTAGGCGCCGTCCGGCCCGAACGCGGAGTCCATCACCTGCTTGCCGGTCCACGGGAAGGAGTCGATGGTGCCGGGCGAGCCGTCGGCGTTGAGGTGGATCGGCTTGATCCAGCCGCGGCCGAACTCGGTGGCGAAGAACTGCCCGTCGAAGGACTGCGGGAACTTCGTGGTGGACGGGTTCGCGGCGTTGTAGCGGTAGACCGGGCCGGCCATCGGCGACTCGGAGCCGCCGCCGAACTCGGGCGGGCTGCCGGCGTCGCCCGCGTACCGGATCCAGGCCGGTTTCGCGGCCGGCAGGGTGCTCTGGCCGGTGTTGCGGAACGAGTTGTTGGTCGGGCCGCCCGCGCAGTTGAACTTCGCGCCCGCGGTGCCGGTGGCGAAGTCCCACTCGGCGTACGTCTCGGCCGCCGTGTTGGTGCCGGTGCAGTACGGCCAGCCGTAGTTGCCCGGCCCGGTGACCCGGTCGAACTCGACCTGCCCGGACGGGCCGCGGGCCGAGCTGGTGCCGGCGTCCGGACCGTAGTCGCCGACGTAGACGATGCCGGTGGCCTTGTCGACGCTCATCCGGAACGGGTTGCGGAAGCCCATGGCGTAGATCTCCGGCCGGGTCTTCGCGGTGCCGGCCGGGAAGAGGTTTCCGGACGGGATCGAGTACGACCCGTCGGCGTTCACCTTGATCCGCAGGATCTTGCCGCGCAGGTCGTTGGTGTTCCCGGCGCTGCGCTGCGCGTCGTACGCGGGGTTGCGCTCGGTCCGCTCGTCCAGGGGCGCGTAGCCGCCGGAGTCGAACGGGTTGGTGTCGTCGCCGGTGGAGAGGTAGAGGTTGCCGGCGGCGTCGAAGTCGATGTCGCCGCCGACGTGGCAGCACATGCCCCGGTCGGCCGGCACGTCGAGCACGTCGACCCGGCTCGTCTGGTTGAGCGTGAAGTCGGCGTTGAGGTTGAACCGGGAGAGCCGGTTGACGCCCCGCCACGCGGAGAAGTCGCTGCCGGTCGCGGGGGCGTCGCCGGCCGGGGTGGACAGCGGGGGCGCGTAGTAGAGGTAGATCTGCCGGTTGCTCGCGAAGCCGGGATCGACCCCGACGCCCTGGAGCCCCTCCTCGTCGTGGTTGTAGACGGGCAGGGTGCCGATCACGGTGGTGACGCCGGCGGCGTCGGTGCGCCGGAGCGTGCCGTTGCGGGCGGTGTGCAGGACCGAGCGGTCGGGCAGCACCGCGAGGGACATGGGTTCGCCGGTCTCGGCGACGCCGCGGGCGAGTTCCACCTGCTGGAAGTCGCTCGCCGGGATGGGGTGCGCGGACGCGGGGACGGGGGTCGCGGCCAGGCCGACCGCGCCGGCGGCCGCCGCGAGCAGCAGCGCCGATCCGGCGGGGAGCCATCGTCGGGTGGGGGTGTGGTGGGGGCTGGACATGCCTCTGCTGTCCCTTCCTGACGCGCGCAGCCTGGATCGGGCGCGCGTCGCGCCGGATGCCGTGCGGGGATGCTGCGCCGGGCCCGCCGGGTGCGGCCCGGCAGGCCGTGACCGCCGGTGGTTGCGGCCGGCAGGTCACCTCGACGAGGGTGCCGGGTGCGGGCGGTTCACCTCGACGAAACAGCTAGGTGCTTGCGGACGACATTAAGACCTTTCGATCCGCCTGTCCATAGCTTCCGCTGATTCCGGAACTACTTTCGTCAATGAGCGACAAAAGTGGGGTCAGCGGCGCCGGTCCACGGCCCGGGCCGCCAGCTCGGCCAGCGCCGCCCGGGCCGGCTCCGCCAGCGGCAACCCGTCCAGCGCGCTCAGGGCCTTGCCGGCCCGGGACCGGATCATCCGCTCCACCGCCGCCCGCGCCCCGGACGCCTCCACGATCGCCCGCACCTCGGCCGCCCCCGCCGGGCCCAGGGCCGGATCGCCGACCAGGGCGCCCAACCGCGCCACCCCCGCCGGGCCCGCGCCCGCCCGGGCCAGCGCCATGAGCACCGTCGGCTTGCCCTCCCGCAGGTCGTCCAGGTTGGACTTCCCGGTCACCGCCGGGTCGCCGAAGACACCGAGCAGGTCGTCGCGCAGCTGGAAGGCATCCCCCAACGGGTCGCCGAACCCGGCCAGCGAGGCCACCACGTCCGGATCCGCGCCGGCCAGGGCGGCCCCGAGCTGCACCGGCCGGGTCACCGTGTAGCGGGCCGTCTTGAGCCGCACCACCGCGAGGGCGCTCTCCACCGAGCCGTCGCCGGCCGCGGCCACCACGTCGAGGTACTCCCCCGCGATCACCTCGGCCCGCATCCGGGCGAACACGGCGTGGCCCCGGCGCAGCCGCTCGGTGTCCAGCCCGCAGCCGTGGAACATCTGGCCGGACCAGGCGGCGCAGAGGTCGCCGCAGAGCAGGGCCGCCTGCCGGCCGTACGCCTCCGGGTCGCCGTGCCAGCCGGACCGGGCGTGCCACTCGGCGAAGACCCGGTGCACGGTGGGCCGGCCGCGCCGGCGGTCGCTGCGGTCCAGGATGTCGTCGTGGATCAGCGCGAAGGCGTGGAACAGCTCCAGCGCCGCCGCGGCCACCACGATCGGGGTGCCGTCGGTGCCGCCGAAGCCCCGCCACCCCCAGTAGCAGAACAGGGGCCGCAGCCGCTTGCCGCCGGCCAGGACGAACCGGCGGAGCACTGCGTGGACGGCCGCCGTGCCGTCGTCGTCCGCCCGGCCCGGCCGGCGCTCGTGGAGGAACGCGGCGAGCGCGGCGTCGAAACGGCCCCGCAGCAGGGCCGTGTCGGTCGGTGCGACGGCAACTGTCACAGCGCCTCCCGGGGCGCCCCATCCGGGCAGATCCCGAGCTGGTCGGTATCCATGGCTGACAATACCGCGCGTGCCTGTCCCGCCGACTCCACCGGACAGCCGCTTCAGCCCCGAGGCCCGCCCAGGTCGGCGAGGTCCAGCCGGCCGGACTGGCCGTAGAACTCGACCGGGTTGCGCCACAGCACCCGGTCCACGTCGTCCTCGCTGAACCCGGCGAGCAGCATGGCCTCCCCGGTGGCCCGGGTGAGCAGCGGATCCGAGCGCCCCCAGTCGGCGGCCGAGTTGACGAGCATCCGCTCGGTCCCGTACGTCCGCAGCAGCTCGACCATCCGCGGCGGCGACATCTTCGTCTCCGGATAGATCGAGAAGCCGAGCCAGCAGCCGGTGTCCCGTACCAGCTCCACGGTGACCTCGTTGAGGTGGTCGACCAGCACCCGCCCGGGCTCGATGCCGGACTCGGCGACCACGGCCAGCGTGCGCGCGACGCCGCGCGCCTTGTCCCGGTGCGGGGTGTGCACGAGGGCGGGCAGGTCGTGCGCCACGGCCAGGGCGAGCTGACCGGCGAAGGCGGCGTCCTCGGCCAGGGTCATCGAGTCGTAGCCGATCTCGCCGACCGCCACCACGCCGTCCTTGTCCAGGTAGCGCGGGAGCACGTCGAGCACGGGGCGGCAGCGGGGGTCGTTGGCCTCCTTCGGGTTCAGCGCCACCGTGGCGTGGTGCCGGACGCCGAACTGGCCCGCCCGGAACGGCTCCCACCCGATCAGCGAGTCGAAGTAGTCCACAAAGGTGTCCACACTGGTCCGCGGCTGCCCCAGCCAGAACGCCGGCTCCACCACGGCCCGTACCCCGGCCGCCGCCATCCGCTCGTAGTCGTCGGTGGTCCGGGACGTCATGTGGATGTGCGGATCGAAGATGCGCATCACGCCTCCGGCGCGGTGGTCGACGGCGAGCGGGCGCCGAGCCGGTCGAGCAGGTCGGCGGCGTCGGCGGGCATGCTCCGGCCCGCCGCACGCCGCTCCGTGGCGAGCCCGGCCAGCATCACGGCCAGCTCGCCGTCGGCCCGGCCGGCCAGGTCGTCGACGACGGCCAGCGGCACGCCGATGAAGACGCACTTGAGCACCGCCTGGCGCCAGGCCGGCTGCTCCAGGTGCCGGGCGTACGGGCCCAACGCGGCGGCCACCAGCCGGGTGTCGTCGGTGCGGATCGCGTCGTGCAGCAGCGGCACGCACTCCGCGCCGATGGGCAGCAGGGCCAGGGCCCGCAGCACGGCCCGCTTCTCGGCGGCGTCGCCGTGCCGGTAGAGCGCCTCGGCGGCCGCCGCGTGGCCGGTGGGAAGCGCGGTGAGCAGCAGCGCGCGGGCGGCCTCGTCGACGGTCCAGCCGGGACCGCCGGGCAGCGGCCCCCGGCCGCACCTGCGGGCCGCTGTGGCGAACAGCCGCGGGATCGCCGCGGGATCGGTCGCGACGCGGCGCAGGGCCGCGTCCAGCCACCGCGGATCGGGTACGCCCCGCAGCGCGGTGCGCAGTCGGTCGGGTGTCATGCCGTCTCCCCTCCGAGCCGCGTGGCCGGGTGTCCGCCTCCCGTTCTCGGGCCGGTCGGCCGGTGCGGCCGGGGAATCCCGGTCCGGCCGCACCGGACGGCCGTGCTGGTTCGTGCCGGCCGCGGGTTCGGCGCGGCGGCACGCTCTCCGGGGCCGACCTCGTCCCCGCCGCGGGGCGCAACCGCGGCGGGCCCTCGCCGGTCGGCACCGGAAAGCCCTTCGGGTCGGCGCGCGGAGCGCCGCCGTGGTCCGGTCAGGTGGCCACTTCGGCCAGCGCGGGCTCCACCTCCGTCCACGCGGCCCGCTCGGCGGAGCGGGTCACCGCGTCGAGCACGAGCTGGACCTGCAACGCGTCGGCGAACGACGGCGTCGGGTCCACCCCGGTGGCGACCGCCTCGACGAAGTCACGCATCTGGTGGGTGAAGGAGTGCTCGTAGCCGATGATGTGGCCGGGCGGCCACCACGCCGCCAGGTACGGGTGCTCCGGCTCGGTCACCAGGATCCGGCTGAAGCCCTGCTCGGCGGCCGGCCGGGTGGCGTCGAGGAACTCCAGTTCGTTGAGGCGTTCCAGGTCGAACACCACGCTGCCCAGCGAGCCGTTGATCTCGACACGCAGGGCGTTCTTGCGGCCGGTGGCGAACCGGGTCGCCTCGTAGGTGGCGAGCGCGCCGCCGTCGAGCCGGGCCACGAAGACGGCGGCGTCGTCCACGGTGACCGGGCCGGTCGCCCGGCCGTTGCCGTCGGCCTGCGCGGCCAGGCCGCTCGACCCGGCCGGCAGCGGCCGCTCCTTGACGAACGTCTCGGTGATCGCGCTGACCCCGGTGATGAGCTGCCCGGTCACGTACTGGGTCAGGTCGATGATGTGCGCGCCGATGTCGCCGAGCGCGCCGGAGCCCGCCCTGTCCTTCTGCAACCGCCAGACCAGCGGGAACTGCGGATCCACGATCCAGTCCTGGAGGTAGACCGCCCGGACGTGCCGGATCTCGCCGAGCCGCCCGTCGGCGACGAGCTGCCGCATGAGGGCGACCGCGGGCACCCGGCGGTAGTTGAAGCCGCACATGGCGCGTACCCCGGCGGCCTGGGCCCGGGCGGCGGCGGCCGCCATCTCCCGGGCCTCCTCGACGGTGTTGGCCAGCGGCTTCTCGCACAGCACGTGCTTGCCCGCGGCCAGCGCGGCGAGGGCGATCTCGCAGTGGCTGTCCCCCGGTGTGCAGATGTCGACCACGTCGATCTCGTCGGACTCGACGAGCCGCCGCCAGTCCGTGGTGTGCCCGTCCCAGCCGAGCCGGCCGGCGGCCTCGGCCACCTTCGGCTCGTCCCGGCCGCAGACCAGCGCCATCCGCACCTGCGCCGGTAGGTCGTACACGCGGTTCACGGTGCGCCACGCCTGGGAGTGCGCGGCGCCCATGAACGCGTAGCCGACCATGCCGACGCGCATGAGGTTGTCGTGAGTGGACAAGGTGGGTCTCCCCCCGTGTGTCAGAACCCGAGCTTCAGGTAGCTGCTCGCGTTCTCCTTGGTGATCGTCTCGGAGGCGAGGACGATCTCCTTCGGTACCTGGAGTTCGACCAGGTCGGACATGCCCTTGCCCTGGCCGATCAGGCGGGCCAGGGTGATGGCCGAGGAGGCCATCGACGGGCTGTAGGTGACGGTGGCCTTGAGCACCGTGTTGTCGGCCGCGATGGCCTCCATGGCCTTCTTCGAGCCGGCGCCGCCGACCATGAAGAACTCCTTGCGGTTGGCCTGGTTGACCGCGGCGAGGACGCCGATGCCCTGGTCGTCGTCGTGGTTCCAGATCGCGTCGATCTTCGGCAGGGCCTGGAGGAGCCCGGTCGCCTCCTGCTGGCCGGAGTCGGCCGTGAACCGGGCCGCCCGCCGGTTCCGCACCTTGAACCCGGCCTGGGCCAGGGTGTCGGCGAAGCCCTTCGACCGCTCCTGGGTGAGCTCCAGCTCGTCCATGCCGGCGATCTCACCGATGACCGGGGCGCTGACGCCCTTGGCCTTGAACTGCTCGATCATGTACGTCGCCGCGGCGACGCCCATGCCGTAGTTGTCACCCTTGATCTGCAGCCGGTAGGCCTTGGCGTCCGGGAAGGCCCGGTCGAGGTTGACCACCGGGATGCCGGCCTTCATGGCCTCCAGGCCGAACGCGTTGAGCTCCTTGCCGTCGTGCGGCAGCAGCACGATCACGTCGGGCTTCTGGGAGATCAGGGTGGACAGCGCCGCGCGCTGGGCCGCCGCGTCCGCGCCGGCCTCCACGCTCTTCAGCTCCACGTCGGAGTACGCGCCGGCCTGCGCCTTG
Source organism: Micromonospora sp. NPDC048907 (assembly GCF_055586885.1). Taxonomy (NCBI): domain Bacteria; kingdom Bacillati; phylum Actinomycetota; class Actinomycetes; order Micromonosporales; family Micromonosporaceae; genus Micromonospora; species Micromonospora sp. NPDC048907. The sequence continues at coordinate 801,411 of NZ_JBVJHI010000002.1, forward strand.
GCGTTGTTGGTGATTGCGGCGATCCAGCCGTGGTCGGCGGCCGGCGCGGAGAAGCCGATCGTCACCTTCTTGCCGGGTTCGCTGTTGCCACCGGCCGCCGCGTCCTTGGTCTGGGCGGCGGTGGGGGCCTGCTCGTTGCTGGTGCAGCCGGCGAGCAGCACGCCGGCGGAGAGCGCGGCCCCGCCGAAGAGCAGCCGGCGGCGTGACAGGTCACTTGTCATGACGGCCTCCTGAATGAGGTGGTGGGGTGTTTTCGGGTGCGGCGGGCCGGACCACCGTCGTGGGGACGGCGGTCTGGCGGGCGCGGTGGGATCAGGTGGTGGTGGCGCGGTTGCGGGCGAGGAACTGGGTGAGGCTGCGGAACTGCACCTGCTGGACCAGGACGGCGATGACGATGATGCCGCCCTTGACCATGTTCTGGGCCTCGGTGGAAAGGCCGTTGATGGCGAAGAGGTTGGTGATCGTCGAGAAGATGATCACGCCGAGCAGGGAGCCGATGATGGTGCCCCGCCCGCCGCTGAGCAGCGTGCCGCCGATGATCGCGGCGGCGATCGCGTCCAGCTCGTAGAGGTTGGCCATCGCCGCCTGGGCGGAGGTGGCCTGCGCGGTCAGCATGATCGCGGCGATGCCGCAGCAGAGGCCGGAGAGCGCGTAGAGCAGCACGGTGTGCCGGCGGACGTCGATGCCGGCGAGCCGGGCCGCCTCGGGGTTGCCGCCGACGGCCACCGTGCGGCGGCCGAAGGTGGTCCGGTTGAGCAGCACCCAGCCGGCCGCGACCACCGCGGCGAGGATGTAGACCAGCAGCGGGATGCCGAGCAGCTTCGTCGTGGCGATGCCGTTGATGAAGCTGTCGTTGGAGACCTGGGTCTGCTTGTCGGAGATCTCGGCGGCCAGGCCGCGCGCCGCGACCATCATGGCGAGGGTGGCGATGAACGGCACCAGCCGCCCGTACGAGATGAGCAGGCCGTTGACGACCCCGACGGCCAGGCCGACGGTGAGCGCGCTGAAGATCATGCCGCCGGCGCCGTAGCTCTGGGTGGCGAGCGTGGTGCACCAGACCCCGGCGAGCGCGACGATCGCGCCGACCGAGAGGTCGATGCCGCCCCCGATGATCACGAAGGTCATGCCGACGGTGACCACGCCGACCACCGAGGCGAGCTTGAGGATGGTGAGCGTGTTGTCCCACACCCAGCTCGCGTCGCCGTAGAGGTCGGGCCGGGTCAGTATCCCGATCACCACCAGCACGACAAGCGTCGCCACCAGGCCGAGGTTGCGCTTGGCGCCCTCGCCGCGGTCGCCGCGCCACCAGGAGAGCCGCGGCGCGGCGTCGGCCCTCGCGGTCTCGGCCGGGTCGACCGGCGGCGACTGGGCGGGCAGCCCGGCCGCCCGCTCCGGCGCCGCCGTGGGTGTCGTGTCGCTCATGCTGGCGCGCCTTCCATGAGGGACCCCGCCATGACGAGGTCGAGCACGGTGTTCTCGTCGAGTTCGCCGGCCGGGGCCTCGCGGACCACCCGGCCCTCCCGCATCACCAGCACCCGGTCGGCCAGGCCGAGCACCTCGGGTACCTCGCTGGAGACCAGCAGCACCCCGACGCCCCGCGCGGCGAGTTCCCGGATCACCTGGTAGAGCTCGGCCCGGGCGCCCACGTCCACGCCCCGGGTCGGCTCGTCGAGCAGCAGCAGCCGGGTGTCACCGAGCAGCCACCGGCCGACCACCACCTTCTGCTGGTTGCCGCCGGACAGGGTGCGCACCGGCCGGCGCACGTCCCGGGGGCGCAGCTCCAGGGAGGCGGCGATCCGGTCCGCGGCGGCCCGTTCCCGCCCGGCGTCGGTGAAGCCGAGGCGCGCGTACCGGCCGAAGGTGGCCAGCGTGACGTTGCGGTAGATCGGTTCGCCGAGCAGCAGCGCCTGGCTCTTGCGCTCCTCGGGGGCCATGCCCATGCCGGCCTTCACCGCCGCGCCGACGCTGCCCGGACGCAGCGTCCGGCCACCCATCCGGACCGTGCCGGCCTCCGCGCGGCGGGCCCCGAAGATCGTCTCCAGCAGCTCGGAGCGGCCCGAGCCGACCAGCCCGGCGATGCCGACGATCTCCCCGGCCCGCACGTCGAGCGAGACGTCGGCGAACTCGCCCTTGCGGGTCAGCCCCTCCACCCGCAGCAGTTCCTCGCCGGCGGTGTCGTCGGCGGGGCGGTCCGGGAAGACGTACTCGATGGTCCGGCCGGTCATCCGGGCGACCAGGTCGCGGGTCGGCGTCTCGCGGGCCGGCAGGTTCGCCGCGGTGGTCCGGCCGTCCTTGAGTACGGTGACCCGGTCGCCGATCTCGCGGATCTCCTCCAGCCGGTGGGAGATGTAGATGACCGCGATGCCCTGCGCGGTGAGTTCCCGGATGATGCGGAACAGGTTGCCCACCTCGTCGTGGGCGAGCACCGCGCTCGGTTCGTCCATGATGATCAGTCGGGCCTCGTGGGAGAGCGCCCGGGCCATGCTGACGATCTGCTTGCCGGCGGCCGGCAGGTGGCGGACCAGCCGGCCGGGCGGGATCTCCGGGTGGCCGAGCCGGGCCAGGATCTGCCGGGTCCGGCGGGCCATGTGCCCGCGCCGGACGAAGCCGAGCCGGCGCGGCTCGTGGCCGAGGAAGGCGTTCTCCGCCACCGACAGGTCCTCGACCAGGTCGAGTTCCTGGTAGATGGTGGCGATCCCGGCCCGCATGGCGGCCTGCGGGTTGGCGAAGGCCGCCGGCTCGCCGCGCCACACCGCCTCGCCGGAGTCCGGCCGGTGCACCCCGGCGAGCACCTTGATGAGGGTGGACTTGCCGGCGCCGTTCTGCCCGAGCAGGCAGTGCACCTCGCCGGCCCGCACCTCCAGCTGGACGCCGTCCAGCGCGCGTACGCCCGGGAAGGTCTTGACCACGTCGGTGAGGCGCAGCACCACCTCGCCCGCGACGGTGTCGGCGGGCGCCTCGACCAGCGGTTCGTTCGTCACCTGGGCCTCCTCGTTCATGCGGCTTCGCCGAAGGCGAGGTCGCTGGCGAGCACCGCGGCGCCGGCGACGCCGGCGCGGGGACCCAGCTCGGAGAGGACGACCGGCAGGTTGCCGGTGGCCAGCGGCAGCGAGCGGCGGTAGACCACGCTGCGGATCTCGGCGAGCAGGATGTGGCCGAGCTGGGCGAGCCCGCCACCGATCACGATCATCGACGGGTTGGTGAAGCTGACCAGGCCGGCCAGCACGCTGCCGACCCGCCGGCCCCCGTCGCGGATGAGCTGGATGCAGGTAACGTCCCCCTCGACGGCTCCCTGCGCGACGTCCAGCGCGGTCACCGCGCCGCGGGCGGCGAGCCGCTCGACCAGCGCGGGCGACACCTCGGTGCGGGCCGCGGTGGTGGCCGCCCGGGCCAGCGCGGCCCCGCTGAACACCGCCTCCAGGCAGCCGAGGTTGCCGCAGGAGCACATCGGACCGTTCGGGTCGACCTGGATGTGGCCGATGTCGCCGGCGCACCCGTCGGTTCCCCGGTAGACCTCGCCGTTGAGGTAGATGCCGCAGCCGACACCGGTGCCGATCTTGATGAACAGGAAGTCGTCCACCGAGTGGGCGACGCCGCCGTGCCGCTCGCCGATGGCCATGATGTTGACGTCGTTGTCGACCACCGCCGGGCAGCCGTGCTCGCGGGTGAGCAGCTCACGCACGGGGAAGCGGTCCCAGCCCGGCATGATCGGCGGCGAGACGGGCACGCCGTCCCGGAAGCTCACCGGACCGGGCACGCCGATGCCGATCGCGTCGAGCCGCTCGTACGCGCCGTCCACCCTGGCCTTGTGCAGCAGCTCGTTGACCCGCTGGAGGGTCACCTTGGGGCCGGAGCGGATGTCGGCGGGCTCGGCGTAGGCGGCCACCGGTTCCAGCCGGCCGTTCACCACCTCGACGTCGATCGAGCTGGCGCCCAGGTCGACCGCGGCGAAGCGCAGGTGCGGGCTCAGCTCGACCAGGGTGGACCGCCGGCCGCCCCGGGACGCGGCCAGCCCGGCCTCGGCCACGTAGCCGAGGTTGACCAGCCGCTCCAGCTCGGCGAGCAGGCGCGGGCGGGGCATCTGGAGCCGGTCGCCCAGCTCGGCGCGGGAGACCGCGCCGTCGTCCCGGAGCGTTCGCAGGAGCTGCACGTGCAGGGGGTCGACCGTCCGCACCGGGACTCACCTCCGCATCGGAGTCGTTCACATCGACGCAACGGCGACGTGTCGTGTCCGACACAGTAGGAGCGTTCGAGGTCACGTGTCCATAGCTTCGGCACATCCGGTCGAAAGTTTTGTCCATCTGAGCAAAAGCAGGGAGTGGATCATGAAAAGCGGCCGCCCCCGCCGCGTCGAGCGCGGTGGGGGCGGCCGGTGTCGCCCGCTGTTCAGCGCCGGGTGGCGGCGTTGCGCTTCTTCTTGAGCTTGCGGTCGTCGCGCAGCTCGACGTACGGCTCCTCGTCGGCCGGGTGCCCGGCCTCGATGGCCCGGCTGCGCTCCAACTCGGCGTCGAACTCCGCGCCGAGCAGGATGGCGATGTTGCTGAGCCAGAGCCACACCAGGAAGATGATCACGCCGGCCACGGCGCCGTAGGTCTTGTTGTACGAGCCGAAGTTGCTGACGTAGAGGGCGAACAGCCCGGAGACCACCAGCCAGATCACCACGGCCAGGATCCCCCCGGGGCTGACCCAGCGGAAGCCGCCGTGCCGGGCGTTGGGCGAGGCCCAGTAGAGGATCGCGAACATCAGGCTGACCAGCACGAGCAGCACCGGCCACTTCAGGATGTTCCACACCGTGACGGCCGTCGAGCCCAACCCGATGGCGTCGCCCACCTGCTCGGCGAGACCGCCCGTGAAGACCACGATCACCGCGCTGGCCAGCAGCATCACGCCGATCACCGCGGTCACGCCGAGCCGGATCGGCAGGGTCTTCCAGATCGGCCGGCCCTCCGGCACGTCGTAGATGCTGTTCGAGGCGCGCATGAAGGCGGCGATGTAACCGGAGGCCGACCAGAACGCGGCCAGCAGACCGATGATCGCCGCGATGCTGGCCAGCCCGCCGGAGGTCCCGGCCTGGTCGATGGCGTCCTCGATGATCTTCTGGATGTTGCCCTCGGGCACCGCCTGGCCCACGGTGTCCTTGACGCCCTTGGTGGCCCCTTCGCCGAGCAGGCCGAGCAGGGAGATCAGCACCAGCAGACCCGGGAAGATGGACAGCACCCCGTAGTAGGTGAGCGCGGCGGCCCAGTCGGTCAGGCTGTCGTCCTGGAACTCCCGCACGGTGCGCTTGAGCGTCGCCACCCACCCGGTGGCGGGCAGATCGGTGGGGCTGTCCGGCCCCTCGTCCGGGCCGACCGGCCCGGTGCGGTCCCGCCCGTGCCGGGCGGAAGACTCGTCGGCGGCCATGGCCCCTCCCTCGTCGTCGGTGCGTCACCACGACATGCCCCGGCGGGAGGGCCGGTTAACCCCCTCACTTGTACAGCAACCTGCTCATTCGCCGGGAGGCCAGCGCGAGCATCGCGACGGTCAGCACCACCAGGTAGGCCACGTCGACCAGCCAGGACCAGCCGGGCCCGCCCACGCAGACGCCCCGGATCAGGTGCACCGACCGGTAGAGCGGGGTCAGCTCGACGACCCAGCGCAGCACCGAGGGATAGGCCTCCGCCGGGACGAACGTGCCGGAGAAGAGGAACAGGGTGAACTGGGCCGAGCCCATGAGGTCGAAATCCTGCCAGCTGCGCATCAGCGTGGAGACGGTCATGCCGAGCGCGCCGAAGGCGAAGCCGACCAGCACCGCGGCCGGGAACGCGGCCAGCGCCCGGCCCGCCGTGGTCAGGTCCATCCCCACCATGAGGACCAGGAACGCGGCCGAGTAGAGCCCGCCCCGGACCATGGCCCAACCCAGCTCACCGAGGGCGATTTCGAACGGCTGCACCGGGGTTGCGATGACCCCGTCGTACAGCTTCATGTATTTCATCTTGCCGAAGAAGTTGAAGGTGGTCTCCGACAGCGCCCCGCTCATCGCCGACGAGGCCAGCATGGCCGGGGCCACGAACGCCGCGTACGAGACCACCTGACCGCCGGTCAGGGTCAGGTCGCCGACCAGCGCGCCCACCCCGACGCCGATCGAGAAGAGGTAGAGCACCGGCTCCAGGAAGCCGGAGAGCAGCACCAGCCAGTACGCGCTGCGCAGGGCCGTGAAGTTGCGCTCGGCGACCGAGGCCGAGCGGCGGGCCCCCGCCGTGTTGACCAGCCGGGGCAGGACGAGAGCGACCACGACACCCTTCCTAGACGACGAGCTGACGCTGGAACACGCGCCGGGCCAGCCACCAGCCGGCGCCGGCCCAGACCGCGAGGTAGAGCAGGTGGCCGGTCACCGACCACTGCGGAGCGACGCCGAGCGTGGCGGCCCGGCACAGGTCCACCCCGTGCCAGAGCGGGGTCGCGTAGGCGAACTGGCGCAGCCCGACCGGCAGCGACTCGACCGGGAAGAACACCCCGGCGAAGAGGGCCATCGGGATGATCGCGAAGCGGAACAGCAGCGCCAGGTAGCTGTCGCCGGGCACCACGGCGGCGTACGCGAACGTCGGCGCGGCCACCGCCAGGCCCAGCAGCACGCTCACCAGCGGGACGGTCACCGCCCAGGGCGAGCGCAGCGCCCCGAACAGCGCCGTCACCAGCAGGAACGCCACCGCGCTGGTGAGCACCCGGAACAGCACGAACGCGAGGTGCCCGGCCAGGATGTCGCCGGTGCGCAGCGGCGCCGCGACCTGCGCGTGGTAGGTGCGGATCCAGCGGAAGTTGCTGAGCACCGGCCAGGTCGACTCGCCGACCGCGACCTGGAAGGCGGTGGAGGCGATCAGGCCGGGCACCAGCCAGTCGAGGTAGGGCACCCCGCCCACACCCTGGTCGACATAGGCGCCGACCCCGACACCGAAGCCGAGCACGGTGAGCACCGGCAGCAGGAAGGACGAGAAGACCCCGGCCCGCCAGGTGCGCCGGTAGCCGACCAGGTGGTGGGAGAGCACCGCCAGGGCCGGCACCCGGGGCAGCGCCCGGCCGGACCGTTCCGCCACGGTCACGTGGACCACCCCCGATCTCCGCCCACGTCGCCCTTCCTACCGCTCGGGTACGACAAGGCCGCCGGTCACCCTACGGCGGGCGGCGGGCGGTGTCGCCACGGTTTCCGCCGCCGCGGGCGCGACCGGGGAATCGGGCCGCTACGGCCGGCCGGCGACCCGCGTGACGAACGCGCGCCACGCACCCGGGCCGAACGTCAGCACGGGACCGGACGGGTCCTTCGAATCGCGTACGGCGACCACGCCGGGAAGGTTCCCCGCCACCTCCACGCAGGCGCCGCCACTGCCGTTGCTGCGGGTGCTCTTGCGCCACTCGGCGCCGGTCAGGTCCATGTCTCCGCCACTTCCGAGATCAACTCCAGGGACTGCTGGTGCGACAGTGCCTCGCCGCGGACCGACTCCCACACCTCGACCATCTGCTGCACGAACTCGGTGCGGTCCACCACCTGGCCGTGGCGCTGGCCCTCCAGGTAGACGACATCTTCCCGGCCGGTCGAGGTGGCGATCACGAAGGGGCCGTCGAGCCCAGCGTAGGCCCCGGCGGAGAGCGGCACGACCTGGATTCGGACCCGGGTCAACGCGTGGCCGAGCTTGACCAGGTGCGCCAGTTGCTCGCGCATCACCTCCGGGCCGCCGACCCGGCGGCGCAGCACGTACTCGTCGAGGACGGCGGTGAGCAGCGGTGGCCGCTCGCGGGTCAGCACGCTCTGCCGGTCCAGCCGCGCCGTAACCTGCTGGTCGATCTCGTGGGACGCGAACAGCCCGGCCCCGGCCAGCACGGCACGGGCGTAGCCCTCCGTCTGCAGCAGGCCCGGCACGTAGAGCGGCTCAAACCACCGCAGCGCGGTGGCCTCCTGTTCGATGCCGGCCCAGTCGCGGAACCACGGCACCACCATCTCCCGGCTGATCCGCCGCTGGATCCGCTCGAACCGGCCGTCGGTGCCGAACACCGTGTCGCACCGGCGGGCGAAGTCGAGGCCCGGCCGGCGCTCGCAGGTCTCCACCTTGGCCACCAGCGCCCCCGAGTAGCTCAGGGCTTCGGCCAGCGCGCTCTGCGACATGCCGCTGCCGGCCCGGGCGAGGCGCAGCTCCTCGGCGAAGTGGTCCAGCATGGACGAACGGTCCACGGACAGCCTCCGTACATCCTCGTACCGCTGCGGGCCGCCCGCCGTACGCCCCGGTCGTCGGCGCGCGGGATCTCCCACCGTAGTCGGCCGGTAACCAGACTGTCACGCAGCGGAACCGCTCACGGGCACCGGACGGCGGGCGGAACCAGGCCGGGGGTGCCCGCGCACGACGAGGTGCGCGGGCACCCCCTTCCCACGACGGAGGCCCATCCCATGCGACTCAGGTTCTGGCGGCGCGCGACGGCGGCCGCCGGGGGCGTGCGCTGATGCCCCGCTACCGCCCCCACGTCGCGGCGCGGCCGTCCTGGCGCTGCCGGGCGTGCGGGGCCCCGTGGCCGTGCTCGCCGGCGCGGCTGGCGCTGCTCGGGGAGTATCGCGAGGACCGGATCGCCCTGCTCGTCCACCTCGGCACGCTCCTGTGCGAGGCGACGGCCGACCTCACCGACCCGGACGGGCGGGACACGCCGCAGCGGCTGGCGGACCGCTTCGTCAACTGGGCTCGGGCGCGGTGACGGCCCTCCGAGTGATCATCGGGGGCGCCTGTCCGCGCCGGGCGGTGTCCGGTGGCGCGAACGGGGCCGGGTCAGCCGGCCGGGGTGGGGCGGACGGGGAGCAGGTGGCGTTCCGCGAAGACCTTCTTGGCGACGAGGGTGGCGTTGACCGCGCGCGGCACCCCGCAGTAAACCACCGCCTGCAGCAGCGCCTCGACGATCTCGGAGGGCGTGAGGCCGGCGTTGAGCGCGCCGTTGACGTGCACCTCGAGCTGGGACCCGGCGTCACCCAGGGCGGTGAGGACGCCGAGGCACATCAGCTCGCGGTCGCGGCGCGCCAGTTCGGGCCGGACGTAGAGGTCGCCGTAGGACCAGGCGACGGACCGGTAGCTGAGTTCGGGCGAGACGTCGGCGAGGGCCTCCAGCAGTTTCTGCCCGGCCCCGCCGTCGGCCTCCCGCAGCGCCTCCAGACCTCGCTCGTACTGTTCGTCTCCGGTCATGGTCCTGCCCTACCTTCGAGCGCTCGTCCGGTCGGCTGGGCCGCGGTTACCCGCGGCGGTGCCGGACAAACGACCCACCTTCCGCGCCGGTGCGCCGCCGGGCGACGACCCGGTCCCGGCCGGTCAGGCGACCCGGCGGGTGCGCACCAGGGCGAGCGCCGCGTAGGCCAGGAGCAGGGTGCCCGCGCCGGCGCCAACCACCAGGCCGGCCGCGACCGCCGAGGCGAGGTCGACCACCAGGCCCGCGAGCGCGACAAGCGTGACGGCCACCCCGAGCGGCACGAGCAGCCGGTCGCGCAGCACCGGGGCCAGCGGCACGAAGTGGACGCCGACCACGGCGCAGATCAGCACCGGGACGTAGCCGCCGAGCCCGGCGGCGGCCAGGAGCAGGCCACCGACCAGGGCGACGGCGAACTCGGCGAGGACGATGAGCCCGTAGCGGCGGTCGGCGGACCGGTCGCGCTCGCCGGCCGGCCGGCGCCCGGCCCGCACCACGAGGACGGCGCCGGCGGCCGCGGCGAGCAGCGCGGCAACGCTGCCCACCACCAGCAACGACCGCAGGGGCGGATCGGCCTTCGGGACGCTGAACCAGACCGCGGCGAACACGCCGAGGTAGAGCGCCGTGAGCCCGGCCTGACGCCGCGGCAGAACCACCATGTCGGACACCCCCGTCAACCAGCGGGCCACCCGGACAGGCGGACCTGGACCGCCACCCTAGTCGATCAAGGTGCGGCCGGTGAGGTGGAGGAAGACGTCCTCCAGGCTGCTGCGCCGGACCAGGACGCTGGCCGGGACGAGGCCTCGCGCGGTCACCTCGGCCACCGCCGCGTCGCCGTCGGGCACGTAGAGCAGGATGCGGTCGGGCAGCACCTCGACGCGCTCCCCCAGCCCGCCGAGCTTGCCGGCGAACGCCTCCTGCGAATCGGCCGCGAAGCGCAGCTCGACGACCTCGCGGGTGGAGTGCCGCGCGATCAGCGCCCGGGGCGAGCCCTCGGCGACGATGCGGCCGCCGTCCATCACCACCAGCCGGTCGCAGAGCTGCTCGGCCTCGTCCATGTAGTGGGTGGTGAGGACCAGCGTGACGCCCTGCTGCTTGAGCCGGAACAGCCGCTCCCAGACCAGGTGGCGGGCCTGCGGGTCGAGACCGGTGGTGGGCTCGTCGAGCAGCACGATCTCGGGGTTGTTGACCAGGGCGCGGGCGATGGTCAGCCGCCGCTTCATGCCGCCCGAGAGCGGCTCCACCTTGCTCTCGGCCCGCTCGGTGAGCTGGACGAAGTCGAGCAGCTCGGCGGCCCGCTCGCGGGCCGTGCGGCGCGGGATGCCGAAATAGCGCGCGTAGGTGGTCAGATTCTCCCGGACGGTGAGCTCGGGGTCGAGGCTGTCCAGCTGCGGGCAGACCCCCAGCCGGGCCCGGATCGCCGGGCCGTCGCGGACCGGGTCCATGCCCAGGATGCGCAGTTCCCCGCCGGAGGGCGGCGAGATGCAGCCGATCATGCGCATGGTGGAGGACTTGCCGGCGCCGTTGGGCCCGAGGAAGCCGAACGCCTCGCCGGGGCGCACCTCGACGTCGATGCCGTCGACGGCGGTGAAGTCACCGAACCGCTTCACCAGCCCCCGCGCCTGGATGAGTGGTTGCGCGCTGGTCACCGGCCGACCCTAACCGCCGGGTCCGACAGGCTCGACCGGTTAACGCGGGGACGCGGGCGGACCGACACGGGGGGTGACGCCCGCTACGGAAGGTGATCATCCGGCCGGCGACCACAGAACCGGATCAAACTCGCCATAGTGGACGGATCACTGGGCCCGTCCCGGCGAATGCCGGAAAATTGTTGCGGCTTTCCGGCGACAATTGTGAAGGCCGTTCAGAATCGGTGTGCGGTGAGTGAGCAACCCTTCATTCCGATCACTCAACGCAATCATGCCGAGCAATGTTCCCATGGTGTAGACGATTCGCGTATCGTGCCCCCTCGTGCCGCCCGTTCGCTCTTCCGACGCGAATCTTCCGCCGCCGCGGCCCCCTGCGGCGCCATCCACGGCGTCCGACGTGGACACCGCAACCGTGCCGCTCCCACCCGACGACGGCGCGGTCGCCGATCCGGTACGGGCCGACGACGGGCCGGCGGAAACGCCCCACGACACCCGGGAACTGGCGGCCCGGTTCGAGGACGAGAAACCGGGGCGCGTGCTGACCGGACCGGTCGCGCTGCTGTTCACCGGCGGCACCCTCACCGTCGCCCTGCTCGCGCTCTGGCAGGTGTTCTTCCCGCTTCCGCAGGGCAGCAAGTACTACCTCATTCTTTTCCTCGCCGGCGTGCTGCCGATGGTGTTCCTGGCGTACCCCTCCGGGGTGCGGCTGCGGCGCCGGCCGGCCGGCGACGAGCCGGCCGAGCGGCGCGGCCCCCGCCCGGCCGACTGGCTGCTCGCCGCCGTCGCGCTCCTGGCCTGCCTCTACCCCGTGCTGCCGGTGACCCTCGGCGCGGGCGGTGGCGGCTACGACGCGTTCCTCGACCGGCAGGGCCTGCTCGTGCCGCTGGACGTGGTGCTGGGCACCGTGCTGCTGCTCCTGCTCCTGGAGGCGTGCCGGCGCACCACGGGCTGGATCCTCCCGGCCGTCTGCCTGCTGTTCCTCGCCTACGGCTACTACGGCGGGCTGCTGCCGCAGTCCTGGCCGGTGGCGCACGCCGGGCTCGACTTCGCGCAGCTCGTCGACGCGTTCTACAACTCCGACAGCGGCTTCTACGGCACCCCGCTGGACGTGGCCGCCTCGTACATCGTGCTGTTCACCATCTACGGCGCGGTGCTGGACCTCTCCGGAGCCGGCCGGTTCTTCGTCGAGCTCTCCGCCGCCGCGTTCCGCCGCTCCCGCACCGCCGCCGGGCGCACGGCCGTCGCCTCCGGCTTCCTGCTCGGCACGGTCTCCGGCTCGGGCGCCGCCACCACGGTCAGCATCGGGGCGGTGACCTGGCCGATCCTGCGCCGCGCCGGCTACCCGCCCGAGCGGGCCGGCGGCATGCTGGCCGCCGCGGGCGTCGGCGCGATCCTCTCCCCGCCCACGCTGGGCGCCGCGGCGTTCATCATCGCCGAGTACCTGGGGGTGTCCTACCTCCAGGTGCTCGGCTGGGCCACCGTGCCGACGATCCTCTACTACCTGGGCATCCTGCTCTCCGTCGAGATCGACGCCCGGCGCTCCGGGGTCCGCCCGGTGGTCATCGACACCGGCTCGGCCGGGCGGCTGCTGCTCCGCTTCGGCTACCACTTCCTGTCGCTGCTCGTGATCATCGTGGTGCTCGCGACGGGCGCCTCGGCGACCCGGGCCGTGGTGACCGCCACCGTGCTGGCCGCCGCGCTCTCCTTCCTGGACCGCCGGCACCGGCTCACCCCCGCCCGCCTCGTCCAGGCGCTCAGCGGCGGCGTCCGCGGGGTGCTCGCGGTGAGCGCGGTCTGCGCCGCGGCCGGCATCATCACCGCCACCACCACCAAGACCGGCCTCGGCCCGCAGGCCGCCGCGCTGCTGGTCAGCGGGGCGCAGACGGTCAGCTCCGAGCCCGCCGTGGTGCTCGCCCTCACCGCGCTGCTCGCCGCCGTCGCGCTCAGCCTGCTCGGGCTCGCCGTGCCGGTCACCGCCTCCTTCGTGATCGGCTGGGTGATCATCGGCCCGGCGCTGCTGCACCTCGGCGTCGCCGCCCCCGCCGCGGCCATGTTCGTCTTCTACTTCGCGGTGCTGTCCGAGGTCTCCCCACCCACCGCACTCGCCGCGGTCGCCGCCGCCGCGGTCACCGGCGGCCGGCTCGTGCCGACCATGTGGCAGACCCTGCGGTACGCGCTGCCCGCGTACCTCATCCCGATCGCCTTCGTGATCACGCCGACCGGCCTCGGCCTGCTCGGCATCGGCGGCGCCGGGCGGATCGCGGTGGCCGCGGTGGTCTCGGCGCTCGGCGTCACCGTGCTGGCCGTGGCGGCCGGCGGCTGGCTGCCCGGCGTCGGCCCGGCCGGCACGCCGGAGCGGATCCTCGGCGCGGTCGCCGGGCTGGTGCTGCTCTGGCTGGAACCCCTGCCCGTCGCGGTCGGCGCGGTGCTCGCCGCGCTGGCCGTCGCGGGCGTGCTCGTCCGACGTGGCTCCGCCGGTCGCGCCGGCGGCCCGTCGGTCCCTGAATTGGTGGACCACCGGGAGGAGAGAGAGTGAGACGGATCGACGTGCGGATCGCCGCGGGCGTCGGGGCGCTGGCCCTGGTCGCGGCCGGAGCCGCCGGATGCGGGGGCCGTCAGGACGGCGCGGCGAAGGACGACGCCGCCCGTGAGATCACCTGCGAGGTCACCAAGGACACCCGGGTCGGCATCGCCACCGGCAACGCCACCGGCGTCTACTACGTGGTCGGCAACGCGCTGGCCGGCCAGCTCTCGGCGGCCACCGGCGGCAGACTCACCGGCACCGCCGCCGAGACCGGCGCCTCGGTGCAGAACGTGGAACAGCTCGTGGCCGGCCAGTACGACGTGGCGTTCTCCCTCTTCGACACCGCGGTCAACGCGGTGCAGGGCAAGGACAGCTTCAGCTCCCCGCAGCCGGTCAAGGCGCTGGCCCGGATCTACGACAACTACACGCAGGTGGTCGTCCGGGCCGACTCCGGGATCACCTCGGTGGCCGGGATGAAGGGCAAGAAGATCTCCACCGGGTCGCCCAAGTCCGGCACCGAGGTCATCGCCAACCGGCTGCTCACCGCCGCCGGGCTGGACCCGGCCACGGACGTCCAGGCGCAGCGGCTCGACCTGACCAAGACCGTCGACGGGATGAAGGACGGCAGCATCGACGGCTTCTTCTGGTCCGGCGGCGTGCCCACGGGCGGGGTCACCGACCTGTTCACCACCGCCGGCGACAAGGTGAGGTTCCTCGACATCAGCCCGCTGCTGCCGAAGATGGCCGAGCTGAACCCGGCGTACCAGGCCGGCACCATCGGCAAGGACATCTACCGGACCGGCGCCGACGTGCCCACCATCGTGGTGCCCAACGTGCTGCTGGTCCGCGACAACCTCGACGCCGACGTGGCCTGCGTGATCACGAAGACGGTCTTCGAGAAGAAGGACACCCTGGCCCAGGCCAACCCCGCCGCCAAGGGCATCGACCTGGCCAATGCCCGCAAGACCGACCCGGTGGGGCTGCACCGCGGGGCGGACCGGGCGCTCAAGGACCTCGGCGCGAGCTGACCCCGACGAGCCGGGCCCGGACCACCCGTCCGGGCCCGGCCACCCGACGAACGACCCGGGAGACCCCCGTGCCGCTGCCCCACCCCGCCCGCGTACGCCGGCACCACCGGCCCGCGGACCGCACCGGGCACCTCCGCTCGGTCCGGGTCCAACTGCTCGCGCCGATCCTGGTGGCCACGGTCGGCCTGGTGGTGCTGGGCGCCGCCCAGACCGGCGCCGCGCTGGACGCCTCCGCCGACGCCGACCGGGCCCGCGTGCTCGCCGGCACCGCCACCGCCACCGTGCGGCTGGTGCACGAGCTGGAACGCGAACTGGGCGAGACGGCGGCACTTCGCCAGCGCGGCGGCGCCGCCGGCCGGCCGCTCGTCGACGCGCAGCGGCGCCGGGTGGACGCGGCGGTCACCCGCTACCGCGCCGCGAGCGGCGACGCCCGCCGGGCCGCACCCGACCTCACCCCGGTGCTCAACGACGCGGACGGGCGGCTCGGCCAGCTCGCGCCGACGCGGGACCTGGCGCTCGGCGGGGACCGGGCCGACCCGGCGTACGCCTCGCTTGTCGAATCCCTGCTCGCCGTCGCCGACGCGCTGCCCGCCCAGCTCCGCGACGCCGAGCTGGCCAACGAGGCGCGCGAGGTGGCCGCGGTGGCCGCCCAGGAGCACCTCTCGGCACTGGAACGCGACCTGCTGCGCGGGGTGTTCGTGCGGGGCGCGCTGGTCCGGGGCGAGCTGGCCCTGCTCGGCCGGCTCCGGGGCGCCCGGGAGCAGCGCCAGGCCGAGTTCCTCCGGATCGCCGCCGGCCCCGCCAACTCCGCCTGGTACCGGCTGGTCGGCGGCGCCGACGTGGAGACGGCCCGGCGGATGCGCGACGGCGTGCTGGACAGCGACGGCGGGCCGGAGTCGCTGAAGACCGACGGCGACGCCTGGTACGTGGCGCAGAGCGGCACCATCCGCCGCTACAACCTGCTCGGCCGGCAACTGTCCGACGGGCTGGACCGGGACGCCGCCGCGCTGGCCCGGACCGCCCGGCAGCGGGCCCTGCTCACCGCCGGGGCGACCAGCACCGTGGCGCTCGGCTCGCTGCTCACCGCCGTGCTGCTGGCGGTCCGGACCAGCCGGCGGCTGCGCCGGCTGCGGGTCGCGGCGCTCACGATGGCCAACCGGGAGCTGCCGGACCGGATCACCGCGATCGCGGCGGGCGAGGGCGCGCCCGGCGCGGGCACGGCCACCCGGCTGACCGACGGGATCCGCCGCGGCCGCGACGAGGTGGCCCAGGTGGCCGAGGCGTTCGACACGGTCAACAAGGCCGCCCTGCGGCTCGCCGGCGAGCAGGCCGAGCTGCGGCTGGACGTGACCCGGATGGCCGAGGCCCTCGCCCGCCGGATCCGCACGCTGATCACCCGCCAGCTCCGCCTGCTCGACGAGTTCGAACGCGAGGAGACCGACCCGGACGCGCTGGCCCGGCTCTTCGCCCTGGACCACCTGGCCGCCCGGCTGCGCCGCAACGGGGAGAACCTTCTGGTCCTCGCCGGCGGCGAACCCGGCCGGGGGCACGAGGGCGCGCTGCTCCTGGACGACGTCGTCCGGGCTGCCGCCTCCGAGATCGAGGACTACCCGCGGGTGGAGATCGACGTGCCGACCGCCGCCGTGCACGGCGCGGCGGCGGGCAACCTGGTGCACCTGCTGGCCGAGCTGCTGGAGAACGCCACCGTCTACTCGCCGCCGGACGCCCGGGTGCTGGTCGACGGGCGGCGCACCGTGGACGGGCTCACCCTGCGGGTGCACGACCAGGGCATCGGCATCAGCGAGACCCGGCTGGCCACCATCAACGAGCGGCTCGCCGCGCCGGCCACGCTGTCCAGCGCCGCGGCCGGCAGCATGGGCCTGCACGTGGTGGCCCACCTGGCCGCCCGGCACGGGATCCGGGTGCAGCTGCACCACACCGCCAGCGGCACGATCGCCCAGGTGGACGTGCCCGAGTCGGTGCTCACCCGGATCGAGTCGGTGACCCGGCGGCCGGCCGCCGAGCGCGGCCAACCGACCGGCCGCCCGGCGCCCTGGTTCCGGCCCCGCGCCACCGGCCCGGCCCCGCGGCGGCCGGCCACCGGCGCCCGCGACCTGGTCGCCACCGCCCCCGCGCCGGCCGTCGCCGGGCCGGTCGCCGCCGGGCCGCCGCTGCCCGCCGGCCCCGTCCGGGGCGTCGCCGCCGTACGCCCACCGGGCGCCGCCCTGCTGGCGCCGAGCGCCACCCGGATCCGGCCGGCGACTTCCCCGGCGCCCGCGGGGACCACCGGGGCCGGCCTGCCGCGCCGGACCCGCGGCGGGCAGCTCCCCGCGGCGCTGCCCACCGCCGCCCCGCCGCCCCGGCCCGCGGACGACCTGCTCGACCCCGAGGTGGTACGCGCCCGCCTGTCCGCCCTCGCCGAGGGGGTGGCCAGCGCGATGCGCCGTGCCCCGAACACCACACCCACCGGGAGAAATCCATGACCCCACCCGTGACCGCCGGGCTCGACTGGCTGCTGGCGAACTTCGCCGAGCAGGTGCCGGACGTGTCCCACGCCCTCGCGGTGTCCGAGGACGGCCTGCGGCTGGCCGCGTCCCCCGACCTCGCGCCCGACCAGGTGGACCAGCTCGCCGCGGTGATCAGCGGGTTGGCCAGCCTGACCGTGGGCGCGGCCCGGCTGATGTCCGCCGGCCGGGTACGCCAGCAGATCGTCGACATGGACGGCGGGGTGATGCTCGTGATGGCGGTCGGCGAGCGCGCGCTGCTCGGGGTGCTCGCCGCGCCCGGCTGCGACCTGGGCCAGATCGGCTACGAGACGGCGACGCTGGTCCAGCGGGTGGCGGAGGCGCTGGAACCGGCGGCCCGCCGGTGACCGGCCGCCCGCCGCGGCTGGTCGCCGCCCTCCTGCTGGCCGCCCTGCTGGCGGGCTGTGGCGGGGCGGCCACCGAGCCGAGGGCCTGGCACGACGGCCGGATCTTCCTGGCCACCGGCAACACCACAGGCGTCTACTACCAGCTCGGCGGCGGCTACGCCGACCTGATCAGCCGGCACCTGCCCGGGTACGAGGCGCGGGCCGAGCCGACCGGCGCCTCGGTGGAGAACATCACCCGGCTGGCCGGCGGCGACATGGAGATCGCGTTCAGCCTGGCCGACACGGCCGCCGACGCGGTCAGCGGCCGGGGCGGCTTCGAGGGCCAGCCGCAGCCGGTACGCGCGCTGGCCCGGGTCTACAGCAACTACACCCACCTGATCGTCCGCGCCGACGGGAAGATCGACAGCTTCGCCGACCTGCGCGGCAAGCGGATCTCCACCGGCTCGCCGAAGTCCGGCACCGACATCATCGCCGGCCGGCTGCTCACCGCCGGCGGGATCGACCCGGCCCGCGACATCCAGCGGCTCAACCTGTCGCTGCCGGAGACGGTGCAGCGGATGCGGGCCGGCAGCCTGGACGCCATGTTCTTCTCCGGCGGCCTGCCCACCCCCGGCGTCAAGGACCTGCTCTCCAGCGCGCCCGGGGCGTTCCGGCTGCTCCCGCTCACCGAGCTGATCGAACCGCTGTCCGCCCGCTTCGGCTCGGTCTACACGACGGCCATCCTGCCCAAGGACATCTACGGCACCCCGGCGGCCATCCCGACCATCACGGTGGCGAACGTGATCCTGGTGGCGGCGGACATGCCGGACCAGCTCGCGTACGACCTGACCCGGGTGCTCTTCACCTGGCAGGGCGAGCTGATCAGGGTGCACCCGGAGGCGGCGAACTTCACCCGGGACAGCGCCGCCGCCACCGATCCGATCCCGCTGCACCCGGGAGCCGCGCGCTTCTACCGCAGCGGCTGACCGCAGCCCGGCCCGGTGTTGCGTCCTCCCGGCATGCTGATCGCGTGATCATGCAGCGCCACTCGTCGGCCCTGGCGACCCTCGGCTGCGTGTTGCTGGTGCTGGCCGGCGGCGCGCTGCTGTGGCTGCCGTTCCACACCCAGTCCGCGCTCGACCACTGGGGGACCGAACTGCGGGAGACCGGAGTGCCCGCGCGGGCGCTCGTCTACGACCAGGTGACGAAGCGCGGCGGCAACCGGACCAGCTCGTCGACCACGATGCACCTCCGGTACGACCTGGCCGGCCGGACGTACGAGCAGGAGGTCGGCTGCGTCGAGGTGTGCCGGTCGATCGGCGAGGAGGTGCCGATCTGGGTGAACCCGGCCGACCCGGATGACTTCGTCACCGACTTCGACCAGCTCAGCGGGCACCGGGGCCGCATCCAGGGCGGGCTGGGCGTCGCCGGGTTCGCGATCCTGGTCGTGGCGGTTCCGCTGCTGCTGTCCCGCATCCCGCTCCGGCGCTGGTTCCCGCCCGGCACGCCGCGGCGCCGGCCTCGTCCTGGTGCGCCCGGCCACGGAGGCGCCGGGTTCAGGATCCGCGCCAAGCACAAGCGGGGCGACCGACGCTGAGCGCCGGCCGCGCTCGAGCACAGCTCAGAGGTTCGCGGGGGCGGTGGCCGCCCGGGCGGCGGCGACGAGCCGGTCGGTCTCGGCGGTCACCGCCTCGTCGTCGGTGGGCGTGCCCGGGTCGTAGCGCACCGTCCAGGTCAGCCCGTCCACGCCCGGGACCCGGCGGGCGGCGACGCGGCCGGCGCCGCCCGGCACCTGGTGGTGCGCCGTGTACGCGACCGAGCGGGTGACCCGGGCCCGCACCTGGTGGGGCAGATCGCCCGGGTCGAGCAGCAGGTAGGTCTCGGCCGGGCAGTCGGCCACCACGACGTAGCCGTCCCGCTCGGTGACCCGGTCGGCGGGGGTGACGGTGAGTTCCCGGCCGGACCAGACCGCCTTGAGGATGTCGTGCCAGCCGATCCGCTCCCCGCGGCCGGGCAGCCACAGCCCGAGGTTGCTGGCCACCACGACGCCGTCGCCCTCGCCGTTGCCGACGGCGGCCCAGGCGAGCACCCGCTCGTCACCGCGCAGCGGCGGGCGGTCGGCGGGCGGCAGCTTGGGCTTGCGGTTGAAGAGTCCCATCACAGCCCTCCGGCGGCCTGCTCGCGCAGCGCCCGCGCGTGCTGTTCCAGCGAGAGCAGCTCCCCGAAGAGGGCGAAGTATTCGTCCTTGTTGCTCACCGGGTTGATCCGCTGGATCTTCGACTTCAGGTCCTTGATCCGCCCGGTCACCGAGCCGAACTGGAGGCGGGCCATGGTGATCGAGACGTACCGGGGGTCGGGCTCGCCGTCGATGCGCAGCGGCTCCACCGCCAGCTCGCCGACGAGCGCCTGGCCGGCCAGGTCGTCGCAGGCGTCGCGGACCTGCTCGATCCAGACCGCGCCGCCGGTGGCCGTCGCCGCCCCGCCGGCCGCGGCGATGGCGGCGCGGAGGGCGGCGTGGACCGGGTGCCGGTAGGCGGCCGCCTCGACCGCGTCGAACATCGGCCCGGCCAGCACCGGCTCCTGGAGGGCCAGCTTCAGCGCCTCCCGCTCGACCATCGACTGCGGGCTGTCCACGCTGGGCGCGGCCGGGGCCGGGCGGGCGGGTGCGGCGACCGCGCCGGCGGGCTGCCCGTTGGCGGCGGCCAGCACCGCGCGCTGCACCGGCTCGATCTCCATGCCGAGGTCCCCGGCGAGCTTGCGGACGTACTCGGGGCGCTTCTCCCGGTCCTTGATCTTGGCGACCAGCGGGGCGGCCCGGCGCATCGCCTCCACCCGGCCGTCGACGGTGTCCAGGTCGTAGCGGTTGATCATGTGGCGGAGCGCGAAGTCGACAAGCGGCTCGCGGCGGGCGACCAGGTCGCGGACCGCGAGGTCGCCCTTGGCCAGGCGCAGCTCGCACGGGTCCATGTTGTCGGGGCTGACCGCGATGAAGGTGCGCCCGACGAAGCGCTGGTCGTCCTCGAAGGCGCGCAGGGCGGCCTTCTGGCCGGCGGCGTCCCCGTCGAAGGTGAAGATGATCTCGCCGGCGACCGCGTCGGTGTCCATCAGGAGCCGGCGCAGCACCCCGATGTGGTCGGCGCCGAACGCCGTGCCGCAGGTCGCCACGGCGGTCGGCACGCCGGCCAGGTGGCAGGCCATCACGTCGGTGTAGCCCTCGACCACCACCACCTTGCCCTGCTTGGCGATCTCCCGCTTGGCCTGGTCGATGCCGTAGAGGACGTGGGACTTCTTGTAAATCGGCGTCTCGGGGGTGTTCAGGTATTTCGGGCCGTCGTCGTCGTCGAAGAGCTTGCGGGCGCCGAAGCCGATGACGTCGCCGGTGAGGTCGCGGATCGGCCAGAGCAGCCGGCGCCGGAACCGGTCGATCAGGCTGCCCGAGCGGGACGGGCGGGACAGCCCCGCCGTGACCAGCTCGTCGTGGGTGAAGCCCTGCTGGCGCAGGTGCTTGGTGAGCAGGTCCCACGCGTCGGGGGCGAAGCCGCAGCCGTAGCGCTCGGCGGCCGCCCGGTCGAAGCCCCGCTGGGCGAGGAACTCCCGCGCCGCCCGGGCGCCGGGCGTGGTGAGCTGGCCCCGGTAGAACTCGGCGGCGGCCGCGTGCGCGGCCACCAGGCGCTGCCGCTGCCCCTGCTGGGGACGGGCGCGCGGGGCCGAGCGGTCGTCCTCGACGTAGCGCAGCTGGATGCCGGCGCGGTCGGCGAGCCGCTCGACGGACTCGACGAAGCTCAGGTGCTCGGCGTCCATCAGGAACTTGATCGCGTCGCCGCCGGCACCGCAGCCGAAGCAGTACCAGACGTTGCGGGCCGGCGAGACGTTGAACGACGGGCTCTTCTCGTCGTGGAACGGGCAGAGGCCCTTGAGGTTGCCTCCGCCGGCCGACTTGAGCGTCACCGTGTCGGAGATGACCTCGGCGATCGAGGTGCGCTCGCGGACCAGCGCGATGTCCTCGTCCCGGATCCGCCCCGCCATCTCCGCCACCTCCTCGGCGTACATCCTGCCCTGCCGGACCGACGATCCGGCGGTCGGGGGGACGGGCGTGTGGCGGACGCCGCCCGCCCCCGGGTCACGCCGTGCGGCCCGCCCCGGTGGCGGCGTCACCGATCCGCGGGAACGGCTCGATGGAGAAGACCACCTCGACCGGCACCTGGAAGTAGGCGGCGATCCGCAGCGCCAGGTGCAGGCTGGGCCGGAACTCGCCCCGCTCCAGGTAGCCGACCGTCTGGTAGTGCACGCCCAGCGCGTCGGCGAGCTGCCGCCGGGAGATCCCCCGTTCGGCACGCAGCACGGCGATCCGGTTGTGCACGACCTCGCTCATGGGCGCCCTCTCATCCGACCCGCTGCATGGCCCGCTCGCGACGGGCCGCCACCCGCGAGCCGGACTCGCGCCGGGCCATCCGCCGCAGCACCACGGGGGCCAGCACCAGCCCGAGCACCGCCCACGCTCCGAGCACCCCGAGGGTCTCCAGGTGGCGCCAGGAGCCGCCGAGCTCGACCGCGGCCAGGTCGTCGGGGAGCAGCGCCGAGCGCATGCCCAACCCTAGCCAGTAGATCGGGAAGACCTGCGCGACGCCCTGGAGCCACCCCGGGTAGCCGTTGATCGGGTAGAAGATGCCGGACAGGGCGATCAGGCCGATGTTCGGCAGCATGACCAGCCCGAGGTTGCGCGGGTTCTCGATCAGCGCGCCGAAGACCGCGCCGATCGGCAGGGTGGCGACGAGGCCGAGCACCGCCACCCAGAGCAGGGTGAACCAGGCCGACGCGCTGGCCAGCCGGAGCCCGTCGAGGTAGAACAGCGCCGGCACGAGCTGGAGGAGCATGCTCAGCAGCGCCACCGTCGACATCAGGGTGATCTTGCCGATGAGGTAGCCGAGCATCCCGTTCGGGGTGGCCTTGGCGCGCAGCAGGGTGCCCTCCTCGCGCTCCATGACCAGCTGCGAGGCGAGCACCAGCATGCCGCCGAAGGCCAGGCCCATGCCGAGCGCGCTGGGCAGCGTGCGGGCGCCGAGCGAGAAGGAGGTGCCGGGCACGGTGGAGCCGCGCATGAAGAACATCGTGATCAGCAGCGCCACCGTCGGGAAGAAGTAGTTCCACAAGTCCTGGCCGTTGCTGAACGTGTTGCGCAGCTCGATCCCGCCGCGCCGGAAGCCGGCCCGGACGGCCGCCATGGTCGGGTTCATCGGTCGCTCCCCTGCTGCCACACCCGGTCGGTCCGGCCGGTCCGGACCCCGGATTCCTCCTCGTAGACCAGAGCCATGTACGCGTCCTCCAGGCTGGCCCGGCGCACCTCCAGCTCCTGCACGCGGTCGCCGTGCTCGCGGAGCAGGTCGCGCAGGAAGCCGGTGGCGTCGGCCGTGGCGTGCACGAACCGCTCGCCGTCGCGGGTCCAGCGGATCTCCGCGTCGCCGGCGACCCGGCGGGACAGCTCGTCCGGCGAACCGTCGGCGATGATCCGGCCGCCGGCCAGGATGAGGATGCGGTCGGCCAGCTTCTCCGCCTCGTCCAGGTCGTGCGTGGTGAGCAGGATGGTGGTCTCGTCCAGGTCGGCCAGGCGGTGCACCAGCTCGTGGAACTCCCGCCGGGCGGCCGGGTCGAAGCCGACCGTCGGCTCGTCCAGGAACAGCAGCTCCGGGCGGCCCACGATGCCGACCGCCACGTCGAGCCGGCGGCGCTGGCCGCCGGAGAGCCGGGCCACCCGCTTGTCCGCCTGCGCCGTGAGGCCGACGGTCTCCAGCAGGTCGTCGACCGGCCACGGCCGGGCGATCCGGTCGGTGGCGTACGGCGCGTAGAAGTCGCCGAGGTGGGACAGCAGGTCCCGGACCCGCCACTTGCCGTGGTCGCGCCAGGACTGGAGCACCACGCCCAGCCGGGAACGCCAACGCTCGTCGCCCCTGCCGGGGTCGACGCCGAGCACCCGGACCGAACCGGCCGACCGCAGCCGGAAGCCCTCCAGGATCTCGACGGTGGTGGTCTTGCCGGCCCCGTTGGGCCCGAGCAGGGCGAGCACCTCACCCCGCCGGGCCGTGAGGTCGACCCCGTGCAGCACGTCGACGGTGCCGTACCGCATGCGCAGGTCGCGGACGTCGAGCACCAGGTCCTCGACGTCCGCGTGGGGAGCCGTGGCGACCCCCGACAGTTCGACCGCAGTCATACCGCGAAATGTAGCACCTCTACTACAACCTGGGGTACACCCACTTCCGGGTGTAAGGCGGCCGCCGACGGGGACAACCCGGCCATGTCGGGTACGCGCGGGGCCAGGATTCCGTACCAACCGGCCCTGGACGGGGTCCGGGCGCTCGCGGTCGCGGCCGTCCTCGCGTTCCACGGCGGGGTCGCCACCCTCCCGGGCGGCTTCCTCGGGGTGGACGCCTTCTTCGTGCTGTCCGGGTTCCTGATCACCTCGCTGCTGCTGGCCGAGCACCGCGACACCGGCCGCGTCGACCTCGTCGCGTTCTGGGGCCGGCGGGTGCGCCGGCTGCTGCCCGCGCTGCTGCTCGTGCTCCTCGTCGTGCTGCTGGTCTCCCGGAAGCTGATGCCGGGCACCGAACTCGGCGCGCTGCGCTGGGACGAGCTGGCCGCGCTCGGGTACGTCGCGAACTGGCGGATGGCGAACCGGGACGGGGACTACTTCGCCGCCACCGGCACCGCGTCCCCGCTGCAGCACACCTGGTCGCTCGGCATCGAGGAGCAGTTCTACCTGCTCTGGCCGCTGCTGCTGATCGCGCTGCTGGCCTGGGCGGCCCGGCGGGGCGCGAGCGCACCCGGCCGCCGGCCCGCCGCCGTGCTCCCGGTCGTCCTGCTCGGCGCGGCCGGCTCGGCGGTCGCCGCCGCCGCGCTGTTCACCCCCGGCGCCCCGGACCGCGTCTACTACGGCACCGACACCCGGGCGGTCGCCCTCCTGGTCGGCGCCGCGCTCGCCGCGCTGCTGGCGCTCCGGAGCGAGGCGGCGACCGGCCGGCCGGCACGGCACCCGGTCCTCGGGGGCCTGGCACTGGCCGGGGCCGCCCTCACCGGCTGGTGCTGGGCCACCGCCGACGGCGGCGACGCCTGGCTCTACCGGGGTGGCCTGACCGCGGCCGCCCTCGCGGTCGCGGCGGTCGTCGCCCACGCGGCGGTCAGCCCCGCCTCCCCCACCGCGCGGCTGCTCGCCCTGGCGCCGCTGGTCTGGCTCGGCCGGATCTCCTACGGCGTCTACCTCTGGCACTGGCCCCTGTTCCAGTGGCTCACCGCCGAGCGGACCGGGCTGACCGGGCCCGCCCTGCTCGCCGCCCGGTGCGCGGTGACGCTGGCCGCCGCCGGCGCGTCGTACCTGCTGGTGGAGCGCCCGATCCGGCGGGCCCGGCGGCTGCCCCGGCCGGCGCCCGCGCTGGCCGGTACGGCGGTGGCCGGCGTGGCCGCGGTCGCGGTGCTCGGCACCGTGCCACCCGCTCCGCCGCCGAAGCCGGCGATCGCCCTCGACGCCGCGCCCCCGACGGCCGGCGCCGCCGGCTCCCCCACCGCGGTGCCCCCGGCGCGCCGCCCGGGACGGCGGCCCGGACCGCCCCGGATCGCCTTCCTCGGCGACTCCGTCTCGTGGTCGCTCGGCACCTACCTGCCCGAGCAGCAGAAGTTCGCGGTCAGCGTGCGGGCCGTGCAGGGCTGCGGCATCGCCCGGCTCCCCGAGGTGCGCTACATCGGCGAGCCGCACCCGAACTACCCCGGCTGCGAGCACTGGGACGACCGCTGGCAGCGGGGCGTCCGCGCCGACGACCCGGACGTGGCGGTCATCCTGCTCGACCGCTGGGAGCTGATGGACCGCAGGCTCGACGGGCGCTGGCAGCACGTCGGCGAGCCGGCGTTCGACCGGTACCTCGCCGGCGAACTGGACCGGGCCGTCGGCATCGCGTCCAGCCGGGGAGCGCACGTGACCCTGCTGACCGCGCCGTACACCCGGCGGGCGGAACGGCCGGACGGCGGCCTCTGGCCGGAGGACGACCCGGCCCGGGTGGACGCGTGGAACCGGCTGCTGCGCGCGGCGGCGGACCGGCACCACGCCACCGTGCTGGACCTCAACCGGCGGGCCTGCCCGGACGGCCGGTTCACCTGGGACGCCGGCGGGGTCCGGGTGCGCAGCGACGGGCTGCACTTCACGCCGGAGGGCGTGCAGCGGTGGATCGCCCCGTGGCTGCTCCCGGAGCTCTACCGGCTGGCCGTCCGGGGGGCGTGACCGGTCAGGCGGCGACCACCGCCGACTCCTCGGCCTCGACCTGGGCGTTCCAGGCGGCCTTCGTGGAGCGCCAGCCCTCGTCGTCCATGCCGCGCCGCCAGTAGCCCGAGATCGACAGGTCGCCGCGCGGCACCCCGCGCTCGACCCGCAGCAACCGGCGCAGCTCCTTCACCGCGGTGGCCTCGCCGTGCACGAAGGCGTGCACCCGGCCGGGCGGGAAGTCCAGCGCCCGGAGCGCCTCGACCAGCGGCTCGCCCACCGGCCGGCCGGCGCGGTGCAGCCAGCGCAGCTCGACCGCGCCCGCGCTGGCCAGGGGCAGCTCGTCGGCGGGGCCACCCACCTCGACGTAGACCTTGGCGGGCGCGCCGGCGGGCAGCCGCTCCAGCGCGGCGGCGATCGCCGGCAGCGCACTCTCGTCCCCGGCCAGCAGGTGCCAGTCGGCCGCCGGGTCCGGCGCGTACGCACCGCCGGGGCCGGCGAACAGCACCTGGTCGCCGGGGCGCAGCCCGGCCGCCCACGGCCCGGCCAGCCCCTCGTCGCCGTGGTACACCACGTCCACGGTCAGCTCGCCGGCCGCCGCGTCCCAGGCTCGCACCGTGTACGCCCGCAGCCGCGGCCACTGCTCGGCCGGGAACTCGCGCTTGATGGTGGCCAGGTCGGTCGGGTGCGGGTAGCGCACCCCGGCGGGCGGGAAGACGAACTTCACGTAGTGGTCGGTGTAGGCGCCCACCGGCAGGCCGGCCAGCTCCGCACCGCCGAGCACGAGGCGGATCAGGTGCGGGGTGGGCCGCTCGGTCCGGACGACCGTGGCGGCGGTGAGCTTCTTCGGGCGCTGCTCCGTCATGCTGCTTAGGCTAACCTAAGTCGCCGATCCCTCCCACCGGGCTGTCCGGCTGCCGACCGCGGCAGGGCCGGTCAGCGCCCCGCCACCAGGCGGCCGTGCCAGGCCAGGGCGGCCGGGTCGGTGAGCGAGGCCACCTGGTCGACCACCACGCGCAGCCGGGCGGCGTCGTCCGGGGCGGCCCGCCACAGCGGCGCGAAGACCGGGTCGAGCACGTCCGGGGCCCGGTCGAGCAGGGCGGCGACCAGGTCGGCGAGGATCTCCCGCTGCTGCGCGTACCAGGGGCCGATCCCGGGGCGGCGCATCACGTAGCGCAGGGCGATGCCCTTGAGCAGCGCGCACTGGGCCCGGATGCGGCGCGGCACCACGAGGTCGGCGGCGTACCGGCGGTGCGGGCCGGGGCCGTGGCGCTCCTGGGTGGCGGCCACCACGGTCGACACGAAACGGCCGGTGAGCACGCTCGTGGTGGTCTTCAGCGCCGCGAGGGCGCGGTGGCTGCCGTCGTACGCGGCGAGCGGCGCGAGCACCGGGTCGGCGAGCAGTTCGGCCAGCACCTCGCCCAGGTCCTCCGGGGCCTCCCCGGAGTACTCGGCCGCCACGTCGGCGCAGAGCGCCCGACGCTCGTCCGCGTCCACCAGCAGCGGACGCAGGGTGACGTAGCCGCCGTGGATGCCGTCCTCGACGTCGTGCACCGAGTACGCCACGTCGTCGGCCCAGTCCATCACCTGCGCCTCCAGGCAGCGCCGGTCGCCGGGCGGGGCGCCCGCGCGCAGCCAGGCGAAGACCGGGCGGTCGTCGGCGTACACCCCGAACTTGCGCCGGCCGGGCCGGCGCTCCCACGGGTACTTGGCGACGGCGTCGAGCGAGGCGCGGGTCAGGTTCAGCCCGGCGGAGCCGCCGTCGGGGGCCAGCACCTTGGCCTCCAGCCGGGTGAGCACCCGCAGGGTCTGCGCGTTGCCCTCGAAGCCGCCGCAGTCGGCCGCGAGCGTGTCCAGGGCGTCCTCGCCGTTGTGCCCGAAGGGCGGGTGACCGAGGTCGTGCGCCAGCCCGGCGGTGTCCACCACGTCCGGGTCGCAGCCGAGCCGGGCGCCCATCTCCCGGGCGATCTGCGCCACCTCCAGCGAGTGGGTCAGCCGCGTACGCAGGAAGTCGTCGGTGCCCGCGGTGTGCACCTGGGTCTTCGCGGCGAGCCGGCGGAACGCCGCCGAGTGCAGCACCCGGGCCCGGTCCCGCTCGTACGGCGACCGCCCGTACCCGGTGTCCTTGGGCGCCTCGGTGACCCGGCGCGCCGCGTCGTCAGGGCCGGAACCCGCGGTCAACCGTCATCCCCGCTGCCGCAACACGCAGAACTCGTTGCCCTCGGGATCGGCCAGCACGGTCCACTCCACCTCGCCCTGCCCGATGTCGACGTGCCGGGCGCCCATGTCGACCAGGCGCTCCACCTCGGCCTCCAGGTCGGCCGGGCGCAGGTCGATGTGCAGCCGGTTCTTGCCCTCCTTGGGACCGCTGACCGGGACGAAGACGATGCCGGGCAGCGTGTCGGCGGTCCGGCGGATCTCCACCTCGTCCGGCTTGTCGCTGATCACCTGGTAGCCGAGCGCCTCCGCCCACCAGTGGGCGAGCCGCGACGGATCCTGGGCGTCGACCGTCAGGTTCTCCCAGACGCTGGTCATGCGGTCACCTTCCTGATCGACACGTGCGCGGGAGCCCAGGTTACGCCCGGCGGGCCGGAAAGGCGCGCCCGGACGCACGCGGGGCCGCCGACCTCAGCGTCGGCGGCCCCGGTGAACGTCACACCGTCAGCGGGAGTCCGAACCGGTGGTGGTGAGCACCGCGCGGCCGGCCTCCAGCCGGGCGACCGGCACCCGGAACGGCGAGCAGGAGACGTAGTCGAGACCGACCTCGTGGAAGAAGTGCACCGAGTCCGGGTCGCCGCCGTGCTCGCCGCACACGCCGAGCTTCAGCCCCGGGCGGGCCGCCCGGCCCTCCTCGGCGGCGATCCGGACCAGCCGGCCGACGCCCTCCCGGTCGATCGACTCGAACGGGGAGATGCCGAAGATGCCCAGCTCCAGGTAGCGCCAGAAGAACGCGCCCTCGACGTCGTCGCGGGAGAAGCCCCAGCCCATCTGGGTGAGGTCGTTGGTGCCGAAGGAGAAGAACTGCGCCGCCTCGGCGATCTGGCCGGCGGTCAGCGCCGCCCGGGGCACCTCGATCATGGTGCCGATCAGCACCTCGACGCCGCTGTCCCCGACCACCTCGGCGATGATCTTCTCGGCCTCGGCGCGTACCGTCTCCAGCTCCTGCACGGCGCCGACCAGCGGGACCATGATCTCCGGCTTGGCTACCGCGCCGTCGCGGGTGACCGCGACGGCGGCCTCGGCGATCGCGCGGACCTGCATGGCGAACAGGCCGGGGATGACCAGGCCCAGGCGTACGCCGCGCAGGCCCAGCATCGGGTTCTCCTCGTGCATCCGCCGGACGGCGGCGAGCAGCGCCTCCTCCTTGGCCACGTCCTCGCCGCGCTCCTGGGCGACCGCCACGTTGACCGCGAGCTGCTCCAGCGGGGGCAGGAACTCGTGCAGCGGCGGGTCGATGAGCCGCACGGTGACCGGCAGGCCGTCCATCGCACGGAAGATGTCCACGAAGTCGGCCCGCTGCAACGGCAGCAGGGCGGCCAGCGCGGACTCCCGCTCGTCGTCGGTGCGGGCCAGGATCAGCCGCTCGACCAGCTCCCGCCGGTCGCCGAGGAACATGTGCTCGGTGCGGCACAGGCCGATGCCCTCGGCGCCGAACCGCCGCGCCCGCGCCGCGTCCTCGCCGGTGTCGGCGTTCGTCCGGACCGCCAGCCGCCGCGTGGCGTCGGCGTGCGTCATGATCCGGTGTACGGCCCGGACCAGCGCGTTGTCGACGTGCTCCGGTTCGAGGCTGCCCTCGAAGTACTGCACCACCTCGGACGGCATGACCGGCACCTCGCCGAGGTAGACCTTGCCGGTGGTGCCGTCGATGGAGACCACGTCGCCCTCGTTGACGGTCTGCCCGGCGACGGTGAACCGCTTCGCCGGCACGTTGACGTCCAGCTCGTCCGCGCCGGAGACGCAGGTCTTGCCCATGCCCCGGGCCACCACCGCGGCGTGGCTGGTCTTGCCGCCCCGCGAGGTGAGAATGCCCTTGGCGGCGATCATGCCGTTGAGGTCGTCCGGGTTGGTCTCCCGGCGCACCAGGATCACCGACTCGCCCTCGGCGGCCAGCTCGACGGCCCGGGCGGAGGTGAAGACCACCTTGCCGGAGGCGGCGCCGGGCGAGGCCCCGATGCCCTTGGCCACCGGCTGGAACTCGTGGTCGAGCTGGAAGCGCGGGAACATCAGCTGGGCGAGCTGCGCGCCGTTGACCCGGTGCAGCGCCTCGTCCAGGTCGATCAGGCCCTCGTCGACGAGCTGGCCGGCGATGACGAACGCGGCGGCGGCGGTGCGCTTGCCGACCCGCGTCTGGAGCATCCAGAGCTTGCCGCGCTCGATGGTGAACTCGATGTCGCAGAGGTCCTTGTAGTGCTCCTCGAGCCGGGCCATGTAGTCCAGCAGCTCGTCGTAGGACTTCTTGTCGATCCGCTCCAGCTCCTGCAACGGCACGGTGTTGCGGATGCCGGCCACCACGTCCTCGCCCTGGGCGTTGGCCAGGTAGTCGCCGTAGATGCCCTGCGCGCCGCTGGCCGGGTCCCGGGTGAAGGCGACGCCGGTGCCGGAGTCGGCGCCGAGGTTGCCGAAGACCATGGCCACCACGTTGACCGCGGTGCCCAGGTCGGCCGGGATCCGCTCCTGCCGGCGGTAGACCACCGCGCGCTCGGCGTTCCACGACTCGAAGACCGCGCGGATGGCCAGGTCGAGCTGCTCGCGCGGCTCCTGCGGGAACTCCCGCCCGGTGTGCTTGACGAAGATCTTCTTGTACGCGTCGACAAGCCCGCGCAGGTCGTCGGCGTCCAGGTCGAGGTCGTTCGTGGTGCCCTTGGCGCGCTTGGCGTCGTCGAGCGCGTGCTCGAACTCCTCGCCCGGCACCTCGCAGACGGTCTTGCCGAACATCTGGATCAGGCGGCGGTAGGAGTCCCAGGCGAACCGGTCGTTCCCCCCGGCCTGTGCGCTGAGCCCGACCACGCTGCGGTCGTTGAGGCCCACGTTGAGGACGGTCTCCATCATGCCGGGCATGGAGAACTTGGCGCCGGAGCGGACCGAGACCAGCAGCGGGTCCTGCGGATCACCGAGCCTGCGGCCCATCTCCCGCTCCAGCGACTCCAGGTGCGCCTCGATCTGGGCGGCCAGCCCGTCCGGCTCCCGGCCGGTCGTCAGATACGCCTTGCAGGCCTCGGTGGTGATCGTGAAGCCGGGCGGGACCGGCAGGCCGAGATTGGTCATCTCGGCCAGGTTGGCCCCCTTGCCGCCGAGCAGGTCCTTGAGGTCCTTGTTGCCCTCGGCGAAGTCGTAGACGTACTTGTGCTCGACCGTCTCTTGCGCTGCCACCAGAGCCTCCCACGCGCGCCATTGACACTTAACGAAGGTTCAGTTCGGACATACCCCGGGAGCGACCACCGGTAATCCCGGCGTCGTCAGCGATCGGTGCGCGAAGGTTAAGCGAACTTCGGGTGGCCTGGGACCGTTCGGTGACTTTCGGCACAACGGTCACCACTATCCGCGTCCGTACCGGTTTTTGGGAACGCTTCCACGCGCACTATCACGCAATTCCGATTTCCCTCGTACTCTTGACGGCACTGGTTTTGCTGAACCTCACCTTTGCCATATCCCGGCCAAATACACCCCGGAGTCGTCGCCGTGCCGACCATCCCCACCACCCCCGCCGAGAGCGGCCCCGAGTCGCTCGACCGCCTCCCCGGCCGGCAGCCGGCCGCCGCCGAACTGGCCCGCACCGCCGCCCGGCGAGCCGGCGACCTGCTCGCCCCGCCCGCACCGGTCCGCCTCGGCGACGTGGTGCCCGCCCCGGAGCGGGTGCTCCCCGACCCGGCGGCGGACTTCACGCTGTCCGCCGGGACGACGATCCGGGTCGACCCCGGCGGCCGGGACGTCGCCGAGCAGCTGGCCGAGTGGCTCCGACCCGCCACCGGCTTCCCCCTGCCGGTCGCCGACGCCCCCGCTGCCGACGGGCTGCTCGTGCTGACGCTGTCGGAAACGGCGCTCGCCGACCCGCCGCCAGCCGGCGCGGTCGGAGCCGCAGGCGGGCTGGGTGACGAGGGCTACCGGCTCGACGTGACCGCGTCCGGCGTGCGGATCATCGCCGCCACCCCCGCCGGGCTGTTCCACGGCGCGCAGACGCTGCGCCAGCTCCTGCCCGCCGCCGTCGACGGCACCGCCCCGGTCACCGAGCGCTGGGCGGTGCCCGGCGGCAGCATCGTCGACCGGCCGCGCTTCCCCTACCGCGGGGCGATGCTCGACGTGGCCCGCCACTTCTTCCCCGTCGAGGACGTGCTGCGGGTCGTCGACCACCTGGCCCGGTACAAGCTCAACCACCTGCACCTGCACCTCACCGACGACCAGGGCTGGCGGATCGCCGTCGACTCCTGGCCCCGGCTCGCCGAGGTCGGCGGCGCCACCGAGGTGGGCGGCGGCCCCGGCGGCCACTACACGCAGGCCGACTACCGGCGCATCGTCGCGTACGCGGCCCGCCGCCACGTCACCGTGGTGCCGGAGATCGACCTGCCGGGGCACACCAACGCGGCCCTCGTCGCCTACCCGGAGCTGACGCCCGGCAAGGTCGCGCCCCCGCCGTACACCGGCACCGAGGTCGGGTTCAGCTACGTCGACCCCGCCGACGAGCGGACGTACGCCTTCGTCGCCGACGTGCTCGGTGAGGTGGCCGCCCTGACCCCCGGCCCCTGGCTGCACCTAGGCGGCGACGAGGCGTTCAAGGTGCCGGCCGACACCTACCGCGCCTTCGTCGAGCGGGCGCAGACCCTGGTCGCGGCGACCGGGAAGACCGTGGTCGGCTGGCACCAGCTCGCCCCGGCCGGGCACGTCGACGGGCGGGTCCTCCAGTGGTGGGGCACCAACGGCGACGACCCCGAGATGGCCGAGGCGGTACGCCGGGGCGCCCGCCTCATCCTGTCCCCCGGCAACCGCGTCTACCTGGACATGAAGTACGCCGCCGACACCCCGATCGGGCACGACTGGGCGGGCCTCATCGACGTGCGCCGCGCGTACGACTGGGATCCGGGGACGCACCTCACCGGCGTACCGGCCGAGGCGGTGCTGGGCGTCGAGGCGCCGCTCTGGACGGAGTCGGTCACCACCCTGGCCGAGGTGGAGTTCATGCTCTTCCCGCGTCTGCCCGCCGTCGCCGAACTCGGCTGGTCTCCGCGCTCGACGCACGACTGGGCCGGGTTCCGCGAGCGGCTCGCCGCACACGGCCCGCGCTGGGCCGCCGCCGGCATCACCTTCCATCCCTCCCCCGACGTCCCGTGGCCCACGCCGGCCACCATCCCCACCCAACCGACCCGCGACACGACCGCCGACACCCACTGAACCCGCCCTGCCGCGGCCGGCAGGGGTCGCGCCCGACCTTGCGCTCAACACCAAGGGGGCGGGCCAGCGCCGGGTGGTGGGCCGCTTCGGTGATCATGAGGTTGACCGGTTGATTCGTCCCGTTTCGGGCCGGCCAACTTCATGATCACCGGTGGGCGCATCGGGTGTGGGTGCGTTTGTTGCGCCTCTGGCGACAACAAACGCACCCGGAGGGTCGGTCAGGGGTTGGCGGTGGGGCTGGCAGGCATCTCGCGGTCGTGAGGGGCGCCGCCGCGCTGGCGGCGGGCCGGCGACGGGCAAGCGGACGACGGCCAAAACGGCGGACAACGGCGGAGCGACCCAATCGGCGGACAACGGCGAAGACAGCCAACGACGGCCGACCACCCCACGACGGCGGACACGGCGGAGGCCGCGCAAGCGGCGGACAACGGCGAAGGCAGCCAACGACGGCCGACCACCCCACGACGGCGCAGGTCAGGCGAGTCACCCACGTCATCAAGTTCGTAGCAGCTCCTGAGGCATGCCCGACCCGCCTCAGCGCCGTGAATAGCGTCTCGGCGTCGTAGGTCCGCCGGATCTTGGCAGTTGCTGTTCGCTGCTGACGGTGAGTCGCCGACAACGGCGGAGACGACCCAAGCGGCGGACGACGGTGGCAGAAGGCGGACGACGGCGAGTGAGCGGACGGCGGGGTGGTTCTGCACGGCGGCGTCCCGTATCCGCCATCCCCCGCAGATCTTGGACAGTTTCCGTTCGCTGCTAACGGAAACTGTCCAAGATTGCGGTTGGCCGTCGCCCGCCCGGTTGCGGCCGTCGACGTTCGTCGGATCCGCGCCCTGATGCTCGCCGGGGTCGGCCTGGCCGTGGGCCACGTGGCACACCGCCGCAGTGGCGAGCTTTGCGTAGATTGTGTAGCGGCACGGACAAGTTGGGGCTTGAGCCGGACATCGCCCCGAGCCACACCCCTCACGCACCGCACCGCACCGGACGATCCACGCCTGACAACCGAGGCCGGTCAAGCACTGGCCCAGCGGGCAGCGTCCAGTGGCCGCGTGCTGGTCGGTGTCGGCCTGGGGTGGATGTCTGGTTCGCGAACGGGGTCGCTGCATGCCCGGATGTCCGGTTCAGCGGGCGCCGTCGGGTGGTCGGCGCCACCGTGGCGGCGGAATCATGCCGGGGGTGGGGTCGTTGTACATGGCAGACCGCGCAGCACCCCGCCCCCGGGCGACGGCGACCGCCGGTCGGAATGACCGGCCCCCACCGGTCGTTACATCCCCGGACCCCGCACCACCGGTCCGAGCCGGCAAGCCAGGGAATCACCCCCGGCCCCCGGTCGTTACACCACCCGGACCGCGCACCACCGGTCCGCACCGGCCAGCCAGGGAATCATCCCCCGGCGCCGGTGGTTACATCCCCCGGGACATCGGGTCAGGGTCGAGGGAATCGCTTTCCCACCGCCGATGGTTACACCCCCGGACCGCCCGAGCAGGTCACCCCCGATCGCCGGGCACCCCAAAGCTTTCTTAGCGGCACCCGCACCCCCTGCGTGTGCTGCTCACCCCCGACAGAGAGGCACTCATCATGCGTACCGATCTGCTGCGTAAGACCGTTCTGACCGCTGCCGGCTTCGCCGCCACCGCCGGTGGGATCGCCGGCCCCGCGATCGCCGCGCAGGCCACGCCGGCCGAGAAGGCCGCCACCCAGGTCAGCACCGACCGTAAGGGTCACGGCGAGCGGGAGCTGGACGTCCGCTACGAGGCCCAGCCGAACTTCTACTACTGCGGCCCCGCCGCAGCCCGTAACGCCATCAGCGTGCTCGGCAAGAACATCGACGTCGACGCCATGGCCAAGGAGATGGGCACCACCGAGAACGGCACCAACAGCATCAACGACATCACCCCGGTGCTGAACAAGGAGACCGGCAAGCCGTACCGGTCGGTGGAGATCAAGGACGGCAAGGCCGACGACAAGCAGACTGACACCCTGCGCGCTGACATCGTGCGCACCGTCGACGACGGCCGCGCCGTGGTCGCCAACATCGCCGGCACCGCCACCGACACCGACGGCAACACCCACTCGTTCGAGGGTGGCCACTACATCAGCGTCGTGGGCTACCGCGACAACGGGAAGATCGTGACCATCGCGGACTCGGCCGACCCGAACATGGCCTCCTACCGGATGAGCGTGGACAACCTCGCCGACTGGATCGCCACCCGCGGTTACTCGGCCTCCTGACACACCGCCACACGCGAAAGGGCCCGACCCCACGAAGGGGTCGGGCCCTTTTCGCGCGTCAGCCGCCGGAGTCGTCCAGCTCGGCGCCGTCCGGCGGGGTGTCGTCGTCCCGGCTGGCCAGCCACCCGTCGGGGAGGGCGACCCTGCCCGGGGAGTTGGTCCGGCCGCGCGGCTGGCCCAGGGTCTCCACGGGGAACGGCACGGTCGGGTCGAGCTTGCCGAGCAGGTCGTCGAGCTGGGCCAGGCTGTCGATCATCGCGAGCGAGCGCCGCAGCTCGCTGCCGACCGGGAAGCCCTTGAGGTACCAGGCGACGTGCTTGCGGAAGTCGGTGCAGCCGTCGCGCTCGCCCCGGGCCGGGTTGCGGGCGCCGGCCACGAACTGGTCGACGAGCAGCTCGGCGTGCCGGCGCATGGTGGCCGCCACCTCGCCGAGGTTCGGCAGCCGCCGCTCGGCGCGGCCGTTGAAGGCGGCCTCCAGGTCGGCGAAGAGCCAGGGCCGGCCCAGGCAGCCCCGCCCGATCACCACGCCGTCGACGCCGGTGTGGGCGACCATCCGCAGGGCGTCGTCGGCCTCCCAGATGTCGCCGTTGCCGAGCACCGGCACGTCGAGCGCCTGCTTGAGGGTGGCGATGGCGTCCCAGTCGGCGGTGCCCGAGTAGCGCTGCGCGGCCGTACGCCCGTGCAGGGCGACCGCGGCGACGCCGGCGTCCTGGGCGGCGAGGCCGGCCTCGACGTACGTCAGGTGGTCGTCGTCGATGCCCTTGCGCATCTTGACGGTGACCGGCACCCCGGCGGGCGACGCGGCGGCCACCGCGGCCCGGACCAGCCGGGCGAAGAGCCGGCGCCGCCACGGCAGGGCCGACCCGCCGCCGCGTCGGGTGACCTTGGGGACGGGGCAGCCGAAGTTCAGGTCGATGTGGTCGGCGAGGTCCCGCTCGACCACGATCCGCACGGCGGCGGCGGTGATCTCCGGGTCGGTGCCGTAGAGCTGGAGGCTGCGCGGGTGCTCGTCCGCGCCGAAGGCGATCATGCGGAGCGTCTTCGGGTTGCGCTCGACGAGCGCCCGCGTGGTGATCATCTCGCAGACGTAGATGCCGCCGCCCTGCTCCCGGCAGAGCCGGCGGAAGCCGACGTTGGTGATCCCGGCCATCGGCGCGAGCACCACCGGCGGCCACACCTCGTGCGGGCCGAGGGTGAGCGGGCGCAGCGCGGGCAGGGTCGGAGCGGTCACCGGACAAGTGTACGGGGCCCCGACCGGCCGGTCGGGGCCCCGTGACCAGCGTCAGCAGCCGGGCAGGCGCTCGATCAGGTAGCGCTCGACCTGGTCCAGGGAGATGCGCTCCTGGCCCATGGTGTCCCGGTTCCGCACGGTCACCGCGTTGTCGTCGAGGGTGTCGAAGTCGACGGTGACGCAGAACGGGGTGCCGATCTCGTCCTGCCGGCGGTAGCGCCGGCCGATGGCCTGCGAGTCGTCGAACTCGACCACCCAGCGCTTGCGCAGGTCGGTGGCGAGCTGCTTGGCCTTCGGCGAGAGCGCCTCGTTGCGGGACAGCGGCAGCACCGCCACCTTGACCGGCGCGAGCCGCGGGTCGAAGCGCATGACGGTGCGCTTGTCCACGCCGCCCTTGGTGTTCGGCGCCTCGTCCTCGTCGTACGCCTCGAGCAGGAACGCCAGCACCGCGCGGGTGAGACCGGCGGCCGGCTCGATCACGTACGGCATCCAGCGCTCGCCCTTGGTCTGGTCGAAGTACGACAGGTCGACGCCGGAGTGCTTGCTGTGGGTCGACAGGTCGAAGTCGGTGCGGTTGGCGATGCCCTCCAGCTCGGCGAACTCGGTGCCGCCGAACTGGAACCGGTACTCGATGTCGACGGTGCGCTTCGAGTAGTGGGAGAGCTTCTCCTTGGGGTGCTCGTAGAAGCGCAGGTTGTCCTCGGACAGGCCCAGGTCGAGGTACCAGTTCCAGCGCTCGGAGAGCCAGTACTCGTGCCACTTCTCGTCGGTGCCCGGCTCGACGAAGAACTCCATCTCCATCTGCTCGAACTCGCGGGTCCGGAAGATGAAGTTGCCCGGCGTGATCTCGTTGCGGAACGACTTGCCGGTCTGCGCGATGCCGAACGGCGGCTTCTTGCGGGCGACCGTCTCCACGTTCTTGTAGTTCACGAAGATGCCCTGGGCGGTCTCCGGGCGCAGGTAGTGCAGGCCCTCGTCGCTCTCCACCGGGCCCAGGTAGGTCTTCATGAGGCCGTTGAACATCTTCGGCTCGGTGAAGGTGCCCTTGTTGCCGCAGTTCGGGCAGTTCAGCTCGGTCAGCGAAGTCAGCGGCTTGCCGTGCTTGGCCTCGTACGCCTCTTCGAGGTGGTCGGCGCGGAACCGCTTGTGGCAGGACTGGCACTCGGTGAGCGGGTCGACGAACTCGGCGATGTGGCCGCTGGCCTCCCAGACCTTGCGGGCCAGGATGACCGCGGAGTCCAGGCCGACGACGTCGTCGCGCTGCTGGACCATGGTCTTCCACCACTGCCGGCGGACGTTCTCCTTGAGCTCGACGCCGAGCGGACCGTAGTCCCAGGCCGACCGGGTGCCCCCGTAGATCTCGCTGGAGGGGAAGACGAAGCCTCGGCGCTTGGCGAGGCTGACGACGGCGTCGATACGGTCGGCTGGCATGTTTCCTCCTACGCCGGCTGGCGGTCGGCGGGGGCGATGTGAGTGGAACCGGACGGTTCGGGACAACGGTACGACCACCGCGGTCCCGAGCCCAGCAGAATACCGGGGGCCGGTCAGCTCACCCCGCACACCTCCATGCCGCCCGTCTGCTGGTCGGGCGCCAGCGTGACGGTCTGCGCCTCCCGCCGGCCGCCGGCCAGGGTCACGTCCACCGGCACGGTCAGCGTGGCGGTGTCGACCTCGCCCACCCGGTAGCCGGAGACCTGCGGCTCGGTGGCCACCCGCTGCTCGAACTCCGCCCGGGACTCGCGCCGCCGGGCGTCGTCGCAGAGCTGGTCGTACGCCTTCGACCAGTCCTTGACGACGAGCGCCTGGTAGTAGTCGTCGGTGACCGCCCGGCCCTGCTCCTCGACGGCCTGCACGTTGCTCACGGCGAGGCCGACCACGGCCGCGCCGCCCCCGCCGCAGCAGAGCAGCACGGCCAGCGCGCCGACGCCGAGGCCGAGCCAGAGCCGGGCCCGGCCGCCCTCGGTGGGCGGCGCGGCGAACGGCGGGGCGACACCGGGACCGGGCGGCGGCGCGGGGACGCCCGGCTCGCCCGGCGACGCCGGGGGCACGCCGGGCGGCGGCGCGGGAGCGCCGGGGTCGACCGGGGATCCCGGCACCGGCGGCGCGCCGGAGGGCACGGGCGGGGGTGGTGGGCCGGCCGGTCCGGGAGCGGTCATACGCGCCAGGGTAGTGCCCCCGACCTCAGCGGTAAGGACCTGCGGCCCGATCACTGGCCGCCACGACGATCTCGCCGTCCGGGGCGGCACTGGCGAGCGTCTCGTACGCCGAGGGCTCGTCCACCGACCGGGCGAGCAGCGGCACCGCGGTGACCTTGACGTCGAACCCGCCGAGCGCCCGGCGGTAGGCCCCGACCGACTCCCACTCGGTGAGCAGGCACCAGTGGGCGGGGTCGTCCAGCGCCCGGAGCAGGTCGCCGCGCAGGTAGCCCGGGCGGGCGGCGAGCGCGGTGAGCGCGTCGTGCGCCTGCCGGGTGAACTCGTCCGCCTCGTCGGCGTCCACCACGAACCGGTTGGTGACCAGCACCGGGTTCCTCCTCGTAGAGTCTGTGGCATGCAGCGTACGCAGACTCCCGTGCTGTCCCGGTTGGCCCGGCTCAACCCGACGACGGTGTTCCTGGCCGCGCTGGTCCTGGTGCTGGTGGGGCTCTTCGCGCCCGGCGCGGCGGGCGGGCTGCTGCTGCTGGCGCTGGCCGGCGGGCTGGTCTGGCTGATGACCGTCACCTGGCCGGTGCAGGCCCCGGCGACGCGGGTGCTGCGGCTGCTGATGCTCACGCTGCTGATCGCGATCGCGCTGGCGAAGCTGCTCTGACCGTTGACCTGCGCAGACATGCAATCATGCGTTTTTGACAATCAATTTCGTTATCGCGGACAGTAGTCACATGACCGTCCGCTCAGCCCCCCGCGTCCTCGCCGCCGCCACCGCTGCCCTGCTCACCGTGGGCGGCCTCGCCGCCTGCTCGGGCGGCGGGGGCGGCGGGAGCGACCCGGACCGGGTCGACGTGGTGGCCGCCTTCTACCCGCTCCAGTTCCTCGCCGAGAAGATCGGCGGTGACGCGGTCCGGGTGACCAGCCTGACCAAGCCGGGCGCCGAGCCGCACGACCTGGAACTCAACCCCCGGCAGGTGGGCCAGGTGGTCGACGCCGAGCTGATCGTCTACCTCACCGGGTTCCAGCCGGCCGTGGACGAGGCGGTCGAGCAGAACGGCGGCGACCGGGCGTTCGACGTGGCCGGCGTGCAACCGCTGCTCGACGCCGCCGCGGGCGGCCACCAGCACGAGGGTGAGGCCGGTCACGAGGAGGAGTCCGGTGGGAAGGACCCGCACCTCTGGCTGGACCCGACGCGGCTGGCCACCGTCGGCGACCGGCTCGCCCAGCGGCTCGGCGCGGTCGACCCGGACCGGGCCGCCGACTTCACCGCCCGGGCGGCGGCGCTGCGCACCGAGCTGACCGGCCTCGACGCCGACTACACCCGGGGCCTGGCCACCTGCCCGCGCCGGGAGATCGTGACCAGTCACACCGCCTTCGGCTACCTGGCCGAGCACTACCGGCTCGAACAGGTCGGCATCACCGGCCTCAGCCCGGACGCCGAGCCCTCCCCGCAGCGCCTCGCCGAGGTGGCGGAG
Organism: Micromonospora sp. NPDC048907; assembly: GCF_055586885.1. Lineage (NCBI taxonomy): Bacteria > Bacillati > Actinomycetota > Actinomycetes > Micromonosporales > Micromonosporaceae > Micromonospora > Micromonospora sp. NPDC048907. The sequence goes on from NZ_JBVJHI010000002.1 coordinate 841,362, forward strand.
GAGGCCCGGGAGCACGGTGCCACCACCATCTTCTTCGAGACGCTGGTCAGCCCGAAGGTCGCCGAGACCGTGGCCCGGGAGGTCGGGGCCAGGACCGCCGTGCTCGACCCGATCGAGGGCCCGCCCGCCGACGGTGACTACCTCTCGGCGATGCGCGCCAACCTCCAGACCCTGCGGACCGCCTTGGACTGCTCATGACCGAACCCGTGATCCAGATCGCACACGCCGCCGTCGGCTACGACGGCCGGGCCGTGCTGCGCGACGTCTCCCTGACCGTCACCGCCGGCGAGGTGGTCGCCGTGCTCGGCGCCAACGGCTCCGGCAAGTCGACCCTGATCCGCGCCGTGCTCGGCCTGGTGCCGCTGGGCGCCGGGTCGGTCACCCTCTTCGGCACGCCGCAGCGCCGCTTCCGGCAGTGGCACCGCATCGGGTACGTCCCGCAGCGGCTCGGCGCGGGCAGCGGCGTACCCGCCACGGTCGGCGAGGTGGTGGCCTCCGGGCGGCTGGCCCGGCGGGGCGTGCTGCGCCCGTCGGGGCGGGCCGACCGGGAGGCGGTCGCCGAGGCGCTGCGCGCGGTCGGGCTCGCCGACCGGGCCGGCGACCCGGTCGCCACGCTCTCCGGCGGCCAGCAGCAGCGCACCCTGATCGCCCGGGCCCTGGCCGGCCGGCCGGAGCTGCTGGTGCTCGACGAGCCGACCGCCGGGGTGGACGCGGCCAGCCAGGAGGCGTTCGCCGACGCGCTGCGGGCCTTCCGCGACGGCGGCGGCACCGTGCTGCTGGTCGCCCACGAGCTGGGGCCGCTGCGCCCGCTGATCGGCCGGGCCGTCGTCGTCCACCAGGGCGGCATCTGCCACGACGGTGCGGTGCCGGAGCCGGCCGGGCACCACGCCGAGCCGGGCCACGACCACGTGCACCCGCACTGCGACGAGGAGCCCGCCGGGCTGTGGAGCATGTGATGGACCTTCTCTTCCACTACGACTTCATGCTGCGCGCCCTGGTCGGCGCGCTGGTCATCGGGCTGGCCGCCCCGGCGCTCGGCATCTACCTGGTGCAGCGCCGGCTGGCGCTGATCGGCGACGGCATCGGCCACGTGGCGCTCACCGGCGTCGGGGCGGGGCTGCTGCTCAACCGCTCCCCCGTGCTGGTCGCGGTCGTGGCGGCCACGCTGGGCGCGATCGTGATCGAGCTGGTCCGCTCGCGCGGGCGCACGTCCGGGGACCTGGCCCTGGCGCTGCTGTTCTACGGCGGCATCGCCGGGGGCGTGATGCTGGTCGGGCTCTCCGACGCCAGCAGCGGGTCGCTCAACGCGTACCTCTTCGGGTCGCTGACCACGACGTCGCCGGCCGACCTGGTCACCATCCTGGTGCTCGGCGCGGCGATCCTGGTGACCATGCTGGTGCTGCGCCCGGCGCTCTTCGCGGTCTGCCACGACGAGGAGTACGCCCGGGTCTCCGGCCTGCCGGTGCGGGCGTTGAACCTGCTCCTCGCGGTCGGGACCGCGGTGACCGTGACCATCGCCATGCGGGCGGTCGGGGTGCTGCTGATCAGCGCGCTCATGGTGGTGCCGGTGGCCACCGCGCAGCAGGTGACCCGGGGCTTCCGGTCCACCATGACGGCGGCCATGGCGCTGGGGCTGTTCGCGGCCGGGGCCGGCGTCTGGGTGGCCGCCACCGCGGACACCGCGCCCGGCGCCTCGGTGGTGCTGCTGGCGATCGGCTCGTTCCTCGTGGTGGCGCTGCTCGCGGCCGGCCGGCGGGCGCTGCGCCGGCGGACCCGCCCGGTTGCCGTGCCGGTGGTGGAGCCGCCGGAGCACGAGGTGGTGCTGCGGTGAGGCCGTCCGGGCCGGCGCTGCTGGCATTGGTTACCGTTACGGGATGACGGTCACGAACGGGTACGACGCCTTCGAGGGCGCGGGCGACCTGCTGCGCGCGCTGTCGGCGCCGATCCGGCTGGCGATCGTCAGCGAACTGGCCGAGGGCGAGCGCTGCGTGCACGAGCTGGTGGAGAAGCTCGGCGCCCCGCAGCCACTGGTCTCCCAGCACCTGCGGGTGCTGCGCGGCGCCGGCGTGGTGCGCGGCTCGCGGCGCGGCCGGGAGATCGCGTACGCGCTGGTGGACGAGCACGTCGCGCACATCGTGGCCGACGCGGTCAGCCACGCCGGGGAGGGGCCGTCGTGACCGAGGGGGCACTGCGCAACACCCGCCAGCGGAGCGCGGTGAGCGCGCTCCTGGCCGAGGTCGACGGCTTCCACAGCGCCCAGGACCTGCACGCCATGCTGCGCCAGCGTGGCGAGCGGGTGGGTCTGACCACCGTCTACCGGACCCTGCAGGGGCTGGCCGACGCCGGTGAGATCGACGTGATGCGCCCGCCCGGCGGCGAGCACCTCTACCGGCGGTGCAGCGAGGGCCATCACCACCACCTGGTCTGCCGGGCCTGCGGCCGGACCGTGGAGGTGGCCGGCCCGGCGGTGGAGAGCTGGGCCGAGCGGGTCGCCGCCGAGCACGGGTACGCGCAGGTCAGCCACACTCTGGAGATCTTCGGCACCTGTCCGGCCTGCGCCGGCTGAGAAAACCGACCCGTGCCCGGACGGCCGGGCCGTGGCACGCTGTCCGGCGTGAAGATCTACGCCGACCGTTTTCCGACCGCCCTCCGTCAGCTCCTCACCGATCTGCTCGTGGTCGTCTGGGTGTACGCGGCGATCCGCTTCGCGCTCTGGCTGCACGACCTCGTCGAGAAGCTGGCCGTACCCGGACAGAAGCTGGAGGGGGCCGGCGGCGGACTCGCCGACAACCTGGCCGACGCCGGCGGCAAGGTCGGCCGGGTGCCGCTGGTCGGCGACGAGCTGACCGGCCCCTTCACGAAGGCCGCCGAGGCCGCCCGCGCCGTCGCCGAGGCCGGCCGCGACCAGCAGGAACTGGTCGGCCAGCTGGCCCTGGCGCTGACCATCGCGGTGCTGGTCTTCCCGCTCGGGCTGGTGCTGTTCGGCTGGCTGCCGCTGCGGGTGCGCTGGATGCGGCGGGCCGGCGCGGCGAAGGCCCTCGCGGCCGCGCCGGCCGGGCGGGACCTGCTCGCGCTGCGCGCGCTCGCCGGGCAGCCCCTCGCCAAGTTGAACCGGATCGGGCCGGACGTGGCCGAGGCGTGGCGCCGCGGCGACGACGGGACGGTCGACGCGCTCGCCGCGCTGGAGCTGCGCGGACTCGGGCTGCGCACCGGCCGGTAAGGTGTGCCGGTGCTGTACTTCCTGATCGTCGTCGCGGTCCTGCTGCTGATCTACGCGGGCGTCCTGGTGAGCTTCGTCCGCAAGGGCCGCCGGATCCCGCCGGCCGCGTACCTCGTGCTGGCCGGCCTGAACGGCCTCATCCTGGCCGGGGTGATCGCCTGGGCGGTCGCCCGCTGACGGCGGGCCCCCGCCGCGTCCGGCGGGGGCCTCCGACCGTCACGACGCGGGCGGGATGCGGCGGCGCACGTCCTGCGCCGTGGACGGGCCGGGCTCCCAGCGGGCCACCCAGGGCCGATCGGCGCGCGGGGTGACCACGCCCTCCTCGATCGAGGCGTAGCGGCCCGCGATGATCCGCTTCGCGGCGGCCACGTCCACCGAGTCGGTGTTCGACCACAGCCCGGTGAACAGCTCGTCGACGCGCAGCCGGGCCTGCCGGCAGAACAGGTCGGCCAGCTCGACGTTCTCCGGGTGCTCGGCGCGCTCGGCGACCGCCCGGACGCAGACCGCCGACATCGCGAACAGCTCCGCGCCGATGTCCACCACCCGGCCGAGGAACGCCTGCTTGCGCTCCATCTTCCCCTGCCAGCGGGACATCGCGTAGAAGGTGGAGCGGGCCAGCTTGCGGGAGGTCCGCTCGACGTGCCGCAGGTGCCCGGCGAGCGGGCCGAACTCGTGGAAGGCCCCGGGCGCCTGGCCCTTGCCGACGGCCAGGGTGGGCAGCCACTTCGCGTAGAAGGCGCCGGCCCGCGCGCCGGCCCGCGCCTTGCGGCCGAGCCCGGCGTCCGGGTCGATGATGTCGCCGGCCACCGACAGGTGCGCGTCGACCGCCTCGCGGGCGATCAGCAGGTGCATGATCTCGGTGGAGCCCTCGAAGATCCGGTTGATCCGCAGGTCGCGCAGGAGCTGCTCGACGGCGGCCGGACGCTCGCCCCGCGCGGCCAGGGAGTCGGCCGTCTCGTAGCCGCGCCCGCCCCGGATCTGGATCAGCTCGTCGGCGATCTTCCAGGCCATCTCGCTGGCGTAGAGCTTCACCAGCGCGGCCTCGATGCGGATGTCGTTGCGGTCGTCGTCGGCGAGCAGGCAGCAGAGGTCGAGCATGGACTCCATGCCGTACGTGGTGGCGGCGATGAAGGCCAGCTTCTTGGCGACCGCCTCGTGCTCGCCGACCGGCCGGCCCCACTGGACCCGGTCCGCGGCCCACTCCCGGGCCACGTTCAACGCCCACTTGCCGGCGCCCACGCACATGGCCGGCAGCGAGAGCCGGCCGGTGTTCAACGTGGTCAGCGCGATCTTCAGGCCCTTGCCCTCGCCGCCGATCACGTTCTCCTTCGGCACGAAGACGTCGTGGAACCGGGTGAGGCTGTTCTCCAGGCCGCGGAGCCCGATGAACTCGTTGCGCCGTTCGACGGTGATGCCCTCGCTGTCGCCCTCCACCACGAACGCGGTGATGCCGCCGCGCCGCCCCTCCGCCGCCGGCACCCGGGCCATCACCACCAGCAGGGTGGCGACCGTGCCGTTGGTGGCCCACAGCTTCACCCCGTTGAGCCGGTAGCCGGTGCCGTCCTCGGTCGGCTCGGCCGTGGTGGCCAGGCGGGCCGGGTCGGAGCCGACGTCCGGCTCGGTGAGCAGGAACGCGGAGACCTCGCCGGCGGCCAGCCGGGGCAGGAAGCGCTCCTTCTGCTCGGGCGTGCCGAACATCTTCAGCGGCTGCGGCACGCCGATCGACTGGTGTGCGGACAGCAGCGCGCCGATCGACGGGTTCACCGAGCCGGCCCGCATCAGCGCCCGGCAGTAGTGCAGGTTGCTCAGCCCGAGGCCGCCGTGCTTCCGGTCGATCTTCATACCGAACGCGCCGAGCCGGGCCAGCCCGTGGAACACCTCGTCGGGGATGCGCGCGTCCCGCTCGATGGCCGCACCGTCCACCTCGGAGTCCAGGTACGCCCCGAACGCGGCCAGGAACTCCTCGGCCCGCGCCGCCTCCGCCGGATCGGTGCGGGGCCAGGGGTTGATCAGGTCGAGCTGGAAGCGGCCGAGGAACAGCTCCTTGCCGAAGCTGGGCCGGTCCCAGGCCGACTCGCGGGCCGCCTCGGCGACCTGCCGGGCCTCCTTCTCGGAGACCTGGCCGGCCTCGGTCGGCAGCGGCCCGGCCCCGCCCGCCGCGCCGGCCGGCGGCTGCGGAGGGTCGTCGACGGGCGCCACCCGCCCGGTCGGGCCGCCGTGTCCGGCGGGGTCGGGTCGGCTGTTCTGTGTCGTGGTCACGGCTGCCTCCTGGAGACCTCGGTCCGGCTGCGTCGACGTGCGACGAGAACGACGCTACCCCCGGGTGTTACCCAGGGGTAGCGTCGCGCGCACGTCCGATTTGGCGGGTCCGGGCGGTCAGTCGCCGGCCAGCGCCCGCGGATCGTCGTCCTCGTCGTCGATGTCGTCGTCACCCCAGTTGCGCCGGGCGAACGGCAGGACCACCCAGAAGGTCAGGAACCAGAGCCCGGTGATCGCGCTCAACAGGAATGCGATCGGGCGGTCCAGCACGAAGTCGGTGATCAGCAGGACCGCGCTGACCATCGAGATCAGCATGAAGCCGAGGCCGCCGCTGGCCATCCGGTGCGCGAAGCGGACCAGCTCCGGCTTGCGGCCCTGGCGGAACAGCGCCCGGTGGAAGGCGACCGGCGAAATGATCATCGCGGTGGCCGCGGCGGCGGCCAGCAGCGCGACGATGTAGACGTCCCGCTGGAACTCGGTGGTGCGGGTGAAACCGTTGCTGAACGGCAGGGTCAGCAGGAAGGCGAACAGGATCTGCACCCCGGTCTGCGCCACCCGCAGTTCCTGGAGCAGGTCGGCGAAGTTGCGCTGCCAGCGCTGCTTCTCGGTTTCCTTGGACACCCGCTACCTCCAGGGAAGACGGTACTGCCGGCGGGGGCCTCCCGCCGGCAGCACAGCCTGTGCCCCGTCCGGCCGAGCGTGAAACCGGTTCAGGATCCGCGGCGGATGCGGCCCGCGTACCGGGCCTCCAGCTCGGCGTTGTGCTCGTCGCCGCCGGTGATGTTGGCGGACAGGTAGACCGGGGGCCGCTCCCCCGCCGCGAGCAGCCGGGCGACCACCTCGGCGACGATCTGCTGAGCCAGCAGCGCGGCGGTGATCGACGAGACGGCGCCGACCGCGCCACCGCCGGGCAGCGGCAGGGTGGCGTCGCCGTACGGGGCGCCGTTGTCCAGCACCACGTCGGCGAAGTCGGCGAGCTTGCGCCCGGACGGGTGGCGGGACGTCATCCGGGCCGAGTGCTGCGCCGACGTGATCGCCACCAGCCCGTGCCCGCGCTCCTTCACGATGGCGGCGAACTCGACCATCGCCCCGTTCACGCCGGAGTTCGAGGCGAGCACGAACACGTCCTGCGGCCGGACCGGAGCCAGCTCGTAGAGGCGGTGCGCCACGGCCGGCTCGCGTTCCAGCTTCGGGCCCAGCACGTCGGCCGGCTCGCCGCCGTGCAGCACCAGGTCGCGCAGGGCGATCCGGTTGGTGGGGACCAGCCCGCCGGCCCGGCCGGCGACCTCCATGGCGAGGGCCTCCGAGTGGCCGGTGCCGAACGCGTGCACCACCCCGTCGGCGCGGAGCGACGCGGCGATCAGATCCGCCGCCCGGGCCACGTTCTCCCGCTGGTCGGCCGCGACCCGGCCGATCGTCTCGGTCACGATCGCCAGGTACGCCTCGGCGCTCACCGTCATGCTTCCTCCGTCCCTCGGGGCCCGGCCAGCCACTCCACCGCGAAGTCGACCGCCGCCCGCTGTTTCATCAACCGGCCCGTCCCGTCGCCGACCGGCCCGAGCCGCACCGCGCCGGTGGCCTCCAGATCGGCGCCGAGCCGGGCGAAACACTCCTCGTCCAGGCGCACGTCGTCCCACCACACCCACTCCCGGCCGCCGTCGGCGGTCAGCACGGCCCCGCCGCAGCGCTGCCGGGGCGGCGCGGGCTGCCGGTACTCCGCCAGGTGCAGGGACGTGTTGCTGCCGTGGTCCACGCCGAGCAGCAGCACGTCGGCGTCGAGGTCGTAGAGGCGGGCCAGCGGAGAGGCCTCGCCCAGCATGTCGGCCCGCCCGTGGTCGGCGACGATCCGTGCGGCGGCCGGCCCGAGCGCGGCGAACGAGACGTACGGGTGGTCGCTGCGCAGTGCCCCCGGCGAGGTGCGGACCAGCTCGGCCAGCGCGCCCATGAAGCGGCTCGGGGTCACCGCCGGGTCGAAGCCGGGCATCCCGTCGCGGATCACCGGCCACCAGTCCGCCGGCACCGGCGGGTTGCTCCACTCGGCCGGGTCGCTGTTGTCCGGCGTGTGGGTGGGCACCACCACCGTGCCGGCCGGGCCGAGCACGTCACGCAGGGCCAGCAGCACCGCCTCGGGGCCGCCGCAGAGGAAGCCCAGCGGGCGCAGGGAGGCGTGCACGAGCACGGTCCCGCCGGGGCGTACGCCGAGGTCGCGGAGCTGGCCGGCGAGCGACGCCCGGGTGTGCGGCCGGGCCCGTGCGGGGCTCGGGGTCATCGGCCGACGCGGGCGAGCACCGCCGCGGCCAGCGGGCCGGACGCCTCGTCCGGGATCCAGTGGGTGACGCCGGGCAGCACCTCGAAGCGGTAGTCGCCGGTGACGTGGGCGGCGCACGCCTCGGCGGCGGTGCGGCCGATCGCCACGTCCCCGTCGCTCCACACGAACGTGGTGGGCACCTCCACCGGCCCGACGGCCTTCATGTCCGCCCCGGTCATGGCCCGGTACCAGTTCAGCGCCGCGGTCAGCGCGCCCGGCTCGCGCATCGGCTCGGCATAGCGGGCCACCCGGTCGGCGTCGCCCACCCCGCCGAGCATCCGGCGCAGGGCCGCCGCGCGGAACGCCAGCAGCACCTTCTCCGCCTTGCCCGGCATGCGGAACAGGGCGATGTAGGACGAGCGGGCCTTCTGCCGCGGGTCGGTGGCGAGGGCGTGCCCCATGGCCGCCGGGTGCGGCACCGACACCGCCGTCAGCGTGCGGACCCGCTCCGGGTGCGCCGCCGCCAGCCCCCACGCCACGATCGCGCCCCAGTCGTGGCCGACCAGGTGCGCGGCGGTCACCCCGAGCGCGTCGAGCACGGCGGCCGCGTCGGCCACCAGCTCCGGGATCCGGTACGCCCCGACATCCGCCGGCCGGGCGCCGGGCGAGTAGCCGCGCTGGTCGAGCGCGTACGTGCGCAGCCCGGCGGCGTGCAGCGCGGGGGTCACCTCGTCCCACTCGCCGGCGTGCTGGGGGAAGCCGTGCAGCAGCAGGACCGGGTCACCGCCCTCGGGGCCGCCGGTGCGTACCTCGAACGTCAGCCCTCGCGCCTCGACCCGCATGATCGCCACCCTAACGGGCGATCGCCCTGCTGGGCTGGTCGGCGGGTTCGGTGCTAGCGTCTGCGTCGAGACAACTTCACATCCGACAGGGGAGCGCACAGCGCTGAGAGTGCGGGCCGGTGCCCGCAGACCCTCCGTACCTGATCTGGGTAATGCCAGCGCAGGGAGTTCGGTCGACCTCCAGCCGCGCCGCCGTCCGGTGACCACCGGGCGTCGGCGTGCGTCTTCTCCTGGTTCCTCACCTGAACTGGGAGTCCGCCATGAACCACACCGACAGCAACCGCTGGCGCACCGTCGACATCGTCGTCGCCTCGGTGATCGCCGTCGCCTTCGGCGTCATCTTCTGGGCCTGGGGCCTGGTCTGGAGCGCCACGGACGCCGCCTTCGCCTTCTTCCCGCCCGCGCAGACGCTGATCTACGGCGTCTGGCTGGTGCCGGCCGTGCTCGGTGGCCTGGTCATCCGCAAGCCCGGCGCCTCGCTCTACTGCGAGCTGCTGGCGGCGGTCGTCTCCGCGCTGCTGGGCAGCCAGTGGGGCGGCATCGTCATCGTGCAGGGCCTGATGCAGGGCGTGGGCGCCGAGCTGGCCTTCGCGGCGTTCCGCTACCGCACGTACCGGCTGCCGGTCGCGCTGCTGGCCGGCGCGCTGACCGGCCTGACCGCGGCGATCTTCGACTTCGTCTACTGGAACAAGGCCTACGACCTGGTCGACTACCGCCTGCCGTACGCCCTGCTGACCATCGTCAGCGCCACGGTGATCGCCGGCGCCGGCGCCTGGTTCCTCACCCGCGCCCTGGCCAACACGGGAGCCCTGGACCGCTTCCCCGCCGGCCGCGACCGCGCCCTGGTCTGACGGGGTTGATCATGAAGTTAACGGCGATGTCGATCTCCGAAACCGCCGTCAACTTCATGATCGACCGGGCAGGGTGAGCCCGGAGAGGGGGTGCGGGAGCAGTGGGCGCTGTGCAGTTGCGCGGGTTTGGGTGGCGGCATGCCGGGCGGAAGGGCTGGGCCGTTCGGGGGGTGGACCTGCGCGTCGAGGTTGGGGAGCGGGTGCTGCTGCTGGGCGCATCGGGCGCGGGCAAGAGCACGCTGCTGGCGGCGCTGGCCGGGCTCCTGCCCGAGGACTCCGGCGAGCAGGAGGGCACCGTCGAGATCGACGGGCTCGACCCGCGCAAGGCCCGGGAGCGGGTCGGCATCGTCTTCCAGGACCCGGAGACCCAGCTGGTGATGGCCCGCTGCGGCGACGACGTCGCGTTCGGGCTGGAGAACCGGGGGGTGCCCGCCGACGAGATCTGGCCCCGCGTGGACGAGGCGCTGCGCCGGGTCGGCTTCCCGTACGACCGGGACCGGCCCACCGCGGCGCTGAGCGGGGGCGAGCAACAGCGGCTGGCGCTGGCCGGCACGCTCGCCCTGCGGCCGGGTCTCCTGCTGCTCGACGAGCCGACCGCCAACCTCGACCCGGCCGGCGCCGACCTGATCCGGCGGGCCGTCGCGGACGCCCTCGACCCGGACACCACGCTGATCCTCGTCGAGCACCGGGTCGCCGAGGCGCTGCCGCTGGTCGACCGGGTGGTCGTGCTGGAGCCCGGCGGCGGGGTGCGCGCCGACGGGTCGCCCGGGGCGGTCTTCGCCGCGCACGGCGACGCGCTCGCCGCCGCCGGGGTCTGGGTGCCGGGCCGCACCGTGCCGCCGCGGCACGCCACCACCCCACCCGGGGACGTGCTGCTCACCGCCGACCGGCTCGGCCTACCGCCCCGGCTGGCCCCCACCGACCTGGCGGTACGCGCCGGCGAGGCGCTCGCCGTGCTCGGCCCGAACGGCGCCGGCAAGTCCACCCTGGCCCTGCTCCTCGGCGGCCTGCTCCGCCCCGGCACCGGTTCGGTCGTGGCCACCCCCGCCCTGGCCGGCCGGGACGCGCGCACTCCCCCGCACCGCTGGCGGGCGCCCGCCCTGGCCGGCCGGATCGGCTCGGTCTTCCAGGACCCGGAACACCAGTTCGTCACCGGCACGGTCCGGGACGAGCTGGCCCTCGGCCCGCGCCGCACGGGGCAGCCCGGGGCGGCCGTGACGGCCACCGTGGACGCGCTGCTGGAACGGCTGCGGCTGGACCGGCTGGCGGGCGCCAACCCGTACACCCTCTCGGGCGGCGAGGCGCGGCGGCTGAGCGTGGCGACCGCCCTGGCCACCGCGCCCCGCCTGCTGATCTGCGACGAACCCACCTTCGGCCAGGACCGGCGGACCTGGCGGGAACTGGTCGACCTGCTCGCCGACCTCCGCGACGCCGGGCACGGCGTCGTCGCGGTCACCCACGACGCGGACTTCGTCGCCGCGCTGGCCGACCGGACCGTCACCCTGGAGCGCCGATGACGCCCGCCGGCCCCCGACCGCCCCGGCGCTCCGGAGGGCCGACGACGCGCGCCGACCGCGACCGCACCGGTGCCCGGGAGCGCCGGTGATCGGCGTCGAGCCGGTCGCCGCGGCCGGGGCGCCGCTGGCGCGGCGCAACCCGGTGGCGAAGCTGGCCGCCGCGCTGGTCTTCACGGTGATCCTGGTGGCCACCCTCGACCCGGTGGCCCCGGCCATCGCGATCGCCGTCGAGCTGGCGGTGCTGCCGCTGTTCGGCGTCCGCTACCGGGTGCTCGCCCGGCGGGCCTGGCCGCTGCTGGCCGGCGCCGGCGGCATCCTGGTCACGCTTGTGCTCTTCGCCGCCGACCGCTCCGGCCGGGTGCTGGTCGAGGCCGGCCCGGTCCTGGTCACCGAGGGCGTGCTGGTCACCGCGCTGGGCCTGGTGCTGCGGATGCTCGCCGTGGCGCTGCCCGGGATCCTGGTCTTCGCGACCACCGACCCCACCGACCTGGCCGACGCGCTGATCCAGAACGCGAAGGCGCCCGCCCGGTTCGCCATCGGCGCGCTGGCCGCGTTCCGGCTGGTGCCGCTGCTGGAGGAGGAGTGGCGGATGATCAGCATGGCCCGCCGGGCCCGGGGCGTGGACGCCGGCCGCAACCCGGTGGCCAAGCTGCGGCTGTTCGGGTCGACGGCGTTCGCGCTGCTGGTCGGGGCGATCCGGCGGGGCACCCGGCTGGCCGTCGCCATGGACGCCCGGGGCTTCGACGCCGGCACCCCGCGTACGGTCGCCCGGCGGCAGCGCTTCACCCGCGCGGACGCCCTGCTGGTCGCCGGCGCGGCGACGGTCGCCGGGGCGGCGCTGACGGTCAGCGTGGTGCTGGGCACCTTCCGCCCGCTCATCGGCTGAGCCCCGCTACCGCAGCGGCGGGGCCACCCCGCTCCGGTACGCCAGCACCACGGCCTGCACCCGGTCCCGCACCCCGAGTTTGGCGAAGATGCGGTTCACGTGCGTCTTCACGGTCGCCTCGCCGACGAAGAGCCGGCCGGCGATCTCCCGGTTGGACAGGCCGAGGGCCATCATCCGCAGCACCTCGGTCTCCCGGACGGTCAGCTCGGCGAGTCCCGGGTGAGGCACCACCGACGCGGTCGCGGTGTAGTGGTCGATCAGGCGGCGGGTGATCGACGGGGAGAGCAGGGCGTCACCCCGGGCCGCGGTCCGCACCGCCTCGGCCAGCTCCCGGGGCGGCGTGGTCTTGAGCATGAAGCCGGAGGCGCCGGCGCGCAGCGCCCGGTAGACGTACTCGTCGAGGTCGAAGGTGGTCAGCATGATGATCCGGGTGTCGCTCCGCGCCGCCAGGATCCGCTCGGTGGCGGCGATCCCGTCCACCGGCGCCATGTGGATGTCCATGAGCACCACGTCCGGCGCGAACCGGGTCGCCAACTGCACGGCTTCCGCACCGTCGGCCGCGTCGGCGACCACCTCGAGATCCGGCTGGGCGGTGAGGATCAGGCGGAGCCCGCCGCGCACCAGCGCCTCGTCGTCGGCGATCAGGACCCGGGTCATCCGGTGATCCCCGCCGTGGCCAGCGCACCGGCCGACGCCTCCGCGTCGAAGGGCAGCGTGACGCGTACCTCGAAGCCGCCCTGCGGGCGGGGACCGGCGCTCACGGTGCCGCCGAACAGCTCCACCCGCTCCCGGATGCCGGTCAGGCCGTGTCCGGTTCCGGCGTTCCGGCGGACCGCGCCGGCACCGTCGTCGGCGACGTGCAGCCGGAGGGCGTCACCGGCCACCTCGATCGACACGCGGACGGTCGCACCGGGCGCGTGCCGGGCGGCGTTGGTCAGCGCCTCCTGGAGGATCCGGTACCCGCTGACGTCGGCGGCGGCGGGGACCGCGTCGAGGTCACCCGTGACGGTCACGTCGACCCGCCCGCCGGCCAGGCTGACCCCGGCGGTCAGCGCGTCGAGCCGCCGCAGTGACGGCAGCCCCTCCGGGGCCGCCTCCGCACCCCGGAGGATCACCAGCAGCCGGCGCAGCTCGGTGACCACCTCGCGCCCGACCTCCTGCACCGCGTCGAGGGACGCACGGGCCTGACCCGCGTCCGAGTCGAGCACCGCCTGCGCCGCGGCGGCCTGCAACACCATCACGGAGACGCCGTGCGACACGATGTCGTGCAGTTCGCGGGCCACCCGCAGCCGCTCGTCCGTCCGGGCGGCGGCCTCCCGCTCGGCGGCCACCGCCACCAGCCGGGCCGCCTGCGCCCGCCGCATGCGCACGGCGTACCCGGGGCCCAGCACGGCGAGCCCCACGAACAGGATGAAGACCCAGTCGGAGTCGCCGGCCATCGCGTTCTCGACACCGAGCGGGAGGAGGTAACCGGCGGCGGCGACCGGGACCGCGGCCCGGCCACCCACCGCGACACAGGCGAAGGTGGCCGCCACCAGCGCCAGCAGCGGCACGACCGGCCACTCCGGCAGGACCGGCGTGAAGCTCTGCGCGGTGAAGCAGGCCCCGGCCACGACGGCGGCCGTCCGGGGGTACGCCGTGCAGCCGGCCACGGCGAGGCCGTAGCCGACCAGCAGCACGGTGAGGACGGCGAGCCAGCCGGCGGAGAGCGCGGCGAGGTCCGGCCCCTCCCCCTCGACGTAGCCGGCCAGCGGTACGTACAGCTCAGCCAGGCCGAACGCGAACAACGCGGCCCCGGCGAGCGAGATGGCCACACCGCGCCACCAGGCCCGGACGTCGAGGGCAGACATGCCGGAAGGGTAGCCACGGCAGGCGGCTCTCCGCGTCCACCCACGGGTGTAGCGACGGCCGCCGACTCTCCACCCGGGGCTCCACTTCCGCGCCGACGACCCGGCTCGGGTGTGGCTCCTAGCGTCCGTCCCACGACTTCGAGAGGAGACACTGATGGACGACAGCACTGGCGGGCGGACCGGCCGGCGGCTCACCGCGGGCGCGCTGCTCGGCGGCGGCGTGGCGTACGGCGTCGCGAACGCCTTCTACTGGGTGGTGTTCCCGGACGACGTGGCCGACACCGCCGGGAACGTGGCGGTGGCCGCCGGGAACCTGGGCGCGTGGCGGGTGGAGACCGTGCTGTTCGCGCTCGCACACCTGCTGCTGCTGCCGGCGACGCTCGGGCTGGCCGCCACCCTGCACCGGCGCAGGCCGGTGGCCGCCCTGGTCGGCGGCGCCACGGCGCTGCTCGGGCTCTACTTCTCCACCGTCCACCTGTGGCAGTACAACGCCTTCTTCGGCGCCCTGGCCGGCGGCGGGGTGGACGCCGAGGCCGCCCGCCCGGTGACGACCGCGATCGACGGGGATCCGTTCGTGATGGCCTCGTTCGCGGTGTGGCTGCTCGGCTGGCTGGTCGGCCTCCTCGTGCTGGCCTTCGGCGCCTGGCGGGCCCGCCTCGTGGCCCTCTGGGTGCCGCTGCTGCTCACCGCCGGGCAGGTGCTGGACCTGGTCGGCTCGGGCGTCCCGGTCAAGCTGGCGGTGAGCGCGCTCATAATGGCCGGCTTCGTGGGCCTGGCCCTCGGCGTGGTGCGGCGGCACGCGGCCGAGGCGCCGGCCGGTACGGCGACCCCGGCGACCGCCGCCGCCTGAGCCGAAGGGGCCTCCGGGTGCAGTTGTCGTCGCTCCGGCGACGACAACTGCACCCGAAGACCTCAGCTGCGCCGGAAGGCGTAGAACCGGGTCTGACCGGCGCGCTGGCTGCGCCCGGCGAGCCGGGCCTCCCGGCCGGCCGGCGGGCCGGCCTTCGGGGGCGGCGGCGCGTCGGCGCGGCCGGGCAGGGTCACCGGCGCGGCCGGCGCCACGGTGAGCGCGTCGAGATCCGGCGGGGTGAGGTCCACCGGGGACGGCGCGGGCTTGGCGGACTTCCTGGGACTGCGCTTGGCGGGCATACGCTGCCTCCTGACTGTCGGGCACCCATGGGCACGGCGAGCGGGAAACACCCGGGCGGGTCCGGCCAGGAACGCCGCGCCACCGACGGTGACGGGAGAATGCGGACGCCCGGGGCGCACGGTCCACGGCGGTACGCGCGGTGGACCGGGCCTTCGAGAGGTGGGCGTCAGTTACGCATGACCGCACGCTAACCCACCGCCGCGCCGCCCCGCATCCGAATTACCGCGCCGCCGCCGTCGACGGGCCGGGGACGCACCGCCACCGGGTCCTCACCCGCCGTCGACATCCCGGCCCCGCCCCGCGCCACCCGCGATACGGTCGCAGCACGGGCACCGGAGACGAGGGGTGGCGGTACGCATGGCACAGCAGGCGACGGCGCAGATCGGGGTCACCGGTCTGGCGGTGATGGGCCGCAACCTGGCCCGGAACCTGGCCCGCAACGGCTTCACCGTGGCGCTGCACAACCGCTCGCCCGAACGCACCCGCAGCCTGGTTGCCGAGCACGGCGACGAGGGCACGTTCGTGCCGTCGGAATCCATGGCGGACTTCGTCGCCTCGCTGGAGCGGCCCCGCGCCGTGATCGTCATGGTGAAGGCGGGCGCCCCCACCGACGCGGTGATCGACGAGCTGGTCCCGCTGCTGGAGGAGGGGGACATCGTCGTCGACTGCGGCAACGCGCACTTCGCCGACACCCGCCGCCGGGAGGAGGCGTTGCGTGGGCACGGGCTGCACTTCGTCGGCACCGGCGTCTCCGGGGGCGAGGAGGGCGCGCTGCGCGGGCCCAGCATCATGCCGGGCGGCTCGGCCGAGTCCTACCGGAAGCTCGGCCCGATCTTCGAGAAGATCGCCGCCCAGGTGGACGGGGTCCCGTGCTGCCGGCACATCGGCCCGGACGGCGCCGGCCACTTCGTGAAGATGGTCCACAACGGCATCGAGTACGCCGACATGCAGCTCATCGCCGAGGCGTACGACCTGCTGCGGGCCGGCCTGTCGGCGACCCCCGCGGAGATCGCGGACATCTTCCGGGAGTGGAACGGCGGCGAGCTGGAGTCCTTCCTCATCGAGATCACCGCCGACGTGCTCGGGCACAGCGACGCGGCGACCGGCCGGCCCTTCGTGGACGTGGTGCTCGACCAAGCCGAGCAGAAGGGCACCGGCCGGTGGACCGTGCAGAGCGCGCTGGACCTCGGCATCCCGATCACCGGCATCGCCGAGGCCACCTTCGCCCGGTCGCTGTCCGGGCACGCCGACCAGCGCGCCGCCGCCCGCCGCGCGTTTCCCGACGCGGGCGAGAAGTGGCAGGTGGACGACCGGGACACCTTCGTCGAGGACGTCCGGCGGGCGCTGCTGTCCAGCAAGATCGTCGCGTACGCGCAGGGCTTCGACCACATCCGCGCCGGCAGCCGGGAGTACGACTGGGACATCGACCTGGGCGGCACCGCCACCATCTGGCGGGGCGGCTGCATCATCCGGGCCCGCTTCCTGGACCGGATCCGGGAGGCGTACGACACCGAGCGGGACCTGCCCACTCTGCTGGTCGCCCCCTGGTTCGCCGACCGGGTGGGTGCCGGGGTCCCGGCCTGGCGGCGGGTGGTGGCCGACGCGGCCCGGGCGGGCGTGCCCACGCCGGCCTTCTCGTCGTCGCTGGCGTACTTCGACGCGCTGCGCGCCGAGCGGCTGCCGGCCGCGCTCATCCAGGGGCTGCGGGACAACTTCGGCGCGCACACCTACCACCGGGTGGACCGGGAGGGGACGTTCCACACCCGGTGGGCGGGTGACCGCTCCGAGACGGAGGCGTGAGCGCGCTCAGGCGAGCGTGGCGTGCATCTCCCAGACCAGGATCTCCGCCGGCTCGTCGGCGGTCACCCGCTGACCCCCGGCCATCGTGATCCGGGCCGCGTCGCCCTCGTCGAGGCGTCCGGCCGACTCCAGGGTCACGGCGCCGGCGGGCACGTAGAGGTGCAGGAAGGGCGCGTCGGGCAGGTTCACCGTGTCGCCGGGGGCGAGCCGGGCGGCGTGCAGGGCGGCGTACCGGTTGCGGATCCGGATGGCGGAGGCGCCGTCGTACCGGTCCATGCCCGAGGCGACCGGCACGAGGCCGCCCCGCAACAGCTCGTCGCCGATCTCCAGCTGCTCGTAGCCGGGGTCGATCCCCTCCTCGTCGGGGAGCACCCACATCTGCACGAAGTGGACCGGGTCGTGGTGCGGCGCGGTGTTCTCCAGCCGCCAGGAGTCGTTCTTCTCCGAGTGCAGGATGCCGGTGCCGGCGCTCATCCGCTGGGCCAGGCCCGGGTAGATGACGCCGGAGTGGCCGGTGGAGTCCTGGTGGACCAGCGAGCCGCGCAGCACCCAGGTGACGATCTCCATGTCCTGGTGCGGGTGGGTCTCGAAGCCGGTGCCCGGGTGCACCACGTCGTCGTTGTTGACCAGCAGCAGCCCGTGGTGCGTGTTGGCCGGGTCGTAGTGCCGGGAGAACGAGAAGGAGTGCTTGGAGTCGAGCCAGGACAGCCGGGTGAAGAAGCGGTCCCCGGCCCGGCGGACGTCCACCGCCGGAGCGGGCGCCGTGGCCGTCACCAGGCACGCTGCCCGGTGTCGGTCGGCGCCCAGGTGAGCGCCGGTTCGCCGGTGCTCAGCTCGGCGATCTCGCCGGCGCGGACGGCGGGCGTGTGGCCGAGTTCGGCGCAGTGCTGCTCGGCGATCTCCGCGCAGATGAGGGCGACCTGCTCGCAGATCGGGCTGCCCAGGTCCGCCGCGTTCAACGCCATGATCATTTTGAACCGGAGATCGTGCATCCCCCACCCCCGTGGCGGGCGCGTCCGGGCGGCGCGCCCTCGCGCCGATCGTACGCGCGGGCGCCCCGCTCCCGGCCGGAAAGCCGGATGGCGGGGCGCCCGCGTGACGGCCCGTCGGGCGGGCCGTCGACGTCACCAGAACCGACGGCGCTTGGCCTTCTGCGGCCGCAGCAGGTCGGCGCCCTTGGTGAGCAGTCGGCTCACCCCGGACGGGCCGCGACGGGCCTCCAGGGTGTGGCTGAGCCGGCGCGCGCCGGCCGCCGCCAGCGGCACGGCGACCGCCATGACCGCCCACTGGGCAATCCGCTTCTGAATCATGTGGGTTCACCTCCGCTATCTGCCTGCTGTCTGCATTGATACCCAGCGGGCGGCGTCGGTAAGCGCGACCTCAGGCGCCGGGGGCCACCGGGTTGGGCAGCGCGCCGCCGAAGCGGCGGTCCCGCTGGGCGTAGAGCTCGCAGGCGTACCAGAGGTGGCGGCGGTCGAAGTCCGGCCAGAGGGTGTCGAGGAAGACCAGCTCCGCGTAGGCGGTCTGCCAGAGCAGGAAGTTGGAGGTGCGCTGCTCCCCCGACGGGCGGAGGAAGAGGTCCACCTCGGGGACCTCCGGGTGGTAGAGGTATTTCGCGATGGTCTTCTCGGTGACCTTGCCCGGGTCGATCCGGCCGGCGGCCGCGTCGCGGGCGATCGCCGCGGCGGCGTCGGCGATCTCCGCCTGACCGCCGTAGTTGACGCAGAACTGAAGGGTCAGCGTCGAGTTGCCCCGGGACATCTCCTCGGCGGTCTGCAGCTCGGAGATGACGCTCTTCCAGAGCCGCCCGGCCCGGCCGGACCAGACCACCCGGACGCCCAGGTCGACGAGCTGGTCCCGGCGCCGGCGGATGACGTCCCGGTTGAAGCCCATGAGGAAGCGGACCTCGTCCGGCGATCGGCGCCAGTTCTCGGTGGAGAAGGCGTACGCCGACAGGTAGGGGATGCCCAGCTCGATCGCGCCCTCGATGGTGTCGAAGAGGCTGTGCTCCCCCTGCTCGTGACCCTTGGTCCGGGGCAGCCCGCGCTCCTTGGCCCAGCGGCCGTTGCCGTCCATCACCACGGCGACGTGCCGGGGCAGCGCCTCGGCCGGCAGCGCCGGGGGCCGGGCGCCGGAGGGGTGCGGAGTCGGTGGCACCGGCTCGCGCCGGCCGGCCCTCATCGATCGGATCACTCGGTTATCTCCCTGTTCACACCAGCGGCGGCGGGCCCGCCTCCGGTGCGCGGCGGGACCACACCCGGCCCCGCGCCACCGGGCGGCGGGACCGCGCCGGACGCCGGGGCACCCCGGTCGACCAGCGGCAGCGAGCGTAGCGCGCGTTCCAGGTGCCACTGGAGGTGCGCCGCGACCAGGCCGCTGCACTCGCGGCGCACGCCCGTCTCGGTCGCGTCCGCGTACGCCCAGTCGCCGGTGGTCAGCGCGGACATCAGCTCGACGGTCGCCGGGGCGGGGTGGGCGGCGCCCGGGGGCCGGCAGTCCGGGCAGACCGCGCCACCGGCCGGCACGGAGAACGCCCGGTGCCGCCCCGGGGTGCCGCACACCGCGCAGGCGGCCAGCGCCGGTGCCCAGCCGGCGAAGGCCATGCCGCGCAGCAGGTAGGCGTCGAGCACCAGGGTGGTGGCGTGGTCGCCGGTGGCCAGCGAGCGCAGCGCGCCGAGGGTGAGCTGGAACAGCCGCAGCGAGGGTTCCCGCTCGATCGGGGTGAGCCGCTCGGCGGTCTCGGCGATCGCGCTCGCCGCCGTGTAGCGGGGGTAGTCGCCGAGGAACCGCTTGCCGTAGAGGTCGATCCCCTCGGCCTGGCTGATGGTGTGCAGCGAGCTGCCGTGGTTGCCCTTGGGGTCGCCGGCGAGCTGGAGGTCGACGTGCCCGAACGGCTCGAGCCGGGCGCCGAACTTGCTGGTGGTCCTCCGGACGCCCCGGGCCACCGCGCGCAGCCGGCCGTGCCGCCGGGTCAGCAGGGTGATGATCCGGTCGGACTCCCCCAGCTTCTGCACACGCAACACCACCGCGTCGTCGCGGTAGAGCTGTCGGCGGTATCCGGCCATCGGCCCATTCTCCCTCGGGGTGCGAAATCAGGGTCTCCTCGGGGTGGATCGGCGGCCCGACCCCGATGCGCCGGCCGGAGGGTCGGTCGTAGCGTCCTGACCATGGCTCTGCACCGGACCGCCGTGGCCGCCGCCGCGGCCGCCTCCCTGATCGTCCTCGCCGGGTGCGACACCCTGTCGTTCCGCCGCCTCGACTACGACCAGACCGAGCAAGCGAAGATCGCCCGGATCACCGTGCCGTCCGGGGGCGCGGGTGACGTGACGATCCGGGCCACCGGCCCGGCGGACCAGGTGCGCATCAAGCGGATCGTCCGCTACCAGGGCGGCGAGCCGAACACCCGCTACGAGATCAAGGGCGACGAGCTGGTGCTGCCGAGCGACTGCGGCGCCCGGTGCACCGTCTCCTGGGAGGTGACCGCACCGGAGGGCGTGACGGTGCGCGGCGAGACCAGCTCCGGGAACGTCATGCTGCACCGGGTCGGCCCGGTCGACTTCAACCTCCACTCCGGCGATTTCACCGTGACCGAGGCCCGTGGCGAGGTCCGTGCCGCCACCACCTCGGGGAACATCGAGGTGGTCGACGCCACCGGTCCGGTCCGGCTGCGCGCCTCCTCCGGCGACATCACCGCCCGCCGGCTCGCCGCCGGGGTGGACGCGGAGGCCACCTCCGGCAACCTCGTCGTCGAGCTGGACAAGGCGGCCGCGGCCCGGTTGCACGCGACCAGCGGCGACGTCGACCTGACCGTGCCCGAGGGCCGGTACCGGGTGCGGGCGGACGCCAAGTCCGGCGACACCAACCTCGCCGTGCTGAACGACCCGGGCGCGCCCCTGCTGCTCGACGTCTCGGCCAGCAGCGGCAACGTGACGGTCAGCCAGCGCTGAGGCCGCCCGCGGGTCAGCCCGGGACGCGGCCGGACCGCTCCGGCGCGCGGCGCGGGCCCGGCACCCGGGCGCCGACGGCCGCCAGGTCGTGGGCCGCGCCGGCGGGCGCCGGGCGCGCCGGTGCGGCCGCCGCCCGGCCGGCCGGGGTCCGCCGCGGGCGCCCCGGCACCAGTTCCGGGGTACGCCGAGCGGCCAGGTCCTCGACCCAGCCGACCAGCAGGGTGACCACGCCGACCAGCGCGAACACCAGCACCACCCGGATCGCCAGCCCGAGCGGGTCCCGCTGCGACCAGCCGACCACGTCGACAAGCGGGGTGAGCGCCACCACGAACGGCATGTGCCAGAGGTAGACGGTCAGCGCGCGCCGGTTCAGCACGGTGACCGCCCGGCCCAGCACCGGGGTGCGGTCGACCCAGGCCGCCCCGGCCGGCGCCCGGCCGATCGCCACCAGGATGAACGCCGCCGACCAGAGCGCGTTGCCCAGGTGGATGTCGTTCACGTCGTAGCCGCGCGGGCCGGGATGCGTGACGATCCAGCCCAGCCCGGCCGCGCCGAGGGCGAGCGCGAGCGGGACGAGCACCCGGCCGGCCGTACGGCGCAGCAGACCGTCGTGGTGGGCGAAGCCGAGCAGCCAGGCCCCGAAGTACAGGCCGAACTCGCGCAGCACGGTCGGCGGGTTCGCCAGCACGCCGAACTCGATGGCCGCGAGCAGCGCGTACGGGGCCAGCAGGGTGGGCAGCGGGGCCCGGCGGAACAGCCGGAGGGCCACCGGCGAGGCCAGCACGAACCAGAGGTAGTCCCGCAGGTACCAGATCGGGCTCAGCGCGAGACCGCCCCAGTAGTTGGCCGGCGGGTCGCTGACCGGAAGGAGCCAGAGCAGCACCTTCGGGGTGAGCGCCAGCCCGGTCAGCAGCATGGCCGGCACGAGGACCACGGCGAGCACCCAGAGCGACGGCAGCAACCGGCGCAGTCGCCGGCCCACGGCCGGCACGCCGCTCCGGTCCAGCGACGCGGCCATGAGCGAGCCCGCGAGCGCGAACATCACCGACATGGCCGGGAAGATCAGGGTCAGCGTCGCCCATCCGGTGACGTGGTAGACGACGACGCGCACGATGGCCAGGGAGCGGAGCAGGTCGAGATAGCGGTTTCGCATCAGCTCGCGGGGGCGTCGGGGGCAGGGAGCAACGCCTCCCTACCCTGCGACTCGGCCGGGCGAAACGGTGCGGGACCCCGGGTCAAAAGTGAAACATCGCACAAAGCCGACCGATCGCGACCAGCCCGGCGCCGCCGGAACGCGGACCGCCGGCCCCGGGGATCGGGACCGGCGGTCGGGCGTACGGGTCAGAAGCCGAGCTTGCGCAGCTGCTTCGGGTCGCGCTGCCAGTCCTTCGCGACCCGGACGTGCAGGTCCAGGTAGACCCGGGTGCCGAGCAGCTCCTCGATCTGCCGGCGGGCCGTGATGCCCACCTGCTTGAGCCGGCTGCCCCGGTGACCGATGACGATCGCCTTCTGGCTCGGTCGCTCCACGTACACGTCGGCGTAGATCTTCGTGACGCCGCCCTCGGGGATCATCTCCTCGACCACGACGGCGATGGAGTGCGGCAGCTCGTCCCGGACGCCCTCCAGGGCGGCCTCCCGGACCAGCTCGGCCACCAGCACCTGCTCGGGGTCGTCGGTGAGCATGTCGTCCGGGTAGAGCTGCGGCGACTCCGGCAGGTAACCGGTCATCACGTCGACAAGCGTGTCCACCTGGTGGCCCGAGACGGCGCTCACCGGCACCACGTCGGCGAACTCGCCCAGCTCGCTCACCGCGAGCAACTGCTCGGCCAGCCGCTTCTTGTCCACCAGGTCGGTCTTGGTGACCACGGCCAGGACGGTGGCCCGCAGGCTGGCCAGCTCGCCGGTGATGAACCGGTCGCCCCGCCCGATCGGCTCGTTCGCCGGGATGCAGAGGCCGATCACGTCGACCTCGCTCCAGGTCTCCCGGACCAGGTCGTTCAGCCGCTCGCCGAGCAGCGTGCGGGGGCGGTGCAGGCCCGGGGTGTCGACCAGCACGAGCTGCGACTCCGGGCGGTGCAGCACCGCCCGGATGATGTGCCGGGTGGTCTGCGGCTTGTTCGAGGTGATGGCGATCTTGGTGCCGACGATCGCGTTGGTCAGCGTCGACTTGCCCGCGTTCGGCCGGCCGACGAAGCAGCCGAAGCCCGCCCGGTAGGGACGCTGCTGGATCTGGGTCACTCGACCACCGTGCCGAGGACGGTGCCGTCCGGAGCGGCCACGTGGATCGGCGCGTCGGCGGAGAGATCCCGGACCGCGGCGTGCCCCGCGCCGTCCAGCGTCGAGGCCTCGGTCACCACGACGGCGGCCTCCAGCCGGCTCGCGCCGGCGGCCACCGCCGAGGCGACCGCGAGCTGGAGCGCGGTCAGGGCCAGCGACGGCAGCGCGACGCTGGCCGCCGCGTACGTCCGGCCGTCCTGGTCGCGGACCGCCGCGCCCTCCACGGCGCCGACCCGGCCCCGCGCGCCCCGGGCCAGGACGACCAGCTTGCCGTCCTCGGCGCTCAGCTCGCCCGGGTCGGACGGGGTGGGCCGGGCGGCCGGCACGGCGGGTGACTCAGGCATCGGCGGGTTGCCTCTCCTCGGAACGGTTCTGGTTGCCACGGGGGTCGGCCTGCTCGCCGTGCCCCGCCCGGTCCGGCGCGTCGCCCGGCTCGACCCGGCTGACCAGCACGGTGTCGATCCGGTTGCGCCGCCCGGTGGTGCCCTCGGCGATCAGCCGCAGCCCGGCCACCTCGGCCCCGGAGCCGGGAATCGGCACCCGGCCGAGCGCCTGGGCGAGCAGGCCACCGACCGTCTCCACCTCGTCGGTGGGCAGGTCGGTGTCGAACAGCTCGCCCAGATTCTCCACCGGCAGCCGGGCGGTCACCCGCACGGCCCCGTCCGCCAGGCGTTCGACCGGCGGGCGTTCGACATCGTACTCGTCGGTGATCTCGCCGACGATCTCCTCCAGGATGTCCTCGATCGTGACGAGGCCGCCGGTGCCGCCGTACTCGTCCACGACGATGACCAGGTGGTTGCGGGCCGCCTGCATCTCCGAGAGCAGGTCGTCGACCGGCTTGGACTCGGGCACGAAGGTCGCCGGGCGCATCAGCTCCGCCACCGGCGTCTGCCGGGCCTCCGGGGCGCCCTGGATCCGCCGGATCAGGTCCTTCAGGTAGAGCACGCCGAGCACGTCGTCGACGTTCTCACCGATCACCGGGATGCGGGAGAAACCGGAACGCAGGAAGAGCGCCAGCGCCTGCCCGAGGGTCTTGCGATCCTCTATCCACACCATCTCGGTCCGGGGCACCATCACCTCACGGGCGATGGTGTCACCGAGCGCGAAGACCGAGTGGATCATCTGCCGCTCGCCGTGCTCGACGACACCGCGCTGCTCGGCCAGGTCGACCAGCTCACGCAGCTCGACCTGGGTGGCGAACGGCCCCTCGCGGAAGCCGCGTCCCGGGGTGACCGCGTTGCCGATGAGGATGAGCAGCGAGGCCAGCGGGTTGAGCGCCCGGCCCAGCCAGCGCACCAGGGGCGCGACCGCGCGGCCGACCGCGTAGGCGTGCTGCCGGCCCAGGGTGCGCGGCGCCACGCCGACCACCACGAAGCTGACCACGGCCATCGCCCCGGCGGTGACCAGGGCGGCCCGCCAGCCGGCGCCGAAGGTGTCCACCGCCACCAGCGCGACAAGCGTGGTGGCGGTCAGCTCGGCCAGCAGCCGGAGCAGGAGCAGCAGGTTGAGGTGGCGGACCACGTCGCCGGCGACCGCCTGGAGGGTACGCGCCCCGCGCGCGCCGTCCCGGGCCAGCTCGGCGGCCCGGGCCGGCGAGACGGCGGCCAGCGCGGCCTCGGTCATCGCGATGAGGCCGGCGAGCACCACCAGCCCCGCCGCGACGACGAGGAGGGTGAGGTCGGGCAGGCCGGCGGGGGCGCCGACGGCCGCCAGGGTGGTGGTCACTGCGATCGGGTCGACCGCCAGCTGGCCAGCAGCCGGGCCTGGAGACCGAACATCTCCCGCTCCTCCTCCGGCTCGGCGTGGTCGTAGCCGAGCAGGTGCAGCACGCCGTGCACGGTGAGCAGGTGCAGCTCGTCGGCGGTGGTGTGCCCGGCGGCGGCCGCCTGCTTGGCCGCCACCTCCGGGCAGAGCACAATGTCGCCGAGCAGGGCCGGCTCACCGCCGGCCGGGGAGCTCTCCCCCGGGCCGTGGTCGACGCTGCCCTCGTCCATGGGGAAGGCGAGCACGTCGGTCGGGCCGTCGCCACCCATCCAGCGGTGGTTCAGCTCCGACATGTATTCGATGTCGACCAGCAGCACGGAGAGCTCGGCGAGGGGGTTGACCCCCATCTCGTCGAGGGCGTGGCGGGCGACGGCGAGCACGGCGTCGGTGTCGACGTCGGCGCCGGACTCGTTGGCGATCTCGATGGACAACTGTCTTCCTCTGTCGGATTAGCGGCGTCGGCCGGCCCGGCCGCCCTGGGCGGTCCGCCCGGGCACGGCGTGCACGCTCTGCGCCTGCTGGTTCTCCCGCTCGGCGTCCCAGCGGGCGTACGCGTCGACGATCTCGCCCACCAGCTTGTGGCGTACCACGTCGGAGCTGGAGAGCTGGGCGAAGTGCACGTCCTCGACGTTGCCCAGGATCTCCCGGACCACCCGCAGGCCGCTCGTCGTCCCGCCGGGCAGGTCGACCTGGGTGACGTCACCCGTGACCACGATCTTGGAGTTGAACCCGAGCCGGGTGAGGAACATCTTCATCTGCTCGGGCGTGGTGTTCTGCGCCTCGTCCAGGATGATGAACGCGTCGTTGAGGGTGCGGCCCCGCATGTACGCCAGCGGCGCCACCTCGATGGTGCCGGCGGCCATCAGCTTCGGGATCGACTCCGGGTCGAGCATGTCGTGCAGCGCGTCGTAGAGCGGGCGCAGGTAGGGGTCGATCTTCTCGTTCAGGGTGCCGGGCAGGAAGCCCAGCCGCTCGCCCGCCTCGACCGCCGGCCGGGTCAGGATGATCCGGTTGACCTGCTTGGCCTGGAGCGCCTGGACGGCCTTCGCCATGGCCAGGTAGGTCTTGCCCGTGCCCGCCGGCCCGATGCCGAAGACGATGGTGTGCGCGTCGATCGCGTCGACGTAGCGCTTCTGACCCAGGGTCTTGGGACGGATGGTGCGCCCGCGCCGGGAGAGGATGTTGAGCGTCAGGACCTCGGCGGGCCGCTCGGCGCCGCCCTGCTCGAGCATCCCGACGGTACGCCGGACTGCGTCAGTGGTCAGGGTCTCGCCTTTCTCGATCAGTTCGAGCAGCTCACTGAAGAGGCGCTCGGCGAGGGCGTTGTCGGCGGGCGCGCCGGTGATGGTGATCTCGTTGCCCCGCACGTGGACGTCACTGTTGACCGAGCGTTCGACGAGCCGCAGGATCTCGTCGCCCGCGCCGAGCAGGTTCACCATGATCTTCTGGTCGGGGACCGTGATCCTGGTCTGCACCCGGGGCGGGCCGGGAGGTGGGGTGCCGGTCATAGGTCGGGCCGACGGGCCCTACGCCACCTGCTCTCGAACTCGGCGCCGGGCCCTGCTGGCGCGGCGGTCGTGACTCCCATCGTATCGGGTCAACACCCGCGGCACCGCGCCCATTTCCGTCCGGCGCCAGCCGGCGGAACAGACCCTCCGCCGGTGCCGGGAGATCAGCTCCCGGCGCGGAAGTCGTACCCCTCGAAGGTCTCCTGGTGCCGGGTGAAGCGGTAGGTGGCCCAGTGCATGCGCACCACCGCGCCGCGCTCGTCCCGGGTCAGCCGGAGCAGCTCGCCCACCTCCCGGCCGGCGACCGTGCGGAACACGTCCGGCCGGTCCGGCACCGGGGCGAACACCGCGGGCGGCTTGCCCGCCGGGTCGTCCGCGCCCCGGGCCCGCAGCGCCCCGTCGTGCCAGGAGAAGACGTACTCGAAGCCCTCGCCCCACCACCGGCCGAGCAGGCCACGCAGGTGCTCCGGGGCGGGCGCGCCGGGCCGCCACGGCTCGACGTCGGCCGGGTCGTGCTCGGCGGCGGCGGCGAGCAGCCGGTGCGGCAGGTCGAAGACCTCCACGCCGGTGCCGGACGAACCGAGCACCGCGCAGCCCATCGCGCCGGCCGTGCCGTCCCCGCCGCGCCGGCCGTAGACGGCGGCCAGGAAACCGGGCATGGCCCCGTCGTGCCCCACGTGCATCACCCGCTCCGGCTGCGGCACCAGGATCAGCCCGAGACCGAAGCCGCCCGCCCAGAGCGTCTCGTCGGTGGTGGTGAGCGGCCAGCGCATCTCGTCGAGGGTGGCCGGCGCGAGCACCGCGCCCGCCGGGTCCAGCGCGGCCGGGTCGGCCAGGAAGGCGGCCCAGCGGGCCATGTCCGGCGCGGTGCTCCAGAGCTGCGCGGCGGGGGCCACCGCGCCGAAGTCGGTCGGGGGCTCCGGACGGGCCTCGTCGGAGTACGCGTCGACCAGGAACCCGGTCGCCGCCCGGTCGCCCGGCGTGGGGCCGGTGGCGGTCAGCCCGAGCGGGGCGAGCACCCGCTCGGCCAGCACCTCGGCCCAGGTGCCGCCGCGCAGCCGGGCGACCGCCTCGCCGAGCAGGGCCAGGCCCAGGTTCGAGTAGTGGTACCGCCGGCCGCTGGGCAGCACCCGCTCCACCCGGGCCAGGTCGGCGAGCAACTCGCTCACGTCGGGCGCGCGGAGGCTGTCCCAGACGTCGCCGTGCGGCTCGCGCTGCAGGCCCGCGGTGTGCGACAACAGCCGGCGGACGGTCAGCTCGCCGTGCGCCGGCAGGTCGAGGTGCCGCCCGATCGGGTCGTCCAGGTCGAGGAGCCCGTCGTCGCGGCACTGCATGACCAGCACCGCCGTGAAGGTCTTGGTGACCGAACCGATCCGGAAGACCGACTCCGGCCCGAGCGCGGTGTCGTTGCCGGTCCCGCCGACCGCGCAGGTCCAGAGCGGCCGGTCGGCCCGGTGCAGGGCGGCCGAGACCGCCGGGATCCGCCCGTGGGCCTGCGCCTGCCGCACCATCCGGCCGAGCCGGTCCTGCACCGTGATCATGAGGGCAGTCTAGGCAGTGCGTCAGCGGCAGAGCATCGGGCCGAGCGGCACGCCGCCGAGCAGGTGCGCGTGCACGTGGAAGACCTCCTGGCCGCCGTACGGGCCGGTGTTGAACATGAGCCGGAAGCCGTCCACGGTCAGCCCCTCCTCCTCGGCCACCACGGCGGCGGTGCCCAGCAGCTCACCGGCCAGCCCCGGGTCACCCTGGGCCAGGGTGGCCACGTCCGCGTAGTGCTCCTTTGGGATCACCAGCACGTGGGTGGGCGCCTTCGGGTCGATGTCCCGGAACGCCAGCGTGGTGGCGGTCTCGCGGACGATGGTGGCCGGGATCTCCCCGGTGACGATCCGGCAGAACAGGCAGTCGGTTCCCATCGGGGCATGGTAAGGCGTCCCGTACCGGGTCAGGCATGATGTGCCGCGTGACTTCTCGGGCGGTACTGGTGACGGGGGCCTCGCGCGGCATCGGCCGCGCGGTGGCGCGGGCGTTCGCGGAGGGCGGGGACCGGGTGGCCGTCCACCACCGGGACTCCGCGGAGCTGGCCGAGGCGCTGCGCGCCGAACTGCCCGGCGAGGGGCACGTGGTGGTCCGCGCCGACCTCGCCGACCCGGAGGCGGTCCGGGCCATGGTGGACGAGGCGGCGCGGCGCCTGGGCGGCCTCGACGTCCTGGTCAACAACGCCGGGGTGTTCGGGCCGGCCGACCCGCCGCACCCGGTCTTCGAGAGCAGCTACGAGCAGTGGCGGCAGCGGTGGCGCGAGGTGCTGGACACCAACCTGTTCGGTGCGGCGAACGCCGCCTGGTGCGCCGCCCAGCACATGCGCGAGCGGGGCGGGCGGATCGTCAACGTCTCCTCCCGGGGCGCGTTCCGGGGCGAGCCGGCCAACCCGGCGTACGGGGCCAGCAAGGCGGGGATGAACGCGATGGCGCAGTCCCTCGCGGTGGCCCTGGCGCCCTACGGCATCGGGGTGGCCTGCGTGGCCCCCGGCTTCGTCGAGACCGACATGACCAACGAGCACCTGAAGAGCCCCCGCGGCGACGCCGTCCGGGCCCAGTCCCCGTTCCACCGGGTGGCCCGCCCGGAGGAGATCGCGGCGGCCGTGCACTGGCTGGCCAGTCCCGATGCCGAATGGGCCTCCGGCACCATCATCGACCTCAACGGCGCCTCCTACCTGCGCAGCTGACCCCCGCCCGGCGGAGCCCCCGGCCGGTCTACCAGCGGTCCAGGCGGGCGGACAACACGCTGAGCGCGGCCACCCCGGCCGTCGACGTGCGGAGGACCGACGGGCCCAGGCGGACCGGGCGGGCGCCGGCCGCGGTGAAGGCGGCCAGCTCGGTCGGGGCGATGCCGCCCTCGGGGCCGACCACCAGGACGATCTCCCCGGTGTCGGGCAGGACGGCGGTGGTCAGCCGCTCGTCGGCCTCCTCGTGCAGGACGAACGCGGCCGCCGCGCCGGAGATCCGCCGGGCCACCGTGGTGGTGGACTCGTCGGGCGTGCCGGCCACCACCGGCAGCCACGGGCGGCGGGCCTGTTTGGCCGCCTCCCGGGCGGTGGCCGCCCACTTCTCCCGTGCGCGTACGCCCCGCTCCCCGCGCCACTGGGTCACCGAGCGGGACGCCGCCCAGGGAACGATCTCGTCCACGCCGACCTCGGTCATCGCCTGCACCGCCAGCTCGCCCCGGTCACCCTTGGCGATGCCCTGCACCACGACCAGCCGGGGCAGGGACGCGTCCTCGTACCCCCGGGAGGTGACCCGGAGGTCGAGGGTGCCCTTGCCGACGGCCGTGACCACGGCGCCGGCCGTGCCGCCCCGCCCGTCGGTGAGCAGCAGCTCCTCGCCGACGCGCAGCCGCTGCACGGTGGCCGCGTGGTGCCCCTCGGGGCCGTCCAGCGTCAGCGTGTCACCGGTGGGCAGCGCCTCGACCAGGAACAGCGGCGCCGACACCTCAGGCGTGCCCGTTGAAGGCGTCGCGCATCCGGGAGAAGAAGCCGCCCTGCTTGGTCAGCTCCGCGACCTCCTCGCCGCGGGTTTTGGCGAAGTCGCGCAGCATCCGCTCCTGGTCGGCGTCGAGCTTGGTCGGGGTCCGCACGTCCAGGTGGACGTAGAGATCCCCCCGGCCGGTGCCGCGCAGGTGCGGCACGCCCCGGGCGCGCAGCCGCAGCGTGCTGCCCGGCTGCGTGCCCGCCTTGACGTCGACCGTCTCCTCGCTGTCCAGGGTCTTGATGGTCAGCCGGGTGCCGAGCGCGGCCGCGGTCATCGGCACGGTGACCCGGCAGTGCAGGTCGTCGCCCTTGCGGGAGTAGACGTCGTGCGGCCGCTCGTGGATCTCCACGTAGAGGTCGCCGGCGGTGCCGCCGCCCGGACCCACCTCGCCCTGCTGGGCCAGCCGGATCCGCATGCCGTCCTCGACGCCCGCCGGGATCTTGACGGTGAGCGAGCGCCGCGTGCGCACCCGGCCGTCACCCGCGCAGGTCGGGCAGGGGTGCGGGATGGTGGTGCCGTAGCCCTGGCAGACCGTGCACGGCCGGGCGGAGACCACCTGGCCGAGGAAGGTCCGCTGCACCGACTGCACCTCGCCCCGGCCGCCGCACGCCTCGCAGGTGGCCAGGTGGGTGCCGGCCGCGGTGCCCGCGCCGGAGCAGGTGGTGCAGAGCACGGCCGTGTCGACGGTGATCGGCGCCTCGACGCCGAACGCCGTCTCGTTCAGGTCCAGCTCCAGCCGCAGGATCGCGTCGGCGCCCGGCCGGGTGCGCGGCCGCGGGCCGCGGCTGCCGCCCGCCGCCCCGCCGAAGAAGGCGTCCATGATGTCCTGGAAGCCGACGAACGGGCCGGCGCCGCCCGGACCACCCGGACCCGCGCCCCCGCCGCCCGGGGCGAGCGGGTCGCCGCCCAGGTCGACGATCTGCCGTTTCCGATCGTCCGAGAGGACCTCGTACGCGGCGTTGATGTCCTTGAACTTCTCCTGTGCCTCCGGGTCCGGATTGACGTCCGGGTGGAACTGCCGCGCCAGCTTGCGGTAGGCGCGCTTGATCTCGTCGTCGGAGGCGTCCCGGCTCACGCCGAGAATGCCGTAGTAGTCCCTGGCCACTGCGTTCGGTGTCCTCATGTTCGTCTCGCGTTGCGCCGGTCGGCGGCCGGAGCCGGCCGTCGGTCCTGACTGGTCAGTTCTGGGCCAGCAGCTCGCCCACGTAGCGTGCCACGGCCCTCACCGTGGCGATGGTGCCGGGGTAGTCCATCCGGGTCGGGCCGAGCACGCCGAGACCGCCCACGATCGTGCTGCCCGGGCCGTACCCGGTGCTGACCACCGAGGCGGCACGCAGGTTGTCGATCTCGTTCTCGTCGCCGATGAGCACCCGGGTGGTGCTCGGCTCGGCCTCCCCGATCAGCTTGAGCAGCACGACCTCCTCCTCGAGCGCCTCGAGGATCGGGCGCAGCGAACCCTGGAAGTCGAGCAGGCCGCCGCGGGTCAGGTTGGCCGTGCCGGCCAGCGCGATGCGCTCCTCGTGCCGCTCGACCAGCGTCTCCAGCAGGACGCTGGAGAGCGTGGCCATGGCCGGGCGCAGCTGCGGGGTCGACTCGTCGACGAGGGCCTGCACCAGCGGCGGGGTGTCGGAGAGGCGGCTGCCGACCAGCTTCTCGTTCACCAGCCGGCGCAGGTCGGTCACCTCCTCGGCGGCGACGGGCCCGGGCATCTCGACCAGCCGCTGCTCGACCCGGCCGGTGTCGGCGATCATGACGACCATCAGCCGGGTGGTGGAGATCGGCACCAGTTCCAGGTGACGCACCTTGGAGCGGGCCAGGCTCGGGTACTGCACGACGGCGACCTGCCGGGTGAGCTGGGCCAGCAGCCGGACGGTGCGGTGCACCACGTCGTCCAGGTCGACCGCGCCGACCAGGAAGCGCTCGATCGCCCGGCGCTCGGCCGGGCTGAGCGGCTTGACCCGGGAGAGCCGGTCGACGAACAGCCGGTAGCCGCGGTCGGTGGGCACCCGGCCGGCGCTGGTGTGCGGCTGCCGGATGTAGCCCTCCTCCTCCAGCACCGCCATGTCGTTGCGGACGGTCGCCGGGGAGACGCCCATCTGGTGGCGCTCGACCAGGGCCTTGCTGCCGACCGGCTCCTGCGTGGCGACGTAGTCCTCGACGATCGCGCGCAGCACGGCGAGCTTGCGGTCGTCGAGACCCATCTCCCCACCTCCTGACGCACCTCGTCCGCCCCGGCGCGCGGCGTCCGCCGGGCGTCTGGCACTCGACTGTAGCGAGTGCCAGTCTACGTCGGCCGACCCGCCGACGCGATGATCAGCGACGTACCTCCGGTGCGGCCCGCCGCACACCCGGCCCGCCACGGCCGAACAGCCGGACATCCCGGGCGATGTCGCTCTGGTGCGCCCTTGCCTCCGGGACCTACCGTGACGTCCATGACTGAACCTCCTCGCCCTCCCGGAGCGGGGGACTCCGGCGCACCGCCGCCGGAGCCGACCCCGCCGTCGGCACCGTACGGCTCGTCGCCGGCCGGCGAACCACCCACCGCACCACTGTCCGGGGCACCGGCGGGGAGCGGCTATCCCCCGCCCGGTGGCTATCCCCCGCCTCCCGGCGGACAGCCGCCGTCGGGCGGCTACCCACCCCCCGGCGGCTATCCCCCGCCGGGCGGCGGCTACCCGGGCGGCGGCTCCTACGGGCCGCCCGCCGGCTACGCCAACACCGACGACAAGACCTGGGCGCTCGTCGCGCACTTCGGCGGGGCGGCGGCCATGTTCGTCAGCGGCGGCGTGCTGGGGTGGCTTCCGCCACTGGTCGCCATGCTGGCCCGCGGCAACCAGTCCCCGACCGTCCGCCAGCACGCGGTCGCGGCGCTCAACTTCCAGCTGGTGTGGTCGATCGTGGGCGTCGTCGGCTGGATCCTGAGCTGCATCCTCATCGGGTTCCTCGCCGTCGGCGCGGCCGTCATCATCGGCGTGGTGTTCGGCATCCTGGCCGGCGTGAAGGCCAACGAGGGGCAGTTCTACCGCTACCCGATGTCGGCCAACCTGATCAAGTGACCCCGACCCGGTCGGCCTCCGGGCCGGCCGGGTCCGGTCAGGGCAGCAGGTCGCGGACGACCGCGTCGGCGAGCAGCCGGCCCCGCAGGGTGAGCACCGCCTGCCCGGCGGCGTACGCGCCGTCGTCCAGCAGGCCGCCGGCCCGGGCCCGCTCGGCGCCCGCCCGGCCCGCCTCGTCGAGCCCGGACAGGGGCAGCCCGTCGGCGAGCCGCAGCCGCAGCATCACGTCCTCCATGTGCGCCTCGTCCGGCGTGAGCACCTCCCGGGCCAGGCCGGGCGACTCCCCGGCGGCCAGCCGCTGGGCGTACGCGGTCGGGTGCTTGACGTTCCACCAGCGCACCCCGCCGACGTGGCTGTGCGCCCCCGGGCCGAGACCCCACCAGTCGGCGCCCGTCCAGTAGAGCAGGTTGTGCCGGCACCGGGCCGCGTCGGAGCGGGCCCAGTTGGAGACCTCGTACCAGGAGAAGCCGGCCGCCGCGAGGGCCGCCTCCGCGGCGAGGTAGCGGTCCGCCGCCACGTCGTCACTGGGGTACGGCAGCTCGCCGCGGCGCATCCGGGCGGCCAGCCGGGTGCCGTCCTCCACGATGAGGGCGTACGCGCTGACGTGGTCCACCCCCGCCGCGACCACCTGGTCCAGCGAGGCGGCGAAGTCCTCGGCCGACTCCCCCGGCGTGCCGTAGATCAGGTCCAGGTTCACGTGCTCGAACCCGGCGTCCCGCGCCTCCAGCGCGGCGGCGGTGGCCCGGCCGGCGCTGTGCTGCCGGTCGAGGATCGCCAGCACCCCGGGCGCCGCGGACTGCATCCCCAGCGAGATCCGGGTGTAGCCGGCGGCCCGCAGCGTCTTGAGCGACTCCGGGGTGACCGTCTCGGGGTTGGCCTCGGTGGTCACCTCGGCGCCGGCGGCCAGCCCCCAGGTGCGGTCGATGCCGTCGAGGATCCGGGCCAGGTCGTCGGCGGGGAGCAGGGTGGGCGTGCCGCCGCCCACGAAGACGGTGTCCACCCGGGGCGGCGGGGTGTCGCCCAGCACCCGGCCGGCGAGGGCCAGCTCGGCCAGCACGGTGTCGGCGTACGTCTCGCGGCTGCCCCCGCCGCCCAGCTCGGCCGCCGTGTAGGTGTTGAAGTCGCAGTAGCCGCACCGGCTGGCGCAGAACGGGACGTGCACGTACACGCCGAAGCCGCGCGCGCCGACGGAGCGGCGGGCGGCAGCGGGCAGCGCCCCGTCGCGCGGGACGGGTTCGCCTTCTGGAAGGACGCCGGGCATGGCCACTAGTGTGCCCGGCATGACCTCTCCGGACGCTCTCGTGCGGGTCGCCACGGCCCGTGGGGTGACCACCCTCACCCTGGACAGCCCGCACAACCGCAACGCGCTCTCCACCCCGCTGATGACCGAGCTGCTGTCCGGGCTGGCCGCGGCGGTCGCCGACGACGCGGTCCGGGCGATCGTGCTGGACCACACCGGCCCGGTGTTCTGCTCCGGGGCCGACCTGAAGGAGACCGCCGCCGCGTACGCCAGCGGGAACGTGCCGGCCGGGATGCTGGGCGACGTGCTGGTCGCGGTCCGGGAGTGCCCGAAGCCGGTGCTGGCGCGGGTGGCCGGGCCGGCGCGGGCCGGCGGGCTGGGCCTGATCGCCGCCGCGGACCTGGCGGTCTGCGCCGAGGAGGCGACGTTCGCCTTCACCGAGGTCCGGATCGGGGTGATCCCGGCGGTGATCTCGGCGACCGTGCTGCCCCGGCTGCACCCCCGGGCCGCCGCCGAGCTGTACCTGACCGGCGACACCTTCGACGGCCGGCGCGCCGCCGAGATCGGCCTGGTCACCGCCGCCGTGCCGGCGGACGAGCTGGACGACGCGGTGGCGCGCTACCGCGCCTCGCTCGTGAAGGGCGCGCCGAAGGCGCTCGCCGGCACCAAGGAGCTGCTGCGCCGGCCGGCCGCCACCGACCTGCGGGCCGAGATCGCCGAGTTGGCCGCGCTCTCCACGGGGTACTTCCTCTCCGAGGAGGGCCGGGAGGGCGTCCTCGCGTTCCGGGAGAAGCGGCCCGCGGCCTGGGTCCCCGCCGGAGACTGAGGCCGGGAGACCCCCGGACGCGGGGCGTGCCGGGGCGGTGACGCAGCGGGAGGCGTCCGGTCGGCCGACCCGGGGACGGGAGTGGGCGACGTACGCTTGGCGGGCTGTCGGGACTGGGGGTGCGGGTGCGAACGCGAGCGGCGATCGTGGCATCGGGTGTGGTGGTGGCGGTGCTGGCGCTGCTCGGCGTGTGGTTCGTCGCGAAGCAGTTCGGGCACCACCTGCGGCTGCCGACGGCCAGCCGCACCTGCACCGTCCAGGCCGACGGTGAGGTCGTGCTCGGCGCCGACCAGATGGCCAACGCGGCCACCATCGCGGCGATCGGCGTGCAGCGCGGGATGCCCGAGCGGGCCGTGGTCGTGGCGCTGGCGACGGCCTACCAGGAGTCGCACCTGCGCAACATCGCCCACGGGGACCGCGACTCGGTCGGCCTGTTCCAGCAGCGCCCGAGTCAGGGCTGGGGCACCCCCGAGGAGATCCGCGACCCGCGCTACGCGGCCAAGAAGTTCTACGCCGCGCTGAAGAAGGTCAGGGGCTGGGAGAAGCTGCGGGTGACCGAGGCCGCCCAGCGGGTGCAGCGGTCGGCCTACCCCGAGGCGTACGAGAAGTGGGCGGACGAGTCGCAGGTGCTCACCCGCGCCCTGCTCGGCGACGCGACCGGGGCGGTGGCCTGCACGGTCGGCCCGACGCCGACGATGCGCGGCCCGGCCGCCGCCAGCGCGCTGATGCAGGGCCTGGCCCTGGACTGGGGCCTGCCGGAGCTGACCGCGGGCACCGACCTGACCGGCCTGACCGTGCCGGCCGCCGACAGCCGCAACGGCTGGCGGTACGCCCACTGGCTGGTCTCGCACGCCGACGACCACGGGGTGAAGCGGGTGCGCTTCGGCGGCCTGGAGTGGACGGCCGAGCAGGGCACCTGGGCCAAGGTGAAGGGCGACCCGGCCAGCCAGGTGCTGGCCGAGGTCTTCGCGGCGGCCTGACCCGACCCGCCCCCGGCCGGCCCGGTTCGTCAGCCGGCGGCGACGCCGAGGCGGCGGCGGACCTTGGCCCGCACCGACTCGGGCAGCCCCGGCACGTCGAGCAGGCGCGGCAGCAGCTCCGGCTCCAGGGTGGTCGCCCGGAACACCTCGCCGATCGTCACCCCGTGCGCCGGCCGGTCGACCACCTCGACCGGATCGCCGGCGCCCACCTCGCCCTCGCGCAGCACCCGCAGGTACGCCCCGGGCGCGCCGTGGACGGTGAACCGCTTGATCAGATCGGGCACGCCCCAGAAGCCGGCGAAGGTGCGGCACGGCGTGCGCGGCTTGGTGACCTGGAGGACGGCCGAGCCGATCGCCCAGCTCTCGCCGATCACCGCCCCGGTGACGTCCACCGCCCAGGTGGTGAGGTTCTCGCCGAAGGCGCCCGGCCGCAGCTCCCGGCCCAGCTCGCCGGCCCACCAGCCGGCGTCCTCCTCGGCGTACGCGTAGACCGCCTGGTCGGGGCCGCCGTGGTGGGCCCGCTCGCCGATGAAGTCACCGGTGAGGCCGGCGAATCGGATCTCCACACGGCCGTCGACCGGCCGCTTGTCGATGCCGCTGCGACCGCTCGGGTCGCCCGCCCACTCCGCCTCGGTCACACCGCCGAGGTTCACCGCCGCCAGCCTGCCCGTCATGGCGGTCAGCCTAGGTGCCGCCAACGGGTGCGGGAAAACGAGTTCCGCCCCGGCACCCGGCGGACCGCTCAGCCCTTGACGGCCCCGGCGACCAGGCCGGAGACCATCCGGCGCTGGACCAGCAGGAAGAAGACGATCACCGGCAGGGTGAACAGCGTCGAGGCGGCCATCACCGAACCCCAGGCGGTGTCGTCCCGACCGAAGAAGAACGTCATCGCCACCGGCAGCGTGTACCGGTGCTGGTCGTTGATGAAGGTCAACGCGAAGATCAGCTCGTTCCAGGCGGTGATGAAGGAGAAGATGCTCGTCGCCACCAGGCCGGGAGCGACCAGCGGGAAGAGCACCTTGCGGAAGGTCTGGGCCCGGCTGGCCCCGTCGATCGCCGCCGCCTCCTCCAACTCCTTCGGCACCGCGGCCACGAAGCCGCGCAGCATCCAGACCGCGAACGGCAGCGAGAAGCCGAGGTAGGTCAGGATCAGGCTGGGCAGGGTGTTGTAGAGCCCGAGCCGCTGGATCATCAGGAACAGCGGGATGACCAGCGCCTCCAGCGGGATCATCTGCACCACCAGCAGCAGGATCAGGAAGGTGGTGCGCAGTTTGAAGCGGAACCGGGCCACCGCGGTCGCGGCGAGCAGCGCGACGAGCCCGCTCAGCACGACGGTGGCCACCGCGACCAGCGCACTGTTCAGGAAGAAGTCCGTGAAGGAGACGCCCGGGATGAGGTTGCCGGTGAGGATCTCCCGGTAGTGCTCCAGGGTCGGCTCCGCCGGCACCGGGCGCGGCGTGGCCGAGAAGATCTCCTTGTTGGGCTTCAGCGAGGTGGCGACCATCCAGTAGACCGGGAAGGCCGCGAAGAGCGCGACCAGCAGGCCGGCGCCGTTGAGGGCGATCTTCTTCACGACTCGTCCTCCTGCCGCAGCACCATACGGACGTACACGCCGGTCACCACCAGCAGGATCAGGGTGAGGATGACGGCGATCGCCGAGCCCAGCCCGTACTTGGGCGGCGGCGAGAACGCCTCCGCGTAGGAGTAGATCGACAGCATGAACGTCGACCGGTCCTGGGTGCCGCCGGCCAGCACGAACTGCTGGGTGAAGACCTTGAAGTCCCAGATCGTGGAGAGCACCACGAGGATGCCGAAGACCGGCCGCAACATCGGGAAGGTCACCGACCAGAAGACGCGCCAGGGCCCGGCCCCGTCCACCCGGGCGGCCTCCTGGAGCTCACTCGGCACGCTCTTCAGGCCGGCCAGCACGCTGACCGCGATGAACGGGAACGAGTGCCAGACCACCACGAGGGTCAGGATGGCGAAGAAGAGCAGCGGGTCGTTGAACCAGCCGTAGCCGGTCCAGTCGCTGCGCCCGAACAGCGCCGTGGAGAGCCCGTCCGGGAGTTTGTTGAACAGCCAGGTGGCCAGGCCGCTGGTGTCGTCGAAGATCCACTTCCAGACGATGGTGCCGGTGAGCGCCGGCGTGGCCCAGGCCAGCATCACGCAGCTGGCCACGAACGTGGCCATCTTCCGGCCGAGCCGGTTGAGCAGCAGCCCGACCAGGGTGCCGAGGATCATGGTGAGCACCACGTTGGCCACGGCGAAGAGCACGGTGTTGCGCAGCACCGTACGGAAGAACGGGTCACCGAGGATCTGGGTGTAGTTGGCCAGGCCCACCCACGGCCACTCGCGGTCGCCCCGCAACTGCCGGACGCTGTTCAGCTTGTAGAAGGACATCATCACGACCTGGCCGAGCGGCCAGAGCAGCAGCACCGCGATGATCGCCAGACAGGGCAGGAGCAGCAGGTACGGGAGGCGGTCCACGCGACGGCGCCGCCGCGCGGGGGTCTCCCGCGCGGCGGCTTCGCCGGTGGCCTCGGTCAGCGTGGTCACTTGGCGTTGAGGATGCTTTCCATCTCGGTGGCCGCGTCGGCGGTGGCCTTCTCGACCGTCTTCTGGCCCTTGATGACCGAGCTGTTCATGGCCTGGGTCACCGTCTTGGTCCGGCTCACCTCCACCCACTTCGGGGTGAGCGGGGTCAGCTTGGTGTTCTGCATGGCCGTGGCGAACGCGGCCATCACCTTGTCGTTGGCGTAGTTGCCGCCGCTGACCAGGTCCTTGTAGACGGGGAAGAAGCCGAGGCTGCTGGCGAACTCCTGGTCCTTCTGCTTGCTGAGCAGGACGGTCAGGTAGTCCCAGGCCAGCGCCTGCCGGTTGCTGTCCTTCCAGAGGGCGATGTCGGAACCGCCGGCGAAGGCCGGGGCGGCCTTGCCGTCCGGACCCGGGATGGGGAACGTGCCCCACACCTTCTCGATGTCGGGGTTGTCCTTCTTCATGGCGCCGCCCTGCCAGCTACCGGCGAACGCCATGGCGGCCTTGCCGGTGGCGAACTGGGTGCGGGCGTCGACCTCGTTCCAGGCGGCGGCGGCCGGCGGGGCCACCTTGTGCACGGTGACCAGGTCGGTCCAGAACTTGACGGCCTTCTGCGCCTCGGGGGTGTTGTAGCCGGACTTCCAGCTGTCGCCGTCCTTGGTGGCGATCTCCGCGCCGGCCGCCCAGAGGAACGAGTAGAACGGCAGCTCGGAGTTGCCCGGAAGGGCGATGCCGTAGGTGCCCGGCTTCTTGGCCTGGACGGTCTTCGCGGCGGACACCAGCTCGTCCCAGGTCGTCGGCGGCTTCACGCCCGCCTCGGCGAACCAGTCGGTGCGGTAGTAGATGGCCCGCACACCCGCGTACCAGGGCACGCCGTACTGCTTGCCGTCGAACTGGGCGTTCTTCACCAGGTCGGGAAGGATGTCCTTGCCCTCGGACCAGCCGTTGAACTTCTCCGTGACGTCGGCGAGGGCCTCCTGCGCCGCCCAGCCCTGGGTCTCGGTGTTGCCCAGCTCGGTGACGTCGGGTCCCTCACCGCCGGCGAGCGCGGCCTGGAACTTCTTCGGCGCCTCGAGCCAGGGGATGTACTGCACCACGACGTCGGTCTCGGGGTGCTTCTTCTTGAACTCCGCCTCGACGCCGTCGAGGAACTTGGTCTGGGCGTCGCCGCCCTCACCCATCATCCAGACCGTCAGCTTGCTGTTGTCGGCGGCCTTGTCGTCGTCGCCCGAGCCACCGCACCCGGAGAGCACCATCGCGGCCGAGGCCACGATGGCGGTGACCGGGGCCAGCCGCTTCCACCTGTTCACGCCATATCTCCCTCGGGGCGCTTGGCATTAACCTTCTCCGCCGCACCTTAGTAGGAAAATTTCCTTTACAACAGGGGGTACCCGCGGCGGGCGGCCGAGGCGACCGTATCGCAGCCGGACGCCCGGGCGGCAGGGGTGCCGTCCGGGCAGCTCAGCGCGGAGACGAAGGCGGGCGCCCGACCGATTGGTCGGGCGCCCGCCGGCGCGCTTCGGGGGATGGGGTCAGTAGCGCGAGACGCCGCGGCGGCGACCCACGCCGGCCACCACGGCCACGGCGATGGCGGCGAACAGGACCTGCAGCAGCAGCTCCCGCCAGTCGATGCCGGCCGTGTCGGCGAAGCCGGACGCCCGGGCGACGATCGTGCCCAGCAGCGCGGCGCCGACGCCGATCAGCATGTGCAGCCACATCGGCATGTTCTGGCGGCCCGGGACGACCAGGCGGCCCAGAGCGCCGACGATCAGACCAACGATGAGCGCGGTGATGATGCCCCAAACGGTGAGCTCCACGGTCGCCCTCCTTCTCTGTCAATGAGTCACACGATGTCGTGTGGTTCCTGTCGTGACCGCTAAGTTCCCGACCCGCCGAAAATCCAAACCGACTCCGGTGACGAATTGCTCCGAACGGCTCTGACCTGGGATTTCCTGGCCGGATCCGGGCGCGGGAAGCGCCGGCGGGCCAGCCCTTCGCGGCTGACCGGCTTCAATTCCCTTTCCCGAGCACGAACGCCAGCGGGCGCCCGACCGACCGGTCGGGCGCCCGCTGCGGCGCTGGGGGTGTGCGTCAGTAGCGCGAGACGCTGCGACGGCGACCCACCCCGGCCACCAGGGCCACGGCGATGGCGGCCAGCACGACCTGGACCAGCAGCTCCATCCAGTCGATGCCGGAGGTCTCGGTGGCGATGCCGAGCGCGCGGGCCAGGACGGTGCCCAGCAGCGCGGCGCCCACGCCGATCAGCATGTGCAGCCACATCGGCATGTTCTGGCGGCCCGGGACGACCAGGCGGCCCAGAGCGCCGACGATCAGACCAACGACGAGCGCGGTGATGATGCCCCAGACGGTGAGGTCCACGGTCTTCTCCTTCTAAGAAGTTTCACACGATCTGTGTGGTTCCTGTCGTGACCGGTAAGTTCCCGAGCCGCCGAAAAACCAAACCGACTCACCCCCCGCGCCATCCTCCGGCCCGCCGTGCGTCGGTTCCGGCCGCCCAGGCATCTCCCAGGTGGGAGCGGTTCCGCGGCGGGTCCGCCGGCCGAGGAAAAATCTCCGGGTACGCGAACGGCCGGCGCCCCGCTCGTGCGGGACACCGGCCGTGCGGCGCGGAGGCGTTACTTCTTGCCGGCGGCCTTGCCGTCGCCGGAGTCCGAGGAGAGCGCGGCGATGAAGGCCTCCTGGGGGACCTCGACCCGGCCCACCATCTTCATCCGCTTCTTGCCCTCCTTCTGCTTCTCCAGCAGCTTGCGCTTCCGGCTGATGTCACCGCCGTAGCACTTGGCGAGCACGTCCTTGCGGATGGCGCGGATGGTCTCCCGGGCGATCACCCGGCTGCCGATGGCCGCCTGGATGGGCACCTCGAACTGCTGGCGCGGGATCAGCGTGCGCAACTTCGCCGCGATCGTCGTGCCGTAGTTGTACGCCTTGTCCTTGTGCACGATCGCGCTGAACGCGTCCACCGGCTCCCCGTGCAGCAGGATGTCGACCTTGACCAGGTCGGACGCCTGCTCGCCGGAGGGCTCGTAGTCCAGCGAGGCGTAGCCCTTGGTGCGGCTCTTGAGCTGGTCGAAGAAGTCGAAGATGATCTCGGCCAGCGGCAGGGTGTACCGCAGCTCCACCCGGTCGGCGGACAGATAGTCCATGCCGAGCAGGCTGCCCCGGCGGCCCTGGCACAGCTCCATCACCGCGCCGACGTAGTCGTTCGGGGTCAGCACGGTGGCCCGCACCGTCGGCTCGTACACCTCGGCGATCTTGCCGGTCGGGTACTCGCTCGGGTTGGTCACCACGATCTCCAGGCCGTCCTCCTGGATGGCCCGGTAGACCACGTTCGGCGCCGTGGAGATGAGGTCGAGGTTGAACTCCCGCTCCAGCCGCTCCCGGATGATCTCCAGGTGCAGCAGCCCGAGGAAGCCGCAGCGGAAGCCGAAGCCGAGCGCGCCCGACGTCTCCGGCTCGTACACCAGGGCGGCGTCGTTGAGCTTGAGCTTGTCCAGCGCCTCGCGGAGGTTCGGGTAGTCGGACCCGTCGATCGGGTAGAGGCCGGAGTAGACCATCGGCTTCGGGTCCTTGTAACCGCCGAGGGCCTCCTTCGCCGGGTTGGCGTTGATGGTGACCGTGTCACCGACCCGGGACTGGCGGACGTCCTTCACACCGGTGATCAGGTA
Source organism: Micromonospora sp. NPDC048907 (assembly GCF_055586885.1). NCBI lineage: Bacteria > Bacillati > Actinomycetota > Actinomycetes > Micromonosporales > Micromonosporaceae > Micromonospora > Micromonospora sp. NPDC048907. The sequence goes on from NZ_JBVJHI010000002.1 coordinate 883,328, forward strand.
GCCCACCTCGCCGACCCCGAGCGCGTCGGCCTTCACCATCTCCGGCGAGATGACGCCGATCTCCAGCAGCTCGTGGACGGCGCCCGTGGACATCATCTTGATCCGGTCCCGGGCGCTGATCAGCCCGTCGATCACCCGGACGTAGGTGACCACGCCCCGGTAGACGTCGTAGACCGAGTCGAAGATCATGGCGCGGGCCGGGGCGTCGGCGTTGCCGACCGGCGGCACGAACTGCCGGACGATCTCGTCGAGCAGGTGCGGCACGCCCTCACCGGTCTTGCCGGAGACCTTGATGCAGTCCGCCGGGTCGCCGCCGATCAGGTGGGCCAGCTCCTCGGCGTACTTCTCCGGCTGGGCCGCCGGCAGGTCGATCTTGTTGAGCACCGGGATGATGTGCAGGTCGTTCTCGAGCGCCAGGTAGAGGTTGGCCAGCGTCTGCGCCTCGATGCCCTGGGCGGCGTCGACCAGCAGGATGGCGCCCTCGCAGGCCGCCAGCGACCGGGACACCTCGTAGGTGAAGTCCACGTGGCCCGGGGTGTCGATCATGTTGAGCACGGCGGACTCGCCGGTCCGGTCGCCCTCCCGGATGGTCCACGGCATGCGGACGGCCTGGCTCTTGATGGTGATGCCGCGCTCGCGCTCGATGTCCATCCGGTCGAGGTACTGGGCGCGCATCTGCCGCGGGTCGACCACGCCGGTGAGCTGCAGCATCCGGTCGGCCAGGGTCGACTTCCCGTGGTCGATGTGGGCGATGATGCAGAAGTTCCTGATGCGCGCCGGGTCGGTGGCACCAGGAGCGTTCGCGCCGGGATCGAGCGTCGGTGGCACAGCTGTCCGTTCTGGTCGGCTGACGTGAGCGGGCCGGCGCGCCGCCGGCCCCCTCTATGCTCCCACGTCGCCGGGGGCGCGCCCGGCGCTCCCCCGGCGTCACTCCTCGGGCGGCTCCACGAAGAGGGCGGCGAGCTTCGGCAGGTGCCGCCGCGCCTGCTCCTCGTCGTCGAAGTCCCAGAAGTCGTTCAGGTCCGGCGCCCGGACCGGGTCCCGGTCCGCCGGCAGGTCGGCCGCGGTGGCCTTCCGGTACGCCTCCCACGGCACCGCCAGCATGTCCTCGCACTCGAACTCCTCGCCGCTGAGCGCGGCGGCCCGGACCTGCGGCAGCTCGGCCAGCGAATCCGGCTCGGCGACCGCCCGGGCGAACACCGCCCGGCCCTGGGTCATGAGCCAGCCCCGGAAGTATTCGAAGCCGTCGTCCGAGGCGCCGCCGTTGATCAGGTACGCCGCGCCCCAGAGGTCGACCTTGTACGACGCGGCGAGCACCCGCTGCTGGTGGTGGGCGTACCCGACGATCTCCTCCGGGTCCCGCTCAGCCAGCAGGGCGACCGCGCGGGCGGCGACCGCCGCGGGCTCGCCCCCGCCCCCGGCCCGGGCGCTGTCGATCAACTGCCAGAACTCCTCGGTCCTCATGGCCTCGCAGTCTGGCAGAGCGCACCGACGTCCTGGCGGAGCGCGCCGCCGTCCCGGTGCGGCAGCATGGGCGGGTGCCCGCGATCTCCCTGCCCCCGGTGCCGTACGACGCGACCGCCGACCGGCCGGGCTGGGCCGCGCTGCCGGCCGGGCTGCGCGACGCGCTGGCCGCCCGGCTCGGCGGCCCCCCGGTGACGGTCCGCCCGGCCGGGGCGGGCTTCACCCGCGGCTTCGCCGCCGTGCTCACCGGCCCGGCCGGCGAGCCGGTCTTCGTCAAGGCGGCGGCGCTGGCCGAGCAGCGGCACCTGGTCGACTGGTACGCCCGCGAGGCCGCCGTCCTGGCCCGCCTCCCCGCCGGCCTGCCGGTCCCCCGCCCGCGCTGGGCGCTCACCGAGGCCGGCTGGTACGCACTCGCCCTGGACGCGGTCGACGGGCACACCCCCCGGCTGCCCTGGGACCCGACCGAGCTGGACGCCGCCCTCACCGCGTACGCCGAGGTGGCCACCGCGCTCGCCGCGCCACCCACGGACCTCGTCGCGCTCGGCCTGCCGCGCCTCGCCGACCTGGCCCGCGACGACATCCTCTGGTGGGGCGAGGTGGCCGCCGGCCGCGAGCCGGCACCGGCGCTGCCGCCCTGGGCCCCGCTGCCCGAGCTGGCCGCGCTGGAGGCCCGCCTCCCCGGGTACGCCGACGCGGCCCCCGGCCTGGCCCACGGCGACCTGCGTGTCGACAACGTGCTGCTCGACGCCGGCGGCCGCGCCTGGATCTGCGACTGGACCTGGCTCTGCCACGGGCCGGCCTGGTTCGACCTGGTCAGCCTGCTGATCACCGCCCACGCGAGCGGCCTCGACGCGGACGCCGCCTTCGCCGGCCACCCGGCCGCGGCGGGCGCCCCGGCCGACGCGCTGGACGTCACCCTCGCCGCACTCTCCGGCTACTTCCTCACCAGCGCCGCCGCCGGCCCGTCCACCGCCTCCCCGCATATCAAGGCCCACCAGCGCTGGAGCGGCGAGCAGGCGCTCGGCTGGCTCGCCGCCCGCCAGGGCTGGACCTGAGCGTCCTGGCCTTTGCCCACCTCGCCGGGATGGCGGAGGATCAGGGCGGCTCGGGTGCGCGGCTCAGCCGGGGCGCCGGGCCGGGTTGAGCAGGCCGGACGGCCCGGGGCGCCGGAGGCGTTTTGGCTCGTCCCGGGCGACCTGGTAACCTGGCTTTTCGCGCGGCGATGGCGCATGTCCGCCGTGCGTGAAAGCAGACCAACCCGAGCTATCAAGACGAGGCTGTCGCGTGGCGAACATCAAGTCCCAGATCAAGCGCAACCGGCAGAACGAGAAGCGCCGGCTGCGTAACAAGTCGGTCAAGTCGTCGCTGAAGACCGCCATCCGGAAGTTCAACGAGGCTGCCGAGGCGGGCGACACCGAGAAGGCCACCGCCCTGATGCGTGAGGCCACCCGCAAGCTGGACAAGGCTGCCAGCAAGGGTGTCATCCACGCCAACCAGGCGGCCAACCGGAAGTCGGCGATCGCGCAGCGCGTCGCCTCGTTCTCGGCCTGACGAACGCCGTAGACCTCACCGGAAGCCCCGGGGTTCACCGCCCCGGGGCTTCCGGTCGTCTGCGTTTCCGCAGCCCACGGCCGGCACCGTGTGCCAACCGACGACCGGGCCGGTTCAGCGGTACGGGTCGCGGTGGCCCGGGTCCGGCCGGCGCTCGGCCTCGCCGGTAGCGTCACCGGGCCGCGCCGCCCGCAACGGCTGGTCGGCGGGGTGCGCCGCCAGCATCGTCGGGTCGCCGGCCACGGCCACCCGGCCCGGCAGCGCGCGGGCGGTGGACGGCACGCTCGCCCGCCCGATGACGGGCTCCATCTGCCGGCGGAAGCGGTCCCGTTCCTGCTCCGGCACCTGCGCCGCGCCGCGGATCACCACCTCGGCGACCATGTCGTTGAGCTTCACCATGACGGCCACCGCCGCCGGCAGCAGCAGCACCGCCCACCAGGTGACCAGCTCGGCGAGGGCGAGCAGCACGGCCAGCGCCACGGCGCCCTCGAAGAAGAGGAAGCAGAGCACCCCGCCGGGGTTGACGAAACGCAGTCCGAGGACCCGGGCGTAGAGCGGCCGGTACCGCTCCTCGTCCGCCGGGACCGTCGACCACGTTCGGGTCACCGGCCGCCACCCTGCCGCGCCGCGGCCACGGAGAACACGGCCCGCTCCAGCGCGTACGCCCGGTCGTCGGCACCGCCCTTGACCGCCGCGTTGCACTCGGCGGCCGCCCGCATGGCCGCCACCAGGCCCTCCGGCGTCCAGCCCCGGCCCTGCCGCTGGGCCCGCTCGATCTTCCACGCCGGCATGCCCAGGCTGCTCGCCAGCTGGTAGGGGCTGCCCCGGCCGGCCGAGGCGACCCGGGCCACGGTCCGCACGCCGTCGGCGAGCGCGTCGGCGATCGGCACCGGGTCGACACCGACGTGCAGCGCCCAGCGCAGCGCCTCCAGGGCGGCGGGCACGTCGCCGACCATCGTCGCGTCGGCCACGGTGAAGCCGGTCACCTCGACCCGGCCCCGGTAGTAGCGGGACACCGTGTCCGCCCCGATCCGCCCGTCGGTGTCGGCGACGAGCTGGGAGCAGGCGGCGGCCAGCTCACGCAGGTCGGTGCCGACGGCCGCGATCAGCGCCTCGGCCGCGTCCTCGGTGCACTTCCCGCCGAGGCGGCGGATCTCGTCCCGGACGAAGGCGACCCGCTCCCGGTGACCCTTGAGCTTCGCGGCCGGCACCACTGTCGCGCCCGCGGCTCGCAGCCCGTCGGCGAACGCCTTGCCCTTGGCGCCGCCCAGGTGCAGCACCACGAGCTGCACCTCCGGGTCGGGGTTCTTCGCGTACCCCAGCAGGGCGGTGACCAGGTCCTTGCGGGCGTCCTGCCCGGAGCGGAGCACGAGCACCCGGCGGCCGCCGAACAGCGACGGGCTGAGCATCTCGGCGATCTCCCCCACCGCCAACGAGCCGGCCTGGTATTCCCGGACGTCCACATCGGGGTCGACGCTGCGGGCCCGGGCGACGGCTTCGGAGACGGCTCGCGTGGCGAGCAGCTCCTCGTCGCCGAGAACGAGCAGAATAGGGGGCAGGCTGGCGGGGGTCACGTCGCCCATATTCGCACGGCCCCCGACCGGATCGTGCCTGCTCATCGAGGACTGTGACGGCAGAGCCCGCAGTCAGCGCAAATCCCGACATTCGAGTCGATCTACCAGCTATACCAACAAGCCCCCTCGATGGTCGGGCGGTATCCCGAAGGGGTCTCACGGCCGCCGCCCCGGAGCGGTCCCCCGGGCGACCACCGCCAGCCCGGCACCGCTGCGGACGGCTGCGACGTCACCGTCGGTGTCGGTGCGCAGCACCCGCGCCCCGGCCCGGGTCAGCCGGTCCAGCAGGCCCGGGTTGGGGTGCCCGTAGTCATTGCCGGTGCCCACGCAGACCAGTGCGACCGCCGGGCGGACCGCGGCGAGGAACTCCGGATCCTGGTACGCCGACCCGTGGTGGGCCACCTTCAGCACGTCGGCCCGGAGGGCGCCGGAAGGCACGGTCTCCAGCAGCGCCCGCTGCTCCTCGGTCTCGGCGTCACCGGGCAGCAGGATCCGCACTCCGTGCACGGTGGCGGCCAGCACCAGCGAGTTGTTGTTCGGGTCCGACCGGCTGCCGCGCAGCGGGTACGGCGGCCCGACGGCCACCAGGTCGACCGCCCCGGCCCGCCAGCGCCAGCCGGGCGGCACCGGCGCCAGCCCGCTCCCGCCCCGGCGCGCCGCGTCACGCACCTGGGCGACCCCGTAGGGCGGCTCGGTCCACTGCGGGGTCGCCACCGCCGCCACCCGCCGGCCCCGGAACACCCCGGCGATCCCGCCCACGTGGTCGGCGTGGAAGTGGCTGACCACCAGCAACGACACCTCGCGTACGCCGAGCCGGCGCAGGCAGCCGTCCACGCCGGACGGATCCGGGCCCGCGTCGACCACGACCGCCCGACCCGGGGCCACCGGCAGCACCACGGCGTCCCCCTGCCCCACGGCGCACGCCACGATCACCCAGCCCGGCGGCGGCCAGCCGGCCGCGAGCAGCCGGACGGGCAGCGTGCCGAGCACCACCGCGACCACGACGACCGCGACCAGCCGCCGGGCCACCGGGCGCCGGGCGGCCACCAGCAGCGCCACGCTGACGGCGGCCAGCAGCAGGGCGCCGGTCACCCCACCCGGCCAGGGCAGCGTCCCGGCGGGCAGCCGGGCACCCTGCGCGGCCACCGCCACCAGCCAGCGGGCCGGCCAGCTCGCCAGCCAGGCGGCGAACTCGGCACCGGCCGGACACACCGGCGACAGCACCGCCGCCGTCACGCCCAGCACGGTGGCGGGCGCGACGACCGGCACGGCCAGCAGGTTCGCCGGCACGGCGACCAGGCTCACCGTCCCGGAGATCCCCGCGATCACCGGACCGCAGGCGAGCTGTGCGGCCGCCGGCACGGCCAGCGCCTCGGCCGCTCCCGGCGGTACGCCCCGCCGGCGCAGCGCGTCCCGCCAGCCGGGGGCGAGCAGCAGCAGTCCACCGGTGGCGCAGACCGAGAGCGCGAACCCCGGGTCGCCGGCCAGCTCCGGGTCGACGAGCACCAGCACGGTGACCGCGGCGGCCAGGGCGGGCAGCGCGGCCCGGGACCGCCCGGTGGCGAGCGCCGCCAACCCGATCGCCCCCATCGCGGCGGCCCGCACCACGCTCGGCGACGGCCGCACCAGGATCACGAACCCGGCCAGGGCGAGGACGCACAGCGCCGCGGCCGTCCGCGGACCGGCCCGCGCCCAGCGGGCGAGCAGCAGCACCGCCCCGACCACGATGGCCACGTTGGACCCGGACACCGCGTTGAGGTGGGTCATGCCGGTGGCCCGGAAGTCCTCCTCCACCTCCGGCGGCAGCCGGCTGGTGTCCCCCACCACGAGACCGGGCAGCAGCCCACCCGGCGCGTCCGGAAGCGGCGCGCAGGCCCGCTGCAGCCCCGTGCGCAGCGCGCCCGCCGCCCGCTGCGCCCACGGGGCCGCACCGTGCCGTTTCGGTGGCCCGGTGGCCGACAGCACCGCCGCCGTCAGGTCCCCGCCGCGCGGGGCCGACAGCCGCCCCCGCACGGTCGCCCGCTGCCCCGGCAGCACCGAGCGCCAGGCCGGGTCACTCGCCAGCACCAGGCCGCGCACCGTGCCGGTGACCTGGCGGCCGGCGGGGTCGGTGAGGCGGGTGAAATCGGCCCGGACCAGCAGGGTGGCCGGGCGGCCGGCGCCTCCCCGGACGGGGCGCGGGTCGTCCCGGACGACCAGCTCGGCGGTGACCAGGGTGCGTTCCGCCACGAGCGCCCGCACGGGGCCGGCGTCGCGGACCGCGAGGCGGGCGCCGGTGGCGGTCGCGCCGCAGACCACGCCGATCAGCACGGCGACCGCGATCCAGCCGTAGCGGCGGACCGAGGCGGCCGGGCGACCGAGCAGGCCGCACAGGTGCGCGCCGGTGAGCAGTGCCAGGACGGCGGCGACGGCGGCCAGCCGGACGCTTGCCGCCGCGGTGAGGTGCAGACCGGCGAGAGCGGCGAGCCAGGCGGCGACGGCCAGCCCGGCCAGCCGCAGGTCGGGCACGTCGCCGACCGTCGCGCCCCCGCCTCCGGCCTCCGGTCCGCCTGGACTGCCCAGGTCCTGCACCCACCGGGTGATGCGCCGGTCGCTCACACCGTCACCAGGTCCTTGAGCTGTTCGTACCGGGCGTCGCCGATGCCGTCGACCTGGCGCAGGTCGGCGACCGACCGGAAGCCGCCGTGCTGGTCACGGTGGTCGAGGATCCGCTGAGCCAGCACCGGACCCACGCCGGGCAGGGCGTCGAGCTGGGCCAGGGTGGCCGTGTTCAGGTTGACCGGGCCGCTTCCCTGCGCCGCGCCACCGGCTGCGGGACCGCCGCCGGCCGCCGGTCCGGGTGGGGCGGCCTGGCCGGGCGGGGCGGCGACGCCGACGAGGATCAGCTCGCCGTCGGTGACCTTGCGGGCCGGGTTGAGCAGGGCCACGTCGACGCCGGGCAGCACACCGCCGGCCGCCTCGATGGCGTCGGCCACCCGTGCGCCGGCCGGGAGTCGGACGAGGCCGGGGCGGCGGACCTTGCCGGCCAGCGCCACCACCACCTGGCCGGTGGAGGCGGTGGGCGCCGGCACGGAGGTTTCCGGTGCGCCGACCGCCGCAGCCGGACGGACGGGCTCTGCCTGTGGCCGGGAGCGCCAGGCCCAGACTCCGGCGACCAGCACGACGACGACCGCCACGGCGGCAAGGGCCCGGACACCCCGCCGCCCCGGATCGAAGGCACCCGGCCCGGGCAGCCGGGACGCCAGAGGAGGCCGTACCCCGGCATCGTCGGCAGCGCCCCCAGGTTCGTGCCCGCGTCGGCCACCTTCGCCCTCGGCCGGCAGGGCCTCGCCGGAAAGGCTTGTCAGCGGCCACCTCTCGCCGGGGTCAGGGTCCGTGGCCAGCCGGACCGGCTCGGGCGCGCGGCCGGACGCGCGAATGGGAACCGGACTCGCGACCGCCCCGAGGGGTCGCGGATCGGCAGAGGAGGAAGCCCGCGCAGCCCACGGCAGGTCAGGGTCGAGATCCGGACCGAGCCGGGAACCCTCTGCCGGCATGGCGGCACCGCGGGGCGGGGCGAGACCGTCGACCGGCTCGAACAGCCGGGACAGCCGCCGCCGTACCGTCGTCTCCTCGTCGTCTGGCACGGCTGGAAGCTACGGCGCCACCCCGGGCTCGGCGCGGACGTCGGCGCTCGCCTGTGGACGACGAACGGCCGTGTGGACAACCCCCGAAACCACCTCCATCTGTGCTACGGGAGCTACGAGGGCCGGTCGCCTCGTTGAGGATGATCGACGCCGAGGTGCTCAGCCCGCTACGACCCGCCGAGGGGGTGCCCCACCACCAGGGCCGGGCCGGCGTCGAGGTCGCGGACCACCTCGGCCACGATGTCGGCGGCCCGGTCGAGGCTCCAGGGTTCGGCCGCGCGGCTGCCGTGCCCGGGCAGGTCGACGCCCGCGACGGGAACTCGGCGGCGAGGGCGGGCAGTCGCGGCTGCCACTGGCCACGGGCGAAGCGGGTGTCGTGCACCAGGACGATCGCGGGTGATCCACAGCGCCCGATCTGCCTCCGGGGCCGGACCCGGCGCGCCCGCCGACGTCCAGCAGCAGGGTCACCAGGCCGACCGCGCCTCGGGGTCCAGGCCGAGCGCCGCCCGGCCCCCGTCGACCGGCAGGGTCACCCCGTTGACGAAGGCCGCCCCCGCCGACAGCAGGAAGGCCACCACGTCGGCCACCTCCCCGGTACGCCCGGTCCGGCCCACCGGGTGCAGCCGGGCCAGTTCCGCCTCGACCCGGTCCGCCTCGGCCGGATCCAGGTCGGCCAGGAAGGCGGCGTGCCGCTCGGTGTGGATGGACCCGAGCGCGACCGCGTTGGTGCGGATCCCCCGGCCGCCGTAGTCCACGGCCAGGGCCCGGGTCAGCCCCTCGACGGCGGCCTTGGCGGTGGCGTACGGCAGGGCGCCCGGCACCGCCCGGCCGGCCTGGTGGGAGGAGACGTTGACGATCGCACCGCCGGCGCCGGCGGCGAGGAACCGGCGTACGGCCGTGCCGGCGCCGACCACGGCGGGGCGCAGGTTGGCGGCGATCAGGTCGAACACCTCCCCCGCCGGCGCGCGGTGCAGGGCGGCGTCCCGGAACACGGCCGCGTTGTTGACCCAGCCGGCCAGCGGAGCGGCCGCCTCGGCCAGGTCGGCGGCCCGCGCGGTGACCTCCTCGTCGGCGGCGTCGCCGGCCACGGCGCGCAGCCGGTCGGCGGCCGGGTGCCCGGCCAGCCAGGCCAGCGCGGCCTCGTCCCGCTCGACGACGACCACGGTGTCACCGTCGGCGGCCAGCCGCTCGACGATCGCCCGGCCGACGCCCCGCCCCCCACCGGTAACCACATGGGACCGAACGCTCATCCGACCCCCCGAGCCCCGGAGATCTTGGCGAGTTGCCGATCGCCAGGAACGGGAACTCGCCAAGATCGGACCACCCGGGGCGCGGCGGCGCCGGCGCCGACCCGGCCGAGAACGGCACTGGCCACGCCGACCCGACCGGCGCACCCGACGGCGAAGGCCGGGACCACGGGACCGGCGAAAGCCGGGACCACGGAACCGGCGAAGGCGAGGACCACGGGAGCGGCCGCGACGGCGAGCGCGGTCACGGGCGGCGGTGGAGGACGACGCAGGCGAGGCCCGGGCCGGCGTGGGCGGCGATCACCGCGCCGGCCTCGGAGACGTACGTGTCGTGCAGCCGGTCGCCCAGCCGCTCGGTGAGCGCGGCCAGCAGCTGTTCGGCCCGCTGCGGCGCGGCGAGGTGGTGCACGGCGAGGTCGACCTGGGCGTCGCCGGCCGCCTCGACGGCGAGGTCGACGAGGCGCGCGATGCCCCGGCTGGCGGTGCGGACCTTGTCCCGCACGACGATCGCGCCGTCGGGCATGTGCATGATCGGCTTGACCGAGAGGGCGGTGCCGAGCAGCGCCTCGGCCGCGTTGATCCGGCCGCCTCGGCGGAGGAATTCCAGGGTGTCGACGTAGAAGTAGATGGTGGTGCGGTCGACGGCGTCGAGCGCCGCCTGGCGTACTCCGGTGAGGTCAGCGCCCCGCGCGGCGGCCGCGGTGGCGGCGAGCACCGGGAAGCCCAGGCCCATCCCGGTGGAGCGGCTGTCGACCACGGTGACCCGGTCGTCGCCGACCTCGGCGGCGGCCAGCCGGGCGGCCTCGACGGTGCCGGAGAGTTCGGCGGAGAGGTGCACCGAGACGACGCCGTCGGCGCCGGCGGCGAGCAGGTCGCGGTAGACCTGCGCGAACTGTTCCGGGGCGGGCCGGGAGGTGCTCACCGTGACCCGCCGGCCGCTGAGGACGCGGGTGGCGTCCTCCGGGAACGTCTCGACGCCCTCCAGGCCTTCGGCGCCGTTGAGCACGACGGTCAGCGGGACGACGGTGAGCCGGTGCGCGCGGACCAGCTCGGGCGGCAGGTAGGCGGTGGAGTCGGTGACGACCGCGACGGGCATGCCCGGCACGCTAGCCGATGTCACGGCGGCGCGCCGGGGCCGAACGGCTCAGACCGCGTCGGTGAGGGCGGGCTGGGTGATGAGCCCGACGTTGTGTGCGCGCAGGTGCCAGCCCCGGACGTCGTCGTGGCGCAGTTCGGTCCAGTGGCAGTTGGCCAGCGAGCCGAGGCTGCGCAGCACCGTGTGGTCCCAGCCGAGCAGGTGGCCGACGCCCTGCCGGGCGCCGCCGCCGTGGGTGGTGACCACCACGGTGCCGCCGGCGGCCAGGTCGGCCGCGTCCTGGAACGCGGCGCCGAGCCGCCGGCCCAGGTCGTCGAGGCTCTCGATGCCCGAACCGGGGTCGGGGTCGCCGGCGCGCCAGCGGGCGTACTCGTCGGGGAAGCGCTCGGCGACCTCGGTGAGGGCGAGGCCCTGCCACTGGCCGAAGTGCCGCTCCCGCAGTCGGGTGTCGGAGCGGACCGGCAGGCCGGTGAGCGCGGCGAGCGCGGCGGCGGTGTCGGCGGCCCGGCGCAGGTCGCTGGCGACGATGGCGTCGGGGCGCAGCGCGGCCAGCACGGGGGCGGCGACCCGGGCCTGCTCCCGGCCGAGGTCGTTGAGCGGCACGTCGGTCTGCCCCTGGACCCGGCTGGCGGCGTTCCAGTCGGTGTTGCCGTGCCGCCAGATGATCAGTCGGGTCATTCCGCGGCGGCGCTGCTGGCGGCCGAGTCGGCGAGGTCGCGGTCCACGAACGGGATCTGCGGGCAGTCCTTCCAGAGCCGGTCGAGGGCGTAGAACTCGCGCTCCTCGGTGTGCTGCACGTGGACCACGATGTCGACGTAGTCGAGCAGCACCCAGCGGCCGCCCCGCTCGCCCTCGCGGCGGACCGGCTTGGCCTTCTCCGGCAGCTCCAGCAGGCGCTCCTCGATGGCGTCGACGATGGCGAGCACCTGCCGCTCGTTCGGAGCGGCGGCCAGCAGGAACGCGTCGGTGATCGCGAGCTGGTCGCCCACGTCGATGATGACGATGTCCTGCGCCTTCTTGTCGGCCGCGGCCTGGGCGGCAGCCATCGCCAGCTCGTGAGCGCGTTCCGAAACTGTCACCGTTCTCCTTCGATCAACCGTGCGACTTACCAAGCCTCTCACACCCGGGCGGGCGACGACTTGTCAGTTCTGGTCGATTACGCGGACAAAGGCGAACGTTCCGGGCGGATTTACCGCTGGTAGAGCCGCCGTTTGGCGATGTACTGCACCACACCGTCGGGCACCAGGTACCAGACCGGCTCTCCCCGGGCCACCCGGGCGCGGCAGTCGGTCGAGGAGATGGCCATGGCCGGGACCTGCACGAGGCTCACCGTGTCGGCGGGCAGGTGCTTGTCGGAGAGCTCGAAGCCCGGCCGGGTCACCCCGATGAAGTGGGCCAGCTCGAACATCCGGTCCACCTCCTTCCAGGACAGGATGCGTTCCAGGGCGTCCGCGCCGGTGATGAAGAAGAGCTGCACCTTCGGGCCGTACTCGTCGTGCAGGTCCTGGAGCGTGTCGACCGTGTAGGTGGGGCCGCCCCGGTCGATGTCGACCCGGCTGACCTGGAAGCGGGGGTTCGACGCCGTGGCGATCACCGTCATGAGGTAGCGGTCCTCGGGCGAGCTGACCGGTTCGTCCGCCTTCTGCCACGGCTGCCCGGTGGGGACGAAGACCACCTCGTCCAGGCCGAACCGGTCCGCCACCTCGCTGGCGGCCACCAGGTGCCCGTGGTGGATGGGGTCGAAGGTGCCGCCCATGATCCCCACTCGCCGGATGTCTTCCTCCACCCCGCGATCGTAGGCCGGGCCACGCCCGCGGTCCGGCGGGGCCGCCGGGCGTCCCACGGACCACGCCGGACGGGGTCGCACACCCCGCCCGGCGCGGTCACCGGGTCAGGCGCCCGCGGCGGCCACCGCGGTCCGGGCGACCAGGGCCCGGCGCAGGTCGTCGTCCAGGTCGACGACCCGCCGGCGCAGCCCCGGCGTGAGGTCGTCGCGGGCCAGCAGCGCCGCGGCCAGCTCCCGGGTGGTCTGGGCCACCGCGTAGCGGGGGAAGGCCAGGCTGGCGACCCGGTCCGCCGTCCAGGGGGTACGCAGCCGCGCGGCGGCCGGCATGTCGGCGAAGTAGCGCTCGACGTAGCCGGCGGTCAGCTCGGCCTGCTCGGGCTGCCAGAAGCCCTCCGCGGTCGCCTCGACGAGCCGGTTGGAGAGGTCGGTGTTGCGGGTGACGATCTCCCAGGCGGCCCGCTTGGCGTCGGCGTCGGGCAGCGCGGCCCGGCAACTCGCGGCCCGCTCGGCCCCGGTGGCGCTGCGGTCGGCGGCCGACTCGGCGGCGATCTCGGGCTCGCCGGCCGCGCCGAGCACCACGAGCCGGCGCAGCAGCGCCCAGCGCAGGTCGGCGTCGACCGCCAGCCCCTCCGGCACGCCCTCGCCGGCCAGCCAGCCGGCGAGCAGCCCGGTGTCGGCGGTGGCGCCGATCAGACCCCGGGCCGCGGCGAGCTGGAGCGAGCCGCCGGCCGGGGCACCCGCCAGCAGGGTGGCGCAGGCGCCGGCGACGCGGAGCAGGGCCGCGTCGCGGGCCAGCGGGTCCAGGTAGCGGTCGACCAGGGTGCGGCTGAGGGTGAGCACGTCCTCCGCGATGATCACCTCGGTCTCGGCCGGCAGCGCCGCCTCGATGAGCGCGACGACCGAGGTCACCGGCCGTTCGCCGTCGGTGGCCGCGTCCAGCGCCTCACCCCAGAGCAGTGCCCGGGCCAGCGGGTCGGCCAGCCCCGGGAGCACCATCGGCACCGCGTCGGCCGAGGCGGGGTCGAGCCGGATCTTGGCGAAGGTGAGGTCACCGGCGTTGGGCAGCAGCAGGCCGGTGGCCGGCTGGCCGAGCAGCTCGGCCAGCACGGTGCGGCCCCGGTCGGCGGCCGGGTCGAGGTCGACCTCCACCCGCTGCACCGGGGCGTCGGGGGCGTGCCGGGCCACGCCGATGCGGTGCGGCCGCAGCACCGGGTGGGTCTCGGGCGCGGTCTGCACCACCGCCACGTCGCTCCAGCGGCCGTCGGCGTCGACCGCGGTCTCCATCCGCAGCGTGTTGACCTGGGGCCGGCGCAGCCAGCGCTCGGCCCAGTCGGCCAGGTCGCGCCCGCTGGCGGCGCTGAGGCTCTCGAGCAGGTCGGCGAGGGTGGCGTTGCCGAACCGGTGCTTCGCGAAGTGCGCGTTGAGGCCGGCCAGGAAGGGCTCGTCGCCGACCCAGGCCACCAGCTGGCGCAGCACGCTGGCGCCCTTGGCGTAGGAGATGCCGTCGAAGTTGAGCAGCGCCTGGTCGGAGTCGGCCACCTCCTCGGGGGCCACCGGGTGGGTGGAGGGCCGCTGGTCGGCCGCGTATCCCCAGGCCTTGCGGCGCATGGCGAAGGTGGTCCACGCCCCGGTGAAGCGGGTGGCCTCGGCGGTGACCCGGGTGCCCAGGTACTCCGCGAAGGACTCGTTCAGCCAGAGGTCGTCCCACCAGCGCATGGTGACCAGGTCGCCGAACCACATGTGCGCCATCTCGTGCGCGATGGTGGTGGCCCGCAGCTCCCGCTGGCTGTCGGTCACCGCCGAGCGGAAGACGTAGTCGTCGCGCAGGGTCACCAGGCCCGGGTTCTCCATGGCGCCGGCGTTGAACTCGGGGACGAACGCCTGGTCGTACTTGCCGAACGGGTAGCGCTCGGCGAAGAGCTGGTGGAACCGGTCGAGGCACTGCTTCGTGACGGTGAAGATCTCGTCGGCGTCCGCGTCCAGGTGGGCGCCGAGGGACTTCCGGCAGTAGACGGCGAGCGGAATGCCGTCGTGCTCGTCCTGCCGGACGTGCCAGGGGCCCGCGATCAGGCTGACGAAGTACGTCGCCAGCGGCGCGGTGGGCGCGAACTCCCAGCGCCCCGGCGCCGGCCGGTCGGCGACCTGGCCGTTGGCGGCCACCGTCCACTCCGGAGGCGCCGTCACCGCGAGCGTCACCGGGGCCTTGAGGTCGGGCTGGTCGAACGCGGCGAAGATGCGCTGCACGTCGTCCAGGAAGGACATGGCGTAGAGGTAGGTCTCGCCGTCGGCCGGGTCGACGAAGCGGTGCATCCCCTCGCCGGTGTTCGAGTAGGCCATCTCGGCGCTGACGGTCAGCGTGTTGGTCTCGGCCAACCCGGTCAGCGGCAGGCGGTTGTCGTCGAGCAGGGCCGGGTCGAGGTCCCGGTCGTTGAGGCGCGCCCCCAGCAGTCGGAGGGGTTTGACCTCGGCGAAGGTCTCGGCGCCGGGGGTCGCCCGGAACCGGATGGTGACGGCGGAGCGGAAGCGCTCGGCGTCGCCGGTCAGGTCGAGGTCCACCTGGTAGGACTCGACGGTAATCATCGCGCCACGCGCGGTCGCCTCTACACGGGTCAGGCTCGGCATCCGCTTATCCTGCCCGATGGGGCCCGAGCGGGCTCCCCCGATACGTACGGCGATGGAGGAACAACGATGGGTCAGCATCCCAAGGGCGATTTCGACCTGTCTCAGGCCGTCTGGCAGCGGGCCGAGGGCGACACGTCCGACAGTGCGGTCGAGGTGGCCTTCGTCGGCGACCTGATCGGGATGCGGAACTCGGCCGAGCCGGACGGGCCGGTGCTGGTCTTCACCCAGGACGAGTGGGACGCGTTCGTGGCGGGCGCCCAGGACGGCGAGTTCGATCTGGACTGAGCCCGCGCGCTCAGTCACCGTCGCCCCAGCCGAGCCCGCCGGGGCCGGGCGCGTGGTGGAAGCCCGGATGGCCGGCCACGTCCGCGCAGTGCTCGCCGTCGGGGCCCACCGCCCCGCAGAACAGCCGCTCCGCGCGGTGCCAGGCGTCGGCCGGGGAGAGCGCCGCCGCGCCGAGTGCCAGCTCCGGGCGGAGCAGGCCGAGCGCCTCGGCGTACGCGACGGCCAACTCCCGCGCGATCGTCGGGTCGGCCGCCTCGAAGCCGAGGTGCACGGTGAAGTGCCGGGGCGGCCGGGCCGTGGCACGCCGGGGCGGCCCGACCAGCGGCTCCTCCCGGTCGCCGCGCCGCAGCCCGGTCACCGCCCGCCGGTGCCGCCAGTGTGCCGCCCTGTTGTCCCGCATCCGTCCTCCCCGTCGCCGGTGACCGCACCCGCCGGAAGTCCCGCCGGCGGGTGCGGGGCCGGCCGCCGCCGGCCCCGCACCGAAGCGAACCAGCTTTTCCGCGTCCTGGGAGGGGCCAGCTCCCGCGCTCGCCGCCGGCCCCCTCCCGGCGGCGACCGGCGCCGCCCACACCGGCCCGAGGTGACGGGTCGCGGGTGAGGATTTGCCCGCGCCGGCACGGGTAGGTAGCGCAGCGACCGCACAGGGTCGCCGAGCCGCGTCAGGAGCAGCCGATGAGCGCCATCCCCAGCGACCGCAGCCCGGAGAGCACGCTCGCGTTCCTCCGCGAGGGCTACCGGTTCATCGGCGCGCGGTGTGACCGCCTCGGCACCGACATCCTCCAGACCCGGCTGCTGCTGGAACCGACGATCTGCCTGCGGGGCCGCCCGGCGGCGGAGCTGTTCTACGACAACGAGCGCTTCGTCCGGCGGGGCGCCCTGCCGATGCGCGCCCAGCGCACGCTGACCGGGGTGGGCGGTGTCCAGGGCCTCGACGGCGAGGCGCACCGCCGGCGCAAGGCCATGTTCATGTCGATCATGACCCCGGCGGCGATCCGCCACCTCGGGCAGCTGTTCGACGACGAGTGGCGGGCCCGGATCCCGGCGTGGGCCGGGTCCGGGCCGGTGGTGCTCTACGACGAGGTGGGCCGGATGCTCACCCGGGCGGTGTGGGCCTGGGCCGGGGTGCCGCTGGCCGACGCCGACGTGCCCCGCCGGACCGCCGAGATGCACGCGATGATCGAGGGGCCGGCCGTGGTCGGTCCGGGGCACTGGCGGGGCCGGCTCGGCCGCCGCCGCGCCGAACGGTGGGCCGGCGAGGTGATCGAGCGGGTGCGCGCCGGCGCGCTGCCGGCGCCGGAGGGCAGCGCACTGCGGGTGGTCGCCGGGTACCGGGACGAGCTGGGGATGCCGCTGCCCCGCCGGATCGCGGCGGTGGAGCTGCTCAACGTGCTCCGCCCGACCGTCGCGGTGGACCGCTTCGTGGTGTTCTGCGCGCTGGCGCTGCACGACCACCCGCACTGGTGCGACCGGGTCCGCGGCGACGACGCGGCGGCCGAGAGCTTCGTGCAGGAGGTACGGCGCTACTACCCGTTCTTCCCGGTGGCCGCGGCCCGGGTCCGGCGCTCGTTCGAGTGGCGGGGCTACGCCTTTCCCCAGGGTCGGCGGGTGCTGCTGGACCTCTACGGCACCAACCACCACCCGGAGCTCTGGCCGGAGCCGGAGCGGTTCCGGCCGGAGCGCTTCGACGGCTGGCGGGGTGACCCGTTCCAGCTGGTCCCGCAGGGCGGCGGCGACCACGACACCGGCCACCGCTGCGCCGGCGAGTGGATCACGATCGAGCTGATGAAGCGGGCGGTCGGCAACCTCACCGGGTCGATGAGCTACCGGGTGCCGCCGCAGGACCTGGCGCTGGACCTCGGCCGGATGCCCGCCCTGCCGCCCAGCGGCCTGGTCCTCGACGGGGTACGCCGCACCGCCTGATCAACGCGACCGGGCCGTCAGGAGGCCACCACGAGCGCCTGCGGCGCGGCCTGCTTCATCCGGGTGCGCAGCCACTTGAGCTGGACGGCGGTCTCCTGCTCGCACGCCTTGACCACTCCGAGCAGGTCCTCGTCCCGGGCCCCGTACGCGGCCTGCCCGACGGCCGTCCAGGTGATGTCGCACTGGGCGGCCATCAGATAGAGGTCCTGGAGGTCGCGGAGCAGCCCGATCGGCCCGGTCCGGGTGCCGGAGAACAGCTCGGCGTGCAGCCGGTCCGGCTCGGCCGGGGCCTCCTCGGCGTACCGGCGGGCGAAGGGGGCCAGCTTCTCGGCGTGGGTTCGGCACTGCTTGGCCAGCTTCTCGCAGGTGTGGAAGACGTCCGGCTCGTCCCCGTGCGCCTTCCCCACCTCGGTGAACGCGTCGCCGAGGCGCTCCTGGGCCTTGTGCAGCAGGCCGAGATAGTGGGCCAGGTGCATGTCACTCTCCCCTCGACGGCGCCTCGGCGGCCGGCCCGCCGACCGTGGCCGGGATTCCGGAGCCCTCCGGCGGCGCGGAGCCGCCCACCGTGGGCGCGGGCGAGGGGCGGCCGCCCGAGTCGGCCTCCTTCACCACCCGCACCGCCGCCACCTTGAAGATCGGCTGCTTGGAGACCGGGTCCCAGGCCGTGATCGTCAACTCGTTGGCCGCCCGGTCGTGCCGCCCCTCCCCCGGGCCGGCGCCGTCCGCCGCGTCCCAGTAGCCGTAGTGGAAGGGGAGGAAGACCACGCCGGGGCGTACCCCGCAGATCCGGGCCCGGGCGCGGACGACGCCGCGCGGCGACTCGATCCGGACCAGGTCCCCCTCGCCGACGCCGAGCCCCTCGGCGTCGGCCGGGTTGAGCTCCACCCACGACTCGGGGGCCGCGTGCACGAGCTGGGCGGCCCGGCCGGTCTTGGTCCGGGTGTGGAACTGGTAGACGGTCCGCCCGGTGGTCAGCAGCAGCGGGAACTCCCCGCTCGGCACCTCCGGCGACGGCTGGTACGGCGTGGCGTGCAGGAACGCCCGCCCGGCCGGCTGCTTGGCCCGGTACTCCTCGGGCAGCAGCTCGGCCCCGGTGGCCAGGTCGTGGCCGTACGACTCGCAGTAGTCCGGGTCGGTGTTGAACACCCCGTCGGTGTAGAGCCGCTCGGTGCCGTCCGGGTGCTCGTCGGTGCAGGGCCACTGGATCCCGCCGGTGCGCAGCTTGTCGTAGGTGATCGCGGTGTAGTCGCAGGGCCGGCCGCGGGAGCACTCCTTCCACGCCTCGAAGACCTCCTCCGGCCCGGTCCAGGTGATCAGCGGGTTCCCGTCCTTGTCGCGGAAGTCCATCCGGCGCGCGTAGTCGAGGAAGATGTCCAGGTCGGGGCGGGCCTCGCCGGGTGGCTCGACGGCCTTGTCGGAGATGTGCACGGTCCGGTCGACGCTGGTGAACGTGCCGGTCTTCTCGCCCCAGGTGGCCGCCGGCAGCACCACGTCGGCCAGCTCGGCGGTCTCGGTCAGGAAGAGGTCCTGCACCACCACGAACAGCTCCGGGTTCGCCAGGATCCGGCGGATCCGGGCCAGGTCGGGCAGGGAGACCGCCGGGTTGGTGGCCGAGATCCACAGCAGCTTGATCGAGCCCTGCTCGGCGTACCGGAAGATCTGCATGGCGTGGGTCGGCGGCGCCCAGTGCGGAATGCGGTCGACCTCGACGTTCCACAGCCGGGCCAGCTCGGCGATGTGCTCCTCGTTGGCCCAGTTGCGCAGGCCGGGCAGGTCCCCGTCGGCGCCGCACTCGCGGTTGTTCTGCGCGGTGGGCTGGCCGTTCATCTGGTAGAGCCCGGCGCCGGGCCGCCCGAGCATGCCCCGGATCAGGTGCAGGTTGTTCACCTGGCAGGACGCCGCGGTGGCCTGGTTGGACTGGTAGAAGCCCTGGAGGACGGTGGACACCAGCCGTTCCGACCGCCCGAGCAGCTCGGCGGCGCGCTCGATGTCCGCGGCCCGCAGGTCGCAGATGTCGGCGACCTTCGCGACCGGGTAGTCCTCCACCACCCGGCACAGCTCCTCGAAGCCGAGCGTGTGCTCCCGGACGTACGCCTCGTCGTACCAGCCGCGGTGGATCAGCTCGCGGAGCAGGCCGTTGAGCAGTGCCAGGTTGGTGCCGTTGCGCAGTGCCAGGTGCACGTCGGCCTCCCGGGCCACCGGGGTGGCGCGCGGGTCGACGGCGAGCATGGCCGGCGGGTTCGGCCCCCGCCGGCGGTCCAGCATGCGCATCCAGAGCACCGTCTGGGTCTCCGCGACGTTGTGCCCCCACAGCGCGATGGCGTCGCAGTGGTCCACGTCGGTGTACGAGCCGGGCTGCCCGTCGGTGCCGAAGGACGCCTTGAGTGCCGCGGCGGCCGTGGCGGTGCACAGCCGGGTGTTGCCGTCCATGTGCGGGGTGCCCAGCCCGGCCTTACCGATCACGCCGAGCGTGTAGTACTCCTCCAGGAAGAGCTGCCCGCTGGTGTAGAAGCCGAAGTGCCCCCAGCCGCCCGGGCCGTCCAGCAGCTCCTTCGACCGGGCCACGATCCGGCCCATGGCGGTGTCCCAGTCGGTCTCGACCAGCCGGTCCCCCTCGCGGACCAGCGGCCGGCGCAGCCGGTCCGGGCTGTGGTTGGCCTGCCAGCCGTAGAGGTCCTTCGGGTCGACCCGGCCGTGGTTGATCCGGTCCCCGGCACGGCCCCGGACACCGACGATCCGGTCGTCGACCACGGCGATGTCCATGGCGTCGCCGTTGGAGTGCAGGATCGAGGCGCTGGGCACCCACCGCCGCACGTCGGCCTCGGTGTGCCCGTCGGCCAGGAAGGTGTCCACCCGCACCGGCCAGCGTTCCCCCGGCCCGTACGGCGTGCGCGGCCCCCACGGGTCGGCGATCCGGTCCACCATGGCTCATCCCTCCTTCGGCGCCGCCCGGAGCGGCACGGGTCGGCCGGCCGCGCGGTGGAACAGCAGGTCCACCACGGTCACCAGCAGCACGGCGGCGAACGCGACGGCGCGCTGGCCCGGGGTGTGCAGCAGCCCGGGGCCCACGATCAGTGTGGTGGCGCCGGCCGGCGGATGCGCGGCCTTCAGCAGGACCGGCACCGCGGCGGTGACGGCGAGGGGGCCGGCGAGGGCCCGCGCGGCGGGCCGGGACGGCGTCTCATCGATCTCGGCGGGCATGTCGGGTGCTGTACCCCTGCCGCGGGAATTCGAATCGACGCACGTCCCGGCCATCGCGCCCTGGTCAGGCCGCCTGCGGGTGCAGCACCGTGCGCAGGCAGCCCTCCTCCTTCTTCTGGAAGATCTCGTACCCCCGGGCACCCTGCTCCAGCGACATCGGGTGGGTGGCCAGGTAGCCCGGGTCGATCTCGCCGATCGCGATCCGGTCCAGCAGCATCGGGATGTAGCGCTGGGCGTGCATCTGCCCCATCCGCAGCACCAGCGCCTTGTTCATGGCCGCGCCGAGCGGGAACTTGTCCACCAGGCCGCCGTACACGCCGACGATGCTCACCGTGCCGCCCTTGCGGCACGCCATGATCGCCTGCCGGACCGAGGTGGGCCGGTCGGTCTGCAGCCGGGCGCTCTGCTTCGCCCTGTCGTACGCGTAGACCGGCCCGACGTCGTGCGACTCCATGCCGACCGCCTCGATGCAGGCGTCCGGCCCGCGCCCGGCGGTCAGCTCCCGCAGCGCCTCCAGCACGTCGGTCTCCGCGTAGTTGATCGTCTCGACGCCGAGCCGCTGGGTGGCGGTGGCCAGCCGCTCCGGCAGCCGGTCGATCACGATGACCCGCTCCGCGCCGAGGATCTGCGCGGACCGGGCGGCCATCTGCCCCACCCCGCCGGCGCCCCAGACGGCGACCACCTCGCCGCCCTTGAGGCCGCAGAAGTCGGCCGCCATCCAGCCGGTCGGCATGGCGTCGGAGGCGAACACCACCGAGTCGTCCGGCACCCCGTCGGGCACGGTGAACGCGCCGACGTCGCCGAACGGCACCCGGATGTACTCCGCGTGGCTGCCCGCGTAGCCGCCGGCCGCGTGCGAGTAGCCGAGGATGCCGGCCGGCGAGTGGCCCCACAGCTTCTCGGTGAAGACCGGCTGCGGGTTGGAGTTGTCGCAGAGCGAGTACTGCTCGGTGCGGCAGTACCAGCAGCCGCCACAGGCCACCACCGAGCCCACGACCACCCGGTCGCCGACCTTGATCCGCCGCACGTCGGGGCCGGTCTCGACCACCTCGCCCATGAACTCGTGGCCGAGGATGTCCCCCTCCCGCATCGCGGGCAGGTATCCGTTGATCAGGTGCAGGTCGGAGCCGCACACACTGCTGGCCCGTACCTTGACGATGATGTCGCCGCCGGACCGGACGGCCGGCTCCGGCACGTCGCGCACGGCCAGCTTGCCGACGCCCTCCCAGCACAGCGCCCTCACGGCCGGCCCCCCGCCATCAGCTTCTCCCGCATCCGGTCGGTGGCCTGCTCCTGCTTCGGGCTGCGCCCCGACGGGTCGTGCCGGGTGTCCAGCACCTGGCCGGTCTCGATGAGCGACTTGATCCGGCGCAGGGCGCTGCGCAGCGCGACGTCCGGGTCGGTCCCGCCGGCCAGGCCGAGCGCCCGGCGTACCGGGCCGGAGCGCCAGCGCAGCTCGGCCCGGATCTCGGTGCCCCGGTCCTGCGGCGCCGGCAGCAGCTCCACCCGTCCCTCCTGGGCCACCGGCCCCTCGGTGACCCGCCAGGTCAACCGGCCCGGCCCGGTCACGGTGACCTCGGCCCGCCACTCCGTGCCGTCCCCGCCCGGGTCGGTCGCCACGCAGCGCCACCGGCGGTCGTCGAGCTGCTCCAGGGTCACCCACTCGGCGAGCCCGCGGTCCAGCCGCTCCCGGTCGGTCCAGAAGCCGATCACCGCCTCCACCGGCCGGTCCACGGTGATTCCCCGATGGACGACGTACCAGCCGTCCGCCCGGTCGGGTTGGTGCCGGCGCCCGCGCCGGGCCACCACGCGGCCGACCCCGAGCGCGGTCACCGCGGCGGCGCCGGCCAGCGTCCACCTCGTCGCGTTGCTGCTCATCACGTCTCCTCCACCGGGCGCCTCGGACCGCCCACATTCCGGAGCGCTACCCGGCGCGGCGGCGTCGAAACGGCGAAACAGTTTGATCACCGGAATTTCGGGCACGCTGCCGTCCCCGCCGACCGAGAGGGGCCCGCCCGTGACCCACGACTTCCGCCGGTCCGGCCGGCACCGACCGGCCGGCGGCAGCCCGGAGGCGTTCGACCCCGGCGCGGCGTCCGCGCCGGGGCGGCTCCGGATGGCGTACGTCCTGCCGCTGCGCCCCGACGGCGACAGCGACGACCTGACCGGCTACCTGCGCGAGCTGAGCCGGTGGGTCGACGTGATCGTGGTCGACGGGTCCCCGCCGGAGGTGTTCGCCCGGCACGCCGCCGCGTGGCGGGGCCTGGTCCGGCACGTCCCGCCCGATCCCGCGCTGCGCGGCCGCAACGCCACGGCGCTCGGCGTGCTGACCGGCGTCGCCCTGGCCCGCCACGAGCACGTGGTGATCGCCGACGACGACGTCCGCTACGACCTCGCGGGGCTGCGCGCCGTGCACGGGCTGCTCGACCGGGTGGACCTGGTCCGGCCGCAGGACCACGTCGACCCGCTGCCCTGGCCCGCCTGGCGGGACACCGGCCGGACGCTGCTCCACCGGGCGCTCGGCGCCGACCGGCCGGGCACCCTCGCGGTGCGGCGGAGCACCTTCCTGGCGATGGGCGGCTACGACCCGGACGTGCTCGCGGAGAACCTGGAGCTGGTGCGGACGGTCCGCGCGTACGGCGGCGCCACGGCGACCCCCGCCTGGCTGTACGTGCGTCGGCTCCCGCCGACCGCCGCGCGCCGGCCGGCGTACGACGAGCTGGCCGGACCCGGGTGGCTGCTGGCCGCGCTGGCGGTGCTGCCGGCCGCGGCGGCCGCGCTCGCCGCCCGCCGGCCGGGGCTGCTGCTGCGGGCCGGGGTGGCGGCGGTGGCCGTGGCGGAGGTGGGCCGGCGGCGGGCCGGCGGCGCCCGCGTCTTCCCGGCGCACACCACGCTCGCGGCGCCGGTCTGGCTGCTCGGACGCGGGATCGGCGCCTGGCTCGCCGTGGGCCGGCGGCTGCGCGGCGGCCGGCCCGGCCCGGGCGCCGGTCCGGCGGCGCACACCACCCGGGCGCTGCGCCGGCGGCTCGCCGAGCGCCGCCCCGACGAGCTGGTGCTCTGGGTGGAGACCGGCGCCGCGCCGGCACCGGCACCGGCGGACCGCCTGCCGCGCTGAGCCGGCGGTCCCGCACGCGACAGCTCGCGGCCACCTCCCGGCGTGGCGCCGGGTGTGGCCGCGAGCTGCGGCGTACGGATGGCGGTGGTCAGTACCGCACCTGGTCGCGGGACTGCTGCGCGGTGTCCCTGACGTCCTGCGCGGCGGACCTCGTGTCGTCCTTGACGGCGTGCACGGCGTCCTGCGCGGTGGACTTCACCGACTCGGTGGCCTGCTGCGCCGGCTCGCGCAGCTCCTCCTTCAGCTCCCCGGCGACCTCGGTGAGCTTCTCCTTCACCACGCCGCCGTGCTCGGCGGCCTTCTCCTTGACCTGCGCGGCGACCTGCTGCTCGCGGCGGGTGGCCGGGATCAGCGAGGACACCAGCATGCCGACGCCGAAGGCGATCACGCCGGCGGCGATCGGGTTGCCCTCGGACTTCTCCCGCAACACCTGCGGGGCCCGCTGGGCGGCGTCGCCGACGGTCGAGGCGGCGGCGTGCGCCTTGTCGCCGACGGTGGAGGCCGCCGAGGAGGCGTGGTCGCCGACCGAGTGGGCGGCGTGGCCGGTGCTGTGGCCGAGGTCGGATGCGGTTCCCATCACCTTGTCCTTCACGTTGGTGAGCGCGCTGCGGACGCGCTGCTTGCGGTCGTCGACGATCCGGCCCGGGCTCACCTTGTACGCCAGGGCGTCCACGTCCGAGCTGAGGCTGGTGCGGGTGGCTTCGATCTCCCGGCGGATCTGGTCGGGGTCGGTGCTCATCGGGTGACTCCCTCCGGGTGCGGCTTGAGCGCGTCGGGGATGCGCTGCACGCTGTCGTTGGTCTGCTTGAGGCCGCGAATCCGCTCGGCGTTCTTCTTGGCCTTCGAGTAGAGGACCGCGGCGACCACGGCCCAGATCACGGCCACGATCAGCGCGGCCAGGCCGGAATCCATCACGTTGTCCAGGAACTGCCACACCGCGATGGAGAGGAAGAGCGCCACCATGTAGCCGCCGAAGCCGGCGCCGCCGAAGAGGCCGGCGGCCTTGCCCGCCTTCTTGCCCTCCTGGCGGATCTCCGCCTTGGCCAGCTCGACCTCCTGGCGCATCAGCGTGGAGAGGTCGGTGGTGACCTGGCGCATCAGCTCACCGATGGAGCTGCCCCGGACCTCGTCCGCGGTGTGCGGCGCGCCCGCCGCGGTGTGACCCGAGTCCAGTCCGGACCCCTGCGTCGGCATGCTCATGCCGCCGCCTCCCTTCTGCCGCTCGGGCGGTTCACGGACGGTTGACGCCGCTCGACGGCACGCCCGGCAGCGGGTCGGTCCGGCTCGGCGGGGGCAGCGGCTGGCCGGTGCCGCCCTCCGGGTCGGCCCAGGTGTTCGGGGCGCCGCCACCCGGGTAGGTCGCGCCCGGCGCGGAGTAGCCCGGGTCCGGCTCGGCGTACGTGCCGGGGGTCGGGTCGAGGTAGCCGCCCGGCGGGGTCTGCTCCGGCACCGCCCGGGAGGTCGGAATGACCGCGGTGCGGTCCGGGTCGTACGACGGCTGCACGCCGCCGTCGCCGACGGCCGCGATGTTCCGGGTCAGCCGGCCGGCGACCACACCGAGCACGGCGGCGCCCAGCAGGAAGGTGCCCGGGTTGCGGCGGGCGTAGTTCTTCACCTCGTGGAGCAGGTCGCCCGGCTCGCGCTGCTCCAGCCAGCCGGCCACGCCGTGCACCCGGTCGGCGGCCTGGTGGGCCAGCTCGGTGACCGGGCCGGAGCCGCCGCCGTTCTGCGCCATCGAGCGCATCTCCTCGGCCAGCGACCGCAGCCCGCTGGCCGCGCGCTGCTGCTGCTGGCTGGTCTGGGCGGTGACCTGGTTCCGGGCCTCGCCGTAGAGGTTGCGGGCCTGGCGCTTGGCCTCGCCCACGACCTCCTGGCCCTGCTCCTTGGCGGTCTGGGCGACCGCGCCGCCCGCGTTGGCGGCCTCGTTGCCGACCTGGCGGGCCTGGTCGCGGACGCCGCCGCCGTTCGTCGACTCGTAGGTGCCGGACGTGGCTGAGAGATCGTAAGTCATGGATTTCCCTTCCGCTCGGAATGCGTAGCGGGTGTGCTGGGGGGATCACGCCGGCGTTGCTGCCGGCGTGTCGAAATCCCTACCCCTGGTCGTCGGGTCCATGCCTGATTCGTCATTTCTCTGCGGAGCCGCCCCGCGCCGGTCACACAATGGAGGGTCTGCCCGCCCGGGCGGCGGTGTGCTCCCACGGAGGTGACAGCGATGGCACGTGACGTGCGCGGACGCGCCGCGGCCCGGTCCCGGCCGCCGATCCAGAAGGTCGCCCTCGCCGTGGCCGCCGTCTTCGTGCTGATCGGTGTGCTCGGCTTCGTCCCCGGTTTCACCACCCACTACGGCGACCTGGAGTTCGCCGGCCACCACTCGGAGGCCAAGCTCATCGGCCTGTTCCAGGTGTCGATCCTGCACAACCTGCTGCACCTGCTCTTCGGCCTGGTCGGCCTCGTGCTGGCCCGCCGGATCGCCGGGGCGCGGCTGTTCCTGGCCGGCGGCGGCGCCGCCTACCTGGGCCTCTGGCTGTACGGCTTCGCCATCGACCGGGAGACCGCGGCCAACTTCGTGCCGTTCAACGACGCCGACAACTGGCTGCACCTCTTCCTCGGCTTCGGCATGCTCGCGCTGGGCCTGCTGCTCAACAACGACGTGGGCACCGGCGGGCGGCCGGACACCGCCCTCGACCGGCCCTGACCAGCGCCGTCACCCATTCGGGCGGCCTCGACCGCGACCCGCCGGACCGGCGTTTGCCCGCGCGCGGCCAGGGGCACAGGACCACCACGGGGAGTGACCCCGGCGGGACGAGGAGGTCCGGCGATGCCACGGTTTCTGCGCGACAACGCGCTCACGGTCGCCATGCTCGGCGCGTTCGTGATCTTCCTGGTGTTGCAGAGCGTGTTCGGCTGGCACGTGCACAACGAGGAGTTGGCCGAGTACGGCGCCGCGCCGCTGAGCTGGTGGGCCTATCTCGGCACCGGGCACTTCGCCGAGGCGGTCTTCGAGAACTGGGAGTCGGAGTTCCTCCAGATGGGCGGCTACGTGCTGCTCACCGCGTACCTGGTGCAGAAGGGCTCGGCCGAGTCGAAGCCGGAGGGCCAGACGGACCGGCCCGACGACGACCCGCGGCACGGGACCCCCGACTCCCCCTGGCCGGTGCGGGCCGGCGGCCTGCCGCTGGTGGTCTACCGGAACAGCCTCTCGATCGCGCTGTTCATGATCTTCGCGGGCTCGTTCCTCGGGCACCTGTTCGGCGGCGTGGCCGCCTACAACGAGGAGCAGGCGCTGCAGAGCGGGGCCGCGCCGGTGAGCGCCTGGCAGTTCCTCGGCACGAGCGACTTCTGGTTCCAGTCGATGCAGAACTGGCAGAGCGAGTTCCTCGCCGTGGGCGCGCTCATCCTGCTCAGCATCGTGCTCCGGCAGCACGCCAGCCCCGAGTCCAAGCCGGTCACCGCGGCCCACGCCGAGACCGGCGCCTAGGGTGGTCCGCCGTCAGGCGGCGACCGGGAGCCGCTTGGCGAAGCACACGCTGTACGGGTTGTCGACGTACTCGCCGTACACCGGGACGGGCAGGTAGCCGCAGGACCGGTAGAGGCCGATGGCGGCCGGCAGATAGCTGCCGGTCTCCAGGCAGACGGTGGTGTGCCCCTGCCGGAAGGCCAACTCCTCCAGCGCGGCGAGCAACTGCCGGGCGATCCCCCGCCCGCGGTACGCCGGCCGGACGTACATCCGCTTCAGCTCGCCGGTGTCGGCGTCGAGGGCCTGGAGGCCACCGCAGGCGACGACCCGACCCCCCTCGACCACCGCCAGGTAGCGGATGTCGTCGCGGGTGACCGTCGCCTGCCCGTCCAGGCCGCCGTCGGCCTCGCGCAGCTCCCGCTGCTGCGCGGCGACCAGGGCGGCGACCTCGGGATCGGTGGCGGGACGGGATTCGATCAGCATTCCGTCACGGTAGGTCGACCGGATTTCGCGGAGGTTTCCGGTCACCGTCCCGCACGCGGACGGGGCGGAACTACTCCCAGTCCTCGTCGTCGGCGTCGTCCTGCGGTGCGGCCGCCACCTCGTCCTCCGGGCGCACCCGGCGCGCCTTGCGGGCGGCCAGCCGCTCCGCGGCGGAGGCACGGGTCGTCTTGTCCTCCAGCCGGACGTCGGTGCCCCGGTTGCCCGGGACGAAGTCGACGCCGGCGTAGAGCGTGGGCTGCCAGTCGAACTCCCGTTCGCCGATCCGGACCAGGTCGCCCGCCTGGGCGCCGGCCTTCGCCAGCTTCTCCTCCACGCCGAGGCGGGCCAGCCGGTCGGCCAGGAAGCCCACCGCCTCGTCGTTGTCGAAGTTCGTCTGCTTGACCCAGCGCTCCGGGCGGCTGCCCCGGACGGTGAAGGAGCCGTCGTCCTCGGCCTCGATGGTGAAGCCGGCGTCGTCGACCGCCTTCGGGCGGATCACGATCCGGGTCGGCTCGGCCGGCGGCGCGGCACGGCGCGACTGGTCCACCAGCTCGGCCATGGCGTACGTCAGCTCCCGCAGCCCCTCCCGGGTGGCGGTGGAGACGTCGAACACCCGGAAGCCGCGGGCCTCCAGGTCGGGCCGGACGATGTCGGCGAGGTCCCGCCCGTCCGGAACGTCGATCTTGTTGAGCGCCACCAGGCGGGGCCGGTCGGCCAGCCCGCCGTACTGGGTCAGCTCGGACTCGATGGCGTCGATGTCGGCGAGCGGGTCCCGGCCCGGCTCCAGCGTCGCCGTGTCGACCACGTGCACCAGCACGGCGCAGCGCTCGACGTGGCGGAGGAACTCCAGGCCCAGACCTCGGCCGGTGGCCGCGCCCGGGATCAGCCCCGGCACGTCGGCGACCGTGAAGGTGTGGTTGTCCACCCGCACGACGCCCAGGTTGGGCACGAGGGTGGTGAACGGGTAGTCGGCGATCTTCGGCTTGGCCGCGGAGATCACCGAGATCAGCGAGGACTTGCCGGCGGACGGGAAACCCACCAGGCCCACGTCGGCGACGCTCTTCAGCTCCAGCACCACGTCGAGCCGGTCCCCGGGCTCCCCCAGCTCGGCGAAGCCGGGGGCCTTGCGCCGGGCGTTCGCCAGCGAGGCGTTGCCGCGGCCGCCGCGCCCGCCCCGGGCCGCCTCGAACGTGGTGCCCACGCCGACCAGGTCGGCCAGCACCTCGCCGTCGAGGGTCTGCACCACGGTGCCGTTGGGCACCTTGATGATCAGGTCGTGGCCGTTGGCGCCGTCCCGGTTCGAACCCGCGCCGCCCTTGCCGTTCTCGGCCTTCAGGTGCGGGCGGAAGTGGAAGTCCAGCAGCGTCGTCACCTGCGGGTCGACGACCAGCGAGACGCTGCCGCCGTGCCCGCCGTTGCCGCCGTCGGGTCCACCGAAGGGCTTGAACTTCTCCCGGTGGATGGAGACACAGCCGTGCCCGCCGTCGCCGGCCTGCATGTGCAGGACGACCCGGTCAACGAACGTCGTCACGACGCCAATCCTTCCAGCGGGGCACACCCCCGCGTGAGAAAAGACGAAGCGGGCCGGGACACGAGGTCCGCGGCCCGCTTCGCCGGAAGATTACTGCTGCGGCACGATGCTGACGGTCTTGCGACCGCGCTTGGTGCCGAACTGGACCGAGCCGGCGGCCAGCGCGAACAGCGTGTCGTCGCCGCCACGGCCGACCAGGTCACCGGGGTGGAACTTGGTGCCACGCTGACGGATGAGGATCTCACCCGCGCTGACGACCTGACCACCGAAGCGCTTCACGCCGAGTCGCTGGGCCGCGGAATCGCGACCGTTACGCGAGCTGGACGCACCCTTTTTGTGAGCCATTGGAGGACGACCTACTTCCCGCTGGAGATGCCGGTCACCTTGACCTGGGTCAGCGGCTGGCGGTGACCCTGGCGCTTGTGGTAGCCGGTCTTGTTCTTGAACTTGTGGATCCGGATCTTCGGGCCCTTGGTGTGCGCGGCGATCTCGCCGGACACCGCGACCTTGGCAAGCTTCGTAGCGTCGGTCACCAGGTCGTCACCGTCGACGAGGAGCACCGCGGTGAGCTTCACCGCGTCGCCGGGGGCACCGGCGAGCTTCTCGACCTCGATCACGTCGCCCTCGGCGACCTTGTACTGCTTGCCGCCGGTCTTGACGATCGCGTACATCGGAGGCGGACTCCCTGTCGTTGAGGCTGCTGGCGTCTTCACCCACCGTTACCGGTCGGTCGTTCCCACGGCGTCTCGCCGGGAGCCGTGACACCGGCGGCGCGGGCACGCGGGAACTCGGCACACCAAAGTGCGCCGCAGGCAAGCGTACGCCATGACCGGCCCGCCGCCCAAACCGGGCCGCCGGGTCAGGCCGGACAGAGCTCGTCGAGCCGCCCCTGGAGCCGGTCGAACTCCGTCTCGTCGATCGCCTGCACGTCCGTGCCGAGCCCGGCGACCTCGGTGGCGAGATCCGCCAGCAGGGTACGCAGCCGCGGGTCGGCGGCCTGCCCGGACTGCTCCCGCAGCGCGTCCCGCCAGCCGGTGAGGGCCGTCTCCGCGTCCCGTCGGGCGGCGTCCGCGGCCGTGCGGTCGCCGCGGCCGGTGGCGCGCAGCATCTCGGCCAGCTTGAACACGTACGTCTGCACGGCCGAGGAGCCGGCCTGCTTGGCGCGGGCGCAGACACCCGGGTCCCCGGTGACCGTCGGCGCCGGCGTGGCCGCCGTGGGCGGTGGGGCCGGTGAGGCGAAGCCCACCGCGAAGGGGTCCTCGCCCCGGTCGGCGCAGCCCGCGCCGGCCAGCAGGACCCCGGTCAGCGCGGTGACCGCGAACACGCGACGCATGTCTCCTCCCTCCGGGGCCGGCCGTCCCGACCGGGGGTCGACGGACACGGCAGGGCCCCTGCCCCGGACTCTGTTGCCGGTGCAGGGGCCCTGTCAAACGCCGTGCAGGTCAGCGGCTCACGGCCGGGTACGCCGCCGCGCGCCGCCACGCCGGGAACGCCGGCGGGCGGTGCCGCTCTCGGCGCCCTCCTCGTCCCCGTCGCCGATGGCGTCCGGGTCGTCCGCGGCGGCCAGCCGGGCCGAGTCGCCCTGCTGGCTGTCCGCCACCGCCGGGGCGGCCGCCGTCTCCGTCTCGAACCGAGACAGGTCGTAGCCCTGGGTGTCGTAGTAGTCGTCGTCCGAGCTGTCGACCACCTCGGCGACGGCCTTCTGCGGCGCCGCCGGGGTGGGCTGCTCCGCGGCCTCCGCCGCGGGCTTCTCCGCGGCGGCCTTGCGGCCCCGGCGGCGGCCCTTCTCCTCGGTGGCGGGGCTGGTGACGGCCGAGGCCACCGCCTTGACCTTCTCCCCCGCCCCGCCGCGCGGCTTCTCCGGCACCGGCTCGGTGTGGATGATGACGCCCCGGCCCTTGCAGCACTCGCAGGTCTCGCTGAACGCCTCCAGCAGGCCCGCGCCGATCCGCTTGCGGGTCATCTGCACCAGGCCGAGCGAGGTGATCTCGGTGACCTGGTGCTTGGTGCGGTCCCGGCCGAGGCACTCGGTGAGCCGGCGCAGCACCAGCTCCCGGTTCGACTCCAGCACCATGTCGATGAAGTCGATCACCACGATGCCGCCGAGGTCGCGCAGCCGGAGCTGGCGCACGATCTCCTCAGCCGCCTCCAGGTTGTTCCGGGTGACCGTCTCCTCCAGGTTGCCCCCGGAGCCGGTGTACTTGCCGGTGTTGACGTCGATGACGGTCATCGCCTCGGTCCGGTCGATCACGAGCGAGCCGCCGGACGGGAGGAAGACCTTCCGGTCCAGCCCCTTGAGGATCTGCTCGTCGATCCGGTACTCGGCGAAGACGTCGCTGGTGCCGGCGTGCCGGCGCAGCCGGGCCACCAGGTCGGGCGAGACGTGCGACAGGTAGGACTCGACCAGGTCGTACGCGGGCTCGCCCTCGATGACCAGCTCGCGGAAGTCCTCGTTGAACAGGTCCCGGACCACCCGGATGACCAGGTCGGGCTCCTCGTAGAGCAGCACCGGGGCGCCACCCTCGGCCGCCTTGGCCTGGATCTCCTCCCACTGCGCCTGGAGCCGCTTGACGTCCCGGGCCAGCTCGTCCTCGCTGGCGCCCTCGGCGGCCGTCCGGACGATCACCCCGGCGCCGTCCGGCACCAGCTTCTTGAGGATGTCCCGGAGCCGCTTGCGCTCGGTGTCCGGCAGCTTCCGGCTGATGCCGGAGGCGTTGCCGTTCGGCACGTAGACCAGGTGCCGGCCGGAGAGCGCGATGTGGCTGGTCAGCCGGGCGCCCTTGTGCCCGATCGGGTCCTTGGTCACCTGCACCAGCACCGAGTCGCCGGACCGGAGCGCCTGCTCGATCGAGCGGGCCCGGCCCTCCAGGCCGCTGGTGTCCCAGTTGACCTCGCCGGCGTAGAGCACGGCGTTGCGGCCGCGCCCGATGTCGACGAAGGCCGCCTCCATGCTGGGCAGGACGTTCTGCACCTTGCCCAGGTAGACGTTGCCGGCCATCGTGCCGGACGAGTTGCGGGTCACGTAGTGCTCGACCAGCACGCCGTCCTCCAGGACGGCGATCTGCGTCCGGTCGCCCCGCTGGCGGACCGCCATCACCCGGTCGACCGCCTCCCGGCGGGCCAGGAACTCCGACTCGCTGAGGATCGGCGGGCGGGTACGCCGCTGCTCGCGGCCGTCCCGGCGGCGCTGCCGCTTGGCCTCCAGCCGGGTGGAGCCGGAAACGCCCTGGACCTCGTCGACGGCCTTGCGCGGCTCGCGGATCTTGACGACGGTCGGCACGCCGTCCTCGGCGGCGGTCTCCGCCTCACCCGCGCCCCGGCGGCGGCGCCGGCGGCGACGGCGGGTCAGCCCCTCGCCCTCGGCCTCCTCCTCGTCCTCGGTCTCCTCGGCCTCGGCCTCGGCGGACTCGGCACGGACGGCCTCCTCGGCCTCGTCGTCCTCCGCCTCCTCGGCGCCCCGACCACGGCCGCGGCCCCGGCGGCCACGACGACGGCGGCGACGGAGGGCCGCCTCGTCCTCGTCCTCCTCCGCCTCGGCGATGTCCTCGGCCTCGGCGGTCGGCTCCTCCTCGGCCTCGACCTCGACCTCGACCGGCTCGGCCTCGCGGCGACCCCGGCGGCGGCGCCGGCCGGTCTCCGCCGGCTCCTCGACCGGCTCCTCGGCGACCGGGTAGGTGACCCGGACGACCGGGGCCTCCTCGGGCTGCGGAGGCATGAACAGGACGGTCGGCGCGGAGAGCGCGGCCCGGCGCCGACGGCTGGTCGGTGCGGGCTCCTCCGCCGGCTCCTCGACGGGACCCGGCACCGCGGCGCCCGGCGACACCTCGCCGGTCCGGTCCTCCGGACCGCCGGCGCGGGCCAGGGCGGCCTCGTCGGCGTCCCGGTCACCCGGGGACGGCTCGTCCTCGGCGTCCTCGCCGACCGCGTCCTCGTCCTCGTCCTCCGGCTCGCCCTGGGCCGGCGCCGGGGGCTCCGGTGCGGCGGGCGGCTCGGTGTCGGCCTGCGGCTCGGCGACCGCGTGCGGCTCGACCGCCGGCAAGGCGGTCCCGGCGGGCGCACCGGTCGGCACCTCGTCCGCGGCGGCCTCGACCGGCGGCGGGGTGGCCTTGCGGCGGCGGGTGCGGGTGACCTTGACCGGCGGCACCACCTCGTCCGAGGCGGCCTCCGCCCCGGCCGCGACCATCGGCTCCTCGGCCGCCTTGGCGGGGGTCGCCTTGCGCCGCCGCCGGGTCTTCGGCGCGGCCTCCAGGTCCCCGGCCACCGGGGCGAACACCTCGGCCTGCGGCGTCTCACCGGTCCCGGTCGCCGGGGTGTGCGCCTCGACCGGCGCGTCGGTCTGCTCCGGCTGGTTCAGCGGAGCGGCCTTGCGGCGGCTGGCCCGCTTGCGGGCCGGCGGCTTGACCTCGGCGGTGCTGTCGGTGCTGCTGGTGGCGGTTGCCTCGGCCGGCTCTGCGCCGGTCCGTTCGCCGCCCTCGGGCTCGTTCTCGAGCATGGACGTTCTCCAGTTCTGGCTGCCCCGGGCGCGGGTGAGCGCTGCCACGCAGGGTCGCCGCAAAAGGTGTTTCCGCCGGTCGCGCAGGTGCGCGGCCGCCGAAGTCTGCCTGCCAGAACGCTGACCGACGGTCAGCGTTCTCCGATGGCTGCCCCGTCGCGATCCGCGTCCAACGGATCGACGATCTCGCCCTGCGCGGTCAACGTGCCCTGCGCCAGCCGAATCACCCTCGGTGAGACCGGCGGCTCCAGGTCGGCCACCACGCGGAGGCCGGAAAGGACGTCATCGGGTCGAACGGAGGGGGTGACCTGCCGCACGACCAGTTCGAGTATCGCACACGGTACGGCCGTCGCCCCGGAAGGCGTCTCGGACGGCGGCAGCGCATCGATGGCCATGACGGCCGCGCGGGCGTCGAAGGTGCGCCGCCCCTGCTTGGTCATCCGCTCGACCTGGATCTCCTCGGCGGCGGTGAACGCGCTCACGGCACGCTCCAGCGCGGCCGGGTCGACCTCGGGCAGCTCGATCCGCCAGCGGGAGGCCTCGATCCGGTCGGCCAGGCTGCCGCCGGCGGCCTCCACCGCGTCCAGCACGTCGAGCCCGGGCGACAGGGCGGCGTCCAGGGCCGCCCGCAGCTGCGCCGGGTCGACCGGCTCGCGCAGGCCGATCTCCAGGTACTCCGCCTCGCTGGCCACGCCGGTCGGCGCGGCGGAGGCGTAGGAGATCTTCGGGTGCGGGGTGAAACCCTGGGAGAAGGCGATCGGTACGCCGGCCCGGCGCAACGCGCGCTCGAAGGCCCGGGCGAAGTCCCGGTGCGAGGTGAACCGCAGCGGTCCACGCTTGGCGTACCGGATCCGGACCCGCTGGACGACCGGCGCCTGGCCGCCCTCGGGTTGAGGCTTTCTGGCGATCGTGAGCTCCTCGGCTGTGCCTGCGTGTCGGTCCCCATCCTGGCGCAGCGGCCGGCACGGCCCGCAGCCGGGGCGGCGGAAGTGGCCGGACGAACCGGCCCGAACCGGTCAGTGGGGGATGCCCGCCCGCCGGAAACGACGGTGGCCGGCCGGCGACCCGCAGGTCACCCGGCCGGCCACCGCACGCTCAGGACCGGTTGCCGCCCGGCGGCGGGTACGTCCCCGGGGGCGGCGGGAGATGGCCGGGCGGCGGCGCGTAGGGGTTGGCACCGGGCGGCGGCTGCCCACCCGGAGCGCCCGGCGGGGCGTGGTAACCGGCCGGGACCGGCGGTGTGCCGTAGCCACCTCCGGCGTCCTGGTCGAGCAGGTGGTCCGGCACGGCGGCCGCCCGGGCCGCCTCCCGGCGGTAGCGGCGCCGGTTCCAGATCAGGAAGACCACCAGCGCCACCAGCACCAGGAGCACCACGGCGATGCCGATGCCGATGACCATGACCTGCTGGTCGGTGGGGCCACCCCGGTCGCCGTACTCGGTGACGTCGAAGTCGTCGTCCTCGGCGGCCTGCGGCGGAGCCGGGCTCGCTGCGGTGCCGAGCAGCGGGTTCGCCGAGACCGCCGGCACCTTGGCGGTCAGCGCCGCCACCGGGTCGATCCGGCCGAAGCCGTACTGCGGGTCGCGGCCGGGCGGGCCGGCGTCCCGGGCGGTGCGGATGATCCGGTTGATCACGTTGGGCGCGGAGAGATCCGGGTATTTCGCGCGGATCAGGGCCGCGATGCCCGAGACGATCGCGGTGGAGTCGGAGGTGCCGTCACCCCAGCCGTAGCCGTGGTCCCGGCCCGCGTTGTAGATGCCGTCACCGGGGGCGGCCACCGCGGCCTCGGGCCCCTGGGCCGAGCCGGACCAGAAGCGCCCGCCCCGCGTGGTGCCGGTCACCGCGATCACCCCGGGGACGTTGGCCGGGCTGGTCACCTCGACCTCCCCCTTGGCGGTGTTGCCCGCGGCGGCCACCACCACCACGTCCCGGTCCAGGGCGTACTTGATCGCGGACTCCTCGTCGTCGGAGGCCACGCCCATGCTGCCGTAGGACAGGTTGATCACCTTGGCGCCGCCGTCGACGGCCATCCGGATGCCCTGGGCCGACGCCGCCTCGCTGATCTCTCCCTTGCCCGGCTTCGTCTTGATCGGCAGGATCCGCGCTCCCGGCGCGATGCCGGTCACCCCGTCCGATCCGGCGTTGCGCGCCGCGATGATGCCGGCCATGTGGGTGCCGTGGCCCTCCGCGTCGGCGCGTCCGTCACCGGGGGCGCCGTAGCTGCGACCCCCGGGGAGCACCTGGCCGGCGAGCTCCGGGTGGGTGGCGTCGACACCGCTGTCCACCACGGCGACGGTCACCCCGCGCCCGGTGGAGATCCGGTGCGCTTGGTCGATGCGCAGCTCGTCCAGGTACCACTGCTCGGCCCGTCGCGGCGCGGCGGCCGCCGGTTGGGCGGCCCCCAGCACCATGAGCCCGGCCACCAGGCCGGCCGCGACCGGCCGGAGCCCGCCCACGTGCAACCTCATCCGTCCGTCCTCAGCGCAGGATGCCCGGGGACGCGGCGTCACCGCTGCCCCACGGATCGTCGTCCTCAGTCAACCACGACGAGTGCTCGCTGCCGGAGCCGCCGTGCCCGGCGCCCCCGTGCCCGCCGCCCATCATGCCGCCACCCATCATGCCGGCGCCGCGCGCGCCACCCGCGCCCGCGCCGGCGCCCGCCGCGTTGCGCAACGCGCTGGCCGCGCTGGTCATCGGGGGCACCTTGCCGTTGCCGCCGCCGACCATGCCGGGGATGCCGCCCATGCCGATCCCGCCGGCCGCGCCGACACCACCGCCGCCGATGCCGCCGGCCGAGCCGAGGCCGGCGCCACCGCCACCGAAGCCGCCACCGGCGCCACCGAGCCCCGCGGAGTTGACGCCGCCGCCGAGACCCCCGGTGCCGCCGTAGCCACCGCCGATGCTGCCCGGCCCGCCGGCGCCGGCCAGGCCGGTGCCGTAGTCGTGGTCGCCCGTCCCGGTGCCCGGGTAGCCCGCGCCGGTGGACGGCGGGGTGAACGTGCCCGCGCCGCCGCCACTGCCGCCGCCGCCGAAGTCCGGGCCGCCGGTGGTGGGCGGGGGCGTCAGGGACCCGCCGTCGAAGGAGCCACCGCCACCGCCACCGCCGATGCCGGTGCTGCCGAGAGACGGTGCGCCGCCACCGAAGCCGCCGCCCGCGCCACCGCCACCGACGCCGCCACCACCGCCCGGCAGGCCGGACGGCGGCTTGCGGTCGTCGGGACGGTAGTCGTCGGACCCGGTCCTCGGGGTCGGCACGACCAGCTTGGGCCGCTCCGTCTCCACGGCGGCGGGCAGCGGCGACATCGCCGAGTTGGCCGCCTGCTGGTTGTCCCGGTACCAGTTGTCCAGGTGCGACTTGGTGTCCCACCAGCCGCCACGCTTGTTGTCGCTGGCGTTGCCGTCGACCTTCATGGTCGCCTCGAGGTCGTCGGCCTTGTCGCGGAACGCACCGTCGGCGTACGAGGCCGGGTTGCTCTGGTAGTCCTTGCGGAGCGCCGCCAGGAAGCCCGAGGCGCTCTCGCCGTCGCGTGCGTCGTCGAGCTCGGTGCCGTTGGGCAGGCTCCACTCGTTCCAGCCGAAGTCGTCCATCAGCGGGATCGGGATGCTCGCCACCGACTTGCGGATGTCACCCTCGATCCGCGACAGCGCGCCGCTGACGTTGCTCGCGTGGGTGATGAGCTCCTCGATCTCCTTGCCGATCTCGCCCAGGTGCTCGCGGTACGCGTCGCCGCCGCTGCCCTTCCAGCCGCTGAGCAGGCCGGGCAGGCCGCCGCTGTGCGGGCGCTCCTTGCCGGGTGCGATCGGACCGACGAAGGACCGACCGACGAGCGAGTCCCGCAGGTAGCCCAGGCCGGTGGAGAGGTTGCTCCACCCCATCCCGACCGAGCCGACCGTCTCCGGATCCGCCGACAGCGTCACCTCGCGGACGCACCGCTCCCAGGTTCCTCCAGCCATGACCCTCTCCCCCTCAGGCCGTGTACGGGTAGGTGGGCTGCTCGCCCGTCGCCGGCGGCGGGGCTGCGGACTCCAGCAGCCGCTCGATCTCCTTGCCGTTGGCGGCGTTGCGGGCCTCGGTGTCGCGGAACGCCTTCGCGATGTCCTCGGTGCCCTGCTTCAGGGTGGCGAGCTTGGTGGACAGCGCCTTGAGGTGGGCCTCCATGTTCGCCGTCGACTTCGTCAGCGCCTGCCACTGCATGCGAGCGTCCTCGTACGCGCCGAACGGCGTGCCGTTGGGCACCGTCTGCGCGTTGTTGCTGTCGCCCTTCATCCGCTCCTTGATGCGTTCCATCTCGTAGCTGATGGTGTCGTCGACGTACTGCTTGAGGCGCTCGACGTAGTCCGCCGCGGCGTCCAGGTCCTCGACGCTGACGTGCAGATCGCCGGTGTCCGGCGGCCTGATGTCACCCATGCTGCTGCCCTCCCCGCTGCCGGCCCCCGGCCGGTCCAATACGGACGCAGCGTATCGAGAGACAGCCAGTCGGGGCACCCCCACCCCGCGTCACGGGACATCGACGGGCGACGCGTC
Source organism: Micromonospora sp. NPDC048907 (assembly GCF_055586885.1). Lineage (NCBI taxonomy): Bacteria > Bacillati > Actinomycetota > Actinomycetes > Micromonosporales > Micromonosporaceae > Micromonospora > Micromonospora sp. NPDC048907. The sequence goes on from NZ_JBVJHI010000002.1 coordinate 921,301, forward strand.
CCGGAATGTGACGGAGCGCGGGACCCCGAGGGATCCCGCGCTCCGGTGTGCATCGGTGCTGCTACTGCTGGGCGCCGGCCGGCAGCTTCAGACCGTTGACCGGGGTCAACGGCAGCAGCTTCCGGCCGGTCGGGCCGATCTGGATCTCGGTGTCCATGGAGGGGCAGACGCCGCAGTCGAAGCAGGGCGTCCAGCGGCAGTCGTCCTGCTCGTACTCGGCGAGCGAGTCCTGCCAGTCCTGCCAGAGCCAGTCCTTGTCCAGGCCCGAGTCGAGGTGGTCCCAGGGCAGGACCTCCAGCTCGTCCCGTTCCCGGGTGGTGAACCAGTCCAGGTCCACCCCGTACGACGGCAGCACCTCGGCCGCCGCGTCCACCCAACGCTGGTAGGAGAAGTGCTCGCTCCAGCCGTCGAACCGGCCGCCGTTCTCCCAGACCCTGCGGATCACCGCGCCGACCCGGCGGTCGCCCCGGGACAGCAGGCCCTCGATCAGGGAGGGCTCGCCGTCGTGGTAGCGGAAGCCGATGGCCCGGCCCAGCGAGCGGTCGCTGTTGATGGCCTGCTTGAGCAGCCGGAGCCGGCCGTCGATGACCTCCGGGCGCTCCATGGCGGCCCACTGGAACGGGGTGTGCGGCTTCGGCACGAAGCCACCGATCGAGACGGTGCAGCGGATGTCCTTGGACCCGGTGGCCGCCCGGCCGGCCCGGATGACCTCGTGCGCCATGTCGGCGATCTCGAGGACGTCGGCGTCGGTCTCGGTCGGCAGGCCGCACATGAAGTAGAGCTTCACCTGCCGCCACCCGTTGGTGTACGCGGTCACCACGGTGCGGATGAGGTCGTCCTTCGACACCATCTTGTTGATGACCTTGCGGATCCGCTCCGACCCGCCCTCGGGGGCGAAGGTCAGGCCGGTCCGCCGGCCGTTGCGGGACAGCTCCTGCGCCAGTTCGATGTTGAAGGCGTCCACCCGGGTCGACGGCAGCGAGAGCGAGACGTTGGTGCCCGCGTACTGCTCGGCGAGGCCGGAGCACATGTCGCCGATCTCCGAGTGGTCGGCCGACGACAGCGACAGCAGGCCCACCTCGTGGAAGCCGGAGAACTCCAGCCCCTGCTGCACCATCTGGCCGACCGTAGTGATCGAGCGCTCGCGCACCGGACGGGTGATCATGCCGGCCTGGCAGAACCGGCAGCCCCGCGTGCAGCCGCGGAAGATCTCCACCGCGTACCGCTCGTGGACCGTCTCGGCCAGCGGCACGAGCGGCTTCTTCGGGTACGGCCAGGCGTCCAGGTCCATGGTCGTGCGCTTGTGCACCCGGAACGGCACGTCCGGGCGGTTCGGCACGACCCGCTGGATCCGGCCGTCCGGCAGGTAGTCCACGTCGTAGAAGCGCGGCACGTAGATGCTCTCGGTGCGGGCCAGCCGCAGCAGCAGCTCGTCCCGGCCGCCCGGACAGCCCTCGGCCTTCCAGTCCCGGACGATCGCGGTGATCTCCAGCACCGCCTCCTCGCCGTCGCCGAGCACGGCGGCGTCGACGAAGTCGGCGATCGGCTCCGGGTTGAACGCGGCGTGGCCGCCGGCCACGATCACCGGGTCGGCCTCGGTGCGGTCGGCGGCCAGCAGCGGGATGCCGGCCAGGTCGATCGCGGTGAGCAGGTTGGTGTAGCCCAGCTCGGTGGAGAAGGAGACGCCGAACACGTCGAAGTCGCGCACCGCGCGGTGGGCGTCGACGGTGAACTGCGGCACGCCGTGGGCGCGCATCAGCTTCTCCAGGTCCGGCCAGACCGCGTACGTCCGCTCGGCCAGCACGTCGGGCAGCTCGTTGAGCACCTCGTAGAGGATCTGCACGCCCTGGTTGGGCAGGCCCACCTCGTACGCGTCGGGGTACATGAGCGCCCACCGGACGGTCGCGGTGTCCCAGTCCTTGACCACCGCGCCCAGCTCGCCACCCACGTACTGGATGGGCTTGGTCACCTGGGGCAGCAGCGGCTCCAGCCGCGGCCACACGGAATTGGCCGCGGTCGGGCGCGGCGTCGTCGACGGGGCACTCATGATGCCCAAGGGTACGCGGTCCCCGGCCACCGACCACGCCGCATCGCCACCCACCCCACCAGCGCCGCCACCCCAGCCCGTCCCGGTCAGCAGGGTCGCGCCGGGATCCGGGCCGAGCCCGGCGCGAACGTCCTGATCGGCGGGCGGGGACCGGTGGGGAGGGGCGCCGGGATTCGTCGGGGGTGGCGGGGCGGTACTAACCTCGCAACGGGCGCGAGAGGAGATTGCCGCGATGTCGCAGCCGCAGCCGGGGGCGGACCGGCCGGCCGACGGGGGCACACCGGCCACCGGCCGGAACGGGGATCCGGCGGTCACCGAGCCTCCGGCCGACGTTCCACCGCAGGCCGACGCCGCGCTCCCGACCAGGGCGGACGCGTCGTCCCCGCCGGAGTCCGCGCCGCCGGACGCCGAGGCCCGGGCCGGCGCACCGGACCCGCGGCCGGTCCCCGCCACCGCACCGGCCGAGCCGGCCCCGAAGGCTCCACCGGAGGCCCCGGCCGCGCCCGACACCCCGGCGGCTCCGGAGGCCGAGTCCGCGCCCGACACCCAGGCCGCGCCCCACGCCGAGTCCGCGCCCGACACCCAGGCCGCGCCCCACGCCGAGTCCGCGCCCGACACCCAGGCGGTGCCGGACGCCGCCTCCCTGCCCCCACCCCCGGCCGCGCCGGACCCCGACCCGACCCCCGTCTCGCCGGCCTCTCCCGCCCGCGGGTCCGCCGCCGTGCCCGGTTCCGCCCGCGCCGCCGGCTCCGCCCCGGTCGCGCCCCGCCCCGACCCCACCCGGCTGGAGCAGCGGCCGGACCCCACCCGGGTCGAGACGCCCGAGCCGCCCGCCCCCCGCTGGAGCGGCTCCGCCGCGGTCCCGCCCCCGCCGCCGCGCAGGCGTGCCTGGGGCGAGTCGGCCGAGCCCACCCCGGCGCCGCCGGTCGACTCGCCGGAGCACCAGGTCCCGGTCGACCCGTGGGCGGGCGTGGACACCACCGGCTGGGACCTGCACTCGGCCGACTTCCCGGCGCTGCCGCCGACCCTCCCCTACACGGCGCCCTACCCGGCGCCGCACCCGCCGGCCCACCCCGCCCCGCCGGTCGCCGCCGCGCCGCCGGTCAGCCCGCCGGCCGTCCCGGCCCCGCCGCCGGTCGCCCGGCCGGTGGCCCCGCCGCCGGTGGCCGCGCCGCCGGTGGCGCCGCCCGCGCTGCCCAGGCAGCGCCGCGGGAAGACCCCGCCGCCGGTGGCCACGCCGCCCGGGTGGCGACCGCCCAAGGGGTACGTGGCCGTGCCGGTCCGCCGCCGGCGCCGCTGGCCCTGGGTGCTGCTGCTCAGCGTCGCCTGCTGTTGCGGCGTGCCGCTCTGGTGGGCCCAGCCGCTGTCCAGCCAGTACCCGGCGAGCGCGAGCCTGCCCGACCAGCTCGGCTCGATGCGGCTGCGCCAGGACGAGCGCAGCCAGGCCACCGCCGCCGAGCTGAAGTCGCAGGTACGCCAGGCGCACCTGCTCGCCGAGGACACCTTCGCCGGCATCTACACCACGACCGACGGCAAGCGGGTCACGCTCTTCGGCGGCACCGGGTTCCGGCTGAGCCCGGAGTCGGACGCGCAGGCCGAGCTGGCCCGCCTCACCGACCGGTACGACCTCGCGCCCTCGGTGCCGGTGGAGACCGGCGTGCGGGGCCGGTACGAGCGCTGCGCGGTGGGCCGGGCCGACGGCGACACGGTGGTGGTGTGCACCTCGGTCGACCACGGCAGCCTGGCCACCGGCGTCTTCACCCGGCTGTCGGTCGAGGACAGTGGCCGGCTGCTGGACGACCTGCGCCAGAAGGTGGTCACTCCCGAGCAGTCCTGAGCGGCCGTCACCGTTCGCAACGTATCGAACACGTAAAGGTTCCGCCTTCCTCCCGGGTCGGATCGGCCCGAGGGGTGACAATCTGGACATGCCGCGGCGTTGGCTCTTCGCTGACCAGCTGGGGCCGCACTTCCTCGACGAGCGGACGCAGCCGGTTCTCCTCGTCGAGTCCAAGGCGGTCTTCCGGCGGCACGCCTTCCACCGGCAGAAGGCCCACCTGATCCTCTCCGCGCTCCGGCACCGCGCGGCCGAGCTGGGTGACCAGGCGATCTTCGTGCGCGGCGAGACGTACGGGCAGGCGCTGCGGCAGGTCGGCGAGCCGCTGGAGGTGTGCCACCCGACCTCGCGGCGGGCGCTGGAGTTCGTCCGGGGGCTGGACACGGTCACCGTGCTGCCGGCCCGCGGATACGTGACCAGCCTGGCCGACTTCGCCGACTGGGCCGACGGCCGGCGGGGCGCGCTGCGGATGGAGGCGTTCTACCGGTTCGCCCGGGAGCATCACAGGGTGCTCATGGACGGCCAGGGGCCGGCCGGCGGCCGGTGGAGCTTCGACACCGAGAACCGGGACCCGCCGCCGCGGGACGGCCGGCTCGACGTCCCGGCCCCGGCGATGCCGGCGGAGGACGACATCGACGCGGAGGTCCGGGCCGACCTGGACCGCTGGACGCGGGAGGGCATCCGGTTCACCGGGCGGGACGGGCCGCGCCGCTTCCCGGCCACCACCGGCGAGGCGAGGTCCCGGCTGCGGCACTTCCTCCGGCACCGGCTCCCGGCGTTCGGCCGGTACGAGGACGCCATGCTCTCCACCGACCCGTGGCTGGCGCACAGCACGCTGTCGTCGTCGTTCAACCTGGGGCTGCTCGACCCGATGGTGGCGGTCCGGGGCGCCGAGCGGGCGTACCGGAGGGGGGAGGCGCCGCTGGCCGCCGCGGAGGGCTTCGTCCGGCAACTGCTGGGCTGGCGGGACTACATCTGGCACACCTACTGGTATTTCGGGCGGGGCTGGCGGGACAGCAACGAGCTGGGCGCCCGCCGATCGCTGCCGGACTGGTGGCGCGACCTGGACGCCGAATCGGTCGACGCGCGCTGCCTGCGCGACGTGCTCACCGGCGTCCGCGACCGGGGCTGGGTGCACCACGTTCCCCGGCTCATGGTGCTCGGCAACTACGCCCTCCAGCGCGGCTGGCGCCCGTCGGAGCTGGTCGAGTGGTTCCACACCCGGTTCGTGGACGGCTACGACTGGGTGATGACCGGCAACGTGGTGGGCATGAGCCAGTACGCCGACCTGGGCCGGATGACCACCAAGCCGTACGTCGCCGGCGGCACGTACATCAACCGGATGAGCGACTACTGCGGCGGCTGTCGCTACGACCCCCGCCAGCGGCTCGGCCCGGACGCCTGTCCGTTCACCGCCGGCTACTGGGCGTTCCTGGCCGGCAACCGCGACCGCATCCCGGCGAACGCCCGGATGGCGCGGGCGATGAGGCAGCTGGCGCTCCTCGGCGACCTGGACGCGGTGGTCGCCCAGGAGCGGCGGCGCGGCAGCGACCCGCCGTGACGCCTCAGGCGGCCGGTTCAGCCGGCGGCTCGGCGCGCTTCGGCGCGTAGCGCGGCACGTACTCCTGGCCGGTGAGCTTCTGGATCTCGGCCATCATCTCGTCGGTCATCTCGCGCAGCGAGGTGCGGTCGTCGGACCGGCCGGTGAAGTCGAGCGGCTTGCCGAACCGGATGGTGATCTCCGCCCGGCCCGGCCGGGGCACCCGCGTGCCGATGGGCTGCGCCTTGTCGGTGCCGGTCACGCCCACCGGGATGATCGGCACGCCGGCCGCCACCGCCAGCCGGGCCGCGCCGGTCCGCCCCCGGTAGAGCCGGCCGTCGGGCGAGCGGGTCCCCTCCGGGTAGATGGCCACCAGGTCGCCGGCCTTGAGCACCGGGATCGCGGCGTCGAACGCGGACAGCGCCGCCCGCCCGCCGGCCCGCTCGACCGGGATGGCACCCAGCCCGGTGAGCACGAACTTCGAGAAGACGCCCTTCACGCCGGTGCCCTTGAAGTACTCCGACTTGGCCCAGAAGGCCAGGTGCCGGGGCACCACCGTGCCGAGCAGCAACTCGTCGGCGACGGAGAGGTGGTTGCCCGCGAAGATCGCCCCACCGGTCGCCGGAATGTGCTCCAACCCCTCCACGTGCGGACGGAAGGCCAACCGGAGCGCGGGCGCCACGGTGAGCTTGCCGATGGTGTAGAGCAGGGGCACGGGTCCTCCGGCGGTCGTACGTGAACAGGCGCTGTCACGGTAGCGGACGGGTCCGCATCCGACGGATCGGGTGGTCAGCCGTCCGCGGGGTGGTCCGGCGGCGCGGACGCCGCCGGACCCACGGTCACGACCTCATACCCGCCGGACCGCCACCGTCACCCGCTCGCCCTCGCCGACCTCGCCGGCGAAGCCGTCGACGCCCTCGGCGAAGTCGACCGTGTCGGCCAGCACCTCCCGGGCCACGAACTCGGTGTACGCGGCGACCGCCGCGCGGACCTCCTCCGAGGCGGAGACGGCCACCACGATCCGGTCCGAGACGTCCAGGTCGGCGTCCCGGCGGGCCTGCTGGACCACCCGGACCACGTCCCGGGCCAGCCCCTCGGCGGCCAGTTCCGGGGTGACCTCGGTGTCCAGCACGACCACGCCCTCACCGCCGGGCAGCGGCGCGGAGTGCTCGGCGTCGGCGGCGACCAGGCGCAGCTCGTACTCGCCCTCGGCGAGGGTGACCCCGGCGGCGACCGGGGCGCCGTCGCGAAGCTCCCACTCCCCCGCCTTGACCGCCTTGATCACCTGCTGGACCGCCTTGCCGACCCGCGGGCCGAGCGCCCGGGGCACCACGGTCAACACCTGCTGGCAGTACGCGGACACCTCGTCGGTGAACTCCACCGCCTTCACGTTGACCTCGTCGGCGACCAGGTCGGCGAAGGGCCGCAGCTGGGCCGCGACCGGCGAGGCCACGGTCAGCTTCGACAGCGGCAGCCGGACCCGCAGGCCCTTGGCCTTGCGCAGCGACAGCGCCGCCGAGGCGACCGCCCGCACGTTGTCCATGGCGGCCACCAGCTCGTGGTCGGCCGGGAACTCCTCCGCCGACGGGAAGTCGGTGAGGTGCACCGACCGCTCGCCGGTGAGCCCGCGCCAGATCTCCTCCGCGGTCAGCGGCGCCAGCGGCGCCACCACCCGGCAGAGCGTCTCCAGCACCGTCCACAGCGTGTCGAACGCGTCGGCGTCGCCCGCCCAGAACCGGTCCCGTGAGCGGCGAACGTACCAGTTGGTCAGCGCGTCCAGGTAGGACCGGACGGTCGCGCAGGCGCCCGAGATGTCGTACGCGTCGAGCTGACCCTGGACCGTCGACACCAGCTCGTTCGTCTTCGCCAGCACGTACCGGTCGAGCAGGTGCGTCGAGTCGGTGCGGCGCTTCGCCGTGTAGCCGTCGGCGTTGGCGTAGAGCGAGAAGAAGTACCAGACGTTCCACAGCGGCAGCAGCACCTGGCGCACCGCGTCCCGGATGAGCGTCTCGGTGACCGCCATGTCCCCACCGCGCAGCACCGGCGAGGACATCAGCATCCAGCGCATCGCGTCCGACCCGTACGCGTCGAAGACGTGGTAGACGTCCGGGTAGTTGCGCAGGCTCTTGGACATCTTGCGCCCGTCGGAGCCGAGCAGGATGCCGTGGCTGAGGCAGTTGCGGAACGCCGGCCGGTCGAACAGCGCGGTGGCCAGCACGTGCATGGTGTAGAACCAGCCGCGGGTCTGCCCGATGTACTCGACGATGAAGTCGCCCGGGTAGTGGTGCTCGAACCACTCGCGGTTCTCGAACGGGTAGTGCACCTGGGCGAACGGCATCGAGCCGGACTCGAACCAGCAGTCCAGCACCTCCGGCACCCGGCGCATCATCGACTTCCCGGTCGGGTCGTCCGGGTTGGGGCGGACCAGGTCGTCCACCGCCGGCCGGTGCAGGTCGGTCAGGCGCACGCCGAAGTCGCGCTCCATGTCGGCCAGCGAGCCGTACACGTCGACCCGCGGGTGGTTCGGGTCGTCGGACTTCCACACCGGGATCGGCGAGCCCCAGAACCGGTTCCGGCTGATCGACCAGTCCCTGGCGTTGGCCAGCCACTTGCCGAACGAGCCGTCCTTGATGTGCGCCGGCGTCCAGTTGATCTGCTGGTTCAGCTCGACCATCCGGTCCTTGACCCGGGTGACCGCGACGAACCAGGACGAGACCGCCTTGTAGACGAGCGGGGTGTCGCAGCGCCAGCAGTGCGGGTAGGAGTGGGTGTAGGTGTCCTGCCGGAGCACCACCCCCCGCTCCTTCAGCTCCCGGATCACCGGCTTGTTCACGTCGAAGACCTGCTCGCCCTGGTACGGGGGGACCAGCCCGGTGAACCGGGTGTGGTCGTCCACCGTGACGATGGTCGGGATGCCCGCCGCGTTGCAGGTGTTCTGGTCGTCCTCGCCGAAGGCCGGGGCCAGGTGGACGATCCCGGTGCCGTCCTCGGTGGTGACGAAGTCCGCGCCGAGCACCTGGTAGGCGTTCTCGCCGGCCTGCTCGACGAGGAAGTCGTAGAGCGGGGTGTAGCGGCGCCCGACCAGGTCCCGGCCGTGCACGGTGCCGACCTGCTCGTACCCCTCCAGCTCCTTGGCGTACGCGCCGAGCCGCGCGGCGCCGACCAGGTAGCGGTCGCCGTCGCGCTCCAGCACGGCGTACTCGATGTCGGGGCCGACGGCGAGCGCCAGGTTCGACGGCAGGGTCCACGGCGTGGTGGTCCAGACGCCGAGCCGCACCGGGCCGCGCACCGGTTCGGGGGCCGAGTCGTCGGCGATCAGCTCGAACCAGACGGTCAGCGTCGGGTCGTGCCGGTCCTTGTAGACGTCGTCCATCCGCGTCTCGGTGTTCGACAGCGGGGTCTCGCACCGCCAGCAGTACGCCAGCACCCGGAAGCCCTCGTAGACCAGACCCTTGTCGTGCAGGGTCTTGAAGGCCCACATGACGCTCTCCATGTAGTCCAGGTCGAGCGTCTTGTAGTCGTTGGCGAAGTCGACCCAGCGGGCCTGCCGGGTGACGTACCGCTCCCAGTCCTGGGTGAACTCCAGCACCGACGTGCGGCAGGCCTCGTTGAACCGGGCCACGCCGAGGTCGAGGATCTCCGCCTTGGTGGTGATGCCGAGCTGCTTCTCGGCGACCACCTCGGCGGGCAGGCCGTGGCAGTCCCAGCCGAACCGGCGCTCGACGTGCCGGCCGCGCATGGTCTGGTAGCGCGGCACCACGTCCTTGACGTACCCGGTGAAGAGGTGGCCGTAGTGCGGCAGGCCGTTGGCGAACGGCGGGCCGTCGTAGAAGACGAACTCGTTCTTCCCGTCCTCGCCGGCCGGCCGGGCCTCGACGCTGGCCTCGAAGGTCTTGTCGGCCGTCCAGTGCTCCAGGACCCGGCGCTCGACCGCGGGCAGGTCCGGGCTCGCCGGGACGCCGGCGGCGGTCGGGTCGTGCAACGGATAGGCCATCGGGGGTCGCTCTCCTCAGCAGCTCACATGTCCGTGTGGGTCTGCGAGGACGAACCCGTTCCCGGTACGCCCTGTCGGCGTGCCCGGGGCTGGGCCCGCGGTACCACCCCGCTTGGCGGTCAAGGTGCGACCGCCCGCTCGTTGGCCGGCTGTGACGGGCCGGTCCCGTCCGGTTCTACTGAGCCGGTCACCCGGCCGTTCTTCCGGAGGCTCACCGGTGATGGCCGGGTCGTCGCCTGTGCCCACAAGCGTACTCGACCCACCCCCCGTCCCGCCCCCGACTATCACCCGCCCCGGTGATCATGAGGTTGGCGGCGACATCCGAGATCGTCATCGCCGCCAACCTCATGATCGACCTACCGGGTGGGTGCCGGGAGGGTGGTGGTCCAGAGGGAGGTGCCGGCGCGGTCGCGGAGGTTCACCGTCAGGGCCGCCGACCCGCCGTCGATCGTGACCTCGCCGAAGTGCTGGAAACCCTCGGCCGGGGACGTGTTGGCCTGCGGCGGGGCGTGCACGAAGACGGCCTGCGGGCCGAAGGTGCCGTCCAGGGCGTTCGGGCCGAACGCGCCGGCGTGCGCCGGGCCGGAGACGAACTCCCAGAACGGGGTGAACTCGCCGAACGCCGCCCGGGCCGGGTCGTAGTGGTGGGCGGCGGTGTAGTGCACGTCGGCGGTGAGGAAGACGAGGCCGGTCACCCCGGCCCGGTGCACGGCCCGCAGCACCTCGGCGAACTCCCGCTCGCGGCCGGCCGGCGCGCCCGGGTCGCCCTGCGCCACACCCTCCTGCGCGCCCGGGCCGTCCGGCACCACGAGACCGATCGGCAGGTCGTTGGCGACCACCTTCCAGGTCGCCCGCGACCGGGTCAGCTCACGGACCAGCCACTCGCGCTGCTCCCGCCCGAGCAGGCCGCGCCCCGGGTCCGCGTAGGTGTTGCCGTCGTTCGGGTCCTTGTACGTGCGCATGTCGAGGACGAACACGTCCAGCAGCGGCCCGTACGACAGCTTGCGGTAGAGCGGCCCGTCGACGGGGGCCGGCACCCACTCGTGGAACGCCTGGCGGGCCCGCGCGGCGAGCACGTCCACCCGCCGCTCGGTGTACCGGTCGTCGTCGAGGATCTCCCCCGGGTACCAGTTGTTCAACACCTCGTGGTCGTCCCACTGGTTGACCTGGGGCACCTCCGCGGCGAACGCCCGCAGGTGCTCGTCCAGCAGGTTGTACGCGAACTGCCCGCGGTACTCGGCCAGGGTCTCGGCGACCTTGCTCTTCTCCGGGGTGACCAGGTTGCGCCAGACCCGCCCGTCGGGCAGCGCGACGCTCTCGGTGAGCGGGCCGTCGGCGTAGACGGTGTCGCCGCTGCACAGGTAGAAGTCGGGGCGGCGCTCCCGCATCGACCGGAAAATGGCCAGGCCGTCGAAGTCGGGGCTGATCCCCCAGCCCTGCCCCACGATGTCGCCGGTCCAGACGAACCGCACGTCCCGGCGCTGGTGCCGCCCCGGAGCCGTGGCGAACGAGCCGGCCAGCGGCTCGCTGCACAGGCCGGCCCGGTCCAGGCTCTCCACCCGGACCCGGTAGTACAGCCGCTCGCCCGTCGGCAGGCCGCGCAGCCGGACCCGGCCGGTGAAGTCCCCCGTCGGGTCGAGCACCGGACCGCGCACCACGCGCGCGCCGCGCAGGTCGGGCCGGCGGCTCACCTCCACCAGCATCCGGCCGGGCCGGTCCGCCCGGGTCCACACCAGCGCCGAGTCGGCGGTCACGTCGCCGCTCTGCACGCCGTGGGTGAGCAGCGGGCGCCCGGCCGGCCGCCAGGCGGGGGCGGCGAGCGCGCCGGGCGCGCCGAGCAGCGCGCCGCCGGCGACACCGGCGCCGGTGACCAGGCCGGCGCGCAGCAGCGTACGTCGATCGAATTGCGTCATGGATCCTCCCGGTTCGACAGGTGCCAGGTCGGTCTACCGGGCGGACGTGACCGGGGGTGCCGAGCGAGGTGACGCGCACCCCAACGACGGCTGTCGAGACGGCCCACCGGTCCCGCATGACCACCGTCACAGCGCCGCACCGTCACACCGGCCCGGTCCCGATCCGTCGTGTGGGCGTAAGCGACACGGACCGAAGGAGGCGGCGATGAGCCGGATGGACACGGCGGCGGTGGCGCCGGAGGCGTACCGGGCGGTGCTCGGCCTGGAGAAGTACGTCCAGAAGAACGTGGACCACACCGTGCTGGAGCTGGTCAAGCTGCGGGCGTCGATGTTGAACGGCTGCTCGTTCTGCGTGGACATGCACAGCCGGGACGCGCTGGGGGCGGGCGAGTCGAGCCGGCGGCTGTTCGCCGTCGCGGCGTGGCGGGAGGCGCCCTTCTTCACCGAGCGGGAGCGGGCCGCGCTGGCGCTGACCGACGCGGTGACCAAGCTCGGCGAGCACGGCGTGCCGGACGACGTCTGGGACGCCGCCGCGAAGGTCTGGTCGGAGAAGGAACTGGCCGATCTGCTTGTCGCGATCGCCACAATCAACGTGTGGAACCGGATCTCGGTGAGCACCCGTACCGAGCCGCCGGTCGAGGTGTGACCTCACCCTCGGCGGCGGCGCAGGCGGCCGGTGCGCTCACCGCGCACCGGCCGATGCTGCTCGGGCTGGCGTACCGGCTGCTGGGCAGCCTGCACGACGCCGAGGACGTGCTCCAGGAGGCGTACCTGCGCTGGCTGGACGTCGACCGGGACAGCGTGGCCGAGCCGCGCCGCTACCTGTCCCGGGTGGTCACCCGGCTGGCCCTGGACCGGCTGCGGGCCCGGCAGACCGCCCGGGAGACGTACGTCGGGCCGTGGCTCCCCGAGCCGGTGCCGACCGACCCGTCCCCGTTCGGGCCGCTGGACACCGTCGAGCAGCGGGAGACGCTCTCCACCGCGCTGCTGCACCTGCTGGAGCGGCTCACCCCGCCGGAGCGGGCGGTGTACGTGCTGCACACCGCCTTCGCCCTGCCGTACGCCGAGATCGGTGACCTGCTGGACCGGTCCGCGGCGGACTGCCGGCAACTGCACCACCGCGCGGTGGCCCGGATCGCGGAGGGCCGGCGGCGGTTCACCGCCGGCCCGGCCGAGCAGCGCCGGCTGCTCGACGCCTTCCTGGCCGCGGCCCGCGACGGCGACCTGGAGCGGCTGACCGGCCTGGTCGCGGCCGACGCCACCGCGTGGAACGACGGCGGCGGCCGGGTCTCCGCGGCCCGCAACCCGGTGCGCGGCGCGGAACGGGTGGCCCGCTTCTTCGCCGGCCTGTACCACCGCCGCCACCCGGACGTCCGGGACACCCCGGTCGAGCTCAACGGCGCGCCCGCGCTGGTGCTGAGCTGGCCGTCCGGCCCCCGCTACACGCTCTCCGTGGCGGCCGCCGACGGCCGGATCACCGGCTTCTACCTCATCGGCAACCCGGACAAGCTGGCCGGCGTGCCCGGCTGAGCACGCGCGACGGCCCCGGCCCGCACGCGCGGGACCGGGGCCGTCGGGAAGCGGGTCAGCCCAGCTCGGGGAACCAGAGGGCGATCTCGCGCTTGGCGCTGTCCACCGAGTCGGAGGCGTGCACCAGGTTCTCCCGGTTGGACAGGGAGAGGTCGCCGCGGATGGTGCCGGCGGCGGCCTTGCGGCCGTCGGTGCTGCCGATCATCCCGCGGACCACCTCGATCACCTGGTCGCCGGAGAGCACCAGGGCCGCCAGCGGGCCGCCGGTCATGAAGGCCTTCAGCGGCGGGTAGAACGGCTTGTCCACGTGCTCGGCGTAGTGCTGGTCGGCGAAGTCGCCGTCCATGGTGCGGACCACCAGCGCGTCGATCCGCAGGCCCTTGCGCTCGAAACGGCCGAGGATCTCCCCGACCAGACCGCGGCGGACCGCGTCGGGCTTGATCAGTACGAGCGTGCGCTCGTCCGGGCTGCTGCTGGACACGCTGGTTTCCTCCTGTGCGCGGAACCGGGTCGGGCTGGGTACGGTCAGCGTAGCGACCCGGTCCCGGCGCCGGCGCGGCGGCTGCTCCTTCCCTGGGTCGCCCGCGGCGGCCTAGCCTGGCCCTGGAACCCCTGGGAGGTCCACTGTGGCGAATGGCGGGAACCGACCCATCGCGCCGGTACGCAAGCTGATCGGCGCGGTGCTGGGCACCCTGGCCACGTTCGTGACCCTGTTCGGGCTGGGCATGACGAGCTGGGCGATCGTGGCGCTCGGGGTCGCCCTGCTGGTGCTGGCGATCGCCCTGGCCACGGTCCGCGGCGGCGGCCGCACCTGGGTGGTCGGGCTGGGCCACGTGCACAGCGCCTCCGAGCCGCCCACCCAGTACGCCTTCGGCCGCTGCGAGCTGCAACTGGTGATCGACGCGCCCGGCCTGCCGCCCCGGTCCAAGAAGATCATCGAGCCGCGGGTCCCGGTCGCCAAGTGGCCGTCGCTGGGTCAGGCGCTGCCCGTCCGGGTGGCCCTCGACGACCAGCGGCACGTCCGCGTCCTCTGGGACGAGGTGCCCACCCACGCCGAGACGGCCGCCGCGGTGGCCGACCTGCCGCCCGAGTACGCCGACCCGGACCCGGTCGACGAGGTGCTGATCGGTCAGGAGGCCCCGCCGTGGGCCGACCGGGCCCCCGAGGACGACTTCCGCGACGACTTCCCGCCCGCGCCGGACCCGCTCCTCGACGACCTCACCGGGCGGCCGGAGGACCGCGAGCCGGTGGTGCTGCACCAGCGCCCCGGCGGCGGCGTCGTGCTGGAGGGGCAGCTGGTCGAGCCCACCACGGCCGGCCCACTCCCCCGCCGGGCCCCGACGCCCCGACCGCCCGCCGAGGAGCGGTTCGACACCGTGCCGGTGGACCCGATCGACGTCCCGCTGGACGAGCCGGCCGGCGAGGCGCCGCCCACCGCGGAGGAGCTGGACGAGGCCATCTTCGGTCCCGTCGGCGACGACGAGCCGGCCGAGGCGGCGAGCCCGATCAGCGGTGTCGGCATCACCCTGCTCGTCGCCGACCTGGACCGGTCCCTGGACTTCTACCGGGACCTCGGCTTCGCCGAGGTGGACCGGGGCGAGGGCAACGCCGTCCTCGCCTCCGGGCCGACCCGCCTGGTGCTGCGCCGGGTGACCGGGGCCGCCCCGATCAGCCGGCGGCTGGTCCACGTCAACCTCGAGGTCGACGACATCCAGGCGGCCTACGAACGGCTGCGCGAGTCGGGCGTCCGGTTCACGTACGCCCCGCGGGTGGTCAACCGGGGCACCAAGCTGGAGGTGTGGGCGGCCGCCTTCCGCGACCCGGACGGGCACGGCGTGGCGCTCACCCAGTGGCGCACGCTCGCCGACGCCTGACCCCGGCCCCGGGCCGGCTCAGCGGAGGATGACCCGCCGCACGTGCAGCGCGTACGCCCACACCAGCGCGAAGATGATGCCGAGCGCGAACAGCGACCAGTGCAGCAGCCCGGCGAGCAGCAGCAGGCCCTGGAGGACCGTGCCGGCGTTCCAGGCCCACGCCCGCTTCATCCGGGCGGCCAGCACCACGCAGGCGACCGCCAGCGCGACGATCGCGGCCACGGCCGCGCCGCTGAGGTCACCGCCGACCACCCGGATCGGCTGGATGGCCAGCAGCAGCACCAGCGCCTCCAGCGCGAGGGTGCCGGCGCCGAGACCGCGGACCGCCTTGTCGGGGTCGCGCAGCCCGGAGCGGCGCGGCTCCGGCTGCTCCGCCCCGCCCGGCGGGCGCTCGTCCACCGGGCCGGTCATCGCTTGAGCAGCCGGCGGGCGTCGGCCACGGTCACCACCGATCCCGTGATCAGCACGCCCACCCCGGCCAGCTCGCCCGGCACGTCGGACTCGGCCTCGGCGACGGCCGCCTCGATGGCGTCCGGCATGGCCTCGGTCGCCTGCACCCGGTCCGGCCCGAAGACCTCCCGGGCCAGCTCGGCCAGCTCGTCGACGGGCATCGCCCGCGGCGAGCTGTTCGCGGTGACCACGATCACGTCGAGCACCGGTTCCAGCAGCTCCAGCAGGCTGGCCGCGTCCTTGTCGCCGAGCACGGCGAGCACGCCGACCAGCTTGCTGAACGCGAACTCCTCCTGGAGCGCGGTGACCGTGGCGGCCATCCCGTGCGGGTTGTGCGCGCCGTCGAGCAGGATCGTCGGGGCGGTGCGCACCTTTTCCAGCCGCCCCGGCGAGCTGGTCGCGGCGAAGCCCTCCCGGACCGCCTCGATGTCGAGCTGCCGCCGTGCGCCCGCGCCGAGGAACGCCTCCACCGCGGCGAGCGCCACGGCGGCGTTCTGCGCCTGGTGGGCGCCGTGCAGCGGGATGAAGATCTCCTCGTACACCCCGCCGAGGCCCTGGATGGTGAGCACCTGGCCGCCGACGGCGACCGCGCGGCGCAGCACGCCGAACTCGGCGCCCTCCCGGGCGACGGTGGCGCCCACCTCGGCGCAGCGCTCCAGGATGGGCCGGGCGGCCTCCTCCTCCTGGGCCGCCGCGATCACGGTGGCGCCGGGGTGGATGATGCCCGCCTTGTGCAGCGCGATGTCCTCGATGGTGTCGCCGAGCCACTCGGTGTGGTCCAGCCCGATCGGGGTGATCACCGCGACCCCGGCCTGGATCACGTTGGTGGCGTCCTCGGCGCCGCCGAGGCCCACCTCCACCACGGCGACGTCCACCGGGGCGTCGGCGAAGGTGGCGAAGGCCAGCGCGGTGGTCAGGTCGAAGTAGGTCAGCGGCTCGTCGAACCGCTGGTCGACCAGCGCCGCGAGGGGCTCCACCTCCCGGTACGTGGCCACGAAGCGGTCCTCGCTCACCGGCTCGCCGTCCAGGCTGATCCGCTCCCGGACGGTCTCCAGGTGCGGGCTGGTGTAGCGGCCGGTGTGCAGCCCGAACGCCCGCAGCAGCGAGTCGATCATCCGGGCCGTCGAGGTCTTGCCGTTGGTCCCGGTCAGGTGGATCGACGGGTACGCCCGCTGCGGGCTGCCGAGCAGGTCGAGCAGGCTCTCGATCTTCTCCAGCTCGAAGCGCATGCGGGTGAAGCCGCGCGCGTTCAGCGCGGCGTCCACCTCGGCGAATTCGGTGCGATCGGTCACGAGGGAAGCGCCTCCAGCGCGGCGTCGATCCGGACCAGGTCCGCCTCGGCCACCGCGAGCCGCTCCCGGATCTTGGCGACGACCGGTTCGGGGGCCTTGCCGACGAACGCGGGATTGTCCAGCTTCGCCCGGGCCTGCGCGGCCTCCTTCTCGGCGGCCGTCCGGTCCTTGGTCAGTCGGGCCCGCTCGGCTGCCACGTCGATCGACCCCCGGGTGTCCAGCGCCACGCTGACCTCGCCGGGCATGGCGAGGGTGGCGCTGGCCTGGAAGTCGTCGCCGGGCGGGTCGAGCCGGACCAGCGAGCGGACCAGCGGCTCGTGCGCCGCGATGCCCGCGCCGGCCAGGCCGTCGAGCCGGGCGGCCACCCGCTGCGTCGGGCGCAGCCCCTGGTCGGAACGGAACCGCCGGATCTCGGTCACCACCCGCTGGAGGGTGCCGACCTCGACCTCCGCCGGGTCGTCGACGAGGGTACGGTCGGCCGCCGGCCAGGCGGCGGTCATCACGGTCTCGCCGCCGGTCAGCGCGGTCCACAGCTCGTCGGTGACGAACGGGATCACCGGGTGCAGCAGCCGCAGCAGCTGGTCGAGCACGTGCCCGAGCACCCGGCGGGTGGCGTCGGCCGCCGGACCGCCCTCGGCGAGCACCGGCTTGCTCAGCTCCACGTACCAGTCGCAGACGTCGTCCCAGGCGAAGTGGTAGAGCAGGTCGCAGACCTTCGCGAACTCGTACGCCTCGAACTGCTCGTCCACCTCGGCGGTGACGTGCGCCAGCCGGGAGAGGATCCACCGGTCGACGGTCGACAGCTCGGTCGCGGCCGGCAGCGGCCCGTCGGTGTGCGCGCCGTTCAGCAGCGCGAAGCGGGTGGCGTTCCAGAGTTTGTTGCAGAAGTTGCGGGAGCCCTGGCACCACTCCTCGCTGACCGGCACGTCCTGGCCGGGGTTGGCTCCCCGGGCCAGCGTGAACCGGGTGGCGTCGGCGCCGAACCGGTCGATCCAGTCCAGCGGGTCGACCACGTTGCCGAAGGACTTCGACATCTTCTTGCCGTGCTCGTCGCGGACCATGCCGTGCAGGGCCACCACGTCGAACGGCTGCACGCCGTCCATGGCGTAGAGGCCGAACATCATCATCCGCGCGACCCAGAAGAAGAGGATGTCGTAGCCGGTGACCAGCACGCTGGTCGGGTAGAACTTCGCCAGGTCCGGGGTGCGCTCCGGCCAGCCGAGGGTGGAGAACGGCCAGAGGCCGCTGGAGAACCAGGTGTCCAGGACGTCCTCGTCCTGCCGCCAGCCCTCGCCGGTGGGCGGCTGCTCGTCGGGGCCGACGCAGACGATCTCGCCGTCCGGCCCGTACCAGACGGGGATGCGGTGACCCCACCAGAGCTGCCGGGAGATGCACCAGTCGTGCATGTTGTCGACCCAGGCGAAGTAGCGCTTGGCCAGCTCGGCCGGCTCGATCTTCACCCGGCCGTCGCGCACCGCGTCGCCGGCGGCCTTGGCCAGCGGGGCGGTGTTGACGAACCACTGCAGCGACAGCCGCGGCTCGACGGTGGTCTTGCACCGGGAGCAGTGCCCCACGGCGTGCACGTACGGCCGCTTCTCGGCCACGATCAGGCCCTGCTCGCGCAGCGCGGCCACGATGGCCGGGCGGGCCTCGTAGCGGTCCAGCCCCTCGAACGGGCCGGGCGCCGTGATGATCCCGCGCTCGTCCATGATCGTGAGCTGCGGCAGGTCGTGCCGCTGGCCGATCTCGAAGTCGTTGGGGTCGTGCGCCGGGGTCACCTTCACCATGCCGGTGCCGAAGCTCGGGTCGACGTGCTCGTCGGCCACGATCGGGATCCGCCGGTCGGTGAGCGGCAGGTCCACCTCGGTGCCGATGAGGTGCCGGTAGCGCTCGTCGTCCGGGTGCACCGCGACCGCCGTGTCGCCGAGCATGGTCTCGGCCCGGGTGGTGGCCACCACGACCTCGTCGCTGTAGCGGATCGAGATCAGCTCACCCTCGTCGTCGGTGTGCTCGACCTCGATGTCGGAGAGCGCAGTGAGGCAGCGGGGGCACCAGTTGATGATCCGGTTCGCCCGGTAGATGAGCCCGTCGTCGAAGAGCTTCTTGAACATGGTCTGGACGGCCCGGGACAGGCCCTCGTCCATGGTGAAGCGCTCGCGGTCCCAGTCGACCGCGTCGCCGAGGCGGCGCATCTGGCCCAGGATGGCGCCGCCGGACTCGGCCTTCCACTGCCAGACCCGCTCCACGAACTTCTCGCGGCCCAGGTCGTGCCGGGACAGGCCCTCGCCGGCGAGCTGCCGCTCGACCAGGTTCTGGGTGGCGATGCCGGCGTGATCCATGCCGGGCAGCCAGAGCGCCTCGAAGCCCTGCATGCGCTTGCGCCGGTTCAACGCGTCCATGAGGGTGTGCTCGAAGGCGTGGCCCATGTGCAGGGAGCCGGTGACGTTCGGCGGCGGGATGACGATGGTGAAGGGCGGCTTCTCGCTGTCCGCCGACGCCCGGAAGTGGCCGGCGGCTACCCACTGCTCGTACCGTCGCTGCTCTACCTCGCCGGGCTGGTACTGGCCGGCAAGGGTCGGGGCGTCGGGGCGTCGGGCATCCAGTCTCTCGGTCACCCTGAAAGTCTACGGAGCGCTTTCGGAGACCCGACGTGCGCCACCTGTTAGTTCGCGTACGGTGGCGGACATGTCCGACGCGCACCTCACCGAGCGTCCGGTCGACGGCGGTCCCGAGCCGGTCGACCTGACCGACGAGCCGATCCGGCTGAGCCGCCGCGACCCGGCGCTGGAGCCCGAGCGACGCCCGGCCTCCCGGCGGCGGAAGATCGCGCTCGCGGCCGCGCTGGTGGTCGGGCTGGCCGGCGCCGGGGCACTCGGGCTCGGCGGCTGGCGGGTGCTCGCGGAGAAGGACACCGAGCTGAGCACTCCGGCCACCGTGGCCGGGCTGACCCGGGACGACAGCGAGCGGGCCCGCGGCACGGCCGACTACCTGCGTGACGGCTTCGCCGCCGACATCGAGCTGGACCGCAGCTTCGGCGCCGTCTACGCCGACCCGGCGGACGCCAAGCGGTCGGTGCTCCTGTTCGGCGGCACCACCCTGCTGTGGCAGCCGGAGCGGGACCTGGACAGCCTCTTCGGGCTGATGGCCGACGAGACCGGCAAGGTGACCGGCCTGCGCGAGGTGGACGCCGGCGACCTGGGCGGCGTGATGAAGTGCGGGACGACCAGTGGCGACGGCGGCGACTTCGCGGTCTGCGGCTGGGCGGACCACGGCAGCGTCGTGATGGGGATGTTCCCGGGCCGGGCCGTGAACGATTCGGCGGCGCTGTTCCGCCAGCTCCGCGAGGGCATCCAGAGCCGCTGAACGCCGGCGCCCCTCGGGGCGCCGAAATGCATCGGAAAACGCAGTCAGGGCCACCCCGAAGGGTGGCCCTGACTGGATGATTGTCCGGCGGTGTCCTACTCTCCCACACCCTCCCGAGTGCAGTACCATCGGCGCTGGAGGGCTTAGCTTCCGGGTTCGGAATGTGACCGGGCGTTTCCCCTCCGCCATGACCGCCGTAACTCTATGAACATGTCAAAACAACACCAACAAAAGGGGCTGTTCGCTTGTTCAGAGTTGCACAGTGGACGCGTAGCAGCTTGGTAGTCAAGTCCTCGGCCTATTAGTACCGGTCAACTGAACCCGTTACC
>NZ_JBVJHI010000003.1:0-151972 GCF_055586885.1 Micromonospora sp. NPDC048907
TGGAGGTATCCGGACCCCGGAGACAGCCATAGCGCTCCACTCACCGCCGCAAGCCAGGCATGAACCGGACATTCGTCCCAGGCTCACCGCCCGTGCCGGCGCAACGTGACGACCTGGCTGGATCGGCGCGGCAGCCCCACCCCACCCACAGGCCACGCAGCCACCCGCCCACCCAGCCCGACCCGCTTTGCTCTGCAGCCATCCACGCACCACCTACGCTCCGTGCCCGCTGCAGGGATGGCTGCAGAGCAAAGGCGGCGCAGGAGCGGTCCCGGCCGGGAGACGGCGGTGGGTGCAAGGGCACGTCACCGCGCCGCCTGCAACAGGGCGGGCGCGGCGGTGACGATCAGGCGGCGGGCCAGTCCTGGGAGGCCAGACGCGGCGAGGCCGCCCCCGGTGGGGCGGCCTCGAGCCAGGAGAGGAACCCGGTGACCGTGGACCGTGCCATGGCGATCTCGACCGGGGCGTGGTTGCTGGTACAGCGCACGATCACCCAGTCGGCCGGCATGGAGAGCCGCTCCTGGCCCTCGGGCAGCCGGCGCCGCTCCACCGCGAGGGTCTTACGGGAAAGCACCCGCTTGGGGCGCAGGGCGAAGCTGAACATGCGGTACCAGCGGAGCTCGTCGCCGACGAAACGGCCGAAGCCGGGTGACCAGCCCCGGCCGTCGAGCATCGTGGACACCCGGACGCTGAGCCGGATGATGCCTCCGCTGCGGGTGAACAGGGCCCGCCGGATGAAGAGGATCAGAAGCGCCGCGAAGATGATCGCGATACCGATTCCGATCCCTTCCACGATCTCCATCGGCGGGTCGGCTCAGCGGGCCGGAGTAGCCGGGGTGGCGCTCTCGGCGAGGACGGTCACGCCCTCACCGGACACCGACAGGAACCCGCCCGCCACGTCGTACGCGAGCTGCTCGCCGCCGGCCTGCTTGATGCGTACCTGGCTGGGCTCCGCGAGCTGGCCGAGCAGGGGCGCGTGCCCCGGCAGCACACCCAGCTCACCCTCGGTCGTGCGGGCGACGACCATTTCGGCCTCGCCGGACCAGACCTTCTCCTCGACGGCTACGAGCTCGACGTGAAGCTGCTGTGCCACGCTGTCTCCTTGCTGCGGCGGCGGATTGCCGAAAGTCTAGTCGCGCCCCCGGAGCCCACCCAACGCGGGTGGCGAGAGCTGCGCCACGGTCACGCCAACCGGCCCCGGCACCCGCCGGAGCCCGTTGGCGCTCACGCTACTTGCTCTTCTGCACGAAGTCCGGGTGCTCCAGCAGGAACGCGTCGACCTGCTCGTTGCGCAGGGCCGCGAAGAAGTCCTCGGCGGGCGGCAGCAGGCGCTCACCCTGGTAGCCCCGGCTCGTCTCGACCGGGCCGCCGGGCAGCTTGATCGTCTCGATCGAGTCGGCCCGGATGCCCTTGAGGGCGAGGGCGAAGTCGACCACGCTGTTGCCCCGGCCGTTGAAGACCAGCGACTGGCCGGCCGCGCGGAGCACCCGGTCCAGCTTCACCGGCTTGGTCACCACGTCGGCACTGAACGCCTGGCTCACCATCGCCTTGACGAACTGCTGCTGGTGCCGCTGCCGGCCGTAGTCGGCGTCCGGCACACCGTTCTTCGGGTAGCGCTGCCGGACGTAGTCCAGCGCCTGCCAGCCCTTGAGGTGGGCGTTGCCCTTCTTGTACTCGGCCTGCGGGCCGAGGTAGCCGCCACCGCCCGCCTTGAGCTGGCGCGGCGTGCCGTCCGGCCGGAGGTGCTCGGACCTGACGTCGCGCTCGATGTACATGTCGACGCCACCCATGGCGTCGACGATCTTCTTGAAGCCGCTGAAGTTGATGATCGCCCCGGCGTCGAAGCGCTCGATCCCGGTGACCTGCTGCACCGTCCTGGCGAGCAGCTCGAAGCCCTGGGCGGCGCTCGGGTTCCGGCCGGGCACCGCGCTGCCGTGGGACATGGCGGCGTTGATCCGGTCGGTGCCGCCGGAGTAGTCGGCCTTGCTGAATTCGGGGATCTCCACCCGCAGGTCGCGCGGGAGTGAGAAGAGGTAACCCCGGTCCATGCCGGCGGGCACGTGCAGGATCATGATCGAGTCGGCGAGCGGACGGGCCTTCGCGCTGCGGGGGTCGATGCCCACCAGCAGGATGTTCAGCGGGCCCTTGATGTCGCTCTTCTTCTCCTCGGCCCCGGCCGCCTGGTCACCGAAGAGGTCGCCCTTGCCGACCGCGCCCTCGTAGCGGGCGACAAGCGCGTGGTAGCCCACCAGCACGGAGCCGCTGAGCACCATCATGACGACGCCGAGGATGGTGCAGACCCGGGCCCACCGCGGCACGCCACGCCACCGGGACCGCTTGCCGCGGTCCGTGCCGGCCTTGTCCACGACCATCTCCCATCGTCACGCCCACGACTGGTAGACGGGCGCGCGGATCCGTTTCGTTGCAGAGATCAACGCTCGTGATGTGAACGTCGTGTCACGAACGGTACCGCGCGGTATGGCGAACCGCCTGTCCGCGAACCGGGCAGCTGGTGACGAGGGGCCCGCAACAGGCGGAGGCCGCCCCGACACGAGTCGGGGCGGCCTCCGTGGAGTGTGAGCGGGCTCTCAGCCCTCCATCAGCTCCTTGGCCTTCTTCTCCAGGTCCTCAAGGCCGCCGCACATGAAAAACGCCTGCTCGGGGAAGTGGTCGTACTCGCCCTCGCTGATCTTCTTGAACGCCTCGATGGTCTCCTTGATCGGAACCGTCGAGCCCGGCACGCCGGTGAACTGCTCCGCGGCGTAGGTGTTCTGCGACAGGAAGCGCTCGATCCGGCGGGCCCGGCCCACCGTGACCTTGTCCTCCTCCGAGAGCTCCTCGATGCCGAGGATGGCGATGATGTCCTGCAGGTCCTTGTAGCGCTGCAGGATCCGCTTCACCTCGGTGGCGACCTGGAAGTGCTCCTGGCCGACGAACTCCGGGGCGAGGATCCGGGACGAGGACGCCAGCGGGTCCACGGCCGGGTAGATGCCCTTGTCGGAGATCGACCGCTCCAGGTTGGTGGTCGCGTCCAGGTGGGCGAACGTGGTGGCCGGCGCCGGGTCGGTGTAGTCGTCGGCGGGCACGTAGATCGCCTGCATCGAGGTGATGGCCTGGCCCCGGACGGAGGTGATCCGCTCCTGGAGCTCGCCCATCTCGTCGGCCAGGGTCGGCTGG
The DNA here is from genome assembly GCF_055586885.1 of Micromonospora sp. NPDC048907. Classification (NCBI taxonomy): domain Bacteria; kingdom Bacillati; phylum Actinomycetota; class Actinomycetes; order Micromonosporales; family Micromonosporaceae; genus Micromonospora; species Micromonospora sp. NPDC048907. Next base: position 3,178 of record NZ_JBVJHI010000003.1, read on the forward strand.
TAACCCACGGCGCTCGGCATGCGGCCGAGCAGCGTGGAGACCTCGGAACCGGCCTGGGTGAAGCGGAAGATGTTGTCGATGAAGAGCAGCACCTCCTGCTTCTTCACGTCGCGGAAGTACTCCGCCATGGTCAGCGCGGAGAGGGCGACCCGCAGCCGGGTGCCCGGCGGCTCGTCCATCTGGCCGTAGACCAGCGCGGTCTTGTCGATGACGCCGGACTCGGTCATCTCGGCGATGAGGTCGTTGCCCTCACGGGTGCGCTCACCCACGCCGGCGAAGACCGACGTACCACCGAAGTTCCGGGCGACACGGGTGATCATCTCCTGGATGAGCACCGTCTTGCCCACGCCCGCACCGCCGAACAGACCGATCTTGCCGCCCTTGACGTACGGGGCGAGCAGGTCGATCACCTTGATGCCGGTCTCCAGCATCTCGGTCTTCGGCTCCAGGTCCGCGAAGGCCGGGGCCTTGCGGTGGATGCCCCAGTGGTCGTCCGGCGTGAGCGTCTCACCCTCGGTGAGGTTGAGGACCTCGCCGATCGCGTTGAACACGTGGCCCTTGACCGCGTCGCCCACCGGCACGGTGATCGGCGAGCCGGTGTCCCGGACCTCGGAGCCGCGGACCAGGCCGTCGGTCGGCTGCATCGAGATGGCGCGGACCATGTTGTCACCCAGGTGCTGGGCGACCTCGAGGGTCAGCGTCTTCTGGCCGCCGGAGAGCGTCACGTCCACGTGCAGGGCGTTGAACAGGGCCGGCATGGCGTCGCGCGGGAACTCGGCGTCGACGACCGGGCCGATGACCCGGACCACGCGACCCGTGGCCGTCTTGGTCTCTACTGGGGCAGTCATCACACTTCACTTCCCGACGCGGCCAGCGCGTTCGCGCCGCCGACGATCTCGCTGATCTCCTGGGTGATCCCGGCCTGGCGGGCCGTGTTCATCTCACGCGTGTACTTCTCGATCATCTCTTCGGCGTTGTCGGTGGCGCTCTTCATCGCACGCCGCCGGGCCGCCGACTCGCTGGCCGCCGACTCGATCAACGCCGCGTAGATCCGCGTGTTGATGTACTTCGGCAGCAGCGCGTCGAGCAGCGCCTCGGCCTCCGGCTCGAACTCGTACGCCGGCAGCAGGCCCTCGGACCGCGGACGGTCCTCGACCTGCATGGGGCCGATGATCTTCGCGACCGGCGTCTGGGTCATCAGGGACTTGAACTCGGTGTAGACGATGTGCAGCTCGTCGATCCCGAGCACCCCGTCCGCCCCGGCGGTGCCCTCCGCGTCGTCCGCGCCGGCCGTGAACGCCTTGATCAGCGTCTCGCCCACCTCGCGGGCGTCGGAGAAGCCCGGCTGCTCGGAGAAGCCCGTCCAGCTCGCCGCGATGTCCCGGTTGCGGAACCGGTAGTACGTCACGCCCTTGCGGCCGATGACGTAGAGCACCGGCTCCTTGCCGTCGGCCTGCAGCCGGGCGATCAGCGACTCCGCGGTCCGGATCGCGTTGGTGCTGTAACCGCCGGCCAGGCCACGGTCGGCCGTGACGAGCAGGACGCCGGCCCGCCGCACCCGCTCGCGCGGGGTGAGCAGCGGGTGGTCGATCCGCGCGTTCGAGGCCAGCGCCGTGAGCACGCCGGTGATGGCCCTGGCGTACGGAAGCGAAGCCTCCACCCGGGCCTGGGCCTTGGCGATGCGGCTCGTCGCGACGAGCTCCATCGCCTTGGTGATCTTCTTCATCGACTTCGCCGAGCGGATCCGTTGACGAAGAACGCGAACCTGCGCGGCCATCGTCAGCTCTCAGCCGGGCGGTCGGTCGAGCCGTCGCGGAAGCGGGTCACCGTCTCGCGGTTCTCCTCGCCCTCGAGCGGCGCGGCCGGGGCCTCGTTGAGCCGGGCCTCGTCCTCCTTGCCCAGGAAGACCTTCTTGAACTCGGTGATGGCCGAGTCGAGCGAGCCGATGATGTCGTCGTCCCACTTGTTGTCGGCGATCCCGGCCAGGACACCCTCGTGCTTGTGCCGGAGGTACTGGAGGAACTCCGACTCGAAGCGCCGGACCTCGCCCACCGGGATGTCGTCCAGCTTGCCCTCGACGCCGGCCCAGACCGAGACGACCTCCTCCTGCACCGGGTACGGCGAGTAGTTCGGCTGCTTGAGCAGCTCGACCAGGCGGGACCCGCGCTCCAGCTGGGCCCGGGAGGCCCGGTCCAGGTCGGAGGCGAAGGCGGCGAACGCCTCCAGCTCGCGGTACTGGGCCAGGTTGAGGCGCAGCGAGCCGGCGACCTTCCGCATCGGCTTCACCTGCGCGGCGCCACCGACCCGGGAGACCGAGGTGCCGACGTTGATGGCCGGCCGGACGCCCTGGTTGAACAGGTCGGTCTCCAGGAAGATCTGGCCGTCGGTGATGGAGATGACGTTGGTCGGGATGAAGGCCGAGATGTCGTTCGCCTTCGTCTCGATGATCGGCAGACCGGTCATCGAGCCGCCGCCCAGCTCGTCAGAGAGCTTGGCGCAGCGCTCCAGCAGCCGGGAGTGCAGGTAGAAGACGTCACCCGGGTAGGCCTCGCGGCCCGGCGGGCGGCGCAGCAGCAGCGACACGGCCCGGTACGCCTCGGCCTGCTTGCTCAGGTCGTCGAAGACGATCAGGACGTGCTTGCCGCCGTACATCCAGTGCTGCCCGATGGACGAGCCGGTGTACGGGGCGATGTACTTGAAGCCGGCCGGGTCGGACGCCGGCGAGGCCACGATGGTGGTGTACTCCATCGCGCCCGCCTCTTCCAGCTGGCCCTTGATCGAGGCGATCGTGGAGGCCTTCTGGCCGATGGCGACGTAGATGCAGCGGACCTGCTTCTTCGGGTCGCCGGAGCGCCAGTTCTCCCGCTGGTTGAGGATGGCGTCCAGGGCGACCGTGGTCTTGCCGGTCTTCCGGTCACCGATGATCAGCTGCCGCTGGCCCCGGCCGATCGGCGTCATGGCGTCGATCGCCTTGATGCCGGTCTGCAGCGGCTCGAAGACCGACTGCCGCGACATCACGTTCGGAGCCTGGAGCTCCAGCTCGCGGTAGCCCTCGTCGGCGATGTCGCCGAGGCCGTCGATCGGCTGGCCGAGCGCGTTGACCACGCGGCCGAGGAACGCGTCGCCGACCGGCACGGAGAGCACCCGGTCGGTGCGCTTGACCCGCTGCCCCTCCTCCAGCTTGGCGGAGTCACCGAGAACGACGACACCGATCTCCCGGACGTCGAGGTTCAGCGCCACGCCGAGCGTGCCGTCCTCGAACTCCAGGAGCTCGTTGGTCTTGGTCGAGGGCAGCCCCTCGACGTGGGCGATGCCGTCACCGGTGTCGGCGACGGTGCCGACCTCCTCGCGGGAGACGTCGGCCGTGTAGGAGGAGACGTAGCGCTCCAGGGCGCCGCGGATCTCCTCCGTCGAGATGGTCAGCTCGGCCATCCTCTGCTTCCTTAAGTATCAGGGGCCCGGGATACCTAGTACCGACCGGTCCGATGGCATCGAATCAGGGCTGCTCAGTCGCTGATCAGCGCTTCGCGAGCGCGTTGCGGGTCTCGTTCAGGCGGCGCAGGACGGTGCCGTCGTACAGGTCGGAACCGACCCGGACACTCACCCCGCCGAGCACGTCGGGGTTCACCGTCTGCTTGACGGACACCTCCCGACCGTACATCTCCGAGAGGCGGGCACCCAGGCGTCGCTCCTCCTCGTCATCCAGCGGAGCCGCCACGGTCACGTACGCGACCTGGCGGTCCCGCCGGTCGGCGGCCAGCTCCACCAGCCGGGTGAGCGCTCCGGTGAAGGAGCGTCCCCCGAAGCCGGCGAGCGCGGCACCGACGAGGTAACCGGTGATCGGCCGGGCCTTGTCGGCGAGCAGCTGGTCGGCCAGGGTGGCCCGCTGCGCGGCCGGGGCCATCTGGTCGGAGAGCACGTTGGACAGGTCCGGGGAGCCGGAGACGACCTGCCCGAAACGGAACAGCTCGTCCTCGACCTCGCCCAGCTCGCCGGCCTTGTCGGCGCTCGCCAGGAGCGCCTCGACGCCCAGCCGCTCGGTGCCGTCGAGCAGTTCCGACGGAGCCGACCAGCGGCCGGAGACCAGCGAGGCGAGCAGGTCGAGCGCGTCGGCGCCGATCTTGCCGCGCAGCATCTCGCCGAGCAGGCCGGCCCGATCCGACCCGGACCGGGCCGGGTCGGAGAGCGCCCGGCGCAGCCGCGGCTCGCGCCGCAGCAGGGCGGCGACGGAGAGGATGTCGTCGGCGGTGGTGGACACCGCCGACGGCTCCGCGCCGCGGGCGTACTCGTCGAGGCGGTCCGCCGCGACCTTGTACGACTCCCGGCTGGCGGCCTGCATCAGCGGGCCCCCGTGCTCTCGAGACCGCTCAGGAACCGGTCCACGGTGCCCTTGCGACGTGCCTCGTCGGCGAGCGACTCACCGACGATGCGGCTGGCCAGGTCCACCGCGATGGTGCCCATCTCGGTGCGCAGCTCGCGCACGATGGTGGCCCGCTCCGCGGCGAGCTGCTCCTTGCCGGCCGCGATGATCCGGTCGGACTCCTCGCGCGCCTTGGCGAGGATGTCCTGGCGGATGCCCTCGGCGTCGGCCCGGGCGTCGTCGCGGATCTTGGCGGCGTCGGTACGCGCCTCCGCGAGCTGGGCCCGGTACTGCTCGAGCAGCTGGTTCGCCTCGGCCTGGGCGGCCTCGGCGCGCTTGATGCCGCCCTCGATCGCGTCGACCCGGGCCTGGAACGTCTGCTCCATGCGCGGGAAGACGAACTTCATCAGCACGAAGCAGAGCACGATGAAGGCGATGCCACCGACCACGATCTCCTCCCAGGCGGGAATGATCGGGTTGTGGGCCGCTTCACCACCCTCAGCGGCGAGGAAGTACATGGGAAACCTCCCGGTCAGAGGGGGTGGATCAGGCGGCGGTGCCGGCCCAGATGAAGCCGAAGGCGATGCCCAGCAGCGCGAGCGCCTCGATCACGGCGAAGCCGATCCAGACGTACGGCAGGGTCATCCGCGACGACTCCGGCTGGCGGGCGGTCGACTGGATGTAGGCCGAGAAGACCAGGCCCACGCCGATGCCGGGGCCGATGGCGGCCAGGCCGTAACCGATAGCAGCGGTGCTGCCCGTTACCTCGGCAAGGATGCTCATTGGTGTTCCTCCTGGTTATCACGCGTGACGGTCACGCGGGACGACAACGGTTGGTACTGAAGTGGATCAGTGCTCTTCGGCGAGCGCACCCTGCACGTAGCTGGCGGTCAGCACCGTGAAGACGTACGCCTGCAGACAGATCACCAGGAACTCGAGGAAGGTCAGCGCGATGGTCATCGCCCAGGACAGCACCGAGACCGGCGCGAGCCAGGCGTTGGCGCTGAGCATCGCGAAACCGCCGAGCGTGAAGACCAGCAGGAGCATGTGGCCGGCGAACATGTTCGCGAAAAGACGGACGGCCAGCGAGAACGGCCGGACCAGGAACGTCGAGAAGAACTCGATCGGGATCAGCAGCGGCAGGATGTACCAGGGCGCCGGCGGGACCAGAGAGTTCTTGAAGTACTTGACGAAGCCGTGGTGCCGGATGCCGATCCAGTTGAACAGCACGTAGCTGATCACGGCGAGGAACGCCGGGAAGGCGATGTGCGAGTTCGGCGAGATCTGGAAGAACGGGATGATCGCGAACGCGTTCGTCAGCAGGACGAAGCAGAACAGCGTCGTGAAGTAGGGCGCGAAGCGCACACCCTGGTGCCCGATCATGTCGACCGCGATGTTGTTGCGGACGAAGCCGTAGATGGACTCGGCGAACCACTGCTTCTTGGTCGGCACCAGCTGCGGGTTCCGGTAGCTGGCCAGGAAGAAGATGATCAGGACGCCGACGGCGATCCACACCATCGCAGTGATCTTCGTGAACCAGAACGAGTCGTGCGCACCCCAGGGCAGGATGCTGGGCAGGTAGAAGTCCTCCACGCTGGGTGGGAATTCCGCCTGACCCTGAGCCAGGACGTTCGCCTGTCCGAACACCGCGTCCCTTCCTATTGAGGCGTGCCGAGCTTGCGCACGACCAGGATGATTCCCCCGGCCATGCCGAGCACGATCCCGATCCCGGTGGCGATGCCGCCGGTGTCGAGCCAACGGTCGACCAGCCAGCCGATGAAGCCCCAGACGAGCATGCCCCCGATGAGGTACGAGAGCGCGGTCCAACCCTGGCCGGCACCGGACGGAACGTCGCCCGGGCCGCCAGTGCTGGGGGGTTTCTGGTCACCGGCCATGACGGGGCGAACGATATCAGTCGAGCCGAAGAGGCTGTGCCTCACCCCCCGCACAACCTTGTTGTGTGGGACACGGGCGGGCGAAGTCGTCTGGAGGCACGCTACTCCCCTCCCGCCACTGAGAGAATGACCGATCGCGGACAGCACGGCGTGCCGTCCGGAGAATGGGACGGATCAGCGTGGCGACCGGCGCGAGTGCACGGTGGCCAGCCACCAGATGTGCACTCCGGTCCAGACCACGACGCCCGCGGCGATGCCCAGGGCGAACGGGACCAGCCCCGGCCAGCCGGTCGACGCGACCAGCACCATCACGCCGCCGAGCAGCGTCATCTTGGCGACGTAGACGCCCAGCCCGAACGGCAGCACGAGCTGCGGATCCCGGGCGTCGGCCCAGGCCAGCACCACCGTGGTGAGCGTGTAGCTGACCGCCGTGACGGCCACCCCGGCCGCCGCCCCGAGCGCGCCGTCCGCGCCACGGGCCAGCCCGCCGGCCACCGCCGCCACGGCGGCCATCAGCACCGAGGCGACCACCAGCACCGGAAGGTGACGCAGCCGCCAGCCCCGGTCCGCCACCGCCTCCGCCGCGCGCGTCCCCGGCTCAGCCACGGGGGTACGCCGGGAAGGCCCCGACCAGCTCGGTCACGTCGCCGGCGATCCGGCCCAGCTCGTCGGCACCCCCGGGCGCCTCCGGGTCGGTGCGCACCGCCCGCGCGATCAGGGTGGCGATCCGGCGCATCTCCCCCTCACGCATGCCCTGGGTGGTGACGCTCGGCGTGCCGACCCGGATGCCGGAGGCGACCATCGGCTTCTGCGGGTCGTACGGGATCGCGTTCTTGTTCAGGGTGATGCCGGCGGCGTCGCAGCGCGCCTCGGCCGCCGCCCCGGTCACCCCGGCGTCCCGCAGGTCGATCAGGGCCAGGTGGGTGTCGGTGCCGCCGGAGACCGGCCGCATGCCCTCGGCGGCCAGCCCGTCGGCGAGCGCCTGGGCGTTGCTGGCCACCTGGGAGGCGTACGCCCGGAACTCCGGCTGGGCGGCCTCGCGCAGGGCGACCGCCTTGGCGGCGACCGCGTGCATCAGCGGGCCGCCCTGGGTGAACGGGAAGACGGCCTTGTCGATCCGGGCGGCCAGCGACTCCCGGCAGAGGATCATGCCGCCGCGCGGGCCGCGCAGGACCTTGTGGGTGGTGCAGGTGACCACGTCGGCGTGCGGGACCGGGGACGGGATCGCCCGGCCGGCGACCAGCCCGACGAAGTGCGCCGCGTCCACCATCAGGTAGGCCTCGACCTCGTCGGCGATCTCCCGGAACCGGGCGAAGTCGATGAGCCGCGGGTACGCCGTCGCGCCGCAGATGATCAGCTTCGGCCGGTGTGCCAGGGCCAGGTCGCGGACCTCGTCGTAGTCGATCAGCTCGGTGTCGCGCCGGACGGTGTAGCCGACCGGGTGGAACCACTTCCCGGAGAAGTTCACCCGGCTGCCGTGGGTGAGGTGCCCGCCGTGCGGCAGGTCCATGGCCAGCACGGTGTCGCCCGGCTGCACCAGGGCCGCGTACGCGGCCAGGTTGGCGCTCGCGCCGGAGTGCGGCTGGAGGTTGGCGTGCTCGGCGCCGAACAGCTCCTTCGCCCGGGCGATGCCGAGCTCCTCGGCGCGGTCCACCTCGGCGCAGCCGCCGTAGTAGCGCCGGCCCGGGTAGCCCTCGGCGTACTTGTTGGTCAGCGTGGAGCCCAGGGCGGCCAGCACGGCCGGCGAGGTGAGGTTCTCGCTGGCGATCAGTTGCAGGCCACCGCGCAGCCGTGCCAGCTCCCCCAGCACCACCTCGGCGATCTCCGGATCTACGGCGCTGAGCTGCTGGAAGTCCGGCCCCCAGAAGGTGTCCCTCGCGTTCTCCACAGCGAAGGAGTCTACGGAGCCGCAGACTGGGAGCTGTGAGATGCCTCGTCACCGGCGCCACCGGTTACATCGGTGGTCGCCTCGCACCCCGGTTGCTGGCCGACGGGCACACCGTGCGCTGCCTGGCCCGCAAGGCCGGGCGGCTGCGCGACGTGCCGTGGGCGTCCCGGGCGGAGATCGCCGAGGGGGACCTGCGCCGGCCGGAGACGCTGCCGGCCGCGTTCGAGGGTGTGGACGTCGCGTACTACCTGGTCCACTCGCTCGGCCAGCGGGGCTTCGAGGCGGCCGACCGGGAGGCCGCGGTCAACTTCGCCGCCGCGGCCCGCGCCGCGGGCGTACGCCGGATCGTCTACCTGGGTGGGCCGGAGCCGGCGCCGGACCAGGAGGTCCCGTCGCCGCACCTGCGGTCCCGGGCGGAGGTCGGCCGGATCCTCCTGGACAGTGGGGTGCCGACGGCCGTGCTGCGGGCCGCGGTGATCATCGGCTCGGGCTCGGCCTCGTTCGAGATGCTGCGCTACCTGACCGAGCGGCTGCCGGGCATGGTCACCCCCCGTTGGGTGCGCAACCGGATCCAGCCGATCGCCGTCCGCGACGTGCTGCGCTACCTGGCCGGCTGCGCGGACCTGCCGCCCGACGTGAACCGGGGGTTCGACATCGGCGGCCCGGAGGTGCTCACCTTTCAGGACATGATGCAGCGGTACGCCCGGGTGGCCGGCCTGCGCCGGCGGGTCATCCTGCCGGTGCGGCCGCTGACCCCGTCGCTCTCCTCGCACTGGGTCGGCTGGGTGACCCCGGTGCCGAACTCGATCGCCCGGCCGCTGGTGGAGAGCCTGGTCCACGAGGCCGTCGCCCACGAGCACGACATCGCCCGGTACGTGCCCGACCCGCCCGGCGGCCTGACCGGCTTCGACCAGTCGGTCGCCCTGGCGCTGGCGAAGGTCCGCGACGGCCAGGTGGAGACCCGGTGGTCGACCGCGAGCGGGCCGGACGCCCCGGCCGAGCCGCTGCCGAGCGATCCGCAGTGGTCCGGTGGCACGTCGTACACCGATGTGCGGGAACGGGCGGTGGGCGCCCCGGCGGCGGCCCTGTGGCGGGTCGTCGAGGGCGTCGGCGGCGAGCACGGCTGGTACTCGTTCCCGCTGGCCTGGTCGGTGCGGGGGTGGCTGGACCGGCTCGTCGGCGGGGTGGGGCTGCGCCGGGGCCGGCGCGACCCGCACCGCCTCCAGGTCGGCGAGGCGCTGGACTTCTGGCGGGTTGAGGAGATCGTGCCCGGTGAGCTGCTGCGGCTGCGCGCGGAGATGCGGCTGCCCGGCCGCGCCTGGCTGGAGATGCGCGTCGAGCCGGCCGGCGACGGCCGCAGCCGCTACGTCCAGCGCGCCGTCTTCCTCCCGCACGGCCTCCCCGGCCACCTCTACTGGGCCTCGGTCGCCCCGTTCCACGCCGTCGTCTTCGGTGGCATGGCCCGCAACATCGCCCGCGGCGCCGAGCGGGCCGGCTCGCGCTGACCGTCAGTCGCCGGTGCGTGGGCTGGTGCGCTCGAAGGCCACCGTCTGGCTCGGCGGGACGAAGTCCAGGACGGGCTGGTCGCGCAACGCCCACGCGAGGAGGCGGCCCACGGCCTCGATCTGGCGGACCTGGACCCCGCCGCCCACGGCGTCCTGGGGGTTGTCCGGGTTCGCGGCGATCGTGGCCACGGAGAGCTGCGGCGTGAACGCGACCACGGTCTCCGTGGCGTTCCGCTCGGAGCTGCCGGTCTTGCCGGCCAGCGGCCGGCGCAGCCCGGGCTGGAGCTCCTCGGCGGTGCCGCCGTCGCAGCGGCGGTACATCGACTGGTCACCGACCGGGCAGCGGGCCGCGTCCGCCGCGGCCCGCGCCACCTCGGTGTCGAGCACCTGCCGGCAGTCCGGCTCACCGGCGGCCACCTTCCGGCCGGTCGGGTCGCTGATCGAGGTGATCGGGGTGGGCCGGCACCAGGTTCCCTCGGCGGCCACCGTGGCGTAGGCGTTGGCCAGGTCGAGGGGCGTGGTGGAGGAGACCCCGAGGGTGAACGGCCCCCAGTTCTTCGCGCCGTCCCGGGCCAGCTTCGCGTCCTCCGGCGAGCGGAAGACGATGCCCAGCCGCTCGGCCATCTCCACCACCCGGTCCGCGCCGACCTGCTCGGTCAGCCAGGCGAAGTAGGTGTTCACCGAACGGCCGAACGCGTCCCACATGGTGCGGTCGCCGTCCATCCACGCCGGGTTGGCGTTCTCCGGGCACCAGTGGCCCGCGCAGCTCGCCGGGCCGCCGTCGATCGGGTACCTGGTGACGAAGACGCCGGGAGCGTCGAACTCGGTGTTCAGCGGCAGACCGGACTCCAGCGCGGCCAGGAGGGCGAAGAGCTTGAAGGTCGAGCCGGCCTGGTAGCCCTCGATGCCCGCGCCGCCGGCGACCAGCTGGTTGACCGTGTTCGGGTAGTTCTGCCCGGCGGTCGGGTTCGGGGCCACGCTGTAGGCGCGGTTCACCGCCATGGCCAGCACCCGGCCGGTGCCCGGCTGCACCACTGCGGTCGGCGCCGCCCGCTGGTTGGTGTTCGGATAGATCCGCTGCACCTGCTCGGTGGCCTTGGCCTGCACGTCGGCGTCGAGCGAGGTGACGATCGACCAGCCGCCCCGGCGCAGCGTGCGCTGCCGCTCGTCGGCCGTCTTGCCGAAGGCGGGCTGGGCGTTCCACCACTGGGTGAACCAGTCGCAGAAGAAGCCCCAGTCGTTGTGCGCGGCGGGCACCGCGGTGCAGTCGTTGGGGGTGGCGCTGGGTTTGAGGTTGAGCTGCTCGGCCCGGGCCCGGGCGGCGTCCGCCTCGGCCACCTGGCCGGTCTCGACCATGCGGTCCAGCACGTACGCCCGGCGGCCCAGCGCCGAGTCGGCGTCACCGTTGATCGGGTCGTCGGTGTCGGGTGACCGGACCAGCCCGGCGAGCAGCGCCGACTGGGCCAGGGTGAGCTTGTCGGGCGTGGTGGAGAAGTAGCGCTTGCTGGCCGCCGCGATGCCGTACGCGCCGGCGCCGAAGTAGGCGATGTTCAGGTAGCGCCCGAGGATCTCGTCCTTGCTGATCCGGCGCTCCAGGGCCAGCGCGTACCGCATCTCGCGGATCTTGCGGCCGACGGTGATCTCGGTGGCTCTGGCCCGCTGCTCCTCGGTGAGCCGGGGGTCGCCGGCCAGCGCGTTGCGCACGTACTGCATGGTCAGCGTGGACGCGCCCTGCCGGGTGCCCTCCCGCCGGTTGGCCGTGAAGGCCCGCGCCACGCCGCGCACGTCGACGCCGTGGTGCTGGTAGAACCGGACGTCCTCGGCGGCCACGATGGCCTGCCGCATCACCGGCGCCACCTCCCCGATCGGCACGTCCACCCGGTCCTCGGTGTAGAACGAGGTGATCAGCGTGCGCCCGTCGCTGGCGTAGAGGTTGGAACGCTGGGCCGGCTGCGGCGACTTCAGCGACTCCGGCAGCGCGGCGTAGGGCATCAGGTTCTTGAAGCCGAGCCCGAAGACCAGCGCGGCCGGCAGCGCGGCAGCGGCCAGGGCCAGCCCGGCGAGTACGCCGGCGAGCATGACGGTGAACAGCTTGTCGAGATGGGCCCGGTTCATCAGCTCTCCCCGCAGGAGCCGGCCGTACGGACCCGTTCAGAATGACCGGAATCGGCAGTTTCGCCGCCATCTTCGGCGAAATGCGCAGGAAGTTCGCGAGGAAGGATGAACCTCAGGGCAGCAGCGCGGCGGCCAGCGGCTGGACGGTCTCCTCGATCTCGTCGGCCACCCGGCTGAAGCACTGGTCGCCGCGACCCCACGGGTCGTCGAGGTCGTCGGTGGGCAGCGCCGTGCTGCCCTGGCGGGCCGCGTCCGCCGCCGCCACCACCGCCACGCCCCGGGCGTACACCGCGTCGGGGGTGGCCTCCACCGGGGGCAGCCCGGCCCGGTCCAGCGCGCCGAGCAGCCGGCCGAACTCGCCGAGCACGAAGGTCCGCCCGGCGGCGTCCGGGCGCAGCGCCACCACGTACTCCTGCTGGTCGGCGGTGGCGGTGAGGACCAGGTCGGCGGCGTCGATCAGGTCGGAGCGGAGCCGGCGGGCGGCGAACCCGTCGACCCCACCGCCGCGCGAGATCACCTGCCGGGCGGCGGGCGGGTTCATCTCCTCGCCGGCGTGCCAGCCGCCGGTGCCGGCGCTGTGGCTGTGCACCAGCTCGTCGGAGCGAGCCGGGTCGACGCCCAGCCGGCCCAACCGCTCCCGCACGGCCACCACCAGCAGGCGCTCGGCCATCGGGGACCGGCAGATGTTGCCCATGCAGACGTGCAGCACGGTGAACGGCGGCACTCAGACCCCCCGCTCGTCGAGGATGTCCGGCACCACGTCGCGCAGCTTCTCCAGCGTCACCGCGCCCTGGCGCAGCACCCGGGGCACCTCGCCGGTCAGGTCGACGATCGTGCTCGGCACCGGGTCGAGCGCCGGGCCGGCCTCCAGGTAGGCGCGGACGCCGTAGCCGAGCTGGTCGCGGGCCTCCTCGGCGGTGAGCGCCGCGGGCTGGCCGACCTTGTTGGCCGAGGCCACCGCCATGGGGCCGGTCTCCCGCAGCACCTCCAGCGCCACCGGGTGCAGCGGCATCCGCACCGCCACCGTGCCGCTGGAGTCGCCCAGGTCCCAGGCCAGGCTCGGCGAGTGCTCCACCACGATGGTCAGCGCGCCCGGCCAGAACGCCTCGACCAGCTCGCGGGCCGAGCGGGGCAGCGAGAAGACCAGGCCGTCGAGGGTGTGCCGGGAACCGATCAACACCGGCGGCGCCTGCCGCGCGCCACCCTTGGCGTCCGCGAGGGCCTTCACGGCGTACGGGGTGAAGGCGTCGGCCCCGACGCCGTAGACCGTGTCGGTCGGCAGGACGACGAGTTCACCGTTCTTGACCGCCTCGATGGCCGCCTCGACGCCGCGGTCCCGGTCTGCCGGCGACCGACAGTCGTAGAGCATCACGAGGAGCCAGTCTGCCACGCCGGGGCGGCGTCGGCGTGCTGGCCGTCCGCCCGGCGGGACGCGGTCGCCCAGCGGGGCCGGCCGACCAGGTCACGGTGCTCCTCGACCCGCTCGTACCGGCCGTCGGCGGCGAGCAGCGCGGGCACCGCCGTGGCGTGGGTGTCGTCGTGCTCGACGCCGATCACGCCGCCGGGGCGCAGCAGCGCGGCGGCACGGACCACCACCGGGCGGATCACGTCCAGCCCGTCCGCGCCGCCGAACACCGCCTCGTCCGGGTCGTGGCGGGCCACCTCGGGCGGCACCACCACCGACCGGGGCACGTACGGCGGGTTGCACAGCAGCACGTCGACCCGGCCCACCAGGTCGGCGAGCAGCGCCGGGTCGGTGACGTCGGCGGCGACCACCTCGATCGGCCGGTCCCCCGCCGCGGCCCGCTCCGCGGCGTTGCGGCGCAGCCAGTCCAGCGCCGCCGGGGACCGCTCCACGGCCACCACCCGGGCCGACGGCAGCTCCTGGGCGACCGCCAGGGCGATCGCCCCGGACCCGCTGCACAGGTCGACGACCACCGGCGCGGCCCACCGGCGCGCCTGCTCGATCCCCCAGCCGGCGAGCAGTTCGGTCTCCGGGCGGGGCACGAAGACGCCCGGGCCTACCGCCAGCTCCAGATGACGGAAGCCGGCGACGCCGGTGAGGTGCTGCAGGGGTTCCCGGGCCACCCGCCTGTCGACCAGCGTGTCGAGGCGGTCGCGCTGCTCCGGGGTGAAGCCGTCGGCCAGCGCCAGCCGGCCGCGCGGCACGTCCAGCACGTACGCGGCCAGCTGCTCGGCCTCGGCGCGGGCCGCCTCCACCCCGGCCGCGGCCAGGGCCCGGGCCGCCCGGGCGACCACCAGTGAGGGGCGCTCGCGTTCTGACCCTTTGGACGGGTGTTGCGGGAGGGAGGTCACGACATAATCATGAAGCGTCGCGGGTCACCTCACGAGCGGGTGCGTCCGGGAGCACACCGACAGGAGGTCGCGAGTGGGCTGGCTCGACCGGGTCGAGGACCAGGTTGACGCCCTCCGGCGCGCCCGGGCGTTGCAGGAGGTCAGCCGCTCGGCGGAGGCGTGCGCGCTGCTGGACCGGGTCATCCGCACCACCGACGACCCGTGCGCGCGGGCGGACGCTCTCGTGCAGCGCCTCTCCGCACTGATCAATCTCGGTCGGACGGCGGAGTTCACCCGGGCCATCGAGGACGCCTCCGCCGCCGTCCGGGACCTGGCCGAGCCCTACCTGCACGGGCATCTCCACGCCCTCGCCGCGCTCGCAGCGCACCACCAGGGCGCGCTGGACCGGTGCGTCAGCCACCTGGTCCGCGCCGCCCGGGCACTGGGCGCCGACGACGACCCGGACCGGGACACCGCCTGGGGCTGGCACGACCTGGCGATGGCCTACTCCTACCTGAGTTTCCACGGCCACGCGCTCGGCGCGATCGAACGCGCCCGGCAGGTGGGGCTGACCGCCGGCATCCCGGAGGAGACCTTCGCGGCGCCCGGCATCCGGTTGCGCAACGCGGTGGCGCTGGACCACAACGGCGACAGCGACGGCTGCCTGCGGGTGCTCCGGGACGTGGCCGGCGACCTGGCCCGGTTCCTGCGCCGGGGGCGCGCCGGCAACCTCCGGCCGAGCAGCCTGGCCGCCTACGGCTACGCCGCGGCCCGCCGGGCCGCGCTCGGCGACCGGGTGGACTCCGGCGGGGACGCCGACCCGGCCCGCCTGCTCGCGCACGGCGGGGACAGCGCCCGCGCCCGCGACCTGCGCCAGCTCGGCCAGGTCTGCCTGGCCGTCGGCGAGGGCCGGCCGATCGAGGCGGTCACCCGGCTGGACACCATCCGGGTCTCCGACGAGACGCTGGGCGCCGCCGAGGCGCCCCGGCTGCGCAGCGTCGCGCTCGCCCGGGCCGGTGACCACGCCGCGGCGCACCGGGCCGACCGGCACGCCTTCCGGCTGGCCGCGCAGCGCAGCGACCGGCTGCGGGACGTCTACATCGACGGCATCGCCGCCCGGATCGACCACGAGGAGATGCGCCGCGAGGCCGCGCGCTACGAGGGCGAGGCCCTCACCGACCCGCTCACCGGGCTGCCCAACCGGCGCCGGCTGGAACGCTACATCGGCGCGGTGGTGGCCCGGGGCGAGCGGGTGGTTATCGGCGTCTGCGACCTCGACGGGTTCAAGGCGGTCAACACCCGGCACGGGCACCACTCCGGCGACCTGGTGCTGCAACGGATCGCCGGGGTGATCAACCGGGTGATGCGGCGGGGCGACTTCGTGTCCCGCTACGGCGGGGACGAGTTCGTCGTGGTGCTGCCGGAGACCGGCATGGCGGAGGCGGCCGAGGTGGCCCGCCGGATCCAGGCCGCCGTGCACACCGAGGACTGGGAGTCGCTCGTCCCCGGCACCCCGGTCGGCGTGAGCATCGGCTTCGCCGAGGTCGACGGGGGCACCGGCGTGAGCGTCCGGGAGGCGCTGGGCGCCGCGTTCGAGCTGGCCGACCGGGAGATGCTGCGCGCCAAGGACCGCCTCCGCGCCTCCTGAGCGCGGGCGCCCGGCCGGAGGTCAGCGCCGGGTCAGCTCCGTCTCGCCGGCCAGCCGGGCGGCGCGGTCGGCCTCGCCCAGGGCGTCGAGCACCCCGTCCAGTTCGCCGGCCAGCGCCAGGTCGAGGTTGTAGGCCGTGTAGCCGATCCGGTGGTCGGTGATCCGGTTCTGCGGGAAGTTGTAGGTGCGGATCCGCTCCGACCGGTCCACGGTGCGCACCTGCGCCTTGCGGGCGTCCGAGGCGGCCGCGTCGGCCTGCTCCTGTGCCGCAGCGAGCAGCCGGGCCCGCAGGATCCGCATGGCCTGCTCGCGGTTCTGCAGCTGCGACTTCTCGTTCTGGCAGGACACCACGATGCCCGTGGGCACGTGGGTGATCCGCACCGCGGAGTCGGTCGTGTTGACCGACTGGCCGCCCGGCCCGGACGAGCGGAACACGTCGATCCGCAGGTCGTTCGGGTCGATGGTCACGTCCACGTCCTCGGCCTCGGGCAGCACCAGGACACCGGCCGCGCTGGTGTGGATCCGGCCCTGCGACTCGGTGACCGGGACGCGCTGCACCCGGTGCACGCCGCCCTCCCACTTGAGCCGGGACCAGACGCCGTTGCCGCCCTCGGGCACGCCCTTGGTCTTGATCGCCAGGGAGACGTCCTTGACCCCGCCGAGGTCGGAGTCCTGCGCGTCGATCACCTCGGTGACCCATCCGCGCCGCTCGGCGTAACGGGTGTACATCCGCAGCAGGTCGCCAGCGAACAGCGCCGACTCCTCGCCGCCCTCACCGGCCTTGATCTCGACGATGACGTCCTTGGCGTCGTGCGGGTCGCGCGGGATGAGCAGCTCGGCCAGCCGCTCCTCCAGCGCCGGCAGGGACGACGCGATCGCCTCGGCC
The DNA here is from genome assembly GCF_055586885.1 of Micromonospora sp. NPDC048907. NCBI lineage: Bacteria > Bacillati > Actinomycetota > Actinomycetes > Micromonosporales > Micromonosporaceae > Micromonospora > Micromonospora sp. NPDC048907. The sequence continues at coordinate 19,770 of NZ_JBVJHI010000003.1, forward strand.
TCGGTGGCGAAGGCCGGGTCCTCGGCGGCCAGCTCGCGGGCGGCGGCCAGGTCGGCCCGCGCCTGCTCCAGCTCACCGGCCGCCTTGTGCAGCGGGACCAGCTCCGCGTAGCGCCGGCCGACCCGGCGGGCGGTGCCCTGGTCGGCGTGGATCGCGGGGTCGGCCAGCCGCCGCTCCAGCTCGGCGTACTCGTCGAGGAGGGCGGCCAGGCGCTCACTGCTCATGCTGCGGGTGCTCCTTCGACGACGACGACCGGGCGGGGGCGGGCGGAAACGGGCACAAACGGACGAACGCCCGTGCCCGGCACGGAGCCGGACACGGGCGTCGTCGACGGAGCTACTTGGCCTTCTTGGCCTGAACCTTGGCGTACTTCTGCTGGAACTTCGCGACCCGACCGGCGGTGTCCAGCACGCGCTGCTTGCCCGTGTAGAACGGGTGGCAGGCGCTGCAGGTCTCGACGCTGATCGAACCGCCCTTGGCGGTGCTGCGGGTCGTGAACGTGTTGCCGCAGGAGCAGCGGACCTCGGTGGTCACGTACTCCGGGTGGATGTTGGGCTTCATGTCGCCTCGGTCCTTTCGTCGGTGGTCGCCGGGTCGCCGTCGTGCTCCCCGTCGTCACGACGGGCTCGGGCGTGAACCGGAACCGGTGGCCGATTGACCAGTGTGCCATGGGCTTCCGCCGACCCGTCGAGCGGGCCGCACACCAGGTCCGGCAGACGCAACGCTCACCTCCCGGTACGCATTCCCGCCCGCCTCGCGGGCATTCGTGGAGACTGCAGAGGCACGAACGGGAGGTACGGGATGTTCCGCCTGATCGCCACCCGCGGGTTGCCCGCCTCCGGCAAGAGCACCTTCGCCCGCCGGCTCCAGCCGGGGGTGGTCCGGATCAACCGGGACGACCTGCGCCGGATGATGCACGGCGAGCGGCTCTTCACCCAGTGGGCCGAGGGGCAGGTCACCCGCGTGCAGCGGGCCCAGGTGGAGGCGCTGCTGGCGGCCCGGGTGAGCGTCTGCGTCGACGACACCAACCTGCGCTCACGCACCCTGCGGGACTGGGCCGAGCTGGCCGCCCGGTACGGCGCGGCGTTCGAGGTGCACGACTTCACCGACGTGCCGCTGGAGGAGTGCCTGCGCCGGGACGCCGCGCGCCCCGAGGTGGACCGGGTCGGCGAGGCCGCGATCCGCCGGCTGCACGAGCGCTACCTGGCGAACCGCCCGTTACCGCTGCCGGTGCCGACCGCCCGGACCGGCGGCCCGGCCCGGGTCGAGCGGGAGGCCGCCGAGCGCCCCGACATCGTGCTGGTCGACATCGACGGCACGGTGGCGTTGAACGTGTCGCGCAGCCCGTACGACATGACCCGGGTCGGCGAGGACGCACCGAACGAGGCGGTGATCGCGGCGGTCCGGGCCATGCACGCGGCCGGGCACGCGGTGGTCTTCTGCTCGGGCCGGGACGCCACGGCCCGGGCGGACACCGAGGCGTGGCTGGACCGCCACGTCCGGGTCCCCTACCTGGCGCTGCACCTGCGGGCGGTCGGCGACCAGCGCAAGGACGCCGTCGTCAAACGGGAGATCTACGAGCGGGAGATCCGGGACCGCTACCGGGTGGTCGGCGTCTTCGACGACCGCCAGCAGGTGGTCCGGATGTGGCGCTCGCTCGGCCTGACCGTCTTCCAGGTCGCCGAGGGTGACTTCTGAGGTGCGAGGAGGGGCCCCGGGTCGACGCCCGGGGCCCCTCCCGACCGCCGCGCCCGCCGGCGGGCTCCTCCCCCAGGTCGAGGAGCCCGCCGGCGGGGCGGTCAGGCGGCGGGCGCCTCCGCCGCCGTGAGGGTCACCGCCGCCTCGGCGCGGACGCCGTTGACGGTGACCACGAGAAGCACCCGCCCGCCGGGACGCAGCGCGGTCAGCCGGCCGGTCTCCGGGTCGAACCGGGCCACGTGCCAGGGCTTCACCGCGCCGTCCCCGATGAGCAGGTTGGGCGAGCCGGACCAGTCGGCGCTGACCGGGGCGGCCACCGGGACGGTACGGCCGCCCGGCTGGGTGAGCGTGGCCGTGACGGTGGCCGGGGCGCCGACCGCGACCTCGGCCGGGGCGGCCAGGGCGAGGCGGTCGACGTGGGCGTGGAACTCCGCCGCGATCCAGCGCGGCCCCTCGACGAGCGGGTCCCGGCGGGCCTGCTCCGCCTCCTGGCGGGTCACCGGGTCGACGCCGAACTCGGTCCAGCCGGTGAAGCCGCCGAGCTGGGGCGGGGTGGACGGGTCCTTGCCCGAGTTGCCGTTGATCACGTACGGCACGCCGTCCACCCGGTCGGCGTGGAAGGTGCCGACGTGCCCGTTGACGAGGAGCGCGCCCTTGCCGGTGCGGTGCTGGAAGTCGGCCAGCCACTGCTCCACCAGGGCGGCTTCCTTCCGGTCGCCGAGCTGGCTGGCCTTGGCCGGGCTGGGATCGCGGGGCGGGTGGTGGAAGAGCACGGTGACCGAGCCGACCGCCGGGTCGGCGGCCGCCTCGTCTAGCGTCCTCCGCAGCAGTTCCACCTGGTCGAACCCGCCGCCGCGCAGCGAGCCGGTGGCCGTGCTCAGGGTGACGAAGCGGGTGCCCCGGTGGTCGAAGACCCGCGAGGTGTCCCCGAACACGCTCCGGAAGTTGTCGATCGGCGCGCCCATCATCTCGTGGTTGCCGGGGACGTAGTAGTACGGCAGCTCGCCGCCCAGCTCCTCGTCCAGGATCCGCTTGGCCAGCGCGAAGTCCGCCGGATAGGCGGTGTCCACGAAGTCCCCGTCGATGACCAGGAAGTCGGGCTTCGCCGCGCGGATCTCGCGGAGCGTACGGCGGGCCTGGGCGACCAGGTCGCTGTCCGGGTTCGCGGCCACGAACTGGGCGTCGGACATGACGGCGAAGCGCCAGGGCGCCCCGTCGACCGTGCCGTCGCGCAGCACCACCCGGTCGGTGAGGTTCGGCTCCTCCGGCGCCTGCACCGTCGGGGGCACCCGGGCCACCAGGTCGTCGATGACGACCTCGCTCGTGTACTGCTTGGCCGGGTCGGTCTCGGCCACGTAGAACCGGCGCACCCTCACCGGGTACTGCACGCCCGGCGGCACGGTGAACTCGACGTACCGCCAGCCGGTCCAGGTCAGGTAGGGGCCGCGCAGCACGAACTGGGTGTCCTGCGCGTCGTGCAGGTGCAGGCTGGGCCACTCGCCGGTGCCGTTGGCCTTGATCCACATGCCGAACGCCTGCGGCTGGCCGGGCACGTCGATCCAGGCCGGCGGGTCCGCGTACGCGGCCCGGGTGCCGGTGGACTGGCTGAAGTCGTACGACATCTTCAGGCCGGTGCCGGTGTGCCCCTCGGCCGGGGCGACCGCCCCGCTGGCCCGCGCCTGGCTGAACTTCCAGGAGGCGGCGTCGTCGAAACCGGCCACCGGCACGTCGGTGAGCCCGACGGTGACCGGGAGCACGGTGGTCCTCGCGCCGACCCGGACGGTGACCAGCGCCGAGCCGGTGCCGCCGAGCGCGGTGACCGCCAGGTTGCCGTCGGCCGTGGGGGTGACGCTGAGCAGGTCGTGGTCGTACTCGAGCTTCAGGTCGGCCGGCTCGATCGGCGCGGTGTTGCCCTCCGCGTCGTAGCCGACCACGCCGAACAGGCCGCTGTCGCCCTGCTGGTTGAGGCCGAGCCGGTCCACCGTGGAGTCGACGCGCCGCAGCGGGCCGAGGACGGTCAGGTCGAGGGTGCCGCGCGCCGATCCGCGCCAGGCCGTGACGGTGCTGCGCCCGGCCTTGCCGGCCCGGAACACGCCGTCGTCGACGGCGCCCTGGGCGGCCGGGTCGGCCCGCCAGTGCGGCGCGCCGGCGGCCGGCCCGTACGTCTCGTCGTAGCCCGCCGCGGTGAGCCGGCGGGTCAGGCCGGGGAAGACCCGGTCGGGGCGGCCGCCGCGGATCGGCGCGACGCCCGGCGCGGCGGTCGGGTCGCTCGCGGTCTCCAGCCAGTAGCCGGTGAGCCGGCCGCTGCCCTGCGGGGCGTAGATGGCCAGGCCGTTCGGCACCGGCCGCTCGCTGCCGTCGGAGGGGCTGTTCTCCACCTGGACCGCCGCCGCGCCCGGCTCCCGGGCCAGCAGCGTGGAGGAGCCGCCACCGTCGAGGTTGAGCGCGCTCCACGCGCCCAGCTCGACCATCATCCGGCCCATCTCGGTCTGGGTGACGCCCCGGCTGTCCACCTGCCGGCCGTCCACCGTCAGCATGATCATCCGGCGGCCGTCGGCGGAGAAGCCGACCGAGGTGCGCGGGGCCAGGCTGTCGTCGGCGATGGTCTGCACCACGCCGTCGCGGACCAGCACGCTGCCGCCGCCGACCGCGGCGCGCGGGCTGCTCCCGTCGGACGCCTTCGGCCGCCAGGTCAGGTCGACCGGGTCGCCGGGGCGCAGCGCGGCAAGCGCGTCGGCGCCGGCCTCGCGGCCGAGGACCACGGTGGTCCCGGCCGGGATCGGGCCCTCCCCCGCCGTGGTGGCCACGGTGGCGACCCGGCCGCCGGTCACCGTCACCTCGACCACCCGCGCGGCGCCCTCGACGGCCCGCTTGCGGGTGTACGACCCCCAGAGCGGGGTGAAGACGCCCAGGCCGTCGCGCTGCACCATGTTGTTGAACTGGGTGAGCGGCACCGGCCCGGCGGGCAGGGTGGCGGTGCCCTCGAAGCCGACCTGGATGACCCGGCCGATCCCCTCCGCGCTGACCGCGGCGGCGTTGGTGTGGCCGGCCACCGGCGACTGGACCAGCTCGCCGGAGCGGATGCCGATGCCCTGGGCGGCGCCGGAGGCGTTGATGTCGAAGAAGTCGCCGTTGACCGCGGCCACCGCCCGGGAGCGGTCCACCGCCGCGCGCAGCGGCTCGTCCCGGGTGACGGCGCCGGAGTTCACGTAGTCGACGGCCAGGCCGCCGGAGAGGTCGGCGGTGAGGGCGTCGGCCCGCAGCCAGCCGTCGGCGTCGTAGCGGTCGAAGGAGGTCAGGTCGAGTCCGGGGGCGACCGGACGGGTGGTCTTCGCGGTCTCCAGGCCGTCGGCCGGCTCCACACCGGCCTGACCGGCGAGGGCGACCGCGGAGTCGGGACGGGAGGAGGCGGCCGGCGCGTCCTCGGCCGGGGTACGCGGCGGGGCCGCGGCCGCCACACCGGGCGGGACCGGAGCGGTGAGGGTGAGCAGCGGCGTCAGCAGCAGGACGCCGGCGAGACGGGCGGATCGACTGCGGATTCGCATGGACCACAGTCAACCCGAGACTGAACAGAAGTTTCAATACCCTCCGGCTTAACCGAAGAAAAACTTCAGCGCTCCCCGACCCTGGACGCCAAGAGGGGCACGGCCCGCAGGCCGTGCCCCTCTCCGGAGTCCCGTCAGGTCACTCGCCCGGGGTGGACTTCGCGATCTGCATCAGGAACTCGATGTTCGTGCGGGACTGCTTGAGCCGATCCAGCAGGAGGTCGAGCGCCGCCTGCGAGTCCAGCGAGTGCAGCACCTTGCGGAGCTTGTGGATGATCGCCAGCTCCTCCGGCGCGAGCAGGACCTCCTCCTTGCGGGTGCCGGAGGGGTTGATGTCGATCGCCGGGAAGACCCGCTTGTCGGCGATCTTCCGGTCCAGCTTCAGCTCGGCGTTGCCGGTGCCCTTGAACTCCTCGAAGATGACCGTGTCGGCCATCGAGCCGGTCTCCACCAGCGCCGTGGCGAGGATGGTCAGCGAGCCGCCGTTCTCGATGTTCCGCGCCGCGCCCAGGAAGCGCTTCGGCGGGTAGAGCGCGGTGGAGTCGATACCACCCGACATGATCCGGCCGCTGGCCGGCGCCGCCAGGTTGTACGACCGGCCGAGCCGGGTCACCGAGTCGAGCAGCACGACCACGTCGTGGCCCAGCTCGACCAGGCGCTTCGCCCGCTCGATCGCCAGCTCCGCGACCGTGGTGTGGTCCTGCGGCGGACGGTCGAACGTGGCCGCGATGACCTCGCCCTTCACCGACCGCTGCATGTCGGTGACCTCTTCCGGCCGCTCGTCCACCAGCACCACCATGAGGTGGCACTCCGGGTTGTTGCGGGTGATCGCGTTCGCGATCGCCTGCAGCACCATCGTCTTACCCGCCTTCGGCGGCGAGACGATCAACGCCCGCTGGCCCTTGCCGATCGGCATCACCAGGTCGATCACCCGGGTGGTCAGGATGTGCGGCTCGGTCTCCAGCCGCAGCCGCTCCTGCGGGTACAGCGGAGTGAGCTTGTAGAACTCCGGCCGCCGCTTCGCCTCGTCCGGCTCCATCCCGTTGATGGTGTCGAGCCGGACCAGCGGGTTGTACTTGTCGCGCCGCTGCTCGCTGCCGCCGTCGCGGGCGGCCCGGACCGCACCGGTGATCGCGTCACCGCGGCGCAGGCCGTACTTCTTGATCTGGGACATCGAGACGTACACGTCGTTCGGGCCGGCCAGGTAGCCGGTGGTCCGGACGAAGGCGTAGTTGTCGAGCACGTCGATGATGCCGGCGACCGGGACGAGCACGTCGTCCTCGCCGACCTGCGGCTCGCGGCCGCCACCGTCGCCGCCCTCGGGGCGGTCGCCGCGGCCGCGCCGGCGGTCCCGGAACCGGCTGCGCCGGCCGCGCCGGCCGCCGCCCTCGCCGTCGTCGTCACCGTCGTCGTTGCGCTCGGCGCGCTGGCCGCGGTCGTTGCGGTCACCCCGGTCGTTGCGCTCGTTGCGCTCGCCCCGGTCACCGCGCTCGCCCCGCTCGTTGCGCTCGCCCCGGTCGGCACGCTCGCCACGGTCGGCACGCTCGCCCCGCTCGTTGCGCTCGCCACGGTCGGCACGCTCGCCACGGTCGGTGCGCTCGCCACGGTCGCCACGCTCGCCACGGTCGGTGCGCTCGCCGCGCTCAGCCCGGTCACCGCCGCGCTCGGCCCGCTCGCCGCCACGCTCGGCCCGCTCGCGGCCCCGGCCCTCGCCACGCTCGGCGCGCTCCGGCCGCTCGGCCCGATCGGCGCGCTCGCCGGTCTCGGCGGGAGCCTCCTCGGTCCGCGTCTCGGCCGGTCGGGCCTCGGTGGTCGCGGCGGCCGCACGGCTCCGGCGGCTGCGGGTGCGCCCCTCGGTCGCCTCGGCGGCCGGCGCCGGTTCGGCGGCGCGGCGCTCGGGCTCGGCCCGCTCCTCGCGGACCTCGGCGTGCACCTCCTCACGGGCGGGAGCGGCCGCGGCCGCGACCTCGGCCCGCGGTCGAGGGGTTCCGGCGGCGGCGCCGCCCTGCCGCTCGGTGATCGCGCTGATCAGCTCGCCCTTGCGCATGCGAGCCGTACCGGAGATACCGAGCGACGCGGCCAGGCTCTGGAGCTCAGGCAGCAGCATCGCCGACAGGCCGGTGCCGCTGCGCCGACGGCGTGTGGGGGCGGCAGTGGTGGCATCGCCAGCGACGTTGGAAACATCCGACGTCACGTCGGTGGTGTCGCTCAATGGATTCCTTCCCTCGATAGGCCGGGGCTGCCCGGAGTCGAAGAACAGGTGGCCGGGCGGCCTCGGTGCACCCGCCTCGCATGGACGCGTCGCGGGAGTCTGTGACACAGCAGCCGGTCGGTTTCCCGACTCACCAACATCGGTGAGCAGGTCTCGCCGTCTGCGGCGACCTGTGGAAACTGCGGCGCGGCGTGGGCCTTTGGCAGGGGTGACGGGCTGACCGCCGAGAGCTTCGGGGGTGCGCCGACCCGCAGGAGATCGCATGCTTCGCGGCTGTGCTAGGTGTAGAGCGTAATCAACTCTTCCGACCTGCGGCAACAGGGTCCCGCTCGGCGTGTCCCAGTCTACCCCGGGTGACCCGGGCACCGCTGACGTCTATCGGCAACTCCCACCGGCGCCAATCTGTTCCCGCCTGGAATCCCGCGGGGACCTGGGACAACGCCAGCACGGTCGGACCCGCCCCACTGACCACAGCCGCCACACCGGCCGCACGGAGCGCGGCCACGAGGGCGGCGGTGGCCGGCATCCCCTCGGCCCGGTAGTCCTGGTGCAGCCGGTCGACGGTGCCCGGAAGCAGCAGCGTCGGGTCGGCGGTCAGCGCGTGCACCAGCAGCGCGGCCCGGCCCGCGTTCAGCGCCGCGTCGCCGTGCGGCACGGTGGCCGGCAGCGCCGCCCGGGCGACCGAGGTCAGCCCGCGCTCGCCCGGGACGAAGACGGTGGGCCGGACCGCCCCGGCCACGGGCAGGGTGACCGCCCGCGCGCCGGCCGGCTCCGTCCAGGCGACCGTGAAGCCGCCGAGCAGGCATGGCGCCACGTTGTCGGGGTGCCCCTCCAGCTCGGAGGCGAGCCGGAGCGCGGCGGCGTCGTCCAGCCGCGCGGCGCCGTCGGCGATCAGCGCCCGGGCCAGCAGGACCCCGGCCACGATGGCCGCCGAGGAGGACCCGAGGCCGCGCGCCTGCGGGATCCGGTTGACGCACTCCAGCGCCAGCCCGGCCGGCTGCGCGCCGAGCACGTCGAAGGCCGCCCGCATGGCGGTCACCACCAGGTGCCGGTCGTCGCCGGGCAGCTCGCCGGCGCCCTCCCCGGTCACCGCGACCCGTACGCCGGCGGCGGTCACCTCGGCCGCCACGTCGTCGTGCAGCCCGAGGGCCAGCCCGAGCGAATCGAAGCCCGGGCCGAGGTTCGCGCTGGTCGCGGGCACCCGGACCCGCACCGGACCGGAGGTGAAAGTCGTCGGCACGGGCTCATGCTAGGTCCCGGCGCCGACAGCCCGCCGGATCGCCCGGACCGTGGGAAGGGCGGTCCCCCGCTCAGGGGGTGCGGCAGGGCTCCGACTCCTCGACCGGGTCGGTGAGCGACAGCCGCCGGGTGGCGAGCCGCCAGCCCACCGCGTAGACCACCGTGACCAGGCCGCAGCCGGCCAGGACGACGCGCTCGTCGATCGTGTCGACCACGAACGCCACGACCAGCTGGCTGACCGAGATGGCGAGCGTCGCCAGCATCATGTCGGTGGCGAAGACCCGGCCGCGCAATCGGTCCGGCACCTCCCCCTGCAGGGCGTAGTTGGAGAGCACCCAGTTGCTGCCACCGCCCAGGTGGGCCAGGAAGACCAGCATCAGCGCCAGCGGGAACCAGTTCACCACCGCCACACCGACGTAGGCCAGGCCGTAGAGGGACATCGACAGGGCCAGGCCGGTGAGCAGCCACGCGCGGTTGCTGAGCACCCGCCGCATGAGGATCGGCCCGACCAGTGCGCCGGCGCCGCGGAAGGCGAAGAGCAGGCCGGTGCCGATCGCGCCTACCCCGTACAGCCCGGCGAGCAGCGGGAACACGGTGAGCACGCCGTTGCCCAGGCCCACCGCCGACTTCACGGTCACCAGGGCGAGCACCCGCGGCCGGTGCGCGATGTAGCCCAACGCCTCGCGGATCGCCGCCCAGGTGCGCGGGACGGCCACCGCCGGGTCGCGGGGCGCCTGCAACGGCCGGCGGATCCGCGCGGCCAGGGCCGCCGCCCCGGCCAGGCCGACCGCCGCCACCCAGAAGCTGGCGTACGGGCCGGCGGCGGCGCTGAGCATGCCGCCGAGCGAGGCGCCGACCACGGTCATGGTGCCCCAGGCCGAGCCGGCGATCGCGTTGCCGGCGGCCAGGTCGTCCGGGTCGAGCACGTTGGGCAGGGCGGCCTGGGCGGCCGGCGAGTAGAACGCCTTCGCCACCGCCACGGCGGCGATCGACACCAGGGCCAGCCAGGCGGTGCCGGCGCTCCGGACGCCGAGCAGCAGCAGGATGCCGGCCAGTGCGGCGAGGTTCGCCGCCATCATGATCTTCCGGCGGTCGAACCGGTCGGCGATGGTGCCGGTGTACGGGAGCAGCAGGGCGGTCATGCCGGTGTCCACGGCGAGCACCAGCGCCCCCCACACCCCGCTGCCGGTCAGTTCCGGCAGGAGCACCAGCAGCGGCACCATGACGAACCAGTCGGCGCCGAAGGCCACCAGCTCGGCGAGGAAGAGGTTGCGGAAGTCGCGGTTGCGGACGAGGACCGAGACAGTGGGTGACACGCCGGAACCCTATCGGGCCGCTCCCAGGACGGCGGCGCGGCGCAGCAGTTCGGAGACGGTGACGAAGGTGTAGCCGCGGGCGCGCAGCCCTGTGATCATGTCGGGCAGGCCGCCGAGCGCGACGAGCCGCCGCTCGGGGCCGACGTCGTGACCGAGCAGGATGGTGCCGGGTCGCACGTCGGCCACGATCCGCCGGGCGTGCCCGGCCGGGTCGTGCGGGTATTCCCCCTCGACCATCTGGAGGGACCAGAGGACCAGCCGGTAGTTGAGCCGGGCGGCGGCGTGGAGCACCGCGCCGCCCAGGTGCCCCCAGGGCGGGCGGAGCAGCCGGGGCGCCACCCCGGTGGCCGCCGCGATCGCCTCGTGGCTGCGGCGCAGGTCGTCGTAGGCGGTGTGGGCGTCCATCCGGGCCAGGTCGTGGTGCGCCCAGCTGTGGTTGCCCACCTCGTGCCCACCCAGCCGGTCGCGGACCAGCGCGGCGTGCCGGCGGGCCCGCTCCCCGACCAGGAAGAAGGTGGCCGGCACCCGGTGCTCGGCCAGGGTGTCCAGCACCATGGGTGTCCACTGTGGCTGCGGCCCGTCGTCGAACGTCAGCGCGACCAGCGGGTCGCCGGTGCGGACCGCCCAGACGACCTCGACCCCGCCACCGCCCACCTGCTGGTAGCGGCTGCCCAGGGTGGCGCTGGCCGGTCCGGCGGCCAGCGGGAGCCGGCGGTCGGCGATCCAGGTGGTCTGCACGGTGGTGGCGACACCCAGCGCGGCGCCCCCGGCCAGCAGCGCGGTGCGGCGCAGCACGCTGCGCCTGCCCCACCGGGCCACGCCGTCCGCCATCGCCCCGCTCCCGGTCCGGTCGGCCGCCCCGGCTCGGCGGGACGGGCCGACACCCACAGTGAGTTTCGGCTCACTCACCGTACCGCCCCCCGGGTGGTTCCCACCGTCCCCCGAACGGGAGAGGTGGCCGTCCCCGGCGGGAACGGCCACCTCTCCGGGCTGCGGCGGTTACTCCGGCGGGAGCGGGGACCGGCGGCTCTTCGGCAGGCGCAGCACCTCGAACTGGTCCGTACCGTCGACCAGCGCGGCCGACGGCGCCGGCCGGGCCGGCGGCTCGGCGACCGGGCCGGCGGCCTCGGCCGGACCCTGCCCGCCCCCGACGGTCACCGGGACGGGCGCCGGTGCCGGCGTCTCGACGGGCGCCGGGGTGCCCCGCCGGCGGGCCCGGCGCTCGCGGAAGGACTCCTTGGTGCGCTCCACCATCGTGTAGAGGGTCGGCACCAGGATCAGCGTGAGCAGCGTCGAGCTGAGCAGACCGCCGATCACCACGACGGCCAGCGGCTTGGAGATGAACCCGCCCTCACCGGTCAGGCCGAACGCCATCGGCAGCAGCGCGAACACGGTGGCGACCGCGGTCATCAGGATCGGTCGCAACCGGCGGCGGCCGCCCTCGACCACCGCCTCGGTCACGCCCATGCCCTGCTCCCGGTACTGGTTAATCAGGTCCAGCAGCACGATCGCGTTGGTCACCACGATGCCGACGAGCATGAGCACGCCGATCAGCGCCGGGACGCCCAGCGGGGTGCCGGTGAGCAGCAGCAGGCCGATCGCGCCGGTCGCCGCGAACGGCACGGAGATCAGCAGGATCAGCGCCTGGGTCAGGCTGCGGAACGTGCCCACCATGATCAGGAAGACGATCGCGATCGCGGCCAGCACGGCCAGCCCCAGGTCGGCGAAGGCGTCGGCCTGGTCCGCGCTGACGCCGCCGATGACGAACGTCGCCCCCGGCACGTCCAGCGCGTCCAGCTTCTTCTGCAGCTCCTGGGTGGTGGCGCCGAGGTTCGAGCCGGTCGCCGTGCCGGTCACCGACACGCTCCGCTCGCCGTCGATCCGGGTCACCTGCTGCGGGCCCTCGACCTGGTTGACGTCGGCGATGTCGTCCAGCTTCACGGGGCCGACCGGCAGCGCCCGCAGCTCGGCCACGCTCAGCGGCGGCCGGGCCCCGGTGCTCAGCACCACGTCCTGCGGGGTGCCGTCCAGGGTGACCTGGCCGAGCGGCGCCCCCCGGTACGCCTGCGCGACGACCTGACCCACCGCCGCCTCGGTCAGCCCGGCCCGCGCCGCGGCGACCCGGTCGACGGTCACCTCCACCCGGGGCACCCGGGTGGCCAGGCCGGTGGTGACGTCCTCGACGCCCGCCGTGCCGGCCATCGCGTCCCGGACGGCCTCGGCGGCCCGGGTCAGCGTGTCCTGGTCGGCGGCCTGCACGACCACCTCGAGCTGGTTCGCGGAGGCGTTCTGCCCACCCCCGAAGGTCAGCTCGCCGGCCTCCGGGCCGAGCCGGTCGAACTCCGTGCGCAGCTTCTCCCGGACCTCGGCCGCGTCGGTGTCGTCGCCGAGCGCCAGCGACCAGGAGGCGGTGTCGTTGCCGCCGCCGGCCCACGGGTTGTCGCCGCCGCCCGCGCTGACCTGGTACGTCTCCACCCCCGGCGTGCGCCGGAGGATCTCCTCCACCCGGGCGGCGGCCTGGTCGGTGCCGGTCAACCCGGTGCCCGCCGGCAGCTCCTGCTGGATGGCCAGGGTGTCCTGGCCGGAGTCGTCGAGGAAGTTGGTCTCCAGCTTCTGGGCCAGGCCGAACGTGCCGAAGAGCACCAGCAGGCCCAGCGCCACGGTCGCCCAGCGGGTGCCGCGGGACCGGGTGGCGAAGCCGATCACCGGAAGGTAGCCCCGCTGCAACGGGCTGCGCAGCTCCTTCTCCGCGGCGGCCCGCCGGGCGGCGGCCTCGTCGGCCCCGCCGCGCGGCGGCTTGAGGAACCAGTACGCCAGCACCGGGATCACGGTCAGCGAGACCAGCAGCGAGGCGAGCAGGGCCACCGTCACGGTGATCGCGAACGGCGCGAAGAGCTGCCCCACGAAGCCGCCCACCAGGGCGATCGGCGCGAAGACGGCGACCGTGGTGAGGGTCGAGGCGGTCACCGCGCCGGCCACCTCGCGGACCGCGGCCAGGATGGCGTCGCGCTTCGGCTCGCCGTACTCCAGGTGCCGCTTGATGTTCTCCAGCACCACGATCGAGTCGTCGACCACCCGGCCGACGGCGATGGTCAGCGCGCCGAGCGTGAGCAGGTTCAGCGAGTAGTCGCCGGCCCACAGCACGATGAGCGCGACCAGCACCGACAGCGGGATGGAGACCGCGGTGACCACGGTCGAGCGCACCGAGAGCAGGAAGACCAGGATCACCACGACCGCCATGAGCAGGCCGAGCAGGCCCTCGGTGGTGAGGCTCTCGATGGACCGCTCCACGAACGGGGCCTGGTCGAAGACCACGGTCAGGTCGGCGCCGGAGGCCGCCTCCAGCTCGTCCAGGCGGTCCCGGATGTCGTGCGAGATGGCCACCGCGTTGCCGTCGGGCGAGGCCGTGACCGCGATGCCGAGGCTGGGCTTGCCGTTGGTGCGGGTGAAGGCGGTGGCCGGGGCGAGCTGCTGCTCCACCCGGGCCACGTCGCCGAGGCGCACCGGGGCGGCGGGGGCGGTGCTGAGCACGATCCCGCGCAGGTCGTCGACGCTGCGGATCGGGGTGCCGACCTGCACCGGCAGCGAGCGGCCGCCCTCGATCACCGCGCCGGCCGGCAGCGCCACGCCGTTGGTCTTCAACGCCTGGGCGATGGCGGTCGGGGCCAGCCGGGCCGCGGCCAGCTTCGCCGCGTCGGGGACGATCGTCACGACCTGGTCGCGGGCGCCGGTCACGTCGACCGTACGGACCCCGTCCAGCCCCTCCAGCTCGGGTACGACGGTGGCGCGCAGCTTCTCGGCCAGGGCCTGCTCGTCGCCGCCGCCGGTCGCGGCCACCACCACGGCCGGCAGGTCGTCGGTGCTGCCGGCGAGCACCTGCGGGTCGACGCCCTCGGGGAGCTGGGCGTCGATCCGGCTCAGCGCGGTCTGCATCTTGTTGACCACGTCGTCCAGGTCGGTGCCGAACTCGTACTGCACCTGGACGGTGGCGGAGCCCTCGCGCGAGGTGGAGGTGATCTTCTCCAGCCCCGGGATGCCCTGGAGGCTGTTCTCGATCGGCTCGGCGACCTGGGACTCGACGATCTCCGGCGCGGCGCCCGGGTACGGCGCCATGATGAACGCGGCGGGGAACTCCAGCGACGGCAGCAGCTGCTGCTTCAGCGACGGCACGGCGAACGCCCCGAACGCCGTGGTCACCAGCGCGATGAGGGCGATCAGCCCCCGGTTGGCGAGACTGAATCTGGCGAGCAGCGACATGGGCGTTACTCACTCCTGGAAAGGGGTGTACGGGGTGGGATGAGTCTGCCGCACGCGATCACGCTCCCACCCACTGGCCCCGGCCGGCGTGACGCCGCCCGCTCCGGCCGGCGCGGGCCGGTCAGACCAGGTCGAGGGAGCGGGCCGCGGCCAGGGCGTCGTTGGCGATGGTCAGCGGGGCGGGGGCGGTGGAGATGGCCCACTCCGGGTCCTTGAGGCCGTGGCCGGTCACCGTGCAGACCACGGTGGCGCCCGCCGGCACCCGGCCGGCGGCGGCCTGCTGGAGCAGACCGGCCACGCTGGCCGCGCTGCCCAGCTCGACGAAGACACCGACCTCGCGGGCCAGCAGCCGGTACGCGGAGAGGATCTCCCGGTCGGTGACCGCCGAGATCAGCCCCTCGGACGCCTCCCGGGCGTCGATCGCCTTGGTCCAGCTCGCCGGGTTGCCGATCCGGATGGCGGTGGCGATGGTGGACGGCTCCGGCACCACCTGCCCGGTGACGATCGGCGCCGCGCCGGCCGCCTGGAAGCCGTACATCTTCGGGGCCTTCGTGGCGTTGCCGTCCCGCAGGTCCTCCGAGTAGCCCATCCAGTAGGCGGAGATGTTGCCGGCGTTGCCCACCGGCAGGCAGTGGATGTCGGGCGCGTCGCCGAGCGCCTCGACGATCTCGAACGCGGCGGTCTTCTGCCCGTGCAGGCGGTCGACGTTCACCGAGTTGACGAGCGCGACCGGGTAGTCCTGGGCGAGCTTGCCGGCCAGCGCCAGGCAGTCGTCGAAGTTGCCCTGCACCTGGAGCAGCTTGGCGCCGTGCACCAGCGCCTGGGCCAGCTTGCCCAGCGCGATCTTGCCCTGCGGCACCAGCACCGCGCAGGTGATCCCGGCGCGGGCCGCGTACGCGGCGGCGGAGGCGCTGGTGTTGCCCGTGGAGGCGCAGATGATCGCCTTGTCACCGGCCTCGACGGCCTTGGAGACGGCGACCGTCATGCCCCGGTCCTTGAACGAGCCGGTCGGGTTCGCTCCCTCGACCTTGAGCCACACGTCGGCGCCGACCCGGGCGGAGAGCACCGGCGCCGGCAGCAGCGGCGTGTTCCCCTCGTGCAGGGTGACGACGGGAGTGGCGCCGGTGACCGGCAGCCGGTCGCGGTACGCCTCGATCAGACCCCGCCACATGTCGCGCTCCTCGCCTCTGCCGCCGCGGTCGCCGCGGGGCCCCTACCAGCGTGGACCAGCCTCCCGGACCGGCCGCCGGCACACCCCTGGATAACCATCAGGCGGGACGGTCGGCTACGCCCCGCCCTCGACGCGCAGGACGCTCGTCACCGAGCGGACGATGTCCAGCCCGCGCAGCTCGCCGACGGTGGCGGCGAGCGCGGCGTCCGGCGCCACGTGGGTGACGATGACCAGCTCGGCGTCGGGGCCGCCGCCGGCCGGGCCCTGCCGCACGGTGGCGATGGAGACCTCGTGCCGGGCGAAGACCCCGGCCACCGCCTCCAGCACACCCGGGCGGTCGGCCACGTCCAGGCTGATGTGGTAGCGGGTGAGCGCCTCGCCCATGGGCCGGACCGGCAGGTCGGCGTACGCCGACTCGCTGGCCGCGTGGACCCCGGCGAGGCGGTTGCGGGCCACGGCCACCACGTCGCCGAGGACCGCGCTGGCGGTCGGCGCGCCGCCCGCGCCCCGGCCGTAGAACATGAGCTGCCCGGCCGCCTCGGCCTCGACGAACACCGCGTTGAACGCGTCGCCGACGCCCGCGAGGGGGTGGGTCAGCGGGATCATGGCCGGGTGCACCCGGACGCTGACCGTCTCGCGCCCGGCCGCGTCGGTGCCCCGGGCCGCGATGCAGAGCAGCTTGATGGTGCAGCCCATGGCCCTGGCGCTGGCCACGTCGGCGGCGGTCACCTCGGTGATGCCCTCGCGGTGCACGTCGGCGGCGGTGACCCGGGTGTGGAACGCCAGCGAGGCGAGGATGGCCGCCTTGGCCGCCGCGTCGAAGCCCTCCACGTCGGCCGTGGGGTCGGCCTCGGCGTACCCCAGTTCGGTGGCCTCCTCCAGGGCCTCGGCGAAGCCCGCGCCGGTGGCGTCCATGGCGGAGAGGATGAAGTTGGTGGTGCCGTTGACGATGCCGGTGACCCGGTTGATCCGGTCCCCGTGCAGCGACTCGCGCAGCGGGCGCAGCAGCGGGATGGCCCCGGCGACGCTGGCCTCGTAGTAGAGGTCCGCGCCGCCCTCGGCGGCCGCGTCGTGCAGCGTCGCGCCGTCCTCGGCGAGCAGCGCCTTGTTGGCGGTGACCACGCTCTTGCCGGCGCGCAGCGCCTCGACCAGCCAGGTGCGGGCCGGCTCGATCCCGCCGACCACCTCGACCACGACGTCCACGTCGTCCCGCTTGATCAGGCCGAGCGGGTCGGTGGTGAACAGGGCGGGGTCGACCGGCAGGTCGCCGCGGTCCCGGCCGAGCCGGCGGACGGCGATGCCGGCGATCTCCAGCGGGGCGCCGATCCGGGCGGCGAGGTCGGCCGACTGCTCGTGCAGCAGCCGCACCACGTCGCTGCCGACCGTGCCGCAGCCGAGCAGCGCCAAGCGAACGGGTGAGGTCATCCCACATCCAATGCGAGCAGGTCGTCTTCGGTCTCCCGGCGGACGATGAGCCGGGCCCGACCGTCGCGGACGGCGACGACCGGGGGCCGCGGGACATGGTTGTAGTTGCTGGCCATGCTCCGGCAGTACGCCCCGGTGC
Source organism: Micromonospora sp. NPDC048907 (assembly GCF_055586885.1). Lineage (NCBI taxonomy): Bacteria > Bacillati > Actinomycetota > Actinomycetes > Micromonosporales > Micromonosporaceae > Micromonospora > Micromonospora sp. NPDC048907. The sequence continues at coordinate 36,772 of NZ_JBVJHI010000003.1, forward strand.
CGGGCACCGCGACAAGATCTCCGGGCTGCACGTCGGCGGGCAGGAATTCATCCTTCACCACGATGTCCCCGGACTCACAGTGCTTTCCCACCACGCGGGCGAGCATCGGCTCGGCGGCCGAGGCCCGGTTGGCCACCGTCGCCGAGTAGGACGCGTCGTAGAGCGCGGTGCGGATGTTGTCGCTCATCCCCCCGTCGACGCTGACATAGGCACGACCGTCCGCTGCGCCGCCCCCGGTGCCGCCGAGCGGCACGGACTTGACCGTGCCCACCTCGTAGAGGGTGAACACGGCCGGCCCGACGATGGCCCGGCCCGGCTCGATGGACAGGTGCGGCACGGCCAGGTTCTCCGCCGCGCACTCCCCGTCGACGATCTTGCGCAGCCGCTTGGCCAGCTCGTGCGGCGCGGCCGGGTCGTCCTGCGTCGTGTACGCGATGCCGAAGCCGCCGCCCAGGTCCAGTTCGGGCAGCTCGACCCCGCGCGCGTCGCGGATCTGCGCCTGGAGGGCCAGCACCCGGCGGGCGGACACCTCGAAGCCGCTGGCGTCGAAGATCTGCGAGCCGATGTGCGAGTGCAGCCCGCGCAGCTCCAGCACGTCCTCGTCGAGGATCTTGAAGGCGGCCGCCGCGGCCGCGCCGCCCGCGAGGGAGAAGCCGAACTTCTGGTCCTCGTGCGCGGTGGCGATGAACTCGTGGGTGTGCGCCTCCACGCCGACGGTCACTCGGACCAGCACCCTCGGCCGCACCCCGCGCTCGCGGGCGATCGCGGTGAGCCGGTCGATCTCGGCGAACGAGTCCACGATGATCCGGCCCACCCCGGCGTCCACGGCCCGGGTCAGCTCGGCCACGGACTTGTTGTTGCCGTGAAAGCCGATCCGCGCGGGCTCCATGCCGGCCGACAGCGCCGTGGCCAGCTCGCCCCCCGTGCAGACGTCGAGGAACAGGCCCTCCTCGGCGATCATCCGGACCACCGCCCGGCAGAGGAACGCCTTGCCGGCGTAGTAGACGTCGGCGTCCGGGAAGGCGTCCCGGAACTCGCGGCCGCGCGCGCGCAGGTCGTCCTCGTCCAGCACGTACACCGGGGTGCCGAACTCGGCGCCCAGGTCGCGGACGTCCAGGCCCGCGACCGTCAGGGCGCCGCCCGCTCCGCGCACCACGTTGCGCGGCCACAGGTGCGGGACCAGCTCGTTGACGTCGACCGGCGGACGCAGCCAGGCCGGACCCCGGTTGCCGATGTCGCCGTGCAGGGCACCGGCCTCGTGCGCCCGCATCAGTTGTCTCCGCTTCGCGACTGTGGGGCTTCCAAGCTCACTCCTCGCGCTCGCATTACATCCGCTCCGGAGCCGAGACGCCGAGCAGGCGCAGGCCGTTGGCGATGACCACCCGGGTGGCGTCGTTCAGCCAGAGCCGGGCCCGGTGCAGGTCGGTGGCCTCCTCGTCGCCGCGCGGCAGGATCCGGCAGTTGTCGTAGAACCGGTGGTAGGCCCCGGCCAGCCGCTCCAGGTAGCGGGCCACCAGGTGCGGGCCGCGCAGCTCGGCCGCCGAGGAGACCACGGCGGGGAACTCGGCGAGGGCCTTGAGCAACTCGTTCTCCTTCTCGTGGGAGAGCAGCTCGGCGTGGAAGCCGGCGGCCTCGCCCCGGGTCAGCCCGACCTCGGCGGCGTTGCGGCCCACGCTGGCGGTGCGGGCGGCCACGTACTGCACGTAGTAGACCGGGTTGTCGCGGGTCGCGCGCGTCCACAGCTCCACGTCGATGTCGATCGGCGAGTCGCTGGAGTAGCGGGCCAGCGCGTAGCGGGAGGCGTCCACGCCGATCGCGTCGACCAGGTCCTCCAGGGTGACCACCGTGCCGGCCCGCTTGCTCATCCGCACCGGGGCGCCGTCGCGGAGCAGGTTGACCAGCTGGCCGATGAGGATCTCCAGGTTGCGGTCCGGGTCGTCGCCGAAGCAGGCGGCCATGGCCTTCATCCGGCCGATGTAGCCGTGGTGGTCGGCGCCCAGCATGATCACCACGCGCTCGAACCCGCGCTCGCGCTTGTCCAGGTAGTAGGCGCAGTCCGCCGCGAAGTAGGTCCACTCGCCGTTGGACTTGCGCAGCACCCGGTCCTTGTCGTCGCCGAAGTCCGTGGTGCGCAGCCAGGTGGCGCCCTCGGACTCGTAGAGGTGACCCTGCTCACGCAGCCGGTCGAGCGCCTTGTCCAGCTCACCCCGGTCGTGCAGGTCCTTCTCGTTGAAGTAGGTGTCGAACTCCACGCCGAAGTCGCGCAGCGACGACTTGATCTCGGCGAACATCAGCTGGACGCCCTCGACCCGGAACACCTCCTGGGCGGCGTCCTCGGCCAGGTCCAGCACCTCGGGCCGGCGCTCGACCACCTCGGCCGCGATCTCCGCGATGTACGCGCCGCCGTAGCCGTCCTCCGGGGCCGGCTGGCCCTGCGCGGCGGCGAGCAGGGAGCGGGCGAACCGGTCGATCTGGGAGCCGGCGTCGTTGAAGTAGTACTCGGTGCCCACGTCGGCGCCGGTGGCGCGGAGCAGCCGGCTGAGCGCGTCGCCGACGGCCGCCCAGCGGACCCCGCCGATGTGCACCGGGCCGGTCGGGTTCGCCGAGACGAACTCCAGGTTGATCCGCTGGCCGGCCAGGGTGTCGCTGCGGCCGTACGCCGGGCCGGCCTCGACGATGACCCGGGCGAGCTGGCCGGCGGCGGCCGCGTCGAGCCGGATGTTGAGGAACCCCGGGCCGGCGATCTCCACCGACTTGATCCCCGACGCCTTGCCCAGCTCGTCGGCGAGGGCGCCGGCCAGCTCCCGCGGGGGGACGCCGACCTTCTTGCTGAGCTGCAGCGCCAGCGTCGAGGCGTAGTCGCCGTGCTCGGGGCTGCGGGGTCGCTCGACGGTGGTCTGCGCGGGCAGCGCGGAGCGGTCCAGGCCCCGGTCTTCGAAGACGGCGTGGGCTGCGGCGAGGACGACCTCGGCGAGTTCTGCGGGAGTCACCGAACCATGTTATCGGGGGTAGACTCGGTCCCCGCGGCGGCGACCCAGCATGTGCACCGGCCCCGCGGCTCCCCTGACCGACCGACCTGACGAGGCACGATGAGCATCAGCACCCCGGGCGGCCCGGAACGCCGTCCCACCGTGGTCAGCACCGGCAAGAAGCCGGCCGCCGGCCGGCCCGCGGCTGCCGACAAGCCCTCCGGCGGCAAGGGCCCGACCCGGCCGACCGGCGGCAAGGGCCGTAAGCCGGTCACCCCGGTGAAGGTGAGCCAGGGTCGCGCGTGGGGTCCGATCGCGCTCTTCGTCGCGGTCGGCGTCCTGGCGGTGGGCATCATCGGCGTGGGCGCGTGGGCGGTCTACCAGGGCGCCCAGCCGTGGGAGAAGCGGGCCGACGCGATCAACGGCATCGTCGACTTCCGCAAGAAGGACAAGGACCTGGTCAAGGGCGGCCAGCACCAGGCGGGCCCACTCAAGTACGACGTGCTTCCGCCGGTGGGCGGCCCGCACAACCAGGCCTGGCAGAACTGCATGGGCGACGTCTACGACGCCCCGATCGCCAACGAGCACGCGGTGCACAGCCTGGAGCACGGCACGGTCTGGATCACCTACCGTCCCGACCTGCCCGCCGACCAGGTGGCCAAGCTCAAGGCCAAGGTGCAGGGCAAGGAGAAGATGATGCTCAGCCCGTTCGAGGGGCTGGACAAGCCGATCTCCCTCCAGGCCTGGGGCTTCCAGCTCAAGGTCGACAACGCCGACGACGGCCGGATCGACGAGTTCATCAAGACGCTGCGCGTGAACGCCTCCGTCGAGGGCCCGACCGCGCTCTGCGACCAGGGTGTCACCGCCACCGGCACCACCCCGCGCGACAACCTGGGCAACAACATGCCCGAGCAGCCGACCCAGTGAGGACGCCGCGATGACCGCCGCCGCGACCACGGACACCGACGTCGACGAGTCCCCGGTCACCGAGTCCGGTGACCGGCGGGCCGCGCGGCGCTTCGGCGTCCTGGCCCTGGCGGCCGCCGTCGTGGTCGGTCTCCTCCTCGGGTACGCGGGCGGTCTGCTCACCCCGACGCTCACCCGTCCGGGCGAGAACTCGGCGGAGGCCGGCTTCGCCCGGGACATGACCAGCCACCACGCCCAGGCCGTGGCGATGGGGCTGCTGGCGTTCCGGCAGGGCCAGGACCCGGAGGTACGCCAGATCGGCGGCGACATCGCCACCGGGCAGCAGGGCGAGATCGGCACCATGCAGACCTGGCTGCGCTCCTGGAAGTTGGACCCGACCGGCGACCAGCCGCCGATGGCCTGGATGTCGGACGGCCCCGGGCTGGTGAAGAACGGCCTCATGCCGGGCATGGCCACGCCGGAGGAGATGGCGAAGCTGCGGGGCGCCAGCGGGCGCGAGTTCGACGTGCTCTTCCTGCAGATGATGATCCGCCACCACGTCGGCGGGGTGCACATGATCGACGGGATCCTCGACCAGGGGCACGACGACGACGTGCTGGCGGTCGCGCAGGTCATGAAGAACACCCAGCAGAAGGACCTGGCCAACCTGTCGGCGGCGCTCAAGCGCCTGGGCGGGACGGTGTAACGCCTGATCGTCCCGGAGGGCCCGCGTCGTGCGCGACGCGGGCCCTTCGCGTGCCTGGGAGCGGGCCATGCCCGTTATGCCGGTTTATAACGGTTTGGGGCATACAACCCATTGCACTGCTTGGAGACTTTTCTCCACACATATCGTGACCAGTTGCGATTCGGGCTCGTTGCGCAGGACGTGGGGGTTGCACTCAGAGACGCAGGGCGGTCGGTGACCAGTTGGTGCCGACGTCACACCATCGGCGGTGACGGGGCGGTGGCAGCCGTCCGTCGCGGACTGCGGCAGGGCGAGCCGGGAACGCTCAGCCGCGAACAGGAACTCGAACTGATCGACGTGCTCCGGGGCGTCCACCCCGACGAGTTCGGCCTGGACGAGGAGCTCTGGACGCGACAGAGCCTCACCACCCTCATCGAGCGCCAGTTCGAGCTGACCATGGACGCCGGCACGGTCGGGGCGTACCTGCGGGCCTGGGGGTTGGGTCCGCGCGAGCCCCGGGAGCGGGCCTGCGGGCTCTGCGTCGGCGCGGTCGAACGCTGGGTACGCAGCGAGTACCCGTCGATCACCCGGGCCGCCCAGGAGCACGCCGCGGAGGTCTACTGGATCGGCCGCGTACGCCTGCGCGGCACCATGCCGGCGGCCGACGTGATCTCCGCCGTCTCGTCCCGCGGCCGGGTGCGCTTCATGATCACAACTCCGTCGGTGGACCCGCCGCTCCCCCGCGACTTCGTGCTGCGGCTCAGCGGCGCCGAGGAGCGCACGGTGCACCTGATCGTCGACGGCTCCTGGCCGCGCAACGAGTGGCCCCGCCGCCTGCCGCGCCGCATCGTCCTCCACCCGCTGCCGAGCTGCGGCCGCCCCGTCGCCGCCGCCTGAGCCGCCGGGTGCCGATTCGGTGATCCGGGAAGGGGTTTGCTACTCTTCTCGGGTCGCTGAGCCCCCGTAGCTCAGGGGATAGAGCACCGCCCTCCGGAGGCGGGGGCGCAGGTTCGAATCCTGCCGGGGGCACAGACACGAGGAAGCCCGGGCCGCTGGCCCGGGCTTCTTCGCATGGCGGACGGCCCGCTCGGAGGTCAGGCCCAGCCGTTGCGGGCGGCGGCCCAGCCCAGCTGGACCCGGCTGTCCACACCGGCCGCGTCCATGAGCTGGCGGATCCGGCGGTGCACGGTGCGCAGCGAGATGTCCAGCTGCGTCGCGATGGCCTGGTCGGTCTGCCCGGACAGCAGCAGCGCCAGCACCTGCATGTGCCCGTCCCCCAGCTCGCCGCTTGTCAACTCGGTCACCTCGTCCGGCGCCGGGGCGGGCCGCAGCGGGTACGCCCGCTCCCACGCGGCCTCGAAGGACGCCACCAGCACGGCGAGCAGCCCGCTGCGGTGCACCAGGATGGACGCGGGCGATCCGTCGGCGTCGTGGTGCAGCGGCAGCATGGCGATCTCACCGTCCACGATCATCATCTTGACCGGCACGGCGTCGACGATCCGGATCTCCTGGCCGAGCGACATGCTGGCGCGGATGTCGGCCTGCATCTCGGGCCCGGTCAGCGCCCGCCGGTCCAGCAGGGCCCGGTAGCGGACCCCCCGCCGCATGCTCGCCCGCTCGGCGGTGTTCTCCCGGTGCGGGACGACCCGGAGGTTGGGCGGCACCATGGAGAGCACCTCGTGGCGCGCCGCCTCCTGGATCTGGAAGAAGCGGCGCCGGACGGTGTCGACGTCGGCGATCACCTCGACGACGCCGGGGGCCTGGTCGGCGGTGCGGTACTGCTCGGCCAGCGCCGCGACGTCGGACTCGGCCTGCCGCAGGTCGTGCTGGCGCTGGCGGAGCAGGGCGTTGAGGGCGACGGCGGGCGGCGCCGGCACGAACACCGGGCCGTCGCCGGCCGGAGCGCCGGTGGCCGTGGCCACCAGACCGCGCTCGACCAGGCCGTCGAGGGCGGCCCGGACCGCCGCGTCGGACCGTCCCGTGGCCGCCGCGACCTCCGCGGCGCACGCCCGGCGAGAAGCGATGAGCTGGCGGTACGTCTCCTCCTCGACGGGGTCGAGTCCCAACGGTGCCAGCATGTCTCATCTCCTGCGGGGGTGTGGCGCGGACCGGAGCGGCGGCCCCGGAGAGGGGGTCCCGGGGCCGCCGCTCCTGGCGGTCCGCTACCGCGGACCGCGGGTGGCCAGGCCGTAGGCCCGGGTGATCTCCTGACTGACCCGGTTGCCGGCGTCGTCCCAGGCGGTGGCCTTGAGCGAGACGTAGCCGGTGTCGGGGGCCACGAAGTCTGCCACCCAGGTCCCGCCCCTGCGGACCAGGGGCACGTCCCGCCAGTGGGCCCCGTCGTCGAACGACACGGCGAGCCTCGTGCCGGCGATCTTCCCCGCGCCGGCGGCACCCGGCAGGTGGGACGGGGTCACGGTGAGGTGCTGGCGGCCGCCGCAGGCGTTCCCGAGCAGGTCGGTCGCGACCGCGTAGTCCAGTTGGAGCACCGCCACGACGTCGAGGTCGTCCACGCTCTCGACGTGCGGCGAGCGCACCTCCCAGGTGGTGTGGGTACGCGGGGACAGCCGGTACCCGGCGCGGCTGGCCACCAGGTCGAGCGAGTAGTGCCCGACGCCCTCCGGGTTGCCCTCGATCGTGGCCTGGGCCCAGCCGTTCACCTTCGCGATCTCCTCGCCGTCGCGCCGGACGGTGAAGGCGATGTCGCTGCCCCACTGCATGAACCCGGCGTGCCCCCGATCGCCGTCCGACCAGGGCTGGACGTTGAAGGTCAGCCAACCCGCGTTGCGTTCGGACGCGTAGAACGAGGCGTTGTCCCGGGGCCGGGTGACCGGCCCGAAGAAGGAGACGGTGCTGCGGCTGCCCGGCCGGTAGGCCCGCTGCTCGCCGACCGAGGCCAGCTCCATCTCCCGGCCGCCGATGGCACCCTCCCGCCAGGTCGTGCCCGGCTGGGCGGAGACGTAGTCGGTCCGGGTCCGCTGCATGCCCTGCCAGAGCGGGAAGCCGGCCGAGTAGGTGCGGTAGGGACGGAAGTCCTCCCGGAACTCGCCACCCAGCGTCGGGGCGTCACCGTGGAACCGCATCTCCACCACCGCGAGGTCCCTGGGCCGGGGCCGGTACGCGAGGTCCGCCGGGATCCGGCCGGGGTGCGGGTCGACCAGGTCGTACGTGTACGGCGAGTTCGGGGTGCCCTCGAGCCCGAGCCGCAGCTGCCCCCGGCGGGCCCGGTCCACCAGCGGAGCGCCGGTGGTGGACGTGACGCTGACGACCGGCACGCCGCTGAGCCGGCCCTCGTCGTCCCCCACCCACTGGGAGTACGGATCCGCCGTGTCGTTGACGACGATCAGCAGCGCGGCCCCGGCCCCGGCGGCCGCCGCGGCGCGCTCGGCGTTGCTCAGCTCGTCGGAGCGGTCCACCAGCACGACCTTGCCGCGCACGTCGCGGCCCGCGTAGTCCGCCGGGCGGCCGAGGCCGACGTGCACCCCCTCGGCCTGCGCGCGGCCCTCGTGGAGCGCCGAGCCCGGCTGGCCGAGGAAGCGCACCTCCCGCCCCCGGTCGGTCACGGTGAGCAGCGGGTACGCCTTGCGCCAGCGGGTCTCGTACTCGAACGCCCCGCGGGTGACCTGCTTCGTCGGCAGGACCCACATCGTGTCGGTCCACGGGGAGAGGATGTACTTGTCGTCGATGCCGTTGACACCGTCCGACCGGTACCAGTCCATCATCAGGATCCGGTCCTCGGTCCGCTTCGGCACCGTGGCGGTGGCCTCCACCGCCTTGCGCGCGTCGAGGGTGATCGTCCGGTCCCGGTCCAGCACGATCTCCGGGTCACCCAGCAGGGCGGTGCCGCGGGAGTCGGGGCCGTGCTTGCCGGGCACGTCCAGGTAGCTCCAGACGCTGTAGGTGCCGGGCCGCAGCCGCACCGTGGTGGGCCCGGTGTCGCTGCTGGTGAGGAAGTAGGGATCGGCCTCACCGAAGCGCTGCACGGCGAGGAAGGTCGACGCGTACCGGCCGGCGCGGTCCTTGATCGAGAAGGTCAGGTCGTGCCGCTCGTCCTCCAGGTAGAGGCCGAGCGTGGTGCGCGTGCGGATGCCACCCGCGGCGGTCGCGGTGACCTCGCCGAGGTAGCGGCGGCCGGCGGCACCCAGCTCGGGGTGGGCGGTCCCGGTGACCGAGGCCGTGCCGTGCGCGGGCACCACGAGCGTGTCCGCGGCCAGGGTGAACATCCCCGGCGCCGGCTTGCCCTCGTCGGCGTGCGGGTCGGCGTCCATCGGGCCGCCGGCGATCTCGCCGGTCACCGACAGGTCGAGCGTCACCGCGGCGTCGCCGGTGTTGGTGTAGGTGATGGTGCGGTCGATCGGCCCCGGATGGTCGTGGGACCAGCCCTGGAATCCGAAGTACGCCGAGCCGGTGGCGGTCACCGTGGCGCCGAGCCCGGCCGGGATGTCGACCCGGCCCGCGCCCACCTGGTAGGCGGTCTGGCCGTCCCGCTTCTTCGCCGTGCTCATGAGCGCGTCCTTCAGCTGCGCGGCACGCCAGTCCGGGTGCTGCTGGGCGAGGACCGCCGCGGCCCCCGCCACGTGCGGCGTGGCCATCGACGTGCCGCTCATCGACTGGTACCAGCCGTCCGCCGCCGTCCCGCCCGCCTTCGCGGCGAGGATGTCCACGCCCGGGGCGGCGATGTCCGGCTTGAGGGCGTAGTCGCCGAAGCGCGGTCCCCGGCTGGAGAACTCGGCGAGTTCGTCGGCGGAGTCCACCGCGGCGACGGTGAGCGCGGCGTCCGCGGCGCCCGGTGAGCTGATCACGCCCTCGGCGCCGGCGTTGCCGGCGGCCACCACGAACAGGGCGCCGGTCTGGGCGGTGAGCTGGTTGACCGCGGTGCTCAGCGGGTCGGTGCCGTCGGTCGACTGGTCGCCGCCGATGCTCATGCTGACCACCCGGGCGCCCTGGCCGGCGGCCCATTCCATGCCGGCGATCACCCACGAGTCGGCGCCGTAGCCCTCGTCCGCGAGGATCTTGCCGACGATCAGGTCGGCCTTCGGGGCGACGCCCTTCTCCAGGCCGCCGGAGGCGGCGCCGCTGCCACCGACCGTCGAGGCGACGTGGGTGCCGTGGCCGTTGCCGTCCTCAACGGTCTCGTCGGGCACGAAGGTGGCGCTCGCGCTGACCCGGCCGGCCAGGTCGGGGTGGTCGGTGTCGTACCCGGTGTCGAGGACGGCGACCTTCACGCCGGAGCCGTCGCGCCCGGCCGCCCAGGCCGCCGGGGCGCCGATCTGCGCGGTGCTGTCGGCGAGCTGGGCGTGGACCTTGCCGTCCAGCCAGATCCGGCTGATGCCGTCGGCCAGCACCGGGGTCGCGTCGGCCGAGGCAGGGGCGACGGTGGCGACGTCCGGGGTGACGGCCTCCCAGACCCGGCGGGCCTGGCGCTTGGTGGCCCGGACCGCCGCGCCGCGGACGCTCGCCAGCGGCCGGACCCTCGTGGTGCCGGCCGGCGCGGGACGCCGGGCGGACGCCGCGTCGGCGTAGCTCACGATCAGCGGAATGCCGTCGGAGTGCCGGTCGTCGTAGCCGTCCTCGATCAGGCCGGTGACGTCGAAGAGCCGCCGGTCGAGGCGCCCGGACGCGAGGTACGGGAGCACCTCGTCGGGGATGACGTAGAGGTCCTTGCCGATGGTCTGCGCGTGCACGCCGCCCCGGGCGCCGGTGGGGCGCCGGATGTCGGTCGAGTACCGGCCCGCGCCGATCTCGGTGACCGTGACGACGTCACCGGTGATCAGGGTGACCGTGCTGGCCGGGGCCGCCCGGCCGGGGGTGGACGGCGTGGCGGCGCCCGCGGTCGGGGCCGGCGGGCCGAAGAGGGTCGCGGCCAGCACGGCGCCGGCGACACCTGTGGCGGCGGCTCGGCGCAGGGGTGTGTGGGGGAGCATGGTGAAGGAGATACCGGCCCCCGCGGGCACCACGGAAGACTTCGCCGATGGCGGGTTGCTGACTTGGCAGCGATCAGCCGGCGCCGCCGCCGGCCGTGGTCAGGGGCTGGTCAGCCGGCCTCGCGGCGGGCCTTCGCGCGGCGCTTGCCCTCGTGCATGGCCTGCACCCGGGCCACCGGGATGGTCCGCCCCTCGGCGACCAGCTCCTCCGGCAGCCGCTGCGGCGCGGGCAGCGCCTCCGCCCACGGGTCCCGGTCGCCGAGGAGCCCCGGCACGGTCTTCACCGTGAAGTCGGCCGGGGTCGCGGCCTCGACGTCGGCCCAGCCGACCGGGTACGACACCGGCGTGCCGGGCCGGATGCGCGGGCTGTACGCGGCCACCACGGTCGCCCCGTACGACCGGGTGGAGTCGACGAAGACCCGGCCGCCCCGGTCCTCGACGATGAAGGCGGTGGTGGCCAGCGCCGGGTCGAGCCGTTCGGTCCGGGCGGCGAGGGCCCGGGTCGCGGCGGCGGCCTCCTCGGCCATCGTCGCCGGGTCCACCGGCACGATCACGTGCAGGCCCTTCGCCCCGCTGGTCTTCACCGCGCCGGCCAGCCCCGCGTCGGTGAGGGCCTGCCGGACCAGCAGCGCGGTGCGGACCGCCACGCCGAACGAGTCGCCCGGCGGCGGGTCCAGGTCGAGCACCAGGTGGGTGGGGTGCTCGGGGTGGCCCGCGTGGCCCAGCGTCGGGTGGTACTCGACCGCCCGCTGGTTGGCGAACCAGAGCAGCGTCCGCCGGTCGTCGCAGAGGGCGTACGAGATGTCGCGGTGCGAGGCCTCCGCCCAGACCGAGGTGCGGCGCACCCAGTCCGGTGTGTACTTCGGCAGGTTCTTCTGCATGAACGGGTCCTGGCCGGGCCGTACCCGGACCACCGACAGCGGCCGGTCCCGCAGCCCGGGCAGCATCCGCTCGTGGACGGCGTCCAGGTAGTCGACCAGGTCGCGTTTGGTGGCCCCGGCCCCGTCGAACAGCGGCTGGTCCAGGTTGGTCAGCGACACCCCGGCCCGGGTCTCGTCAGCGGCGCCCATCCGCCCACCTTCCCGGGCAGCGCCCGGGTCGGCAACCCCGACACGGATTCCCGGCGGAATGCGGTGGCTCCGGCCCGACCGGCGGGCGCCGGATCAGACCCAGAAGGTGTCGTGCCGCAGGAAGAACTCCGCCCGTTCCTCCTCGCTCCGGCCGGCCAGGTCCAGCAGGCCCTCGAAGTAGCCCTCCCGGGGCGCGCCCGGGGCGAAGTGCAGCAACATCGACGCCGGCTCGCCGGACTCGTTGCGGAACGCGTGTACGCCGCCCTCGGGGACGTGCACGAAGTCCCCGGGCCCGGTGTCGATCCACCGCCGGCCGTCGTAGATGCGTACCGCGCCGGAGAGGATGAAGAAGGACTCCGAGATGGACCGGTGGAAGTGCGGCGACGGGCCGCTCGGCTGCGGCCCCATCTCCCAGCGGTACAGGCCGAACTGCCCGTTGGTCGACGCGCCCGTGGCCAGGTAGTGCGCCGTGCCGCCGGAGGGATAGACCAGCTCCGGGGGTTGGTCCGCCGGGCGGTAGGTGGCCGTCTGCTCGCCCTGGTCGCCCGCGTAACGCGGCGGCGGGTAGGTCACCGGGCCTCCTCTCCGGTCGGGAACGCCTCGTGGCCCGCGGCGATCGCGGCGAGCATCCCGACGATACGGGCGCGGGCGGCGGCGTACAGGCCCGAGCCGTAGCTGATCCGGGCCACGCCGAGGGCCGCCAGTTCGCCCGGGGTGGGGGCGCCGGGCCGGGCCATCACGTTGACCGGGGCGTCCACCTCGGTGACGACGTGGCGGATCTGCGCCGGGTCGGCCAGCAGGATCGGGTAGACGCTGTCCGCCCCGGCGGCCCGGTAGCGGCGGGCCCGGCGCACCGCCTCGGCGAGCCGGCCCTCCGCCGGCCCGTACGCCCGCAGGTGCACGTCGACCCGGGCGTTGAGCACCAGGTCCACGCCGGCCGCGCGGGCCGCCGCTCGGATGCCGGCGAGCAGGTCCGCCTGCTCCTCGAGGTCGTACAACTCCCGGGTACGCGGGTCGGAGTCCTCGATGTTGCAGCCCACCGCGCCGGCCGCCAGCAGCCGCTCGACCAGCTCGGCCGGGCGCAGCCCGTACCCCCGTTCCAGGTCGGCGGTGACCGGGACCGGCACGGCGGCGGCGATCCGGCCGACCGCCGCGAACATCTCGCCCACCGGCGTGGCCTCGCCGTCGGTGTGGCCGAGCGCCTCGGCGACCGCGGCGCTGCTGGTGGCGACGGCCGGGAAGCCGGCCGCGACCACCGCCCGGGCGGACCCCGGGTCCCAGGCGTTCGGCAGGATCAGCGGGTCCCCGGGGCGGTGCAGCGCGCGCAGCGCGGCGGCCCGCCGGCTCAGCTCGGTCATGCGGCCAGTCTCGCCGCGCCGGCGGCCCGCCCGTAAGCTCCAATTCCGTGCCGATGGACTGGGCCGATTTCGGCGTCGACCTGCACCTGGAGCTGGACGCCACCGGCGGCCGGCGGGCCGGCCTGGAACGGGCGTTGCGGGACGCCATCCGCGACGGGCGGCTCCCGCCGGCCACCCGGCTGCCGGCCACCCGCGTCCTCGCCGCCGAGCTGGGCCTGTCCCGGGGCACCGTGAGCGCCGCCTACGACCAGCTGGTCGCCGAGGGCTGGCTGGTCGCCCGGATCGGCGCGGGCACGGAGGTCAGCGGGCTGCTTCGGGCCGCGCCGCCGCCGGCCGCGCCGCCGCCCGGCTCGGCGACCTTCCGGTACGACCTGCGCCCGGGCAGCCCCGACGTCGGGCTCTTCCCGGTCACCGCCTGGCTGCGGGCCACCCGGCGGGCGCTGGCCGTCGCCCCCGCCGAGGCGTACGGCTACGGCGACCCGCGCGGCCGCCCGGAGCTGCGCCGCGCGCTCGCCGGCTACCTGGGCCGGGCCCGCGGCGTGCTGGCCGACCCGGAACGGATCGTGGTCACCACCGGGTACGTCCAGGCCCTCGTGCTGCTCGCCGGAGTGCTCCGGGACGCCGGCACGCCGACGGTGGCCATGGAGGACCCCGGGCTGGCCTTCCACCGGGAGGTGGTCCGCCGGCACGGCGGCACGGTGCTGCCGCTGCCGGTCGACGGGCTCGGCGCGCGCACCGACCTGCTCGGCGCCGGGCCGCTGGCCCGGGTGGGGGCCGCCGTGGTGACCCCGGCGCACCAGTTCCCCACCGGGGTGACCCTGCACCCGGCCCGCCGGCACGCCCTGGCGAAGTGGGCCCGGGCCACCGGCGGGCTGGTGGTCGAGGACGATTACGACGGCGAGTTCCGCTACGACCGGCAGCCGGTCGGTGCGGTCCAGGGCACCGCACCGGAGCAGGTCGCGTACGTGGGCACGGCGGCGAAGACGCTCGGACCGGCGCTCCGCCTGGCCTGGCTGGTGCTGCCGGCCCGGCTCGTGGAGCCGGTGGTGGAGGCCAAGCGCCACCTGGACCTGCAGAGCGAGACGATCGGCCAGCTCGCTCTCGCGGAGCTGATCGACGGGCACGGCTACGACCGGCAGATCCGCACCGTCCGGCGCCGCTACCGGCAGCGGCGGGATTTCCTCCTGGAGCGGCTGGGCCCACGGTCGGCGCTGGACGGCGTGGCGGCCGGCCTGCACGCCACCGTCCACCTGCGCCCGGACGGCCCGGCCGAGGCCGAGGTGCTCGCCGCGGCCGCCGCGCGCGGTCTCGCCGTCGGCGGGCTGGCCATGCACCGGCACCACCCCGAGAGTGCCCCGCCCGGCCTGGTGGTCGGCTACGCCGGCCCGCCCGCGCACGCGTACCCCACCGCCGTGGACCTCCTGGCCCGGGTGCTGCACGACCTGGACGCCTGACCTGGCGCGACGACGCGGCTCCTCCCGCGCGGCCCGTGTAACCGGGACGCGGCTCCCCCGGTAGCGGCCGTGGAACCGGCGCGCGGATTTCCCGGGGCACGGCCGTGGAATCAGCACGACGCGCCTCCCCGTCGCGGCCTGGAATCGCCATGTCTTCTCACCGACTACGAACTTGATGACGTGAGCGATTCACCGGCACCGCTCTCCGCCCGCCGCGACCCTGGCCATGCTCAGGTCCTGGCCCGGCTCAGGCCGTGACACTGACCCGGACCGTCCACAATCCCCAACCCGACCCCGACCCCAACCTCCGCGCCACCCCCGACCCCGCCGATCCATTTACGACATCAAGTTTGTAGCGACCGAAGGGCGACATGCCGCCGGCCCCGAGGCCGTGCGGACAGGCTCCGTGCTCGCACAGATCTTGGCGAGTTTCCGTCGGCTGGAAACGGAAACTCGCCAAGATCGCATCACGACTCCGCAGCCGGGTGTGACGACGCCCCACGGGTCAGCGGGCGGAGCACGTCTCCGGGACCGCGGAAGTGGAAGGCGCGGCGGGACGGCGGGCGGCGCGGGAGACGCGAGCGGGGCCGGCGGGGCCGGCGGCGCGGGCTAGGCGGGCGGTGAGCAGGGCGACCAGGAGGGCGGCGGCCACCAGGGCGGCGGCGACCGCGAAGGCGGACCGGTAGCCCAGGGCGAGGGCCGCGACCTCGTCGGTGCCGGCGGCGCGCAGCGCGTCGGTGCGGCTCGCCGCCAGGGTGGCCAGCACGGCCAGCCCGAGCGCCCCGCCGACCTGCTGGGTGGTGTTGGCCAGCCCGGAGGCGAGCCCGGCGTCGGCGGGCTCCGCACCGGCCATGGCCAGGGTGGTGACCGCCGGCAGGGTGAGCCCGCCGGCCACGCCGAAGACCAGCATCGCGGGCAGCACGTCGGCGGTGTAGCGGGCGTCCACCGGGAGTCGGACCAGCAGCAGGAACCCGACCACGGCGAGTGCCAGCCCGCCGACCAGCACGGTCCGGGCGCCGAACCGGGCCACCAGCCGCCCGGCGAGGCCCAGCGAGACCGCCGCGATCACCAGCGGGGTGGGCAGGAAGGCGAATCCGGTGGCGGCCGGGTCCAGCCCGAGCACGAGTTGCAGGTGCAGGGCGAGCAGGAACTGGAAGCCGAAGTAGGCGGCCACCATGAGGAACTGGGTGGCGTTCGCGGCGACCAGGCCGGGTGCGCGCAGCACCCGGGGCGGCAGCAGCGGCGTGCCGGCGTGCCGCTGCCGGGCCGCGAAGCCGGCGAGCAGCGCGGCGGCGAGCGCGCCCGCGCCGAGGGTGCGCGGCGAGGTCCAGCCGTGCTCCCCGGCGCCCACGATGGCCAGCACCGCGGCCATCAGCCCGGCCGTGGCCAGCACTGCGCCGAGCAGGTCCAGTCCGGCCCGCAGCCCGGCGCCGCGGTCGGGCGCGATCAGCCGTACGGCGCCGGCCACGATCGCCGCGCCGATCGGCAGGTTGATCAGGAAGATCGACCGCCACCCGGTCAGGTCGGTGAGGACTCCGCCGACCAGCAGCCCGAGCGAGGCTCCGGCCGCGCCGGTGAAGCTGAACACGGCGATGGCGCGGGCCCGCTCGGCCGGCTCGGGGAAGATCCGGACGATCATGCCGAGGCTGACCGCGGTGGCGAGCGCGCCTCCGACGCCCTGCGCGAACCGGGCGGCGACCAGGGTGCCCGGACCGGTGGCGGCCGCGCAGAGCAGCGAGGCGAGGGTGAACAGGGCGACCCCGGCCAGGAACACCTGCCGCCGGCCGAGCAGGTCGCCCAGCCGCCCGGCCAGGAGCAGCAGCCCGCCGAAGGCGACCAGGTACGCGTTCACCACCCAGGCCAGCCCGGCGGCCGGGAAGCCGAGGTCGGCCTGGACGGCCGGCAGTGCGACGGCGACGATGCTGCCGTCCAGGATGATCATCAGGCTGCCGGCGCTGAGCACGAGCAGCGCGGGCCAGCGGTTGGTCCCCGTCATGGTGGAGCGCCTCCTTGGTGCACGGTTTGTTACTGAGGCCATCGTCTGTGACCATGAGGCCGAGCGGAAGGAGGCACTTTGATGTCCCAGGGGAACAGGTGTGTGTCCATCCAGGCCGACCAGGCGCGGGCCTGCACCGTGCGGGAGGCGCTGGACCGGGTCGGCGGGAAGTGGAGCATCGGCATCCTGATCGCCGCCTCCCAGGGCCCGATCCGCTTCACCGAGCTGGAGCGCCAGGTGGAGGGGATCAGCCGCCGGATGCTCACGCTGACCCTGCGCAACCTGGAGCGGGACGGCCTGCTGCACCGCCGGGTCCACCCCACCGTGCCGCCCCGGGTCGAGTACACGGCCACCCCGATGGCCCGCGAGCTCTACGAGTCGCTGGTGGCGCTCACCCGCTGGGCGGAACGGCACCGCGAGGGGATCAGCGCGGCGCGGGCGGCGTACGACCGGGAGCACGGGACGCCGGTCGGCTGAGTGCCGCTGTGGCGAAGGCCACCCGATCCGTCTGACCGATCGGTCAGGTGCTGACCGATCGGTCAGGCATGCTGGAGGGCATGGCACGGGCGGTACCGGAGACACACGGCGAGATCCTCGCAGCGGCGGCGAGACGCTTCGCCGTCACCGGCTACAAGGGCACCTCGCTCCAGGACATCGCCCGTGCGGTGGGCTGCTCGAAGGCGACCGTGCTCTACCACTTCGCCAACAAGGAAGCGCTCCTCGGTGAGCTGATGGCACCCGCCATCGCGGTGCTGGAGGCGCTCGACGCCCGCCTCGCCGGCACCACCGGCGCGGCGGCGCAGCAGATCGCCGGCGAGGGCTTCGTCGACCTGGCGGTGCGCTTCCGCCGGCAGATCGCGCTGCTCCGGGGCGAGTTCCCCGACCTGCTCCAGCAGCCCGCGTTCGCGCACATCCAGCAGATCTCCGAACGGCTCGTCGCGGCCTTCGCCGGCCACTCCGACCGGCCCTCCGCGCGGATCGCCGCGCTCGTGGTGCTCGCCGGCATCGCCGAGACGTGCGCCGAGTTCATCGACATCCCCGACGACGAACTGCGGCCCGCCCTGCTGGCCGTCGTCCGGCGGGCCCTCGAACCCGTCACCTGATCCCCGTTCCGACCCCGAGGACAAGGAAACCCATGGCGACCCTGCTGTACCGGCTCGGCCGGGCATCGTTGCGCCGACGGCGACTCGTCGCCGTCGTGTGGCTCGTCGTACTCGTCGGCCTCGGCCTCGCCGCGGCCACCCTGAAGGGCCCGACGGCGAGCAACTTCACCATGCCGGGCACCGAGTCGCAGAAGGCGATCGACCTGCTCGCCGACCGGTTCCCGGCGGCCAGCGGCGCCACCGGCACCATCGCCGTCAAGGCCCCCCAGGCGGGCCAGCTCACCACGCCCGAGGGACAGGCGATCGTCAAGCAGGTCACCCAGGAGGCGGCCACGCTGCCCGGTGTGGTCGGCGCGGTCGACCCGTACCAGGCGCAGGCGCTCACCCCGGACGGCCGGTACGCGCTCATCCAGGTGCAGTTCCAGGGCCGGGCCGACGACGTGACCGACGCCCAGCGCGACGCGTACGAGAAGGTCGGCGCGCAGGCCGAGGCGCAGGGCTGGCAGATCGCCCCCGGCGGCGAGGTGCTCAACTCCGAGCCGGAGGTCGGCTCCACCGAGGCGCTCGGCGTGCTGGTCGCGGCGATCGTCCTGGTCATCACCTTCGGCTCGCTCGTCGCGGCCGGGATGACCATGCTGAACGCGCTGATCGGCGTCGGCGTCGGCATGGCCGGCCTGTACGCGCTCAGCGGCGCGGTCGAGCTGACCAGCACGGCGCCGATCCTGGCCCTGATGCTCGGCCTCGCGGTCGGCATCGACTACTCGCTGTTCATCACCTCCCGGCACCGGCAGAACCTGCTCGACGGCCTCTCGCCCGAGGAGGCGGTCGGCCGCGCGGTCGGCACGGCCGGCTCCGCCGTGGTCTTCGCCGGCGCCACCGTGGTGGTCGCGCTCGCCGGCCTGGCCGTGGTGGGCATCCCGTTCCTCACCGTGATGGGCCTCGCCGCCGCCGGCACCGTCAGCGTGGCCGTGCTGGTGGCGATCACCCTGGCCCCGGCGCTGCTCGGGTTCGCCGGCCGGAAGGTGCTTCCGCGCAAGCTGCGCGACCGCAGGGCGGTCGAGGACCCGGGCACCGGCTCGGAGGACCGCTCGGGCTTCGGCTTCCGCTGGGCACACTGGGTGACCCGGCTGCGTATCCCGGTCATCCTGGTCGGCCTGCTCGGCCTCGGCCTGCTCGCCATCCCCGCCCAGGACATGCGGCTGGCCCTGCCGGACGCGGCCACGGCCGCCGAGGGCAGCCCGGCCCGGGTCAGCAACGAGCTGATCCGGGAGGGCTTCGGCGAGGGCTTCACGGGCCGGCTCGCGGTGGTCGTCACCGCCGACTCGCCGCAGGCCACCCAGGCCGCCGTGCCGCAGGTGACCGCGCTGATCCAGAAGACCGACGGGGTGCTGGCGGTGGCGCCGCCGCAGCTCGACCAGACCGGCCGCACCGCGCTGCTCGGGGTGATCCCGAAGACCGGGCCGACCGACGCGGCCACCGAGACGCTGGTGCACGACATCCGCGCGCAGGTCGGCGACATCCGGAACGCCGACGTGCTGCTGACCGGCGTCACCGCCATCGGCATCGACGTGTCGGAGAAGCTCTCCGACGCGCTGCCGGTCTACCTGCTGCTGGTGGTGGGCCTGTCGGTGCTGCTGCTCATGCTGGTGTTCCGGTCGATCCTGGTGCCGGTGAAGGCCGCGCTGGGCTTCCTGCTCACCGTGGCGGCCACCTTCGGCATCACGGTGGCGGTCTTCCAGCAGGGCCACCTGGCCGACCTGGTCGGGCTGGACACCCCGGGCCCGCTGGTCAGCTTCCTGCCGATCCTGCTCATCGGCATCCTGTTCGGCCTGGCCATGGACTACGAGGTCTTCCTGGTGTCCCGGATGCGCGAGGACTTCGTCCACGGCGACACCGCCCGCCAGGCCACCATCAACGGGATGGGCCACGGCGCCCGGGTGGTCACCGCCGCCGCGCTGATCATGATCTCGGTGTTCGGTGGCTTCGTCTTCCTGGACGACCCGGTCATCAAGTCGATGGGCTTCGCGCTCGCGATCGGTGTCGCCATCGACGCCTTCGTGGTCCGGATGACCATCGTTCCGGCGGTCATGTCGCTGCTCGACAACGCCGCCTGGTGGCTTCCGCGCTGGCTCGGCCGGATCCTGCCCAACGTGGACGTCGAGGGCGAGGGCCTGCGCGCCCACCTCGCCGAGCGCGAGCCCGCCCAGGTGTGACGCCGGGGACCTGCCCGGCCGGTCAGACGCCGGCCGGGTAGGTCTCCATCTCCCCCGGGGTGGCCAGCGCCGGCAGCGGGTGCACCGCGGTCGCCTCGTCGCACCAGATGAACGCGTCGTAGCGCTCGCCCAGCCGGGTCGGCACGTAGTTGCCCCAGGACTCGAAGCTCGGGTCGTAGACCACGCCGATGGCCCGGTGGTCGGCTTCGCCGGTCACCCACTCAGGCTGGTCCTCGCCGCCGAAGACCAGCACCGCTCGCTCCGGCATCAGCTCGTGCAGCCGCCGTTCCACCGAACCCTCCCGGGCCGGCGGCACCGTCATGGCCTCGGCCGGCGAGCCCCAGCGCGGCGCGGCGACCACCGTGCCCCGGTAGCTGCCGAAGCCGACCAGCACCACGGCGTCCCGGCCGTGCCGTTCCCGGCCGAGCTGGCCGATGTTCACCAGCCCGTCCGCCGCCATGTCGGTGGCCCGGGCGTCACCGACGTGGGTGTTGTGGGCCCAGACGATCCCGCGCGCCTGCGGGCCGTAGTGGTCGAGCAGCCGGTCCAGCGTGTCGGCCATGTGGATGTCGCGGATGTTCCAGGACTCCGGGCCGCCGCCGACCATGGCCCGGTAGTAGCGCTCCGCGCCGGCCACCACCTCCGCGTTCTGCCAGGCCGCGAAGCGGTCAGCGCCGTCGGCGGCGGCCTGTTCCCGGGTACGCGCCAACAGCCGAACCACCTCCTCCTCGCACCGGGCCGAGACGAACCGGCTGGCCGCTGCGTAGTCCTCCATCCGCTTGCCGTACGGCTCGAAGCACCGGTACGCCTCCTGCGCCGCCTCCAGCGAGGCGGGCTCCTCCTCGCCCAGGTAGTCGAAGATGGCCTGCATCGACTCCCAGAGGCTGTAGACGTCCAGGCCGTGGAAGCCGGCCCGCTCCCCCTCGGGGCGTTCCAGGTTCCACGCCCGCAGCCAGCGGCAGAACCGGGCCACCTCGGCGTTGGCCCACATCCAGGTCGGCCAGCGCTCGAAGCCCTCCAGCGCGGTCTGCGGATCGGCCGGCGCGCCCGGCGCGCCCACCACCGAGCAGTTCACCCGGTCGCAGTCCGGCCAGTCCCCCTCCACCGCGACGAAATCGAAGCCCTGTTCGGCGATGAGCCGCCGGGTCAGTTGCTCGCGCAGCCGGTAGTAGTCGTAGCTGCCGTGCGTCGCCTCGCCGATCATGACGATCCGCGCGTCCCGGACGCGTTCCAGCAGCGGGTCGAAGTCGCTCGGCGCGCCGAGCCGCTGTACCAGCATGCGAGCGGCTACCCGGGACCCGTCCGGGCAAACCGTCGCCACGGCCGGGCCGGCGGGCATGGCGCCCGGCACAGCGGGTAGCCCGCCGGCATGACCGTCACCGGGGCGCAGTTGCAGGAGTTCCTGGCCGGGCTCGACTACCCGGTCTCCCGAGCGGACCTGGTCCGCTGGGGCCAGGAGAACGGCGCCAGCACCGAGATGTTGCAGATGCTCAGGGCGCTGCCGGCGGAGGAGTTCGACTCCCCCGCCGAGCTCGGCGAGGCCCTCAACACCCTGGTCTGAGCCGGGTCACCACCCACCCGCGCCGGGGTGCCCGGCGTGCAGCAGCCGGAACAGCACCAGCCACTGCTCGGGCCAGACCAGCCCGACCGGGGTGTCCGGCCCGAGCCGGGCGGCCCGCAGCGCACCGTCGACCCGCCGGCGCGGATAGCCGGTCCGCAGCGAGGCGGCCAGCGAGCCGCCGACCCCGCCGAAGCCCAGCTCCACCATCCGCCGGTACGCGGGCAGCGCCGCCCGCGGCAGCAGGGGCTCCGGGCGGCGCTCCACGCGCAGCAGCCCGCCGTCGGCGGCGGGCACCGGCCGGAACGCGTTCCGGGGCACCCGGCCGGCCAGCCGCCAGTGGTGCTCGGGCCAGGTGAGCACGGTGAGCCGGCTCCACCGGCCGTGGTCGCCGGTGCGCTTGCGCGCGTAGTCGAGCTGGGTGAGCAGGGTGGCCGACCGCAGGCGCGGCGCGGCGAGGCACCAGCGGACCACGGCGGCGGTCAGCGACCAGGGAATGTTGCCGACCACCGCGAACGGCTCGGCGGGGGCGACGGCGGCCAGGAAGTCGGCCGCCCGGACCTCGACGTGCGGCAGGTCCGCGCAGGCCGCGGCCAGCTCCGGCAGCACGGTCGGGTCCACCTCGTACGCGACCAGCCGGCCGCACCGGGCGGCGAGCGGCCGGGTCAGCTGGCCGCGCCCGGCGCCCACCTCCAGCAGCAGGTCGTCCGGGCCGGGGCGGGCGGCCCGGAGCACCCGCGCGACGGCGGCCGGGTCGGCGAGGAAGTTCTGGGACAGCGCGCGACGGGACCGGTCGCGTGCGGTGGTACGGAATCGGCGGGGCGCCACGGGATCGTCCTGTCTGTCGCCGGACGGCGACGGGAACGGACAGGCGGCGCGGAGGCGGGCCTGTCCGAGCGGATCGGGACTCGGACGACCCTGGAGATTCGGCGGGGACGCGGTGGCCACACCCCGATCGGGGCGGGCGGCGGCGCGCCGGGCAGCCGGCGGCGGCCGGCCCGGTCAGGGGCCGGCGGTGCGGACGGTCAGGTCAGGCGCGGTGGGCGTCCCGGCCGGCCAGGGCCGGGCGCCGGACCCGCGGGCGGGCGACCAGGAGGAGCCCCCGCGCGGCCGGCGCGACGGCCACGTCGATCAGGGCATGCGTGAACATGCCGGCCAGGCTAGCGGCGGCCCGGCCGGCACGCGACGGAATTCCTCAGAGGTCGACGGTGCGCCGCTCGCTGCGGGCGGTCTCGGCGGCGTCCAGCACCGCCACCACCTCACGCCCGAACCGGACGTCGCAGCGGTGGTCGCGGGTGCCCGCGTCGACCTCCTCCAGCAGCTGGTCGATGGCCGTGCCGAACGCCTGGAGCACGCTGCCGTCGCCAGGCGGGACGGTCTCGGTGCCGTTCTCGCCGAAGAAGACGAAGTCCCGGGTGACCGCCTCGGCCGGCGCGTCGAGGGTGAGGGAGAGGGTGCTGGTGGCGCCGCCGTCGTGGGTGAGCAGCAGGTGCACCAGGCCGCTCGGGCCGTCCATGGCGGCGACCCGGGTGACCCGGCCGAGCACCGGCAGGATCAGCGACAGCGCGTGCGGGCCGATGTCCCAGAGCGCGCCCCGGTCGCGCCGCCACTGCGAGTTCCCGTACGGGTTTCCCGGCTGGTAGATCGAGGCGAACATGGTCGCCCGGGCGTGCTGCCAGCCGCCGGCCGCCGCCGTCGAGGCGAGGAAGCCGGTGACGTTCGGGTGGAACCGCTGGGTGAAGAAGACCACCGAGGCCACCCCGGACGCCTGCGCGGCGGCGACCACCCGGTCGGCGTCGGCGAGGCTCAGCGCCAGCGGCTTGTCCAGCAGCAGGTGCCGCCCGGCGGCGGCGGCCCGGACGGCGATCTCGGCCTGCACGTCCGGCGGCAGCGCCACGGCGATCGCGTCGCAGGCGGCGAGCAGCGCGTCCACGTCCTCGAAGACCGGTACGCCGTGCCGGGTGGCCAGCGTGGCGGCCTTCGCCGGGTCACGCCCCCAGACCCCGGCCAGCTCGGCCCGCGGGTGCGCGTCGATGGCCGCGGCGTGCGTCTCCGCCGCCCAGTGACCCGTGCCGAACAAGCCGAACCGCACCAGGACCCCCTGCTGTCGTCCTCCGCCACGGCGTACGCCGGTGGCCGTGATCCACGCTAGTCGCCCGGCCGGGCCGGCGCGCCGCGACCCCGGCGGAGAGCCGGGCGACGGTGGCTACTACGCCGATTAGTAGGCTGTGCCGGTGAACTCGACTGCGCCGGAACGGCGTCGATGACCACCGCGGCGGCGGCCGGCTCGCCGGTGGACGGGATCCTCGCGACGGCCTCGATCGTGCTGTCGCTCCTCATCGCGGTCTGGGCGCTCGTGGCGGCCGTGCGCCACCGCGCGCCCGACCGGCTCCAGTTCGTCGGCCTGGCCGTGCTGGAGGTGGCCCTGCTGGCGCTCGCCGTGGTGGCACTGGTCGCGCTCGGTGGCGGCGAGCGGCCGGGCGAGCCGGGGGCGTTCTTCGGCTACCTGGTGACGCTGGTGTGCCTGCCGCCGCTCGCCTGGGTGCTGGCCCGGATGGAGCCGACCCGGTGGGGCTCGGCGATCGTCTGCGCCGTCTGCCTGGTCACCCCGGTGGTGGTGGTCCGGTTGCAGCAGACCTGGGAGGTCGTCGGTGGCTGAGCAGCGGGCGACCAACCGGGGGCCGGGCCGGTTGCTGATCGCGGTCTACATCCTCTTCGCCATCGCCGCGACCTCGCGGGCCGGGCTCCAGATCGCCACGAAGTTCGACGAGGCGCCGGTGGCGTACCTGCTCTCCGCGCTGGCCGCGCTCATCTACATCGTGGCGGCGGTCGGGCTGGCCCGGGCCGGGCACACCGGCCGCCGGGTCGCGCTCGCCTGCTGCTCGGTGGAGCTGGTCGGGGTGGTCGGGGTCGGCATCCTCAGCCTGGCCGACCGGAAGCTGTTCCCGGACGAGACGGTCTGGTCGGGCTTCGGCAGCGGCTACGGCTACATCCCGCTGGTGCTGCCGGTGCTCGGCCTGTTCTGGCTCTGGCGTACCCGGCACGACCCCGCCTGAGGGCCGTGCCGGGCGCACCCGCCCGGATCAGTCCTTGGGACCGCCGGCGACGTAGATGACCTGGCCGGAGACGAAGGACGCGCCCTCGCTGGCCAGGAACGAGATGGTGTGCGCGACGTCCTCCGGCCGGCCGGTGCGGCGTACCGGGATCTCCGCGGCGGCGTGCTGCTGGAGCGCCTCGAAGTCGACCTTCATGCGGGCCGCCGTGGCGGCGGTCATGTCGGTGACGATGAAGCCCGGCGCGACCGCGTTGACGGTCACCCCGAACGGGCCCAGCTCGATGGCGAGGGTCTTGGTGAAGCCCTGCAAGCCGGCCTTGGCCGCCGAGTAGTTCGCCTGGCCCCGGTTGCCCAGCGCCGAGGTGCTGGAGAGGTTGACGATCCGGCCCCACTTCCGCTCGACCATGTGCTTCTGGGTGGCCTGGCTGAACAGGAACGCGCCGCGCAGGTGCACGCCCATGACGGTGTCCCAGTCGGCGTCGGTCATCTTGAACAGCAGGTTGTCGCGGAGCACGCCGGCGTTGTTGACGAGCACGGTCGGCGCGCCCAGCCCGGCGGCGACCCGCTCCACGGCGGCCTCCACCTGGGCCCGGTCGGACACGTCGGCGCCGACGCCGAGCGCCCGCCCGCCGGCGGCGGCGATGGCGTCCACGGTCTCCTTGGTCGCCGACTCCTCGATGTCGACCACGGCGACGGCCATGCCGTCGGCGGCCAGCCGGCGGGCGGTGGCCGCCCCGATGCCGCGCGCGGCTCCGGTCACGATGGCGACGCGGGGCTCCTCCGACATGATTACCTCCCGGTAACTTGGGCTCGATCGAAGGAGCTTAACGCCGGGCCGGCCGTCAGAGGCCGCTGCCCCGGCAGATGCGGATCCACCGGTAGCCGTAGCCGGCGAGCTTCAGCCGGTCCAGCTTGCCGACCTCCTCGTAGTTGCGGTCGGTGAGCACGTCGATCGGCAGGTCGGCCTCGGGGGCGAGGACGCTCAGGTCGACCTCGGCGTCCTCGGTGCCGAGGTTGTGCAGGAAGACCATCGTCCCGGTCGGCCCGTCGGCCCGGTGCGCGAGCACCCCGGGCGGCATCGGCACGTCGATGTGGCTGGTGCTTCCCGAGCCGATCTCCGGGGCCTCCCGGAGGGTGCGGATCATCCGCTCGAACCAGCCGAGCAGCGACCTCGGGTCCTTGCGCTGGGCGGTCACGTTGACCTTCTGGTAGCCGTACTCGCCCTTGTCGAGGACGGGGCGGACCAGCTTCTCCGGGTCGGCCGTGGAGAAACCGCCGTTCTCCTTGTACGACCACTGCATCGGGGTGCGGATCGCCTCCCGACCGGGCAGCGACAGGTCCTCGCCCATCCCGATCTCCTCGCCGTAGCGCAGCACCGGCGTGCCGCGCAGCGAGAACTGGAGCGCGTACGCCAGCTCGATCCGGCGGCGGTCGTTGCCGAGCATCGGGGCCAGCCGGCGGCGGATGCCCCGGCCGTAGAGGCGCATGTCCTCGTCCGGGCCGAACTGCGCGTACACCTGGTTGCGCTGTTCGGCGGTGAGCCGGGACAGGTCGATCTCGTCGTGGTTGCGCAGGAAGGTGGCCCACTGCCCGCCCTCGGGCAGGGCCGGGGTGTCGCGCAGCGCCTCGATCACCGGCTCCGGGTCCTGCCGCGCCAGGGCCAGCATGAGCCGCCCGTTCATCATGAAGTCGAAGAGCATGTGGATCCGGTTGGCCGAGCCGCCGCTGTCGCCGAAGTAGACCGGCAGCTGGTCGGGCTCCACGTTCGCCTCGGCCAGCAGGACGGCGTCGCCCCGCCGCCACTGCACGTGCTGGCGCAGCTCGGTGAGGAAGTCCAGGTCCTTGGGCGAGTTCGGGTTGCCGGGCTCGGTCAGCTCGATGATGAAGGGCACCGCGTCCATCCGGAAACCGGAGACGCCGAGCTGCAGCCAGAACGACATGACCTTCTTGATCTCGGCGCGGACCTCGGGGTTCGCGACGTTCAGGTCCGGCTGGAACTTGTAGAAGCGGTGGTAGTACCAGGCCTTCGCGGTGCGGTCGTAGGTCCACGTCTCGTTCTGCTCGCCGGGGAAGACCATGCCCTGGTGCCGGTCCGGCGGCGCCGCGTCGCTCCACACGTACCAGTTGCGGTACGGCGAGTCGGGCGAGGACCGCGCGGACTGGAACCAGGGGTGCTCGTCCGAGGTGTGGTTGACCACCAGGTCGATGATCACCCGGATGCCCCGGTTCCGCGCCTGGTGCAGCAGCTCGGCGAAGTCGCCGAGGGTGCCCAGGCGGGGGCTGACGTTGTAGAAGTCGGTGGCGTCGTAGCCGTCGTCCCGGTTCGGCGACGGGTGGATCGGGTGCAGCCAGAGGCAGGTCACCCCGAGCCGGGCCAGGTAGTCCAGCCGGCCGATGAGGCCCCGGAAGTCACCCACCCCGTCGCCGTCGGAGTCGGCGAACGTGTCCACGTCGAGGCAGTAGACGACCGCCTCCTGGTACCACCTGTCACCCATGCTGCGTCTACTTCTCCGGTCCGCGGCTGCGGCAAACCCCACGGTCCGCCGCCCGGCCGGTACGGTGCCCGCATGAACGCCGAAGCACATGTCCTCGACTGGTCCGTGGGCACCTGGCTCAACCCGCCGGAGCGGGCCGAGTCCGCCGGTGACGCGCTGCTGGTGCAGCCGCGCGGAGGCAGCGACTTCTGGCGGCGGACCAGTTACGGCTTCGTGCACGACGACGGTTCGGCGCTGCTCGCCCCGTTCCCCGTGGACAGTGCCGTGGAGGTGAGCTTCCGGCTCGACTACGCCGCCCAGTTCGACCAGGCCGGGGTGCTGGTCCGGGTGGACGAGCGGCGGTGGACCAAGGCCGGCGTGGAGGTCAGTGACGGGCAGCCGCAGGTCGGCGCCGTGGTCACCGACGAGCGGTCGGACTGGTCGGTGGCGCCGGTGCCGGAGTGGTCGGGGCGGGACGTGACGGTCCGGGTCAGCCGGGCCGGGGACGCGCTGACCGTCCGCGCGCGGGTGGACGCCGAGCCGTGGCGGCTGGTCCGGGTGGCCCCGCTGGACCCGGAGGCCGGGGCGGCGGCCGGGCCGTACTGCTGCTCGCCGAGCCGGGGTGGCCTGGTGGTCCGCTTCACCGGCTGGCGGCGGGGGCCGGCGGACGCCGCGCTGCACCCGGAGGGCTGAGCCCGCGGTCCGTGGGGCCGATCACCGGCAGGTGTGACCGGCCCGGCTCGGGGTACCTGTTCCGGATCCCCGGCACCGCACGGAAGGACGCCCATGGCACACGCCCAAGACGTCGATCCGAACCAGTTCACCGGGCTGACCGGCTGGGTGGCGACCGTGATCGACTCGTTCGGTGCGGTCGGGGTGGCTCTGCTGGTCGCCCTGGAGAGCATCATCCCGCCGATCCCGAGCGAGGTCGTGCTGGCCATGGCGGGTTACCTCGCCGCCGAGGGCCGGTTCAACGTGGTGCTGATCGTGCTGGCCGCGACGGCCGGCTCGCTGCTCGGCGCGCTGGTCCTCTACTGGCTCGGCGCGGCGCTCGGCGAGGAGCGGCTGAAGCGCTGGCTGGACCACATCCCGCTGGTGGACCGGGAGGACCTGGAGAAGGCCGACCGCTGGTTCGAGCGGCACGGCCGGTGGGCGGTGCTGTTCGGCCGGGTGGTGCCGGTGGTGCGCAGCCTGGTCTCCGTGCCGGCCGGTGCCAACCGCATGCCGCTGGGCGAGTTCGTCCTGCTCACCACGCTGGGCAGCGGGGTGTGGAACGCGCTGATCGTCGGGGCCGGTTTCGCGCTCGGCTCCCGCTGGCAGGAGGTCGACCGCTACAGCCACTGGTTCAACTACGCGATCTTCGCGGTCTTCGGCGTGACCGTCGCGGCGTGGGTGATCAAGAAGGTACGCCGGCGGCGCGCCCGGCAGTCGGTGACCGCCGGGCGCTGACCGCGGCGCGGGATCAGAATCCCGCGGTGATGCTGGTGAACTCCCAGGTGTTCTGGGCGGTGCCGGAGCAGTTGGACACCACGCCGCCGCCCGGGCAGGGCCGGTCCCGGTTGACCGACCAGAAGGTGAACCGGGCGAGGCCGCGGGCCTTGGCCCAGTCCCGGATCTGCGTCCAGGTGGCCGGGGAGGTCAGCTCCTGCTGGTCGGACAGGCCGTTCATGCCGGAGATGCCCATGTGGGCGTAGGCGGTGGCGTCGGACCAGCCGAAGGCCGTCTTCAGCGCGTTCTTCAGGCCCTCGGCGGCGTTGACCGTGCTCTGGTACATGTTGGCGCCGCCGCCGAAGTCGAACGGCATGATGGTGAAGACGTCGATGTTGGCGCCCCTCGCGGCGGCCTGGTTGATCAGCCGGGTGCCGTAGTACGACGGCCCGGTGGTCGAGGTGCCGAAGGTGACGATCGTCTTGATCCCGGGGTTGTTCTGCTTGACGATCTTCAGGGCGTCCAGGATCCGGTCCTGCACCACCTCGTTCTCGAACTCGTCGCTGTTCTCGATGTCGATGTCGATCGCCTTGAGGCCGTAGGCGTTGATGACCTGCTGGTAGGCGCCGGCCAGCGCGCTGGCCGAGGAGCAGTTCGGGCCGAGCTTGTTGCCGCTCCAGCCGCCGAAGGACGGGATGACGTCGCCGCCGGCCGCCTTGATCGCGGCGATGGTGCTGGCGTGCGCGCCGCCGGTGAGCGGGCCGCTGCCGTCCCAGGCCGGGGTGCAGCCGCCGCCGGAGAGCACGAACGCGATGGTGAACCACTTGATCCCGGTCGCGCCCATCACGGTCGACGGCGCGGGCGGGTCGCCCCAGCCGGGGTAGAGGTAGGGCGCGGCGGCCATGGCGCCGCCACCGCCGCCGGTGCAGCCGGTGGTGGTGGCCGACACCGCCGGGGACTTCGCCGACTCGCCACTGGCGTTGTACGCGGCCACGGTGTAGCTGTGCCCGGTGCAGGCGGCCAGCCCGGAGACGGTGGCCGAGGTGCCGGTGACGGTGGCCCGCACGGTGGTGCCCTCGTAGACGCGGTAGCCGGTGACCGTGCCGGAGACGGCGTTCCAGGCCAGCGAGACCGAGGTGTTGGTGGTGCCGGTGACCCGGAGGCCGCCCGGGGTGGCCGGGGCGCCCGGGTTGCCGCCGCCCCCGCCGGTGCACGAGCCGCCGTTGACCGTGCAGTTGGTCGGGTTGCCGGTGCCGTTCACGTTGAAGCCGAAGGTGGTGCTGGCGCCCGGGGCGAGGGTGCCGTTCCAGGACTGGTTCACCGCGGTGACGTGCTGGCCGGAGGTGGTCAGCCGGGCGTCCCAGAACGAGCCGAGGGTGCTGCCGGCGGGCAGGTCGAACTGGACGTTCCACGAGGAGATGCTGGCCGAGGTGTTGTTGGTGACGGTGAACTTGCCCTCGTACCCGGTGTCCCAGGTGGTGGTGCGGACGAAGGCGGCGGTGGCGGCGGAGGCGGGCGGCGCGGCCAGCACGGTGC
The DNA here is from genome assembly GCF_055586885.1 of Micromonospora sp. NPDC048907. Taxonomy (NCBI): domain Bacteria; kingdom Bacillati; phylum Actinomycetota; class Actinomycetes; order Micromonosporales; family Micromonosporaceae; genus Micromonospora; species Micromonospora sp. NPDC048907. The sequence continues at coordinate 66,501 of NZ_JBVJHI010000003.1, forward strand.
CCGCCACCAGGGCGGTGGCGAGCGCGACGGCGAATGTCGCCAGGCGGGTGGAGCGGAGTCTCACGGCGTCCTCCAGGGGGACCGTTGTGGTGGAGGGTGGGCATTTACGACCGTCGACGTGCGCTCATTATTAAGACTGTTAACTGTTTCTGTCCAGAGGCAGACCGGGGGTCCCCCGCGGGGACCCCCGGTCCGGCCGCTCAGCGGCGGAAGGTGAACCAGTTGACGTTGAGGAAGTCGGCCGGCTGGCCGCTGCTGAAGGTCAGGTAGACGGTGTGCCGGCCGGTGACGGCGGCGACGTTCCCCGGCACCGAGCGCCAGCTCTGCCAGCCGCCGGTGTTGGCGACCGCGAAGCTGCCGATCGGCGCGTTGGTCGGGCTGTCCACGCGGACCTGGACCAGCCCGCTCACCCCGCCGGGCGCGCCCGAGGCGACCCGGGCCACGAAGTCCTTCGGCGGGGTGGCGCCGAAGTCGACGTTGTCGTATCGGGCCCAGTCGCCGTTGGCCAGCCAGCCGATGTCCTGGCCGCCCTCGGCGCACGTCTCCACCTGCACCCCGTTCTGCCCGGTGAACGCCTCGGCCTGGATGGTCGAGTACGCGTCCACGACTCCGCCGGGCGGGGGCGTGGTCGGGGTCGGCGACGGCGTGCCGCCACCACCGCGGGTGTAGGCGGCCACGTAGTCGACGACCATGGGCCGGCCGGAGACGGTCGACGCGGTGGGCGTGGCGGAGCCGGCCACGCCGTCCGGGAAGCCACCGCCCATCGCCACGTTGAGCAACAGGAAGTAGCCGGCGTGGTTGGTCATCTGACCCCAGTACGGTTCGCCGACCTGGCTCTGGCTCACCGTGTGGAACAGTTGGCCGTCGACGTACCAGCGCAACTGCTGAGGGCTGGTCGAGGCGTCCCACTCGAAGCGGTAGGTGTGGAACGCCGACTGGCAGGTGCTGCCCGGGCAGGCGCGGGACGCCCCGATGCCGTTGAACTCGTTGCACGGCCCGCCCGGGGCGACGCCGCAGTGCAGCACCCCCCAGACCGAGTTGATCCCGTTGACGTTCTCCATGATGTCGAACTCGCCGATGCCCGGCCAGTTCTGGTAGTTGCCCCGGTACGGCGAGCCGAGCGCCCAGAAGGCCGGCCAGTAGCCGGCGGCCTGCGCCCCGGTCACGTTGGGCATCTGGATCCGGCCCTCCAGGGCCAGGACTCCCCCGGCCGGTGGCTTGAAGTTGGCGCGGACCGTCTCGATCCGGGCCGAGGTCCACCGCCCGGAGGCGTCCTTGAGCGGGGTGATCCGGAGGTTGCCGGCACCGTCGTGGGCCAGGTTGGCGGTGCTGGAGGTGTAGGTCTGGATCTCACCGGTGCCCCAGTTCGCCGGGCCACCCGGGTAGCTGGTGCCGGTGTCGATGATCCAGTTGGCCGATGAGGGCAGGGTGCCGGCCGCGCCGGTGAAGTCGTCGCTCCACACCAGACTCCAGCCGGAGGGCGGCGGCGGCACGGCGGCGTGCGCGGTCATCGTGACGGTGGCGAGGGCGGTGGTGGTGGCGAGCACGGCGGCCGCCAGGGAGAGCCGCCGGCGGGACCGGCGCACGGCGGAGGGGGCGGCCGTGGCCGCCGGGACAGGGTTCATCGGGGTGCCTCTCTGCGGGGACGGGCAGGAGAGAGCGCTCTCTTGAGAGCGATTTCTACGCGCCCGTCCCCACAGTTGTCAACGTGCGTCGATGCCTTCGGGCTGCGGCCGGCGCAGCACCGCCTGCTCCAGCACGGTCCACGCCGTCGTGGTGACCAGGTAGATGACCGCCGCGAGCGGCACCACCAGCGCCACCAGCACCGTGGTGAAGGGCAGCAGCGGCACCAGCCGACCCAGCACCGCGGCGCCCGGGCCCTCCGTCGGCGCACCGGCGATGGTCCCGGTGGCCGCGGCCGTCCGGCGCGCCCGCCGGGCGGACCACCAGGCCAGCACCAGCAGCACCGCCAGCAGCACCCCGAAGACCGCCACCACCGGGCCGGTCAGCCCGTCGCCGAGATGCCATCCCAGGGGTACGCCCGCCAGCTTCTCGTCCAGCAGGTGCGGGTGCCCGTCGCCGGTGGCGAAGAGGCGGTACATGACCAGGAAGAACGGCGCCTGCAACAGCGCCGGCAGGCAGCCCGCGACCGGGCTCGCCCCGGCCCGCCGGTAGAGCGCGAACAGCTCGCTCTGCAGGCGGCCGGGGTCGTCGGCGTACCGCCGCTGGAGGTCGCGGACCTCCGGGGCGAGTGCCGCGCGGCGCCGCTCCCCGCGGACCTGGGCCAGGGTGAGCGGCGAGATCAGCAGCCGGACCCCGACGGTGAACAGGACGATCGCGGCGGCCGTGGCGGCCCCGCCGGCCAGCGGGGCGAGCGTGTCGGCCAACCAGGTGACGACGGCACCGGCGGCGGACGCCGCGGCGTGCAGTGGTGCGAAGGCGAGCATGGGAAGACCCCTCGGTCCGATTCCGGGTGCCCCGGCGGGACGGCGCGTACCGCGCGGGACGGATGACGACGGAACCGGCCGCGCGGCGGGCCTGCGCCGGCGGAGGACCCGGCGAGGTGGCTACGCGGCCGAGGGGCGCAGCCCGGGCGCGCGGGGGCGCGGTCGCCCCGGCGCGTCCGGGTCGACCTGGCGCGGCACCCGGCGGCGCCGGGCCCGGGCCCGCAGGGCGACGGCGAGCGGGCCGGCGGGCGGCGTGGGCAGCGCCCGGACCCGCAGCGCGAGCAGCGTGGCCAGCAGCAGCGCCGCGGCCACCGCCGCGCCGGCCAGCAGGCCGGCCGGGCGGTCCGCGAGCAGGGTGAGGGCGTACGCCCACGTCCCGCTCGCCAGCATCCCGATCACACGCCGACTCTAGAACCCGCTGTCACGTCCCGGGACACGATCGCGACGCCGCCGCCCGCTCGGCCCCGTCGTCACCGTCCGCGATGGGGCGCCGCAGGTGGGCCCGACCGCCGGTACGCGGCCGGGAAGCCCGCCCGCGCGGGCGGAATCCCTGTCCCCGCCGGGGCTCGGCGACCACCCGAACGGGGGACGTGAACCGGCGCGTAGCCGACGACACGCCGTCCGGCGCGTTTCCCCGCGCCGACACGGTGGGTAACAGTGCGTCGACCGCGCGGCACGGTGCCGCGGCCGGTACGGAGCGGACGGTGGTCTCGATGAGCGGGTCAGTGGCGGAGCGGGAACGGAGCGCCGCACCGGGCGGCACGGACCTGCTGACAGTCGGCGTGGAGGAGGAGTTCCTGCTCGTCGACCCGCACACCGGGACCGCGGTGCCCGCCGTCGACCTGGTCATGGAACAGGTGCCGGCCGAACTGCGGGGGCAGGTCGAGCGGGAGTTCCAGACCAGCCAGATCGAGATCGGCAGCCCGCCCGGGCTGGAACTCTCCTCGATCCGGCACTCGCTGGGCATGCTCCGCGCCGAACTGTCGGCCGCCGCCGAGCGGGCCGGCGTCCGGCTGCTGGCCATCGGGACCGGCCCGGTGGACGGGCCGGTGCCGCCGGTGGTGGACAAGCCCCGCTTCGACCGGATGATCGAGCGGTTCCGGCTGCTGGTGCCCGGGCCGGGCAACAACGGCATGCACGTGCACGTCGGCATCCCCGACGCGGAGATCGGGGTGCAGGTGCTCAACCACGTCCGGCCCTGGTTGCCGATCCTGCACGCGGTCACCACCAACTCCCCGTTCGCCAAGGGCGAGGACACCGGCTACGCGAGCTGGCGCTCGGTGGAGTGGGAACGCTGGCCGTCGGTGGCGCCCACCCCCTGGCTCGAGTCGCACGAGCACTACGAGCGGCTGATCCGGCAGCTCATCGCCAGCGGCGTGATGCTCGACGAGGGAATGCTCTACTGGTACGCCCGGCTCTCCGCCAAGTACCCGACCGTGGAGATCCGGATCGGTGACGTCTGCCCGTCGGTGGACGACGCGGTGCTGGTCGCCGCCCTGGTCCGGGCCCTGGTGGCCACCGCCATGACGGAGATCGCCGAGGGGCGGCCGGCCATCAACACCGACCACCACCTGCTGGTCGCCGCGCACTGGCGGGCGGCCCACGACGGGCTGGAGGGCGACGGCGTCGACCTCACCGACGGCGAGCTGCGCCCGGCCTGGGAGCTGCTGAATGGGCTGGTCGAGCGGGTCCGCCCGGAACTGGAGCGGCACGGCGACCTCGACCGGGTGACCGACCTGCTGGGCGGGCTGCGCCGGCACGGCAGCGGCGCGGCCCGGCAACGGGCGGTCTTCGCGCGTACCGGCAGGATGGTCGACGTGGTCGCGGACGTGGCGCGGCAGACCCGCGGCTGAGCGCCCCGCCGACCGGGCCGGCGTGACAGGATGAGCGTCGTGGCGGAGCGGATGGTCGTCGTCGGCGGGGACGCCGCCGGCATGTCGGCGGCGTCCCAGGCCAGACGCCTCCGCGACCGGGCCGACCTGGAGATCGTCGCCTTCGAGCGCGGCCACTTCACCTCCTACTCGGCGTGCGGCATCCCCTACTGGGTCAGCGGGCTGGTCGGGGGGCGGGACCAGCTCGTCGCCCGCGACCCGGCCACGTTCCGGGACAACTTCGACGTCGACGTCCGGCTGCGCCACGAGGTCACCGAGATCGACCTGGACCGCCGCGAGGTGGTCGCCCGGGACCTGGAGGGCGGCGGCGAGGCCCGCACCGGCTTCGACACCCTCGTGTACGCCACCGGCGCGCGCCCCGTCCAGCCCGAGTGGGCCCTCGGCGGCGTGGCCGGCGTGTTCGGCATGCAGACCCTCGACGACGGCACCGCCCTGCTGGACTGGCTGGACAGCGATCCCCGCCCCCGCCGCGCCGTGGTGGTCGGCGGCGGCTACATCGGGGTCGAGATGGCCGAGGCGCTGCTGCACCACGGCCTCTCGGTCGACCTGGTCGAGCAGGCCGACCAGCCGATGTCCACCGTGGACCCGGACATGGGCGAGCTGGTGGCCGAGGCGATGCGCGGCACCGGCATCGGCATCCGCACCGGCCTGACCGTCACCGGGCTCGACGAGCGGGACGGCCGGATCGCCGCGGTGGTCACCAACGAGGGGCCGATCCCCGCCGACGTCGTGGTGCTGGGCCTGGGCGTACGCCCGAACACCGCGCTCGGCGAGGCCGCCGGCCTGCCGGTCGGCCCGTCCGGGGCGATCCGCGTCGACCGGAGAATGCGGGTGCCCGGGGCGCCCGGCGTCTTCGCGGCCGGCGACTGCGTGGAGACCCTGCACCGGGTCAGCGGCCTGCCGGTGCACATCCCGCTCGGCACCCACGCCAACAAGCAGGGCCGCGTCGCCGGCATCAACATCGGCGGCGGGTACGCGACGTTCCCCGGCGTGATCGGCACGGCGGTGACCAAGGTCTGCGAGTTGGAGGTCGGGCGCACCGGCCTGCGCGAGCGGGACGCCACCGCGGCCGGGTTCGAGTTCGTCACCGTGCTCGCCGAGTCGACCAACCGGGCCGGCTACTACCCGGGCGCCCGGCCCATGACGGTCAAGCTGATCGCCGAGCGGCCCAGCGGCCGGCTCCTGGGCGCCCAGATCGTCGGCTGGTCCGAGGCGGCCAAGCGGATCGACGCGCTGGCCGTGGCGCTGTGGAACAACATGACGGTGGACGAGATGACCGCGCTCGACCTGGGCTACGCGCCGCCGTACGCCCCGGTCTGGGATCCGGTGCTGATCGCCGCCCGCAAGGCCGTCGACGCCCTCTCCCACGCCGGCCGGTAGTCGAGCCCCCGATCCTGTCGGGGGGCGGCGTTAGTTTGTGCGGGCTGTCGCCGGTTCCGGCCCTTCCCCTCGGAGGCTTTCATGTCGCAGGAGACGACGTACCTCGAACTGTCCGAAGTGGACGGTGGAGCGCACAAGTTCTACGAGGTGGTGGTCGACGGCACCACGATGACCGTGCGCTACGGCCGGATCGGCGACCAGGGCCAGGTGAAGATCAGCAACCATCCGGACAACGCCCGCGCCCGGGCCGCCGCCGCCAAGAAGATCGGCGAGAAGGTCCGCAAGGGCTACGCGCCCGCGGTGCCCGGCGTACGCCAGAAGCGGGCCGTCTCCCGCCGGCAGATCGTCAGCACCCGCTCGACCGCCCGCACCGCCCCGGTCCTCTGGCGCTACGCCTCCGGCGCGCCCGCGTTCGGCATCTTCGTCGACGGGCGGACCTGCATGGTGGGCAACGAGCACGGCGTGATCACCACCCTCGACCACGACGCCCGGGTGCTCCACCAGGTCCGCCTCCCCGACGGGGTGAAGTGCATCGTGGCCGACGACGCCTGGATCTACGCGGGCTGCGACGACGGCAACGTCTACGACCTCTCCGGCAAGGTGCCCCGGGTGGCGTACGCGATCGCCCCCGACATCGACATCTACTGGCTGGACATCCACGACGGCGTGCTGGGCGTCTCCGACCGCGAGGGCGGCATCGCGGCGGTCGACCACGAGGACGAGTTCCTCTGGCGCCGGCCGGGGCGCGGCCGTTCCGCCTGGATGGTGCGGTGCGACACCGACGCCCTCTACCACGGTCACTCCCAGGGGGTCACCGGCTACGACTGGCGGACCGGGCGGGAGCTGTGGCACACCCGCACCGGGGCGGTGCTCTTCGGCTGGCAGGAGCGCGACGCCGTGTTCGCCGGCACCGGCACCCGCGAGGTGGTGCGCCTGCGCAAGGACGGGCGCGCCGAACGCACCTACCGGTGCGACTCGGCGGTCTTCTCCTGCGCCACCGCCGAGGGTGGCCGGTACGTCTTCGCAGGCGACAGCGCCTCCTCGGTCTACTGCTTCGACGAGGCCGGCAACCGGCTGTGGAAGCTCGGCACCGGCTGCGGCTCGGCCTACTCGATGCAGTACCACGACGAGCGGCTGTACGTGGTGACCACCGGTGGCTACCTGGCCTGCATCGACGCGAGCGAGCCGGCGATCCGGGCGGCCGAGGCGGGCAGCGTGCCCGAGGTGGTCGACGTGAAGGCCCCGGCCCGGCTGCCCGGGCCGGCCGCCTGGACCACCGTCGAGGTGACCACCGACGACCGGGCCGGCGTCGTGGTGCAGTGCGTCGAGCAGGGTGGCCGGATGCGCATCCAGGTGCTCTCCGACGGCTACCGGCGGGACTGGTCGGTGCAGTTCCCCAAGGGCATCCGGGAGCCGGGCGCGCGCTACCTGGTCACCGAGGTCCGGGAGGCCGGTCGGGGCGGCTTCTACCGGGCGTACGGCGACATCCGCCGGCTGCGCTGAGCGTTATCGCGTTGTCGGTGCCCGCTCACACCCGCAGGATGGCCGGGTGGAGATCCCCGAGGGGTTGCGCTGGACCGAGCGGACGCCGGTCGGTCGGGCCTGGCTTGCCGAGTTGCCCGACCGGCTGGCCGGGTGTGTCACGCGCTGGGAGCTGCGGGTCGGCCAACCCTTCGCGTACGCGTTCGCGTCGCTGGCGCTTCCGGCGGAACTGCCCGACGGCACGCGGGCGGTGCTGAAGCTCCAGTACCCGGACGACGACAGCGTGCACGAGGCGACAGCGCTGGCGCACTGGGCCGGCCGGGGAGCGATCCGGCTGCTGGCCCACGACGCGGCGCGGCGCGCGCTGCTGGTCGAGCGGTGCGACCCCGGCACCCCGCTGCACGGCCTGCCCCCCGATGCGGCGCTGGACGTGGCGGTCGGGCTGCTCCCCCGGCTCGGCGTGCCGGCCGGCCCGCCGTTCACCCCGCTCGCCGAGGAGGCGGCCGGCTGGGCCGAGCGGATGCCGGCCAAGTGGGAGCGCCTGAACCGGCCGTACGAGCGGCGGCTGCTCGACACCGCGCTCGGGATGCTCGCCGACCTGGCGCCCAGCCAGGGCGCGCAGGTGCTGGTCAACCAGGACCTGCACGCCGGCAACGTGCTGGCGGCCGGCCGCGAGCCGTGGCTGGTCATCGACCCGAAGCCACTCGTCGGCGAGCGGGAGTTCGCGGTGGTGCCGCTGGTGCGCGGCCCCGAGCTGGGCCACTCGCCGGCGGCGCTGCGGCACCGGCTCGACCGGCTCAGCGGCGAGCTGGCCCTGGACCGGGAGCGGGTCCGCGGCTGGGCGGTCGGGCAGACGCTCGCCTGGAGCATGGGCGAGGACGAGGTGTTCCCGCACCAGGTCGAGACGGTCCGCTGGCTGCTCGACCTGACGTGACCGGTCCTCGCGGGCCCGCCAGCCAGGTCCGTCGGCTGCCCGGCCCGGCGTGACCGGTCTGGGGACCGGTCACGCCGCGGACGGCGGTCAGGCCGGGTACGGGACCGCCGCGCGGGCCGTCCGCAGGGCCCCGGCCCACCAGGCGAGCTGGTCCAGCAGGGTCTTGGCGTATCCCGGCGCCGCCGGGTCGAGCGGCTGGCCGTCCTGCCACGCCATGTAGTAGTTCGGGAAGGCCAGCCCGTCGCGGATGGTCACCGCGTGCAGTTCGGTGAGCACGTTCTCCAGGTGCAGCACGGCGTGCCGGCCGCCGGCCGCGCCGCCGTAGCTCACGAAGGCGACCGGCTTGGCCGTCCACTGGGTGAAGTGCCAGTCGATGGCGGCCTTCAGCCCGGCCGGATAGCTGTGGTTGTACTCCGGGGTGACCAGGATGACCGCGTCCGCGTCCTCGAGCGCGGCGGTCAGCGGCGCCATGGCCGCCGGGCGCGGGTACGCGTCGCTCGCGCCCTTCGGTGACTGCGCCGGCAGCGCCAGCGGGATCTCGACCTCGGCCAGGTCGACGACGTCGACGTCGAACCCGCCGTGCTCGCGCGCCCGCTCGGCGACCCAGGACGCGACGACCGGCCCGAACCGGCCCTCGCGGACACTTCCGATGAGGATGACCAACCTGTGCTTCTCGTTCATGCGCTCCACGGTCCGCCGCCACGGCGGCGGTAACCAGACCGGGCGCAGGCTGGCCCCCGCAGGGCCACGCTACGCGGGCCGGGGCGGCCGGAATCCGACCTAGACTTCCCACCCATGGGTACGCCACTGGGCGACTTCGTCCGTGCCAAGCGCGACAGCATCCAGCCGGAGTCCTTCGGCCTGCCCGATCGGGGCCGGCGCCGCTCCCCCGGCCTGACCCGGGCGGAGGTTGCCACCCGCTCGGGGATCAGCGTGGAGTACCTGACCCGCATCGAGCAGGGCCGGGACCGCAACCCCTCGCACGCGGTGCTGCACGCCCTCGCGGACGGCCTGAGCCTCGACGCCGGGGAGCGGCACCACCTGCGCTATCTCGCCAAGATCACCGGCGGGGGCTGCCCCGGGCACCGGCCGCCGGCGCCGCCCAACCGCGAGGTACGGCCCACCGTGCGGGAGACCCTCCGGCTGCTCGAACCCGGGGTGGCGTTCGTCACCAACCGGCTGGGCGACGTGCTCGCGCACACGGGCGCGTTCGGGCTGGTCATGGGCGGGATCGGGCTGCTCGACACCGACGAGCCGAACCTGACCCGCTACGTGTTCACCGATCCGCGCGCCCGGAGCGTGTTCCCCGACTGGGACCAGGTGGCCGACGAGCGGGCCTTCGACCTGTGGCTCGGGCCCTCCGCGGAAAGCTCCGAGTGGTTCCGGGTCCAGCTCGCCCCCGTCGCCGGGCCGGAGTTCACCCGGCGGCTCCAACGGCACCTGCCGCCGCCACAGGTCCCGCTCCGGCTCGACCATCCCGCCGCAGGCGAGCTGCGCTGGCACCGGGAGAGGCTGGAGCTGCCGAGCACGGATGCCCAGGAGTTGGTCGTCCTCCTGCCCGCCGACGAGACGACGGCGCGGGCGGTCGAGCGGCTCCGGCACCACCGCCACGGCGCCCTCCGCGCCGTCGGCTGACCGGGCCGGTCAGCCCGGCCGGCAGGTGGCACACGTCGTTGACGGGACAGGTCAGCCGGCCTGGCAGGTGGCGCACCAGTAGAGGTTGCGGCCGGCGAGGGCACCCCGGCTCACCTCGGTGCCGCAGACGTGGCAGGGGTCGCCCGGCCGGCGGTAGACGTAGACCTCGCCGCCGTGCCGGTCGACCCGGGGCGCCCGCCCCATTGCCTCCGGCAGGTGCTCGTCGCGCACGGTGTCGATCCGGCCCCGCTCGACGGCGACGGCCATCAGCGCGACCAGGTCGGCCCAGAGTTCCGCCCAGCCGGCCGGGGTCAGCTCCCGCCCGGGCAGCAGCGGCGGCAGCCCGGCCCGGAACAGCGCCTCGACCACGAAGATCAGGCCGGTGCCGGCCACCACCGACTGGTCCAGCAGCAGCGCCGCCAGCGGGGTGGGGCTGCGCCGGATCCGGGCGTACGCCCGCTCGGGGTCGGCGTCGGCGCGCAGCGGGTCGGGGCCGAGCCGGTCGCGCAGCGCGGCCACCTCGGGCGGGGTGAGCAGCTCGCACGCGGTCGGCCCGCGCAGGTCCAGCCAGTGCCGGTCGCTGTTGAGCCGCAGCCGGATCTGGCCGATCGGGGGCGGTGGCTCGCCGGGCCCGTCGGTCACCTTGCCGTAGAGCCCGAGGTGGATGTGCAGGGTCAGCTCGCCGGCGTAGTGGTGCAGCAGGTGCTTGCCGTACGCCTCGGTGCCGTCCAGGACGGTGCCGGTGAGCCGGGCCGCACCCTCGGCGAAACGGCCCTGCGGGCTGGTGGCGTGCACCTTGTCGCCGGCGAAGAGCTCGGCGTGCCGGGCCGCCAGGCGGTGGATGGTGTGTCCCTCTGGCACGACGGCAACCGTAGCCCGCCGGGCGGCACGCCGCCGACCAGGAGCGGCGGCGACGTCGACGGGTGTCGACGTGTCCGCCACGGGGTACCTCAGGAGTGTCACGCGCGGTCTCCGCGCCGGAGATCAGGAGGTGTCCCAGTGAAGATTCTGTCCCGCCGGAACGATCCGGCGCGTACCGATGACGTCAACGGCGACGGGGTGGTCGACGACCGCGACCGGGTGGCGGACCGGCCGGTGGTCACCGACCGGGACGCGGAGCGCACCACCTACCGCGGCGCCGCCACTGCGACCGACGGCGAGCGCGCCCGCGACGCCGCCCCGCCCGTCGGGGGCGAGTCCACCACCGCGACCGAGGGCGAGCCCGCCACGGACGCGCGGCGGCGCGCGGCGGACCGGGCCGCGGCGGCCCGCGCGGTCACCGGCCGGCGGCCGGACACGGGCGCCCGGCCCGTGGGGCCGACGGCCGTCCCGGAACCGGCCGCGGAGCGCACCGTCGACCTCGACCGTGACGGCCGGCCGGACCGGCCGGCCGACCGGGACCCGGCCGCGGAGCGGGTCGAGCCGGTCACCACGAAGCGGCCCCGGGCCAGCCTGCTCGCCACCCTGGGCCTGATCGTCTCGGTGGTCGGCGCGCTGTTCGTCGTCTCCGGCACCCTCGCCGGCTACGGGATCGGCCTCGGCGCGGTCGGCGCGGTGCTCGCCGTGCTCGGCCTGATCGCCACCCGCCGCCGGCACGTGGCCGGCAAGACCGACGCGCTGATCGGCATCGTCGTCGGCCTCGCCGCCGTGGTGCTCGGCATCGTGGCGATGACCGGCCAGTTCGACTGGCCGACCACCGACGGCGACTGGGTCGGCCGGTTCCGGGAGTGGCTCGACTCACAGTTTGCGGATCTCTTCTGACGGGCAGTTTTCCGGTCGCCGGCGCAGCGCCGGCACGCCCGATCAGCTCTGGTGGTTCACCAGCCGGGCAACCTCTTTCGGGGGCGGCGGTTCGCCGCCCCCGAAGTATGTCCGGGGTCGGTCGCCCTTGACGCAACGATCGGTCGCGCAGTGGCGGGCAGACGCAACGATCCGTCGCTGAACGCAACTTCCGGCGGTGGATGTCGTCGACCCGAGCCGCATACCGTTGGACCACGGCGCCAGCCCGTGGGCCACGGTGGCCGGGCGCGCCCGACCCTGGGAGCACGACATGACGATGGACGCGACCCGCCAGCGCTTTCTGATGTGCCGGCCGACGTACTTCGCCGTCGACTACGCGATCAACCCGTGGATGGACCCCACCGCCCCGGTCGACGCCGACCTGGCGATCCGGCAGTGGGAGCAGCTCCGCCGCACCTACCTCGACCTGGGCCACGAGGTCGAGCTGATCGACCCGGTCAGCGGCCTGCCGGACATGGTCTTCGCGGCCAACGGCGGCACGGTGATCGACGGCAAGGCCATGGCCGTGCAGTTCCGCGACCCGCAGCGCGCCGACGAGGCGCCCGCCTACCGGGCCTGGTTCGAGGCGGCCGGCTTCGAGATGTACGACCCGAAGCACGTCAACGAGGGTGAGGGCGACGTCCTGCTGGTCGGCGACCACCTGCTCGCCGGCACCGGGTTCCGCACCGCGCACGCCTCGCACGCGCAGCTCCAGGAGGTCTTCGGCTACCCGGTGATCACCATGCAGCTGGTGGACGCGCGCTTCTACCACCTGGACACCGCGCTCACCGTTCTCGACGAGCGGACCGTGGCGTACCTGCCGGAGGCGTTCTCCCCGGGCAGCCGCGCGGTGCTGCGCCGGCTCTTCCCCGACGCGATCCACGCCACCATGGCCGACGCCGAGGTGCTGGGGCTGAACGCGGTCAGCGACGGCCGGCACGTGGTGCTGCCCGCGCAGGCCACCGACCTGGCCGCGAAGCTGCGCGACCGGGGCTACGAGACCATCGGTATCGACCTGTCCGAGCTGCGCAAGGCCGGCGGCGGACCGAAGTGCTGCACGTTGCGACTCCGTCAGGGAAAGGCACTCAAGTGATCATCGACGACATGCTGCGGACGCCCGCCGCGGTGCGGGACGCGGAGCGTCACACGGCGCACAACTACCACCCGCTGCCCGTGGTGATCTCGTCGGCCGAGGGCGCCTGGCTGACCGACGTGGACGGCCGGCGCTACCTGGACTGCCTGGCCGGCTACTCGGCGCTGAACTTCGGCCACCGCCACCCGAAGCTGATCGAGGCCGCGCACGCGCAGCTCGACCGGCTCACCCTGACCAGCCGCGCGTTCATCCACGACCAGTTCGCCGACTTCTGCCGGGAGCTGGCCGCGCTCTGCGGCAAGGACCTGGTGCTGCCGATGAACACCGGCGCCGAGGCGGTGGAGACCGGCATCAAGGTCGCCCGCAAGTGGGGCTACCAGGTCAAGGGCGTGACCCCGGGCCAGGCCAACATCGTGGTCGCCGAGGGGAACTTCCACGGCCGGACCACCACCATCGTCAGCTTCTCCACCGACGAGGACGCCCGCGCCGACTTCGGGCCGTACACGCCGGGCTTCACCGTGGTGCCCTACGGCGACCTGGCCGCGCTGACCGCCGCGATCGACGAGAACACGGTGGCCGTGCTGCTCGAGCCGATCCAGGGCGAGCAGGGCGTCGTGGTGCCGCCGGAGGGCTACCTGCCGGGCGTCCGCGAGCTCTGCACCGAGCGGAACGTGCTCTTCATCGCCGACGAGATCCAGTCGGGCCTGGGCCGCACCGGCGCCACGTTCGCGTGCGAGCACGAGGGTGTCGTCCCGGACATGTACCTGCTGGGCAAGGCGCTCGGCGGCGGCATCGTGCCGGTCTCGGCGGTCGCCGCGAACGCCGACGTGCTCGGGGTGCTCAAGCCGGGCCAGCACGGCTCGACCTTCGGCGGCAACCCGCTGGCCTGCGCGGTCGCCACCGAGGTGGTCCGGCTGCTGGCCACCGGCGAGTTCCAGCGCCGCTCGGCCGAGCTGGGCGAGCGGCTGCACGCCGGCCTGCGCGGTCTGATCGGCAGGGGCCTGGTCGCGGTCCGGGGCCGGGGCCTCTGGGCCGGCCTGGACATCGACCCGGCGCTGATGACCGGCCGGGAGGCCTGCGAGCGGCTCATGGAGCGGGGCGTCCTGGCCAAGGACACCCACGGCTCGACCATCCGGCTCGCCCCGCCGCTGGTCATCACCGAGGAGGAGATCGACCACGCGGTGGCGCAGCTCGCCGCCGTGCTGGCCGGCTGATCCGCGTACGCGAGGGAGGGCGCCGGGACCACGACGGTCCCGGCGCCCTTCCGCGTCGCGTCAGGGGCGCGGCAGCCGCATCGCCATGGTCGGCGCCTCGGCCATCACCGAGGTCGGGCTGAACTTCGCGTCGCTGGCCATCGCGTCGGCGCGGCCGATCTGCACGCCCGGGTAGAGCTCGACGAGGTCGCCCTCGCCGAGCACCCGGGACTGCTGCGGGGCCAGCGCGACCCGGTCCGGCTCGGCCATCGAGCCGCCCGGCCGCACGCCCGAGCCGTTGGTGCTGGTGTCGGTGACCACCACCTCACCCACCCGGAGTTCGAGACGGATGTGGTTGCGGCTGATCCAGCGCCGCGCCTCGTCGTTGAGCCACTGGCCGAGCACGATCCCGCCGGTGGCCTCGGGCGCCCGCCCGACCGCGACCGGCTGGTTCTCGGTGAGCGCGAACCGCTGCCGGACCAGCCCGCCGATCCGCACCGCCAGCACGGCGGTACGCGGCCGCGGCCCGGCGTCACCGAGCCGGGTGCCGTGCCGGGGGCAGGTCGGCACGCCGTTGCGCAGCGTGGGTGGCGGCTGCCCGGCCGGGGCGCGGTCCACCCGGGCCAGGTCGGCGAAGGCGCCGCCGCCCCCGCTGCCGCCGAACAGGGCGCAGCCCGGCTCGGGGCAGCGCCACTGCCGGGCGAGCAGCTTCGCGCCGACCGGCGAGCGGCTGCCGGTGGCCGGGTTCTGCCCTCCGCCGACATGCGCGATGAAGACCGGGCCGCCCGCGCCGGGCACCGGGGCGAGCACCCGGCCGGCCTGGCCGAGCCACGGCCACCGGCCGCCCAGCCCGTCGAACCGGACCCGGGTGAGCACCGGCAGGCCGAGCAGGTCGGCCACCTCCAGCATCCGGTCACCGGGGTGGTCGAGCACCTCGACCAGGCCGTCGTCGGCCCACCGCCGGACGACCATCCGCTCGTTGGAGGTCAGGTCCGCGTCGGAGAGCAGGGCCCGGTGCACGATCGCGTAGACCGGGACGCTGTCCTCCTCCATCTGCCGGGACAGCGCGTCGATCACCATGCCGAGCCGCAGCAGGCTGGCCGGCCGCCCGCCGTCCAGGTCCTGCCAGCGGATCACCTCGGCGAGGTCGACCACCGCCCGGGCCAGCGAGGGATCGGTGCAGACCCGACCCTCGATGGCGTCCAGCACCTTGCTGATCTCGAATCTCATGCCGCGCTCCGGACGGTGTCGTCGGTCCGCCGGGCCGGGGCCGGCCGCCCCGCCTCGGCTCGCACCGCCGCCGCGGTGAGCAGGTCTGCCATGCGACGACCCTACCGGCAGCCCCGACCGGCTCCCCGCGACGCACGCCGGAAATCGAGCCTCGTCGCTCACCGGCGGCTCAGCCCTGCCGCAGCGGCCGGCCCACCTCGTGCATGTGCGCGAGCGCCTGCCGGTACGACTCGACCAGGCCGGTCTCCGCGTACGGGATGTCGTGCTCGGCGCAGTAGGCGCGGACGATCGGCCGGGCCCGCCGCAGGTTGGCCCGGGGCATGTTCGGGAAGAGGTGGTGCTCGATCTGGTAGTTGAGCGCCCCCAGCGCCACGTCGACGAACCGCCCGCCGCGCACGTTGCGCGAGGTGAGCACCTGCTTGCGCAGGTAGTCGAGCTCGTCCTCGGCGGTGGGCATCGGCATGCCCTTGTGGTTCGGTGCGAACGCGCAGCCCATGTAGAGGCCCCACAGCCCCTGGTGGACGGCCGCGAAGAGCAGCGCCTTGCCGGGCGACATCACGGCGAACAGCAGGCCGAGGTAGCCGACGGTGTGCGCGAGGAGCAGCACCCCTTCCACCGCGCGGTGGCGGACCGGGGTGCGCCAGCGACCGTCCGGCTCCCGGCCGACCAGCGCCCGGACGCTGGCCACGTGCAGTGCCAGCCCCTCCAGGAGCAGCAACGGGAAGAACAGCCACGCCTGCCGCCGGGCCATCCACCGGCTCAGGCCGCGGGTCGCCGCCGCCTGCTCGTACGTCCAGACCAGCGCGCCCGCCCCGACGTCGGGATCCTCGTCGGCGTGGTTCGGGTTGGCGTGGTGCCGGTTGTGCTTGTCCACCCACCAGCCGTAGCTGAGCCCGACCGCGAGGTTCCCGGTGACCATGCCGGCGGCCTCGCTCGGCCCGCGCCGGCGGAACATCTGCCGGTGGCCGGCGTCGTGGCCGAGGAACGCCACCTGGGTGGTGGCCACCGCCATGAGCGCCGCCAGCGGCACCTGCCACCAGGAGTCGCCGACCGCCACCACCACGGCCCAGCCGGCCAGGAAGGCGCCCAGGGTGAGCGCGATCCGGGCCGCGTACCGGCCGGGTCGCCGGTCGAACAGGCCGGCGGCGGCGACCCGGCGGGACAGCCGCGCGTAGTCGCTGCCCCGCCGGGTCTCCGCCGGTGCCGTCACCGTCGATGAGGTCATCCGCTCCCCCGCTCCTCGGTTCGCGCGCCACGCCGGCGACACGACTCTGCGTAACCGATTCTGCGGGAATTGACTGCGGTGGGTAATCCTGGCAACCCCCCAGCCCGGGGTGGTGCTAGCCCTACCTCATCCCGCCCACCGCGGCCCGGAGTCGGACCAGGTCCCGCCGGCGCCGCTCGTAGGTCGCCGCGAGCGCGATCAGCGCCAGGCCGCCCAGGCCGAGGAAGATCCAGCGGGGCAGCAGGTCCCAGCCGCGGGCCAGCTCGTGCAGGGCCAGCGGGACCAGGGTCGCCGTGCCGAGCAGGACCGGCGCCTGCCAGCGCCGGACCGCCCCGCCGAGCACCGCGCCCAGCGCCACCAGGCCGAGGGCCAGCCGGCGGGCCGGCTGCGCGTCCGGCGCGGCCAGCACCGACACGAGGCTGGGCAGCAGCGCCGCGCCGAGCCCCGGGCCGAGCGCCAGCCAGCTGTTCAGCCCCGGCCGGGTCCGCAGTGCCAGCAGGCCCGCGCCGAGGGCGAGCGCCGCCGCCGGCAGGGTGTACGCCTCCAGCACCGCCACCCCACCGGCGGCCAGCAGCAGCCAGCCGCCGAGCAGTTCGCTGCCCCCGGCGACCGCCGCGAGGCCCCACCGCCGGGCCGGCGTCTCGCCCCGGCGCAGCACCCGGACGGCCACCACCACGCCCCACAGCACGCAGACGGCCGCCGCGTGCCGCAGCGCGCCGCCGGTGAGCAGCAACGCCAGCAGCGCCACCGCCTGGGCCGCCGCCTCCAGCGCCACGGCACCGACCGCCACGCCCGCGCGGGCCGGGGCGGCCGCCCGTGCCGCTTCCCCACCCGCCGGCTGCGACGGTCCGGACGCGCCGGCGACCCGGGCGCGCAGCGCCGGCACCGCGTGCAGGGTCACCGCCGCGACGGCCAGCACCGCGAACCCGGCGGTACGCAGCGGCAGCCCGCCGGCCAGCGCCGCGGTGACCGCGAAGCCGGTGGCCGTCGCCACGGCGCTCAGCCAGCCCGCCAGCCGTGCCTCGGCCGGCCGGCCGGCAGCACCCACCACGGCCGCCGCCACCACCAGCACCCCCAGACCGGCGAGGGTCCCGGCCCGGGTGGCGACGAGCCCACCCAGCCCGGGCGCGGTGAGGGCGAACCCCAGCGGGAGCAGGACCAGCGGCGCGGCCGGGCGAGGGCCGCCCAGCGCGGCCAGCAGCAGCACGGCCACCCCGGTCCCGAAGACCAGCGCGGGCACCACCGGCCAGGGCGCGCCGGCCGCCGCCAGCAGCACCGGCAGGGCCACCGCGCCGAACGGCAGCCCGGCCAGCGCGGGCAGCCACCGGCCGTCGCTCCCGCGAATCCAGGTCGGCGCGTCCGACGCGGCGCGGTCACCCGGCGCGGGCGCCATCCGGGCGTACGCCGCCGCGGCGGCACCGAGCAGCAGCAGCACCAGCCCCGCGCGCCAGGCACCCGGCGCCGGCTCGACGGCGGGCACCCCGGACCAGGGCCGGACCGGCAGGTCCAGCAGCGTCGCCAGGGCGGCCGGGGCGGCGGCGAGCAGCGCCAGGCCGGCCAGCACGGCGCCGACCGCCCGCGGGGCGGGACCGGGCCGGACGCCGCCCCCGGCGGCCAGCGCCAGCAGCGCCCCGGCGGCCGCGTAGAGCGCCACGGGCTCCCCGGCCACCAGGGCCAGCGGCCCGAGACCGACCGCCGCGACCGCCACGGCGAGGCCGGTCGAGGCGTACCCGTGCAGGTCGGGCCAGTGGCGACGGACGGCGAGGACGGCGACCACCGGCACCGCGACGGCGGCGGTCGCGCCCCGGAGCTGCCACCAGGGCGGCGCGCCGAGGCCGAAGAGCGCGACGGCCACCCCCGCCGGTACGGCGAGCAGCGCCACGGCCAGCGCCACCCCGGCGACGACCGGCTGCGCGCCCCGGCCCCGGCGGCCCCGTGCCGCCACGACCGGGCCGAGCACCGCCAGGACGGCGAGCACGGCGCCCGCGCCGCCCGGCGCGGCGCAGCCGACCAGCAGGGCGTGCCCGAGCAGGACGGCCGCGGTGAACGCGGTGACCACCACGGTGGGGAACCGGCGGCGCGGCCGGGCCACGACCACCAGCAGCAGCGCGGTGGCCGCCGCCAGGTCCGCGACCAGCACCAGCGGCCACGGCGTGGCCGCCACGGCCGGCGCGGCCAGCACGGCCAGCGCGCCACCGACCACGCCGACCAGCGGCCGGGCCGCCCGGGGTGCCAGCAGGGCGAGCGCGACGGCCGTGCCCAGCACGGCGACCGGGAGCTGCCACCCCCAGGACGGGACCGTGGCGGCCCGCCCGCCCTGCCAGGCGGGGAAGGAGGCGGTCACGGTGGCCGTGGCGACCAGTCCGGTGAGGACGGTGGCGACCTGGCCGAGACCGGCGGCCACCAGGACGGCGCCCAGTCGCGGGCCGGTCCGCGGACCGGCCGGCAGGGCCCGGACCGCACCGGCCAGCGCGACCACCACCAGACCCGCCGCCAGCAGCAGCAACCCGGGCCGCAGCGCGGCGACCGGCCGGATCAGCGCGGCGGCCAGCACGGGCACCAGCAGCCCGGCGGTGACCGCCCGGTAGGTCCGGCCACCCGCGGCCAGGGCCCCGGCGGTCAGGGCGAGCGCCACCACCAGCAGCGGACCGCCGGCCAGCAGCGGCGTCCCGGCCGCCCGCCCGAGGGCCAGCGGCACCAGCGCGCAGCCGGCCGCCAAGGCCAGCGCGACGCCGTGCCCGGCCCAGGCGAGCACCCACCCGGCCAGCAGCGCGGACGGCACACCGGACCGGACCGGGAGGGGCGGCGGTGCGGCGGCCGGCCCCCCGCCGGCCGCCGCTCCCCCGGCCCCCGGCCCCGCGTCGGGCTGGACCGGCCCCCCGCCGGCCAACCCGACCCCGCCCACCGGACCGGCCCCCACCCCGGCCACCCGACCGGCCACCGGGCCGGTCGAGGCGACCCGGCCGCGCAGGGCGACCACCACCACGAGGTCGCCCAGCGCCAGCGCGGTCAGGACCAGCGCCCAGGCGGCGGCGGACGGCTCGACGGACACCGCGGCCAGGGGCAGCACCGGCTGGGCGGTCAGCAGCGCCGCGAACCAGGGCACGGTCAGCCGGCTCAGGCGCGCGTACCCGGCCGCGACCGCGGCGCCGATCCCCCCGACCAGCGCGGCATACCGGGTCCCCGGCCAGCCGGCCACCCCGAACAGGTCCACCGACCAGGCGGCGTACCCGTCGAGAAGCACCAGGAGCAGGCCCACCGCCGCGAAGGTCTCGGCGGTGCCGCGCAGCCCGCGCGCCCGGGCCACCAGCGGCGCGGCGAGGGCCAGGGCGGTGAAGGCGAGCAGGATCAGCGCCCGCCCGGCGACCCCGAACGCGGCCCAGGCGACGGCGGTGAAGACCACCGCCGCGGTGCCGAGCAGCAGTCCACCGAGGACGAAGAGCAGGCTCTGCACGGCCCGGGTGGAGGTCTCCGCCCCGCCGGGGCGGGCCGGGACGGCGGCCGGCTGCGGGCGCACCGCCGGCGCGACCGGGACCGGGCGCGGCGCCGGGATCTCCAGGCGGATCCGGGCGGCCAGGTCGGCACGCCGCTGCCGGGCCGTGGACAGCCGGCCGGACAGCTCCTGGTACGCGGCCCGGGCCGCCTCGACCCGCGGCGCCAGCTCGGCGATCTCGTGGTCCAGCCGGACCACCTCGGCGGCCGGCGGGTACGGCGGACGGCCGCAACCGGGGCAGCCGGAGGCGAGGTCGGCGGGGGCGCCGCAGCCGGGGCAGGGGTAGCCGGTGTTCTCCACCCCGCCAGCATCCTGAGCGGCGGGGCGGGGAGACAGAGTAGGCGTACCTAGGGACGGGTGTGGTCGTGCACCCAGGCCGCGTAGTCGGGGTTGCCGCTCTCCACCCGGGTGACCAGAATCTCCGGCACCTCGTACGGGTGGTTGGCGCGGAGCTGGTCGACCAGCGCGTCCACCCGGTCCGGCGCGGTCTTCAACTGGATCGACCACTCGGCGGTGGTCTGGATCGCCGACTGCCACCAGTAGGTGCTGTCCACCTGCCCGCCGACCTGGGCGCACGCCGCCAGCCGACCGGCGACGGCCGCGGCCGCCAGCACGTCCGCGACGGAGCGGGCGTCCACCACCGTCGTCACCACGCAGATCTGCTCCACCAGCGCACCCTACGTGGCGTTCCGGCCGGTCGCTGCACGCAGACCGAACCCGGGTCAGTCGGCGGCCGCGGCCGCCCCGTTCCGGTTGGCGGCGATCCACCTGTCGATCCGGGCCCACCAGTCGAACAACCAGTCGATGCGCTCCTGCTTGCCGGCCGGCACCTCCTCGGGCGGCACCGACCAGAAGCGCATCACGATCCGCTTGTCCATCGGCAGCTCGCGCCACACGTCGGCGACGGTGAGCATCTGGTCCAGCCCGGTGTGCGCCACGAAGACCACCCCGGCGTCCGGGGCGGCGTCGAGGGCGGCGAGCACCCCGCCCGGCTGCGGGGCGAGCACGTGCCGCATCCGCTCGGCGCGCCGTGCCATCCGCTCCAGGCCGAGGGCGCGCAGCCGGGCGATGGCCCGGAGCCGGCGCTTCGGCGTGAAGTTGCCGCCCTCCGGGAAGATCACGAACGCGTCGTCGTCGTCCAGGCCGGTGGCGAGGTGGCCGACCTGCCGGATCGCGGACTCCCGCCCGTCGGGCCCCGGTGCGATGAACCGGTTGGGCAGCCGGTTGAGCAGGACGTCGATCGCCGGGTCCCACTGGAGGGTCTCCTTGAGCACGATCCGGGGCTCCCGGTGGAACCAGTTGACCAGCGCGTGGATCAGGATGAACGAGTCGCCCGGCCCGGCGTGCCGGCAGAGCACCAGTTCGGGCCGGCCGGGCAGGGCGGTGTCCGGGTCGGTGCCGACCACGTCGATGCGCAGCCGCAGGGTCCAGCGGGCCTGCCAGAACAGCACCCGCAGGAAGTGGCCGGCGAGCACGTAGTGGGCCCGCTGGAAGGCCGGTGACCGCTTGCGCGCGCCGAAACCCGAGGCCAGCCAGAGCACGAAGAGGGCGAGCAGCGCGGTCGCGTCCCAGATCAGGTAGACGGTGCCGATCCAGAGCAGCCGCAGCGGGCGCAGGTGTCCCGGCACCAGCGGTGACGCGGCCAGGGCCAGCAGCGCCCAGGCCGGCAGGGTGGTCACCACCGCCACGGCGAGCAGCACCACGCCGGGCGCGAGCAGCATCCGGCGTACCCACCGCGGCGGCAGCGGCATCAGCGTTCCAGCGCGGTGTCCAGGTAGCGGCGGGATGCCGTGTACGCCCGGCTGATCCGCCGCCCCACCGCCGCGATGTCCCGGTACGCCCAGGGGCTGTCGTCGCGCGGCTCCAGACCGCCGGTCGGCAGCACGTGCACCTCCACCCCCTCCGGCAGCGCCGCCATCTCCCGGGCGAACCGGTGCCGGCGGGCGATCTCGAAGGCCACCTGGGCGATCTCCCAGGGCCGGCGCGGCGGGCTCAGCTCGCGCTCGATCCGGCCCACCTGCAGCACGAAGATCCGGGTCGCGCCGGCCGCGACGGCCTCGCCGACCGGGATGGAGTTGACCACCCCGCCGTCGATGTAGTGCAGGCCGTCGATCTGGGTCGGCGGCAGCAGCCCGGGCACCGAGGCGGAGGCGAGCACGGCCGGCACCACCGGTCCGCTGTGGAACCAGTGCTCGGCGGCGCGCTCGATGTTCGCCGCGCAGCAGCGGAACGGCACCTTCAGGTCGGCGAAGGTGGTCTCCTCGCCCAGTTCGCTCTCCAGCAGCCGGCGCAGCGGCCGGGGCGAGTGCAGGTGGGTACGCGCCGCGAAGCGCCGTAGTTGCCGGGCGACCGAGTCGCCGTACACCTCGCTGGCCTCGGGCGAGGCCCAGAGGCGGACCAGCCGGTCGGTGACCGCCTCGGTGGGGTCGGCGGCGACCAGGGCGCCGTTGACCGCGCCGATCGAGGTGCCGAGCACCATGTCGGGCCGGATCCGCGCCCGGAACAGGGCCCGGAGCATGCCCACCTCGACGGCGCCGAGCACTCCCCCGCCGCCGAGCACGAACGCCACCGGACCGCCTGCCATGCCGTTCATCCTGGCACGCCCCGCACAGTCCGCCTCGCCGAGCCGGTCGGGGCCGGTCGCCACGTCACGGCGCGCGACCGGCGCGGCGCGGGACGCGACCGGAGAACGGACACCCGTTGACAGGCCGGACACATTCCCGCAACCTGATAGCGCTCCCAAGCCCAGGCAGGTGCGATGTGAAGGCGACGCTGCACGCCGGCCGGCTGCTGGCCCGCAGGTACCGGCTCATCGACCAGATCGGGGCCGGCGGCATGTCGGTGATCTGGCGGGCCCGCGACGAGGTGCTGGACCGGGTGGTGGCGGTGAAGGTGCTCGCCCCCTCGCTCGCCGCCGACGCCCGGTTCCGGGACATGGTGCGCGAGGAGGCCCGTTCCGCCGCCCAGCTCGTCCACCCGCACGTCACCGCCGTGCACGACTACGGCGAGACGGTGGCGCCGGACGGCTCGATCACGTCGTTCGTGGTGATGGAACTGCTCAGCGGCGAGGAGCTGGAACACCGGCTCACCGAGGGGCCGCTGCCCTGGCCGGCGGCGGTGGAGACGGGCGCGCAGGTGGCCGAGGCGGTGGCCGCCGCGCACCGGCTGGGCATCGTGCACCGGGACATCACTCCGTCGAACGTGATGATGACCCGGGTCGGCGCGAAGGTGCTCGACTTCGGGATCGCCACCCGGGTCGGCGCCCCCGACGAGGACGAGGACGGCGGCACGTTCGGCACCCCGGCGTACGTGGCGCCGGAACGGCTGGACGGGGCGCCGGCGCAACCGGCCACCGACGTCTACTCGCTGGGTGTGCTGCTGTTCGAGACGCTGACCGGGCAGCCGCCGTACCCGGCGGACACCTGGGAGCAGCTCAGCGCCGCGCTGGCCGAGGACGCCGCGCCCACGCTGGACGGCGTACCCGGCCTGCCCGCGCCGGTCGCGGAGATCTGCCTGCGCTGCCTGGCCCGCGACCCGCGCCGGCGGCCCACCGCGCACCAGGTGGCGGCCGTGCTCCGCGACCAGCTGCTGCCCGCCGACCCGCAGGCCGCCACCATGCTGGCCCCGACCGTGACCCTCCCGGCGCTGCCCGCCCCGCCGCGACCGCCGGCCGATCCCGCCCGTCCCGCGCCCGTCGCCGCCGGGGCGTCCCGACCTCGCCGGGTGCTGCCCCTGGTGGCGGCCGGCGTGGTGGTGGTCGCCGGCGCCGCCCTGCTGGTGCCCGCACTGCTGCCCGACCGGCAGGCGCCGTCGCGGTCGGCGCCGACCGCCGGGCCCGTGGTGGTCCCGTCCACCGCGACGCCGAGCCGCGACGGGCCGGCCACCAGCGAGCCGCCCGGCCCGACCCGCCGGCCGCCCGCGACCGGCACGCCGACCCCGCCCGCCGGCGGCGACCTCAGCGAGGCGGCGCACCGGGTGGAGGGGCTCATCGACGCCGGGCTGGCCGCCGGCCAGATCCGCGACGACGTGGGCGTGGACCTGCGCAACCTGTTGCGCAACGCCAGCGCCGCGACCGGCGAGGGCGCCCTCACCGGCGCCGTGGACCGGCTCCGCGACAAGATCGCCGACCGGCGGCGCGAGGGCAGCATCAGCCCCGGGTACGCCCGCGAACTCGACGAGGCCGCCGCGGACCTGGCGACGGGACGCACCTGAGGAGTCAGCCGGCGGTGACCGGCGCGGCCTCGGGCCGCCCGGCGAACGCGGCCCGGTCGGCGAGGAAGGCCCGGTAGACCGCCTCGTAACCGGCGGCCATCCGCTCGACCGAGAAGTGCTGCGCCACGTGCATGATGCAGTCGGCCGGGTCGAGGCCGGCCACGTCGCGCAGCGCGGCCGGCAGTTCCTCCGCGCGGTCGCGGACGAACCCGGTGATCCCGTCCCGGACCAGCTCCGGCACGGCACCCCGGCGCAGCGCCACCACCGGGGTGCCGGTTGCCATGGCCTCCACCATCACCATGCCGAACGGCTCCGCCCACTGGATCGGCATGATGAGGCAGCGGGCGTCGTACAGGAGCCGCTGGGTGGCCTCGCGGTCGGCGTTGAGGACCACGGTGACGTCCTCGCCCAGCATCGGCTCGACCACCTGCTCGAAGTAGCGGCGCTCGGCCGGCTCGTTGCACTTGCCGGCCAGGGTGAGCGGCACGCCGGCCGCCCGGCAGGCGCGGATCGCCACGTCGGGGCCCTTGTCCGGGCTGAACCGGGCCAGCCAGAGCACCGGCCCGCGGCCGGGGCCCCGCTTGCGCGGCACCTCCCGCAGCGCCATGGCGTTGTGCACCGTGCCCACCCAGGGCAGGTCCGGGTTGGCCTCGCGCTGGGCGTGCGAGATCGCCACCAGGCCCACCCCCTCGTCGGTGTTGCTCAGCACGGTGCCGTACTCGCCCACCGGGTTGCCGTGCACGGTGGCCACCGTGGGCACGCGGCGGCGGCCGGCGAGCAGCGGGCCGATGGTGCTGTGGTCGTGCACCAGGTCGAAGTCGGCCGGATCCACCAACCGGTTCACATGGGCCAGGTGGGCCAGCTCGGGCAGCGACTCGCCGAGCCGGTGGAACTGGAGGTCCGCGCAGGTGGAGACGAAGTCACCGGCCGTGCCGTTCTCCCGGCCGGCGCCGAACAGGGTCACCGCGTGCCCCCGGTCCACCAGGGCGTCGACCAGCCCGGCCACCAGGTGCTCCAGGCCGCCGTACCCGGCCGGCGGCACGGACAGCCAGGGCGGCACCACCATGGCGAGCCGCAGGTGCCCGGTTCGGGTACGGTCCGACGGCGGCTGGTTCACGGCCACGAGTCCTCCCCGATGGGTCCCCGGCGTACGTGACCGGCGGCGGTTTCCCGGCGCTCCGAGCGGTAAACGGCCGCTCAGCCGGCCACCACGAGCCGGTCGTGCACCTCGCGCACGCCCGGCGTGGCCCAGGCCGCCCGCTCCGCCTCCTCCCGTTGCCACCACCGGCGGACCACCCCGTCGAGCACCACCGTGTCGCCGCTGACCCGCACCTCGATGCGCTCGGTGCCGGTCCGCCGGAACAGCAGGCGTTGCAGGTCGCGGCGGTTCTGCTCGTCGCTGGGCGGGGTCGGCGGGCGCACCTCGACGAGGTTCGTCACCCCGCGTACGCCCCGCAGCCGGCGCAGCTCCCGCTCGGCGGTGCGGCGCTGGAAGCCGTACTCGACCTGGCCGCGGAGCATGACCCAGCCGTCGGCGACCGTGAGGTCCAGCCGCTCGGCGGGGACGAAGCTGTCCCACTCCAGGGCCCGGCTGGCCGCGATCGCGATGTCGGCGTCGGTGCGCTCGTCGGCGACCGGCAACCGCACCTCCAGGTCACTGGCGACCGCGCGGACCCCGCGGACCCGGTGCGCGCAGCGCTCGGCGGCCCAACGCCGGGCGTAGCTGTCCACCTGGCCGGTCAGCGTGACCACGCCGTCGGCGACGGTCACCCCGATCTCGGTGGGCCGGGTCTGCGCGTCCCAGTCGAGCTCGGCGAGCACGTCCCGCTGGATGTCCTGGTCGGTGCGGACGGCGGAGGTGGTCGTCATGCCCCGAGGGTGCCGCCGGACGGGGTGAGCCCGGCTCACCCGGACCGGGTGAGGCACGAAAATAGGCGGCGGGTGACGGAACCAACCCCCTTGGCTCCGTCACCCGCCGCCCGTGGAGGAGGCAGGTCTGGTGTTATGACGTCTCGGCGAGCGTCACGGTTGCCGTCTCGGCCGATCCGTTCCGCTTGAACTGGACCTCGACCCGGTCGCCGACCTTGCCGGCCTGCACGGCGCCGACCAGGTCGTTGGAGTCGTTGATCACCTTGTCGCCGAACTTGGTGATCACGTCGCCCCGCTGGAGCCCGGCCTTGTCGGCGGCGCTGCCCGCGACCACGTCGGAGACCAGCGCGCCGCCGTCCTCCGCCGCGGCCACGCTGACGCCGAGGGACGGGTGGCTGACCTTCTCGCCGCGCTGGAGCTTCTCGGCCACGTCCTTGGCCTTGTTGCTCGGGATGGCGAAGCCGACGCCGATGTTGCCGTTGCTACCCTGCCCGGCCGTGGCGATGGCGGTGTTGATGCCGATCACCTCGCCCCGGGTGTTGACCAGCGCGCCGCCGGAGTTGCCCGGGTTGATCGGGGCGTCGGTCTGGAGCAGGCCGGAGATCGAGCTGGCGCCCTGCTGCGGGGCCTGCTGCTGGCCGCCCTCGCCGGCCTGGATGGTGCGGTCGCGGGCGCTCAGGATGCCGGCGGTGACCGAGCCCTGGAGGCCGAGCGGGCTGCCCAGGGCGAGCACCTGGTCGCCGACCTGCATGGCGTCGCTGTCGCCGAACTTGGCCGCCTTCAGGTCGCTCACCCCGCTGGCCTTGACCACGCCCAGGTCGGTCTTCGGGTCGGTGCCGACGATCTTCGCCTGGGCGGTCTTGCCGTCGGCGAAGACCACCTTCACCGTGTCGCCGCTGGCGGAGGCGACCACGTGGTTGTTGGTCAGGACGTACCCGTCGGCGCTGAGGATCACCCCGGAGCCCTCACCGCTGTCCGTCATGATCGTGACGATGCTGTCCTGGACGGCGGCCGCGATCTTCGGCAGGTCGGCGCTGTTGAGCACGGGGGCGGCCGTGTAGGTGCGGGTCACGGTCCCGTCGCCGTCGAGGGCGAGGGCGAGCGCGCCCCCGGCCACGCCGGAGCCGAGCATCAGCGCCAGCGCGAGCGCCCCGGCGCCGATGAACTTCCCGGCCCGGCTGGGCCGCGCCGGCTGCTGCGGGCCCCACGGCGGGACCGGCTGCCCGGCCTGGTGCTGCTGGTACGGCTGGTGCGTCTGGTACGGCGGGACCGGCCCGCCGGCCTGCGGCGCGTAGCCGGTGCCGCCCTGGTGCGCCCAGCCGCTCTGCTGCTGCGCCCCGTACCAGGGCTGCGGCTGCCCGGACACCGGGTACGGCGTGGCCGCCGGCGGCGCGTACGGGCTGGCCGGCGTGGTCGCCTCGGTGTGTCCGGCCGGGGCGGTGGTTCCGGCGGCCGGGGAGTCGGCCGGAACCGGCGCGGTGGCCGGGGTGACGGTGGGGTCCGACTGCCCGCTCTCGGTGCGGGGCAGCTCGGCGGTCGGGTGCGACGGCTCGGCGTCGGCGGGAACCGGCGACCGCTGCGGATCGGTTTCGTGGTCGGTCATGACTCCACCTTCTCCCTCGGCACTGCAACCAGGCTGGAACCCGCCTGAATGTTTTCTGAAAGTCACTCGCCGGGCTCGGGCGCCTCGGGCAGCAGCGGCAGCTTCACCCGGAAGGTGGCCCCGCCACCCGGCGTCTCGGCCACCTCGACGGTGCCGTGGTGCGCGGCCACCAGCGCGGCGACGATGGCCAGCCCGAGACCCGTACTGGTCGGCCCGCCCGCCCGCCGGGTGCGCGCCGCGTCCACCCGGTAGAACCGCTCGAACACCCGCTCGGCCTGCTCCGGGGTAAGCCCGGGACCGGTGTCGGCCACCTCCACCACGGCCAGGTTCCCCGGCTCCGTCCGCAGCCGCAGGGTCACCGCGGTGTCCGGCGGGGTGTGCGTGAGCGCGTTGGTCATGAGGTTGCCGATCACCTGGCGCAGCCGGGCGTCGTCGCCGAGCACCACCAGCGGGCCGACGCCCGGCTCGATCTCCAGCGTGATGCTCCGGTCCGGCTCCACGGCCCGCGCCGCCTGCACGGCGTCCGAGGCGAGCACCGGCAGCTCGACCGGCGCCAGCGCGATGGGCCGCTCGCGGTCCATCCGGGCCAGCAGCAGCAGGTCCTCCACGAGCAGGCCCATCCGGGACGCCTCGTCCTCGATCCGGCGCAGCAGCCCGGCGGTCTGCTCGGGCGCCCGGGCCGCGCCCTGCCGGTACAGCTCGGCGAAGCCCCGGATGGTGGTCAGCGGCGTGCGCAGCTCGTGCGAGGCGTCGGCGATGAACTGCCGCATCCGCTCCTCGGAGCGGCGGGCCCGCGCCTCGGACGCCTGCGCCGCGGCGGCGGCATCCCGGGCGCTGACCTCGGCGCTGCGCGCCGCCGCCTCGGAGGCCGCCCGCGCCGTGAACGCCGCCTCGATCTGGGCGAGCATGGCGTTCAGCGCCCGGGAGAGCCGACCCAGCTCGGAGGTCGGGCAGGGCCGGCCCTCCTCGGGGTCGGGCACCCGCTGGGTCAGGTCGCCGCCGGCGATGGCCGCCGCGGTCCGCTCGATCTCCACGAGGGGCTTCAGGCTGGTACGCACGATGCCCGCGCCGACCGAGGCCAGGATGATCAGGACCGCCCCACCCACCAGCAGGTCGATCCAGACGAGCTGCTTCACCGCGAGGTCGACGTCGGTCAGGTGCTCGCCGATCACGGCCATCTGCCCGTTCGGCAGCTGGGTGTAGAGCACCCGCCAGCGGACCGAGCTGTCCCGGGCGCGGACGGTGAACGGGTCACCCTCCAGCTTCTGGAAGCCGACCGCGTCGGCCGGCCAGTTGGGCAGATCCCGTTCCTGGAAGCGCGTGGTGTCGTAGGCGACGCCCTTGATCTCCCCGGTGCCCCGGTCGGTCAGCACCACGAGGTAGTCGCTGGGCAGGGTGATGCCGGTCGGCGGAATCGACTCGAACCGGTTCACCGAGTCACGCAGCTCGGAGTCGATCTGACCGACCAGGTAGCTGTGCAGGAAGTACGCGGTGGAGACGCTGATCACCACCAGCGCCGCGGCGACCAGCGCGAGCACCGAGGCGACCAGCTTCACCCGCAGCGGGATGCTGCGCAGCCGGCCCTTCGCGTCGTGGACGGCGTTCACGCCGCCGGCTTGCGCAACACGTATCCGACCCCGCGCAGCGTGTGGATGAGCCGGGGCTGGGTGTTGTCGACCTTGCGCCGCAGGTAGGAGATGTAGGACTCGACGATGTTGTCGTCGCCGCGGAAGTCGTAGTTCCAGACGTGGTCGAGGATCTGCGCCTTGGAGAGCACCCGGTTGGCGTTGAGCATCAGATAACGCAACAGCTTGAACTCGGTGGGCGAGAGCTGCACCCGCTGGCCGGCGCGGTGCACCTCGTGGGTCTCCTCGTCCAGCTCCAGGTCGGCGAAGGTCAGCCGGGAGGGCGCGTGCTCGCCGGTGGCGGTGCGCCGCAGCACCGCCCGGATCCGGGCGGTCAGCTCCTCCAGGCTGAACGGCTTGGTGACGTAGTCGTCGCCGCCCAGGGTCAACCCCCGGATCTTGTCGTCGGTGGCGTCCCGGGCGGTGAGGAAGACCACCGGGGTGCGCGTGCCACCCTCGCGGAGCATCCTGATGACCTCGAAGCCGTCCAGGTCGGGCAGCATCACGTCGAGCACGACCAGGTCGGGCCGGTGGTCCTTGGCGGCGTGGAGCGCCGCGCTGCCGCTGGTCGCGGTGGCGACGTCGAAGCCGGCGAAGCGCAGGCTCGCGGAGAGCAGTTCGAGGATGTTGGGGTCGTCCTCGACGACGAGCAGTCTGGCCTCGGTCTGGGTAGCCACCATGGCACCCATCATCCGCGCTCCGGCTGCGGCCACGCTGGGTGGATCCTGGAAACAACCTGTGAGCCGCCGCGCCCCGCCACCCCGACCGCCGAGGGTGCCTCCCCGGTGGGGGGCACCCTCGGCGTCACGTCTGGCGGAGCAGCCGGCGGAGCCCGTCCAGGGCCCCGTCGAGCAGGCGGATGGCCGTGCGGAGCTGGGTGTCGGTGAGCCGGCCCGCCCGTACCAGCGCGCCGACCTCGACGGTGAACGCGGCCAGCCGCTTGTCGAACTCGGCCAGCAGGGGCGACTCGGCGGTCCGGCCCGGGCCGCCGTTGGCGGGTGGTCGGGTGGTCGGCGGCGGGGGCGCCCAGCGGGCCTGCCGGGTCTGCCGCGCCGCCTCGCGCAGCTCCCGCTTGAGGTCGCGCACCGAGCCGCTCACTTCGGTGCGGATCTCGCCGGCGAGCGTGGAGAGGTCCGCCACCGAGGCGGTGATGTCGGATTCCAGGGTGGCCAGCTCGTCGGCGCGCTGCCGCAGCTCGGCCCGGCCCGCCTCGGTGATCTCGTAGACCTTGCGGCCACCGGCGGCGGTGTGGCTGACCAGCCCCTCCACCTCCAGCCGTTGCAGGCGGGGATAGATGGTGCCGGCACTGGGCGCGTAGAGGCCGAGGAAACGGTCCTCCAGCAGGCGGATCAGCTCGTACCCGTGCTTCGGGCCGTCGTCGAGCAGCTTGAGCAGGTAGAGCCGGAGCCGCCCGTGACTGAACACGGCGGTCACGGCAGCTCCTCCAGGTCGTCGGCGTCCTCGACGGGTCGGGCGAGCAGCGCGATGCTGCCGGACGTCGCGGACGCCCAGAGCTTACCGGCGCCGCCGCCGAGCACCCCGTGGCTGTCCTTCACCGCGCCGAACCCGTGCTGGCCGCCGCAGATCTGCGGGAAGCCGCTGGTGATCCGGCCGGAGGTGGTGTGCAGGTGGACGGTGAGGTCGCTGTCCTCGCGGACCCGGACCGTGATGCTGCCGGAGATCGCGCTGAGCCGGATGTCGCTGCCCCGCGGGTTGTCCAGGTCGCAGGTGATCGACCCCGAGACGGCGTGGGCGCGGACGCGCTCGGGCGCGCTGTCGGCGAGGATCAGCTCGCCGGAGACCGTCTCCAGGTTGAGGTCGCCGCCGACGCCGAGCGCCTCGACGGGACCGGAGATGACCTTCGCGGAGGTGTGACCGCGCAGCCCCATGAGGGTGACCTGGCCGGAGGTGACGTCGACCCGGGTGTCCCGGCGCAGGCCGGAGGCGACCAGCGAGCCGTCCACCAGTTGCAGGTCGGCCAGCACGTGCGCGGGTACGGCGATGGAGACCTCGGCCCGGAACCGGCGGCCGAGCTGGCCGAGCCACCAGAGCATCCCCGGCCAGCGGGGCATCCGCTCGTGGCCGACGGTGAGCCGGCCGTCGCGCAGCTCGACGCGGACCGGCCGACGGCTGATCCGGGTGACGTCCACCCGGGCCGGTCCGTCGGTGCCGACCACGTTGAGCCGGCCGCTGACGAGTCGGACGTCCAGCCGGGTGACCGGCTCGTCCATGGTGAGCCGTTGCGGGCTGTCGACCATCCAGGTGGTCATGGCGTCCTCCCCTCGGTGACGCGCCGATCGGCGGTGCGTCGCGTGACGGGGGAAGCATAACGCGATACATCGCGACTGAACAAGACTGTCGCGACTGTGTCGCGTACGCGTCAGGCGGCCAGGTCCAGCTCCGCCTCCACCCCGACCCGGACCGGCGCCGCCGGCCGGACGATCCGCCCGCCGGTCACCGCCCGCCGGGCGGGCGTCCGGACCGGACTCGGGTGGACGGCCGACTCGGCCGCCCGGGCCAGCATCCGCCGGTCCGCCCCGGCGGCCGGGTACAGCGCGGCGGCCACCGTCACCGCGACGCTCAGGTCCCGCGCGCCGAGCACCCGGCGGACCGACGCCCAGAGCGTCTCCTCACCGAGGAACGCGGGCAGGGTGCTCGCGTCGCCCGCGTACCGGTAGGCGAGCCGGAGCGGGACCACCGGCGCGCCCGCGTCCACCGCGGCCTGGAACACCGCCGGGCGGAAGCCCCGGCCCGGCCGGCAGCCGGCCGCCACCCCGCACCAGGTCGTGCCCTCCGGGAACACCGCCACGGAGTGGCCGGCACGCAGCGCGCCGGCCACCCGGCCGACGGTGGCCGGCAGGTCGCGCGGCCGGGACCGGTCCACGAAGACCGTGCCGGCCGCGGCGGCCAGCGGGCCCAGCACCGGCCAGTCGCGGACCTCCCGCTTCGCCAGCATCCGGGCCGGGGCGACCGCGAGCACCGCGAGGATGTCCAGCCAGGAGACGTGGTTGGCGACCAGCAGCGCCGGTGGGCGCGGCAGCCGGCCGCGCACCGCCAGCCGCACGCCGAGGGCGCGCAGCGTGCCCCGGGCCCAGCGGCGCAGCGCGGCCCGCCGGCCGCGGGCCGGCAGCAGCGGCAACAGCGCGGCCAGGCCGACCCCGGCCGACAGCATCCCGAGTACGCCGAGCAGCCGCCCCACCCGGCGCGGCAGCGACACGTCCGGCGCGGGGGCCGCCGGCAGGCAGCCCGGCCCGCAGCCCGAGGCGGGACGCCAGAGCCCGTCGCCGGTCACGACGCCGCCCCGCCCAGGAAGTGCCTCAGGTAGCGGGGGTTCATCCGGTCCAGGGAGAACAGCACGTAGAAGTCGGCGCAGCCGAAGTCCGGGTCGTACGCCGGCTCCCCGCCGACCCAGGCGCCGAGCCGCAGGTAACCGCGGAGCAGCGGCGGGACGAGCGC
Source organism: Micromonospora sp. NPDC048907 (assembly GCF_055586885.1). NCBI lineage: Bacteria > Bacillati > Actinomycetota > Actinomycetes > Micromonosporales > Micromonosporaceae > Micromonospora > Micromonospora sp. NPDC048907. The sequence continues at coordinate 99,049 of NZ_JBVJHI010000003.1, forward strand.
GCGCCTCTCGGCGGGCGACAACTCCAGCTCGGCGCGTCTGACGCCGCGCTGCGACCTGGAGCCGTCGGGCGACAACTCCAGCTCGGCGCGTCTGACGCCGCGCCGCGACCTGGAGCCGTCGGGCGACAACTCCGGCTCGGCGCGTCCGGCGGCGGCCGGCTCGGCGAACCAGGGGCGGCGGGGCGTCACGCGCAGGGGCGGCGGGGCCAGGTGCCGCGCGGTGACCTGGGACCACACCTCGGCGGCCGCGATCCCGCCGTCGGCCACCGGCACCGAGGCGCAGCCACCCAGCCACCGGGAGCCGCGCAGGTGCAGGTAGCGGGTGATCCCGGCCCACATCAGGTTGATCACGGCGCCGGAGCGGTGGTCCGGGTGCACGCAGGACCGGCCCGCCTCGACCAGGCCGTCGCGGAGCGGGGCCAGCGGGGTCAGGTCGAACTCGCCGTCGGCGTACCGGCGGTCGGTGCGTCCGGGCGGCAGCAGCCGGTAGGTGCCGACCACCTCGTCGGTGCCCTCGCGCAGCACGACCAGGTGGTCGCAGTACGCGTCGAACTCGTCGGTGTCGAGCCCGGCGGCCCCCGGGTGCAGGGTGGCGCCGAGTTCGCTGGCGAACACCTCGTGGCGCAGGCGTTGCGCGGCCGCGACCAGGGTCGGGTCGTCGGCGATCAGCAGGGTGTATCCGCTGGTCGTGAGGGGTGCGCCAGCGGCGTGCAGAACGGCCATGGGTATCTGTGTAAGGTGCCCGGGTGCCGGCCCCGGGGATGAGGGGTGTCGATCCGGTGAACGCCGGTCGGCGCTCCGGCACGCCCCTCACCCGCGGCGGGCCGGCACCGGCGTGCGAGGCTGCCCGGGCGGACCCGGCGACGACGCCGGCCGACCCCCGGGAGGTGCCACGTGATCATCGAGTCCCGTTTCCACGGACCGGACGGCTCGGGCAACGGCGGCTGGAGCGCCGGGATCTTCGCCGCCGCGGTGGACGACCGGGGTCCGGTGGAGGTCACGTTGCGCAAGCCGCCACCGCTGGAGACCCCGCTGACCGTCGTCGACGGCGAGGTCCGTGACCCGGACGGCCAGGTGATCGCCCAGGTACGCCGGGTCGAGCCGGTCGACGCCGTGGTCCCGCCGGTCGACCGGTCCACGGCCGCGGCGGCGGCCGCCGCGTACCCGGGGCTGGTGGACCATCCCTTCCCCGGCTGCTACGTCTGCGGGCCGGCGAACCCGGCGGGGCTGCGGATCTTCCCCGGCCGGCTGCCGGACGGGCGGACCGCCGCGCCGTTCCGGGTCCCGGACGGGGTGGTGCCGGCGACCGTGTGGGCGGCGCTGGACTGCCCCGGCGGCTGGGCGGTGATCGCGCCCGGCCGCCCGTACGTGCTGGGCCGGATCGCCGCGCAGGTCACCGCGCTGCCGCGACCCGGCGACGAGTGCGTGGTGACCGGGGCGATGGTCGGCGGCGCGGGACGCAAGGCCGAGGTGCACTCCAGCCTCTACGGCCCGGACGGCGCGCTGCTCGGCCAGGCGCGGGCCACCTGGATCGCGCTGCCGCCGGCCTGATCTCTCCTCCCTGCGGATGATCCGCTCCTGCCCCCGGGGGAGGAGGGCGTACGCATCCCGCCTGATTGACCCCCTTGCGCCGGGTTGGAAGGCTGTGCACGGCGCCCCCGCAACGGCGCACCCACCGGCGTGCGTCGAGCCCGCCGGGGCAGGAGAGGAGAACGATGTCCGACGGGCAGCCAAGCCCCAGTGCCGGGACCGGCCAGATCGTGGTGTCGGGACTGACGAAGGTATACAAGAACGTCCGGGCGGTGGACAACCTGTCCTTCACCGTCCAGCCGGGCCGGGTCACCGGCTTCCTCGGCCCGAACGGCGCCGGCAAGACGACCACCCTGCGCATGCTGCTCAACCTGGTCACGCCGACCGCGGGTGAGGCCACGATCGGCGGCCAGCGGTACGCCGACCTGCCCGACCCGCTGCGCACGGTGGGCGCGGTGCTGGAGGCGTCCAGCGCGCACAAGGGCCGGACCGGGATCAACCACCTGCGGGTGATCTGCGCGGCCGCGGGCCTGCCCCGCGGTCGGGCCGACGAGGCGCTCGCCCTGGTCGGGCTGACCCCGGCCGCGAAGCGCAAGTTCAAGGGCTACTCGCTGGGCATGAAGCAGCGGCTCGGTATCGCCGCGGCCATGCTCGGCGACCCGCGGGTGCTGATCCTCGACGAGCCGGCCAACGGCCTGGACCCGGAGGGGATCCGCTGGATGCGCGGCTTCCTCAAGGGGCTGGCCACCGAGGGGCGCACGGTGCTGGTCTCCAGCCACCTGCTCTCCGAGATGCAGTTGCTCGCCGACGACGTGGTGATCATCGCGGCCGGCAAGCTGGTCCGGCAGGGGACGGTCGAGCAGGTGATCGGCTCGATGACGCACGGCGCCCGGGTCCGGGTGCGCACCCCGCAGGGCGACGAGCTGGCCGCGGCGCTGCGCGAGCAGTCGGCCACGGTGGACGCCGACGGGCAGGGCGCGCTGCTGGTGACCGGGGTGGACGCGCCGACGGTCGGCCGGGTGGCCCTGGCCGCCAAGGTGGAGCTGCACGAGCTGACCACCGAACGCCCCGACCTCGAAGGGGTCTTCCTGGAGCTGACGGCCGGAAAGGCGGAGATCCGATGAATCTGGTCCGATCCGAGCTCCTCAAGATCCGTTCCACCAACACCTGGTGGATCTTCGCGCTGATCACGGTGCCGCTGTGGGCGCTCGCGATGGCCTTCAACTGGTTGCAGACCGAGGCGCTGACCAGCGGCAACATCGGCGAGGTGCCGGCCGACCAGGCCGACCAGGTGCAGGCCGTGTCCAGCGCCGACAGCCTGGCCGCGAACCTCTACACCAACGGCCAGTTCTTCGGTCTGCTCATCGTGATGCTGCTCGGCATCGTGGTGGTGACCAGCGAGTTCTTCCACCAGACGGTGACCACCACGTTTCTCACCGCGCCCCACCGCACCGCGGTGATGCTGGCCAAGCTGGTCGCCGCCGGCGTGCTGGCACTGCTCTTCTGGGTGGGCACCACGGTGCTGAACCTGGTCTTCGCGCCGCTGATCCTGAACGCCACGGACGTCGGCGCCCAGTTCGGCAGCGGCGCAGTCTGGCGGGCGGTGGCCCTCAACGGGCTGGCCTACCTGCTCTGGTCGGTGCTCGGCGTCGGGCTCGGTGTGCTGATCCGCAGCCAGATCGGCGCCACGGTGACCGGCATCCTGCTCTACCTGGGCGGCGCCATCGGCGCGGCCATCGCGATCGGGCTGCTGGCCGCGAAGTTCGGTGACTGGATCAACCAGCTCCAGCTGCTCGTCCCGTCGCTGGCGTCGTCGCTGATGGTGAGCGGCGCCGAGATCCCGGGCAACCCGCCGCGCTGGGCGGGGGCCGCCGTGCTGGTCGGCTACGCCGTGGTGGCCGGGGTGATCGGCGTGCTGACCATCCGGCGCCGCGACATCTCCTGAGTCGGCTACCCGACACGGCCCCGGCCGGTGACTCTGTGTCACCGGCCGGGGCCGTCGCTGTCTAGCAGGAGTGGGCGGGACACGCAGCGTTTGCCGAACTTCTGGCATCTTCTGTGAAACGGACCACCAGCCGGAGGCGAGAATGCCTGCGTCGATCGCACGGCGTAGCCTGGGACCCGTCTCTCGTGCGCCCGGGAACGGGCTCGGGAGCGCCCGCGTGACATTCACAACCGCGTGAAAGAGGCGATTAGCGGCCGTGTCGACCCAGCAGACTTCGCAGGAGAACCCACTGGCGGGTTTCGGCCCGAACGAGTGGATCGTCGAGGAGATGTACCAGCGCTATCTCGCCGACCCCTCGAGCGTCGACTCGGCCTGGCACGACTTCTTCGCCGACTACCGGCCGGCGCCCGGTGCCGCCACCCCGCGCCCCGAGGCCCAGGCCGCCCCGGCCAAGCCGGCCGTCCGCCCCGAGCCGGGCGAGCAGCAGGAGGCCGTCGCCACGGTCACCCAGGAGCCCGCCGCCAAGCCCGCGCCCGCCCCCGCGAAGCCGGCCGCCAAGCCGGCGGCGAAGGCCCCGGAGCCGGCTCCGGCGAAGAAGGCCGCCCCGGCCAAGCCGGCCGCCAAGGCGCCGACGGCGAGCGCCGCCGGCACCACCCCGCTGCGCGGGGTCGCTGCCAAGATCGTGCAGAACATGGACGCCTCGCTCGCCGTGCCGACCGCGACCAGCGTCCGGGCGGTGCCGGCGAAGCTGCTGGTGGACAACCGCATCGTGATCAACAACCACCTGGCCCGCGGCCGCGGCGGCAAGGTGAGCTTCACCCACCTGATCGGCTACGCGATGGTCCGGGCGCTGGTCGAGCACCCGGAGATGAACAACTCCTTCGCCGAGGTCGACGGCAAGCCCGCGATGGTCCGCCCCGAGCACGTCAACCTGGGCATCGCCATCGACCTGGCCAAGCCGGACGGCTCCCGCAACCTGGTGGTGCCCTCCATCAAGGGCTGCGAGCAGATGGACTTCCGGCAGTTCTGGCAGGCGTACGAGGACGTGGTCCGGCGCGCCCGCCGCAACGAGCTGACCATGGAGGACTACGCCGGCACCACGATCTCGCTGACCAACCCGGGCGGCATCGGCACGGTCCACTCGATCCCGCGTCTCATGCAGGGTCAGAGCGCCATCATCGGCGTCGGCGCGATGGAGTACCCGGCGCCCTACCAGGGCATGAGCGAGGCGACCCTGGCCGACCTCGCGGTCAGCAAGATCATCACGCTGACCAGCACGTACGACCACCGGATCATCCAGGGCGCGCAGTCCGGCGAGTTCCTCAAGGTGATGCACGAGCTGCTGCTCGGCGAGCGCGGCTTCTACGACCAGATCTTCACCTCGCTGCGCCTGCCCTACGAGCCGGTGCGCTGGGTGCAGGACGTGGCCGTCGACTCCGAGGGCCAGATCAACAAGACCGCGCGGGTGCACGAGCTGATCCACGCGTACCGGGTGCGCGGCCACCTCATGGCCGACACCGACCCGCTGGAGTTCAAGATCCGGAAGCACCCCGACCTGGACGTCCTCCAGCACGGGCTGACCCTGTGGGACCTGGACCGGGTCTTCCCGGTCAACGGCTTCGCCGGCCGGCAGCGGATGAAGCTGCGCTCGATCCTCGGCGTGCTGCGCGACTCCTACTGCCGCCGCGTCGGCATCGAGTACATGCACATCCAGGACCCGGAGGAGCGGCGCTGGATCCAGGAGCGGGTCGAGCGCAAGTACGAGAAGCCCAGCGCGGACGAGCAGAAGCACGTGCTCAACCGGCTCAACGCCGCCGAGGCGTTCGAGACCTTCCTCCAGACCAAGTACGTCGGCCAGAAGCGCTTCTCGCTGGAGGGCGGCGAGTCGCTGATCCCGCTGCTCGGCGAGGTCCTGGAGTGCTCCGCCGAGGGCGGCCTGGACGAGGTCGTGATCGGCATGGCCCACCGCGGCCGGCTCAACGTGCTGGCCAACATCGTCGGCAAGCCGTACGAGAAGATCTTCTCGGAGTTCGAGGGGCACCTCGACCCGCGCTCCACCCAGGGCTCGGGCGACGTGAAGTACCACCTCGGCCAGAACGGCAAGTTCACCACCCCGGACGGCGCGCACGCGGTCAAGGTGTCGGTGGTGGCGAACCCGTCGCACCTGGAGGCCGTGGACCCGGTGCTGGAGGGCATCGTCCGGGCCAAGCAGGACCGGATCGACCTCAAGCTGGAGGGCTACACCGTGCTGCCGCTGGCGGTGCACGGTGACGCCGCCTTCGCCGGCCAGGGCGTGGTCGCCGAGACGCTCAACCTGTCGCAGCTGCGCGGCTACCGCACCGGCGGCACCGTGCACGTGGTGGTCAACAACCAGGTCGGCTTCACCACCGCCCCGGAATACAGCCGGTCCAGCCTCTACAGCACCGATGTCGCCCGGATGATCCAGGCGCCGATCTTCCACGTCAACGGCGACGACCCCGAGGCCGTCGTCCGGGTGGCCCGGCTCGCCTTCGAGTACCGGCAGGCGTTCAACAAGGACGTCGTCATCGACATGGTCTGCTACCGCCGGCGCGGGCACAACGAGGGCGACGACCCGTCGATGTCCAACCCCCAGATGTACAAGATCATTGACTCGAAGCGCTCGGTCCGGAAGCTCTACACCGAGGAGCTCATCGGGCGGGGCGACATCACCGTGGAGGACGCGGAGGAGCTGCTGCGCGACTACCAGTCGCAGCTGGAGCGGGTCTTCAAGGCCACCCGGGACGCCGCCACCACGCCGCGCCAGCTCAGCCGGCCGCGCCGCGAGGAGGAGCCGGAGCCGCAGGTCGACACCGCCACCGACGCCGCCGTGGTCAAGGCGATCGGCGAGGCGCACGTCAACCTGCCGGAGGGCTTCACCCCGCACAAGCGGATCCAGCAGCTGCTGGAGCGGCGGCGCAAGATGTCCGTCGAGGGCGGCATCGACTGGGGCTTCGGCGAGATCATCGCGTTCGGCGCGCTGCTGCACGACGGGGTCACCGTCCGGCTCGCCGGGCAGGACTCCCGCCGGGGCACCTTCGTCCAGCGGCACGCGTCGGTGGTCGACGCGAAGACCGGCGACGACTACCTGCCGCTGAAGTCGCTCACCGGCGACGGCGAGCGGTCCCGCTTCTTCGTGCACGACTCGCTGCTCTCGGAATACGCCGCCATGGGCTTCGAGTACGGCTACTCGGTGGAGAACATCAACGCGCTGGTCGCCTGGGAGGCCCAGTTCGGTGACTTCGTCAACGGCGCCCAGTCGGTGATCGACGAGTTCATCTCGTCGGGCGAGGTGAAGTGGGGCCAGCGCTCCGCGGTCACCCTGCTGCTGCCGCACGGCCACGAGGGCCAGGGCCCGGACCACACCTCCGGTCGCCCGGAGCGGTTCCTCCAGCTCTGCGCCGAGGACAACATGCGGGTGGCCATCCCGACCACCCCGGCGAACTACTTCCACCTGCTGCGCCGCCAGGCCCTGTCGCCGAAGCGCAAGCCGCTGGTGGTGTTCACCCCGAAGTCGCTGCTGCGCCACAAGCTCTGCGTGTCGCAGGTGGAGGACTTCACCACGGGCACCTTCCAGCCGGTGCTGGCCGACACCGCCGCCCCGGCCGCGGAGCAGGTGAAGCGGGTGCTGCTCTGCTCGGGCAAGGTCTACTACGACCTGTTCCAGGCCCGGCAGGAGCGGGGCGTGACCGACACGGTGATCCTGCGGATGGAGCAGCTCTACCCGCTGCCCGTCGAGGAGGTCCGGGCCGCCCTGTCGCAGTACCCGAACGCCGAGGACTTCGCCTGGGTCCAGGAGGAGCCGGCCAACCAGGGCGCCTGGTCGTTCGTCGCGCTCAACCTGCTGGAGCACCTGCCCGAGGTCCGGCTGCGCCGCATCTCGCGCCCGGCCGCCGCCGCGCCGGCGGTCGGCTCGGCGAAGATGCACGAGGTCGAGCAGAACGCGCTGATCGAGGCGGCTCTCCCCCGCCCGTGACCTGACCGCACCGCCGGCACGAGGGGCAGCGACCGTACGACGGCCGCTGCCCCTCGTCCCGTGGCGGCCCCTACTTCCGCGAGAGGACGCAGATGTACTTCACCGACCGTGGCATCGAGGAACTGGTCGAGCGCCGGGGCGACGAGCAGGTCAGCCTGGAGTGGCTGGGCGAGCGGCTCCGTGACTTCGTCGACCTGAACCCGGAGTTCGAGACCCCGATCGAGCGGTTCGCCACCTGGCTGGCGCGACTCGACGACGAGGACGACGAGTAGGTCGGCGGTTCAGCCCGCCGCCGCGACCAGGCGCAGGTAGCGCTCGACGACCGCCGTGGCCCGCTCGGCGTCGCCGGTGGCCAGCAGGTCGAGCAGGGCGCCGCGCAGCAGCGCCAGGCCGAGCGCCGGATCCCCACCGGCGGCCGCTGCGCCGTCGACGTCGGCCAGCAGCCCGAGCCAGTCCTCCACGGTCTGCCGGGCGAATCCCGCCCACGGCCCGTCGGGCTCGCCCAGCGAGCGGGCGTACGCCTGGACCCAGAGGACCAGCATCGGCCGGTGGGCCGGGTCTACGAGCCAGCCCCACGTCGCCCGCACCGCCGCGGCGAAGTCGCCGGTGCCGCCGGCCTCCCGGGCCCGCCGGAGCGCGGCCAGTTCGTCGGCCCTGGCCCGGCCGAGCAGGGCACGGATGAGCTGGTCCTTGGAGCCGAAGAGGAACAGCAGGACCCGGGGGCTGCTGCCGATGGCGGCGGCGAGCGGGCGCAGCGACAGTTCGGCCAGCCCGTGCGCCAGGGCGTACCGGTACGCCCGCTCCAGGAGTTCGTCGCGGCGGGGACTCCCGGGTCGCTCGTGCTGGCTCACAGCGCTACTCTGCCACTGAAACGAGTGTTTCAGTAGTGGAGGGTTGACGATGAGCGCGGAGGTTCTCATTCGACCGTTGGGCCGCCCCGGCGACCTCGGCTGGGTGGTGCTGGCCCATGGCGAGACGTACGCCGCCGAATTCGGCTGGGACACCAGCTTCGAGGCGCTCGTGGCACGGATCGTCGCCGACTACGCCGCCGGCCACGACCCGGCACGGGAGGCCGCCTGGATCGCCGAGGTCGACGGCGAGCGGGTCGGCTGCGTCTTCTGCGTCGCGGCCGACGAGCGGACCGCCCAGCTGCGGATCCTGCTGGTCGACCGGGCGGCCCGGGGCCGGCGACTCGGCGAGCGGCTGGTCGACGAGTGCCTGGCCTTCGCCCGGCGGGCGGGATACGCCCGCATCCGGCTCTGGACCAACCACCCGCTGGTCGCCGCCCGCCGGATCTACCTCTCCCGGGGCTTCCGCCTGGTCGAGGAGGAGCACCACCACAGCTTCGGCGCCGAGCTGACCGGGCAGGTGTACGAACGGGAGCTGGCACCGACCGGCGCGTGAGCCGCCGTGCCCGGGACCGGATGACGGGTCGGAGGACCCGGGCGGGGCACCCCGCGATCTTGTAGCGTGAGGTCGTGGCGCGCAGCGTGTACCTGACCAGCGTGGGGTCCGGCGGGGGCAAGTCGACTGTCGCGCTCGGGCTGGCCGAGCTGCTGTCCCGGCAGGTCGAGCGGATCGGCGCCTTCCGGCCGCTGGTCTCCGGGCAGCGCCCCGACCCGATCCTCGCCCTGCTCACCGAGCGCTACCGGGTGGAGCTGCCGGTCGACGAGCTGCACGGCGCGACCTACGCCGAGGCCGCCGCCCTGGTCGCCGACGGCCACCGGGAGGAGCTGATCGCCCGCATCGTGGCCCGCTACCGCGCGGTCGAGCGGCACTGCCCCGCGGTGGTCGTGGTGGGCAGCGACTTCGCCGACGGGGACGGCGCCGGCGCCCGCGAGCTGGCGTTCAACGCCCGCCTGGCGACCGAGTTCAGCAGCGTGGTGGTGCCCGTGGTGGACGGGTTCGGGCAGCCGCCCGAGGCGATCGCGGCGGCGCTGCGCGGGGCGTACCACGACCTGGAGGACCTGGGGGCGACGGTGGTGGCGGCGGTCGCCAACCGCGTGCCCGAGCCGATGACGCTCCCCGAGCTGCCCGTCCCCGCGTACGCCATCCCGGAGGTGCCGACCGTGTCGGCGCCGACGGTGGCGGAGGTGGCGGCGGCGCTCGGCGCCACCCTGCTCGCCGGCGACCAGGCCGCGCTGGACCGGGACGTGCTCGACTACGTGGTCGGCGCGGCGCACGTGCCCACCCTGCTGGACCACCTCACCGACGGCGCGCTGGTGATCACGCCGGGCGACCGGGCCGACCTGCTGGTGGCCGCCGGCGCGGCGCACGTGGCCGGCCAGGTCTCCCTGGCCGGGCTGGTGCTGACGCTCGGCGAGCAGCCCGACCCGCGCGCCATGCGGCTTGTCGAGCGGCTGAACACCGGCTTGGCCGTGCTGTCGGTGACCAGCGACAGCTACGACACGGTGGCGGCGTCCAGCCGGATCGAGGGCCGGCCCAGCGTGGCGAACCCCCGCAAGGTGGAGGCGGCGCTGGGCGCCTTCGAACGCTGCGTGGACACCGTCGACCTGGCCCGCCGGCTGCGGGTCAGCCGGTCGGAGCGGGTCACCCCGCTGATGTTCGAGAACGACCTCATCGACCGGGCGCGGGCGCAGCGCCGGCGGCTGGTGCTGCCCGAGGGCACCGAGGAGCGCATCCTCCGCGCCGCGGAGGTGCTGCTGCGCCGGGGCGTCGCGGACCTGACCCTGCTCGGGCGGCCCGACGAGGTGGCGCGGCGCACCCGCGAGCTGGGCATCGACGTCGGCGACGCGCAGGTGGTCGACCCGGTGACCAGCGAGTGGCGGGACGAGTTCGCGGCCGGCTACGCGGAGCTGCGCGCGCACCGCGGCGTCACCGCCGAGCTGGCGCACGACATCGTGGCCCAGCCCAACTACTTCGGCACCATGATGGTGCAGACCGGCCGCGCCGACGGCATGGTCTCCGGGGCCACCCACACCACGGCGGCCACCATCCGGCCGGCCTTCGAGATCATCCGGACCGTGCCGGGCGTCTCCGTCGCCTCCAGCGTGTTCTTCATGCTGCTCGCCGACCGCGTGCTGGTCTACGGCGACTGCGCGGTCAACCCCGACCCGGACGCCGCCCAGCTCGCCGACATCGCCGTCTCCTCGGCCGACACGGCCGCCCGGTTCGGCATCGAGCCCCGGGTGGCCATGCTGTCCTACTCGACCGGCGACTCCGGCTTCGGGGCCGACGTGGAGAAGGTCGCGGCGGCCACCAAGCTGGTCCGGGAGCGCCGGCCGGAGCTGCTCGTGGAGGGCCCCATCCAGTACGACGCGGCGATCGACCCGCAGGTCGCGGCCACCAAGCTGCCGGACAGCCCGGTGGCGGGGCGGGCCACGGTGTTCATCTTCCCGGACCTGAACACCGGCAACAACACCTACAAGGCGGTGCAGCGCTCGGCCGGCGCGGTGGCGGTCGGCCCGGTCATGCAGGGCCTGCGCCGGCCGGTCAACGACCTGTCCCGGGGCGCCACCGTGCCGGACATCGTCAACACGGTGGCGATCACCGCCATCCAGGCCGCCGCCGGGGAGTCGCGATGAGCCGGATCCTGGTCCTCAACTGCGGATCCTCGTCGGTCAAGTACCGGCTCTACGACGGCGACAAGGTCCGCGACAAGGGCACCGTCGAGCGGGTCGGCGAGCCGGGCGGCGGGCCGGCCGACCACGAGAGCGCGGTGCGGCAGATCATCGAGGGGCTCGACCTGGCCGGACTGGCCGGGGTCGGGCACCGGGTGGTGCACGGCGGGCGCAGGTTCAGCGCGCCGGTGCGGATCGACGACGCGGTGGTCGCCGCCATCGAGGACCTCGTCCCGCTCGCACCGCTGCACAACCCGGCGAACCTGGCCGGCATCCGGGTGGCCCGGGAGGCGCTGCCGGACGTCCCGCAGGTGGCCGTCTTCGACACCGCGTTCCACCACACGCTGCCCGAGGCCGCCGCCACCTACGCCATCGACCGGGAGATCGCCGAGCGGTACGGCGTGCGCCGGTACGGCTTCCACGGCACCTCGCACGCGTACGTCTCGCGGCGCACGGCGGAACTGCTCGACCGGCCGTACGGCGAGCTGAACACGATCACCCTGCACCTGGGCAACGGGGCGAGCGCCTGCGCGGTCGAGGGTGGGCGGAGCGTGGCCACCTCGATGGGCATGTCACCGCTGGAGGGCCTGGTCATGGGCACCCGCAGCGGCGACCTCGACCCGACGATCATCTTCCACCTGCGCCGGGAGGCCGGGATGGGCGTGGACGACATCGACGACCTGCTCAACCACCGCAGCGGCCTGCTCGGGCTGACCGGGGCCAACGACATGCGGGAGGTGCTGGCCCGCCGGGACGCCGGCGACCCGGACGCCGCGCTCGCGTTCGACGTCTACCGCCGCCGGATCACCGGCTACGTGGGCGCGTACTACGCCCTGCTCGGGCGGGTCGACGCGGTCACCTTCACGGCCGGGGTCGGCGAGCACGCCGCCCCGGTGCGCGCCGCGGCGCTGGCCGGCCTGGAGCGGCTCGGCATCGCCGTGGACCCGGCCCGCAACGCCGGCAGCGGCGACCGCGTCATCTCCCCCGACGGCGCCGAGGTCACGGTCTGCGTGATCGCCACCGACGAGGAACGCGAGATCGCCCAACAAACCCGCGAGGTCCTCACCCTCTGACCCCCGTTCCCCGCGCCCCCACCGCCCGTCCGCCCGTCCGCGCCCGCTTGCCCGCCCGCCCGCCCGCCCCGACGATCATGAAGTTGGCGGCACGGAACCGGGCGATTCGCGCCGCCAACCTCATGATCAACGCGCGGGGTGGCGCGGGGTGGCGCGGGGTGGCGCGGGGTGGGGTGCGGTGGGTGGGCGGCGGGTGGGTCAGCCCAGCGCCAGCCAGAGGATGACGGCGACCACCACGACGGCGGCCACGCCGATGCCGGCGAACAGCGGCAGCCGGGACGGTGTCTCCGGCGCCGTCGACGCGCTTTCCGGCGAGTCCACGAAGGCGCGGAACTGCGCGGTGTTGCCACTCGGGTCGGTGTAGTTCTCAGCCATGGGCGTGACCCTAGCGAAGCGGCGCGACCGGAATGATCCCGCCGGGCCGGTGACGTCCACCCCCGTCCGGGCGGTGGAGGCGCGTCGGCCCGGTCGGCGGGGCCGGACCGGCCGGCCGGCCGCCTACCGTGAGGGGGTGAGGGTGCAGCGGCTGGCCGCCGCGCTGCTGGTGGCGCTGGCGGCGGGTTGCGCCCCGGCCGCCGCCACCGACCGGGTCCCGCCCTTCCGGCCGGCGCCACCGCGGCCGTACGCCGTGGGCGTGCGCCACCTCGTCGTCGACCCCGACGGCCCCCGGCCGCTGCCGGTCACCGTCTGGTATCCGGCCGAGCCCGGCACCCGGCCGCCCGCCACCGCCCGCACGGCGGCCGGACGGACCGGCGGCGCGGTGACAGCCGGGCCGACCAGCGACGCGGCCGCAGCCGACATGACCAGCGGCGCCGCCCCAGCCGACCCCGCCGGCGGCGCGGTGACGGCCGGGCCCGTCCCCCGGCCCGGCGCCCCGGTGGCTGCCGGGCGGTTCCCGGTGGTCGTCTACAGCCACGGCCTGCGCAGTCTCCCCGAACTGCACGCCCCGTTGACGACCCGCTGGGCGGCGGCCGGGTTCGTGGTGGCCGCGCCGGCCTACCCGCGGACCAACCTGCGGGCGCGCGACTTCACCCGGGCCGACGTGCGGAACCAGCCCGCCGACGGCTGGCGGCTGATCCGCCACCTGGTCGGCCTCGACGCCCGGGCCGGGGACCCGCTGGCCGGGCACCTCGCGGTGGACCGGTTCGCCGCGGCCGGGCACTCGGCGGGCGGCTTCACCACGGCCGGCATGTTCACCTCGGGGCACTCCGCCCGGCTGCGCGCCGGCATCGTCATCGCCGGTGGCGGGCTGGCCGGCAGCTTCGCCGGCCCGGTGGCGCCCCTGCTCTTCGTGCACGGCGGCGCGGACCCGGTCGTGCCCGAGTCGGTCGGCCGGGCCGCGTACGCCCGCAGCCTCGGACCGGCCGCGTTCCTGAGCCTGCCCGGCCAGGGCCACGGCGCGTACCTGACCCCGGGCCGCACCGGGTTCGCGCAGGTCCTCGCCGCCACCACCGACTTCCTCCGCTGGACCCTCTACGACGACGGGCGCGCCCGGGACCGGCTGCCCGCCGACGCCCTCCGCCCCGGCGTCACCACCCTGACCACCCGGGCCCTCCCCGGGTGAACGTGCGCCCCCGCCTCGGTAGCCTCCCCCGGATGGACGGGCTGGCCGGGCGGCAACTCGACGCGATCCGCGAGGTGGTGGCGCTGACCGGCGCGGCCGGGATCGCGGTGTGGCTGCGCGGCGGGTGGGCGATGGACTTCCACCTCGGCGCGGTGAGCCGGCCGCACGTGGACGTCGACTGGTACTGCTGGCGGCGCGACGCCGGCCCGCTGGCGGCCCGGCTCGGCGGGCTGGGCTGGGCCCCCGACCCCCGGATGCCTGTCGAGAAGCAGCTCGACCTCGTCCGGGGCGACGTCGAGCTGAGCTTCGCGTACCTGGACCGGGACCCGGAGGGACGGGTGGTGGTCGGGGCCGGGCCGTGGGCCGGCACCCCGCTGCCGGAGGGGATGCTGGACGCCCCGCCGGGCCGGATCGGCCCGCGGACCGCCCCGGTGATCAGCGTGGCCGCCCAGATCGAGTTCAAGGAGATGTACCCGGTCTGGATGCCCGACCGGCCCCGCCGGGCGAAGGACGCCGCCGACCTGGACCGGCTGCGGGCGGGGCGGCCGCCGACCGGTTGAGGCGATCGCGTCACGCGGGGGTGCGATGCCGACCGGTCGCCCGGCAGCGCGAGGCACAATCGTGTTCATGCGCCGTCGTCCTGCCGCCCTCGTCACCGCCGCCGCCCTGCTCAGCACGGGTCTGGTCGGCTGCTCGGGCGGCTCCGCCCCGGCCGGGCGCGCCGCCCCCGACGCCCCGCCGAAGGCCACCACGCCCGCGCCGCAGGTGCCCGCCGGGCACGCACCCACGGAGAGCTTCGCGGTCGGCGTACGCCAGGTGAAGCTGAACCGCGACGGCGACCGCCCGCTGCCGGTGACCCTCTGGTACCCGGCGCGGGGTGCGGCCGGCGGCGCGCCGGAGCGGTCCGCGCCGGCGGCGTCCGGCCGGTTCCCCGTGGTGCTGTTCAGCCACGGCCTGGGCGGCCGGCCGGAGGACTACCAGGTGCTGCTGACCCGCTGGGCGGCGGCCGGGTTCGTGGTGGCCGCGCCGAAGTTCCCGCACACCGGCGCCGGCGGCGACGGCAACCCGCTCGACGTGCTCAACCAGCCGGCCGACGTGTCGTACGTGCTGACCCAGGTGCTCGCCCTCGACGGGAAGGCGGGCGACCCGCTGCACGGCCGGCTGGACCCGGAGCGGGTGGCCGCGACCGGGCACAGCGCGGGTGGGGTGACCACGATCGGGCTGTTCACCGCGGGCCGGGACGAGCGCCTGGACGCCGGGATCGTCTTCGCCGGCACGGCGCTCGGCGTCGGCACCGCGTTCGCCGGGGCGGCGGCGCCGCAGCTCTTCGTGCACGGTGAGGCCGACGAGGTGGTGGGTTACGCCGCCGGCAAGGCGGTCTACGACGCGGTGCCGTGGCCGAAGGCGATGCTCAGCCTGCCCGACGGCGACCACGGGCGGGCCCTGCTCACCGACGGCCGGGCTCTGCGGGTGGTCGCCGACACCACCGTCGAGTTCCTCCGCTGGACGCTCTACGGCGACGCGGCGGCGAAGAAGCGGCTCCCGGCCGACGCCACCCGCGGCGGCGTGGCCACCCTGGACGACCATCTCTGACCGGTCGCCCAGGGCGGCGTGGCCGGTCAGGCGGTGTGGTCGACGACGACCTTGCCGAAGGCGTCACCGGACTGCAGGCGGGCGAACGCCTCCTCGATCCGGCTGAACGGCACCACGCTGTCCACCACCGGGCGCACCTCGTGCTCGGCGCAGAACGCCAGCAGCTCGGTCAGCTCGTCGGGGGTGCCCATCGAGGTGCCGAGGATCTCCAGCTGCATGGCGAAGACGCGACGCAGGTTCACCTTGGGCTCGTGGCCGGCGGTGGCGCCGGAGACCACGATCCGGGCCATCGGGGCGGCCGACTTCAGCGAGTGGTCGAAGGTGGCCGCGCCGACCGTCTCGATCACCACGTCGACCCGCTCGGGCAGCCGGGCGCCGGGCTCCAGGGCGGTCGCGCCCAGCTCGGTGATCCGCTCCCGCTTGGTGGCGTCGCGGCTCGTCGCGTACACCCGCTTGCCGAGTGCGACGCCGAGCGCCACGGCCGCGGTGGCCACGCCCCCGCCGGCCCCCTGGACCAGCACGGACTCGCCGTCGCCGACCCGGCCCCGGGTGGTGAGCATCCGCCACGCGGTGAGCCAGGCCGTCGGCAGGCAGGCCGCGTCGGTCGCCGAGAGGCCGTCGGGCAGCGGCAGCAGGTTCATCCTGGGTACGGCCACCCGCTCGGCGAAGGTGCCGGCGAAGTGCTCGGAGAGGATCGAGACCCCGCGCGGGTCGCCCCGGGTGGGCACCACGGGGTAGACGACCACCTCGTTGCCGTCCGGGTCGGTGCCGACCGCGTCGCAGCCGAGGATCATGGGGAGCTGGTCGGCGCTGAGGCCCACCCCGCGCAGCGACCAGAGGTCGTGGTGGTTGAGCGAGCTGGCCCGGACCTGCACGGTGACCCAGTCGTCCTCGGGGTGGATCGGCTCGGGGCGGTCGCCGACGGTGAGCGCGGCGAGCGGGTTGTCGGCGTCGAAGGCCGAGGCGAAGGCAGCACGCATGATCGGCACCGTAACAAGCTGAGCGCTCGTTCAGAAGGGGACCTTCCCCACAAAAGCCGTGCGGATGGTCCCCTTCCGCGATGCTCAGCGGCGGGCGACCCCGTCGCGGCGGGCCGCCTCGGCGACCGCCTCGGCCACCGCGGGAGCGACCCGCGGGTCGAGCGGGGAGGGCACGATGGCCTCCGCCGTCAGCGACTCGGCCACCACGTTGGCGATGGCGTCGGCGGCGGCCACCTTCATCCCGTCGGTGATCCGGGTGGCGCGGGCGTCCAGCGCGCCCCGAAACACGCCCGGGAAGGCCAGCACGTTGTTGATCTGGTTGGGGTAGTCGCTGCGCCCGGTGGCCACCACGGCCACGTGCCGGGCGGCCACCTCCGGGTGCACCTCCGGGGTGGGGTTGGCCAGCGCGAAGACGATGCCCCCCGGGGCCATGCCGGCCACCGCCGCCTCGGGAATCTGCCCGCCGGAGACGCCGACCAGGACGTCCGCGCCGCGCAGCGCCTCGGTGATGTCGCCCTGCCGGCCGCCGGCGTTGGTGGTCTCGGCCAGCTCGGACTTGGTCCCGGTCAGCTCGCGGTGCCGGCCGATGATGCCCTTGGAGTCGCAGACCACCACCTGGTCCGGGTTGACGCCACCGGCGACCAGCATCTTCGTCACGGCCACGCCGGCGGCGCCGGCCCCGCTGACCGCCACCCGCAGGTCGCCCAGCTTGCGGTTGAGCAGGGTGGCGGCGTTGCGCAGGGCGGCCAGCACCACGATGGCGGTGCCGTGCTGGTCGTCGTGGAAGACCGGGATGGGGAGCGCCTCGTCCAGCCGGCGCTCCACCTCGAAGCAACGCGGGGCGCTGATGTCCTCCAGGTTGATCCCGCCGAACGAGGGGGCGAGCGCCCGCACCGTCGCCACGATCTCGTCCACGTCCTGCGTGTCCAGGCAGATCGGGACGGCATCGACGCCCGCGAACTGCTTGAACAGCACCGCCTTGCCCTCCATCACCGGCAGCGCCGCGCGCGGACCGATGTTGCCCAGGCCGAGTACGGCGGAACCGTCGGTGACCACGGCGACGGTGTGCGACACCCAGGTGTAGTCGTCGGCCAGGTCCGGGTCGGCGGCGATCGCCTCGCAGACCCGGGCCACTCCCGGGGTGTACGCGAGGGAGAGGTCCTCCCGGCTGGTGAGCGGCACGGTCGAGGCGACGGCCATCTTGCCGCCGAGGTGCAGCCGGAAAACGGGATCAGCGGGGTCCGGGGTGGACGTAGACATTGGTGACTCCAGGATCTGTCGAGCAGACGGACCGGCCGGCTCGGCACGCGTGGTCAGCGGCCAGCGGGGCGGCGGTGCGGGGGGTCACCCGGGCACTTTCCGAGCATAGTCAGGCATGCGGCACCGGGGTGTGATCGGGGTCATATCCGACGCGGCCCGCCGGTGACCCGCCCCGGACGCGGCCAGTACCGGAGGACCACCCGACCGCGCACGTCGGCCACCCCGTACGCCCGCGAGTCGTCGGTGACCAGGTCGTTGTCGCCGCGCAGCCACCACCCGCCGTCCTGCCGGCGGACCGCGCGCTTGACCACGAGCAGGTCGGGGCGGCTGCGGAAGACCGCCACCACCACGTCGCCGGGGCGCACCGGCCGGCCCCCCGTCCGCACCAGCACGGCGTCGCCGTGCCGCAGGGTCGGGGCCATGGAGGGTCCGGTGACGAGGACGGGTACCAGCGGCCGGCGCAGCCGGTGATCCACAGCACCCACGGGGTTTCACCTCCCGCCCGCCGGGGAGCATCTCCAGGAGTAGTGTCGTCTTGGATCATCGCAAACATCCCATGGAGGACCCTGATGCGCCTTCCTCGCATCCTTACGCCCCGTGTGACCGCCAGCGCGCACTGCGACCTGCCGTGCGGCGTCTACGACCCGGCGCAGGCCCGGATCGAGGCCGAGTCGGTCAAAATGATCTGCGAGAAGTACCAGGCCAACACCGACCCGGAGTACCGCACGCGCGCCATCCTGATCAAGGAGCAGCGGGCGGAGCTGGTCAAGCACCACCTGTGGGTGCTCTGGACCGACTACTTCAAGCCGCAGCACTTCGAGAAGTACCCGCACCTGCACCAGCTCTTCAACGAGACCACCAAGCTCGCCGGCTCGGCCGGCGCCAAGGGCAGCATGGACCCGGCCGTCGCCGACCAGCTGCTGCAGAAGATCGACGAGATCGCCAAGATCTTCTGGGAGACCAAGCAGGCGTGAGCCTGCCCGCCCAGGCACCGACGATCCGGCCGGCGCGTCCCGAGGACGTGCCGGCCGTCGTCGCCATGGTGCACGAACTCGCCGACTACGAACGCGCACCCGAGCAGTGCCATCTCACCGAGGAACAGCTCACCGACGCCCTCTTCCCGACCGCTCCCGGCCGTGGCGCGGCGCTGTTCGGGCACGTCGCGGTGGATCCCGCCGACCAGCCGATCGGCTTCGCCCTGTGGTTCCTCAACTTCTCCACCTGGGAGGGCGTGCACGGCATCTACCTGGAGGACCTGTACGTCCGGCCCTCCGCCCGCGGCACCGGCGCGGGCCGGTTGCTGCTCGCCACCCTCGCCGCGATCTGCGTCGAGCGCGGCTACCGGCGGCTCGAGTGGTGGATGATCAACTGGAACCCGGCCGCCCGCTTCTACGCCGCGATCGGCGCCACCCCGATGGACGAGTGGGTGCCGTACCGGCTGGCCGGGACGGCGCTGCGCGATCTCGCGGGGCGGGCGACGGCCGCCCCCACGCGGGCGGAGGCCTGACCGGGTAGAGTCCCGCACCGGGGGGATGAGGCGTGACTCAACTGACCGGCCAGCCGACCACGGACGACGACATCGTGCACCTCACGGTGCCCGCCGACGGCGGCTACCTGGGCGTGCTGCGCACCGCCACCGCCGGTCTCGCGGCCCGGCTCCAGTTCGCCCTCGACGAGATCGAGGACCTGCGCATCGCCGTCGACGAGGCGTGCGCCATGCTGCTCGCCATCGCCACCCGCGACGCCGAGTTGGAGTGCCGCTTCGCGGTCACCGACGACGCGCTCACCGTCGAGGTGACCGTGCCGACCGTGCGGGGCGCGACGCTCCCCTCGGAGTCGTCCTTCGCCTGGAAGGTGCTCACCGCGCTGACCACGGCGGCGAACGCCCGGGCCGCCGAGGGGCGGGCCACCATCTCCCTGCTCACCCGGCGCGCCTCCGGCTACTGACCGTCCCGCGCGGCGCGGCGTCAGTCGAAGCCGAGCGCCCGGTTGGTCGGCGTGCTGACCAGCAGGCCGGTGACCCCGAGGCCGAGGGCCATCAGCGGCACGCCCAGCCAGCCCAGGCCGCCCTGGATCATGTACCAGCCGATCGGCAGCAGCATGAGCTGGAGCACGATGGCCGGCGCCCGGGCTCCGGACCGGCGGCGGGCCAGCGCGGTGCCGAGGGCCCAGAGCGCGACGGCCCCGGCGACCGCGAACGCGGTCACCAGCAGCGCCGAGGTCAGGTCGGTGGCGTGCGCCGTCAGGTCGGACCAGACCAGCCAGGCCGCGACCAGGCCGAGGGCCACCGCCTCGGCGCGCAGCAGGAGCACCGCCCCACGGAGCGTGCCGGGGGCCGGGCCGGAGTCGATCGTCACGCGCGACACGATACCCGTGGGTAGGCGCGGTACAGTGCCGCCCATGCGGGCCGTCCTGGTGGTCAATCCGAAGGCCACCACCACCAGCGAGCGCAGCCGGGACGTGCTGGTCCGGGCGTTGCGCAGCGAAGTCGACCTGTCGGTGCGGTACACGCGCCGGCGGGGTCACGCCATGGACCTCGCGCGGGAGGCCGCGCAGGAGGGCGTCGACCTGGTGGTGACGCTCGGTGGCGACGGCACGGTCAACGAGGTGGTGAACGGCCTGATGGCCGCCGAGCCGCCGACCTTCCGCACCGGGCGGACCACGGCGGAGCGGCTGCCGGCGCTGGCCACCGTCCCGGGCGGGTCGACGAACGTCTTCGCCCGGGCTCTGGGCCTGCCGCGGGAGTGGCCGGACGGGACCAGCATGATCCTGGAGGGGCTGCGGCTTGGTCGCTCCCGCACCATCGGTCTGGGCCGGGCCGACGACCGCTACTTCACCTTCTGCGCGGGCTTCGGCATCGACGCGGCCGTCATCCAGCGGGTCGAGCGGGCCCGCAAGCGGGGCCGGGTGTCCACGCCGGCGCTCTACTTCCGCTCCACGGTGAGCCAGTACTTCCTCGCCTCGGACCGGCGGCACCCGTCGATCTCGCTGGAGCGCCCGGGGGAGGCGGCCGAGACCGACCTCGGGACGGTCATCATCCAGAACACCGCGCCGTGGACGTACCTGGGCGACCGGGAGATCAACCCGAATCCCGAGGCCTCGTTCGACCTGGGGCTCGACGTGCTCGCGATGCGGCAGCTGAAGGTGGCCAGTACGGCACGCACGGTGACCCAGTTCTTCGCCCGGGAACCCGATCCGCACGGCCGGCAGGTGCTCCGGCTGCACGACGTGGCCGAGTTCACCCTGCTCTCGGCCCGACCGCTGGCCTTCCAGCTGGACGGCGACTACCTCGGCGAGCGGGAAAAAGTCAGATTCGCATCCATCCCTGCCGCACTGAGAGTAATCTGCTAGGTCTCGGGTACTGCCGTCGGTTGACGCGGACCACCGCAACCGCTTCGCGCGGGGCCGCCACGCCGAGGGAAGGTGCCGGAAATGTCAGCAACGTCACGCAGACCGTACTATATTGATCCTCGACTGTGGCACGCCGGGTAACCAGAGCGCTCTGAAACCCGGACAAAAGGGTGGTGAGCCCGCTCACTGTTCGGAGTTTTTCCGAGCGCCACCCTTGACATCGCGACAGTTCGTGAAAGTATTCACAAGCGAAAGCGTGTTACCGGGACATTGCCTGGATATGCTCGGCAGGTTGAGCTGTTCCGGCAGGTCCACGGGTCGCAAGCCTGCTCACGCAGCGCCGAATTGATGGATGCTGACCGTCACCGATCGGCAATGCGGACGCATATAGGAATAGCAACGAAGCGTAATCTGGCCACCCATTTGAGAATGAGGAGTGTTGCCGCCATGGACTGGCGCCACGATGCCGTCTGCCGCGACGAGGACCCGGAGCTGTTCTTCCCGATCGGGACGTCCGGCCCGGCCCTCCTGCAGGTGGAGCAGGCCAAGGCCGTCTGCCGGCGCTGCCCGGTGACCGACCACTGCCTTCAGTGGGCGCTGGAGTCCGGTCAGGACGCCGGTGTCTGGGGTGGGATGAGCGAGGAGGAGCGCCGCGCGGTGAAGCGCCGCGGCGGGCTCCGGGTGCTGCGCGCTCACTCCGCCTGATTCGCACGCACGCGCACGCCCCGGCCGGGATACCGGCCGGGGCGTTCTGCTGTCCGGACGCATGACCGCCGGCTACCCCGCCGGCACCCTTGCTGATCATGATGGCGACGCGCGTCACACCGGGCTGCCGACCGGTGCCGCGTCGACCCGACGCAGCACCAGGTCGGCGAGTTCGGGCAGGTCGGTCAGCGGATCGGCGACCGCCACCGCGCCGGCCCGCTCCGCCGACGCGCGGACCGCGTCGTGGAACAGGCCCGGGGCGAGGAAGTAGGCGGCCACGGCCACCCGGCGGGCGCCCGCCGCACGCAGCCGGGTCACCGCGACCCCGGCCCCCGGGGGCGCCGCCGAGGCGTACGACACCTGGCAGGGGACGCCCAGCTCGGCGCCGAGGGCGGCGGCCACCCGCCCCACCGAGCCCCGCGCCCGCGGATCCCGCGTGCCCGCCGCCGCCAGCACCACGCCGTCGAACCGGCCCGGCTGCGCCTCGGCCAGCCGCCGGCGCAGCCCCGCCAGCAGCCGGGCGTCCACCACCCCGTCCGCCGGGCCCAGCACGTCGGTCACCCGCACCTCGATGTCCGCCCCCCGCGCGCGGGCCGCCGCCACCGCCGCCGGGACGTCGACCTTCCGGTGGTACGCGGCGGTCAGCAGCAACGGCACCAGCACCGCCCGGGAGTGGCCGGCGGACGCCAGGTCCCGCAGCACCGCGGCGGGACCGGGGTCGGTGTGGTCCAGCCAGCTCGGCAGCACCGGCACGCCCGGACGGGCGGCCGCCACGGCCCGGGCCAGCGCCCGGGTCGCCGCCGCCGCCCGCGGGTCCCGGCTGCCGTGCGCGACCAGCACCACCGGCGGCTCGGCGGTCAGGTGTGCAGGCCGCACTCGGTCTTCTCGAACATGGCCCAGCGGCCCGCCCGCGGATCCTCCCCCGCCTTCGTGCGGCGGGTGCAGGGCCAGCAGCCGATCGAGCCGTAGCCCCGGGCGAACAGCTCGTTCACCGGGATGTCGTAGCGGGCGATGTAGGCGTCCACGTCCCGCTGGGTCCACGCCGCGATCGGGTTGACCTTGACCTTGCCGCGCCGCGCGTCGAACGCCACCACCGGCGTGTTCGCACGGGTCGGCGACTCGTCCCGGCGCAGCCCGGCGGCCCAGGCGTCGTAGCCGGTCAGCGCCCGCTCCAGCGGCTCGACCTTGCGCAGCTGGCAGCAGTCGTCCGGGGATTTGCTGAACAGCCGGGGACCGTACTGGCCGTCCTGCTGCCCCACCGTCATCCGGGGGCGGATCGAGCGCACGTTCACGGGCAGCCGCCGGGCCACCTCGTCGCGGACCCGGAGCGTCTCCGGGAAGTGCAGGCCGGTGTCCAGGAACACCACGTCGACCCCGGGGGCGACCCGGGAGACCAGGTGGGCCAGCACCCCGTCGGCCATCGAGCTGGTCACGCAGAACCGGTCGCCGAAGGTCTCGGCGGCCCAGCGGGCGATCTCCAGCGCCGGCGCGCCCTCCAGCTCCCGGCCGGCCCGCTCGGCCAGCGCGCGCAGCTCCTCCGGGTCGCGCCGGGCCGGGTCCGCCGGGGCCGGCCCGGCGACCCCGACCAGGCCCAGGCCGGCGGCGGAGCGCAGGGCGCTCACCGGGCCACCGCCCGGCTCAGCAGGCCGGTGAACCGCACGGTGAAGACCCGGGCGCAGGCGTGGCACTCCCAGGCGCCGTGCCCGGCTTCGTGCGGCCGCAGGTCCTCCTCGCCGCAGTAGGGGCAGTAGAGAGGCGCAGATCGGGCATCGCTCATCGCAATTCCTCCTCGTCGACCCTGATCACCCAGTTGGCGAAGCTCTCGCCCTCGCTCCGGCCGGCCAGGTAGCGGCGGGCCAGCCGTTCCACGTACTCCGGAAGCTCGTCGGCGGTGGTCTTCAGGCCGCGCAGCTTGCGGCCGAAGCCGGCGGTCTGCCCCGCGGCCATGCCCAGGCCGCCGCCGAGGTGCACCTGGAAGCCCTCCACCTGCCGGCCGTCCGGGCCCACCACGAGCTGACCCTTCAGGCCGATGTCGGCCACCTGGGTGCGGGCGCAGGCGTTGGGGCAGCCGTTGAGGTGGATGGAGATGTCGGCGTCGAAGTCGCGCAACCGCTCCTCCAGCCGGGCCACCAGTTCCTCGCCGCGCCGCTTCGTCTCGACGATGGCGAGCTTGCAGAACTCGATGCCGGTGCAGGCCATGGTGCCGCGCCGCCAGGCCGAGGGCCGGGCCTCCAGGCCGATCCCGCGCAGCTCCGCCACCAGCGAGTCGGTGCGCTCCGGCGCCACGTCCAGCACGAGCAGCTTCTGGTACGGGGTGAGCCGCACCCGGCCGCTGCCGTGCGCCTCGGCGACGTCGGCCAGCCGGGCGAGCTGGGTGCCGGAGACCCGGCCCACCACCGGGGCGGCGCCCACGTAGTTGGCGCCGTCGCGCTGCGGGTGCACGCCGATGTGGTCGACCGGCTTCGCCGGCAGCGCCGCGGCCGGGCCGTCGAGCAGCGCCCGGCCCAGGTACTCCTTCTCCAGCACCTCGCGGAACTTCGCCACGCCCCAGTCGGCGACCAGGAACTTCAGCCGCGCCCGGTTGCGCAGCCGGCGGTAGCCGTAGTCGCGGAAGATGCCGACCACGCCGGCCCAGACGTCCGGCACCTCGGCCAGCGGCACCCAGACGCCGAGGCGCTTGGCCAGCATCGGGTTGGTGGACAGCCCGCCGCCCACCCAGACGTCGAAGCCGGGACCGTGGTCGGGGTGCTCGACGCCGAGGAACGCGATGTCGTTCGCCTCGTACGGGGTGTCGACCAGCCAGGAGATCGAGGTCTTGAACTTGCGGGGCAGGTTGGAGTACGCCTTGTCCCCGACGTACCGGCGGACGATCTCGTCGACCGCGGGCGTCGGGTCGAGCACCTCGTCCCGGGCCACCCCGGCGACCGGGCTGCCCAGCACGACCCGGGGGCAGTCGCCGCACGCCTCGGTGGTCTGCAGGCCGACCGCCTCCAGCCGGCGCCAGATCTCCGGCACGTCCTCGACCCGGATCCAGTGGTACTGGATGTTCTGCCGGTCGGTGATGTCGGCCGTGTCCCGGGCGAACTCCCGGGAGATGTCCGCGACGACCCGGAGCTGGGCGAGGCTCAGCTCACCGCCGTCCACCCGCACCCGGAGCATGAAGAACTCGTCCTCCAGCTCGTGCGGCTCCAGCACGGCGGTGCGCCCGCCGTCGATGCCCGCCCTGCGCTGGGTGTAGAGGCCCCACCAGCGGAACCGGCCGCGCAGGTCCTGCGGGTCGATCGAGGCGAAGCCCCGGTGCGCGTAGATGTTCTCGATCCGGGCCCGCACGTTCAGCGGGTCGTCGTCCTTCTTGATCCGCTCGTTGGGGTTGAGCGGCTCGCGGTGCCCGAGCGCCCACTGTCCCTCACCACGCGGCCGGCGGGGGGCCCGGGCGGCCGGTGCCGGGGTGTCGGGCCGGGTCGTGGTGGTGCTGCTGACCGCCATCGCGGCGTCCTCCGTTGTCTGCTGTGCCTGAAAGCGCGGACGCGGCGGCCGGCCCTGGATAGGGGCCGAGGACGGCGATGTCGATGACGGCCGGCGCGGAACGCGCCCGAGACGGATGGGTCGGGCGTCGTCAGTGGGCCGGACAGATCGCGCTGCGGACACGGCCGTAATCGACGTGGCGACGGGCCACGAAGCGGCGGATGACAGCGGCGGTCATAGCCCACATGCTCCCACAGCCGTCGATGACCGGCCAATGACCGAGTGTGTGATCCCACATCACGGGCAGCGCGCGGATCGGTTTACCGGCCCGGCGGGCGGTCCCGTTGTGTGACGCTGCGGGATGTGACCCCGCCCGCCGAGCCCCCGCCGTCGCACGGCCGCCGGGACTGGCCGGTGTGGGCGATCCCCGGCCTGCTCACCCTGGTGGTCACGCTCGCCGGGATCGGGCACGCGCAGCCGTGGCGGGACGAGCTGGCGACCTGGAGCGCGGCCACCCGCCCGGTCCCCGACCTGATCCGGCTGGCCGGCACGATCGACGCCGCCACCGGGCCGTACTACCTGCTCATGCACGGCTGGACGGCGCTGTCCGGCACCTCGCCGACCGCGTTGCGGCTGCCGTCCGCGCTGGCCATGGCCGGGGCCGCCGCGCTCACCGCCCGCCTCGGCGCCCGGCTGGTCGGCCCCCGGGCCGGCCTGCTCGCCGGGCTGCTCCTGGCCGTGCTGCCGGCCACCTCCCGGTACGGCCAGGAGGCCCGCCCGTACGCGCCGGCCACCCTGCTCGCCGTGCTCGCCACGCTGCTGCTCGTCGGCGCGCTGCGCCGGCCGGCCCGGGGACGCTGGGCCTGGTACGCGGTGGCCGTCGCCGCGCTCGGCCTGCTCCACCTGATCGCCCTCACCCTGCTCGCCGCACACGCCCTCGTGGTGGTGCTGGCGGCCGTGCGGGGCCGGCCGGCGGCCGGCGTGGCGCCGCCACACGACCCGTCGGACCGGGCCGCGGATGCCCGGGCGCGCGAGGCGGCCCCGGACACCGGTGCGCGCGAGGACGCGCCGCGAGCCGGCGGCGGGGACATCGGCCTGCTGTGGCGATGGCTGGTGGCGCTGCTGCCGGCAGCCGTGCTGGTCGTGCCGCTGGTGCTGGTGGCCGGGGGGCAGCGCGGCCGCCAACTCGACTGGGTACGCCTGGTCCGCGTCGACGACCTGGCCGCGCTGCCCGGCGCGCTGGCGCAGAGCGGGGTGGTCGGCGGCCTGCTGGCCGGTCTCGCCGCGCTGGGGGCGGCCCGGCTCGGTCGGCGGGCGCTGCTGCCCGGTGCCGCCGTCGTGCTGCCGGTGCTGCTGCTCTTCGCCGCCGGCACGGCGGTGCCGCTCTGGGTGACCCGGTACCTCGTCTTCACGGTGCCGTTCGCCTGCCTGCTGGCCGGGGCGGCGCTGGCCGGCGTACGGCTGGTGCCGGCGCTGGCCGTGGTGACCCTGGCCGGCCTGCTGGGGCTGCCGGACCAGGCGGCGCTGCGGCGCACCCACGAGTGGCCGCGGAGCGCCCCGGTGGACTACGCGGGCGTGGCCCGGATCGTCGCCGACCGGCAGCAGCCGGGCGACGCGGTCGTCTACTCGCCCCGGGACAGCTGGCTCTTTCCGGACCTGGGGCTGGCGTACCACCTGGGGGCGCGCCGGCCCCGCGACGTGCTGGTGGTCCGCGACCAGCGGCAGCGCGCGGACCTCTGGGCGGCCGAGTGCGACCGCCCGGCCGAGTGCCTGGCCGGGGTGGACCGGGTCTGGCTGATCGTCACCGGCCGGCGCGCCGACCCGCTGGCGGCGGTGCCCGGGGCGAAGGGCGACGCCCTGCGCGACGCGTTCACGGTCCGCCAGGTGTGGCCCCGCCCCGGCCTGACCGTCGCCCTGCTCACCCGGTGAGCGGCGAGGGCGGCCGGTCAGCCGGCGAGCCGGTCGGCGGTGCCGCGCGCCAGGGGTACGACAAGCATGGCCTCGGTGCCGCCCTCGGTGCCGTTCCGCAGCTCGATGGTGCCGCGCAGCTCGCCGGTGACCAGGGCCCGCACGATCTGGAGGCCGAGGTTGCCGCCCTTCTCCGCGTCGAAGTGGGCGGGCAGGCCCCGGCCGTTGTCGGCGACCGAGACGTGCAGCTGCTTGCGGAACCGGTGCGCGGAGACCACCACCACCGGCTCCGGCCCGCCCTCGGGGCCGGGCGCGCCCTCCTCGCCGGCCGGCGGGAAGCCGTGCTCGACGGCGTTGAGGAGCAGCTCGTTGAGGACCATCACCAGCGAGGTGGCGATCTCGGCGGGCAGCACGCCGAAGCTGCCCCGGCGGCGCATGCCGACGGTCACCTCGGTGGCGGCGACCTCGGTGGCCGCGCTGGCCACCCGGTCGACGATGCCGTCGAACTCGACCGCCTCGTCGCTGGACATCGAGAGCGTCTCGTGGACCAGGGCGATGGAGGCCACCCGGCGTACCGACTCCTCCAGGGCGACCCGGGCCTCCGGCATGGACACCCGGCGGGCCTGGAGGCGCAGCAGCGCGGCAACGGTCTGCAGGTTGTTCTTCACCCGGTGGTGGATCTCCCGGATGGTGGCGTCCTTGGTGATGAGGGCACGGTCGCGGCGGCGTACCTCGGTGATGTCGCGGACCAGCACCAGCGCGCCGATCGGCACGCCCGCGGGCATCAGCGGCAGCGCGCGGGTGAGCATGGTGGCGCCCCGGGCGTCGATCTCCCGCCGGGGCGGGGCCTCGCCGCGCAGCGCGGCGAGCACCGCGTTGCCCGCGTCGGTGCCCTCCAGGGGGTCGCCGGCCAGCCGGCGGTGCAGCTTGGCCAGGTCCTCTCCCACGAGATGGGAGGCGAAGCCCAGCCGGCGGTACGCGGACTGCGCGTTGGGACTGGCGTAGGTGACCTTGCCGTTGGCGTCGAGCCGGACCAGGCCGTCGCCGACCCGGGGCGCCGAGGTGGTCTCGCCCGGGTGCCGGGGCGGCGGGAAGGTGCCGTCGGCGATCATCTGCGCCAGGTCGTCGGCGGTGGTCAGGTAGTTCAGTTCGAGCTGGCTGGGCGTGCGGGCGGTGGAGAGGTTGGTGTCCCGGCCCACCACCGCGACGACCTCACCGGACTCTCCGTCGGCGGTGCGCAGCCGCACCGGGATGGCCTCGTGCCGCGCGGGCACGTCGCCGTACCAGACCGGGTCGCCCTCCCGCCAGATCCGGCCCTGCCGGTGGGCGACCTCCAGGTGCGCCACCTCGGGCCCGCCGACGATCCGGCCGACCTGGTCGTCCAGGTACGCGGTCGGCGCGGTCGTCGGGCGGACCTGGGCCACGCAGAGGAACGTGCCGTCGCCGTCGACCGGCACCCAGAGCAGCAGGTCGGCGAAGGACAGGTCGGAGAGGAGCTGCCAGTCGCCCGCGATCCGGTGCAGGTGATCGATGTCGGCCGGCCGGAGCGAGGTGTGCTCCTCGGCGAGGTCACGGAGGGTGGACACGCTGAACAGCGTGCCACGCCGGGGCTCACATCGTCGCGGTGACCTTCTTCAACCCGCGCGGGGCGTCCGGGTCCTCGCCCCGGGCCAGGGCCAGGGCCAGGGCGAGCCGCTGGAGCGGCAGGATGTCGAGCAGCGGGGCGTACCGCTCGTCGACCTCGGGCACGGCCATCCGGGCGGTCGCCCCGACGTCGGCGGAGCCGACCACCACGACGTCGGCGCGGCGCTCGCCGAGGCGGGGCAGCACCTCGCGCATCGACCGACCGCCGGGACCCGACCCGACCACGGCGAGCACCGGCACGTCCGGGTCGGTCATGGCGAGCGGGCCGTGCAGCAGGTCGGCGCCGGAGAACGCGAGCGCCGGCAGGTAGGACGTCTCCATCAGCTTCAGCGCCGCCTCGCGGGCCGTCGGGTACGCGTAGCCCCGGCCGGTGGTGACGAGCTGGCCGGCGAACCGGTAGCGCGGGGCGAGCTGGGCCGGGGTGGCGTCGGACAGGGTGCGCTCGGCCAGCTCGGGCAGGCGGGCCAGGCACTCCCGCTCCTCGGCGGGGAGCACGCCGTCGCCGGCGCGTACGCCCTCGACGAGCATGAGCAGCGCGAGCAACTCGGCCGTGTAGGTCTTGGTGGCCGCGACGGCCCGTTCGTGCCCGGCGGCGATGTCCACGCTCAGCTCGGCGGTGTCCACCAGCCGCGAGTCGGGGTTGTTGGTCACGGCCAGGGTGAGCGCGCCGGTTTCCCGGGCCACCCGCAGCACCTCGGCCAGGTCGGGCGAGCCGCCGCTCTGGCTGACCCCGACCACCAGGGCGTCGGAGAGGTCGGGCCGGGCGCCGAAGACGGTGACGGTGCTGGGCGAGGCGAGCCCGGCGGGCAGGCCGAGCCGGATCTCGGTGAGGTAGGCCGCGTAGAGCGCCGCGTGGTCGGACGTGCCCCGGGCGGTGAAGACCACGTGGCGGGGCCGGCGCTCGGCGATCACCGCCGCGACCCGGGCGATCGCCCCGGCGTGCTCGGCGGAGAGCAGGCGGTCGTAGCCGGCCGGCTGCTCGTCGATGTCGGCGGCCATCCCGGCCCCTGGACGCGTCACGAAAGACCCCCTCCTGCGCGATTGCCGCGCGTTCGGTGCTCAGTCTTGCACCTTTCGGAGACAGTGAGCAATCGAACGAACAGGAGTGCGCAGTGGATCACCATCTGGCCGCATGATCCCCTAGGCTTGCCCGGCTGGCGGACCGACCACCCGAGAGGACGACGTGCCCGAGGACGACCCCGTGCTCTCGGCGGAGGAGGAACTCGCGCTGGCCCGGCTGGCGCTGGCCGAGGGAGACCTCCGGCACGCCGCCGGACACGTTGCCGCCGCCCTCGTCCGGGCCCCCACGCTGCCCGAGGTGCACGAGGTGCTCGCCCGGCTCGCCGCGGCCAGCGGCGGCGACCTGGAGCTCTTCCCGCTCGGCCACCACGCCTTCGTCGGCGCGGTGGTGGCCCGCGCCCACCTGCTCGCCGCCGCCGGCCGCCCCGCCGAGGGGCTCGACCTGCTCGCCGCGGCGACCGGCTACGCCCCCGCCGCCGAGTGGGCCGCCGTGCCCTGGGTGACCGCGCCCGACCTGCCCGAACGGCTCGACCCCGAGCGCACCGCCAGGATCCTCATGCAGGTCTGCGCGACCGCGCCCGACCCGGTCCCCCGCCGGCTGCGCGACCCGCTGCGCCCGTACCTCACCCTGGCCCGCAACGCGGTCACCGTGCACCCGGCCCATCCGCTGCTGCTGGGCGCGGCCTCCGCGCTGGCCCGGCGCCTCGGCGAGGTCGCCCTCGCCGTCACCTGGGCCTCCCGGGGGGTACGCGCACAGCCCACCAAACTCGGCGAGGTGTGGCTCGGGTACGCGTACCGCAGCGCCGGCCGGACCCGGGACGCGCTCGCCGCGCTCCAGCGGGCCGTCGCCCTCGACCCCGACGACCTGGCGGTCTACGCGGACATCGCCGGCACGC
Source organism: Micromonospora sp. NPDC048907 (assembly GCF_055586885.1). Classification (NCBI taxonomy): domain Bacteria; kingdom Bacillati; phylum Actinomycetota; class Actinomycetes; order Micromonosporales; family Micromonosporaceae; genus Micromonospora; species Micromonospora sp. NPDC048907. Next base: position 129,558 of record NZ_JBVJHI010000003.1, read on the forward strand.
TGGCCGACCACGGCCGGCTCGACGAGGCGCTGGATTGGATCGACCGGGCACTGGCCAGGGACCCGACCTTCGACTGTGCCGTGCACACCGCCCACCGGCTGCGCTTCCAGCGCGACGGGGACGTGGCCCACCTGGTGGCCCTCGCCGACTTCGTGCGGGAACATCCCGACGACACCCACGAGCACGGGGACCTGGCCGAGTGCTGCCGGGGCCGCCCCTGGTTGGGCCAGGTGACCCCGGCCGGCGGCGCGGTGCTGGACGCGCTGCGCCAGGCGCTCACCGCCGACACACCCCTGGCCGTACGCCTGGACGGGCTGGAACCACCGAGCGCCATGCGGACCGCGGCCGAGGCGGCGCCGGGGCTGGCCGTCGAGGTGACCGCGGTGGCCGAACCCGACCCGCGCGAACCCCGCCGGGCCACCACCTGCCAGCTCTGGCGGTACGACGGCACGGTGGCCGCGCCCACCCTGCCCACCCCGTCGGCCGAGGCGGCGGAACGGATCCGGCAGCTCGCGCACCCGGCCTGGCCACACCCGCCGGCCGCGTACGACGCCGCGGTGGGACTGGCCACCCTGGACCTGGCCGACCTGCTGGGCGTGCTGGTGCACCCGCCGGCGGCGCCGGCCACCGCCCTCGGGCGGGTGCTCGCCGGCCAGGACCCGTCGCTCTGGGTGCGCTGCGTGCAGGTGTGGGCCTGTCTCGGCCTGCTGCACCACCGCACCGACGAGCCGTGGGCGGAGTCCACCCGGCGGCGGGTGCTGCTGGAACTGCTCTGGGGCGTGGAGGACTGGATCACCGAGGCGGCGATGTTCGCGCTGGTCACCGCCGCCTGGGTGGATCCCGCGGTCCGCCCCGACGTGGCCCGGGTGGTGGCCGAACGGCTCGCCGACGTGGCGGCCGTGGCCCGCGAGCGCCCGGTGCCGATCGCGGTGTCGCTGGGTCACCTGGCGCTGGCCACCCCGGACCTGGACCCGCCGAGCCGCGCCCTGGCCGACAGCCTGGCCGCCGGCCCGGTCCCGGCCGCCCCGCCCGGCGCCCTGCGCCGCCTCTGGCGCCGCCTGGCCGGGCTCTTCCGCCGGCGTCCCTGACCCGCCACCACCTCCGGCCGAGCCTCGGCCGCAGCCCGGAAACGCCGCGGCCACGCCGGCCCGGGAACGGGTCGGCGTGGCCGCGGCGGACGGGTCAGGCGACGGGAGACCTGCCGAGGGCGGCCTCGGCCTGGTCCTCCGGGGTGGTGTCGGCGGGCGGGGCCTCGTTCGCCGAGCGCAGCGGGACCTCCTTGATGAACCAGGCGAGCACCGGGACCGCCACGGTGAAGAAGACCGCCCAGAAGAAGACGTGCGAGATGGCGTCGGAGAGCGCGCCGAGCACGACCTCCCGCACCGGCCCGGACAGCTCCTTGAGCTTCTCCAGGTTCATGGCGCCGCCTTCGCCGCCACCCCCGCCGGCGAAGGCCGGACCGGCGGCGGAGTCGGCGAGCCGGTTCGCGAAGATCGCGCCGAACAGCGAGACGCCGAACGAGCCGCCGATGGACCGGAAGAAGGTGGCCGCGCCGCTCGCCGCGCCCAGGTCCCTCTGCTCCACGCTGTTCTGCGCGATCAGCATCGAGGTCTGCATGAGGAAGCCCATGCCGACGCCGAGCACGACCATGTAGAGCGAGGAGACGGTCTTGCTGGTGCCCAGGTCGAGCTGGGTCAGCAGGCCCATGCCGGCGGTCATCACCACGCCGCCGATGATCGGGAAGGCGCGGTAGCGCCCGGTCTTCGTGATGGCCCGGCCGACGACGAGCGAGACCACCAGCATGCCGAACATCAGCGGGAGCAGCAGCAGGCCGCTGTTGGTGGCCGAGGCGCCCTGCACGGTCTGCTGGTAGAGCGGCAGGAAGTTCATGGCGCCGAACATGGCGAAGCCGAGCAGGAAGCCGATGATCGAGATGAGAGCGAAGTTCCGGTTGCTGAACAGGCTCAGCGGCAGGATCGGCTCCGGGGCACGCCGCTCGACCAGGCCGAAGGCCACCAGGGTGACCAGTGCGAGGGCGGCGAGGCCGAGGATCTGCGGGGAGGCCCAGTCGTACTGGTTGCCGCCCCACGTGGTGACGAGCACGATCGCGGTGATGCCGACGGAGAGCAGCGCGGCGCCCAGCCAGTCGATCTTGTGCTCGGTGCGGTACTTCGGCAGGTGCATGGTGGTGGCGAGCACCAGCAGGGCAACGCCGCCGAGCGGCAGGTTGACGTAGAACGCCCAGCGCCAGGAGAGGTGGTCGGTGATGAAGCCGCCGACCAGCGGGCCGGCCACCATGGCGATGGCCATGATGCCGGCGATCATGCCCTGGTAGCGACCCCGCTCGCGGGGCGGCACCAGGTCACCGATGATCGCCATGACGCCGACCATCAGGCCGCCCGCGCCGAGACCCTGGACGGCCCGGAAGGCGATCAGCTCGATCATGCCGGTGTCGTTGCCGCCGAACACGCTGGACCCGGACATGCCGCAGAGCGCGGAGCCGACCAGGAAGACGACCACCGAGGTCAGGAAGACGGCCTTGCGGCCGTAGAGGTCACCGAGCTTGCCCCAGATCGGGGTGGAGACCGTGGTGCCCAGCACGTACGCGGTGACCACCCAGGTGAAGTGGTCCGCCCCGCCGAACTCGAAGACGATCCGCGGCAGCGCGGTGCTGACGATCATGTTGTCGAGCATCGCGAGCATCATCGCGATCATCAGGCCGAAGAGGACGACCCGGACATTGGGTCTGGTCGCCACCTGGGCTGGTTGACTCATGGGTAAGCTCCCCCGAAGATCTGTGACGTACTTACTTGCCGTCCGGCTAGTTACCTTACTAGCCGGACGGTAAGTTGGTCAGTAGGAACCGTCAAACGAATTGGGTGAGGCACGGGTGAGGGAGAGCACAGGCGGCACGCGGCAACGCATTCAAGCCGTCGCGCTGGAGCTCTTCACCGAGCAGGGCTACGAGAAGACCTCGCTCCGGGAGATCGCCGAGCGACTCGGCGTGACCAAGGCCGCCCTCTACTACCACTTCAAGAGCAAGGACGAGATCGTCAGCAGCTTCGTCGACGACCGGCTGCGCCGGATGGACGAGCTCATCGAGTGGGCCGACACCCAGCCGGCCACCCTGGCGACCCGGCGCGCGCTGCTGAGCCGGTACGCCGACGCCATGTTCGCCGGTGAACTGCCGCGGGTCATGCGGTTCTTCGAGCAGAACCAGACGGTGCTCAAGAGCCTCACCGCCGGGCAGCAGATGCGCGACCGGATGATGCGGCTGGCGCACGAGCTGAGCCGGGGCGACGACTCCCCGGCCGCCCAGCTGCGCGCCACGTTGACCCTGTTCGCCGTGCACAGCAGCTGGTTCGCGGTCCGCACACCCGGCATCAGCGACGACGAGCGCAAGAAGATCGCCCTCGAGGTCGCCGACGAGCTGCTCGCGAAGATCGCCGACGCCTCCTGACCGGAGCGGCCGGCGGGCCGGACCCGGGTCAGGCCGGGCGGGTCAGGTCCAGGCGGAGGCCGAGCAGCTCCACACCGGGCAGCGGGGCCCAGTCCTTCTCCGGCGCCCGCACGAAGCCCAGCCGCCCGTAGAGCCGCCGCGCCACGGCGGCCATCCCGCTGCGTACGCAGATCACCACCGCCGAGCAGCCCAGCTCGGTGGCGCGCGCCACGCACGCCTCGACCAGGACCGCCCCGGCACCGCGACCCTGCGCGGCCGGGTCGACCGCCAGCATCCGGAACTCGGCCTCACCCGGGCCGGCGAGTTCGGCGAACGGGGTGCCGGGCAGCACGAACGTCACGGCGCCCACCACCTCGCCGGTCACCTCGTCGACGGCGACCAGCACCTCACCGGTCTCCGCCCGGGTGGCCACGTCGGCCAGCACCGGCGCGTAGCCCGTCTCGCCCTTGAGCTGCCCGTCGGCCTCGTACGCAGCGACCGTCAGGCGGGCCACCGCCGGGAAGTCGGCCGGCTCCGCCCGTCGGACGCGCAGCCCGCTCAACCGATCACCGCGATCAGGTCGCCGTCCTGCACGACGTCGCCCTCGTTGACCGCGATCTGCCGCACCACGCCGTCGGACTCGGCGACGACCGGGATCTCCATCTTCATCGACTCCAGGATCACCAGCGTGTCCCCCTCGGACACGGTGTCCCCGGCCGACGCGACGACCTTCCAGACGTTCGCCACCATCTCGGCGCGGATCTCCTCGGCCATCTCCGGGCCCTCCCTCTCCACCGCTGTTCCTGCGAACGGTATCCAATCATGAGCCCGCTCACGCTCCGGCACAGCGCGCCCGGCACGCCGGTTCCGCCCCCGCCGGTCCCCCGCGACCCGCGTCGGCACTAGCATCAGCGCGGTCGGCTCCCGGTGCCCGGGAACCGGCACGCGACCTCCGCCGCGCTCGCCCGCGGCCGGACCGTGACCAGCACAAGGAGGCAGAGCATGGCGAAGAAGGCCCGTAAGAAGAAGGCCCGTAAGAAGAGCGGCGCCAACCACGGCAAGCGCCCCAACTCCTGATCCCGGATCGGAGTCGGTGCCGGCCCCCGGGCCGGACACACGGGTGGCCCGGGTCCAGACGGACCCGGGCCACCGGTGTCTTCAGCTCGTTGCCGCTGCCGTCAGTCGGCCAGCTCACGGGACTCGGTGGTCTCGAAGACCACCAGCTCGGACAGGCGGACCCGCAGCCGCTCACGCAACTGCTCCGGCGCGGTCTCGTTGCCGCAGCAACGGGCGACCAGCGCCTTCACCTCCTGCTCGATGCCGTACTCGTGCAGGCAGGGCCCGCACTCCTCCAGGTGCTCCCGGATGAGGACGCGGCGCTCCTCACCGCACTCCAGGTCCAGGTAGAGGTAGACCTCGGCGAGCACCTCGCGGCAGTCCGTCTCGTGCGGCTTCCCACAGCTCACGGTCACACCTCCCGGCTGGCGGCGGCGGTCGAGCCCTTCGACGGCGCGGAGGTGAAGCCCCGCTCCGCCGCGTACTGCTCGAGCAGCTTGCGCAGATTACGACGCCCGCGGTGCAGCCGCGACATCACGGTGCCGATCGGCGTGCCCATGACGTCGGCGACCTCCTTGTAGGAGAAGCCCTCGACGTCGGTGAGGTAGACCGCCATGCGGAACTCCTCCGGCAGCTGCTGGAGGGCCTCCTTGACGTCGCTGTCCGGCAGCCGGTCCAGCGCCTCGGTCTCCGCCGAGCGCAACCCGCTGGACGTGTGCGACTCCGCCTCGGCGAGCTGCCAGTCGGTGATCTCGTCCGTGGGCGCCTGGACGGGCTGGCGCTGCCGCTTCCGGTAGGAGTTGATGTAGGTGTTGGTCAGGATCCGGTACAGCCAGGCCTTCAGGTTCGTGCCCTGCTCGAACTGGTGGAAGGCGGCGTACGCCTTCAGGTACGTCTCCTGGACCAGGTCCTCGGCATCCGCCGGGTTGCGGGTCATCCGCAGCCCGGCAGCGTAGAGCTGGTCGACGAAGGGCATCGCGTCCCGCTCGAAGCGGGCCCTGCGCTCGTCCGTCTTCTCGGTCGTCAACCGCACGTCCCCTCGCGTCGGATGCTTTCCCGCCGAGGATACGCGTACCCACCTGTCGGCAGATTCACTTCCGGACTGTGTGCTGGTGCTCACGGCCGACGCCGTGGCGGGCCAGTCCGGCGCGTCCAGCAGCCGCTTGAGCTGCCGCGCGTCCCGTTCGTCCCGCTCCCGGCTCCGTGTCTCGGTCGGCACCGGTCACCCCCCTCGGCTGGAAAACGCATCCGGGGGTAGTAACGCTCGCCGCCGGGCCGGACATTCCACGCCGCCCCACCCGTTCCTGGTCCCCGCCTCGGCCGCGACCGACGCTGGGACCAGGAAGGGCCTGGGAGGGTGGCCCCGGACGCCCGAACCGGGCGCCCGACACCATCCGTAGCAACGACCCGCCGCCACCGACGGTCACGCCGACCCCTCCGCCGCCGCGTGTCGCCCCTCCGCCGCGCGGCGCCCCGGGCCTTGCGAGCCGGGTCGCCGGGCGACGTCGCGGGGACGGTCAGGCGGGAAGCCAGCCCTGGGCGCGGAGCCAGTCGCGGACGACTCCCGCCGTGGCCGCCGGGTCCCCGCGGAGGTCGTGCCGCTCGCCCGGACGGGTCACCACCTCGACGCCGGGCCCGGGCTCGGGCACCCCGAACGGGTCCCGGTCCCCGTTGACCACCAGCGTGGGCAGGCCGGTGCGCAGTTCCTCCGCCCGCGAGCGTTCCGGCCGCCCCGGCGGGTGCAGCGGGAACGCCAGCGCGACGACGCCGGCCGCGCCGACCGCGTGAGCGGTGCGGCAGGCGACCCGGGCACCGCTGGACCGGCCGCCGACCACCCAGCGGGCCACCTCCGGGTGTCGGGTGCGGAGTTCGGCCAGCACGGCCGTCCACGCCTCGTCGAGGTGCCCGGCCGGGGCGGGGGCGCGCCGGCCGGCGACCCGGTACGGCTGGGTCACCCGGACCACACCCGCGCCGGCGTCGACAAGCGCGTCCCGGACCGCCACCAGGTCCGGGGCGTCCACGTCGCCGCCGGCCCCGTGACCGAGCACCAGCACGGTGGCGCCGCCGGCCACCGGCGGGTCGACGTGGACCCGGGCCGGTCCGCGGGGTGTCCCGATCTCGTCACTGTGCCGCACGGGCCCATTCTGCGGGCGGTCCGGTGAGCGGCGGTCGCCCGGTGCGAAAACGGCGTCGCCCGCGCCGGCCGGCGGGCAGGCGCGGGCGACGGCCGAACGCGATCAGCTCGACGGCACCAGTGTGAGCAGGCGGTCGCGGACCGGTGGGCCGGCCTCGTCGAGGGCGTCCGGATCCGGCTGCACCTCGCTGCGCCAGGCGACCAGCATGGCCCGCCGCTCGCGCGGTGTGGTGCCGCCCCAGACGCCGTGGCAGTCACCCACCTCCAGGGCCCAGGCGAGGCAGGACCCCTGGACGTCGCAACTGCGGCAGAGCGCCACGGCCGCGTCGGCCGGCTCGTTGGGCGCCGGAAAGAACGTCTCCGGATCCACGCTCTGGCAGGTTCCCCTGGTCCGCCACGCCTCGTCGTGGCGCCGCTCGCGCAGGGCCCGCAGCAGTCGCGGATCCCGCCGCGCGGCGGCCACCTCGTGCGGGCGGGGCATGCGTGCCCGTGTCAATACACCCACCTCCCCCGTGGGGCCGGCAAAGATCATGAAAGATCGATGGGTGTCATCCGCCCCGTGCGAACAGACCCCAACACCGGCGCTGTGTTCTATCGCACTTGCGCGGGCGGGGACAAGAGCCTCCGGTAAACATGGCTAAACGGCCGGGCGACGTTTCAGGCGCAACCCCGGCAAATCAGCACACGACAATGTGCTGAGCGTGATCAGAACAGTGTCATTTCCGTCTCGGCCTCCGCGCGCGCCAGGGGGACCCGGGCGGTCAGCTCCGGGCCGTCGTTGCGGACGTCGCCGACCGCAGGCGAGACCGGGCGGATCTCCAGCCCCGCCAGCCAGGCCGGGGCGGGCGGCGCGAGCAGCTCGGCGGGCTCGGCGGCGGCGCCGAGCCAGGACGCCCAGCGCTCCCGGGGCAGCACCAGGGGCATCCGGTCGTGCACCTCGGCCAGCTCGCCCACCGCCGCGGTGGTCAGCACGCTGAACGTGAGCCGCGCCTCGCCGGCTGGTTCCCAGACCGACCAGATGCCCGCGAAGGCCAGCACCGAGCCGTCGCGCGGGGTCATGAAGTAGGGCTGCCGCCGGCCGTCGGCCTGCCGGACCCACTCGTACCAGCCGTCGGCCGGGACCAGGCAGCGGCGGCGGGCGAACGACGGGGCGTACGCCCGGCTGGTGGCGACCGTCTCCACCCGCGCGTTGATCATGCGGGCGGCGCCGGCGGCGCTGCGGGACCAGTGCGGCACCAGCCCCCAGCGGCCGACGGAGAGCAGCCGGTGCCCCTCCGGAGCCAGCCGGACGAGCGGCACGGGATCGGTCGGGGCGACGTTGAAGTCCGGGCCGACCCCGCCGGTCTCGTCGGACGACTCGAACAGCGCGCTCAGGTCGCCCGCGCTCCGGGTCGTCGCGTACCTCCCGCACATGGCGCCAACGCTAACCCGCCGGCGGCGTTCCGGCTGTCCCGCCAACCGGGAGCAGGGGCGACGGGCGGTTCCACCGGCCCGCGGAGTTGGCAGAATGTGAGCGTGGGGAATCTGACCGCGACGCGGCCGCCGCAGCCGTGGACCGCGCCGACCGCGAGCGACCCGGTCGCCGCGACGCTGCGCCTGCCCGGCTCCAAGTCGATGACCGCCCGGGCCCTGGTGCTCGGCGCGCTGGCCAGCGGCCCGTCGACGCTCGACCGGCCGCTGCGCGCCCGGGACACCGAGCTGATGGCCGGCGGCCTGCGCGAGCTGGGCGCGCACATGTCCGTCTCCGACGACGACCGCTGGCTGGTCCGGCCGCACCCACTGGTCGGCCCGGCGCACGTCGACGTCGGCCTGGCCGGCACGGTGATGCGGTTCCTGCCGCCGGTGGCCGGCCTGGCCGAGGGCCGGGTCACCTTCGACGGCGACCCGCACGCCCGGACCCGCCCGCTCGGCCCGCTGATCGGCGCGCTGCGCTCCCTCGGCGTCCGCATCGACGCCCCGCCGGTCGGCAGCCTGCCGCTGGTCGTCCTCGGCGCCGGCCGGGTCACCGGCGGCGAGGTGGTCATCGACGCCTCCGCCTCCAGCCAGCTCGTCTCCGGGCTGCTGCTGGCCGGGCCGCGCTTCGACCGGGGCGTGGTGGTCCGGCACGAGGGGCCGCCGGTGCCGTCCGCCCCGCACCTGCGGATGACCGTGCAGATGCTGCGCGCCGCCGGGGCGGCGGTCGACGACACCACGCCCGACGTCTGGGCGGTCGAGCCCGGCCCGCTGACCGGGCGCGGCTGGGAGATCGAGCCCGACCTGTCCGGAGCGGCGCCGTTCTTCGCCGCCGCCCTGGTCACCGGCGGCGAGGTGACTCTCCAGGGCTGGCCGCGCAGCAGCCTCCAGCCGGTCGAACAGCTGCGCGGGCTGCTGCACCGGATGGGCGGCGAGGTGATCCTGGGCACCGACGGGCTGACCGTGCGGGGCACCGGGACGGTCCGCGGGCTGGACGCCGACCTCTCCGACGTCGGCGAGCTGACCCCGGTGCTGACCGCGCTGGCCATGCTGGCCGACTCCCCGTCCCGGCTGACCGGCGTGGGGCACATCCGGGGGCACGAGACCGACCGGGTCGCCGCCCTGGCCAAGGAGTTCGCCGCGCTGGGCGCGGACCTCACCGAGACCACCGACGGGCTGGAGATCCGGCCCCGCCCGCTGCGCGGCGGGACCTTCCGGACGTACGACGACCACCGGATGGCGCACGCCGCGGCGGTGGCCGGGCTGGCGGTCCCCGGCATCGAGGTCGACGACGTGTCGTGCACCTCGAAGACCATGCCGGAGTTCCCGGCGCTATGGTCGGGGATGGTGACCGGCAAGAGCTGACGACGGGGGGACGTCCTGGCGACGAAGCGGCGGGAGTACGACGAGGACGACGTCCGGGTCCGACCCGGCAGGTCGTCGCGCCCGCGCACGCGCACCCGTCCCCGTCACGAGGACGCCGTGGACGGATTCGTCATCGCCGTCGACCGGGGGCGCTACACCTGCGTGTTCCTCGACGCCGGGCCCGACTCCCCGACCGTGACCGCCATGCGCGCCCGCGAGCTGGGCCGCAAGTCGGTGGTGGTGGGCGACCGGGTGGGCCTGGTCGGCGACACCTCGGGCGCTCCCGGGGCGCTGGCCCGGATCGTCCGCATCGCCGAGCGCCGCTCGGTGCTGCGGCGGACGGCGGAGGACGACGCCACCACCGCCGAGGGGCGGCTGGAACGGGTGGTCGTGGCGAACGCCGATCAGCTCGTGATCGTCAGCGCGCTGGCCGACCCGCCGCCGCGCACCGGGTTCATCGACCGCTGCCTGGTGGCCGCGTACGACGCCGGCATCGAGCCGCTGCTCTGCCTCACCAAGGCCGACCTGGCCGGCCCGGAGGCGGTGCTCGGCTACTACACCGAACTGGAACTGCCGTACGTGCTGATCCGGCCGGACTCCGACCTGGCCGCGCTCCGCGCGCTGCTCGCCGGGCGGGTGTCGGTCATGGTCGGTCACTCCGGGGTGGGCAAGTCGACGCTTGTCAACCGCCTCGTGCCGGAGGCCGACCGGGCGGTCGGCACGGTCAGCGCGATCGGCCGGGGCCGGCACACCTCGACCAGCGCCGTGGCACTCGGGCTGCCCCCGCACCCGGCCGGCAACTCCGGCTCGGCGCAGTCGGCGCCGGGCTGGATCATCGACACCCCGGGCGTGCGCAGCTTCGGGCTGGCGCACGTCTCCGCGGAGAGCCTGCTGCACGGCTTCCCGGACCTGGTGGAGGCGACTGTCGACTGCCCGGCCAACTGCCAGCACACCGCCGAGGAGGCGGACTGCGCGCTGGACGCCTGGGTGTCCGCCGGCAAGGCGGACCCGCGCCGGCTGGCCTCGTACCGCCGGCTGCTGGCCTCCCGCAGCGGCGAGGGCGACACGCGCGAGCCGGAGCGCAACCCCGGCGACCCGCTCGCCGGTTCCTGACCGGCGGAACCCGGGCGACCCGCGCGGCACGGCGGCACGGGCGTCGCTAGCGTGTCCGGCATGACCGGGTACGCCGACGACCTCGCCCTCGCCCACCGGCTCGCCGACGCCGCCGACGCGGTCGCCACAGCCCGGTTCCGCGCCCTCGACCTGCGGGTCGAGTCGAAGCCCGACCTGACCCCGGTGTCCGACGCGGACACCGCCGTGGAGCGGGAGATCCGCGCCCTGCTGGCCGCCCACCGTCCCGGCGACGGCCTGCTCGGCGAGGAGTACGGCGAGCAGCCCGCCACCGGCCCCGACGGGCGGCGCTGGGTCGTCGACCCGATCGACGGCACCAAGAACTTCGTCCGGGGCGTACCCGTGTGGGCCACCCTGATCGCGCTGCTGGAGGGTGACCGGCCGGTGCTCGGCCTGGTGTCCGCCCCGGCGCTGCACCGGCGCTGGTGGGCCGCCCGCGGCGCGGGCGCCTTCGCCGGCCCCGACGCGGCCTCCGGCGCGCCGATCCGGGTCTCCGGGGTGACCACCCTGGCCGACGCCAGCTTCTGCTACTCCTCGCTGACCGGGTGGGAGGAGGCCGGCCGGCTCGACGCGGTGCTCCAGATCATGCGGGACGCCTGGCGCAGCCGGGCCTACGGCGACTTCTACGGCTACATGCTGCTGGCCGAGGGGGCGCTGGACGTGATGGTCGAGCCGGAACTGTCGCTCTGGGACATCGCGGCGCTGGTCCCGATCGTCACCGAGGCGGGCGGCACGGTCACCGATCTGGCCGGGCGGCCGGCCCCGGCCGGGGACGGCTCCGGCGAGCACAGCGCCGTCGCCAGCAACGGCGCGCTGCACGACGACATCCTGGCCCGGCTCGGCCGGCCGGCCGAGCGCTGACCCGCCGGCAACCTCTATCCTCGCCAGGTGGTGTCCTCCGGTTGGTGCTTCCTGGCGGCGATGATCGTCGCGTACGGCTTCGCCAACCTTCTCCAGTCGGTGGCCGCGGCGCGGACCACCGTGCACCACACCTTCGACCCGGGGCTGCTGCTCCGGCTGGCCGGCCACCGGACGTACCTGGTCGGGCTCTCCTGTCAGGTGGTCGGTTTCGTGCTGGCCTTCCTGGCCCGCCGGGACCTGCCGCTGTTCCTGGTCCAGGCCAGCGTGGCGGCCGGGCTGGGCGTGACCGCCGTGCTCGGTGTGCTGGTGCTCAAGTGGCGCCTGCCGGCCGCCGAGGTGGCGCTGCTGGTGCTCCTGTTCGGGGGGATCATCGCGCTGGTGCTGGCCGCCGAGCCGGCGCCGTCCCGGCAGCTCGGCACGGCCGGGCTGGTCGGCCTGGCGGTGGCGCTGGGGGTGATCGCCGTGCTCGGTTTCTTCGCCGCCCGTCTGCACGGCGCGCCCGGCTCGGTGGCGCTGGGCGCGCTGGCCGGGATGGCGTTCTCCGCCGCCGCGGTGGCGGCCCGGCCGCTCGCCTCGGCCGACTCGGCGGAGGCGTTCGTCCGCGACCCGCTGCTCTACCTGCTGATCGCCCACTCGGTGGTCGGCCAGCTCCTGCTCGGGCTGGCCATGCAGCGCGGCTCGACGACGGCGGCCGTGGCCGCCATGGACGCCGCCGGGGCGGTGCCCGCGGCGATCGTCGGCCTGCTGCTGCTCAACGACCGGATCTGGCCGGGCCGGGAGTGGCTGGCCGGGGTCGGCTTCCTGGCCACGCTGGCCGCGGTGGTCGGCCTGACCCGGTACGCCGAGCCGCAGCACCACCACGCGGTGGCCCGGAACCGGGAGCGTTCCATGATCGGGGCCGGCTCGGCCGTCCGCGCCCGGCGCTGACTCAGGCCGCCTCGACCGGTCCGCGCTGGTCGGCGGCGACCTCGACGGGGCGCGTGACCTGGACCGCCGGCTCGGCCGGCTTGCGGCGCCCGATCACCCGCTCGTAGAGCCGCTCCAGCGCGCCGGCCGTCCGTTCCCAGGTGTAGCTGCACCGGACCCGGTCCACGGCGGCGTGCCCGTACGCGAACCGCCCGGCGTTGTCGGCGAGGATCCGGCGCAGGGTGACCCCGAGGGTGCGCACATCCCCGGGCGGCACCAGCTTGCCGGTCACCTCGTCGACCACCGCGTCGGCGATGCCGCCCATGGCGTAGCCGACCACCGGGACGCCGCAGGCCATCGCCTCCAGCGACACCCGGCCGGCCGACGAGTAGTGCGGGGTGCAGGCGACCACGTCGGCGGAGCGGTACCAGGTGGCCATCTGGTCGTGCGGGACCGCGCCGACCAGCTTCACCTGGTCGGCCACCCCGGTCCGCTCGGCCAGCTCGCGCAGCCGGCGCGCCTCGGCGTGGTCGGCGAGCTGCTCGGCCGGCGGGCCGCCGGCGATGACCAGTTCGGCGTCGCCGACGAGCCGCATGGCCCGGATCAGGTCCTCCTGGCCGTGGCCGGCGGCGAGCCCGCCGACGGAGAGGATGCGGGCACGCTGGTCGCGGGGGGCCGCCTCGCCGTCCGGGTGGAACTGGGCGGTGTCGACCCCGGTAGGCACCATGGCCACCGAGGTGCGTTGCAGTCCCATCCGGGTCAGCTCGTCGACCTCGTCGTTGCACTGGGCCACCGCGATGTCGACGGCCCGGGTCAGCGCCCGTTCCAGCGGGATCCGCTCCCCCGGCCCGTCGTACCGGCCGCCGAGGTGGCGCAGCTGCTCGACGCCGAGGGAGTGGAAGGTCTGCACCACCGGGATGTCGGTCTCCCGGACGGCGTGGGCGGCGGCCAGACCACCGACCCAGTAGTGCCCGTGCACCACCTCGGGGGCCCAGTCGTCGGACCACCGCTGCGCCAGCCAGCGGCCGAACTCGGTGACGTACGGGACCAGTTCGGCGGTGGGCAGCGGGGCGGGCGGGCCGACGGGGACGCGCTCCAGGTGGTAGCCGTCCACGTCCACGGACTCCTGGCCCCGCGCGTCACGGCGCTCGTACACGCGGACGTCGTGGCCCCGTGCGGCGAGTTCGGCCGCCACCCGCGCGATGTGCTGGTGGGTCCCGACGGTGGGACCGTCGACGGACGGGCCGGCGTGCGCGCACACAAGACCGACGCGCATGGTGCACCTCCATGCGTTTTCGCGAGCGGTGGGTCCTCCGGTCAGAGGGTCCCATTAACCCGGCCCCGCTGCGCCGAAACCTGGCAGATCGGGTGCGGGCCGGCGGGCCGTTCCACGGGTGGGACAGCGTGGCGGCCGGTCGGGTTGGTGACAATCTGCCCCGGTCGGGAGCGCGGCAACCGTGATCCGGGCGACTCCGGCGGCATGACCGGGCCGGACCGGGGGTACCGGCGAAGAATGCCTCTCACCCGCAGCCTCGACGACGCCACCGTCGTGATCACCGGCGCCTCCAGCGGGATCGGCGCGGCCACGGCGTACGCGCTGGCCCGGCGGGGCGCCGACGTGGTGCTGGCCGCCCGGACCGAGGAGGCGCTGCGCCGGGTCGCCGACCGCTGCCGGGAGCTGGGCGGGCGGGCCCTGGTGGTGCCGACCGACGTGACCGACCCGGAGGCGGTGGAGCGGCTCGCGGCGCGGGCGGCCGGCGAGTTCGGGCGGATCGACGCCTGGGTCAACAACGCGGCGGTGGGCACGGTGGGGCTCTTCGACGAGATCCCGGTGACCGAGTTCCGCCGGGTGGTCGAGGTGAACCTGCTCGGCACCGTCCACGGGACCAGGGCCGCGCTGCCCTGGCTCGACGCGGCGGGCGGCGGGGTGCTGGTCAACAACGCCTCGGTGCTGGCCGAGGTGGCCATGCCGTACCAGTCGGCGTACAACGCCACGAAGCACGCCATCCGGGGGCTGGCCGACACCGTCCGGCAGGAGCTGCGGGTCACCGGCCGCGGCCACATCTCGCTCTGCACGGTGCTGCCGGCCAGCATCGACACCCCGTTCTTCCGGCACGCCGCCAACCACACCGGGCGGGAGCTGACCCCGCCGCCGCCGGTCTACCCGCCGGACCTGGTGGCCGAGACGATCGTCCGGCTGCTGCGCCGGCCACGCCGCGAGGCGTACGCCGGGGGCGCGGCCCGGCTCATGGGGCTCCAGTGGCGGCTCGCCCCGGCGCTGGCCGAGCGGGTGCTCGGCTGGTACACGGCGCGCACCCAGTTCGGCCCGGGCGTACGCCTGGACGCCACCGGCAACGTGTTCCACGCCGACGCGGCGGCCGAGCGGACCGACGGCTGGCAGGGCCGCCGGGCGCAGCTGCTCCGGCTGACGGCGGCCTTCGGGCTGGCGGCGGCCGGCACCGCCGTCGGCACCATGGCGGCGATGAATCGGCGTTCCCGGACGGAACGCTGATGGGTCCCGCCGACCGGACTGATGCGCGACGGGGGGCGGCCGTGCACAATGGGACGATCATGCCGACGGACGTGCGCTGCCTGGTCGAGACCGACGAGTCCTCGGCGGTCGTCCGGCTGACCGGCGTGCTGGACCGGGCCGGGCTCGACGCCGTCCGGGACGCGCTGCTCGCCCGGCTGTGGCAGCGGCCGGGCGCGGCGATCGTCGACCTGTCCGGGGTGCGGATCGTCGATCCGGCCGCCCGGGGCCTTCTCGACGAGGTGCACCGCGTCGCCGTCGACTGGCCCGCCGCCGGCCTGCTGGTGTGCGACCCGGCCGGCCAGCCGGACGGCGTCCCGCCGGTCCACCGGTCCCTCGACTCGGCGCAGGCCGCCCTGGGCGACGCGCCGCAGGCCGCGGTGCTCGCCGCCGACCTGCCCCCGGTGGTGGCGGCGGCCCGGGAGGCCCGGGCCCTGGTCACCGAGGGCTGCGCCCGCTGGGGCGTGCCGGAGCTGGCCGAGCCGGCGTCCATCGCGGTCACCGAGATGGTCAACAACGTGGTGGCGCACGCCGGGACCCCGATGACGGTCCGGCTGGCGCCCCGCGACAGCGCCCTGCACCTGGCGGTCCGGGACCACTCCGCGCGGCGGCCGGCCTACGCCGGGCTGGCCCCGGTCACCTCCACCGGCGGCCGGGGGCTGCTGCTCATCGACACGGTGGCCCGCCGCTGGGGCAGCACTCCGCTTCCGGACGGCAAGGTCGTCTGGTGCGTCCTGCACGCCGAGGACGAGGCCACGCTCCGGAACTGAGGCCCTTTTCGCCCCGTTCCTCCCGATCCACCCCGCCGGTGGCGGTTAATGCGGCGAGCCCAGTGGGTAGTTCCCCGTCATGCGCGACAACGAGTTCCCCACCCCCGTGTCCGACACCGAGGCGAACGGCCTGCCCGACACCGCCGACGACGACTCGACCGCCAACGACGACGTCCTGACCGGGCGCGAGGCCGACGGACCGGATCCCGCCCAGCTGCCCGCCGACCGCACCCCCGTCGCCGTGGACCGCTTCGGCACCACCGCCGAGGAGCAGCTCGACGGCGAGTCGCTGGACTACAAGCTCCAGCGCGAGCAGTACGAGCGGCCCGCCGACGACCCGCTGGCCGGCACGGTCGACCCGGACATCGCCGCCGAGGCGGACAGCGAGGAGGCCGCCGCGCAGGCCCAGCTCGACGCCGACGTGATCGACCCGGGCCCGACCTCCGACCCGCACTCCCCGGTCTCCATCTACGACCACGGCCAGCTCGGCACCGTCGCCGACCACGAGGTGGGGCGGCTGGTCGAGCCGGACGAGGGCGCACACACCGACCAGGAGACCGACAACGTCGCGTACGACGCCGGCGCGGCCGGTGGCGGGGCGACCGCGGAGGAGCTGGCCATCCACGAGACCCGGCCGCCCGAGGCGACCTGAGCCTCAGCCGTCCAGGCCCCGCTCGATCGCGTACCGGGTCAGCTCGACCCGGTTGTGCAGCTGGAGCTTGCCGAGCGTGTTCTGCACGTGGTTCTGCACCGTGCGGTGGGACAGCCCGAGCCGCTCGGCGATCTGCTTGTACGACAGGCCCTTCGCCACCAGACGCAGCACCTCGGTCTCCCGCTCGGTGAGCCGGGGTGCCTCGTCGTGCGGTGCGGCCGGCGTCGCGGCCAGCCGCCGGTACTCCCCCAGTACCAGCCCGGCCAGGCCCGGGGTGAAGACCGGCTCGCCGGCCGCCGTGCGGCGCACCGCGTCCAGGAACTCGGCCGGCGCGGCCGACTTCAGCAGGTAGCCGGTGGCGCCGGCCTTGACCGCGTCCAGCACGCTCTGCGGCTCGCCGCTGGCCGACAGCATGAGCACCCGCACCTCGGGCAGCGCGGCGCGCAGCCCCTGGATCACCTCGACGCCGGAGACGTCCGGCAGTTGCAGGTCGAGCACGACCACGTCGGGGCGGGCCGCCGCGGCCACCCGCACCGCCTGCCGCCCCTCCCCGCTGGTCGCCACCACCAGGTGGCCGGCCTCGGTCAGGTCGCGGGCCACGCCCTCGCGCCACATCGGGTGGTCGTCGACCACCATCACCCGGATGCTCACCGGCCGTCCCGCGGGACGGTCAGCTCGATCTCCGTGCCGGCGCCCGGGGCGGAGACGATCCGCACCTCGCCGCCGAGGTCGGCGACCCGGCCCCGGATCGACTGCGCCACCCCGAGCCGGCCCTGCGCGGCGGCCTGGGCCAGCCGCCCCTCCGGGATGCCCGGCCCCTCGTCGCGTACCGAGACGGTCACCGTCTCCCCCTCGTCCTCGATCAGCACCCAGGCCCGCCCGCCGGCGTGCCGGGCCACGTTGTCCAGCGTCGCACCGACGGCGGCGGCCAGTTCGCCGGCCACCCGTGCGGGCAGCGGCACGGGGGTGGCCGGCGCGGCCACCTGGACCGTCGCCGAGGCGTACCGGTCGAGCAGGTCACGCAGGTCCCGGGCGTCACCCGCGCCGTCCGGCGCGGCGCCCGCCCGGCCGATGAGCGCGCGCAGCGCGGCCTCCTGCTCGCCGGCCAGCCGGGCCAGCTCGGCGGCCTCACCGTCCAGGTCCGCCCCCCGCCGCCGGACCAGGGCCAGCACCTGGAGCACCGAGTCGTGGATGTCCCGGGCCAGCCGCTCCCGCTCCCGGGTGGCCGCCTCCAGCTCCACCGCCCGCTGCAGCCGCGCCTCGGCCTCCACGGCGAGCCGGGCCACGTGCCCCACCACCACGCCGGCCAACAGCATGAGGATCACCCCGGTGAGCGAGGACTGGCTGATCCGCTCCCGGGTGGCCAGGTCGGCCCCGCCGAGCACCAGCGCGGCCACCGCGCCGCGCCGCCGGCCGCCGGACACCGCCCAGGCCAGCACCGGTCCGGCCAGCCAGGCGACGGTCAGGGTGGGCACGCCGGCGGCGAGCGCCGCGCGGCCGACCACCCACGGCGTGGCCAGCATGATCGCCAGCACCACGCCGAGGTCGGCCAGGAGCAGCGGCCACCGCCGCCCGGCCGGGCGCGCGTAGCCGGCCGTGGCCGCCCCGGACCAGGCCAGCATCCCCAGGAGTACGCCGCCGGCGGCGACCGGATGCGCGTAGCGGTCGGCGTCGCGGAGCACCAGCACACCCACGTACGCCAGCGACGCGAAGCGGAACACCGCGATGGACCGCCAGAGCGGGACCTCCAGGCCACCCGGGGACGACGGCATGCCGGACACCCTGCCACAGCCGCGCACGGGCGGGCCGTGAGGTGCGGTGCGAGAAACCCTGACGTACGGTGGAAATGCCGCGAAAATCACCGCACGCCATCGCCGGGACGGGGCCATGACAAACGCAGAACCCCCCGCACCGCGTACGGTTGTGCCCATCGAACCTTCCCTCCTCATCGCCGAGGCCTTCGACCAGGCCCAGGTGACCGCCCTACGCCACTCGGTCACCTCGTGCTCGCACGCGGCGGGGTTGACCGGGCAACGGCTGGACGACTTCGTGCTGGCGGTCAACGAGCTGATCACCAACGCGGTCCGGCACGGCGGCGGCCAGGGCCGGCTGCGGCTGTGGCGCCGGCCCGGCGAGCTGCTCTGCGAGGTCGCCGACCACGGCCAGGGCATCAGCGTGCGGCGGCTCAGCGAGCGCGCCCGGCCGGCCCCGGACACGGCCGGCGGCTGGGGGCTGTGGCTGGCCCGGGAGCTGAGCGACACCATGGCGGTGGAGACCGGCGAGGCCGGCACGATCGTGCGGATCACCGCGGCGCTGGCCGCCCGGCCCGTCACCCGCCCGGCCGACGACTGACCGGGCGGGGCGCGCCCGGCCTCAGCCGAAGAGGGCGCTCACCGACTCGCCGTTGTGGATCCGCCGCATCGCCTCGGCCAGGGCCGGCGCCACCGACAGCACCTCCAGCTTCGGCACCCGCTTCTCCTCCGGGATCGGCACCGTGTTGGTGCAGACGACCTCCAGCACCCCGTCCTGCTCGCTCAGCCGCTTCAGCGCACCGCTGGAGAAGAGGCCGTGGGTGCAGGCCAGCCGGATCGACCGGACCTTCCGCTCGCGGAGGTGGCTCATCAGCTCGATGACCGTGCTGCCCTTGGCGATCTCGTCGTCCAGCACGATCACGTCCCGGTCCGCCACGTCACCGATGACCGTGCTGATCTGCACCCGGTCGTCGCTGTACCGCTGCTTCGCGCCGGCCGCCACCGGGGTGCCGAGCATCCGCGCGAACGCCGCCGCCTCCTTGGCGTTGCCCAGGTCCGGCGAGACCACGACGGTGTTGCTCAGGTCCCGCCCCTGGAAGTGGGCGGCCAGCTCGCGCAGCGCGTGCAGGTGGTCCACCGGCACGCTGAAGAAGCCGTGCACCTGCGGCGAGTGCAGGGTCATGGCGAGCACCCGGTGCGCGCCGGCCGAGGTGAGCAGGTCGGCGACCAGCCGGCCGCCGATGGAGATGCGCGGGGCGTCCTTCTTGTCCGACCGCGCGTACGCGTAGTGCGGCAGCACCACGGTGATCCGGCCGGCGGAGGCGCCGCGGGCCGCGTCGATCATGAGCAGCAGCTCGACCAGGTGCTCCTGCACCGGCGGCACCAGCGGCTGGATGAGGAAGACGTCGCGTTCCCGGCAGTTCGCCTGCAACTGCACCTCGAGGCAGTCGTTAGCGAACCGGGACACCCGCACCGGGTGCAGGGGGACGTCGAGGTGGGCGCAGATCTCGGCGGCGAGGTCCGGGTGGGCGGTCCCGCTGAACACGGCAATGTCACGCACGTCTGTTGATCGTACGGGTGGGTCGTGCCGCGGCGGTGGACCCTCGGCGTGGCTCAGGCCCAGCGGTTGCCGGTGAGCTTCTCGTAGACCTCGACGTAGCGGGCCCGGGTCGCCTCGACCACCTCGGCGGGCACCTCGGGGGCGGGCGGCTGCCGGTTCCAGCCGCCGCCGGTGGCCCAGTCGCGCACGTACTGCTTGTCGAACGAGAACTGGGCGCGACCCGGCTGGTAGGACTCGGCCGGCCAGAACCGGGACGAGTCGGAGGTGAGCAGCTCGTCGGCGAGGACCAGGGTGCCGTCCGGCGCCCAACCCAGCTCGATCTTGGTGTCGGCGATCAGGATGCCCCGGTCGGCGGCGATCTCCGCGCCCCGCCGGTAGACGTCGATGGTGATCTGCCGCAGCCGCTCGGCCGTCTCGGCACCCACCTTGTCGACCACCTCGGCGTAGGTGATCGGCTCGTCGTGCTCGCCCTTGGGCGCCTTGGTCGACGGGGTGAAGATCGGCTCGGGCAGGATCGACGCCTCCACCAGGCCACGCGGCAACTCGACGCCGGAGACCGCCCCGGTGCGCTGGTACTCGGCGAAGCCGCCCCCGGTGAGGTAGCCCCGGGCGACGCACTCGACCGGGACCATGTCCAGCCGCCGGCAGCGGATCGCCCGGCCGGCGAACTCCGCGGGCACGTCGGTGGCCGAGATGACGTGGTTCGGCGCCAGATCGGACAGCTGCTCGAACCACCACAGCGACAGCGCGGTGAGCAGGCGGCCCTTGTCCGGGATCGGGGTCGGCAGCGCCACGTCGTAGATCGAGACGCGGTCGGAGGCGACCAGGATGAGATCCTCGCCGTCGGCGTAGACGTCCCGAACCTTGCCGGAGTGCAGAAGTTCCACGGCGCTAGTACACCATGCGGGCACGGGACGCCCGGCCCGGCCACCGGCCGTCCCGACGGACGGGGATTCTGGCCTGCCGAGAGGCGAGCAGGCGCGGGACGTGGTGCGGCGCGGGCGGTGCGGGACGGCCGGCGTTGACACCCGAGCCCGGGGCCTGTGTAAATGATCCGTCCGCAGCAGCCGCCCGCACCCCCGGAGAGACCCGTGCGCGCACCGCAGTCCGTACCCCGCCCCGGCATCGGCCGGCGGCGGCTGCTCGGCGCGCTGACCGGGCTGCCGCTGCTCGCCGGCGGGCTGGCCGGCTGCGGCCCGGAGGAGGAGGACGCTCCGGTCGAGGACGGCCCGATCGAGCTGTCGGTGTTCTGGTGGGGCGGGACCCGCCGGGCCGAGGCCACCGAGAAGGCGCTACGCCTCTACTCGCAGCAGAACCCCCGGGTGAGCTTCCGCGTGACCTGGCAGGGGTTGGCCGGCTACTACGACCGGCTGGCGACCCAGGCCACCGGGGGCAACGTGCCCGACCTGTTCCAGATCGACGACACCCTGCTCACCGAGTACGCCCGCCGCCAGATCGTCCTCGACCTCAGCCCCTGGGTCGCCGACAACCGGCTCGACCTGCGCGGCCTGCCCGAGCACCTGGCCCGGTACAGCCGGGTGGACGAGCGGACCGTGGCGGTGCCCGCCGCGCAGACCAGCGCGGCGCTGGTCTACAACCGCGACCTGCTGCGCCGACTGCGGCTGCCCGCACCGCACACCGGCATGTCCTGGCGGGAGTACGCGCGCTGGGCCGCCCGGGTCACCCGCACCTCCGGCAACCGGGTGGCCGGGACCATGGACCCGTCCGGCGACTACCGGGCGCTGTGGCTCTGGCTTCGCGGCCAGGGCAGCGAGCTGTACCAGGGGCGGCAGCTCGGCTTCAGCTCCGGGGAGCTGCTCGACTGGTTCGAGTTCTGGGAGGTCGCCCGGTACGACCGGGCCACCCCCAGCGCCGCCCTGGTCGAGCAGGCGGACAGCGGCGAGCTGGCCCGCCAGCTCGTGGTCACCGGGCACGCGGCCGCGTCGTTCGCCTGGTCCCACCAGTTGCCGGAGCTGCAACGGCTCACCGACGACGAGCTGGGCCTGGCCGCCTTCCCGGGCACGCCTGCGGCGCAGTGGCCCCGGGCGTCGATGTACTGGGCCGCCTACCGCGGCAGCCGCCACCCCGAGGTGGTGGTCGACGTGATCAACTTCCTGACCACCAACGTGGCCGCCGGCCGGATCCTCGGCATCGAGCGCGGCCTGAACGCCGCCGTGCCGGTCCGCACGTTCGTCGTCGACGGCGTCACCGACCGCACCGAGAAGCGGGTGGTGGCGCTCGGTGCCGACCTGGACGAGCTGTCCGGGCCCGCGCCCACGCCACCGCCGAAGGGGCACGCCAAGGTGCGAACCCTGCTCATCGACGCGGCCGAGAGCATCCGCGCCAAGCGCTCCGGCGCCCGGACCGCGACCTCGCGGTTCATCGCGCAGGCGACCGCCGCCCTGGCCGAATGAGGGCCGC
This sequence comes from Micromonospora sp. NPDC048907, assembly GCF_055586885.1. Lineage (NCBI taxonomy): Bacteria > Bacillati > Actinomycetota > Actinomycetes > Micromonosporales > Micromonosporaceae > Micromonospora > Micromonospora sp. NPDC048907. The sequence continues at coordinate 151,587 of NZ_JBVJHI010000003.1, forward strand.
CCGCCGCGCCCCGGGCGCGGCGGGCGGACCGGTTCCCGTCAGCGCGGCGGTCCGCCGCGCCGGCCCCGCATGAGGCGCAGCACCAGCAGCACGATCACCACGACCACCACCAGGCAGCAGAGCAGCCCGAGGAAGCCGAAACCGCCCCGGGACCGCCGCCGGGCGGCCTCCACCACCAACTCGCCCGTGCCCGTGGAGGCCCAGGCCGCGACCGGCACGAACACCGAGAGCACGACCGCACCGAGGACCGCGCTGAGGCGGCCCCACCACTTGTTCCAACCAGACATGCACCCATCCTTGCCGAGAGACGCAACAGCGGCAGGACGGACGGGCCGGATCACGTCGCCCGGAGAAAGCGAAAGGCCCCGGAGTTCCCTCCGGGGCCT
>NZ_JBVJHI010000003.1:152068-930167 GCF_055586885.1 Micromonospora sp. NPDC048907
GCCTTTCGTGAACGAGTAGCGGGGACAGGATTTGAACCTGCGACCTCTGGGTTATGAGCCCAGCGAGCTACCGAGCTGCTCCACCCCGCGTCGGCTTGTACAGCCTATCTCATGTCCGTCGTGGAGATCAGCCGGGTTCCCCGATCCGCCGCGCCGGGCCGCACCCGTCATGGCGAAGGGCCCCGGAGTTCCCTCCGGGGCCTTTCGTGAACGAGTAGCGGGGACAGGATTTGAACCTGCGACCTCTGGGTTATGAGCCCAGCGAGCTACCGAGCTGCTCCACCCCGCGTCGGCTCGTTAACCGTAGCGCACGGGCCCCACGGGGCGCAAAACGGGCCGTCAGGCCAGCCACCTCCGGATCGCCTCGACCGCCCGACGGCTGTCCGCGTCGAACCGGGCGCGCTCGGTCGAGGTGCCCTCCCAGCCCTGCTCCCAGACCACGGTGACCACGTCGCCGGAGCGGATCGCGCGGACCAGGTGCACCTCGTCGCCGCCGGTCGGGTCGCCGTTCACGTCCCGCGACAGCGTCCGGGTCTCGAACAGCACCGACTCGTCGCCGTACCCGGTGTCGCCCAGCAGGCGCTGGCGCTGCGTCACCCCGGACGTGTCCGGGACCGGCTGCTCGGGGCAGTCACGCACGGCCTCCCGCAGCTCGGCCAGCGCGTCGTCGGCCCGCCCCGGACGGTAGATGGTGATGCTGTGCCGGTAGCTCCCGTCCGGGACGTACCCCTTCGGGGTGCCGGTCAGCTTGAACGGCAGGCTGCGCGCGCGGCGGGTGACCGTCCCCGCCTCGGCGGGCCTGGCCCCGCAGAGCGCCGGCAGAACCGGTCCGGGGATGAACTGGTCGCCGATGCCCGTGTCGTTCGCGGCGGCCAGGGTGAAGAAGGCCCGGTCCGGGATGCTCGTCGGGCCGGGGTCCGGCGGCCGGGCGCTCGTCTTCGGGGGCGCCTCCGGGACACGCGTGGAGGGCGCCGGAGAGGTGCGGCTCGGCAGCGGCGCGGGCGGGGTCGGGGTGGGCGACGGCGACGGGCTCTCGGTGGTGGTGGCCGGCGCCGGTTCGGCGTCCGGCCCGGCGGCGAGCACCAGCTGCGCCCCGGTGACGGTGCCGGCGACCAGGGCGGCGACGGCCAGCGCACCCACCACGGCCCGCTGCCGCGCCCGGCGGTCGGCATACCGGCGCACCCGGTCCGGGCCCGGGAGCACCCGCTCGTCGGTGTCCACGGCGAGCGCCCTGTAGAGGCGGGTCAGTTCACGCGACATCGTTGACCTCCAGCTCCTCCGCGGCCACGCCGGGCAGCAGCTCGGCCAGCCGGGCCCGGCCCCGGGACAGCCAGGACTTCACGGTGCCGGTGGGGACACCCGCCTCCCGGGCGATCTCCTCCACCGACAGGTCGAACAGGTAGTGCAGGGCGAGGGCCTGCCGGTGCCGGGCCGGCAGCTGCCGCAGCGCCCCGACCAGCAGCACGGTGTCCTCGCCGGGTGGCCCCACGTCGGCCGGCGGGCCGGTACGGCTGGCCGCGAGCCGCCAGCCGCGCAGCCGCCGCCAGCGATCCGTGGCCAACCGGCTGATCACCAGACGCAGCCAGGCCTCGGGCGCGGGATGGTCGGCCAGCTTCCCCCACTGCCGCCACGCGCGGGCGTACGCCTCCTGGACCAGGTCCTGGGCGTCACCGGCGTCGTCGGCCACCGCGCGGCCGTACCGGAGCGCCCGCCCCGACGTGCTGCGGTAGAAGTCGTCGAACGTGTTCGCGTCGCGCATCTGGACTCCGCCTCCCCTCACGCCCACCTGCTCTGATGACGGTGGAAGCGGGCACGAGGTTGCGGGTGTTCCGTCCGGTTCGCGACACGAGCCCGCGGCCCACGACCCTCAGGGGTCGCGGACCACGGGCTCGCGTGGTCGGCTCGGCGTCAGCCGTTCGGTGTCGGGGACGACGAGGGTGGGGCCGGCGGCGACGCCGGAGGGCTGCCGCTGGGGCCCGGGGCGGGCGACTGGTTCGCCGCCGCCTGCGCCTCCTGGAACGCGGACATGGCCTCGTCGAGCGTCTTCAGCGCCCGCCCGTACCGCTCGAAGTCGCCGGACGCCTGGGCGGCCTTGACCTCGGTGATCGCGCTCTGCACGCGGCCGGCCGCCTGGGCCAGCTCACCGGTGAGCACCGGCGGGGTGGTGCCGCCGGTCGGCGGGGCGGTGCCGCCGGTCGGCGGGCTCGTCCCGCCCGAGCTGGGCGGCGCGCCGCCGGGGGCCCGTTTGCCCTGCTCGACGAGCTGCTTGATGCCGTCGCTGAGGTTGTTCGCCAGTACCACGTACGAGCCGCCGTCGCCGTACGACAGCAGCACCCGCTGCAACTGTGGGAACGCGTTCTGGCTGTTGCTCTTCACGTAGACGGGCTCGACGTAGAGCATCCCGTCGCCGAACGGCAGCGACAGCAGGTTGCCGTACTGCACCTGGGACTGCCCCGACGAGAGCAGGTTGAGCTGCTGCCGGATGTCGCCGTTGTTCGTCATCTGCTGGTGCACCTGGACCGGCCCGGAGATGCGGGTCTGGTCCGGCAGCTCCAGCACCTCCAGCTGGGGCCGCCCGTTCACGTACGACCCGGAGATCAGCGCGGCCAGGTTCTCCCGGCGGTTCGGGGTGACCGCCGAGGTGAGCTGGAAGCGCGGCCCCTCCTGCCCGGGGAACTGGGTGAACAGGTAGTACGGGGGCTGCTTCGCGCCGCTGTCCGGGGCGTCCGGCACGTTCGGGACCTGCCAGAAGTCCTGGCCCGAGTAGAAGTCGCCGGGGTCGGTGACGTGGAACCGGGCGAGCAGGTTGCGCTGCACCTTGAACAGGTCGGCCGGGTAGCGGAAGTGCTCGGCCAGCTCCGGCGGGATGTCGCCCTTGGGCAGCACCAGGTCACCGCCGAAGGCCTTGTTCCACGCCTTGAGCACCGGGTCGGCGTCGTCGAACGCGTACAGCTTCACCGTGCCGTCGTACGCGTCGACCGTCGCCTTCACCGAGTTGCGGATGTAGTTGACGTTCTCCCGGGCCAGCTGGAACGTGCCGCGGCCGGTCAGCTCGTCGGCCGTCTCGGCCTGGAGGTTCACCCGCTCCGCGTAGGGGTAGGTGGCCGCCGTGGTGTAGCCGTCCACGATCCACAGGACCCGGCCGTTCACCACCGCCGGGTACGGGTCGCCGTCCAGGGTCAGGAACGGCGCCACCTTCTCCACCCGGTCCCGCGGGTTACGCACGTAGAGCAGCTTGGAGTCGTCGTTGACCGCCTCGGAGAGGAGGAAGTTCGACTCCTGCTCCTTGATCGCGTACAGCAGGCGGCGGGGGAACGAGCCGATCTCGACGCCGCCCTCGCCGCTGTAGGTGTAGTACTGCTCACCACCGCTGGAGGTCGGCTTGTCGAACTCGACGTCGCGGTCCCCGGTCTGCCCGACGATCGCGTAGTCGTCGGCCTTCATGCGCTCGCCGTAGTAGATCCGCGGCTGCTGGGCCGGGATCTGCTCGGTCGGCGAGGTGCACGCCTGCACCTCCTCCTTGGTCGCACCACCGAGGAAGCCGGAGACGAAGTACGGCGTGCCGTTGCCGCAGACCTGGTTGGCCGGCGCCGCGACCAGGCCGTATCCGTGGGTGTAGACGGTGTGCCGGTTGATCCAGTTGCTCTGCTGCGGGGTCAGCTCGTCGTAGTTGATTTCCCGCACGCCGACCACGTAGTCGGAGGTCTTGCCGCTCACCGCGTACCGGTCGATGTCCAGCTTCGGGCCGAAGTCGTAGAAGCCGCGGACCTGCTGGAGCTGCGTGTACGTCTCGGACACCAGCTGCGGGTCGAGCAGCCGGACGTTCTGCACCACCGAGGTGTCGGTGGCCAGGTTGGCCGGCGGGACGAGGTTGTTCGCCGCGTACGCGGTGTTCTTCGTGTCGGTCAGCCCGAAGGCGGTTCTCGTCGCCTTGATGCTGCGCTCGATGTACGGCGCCTCCTTGTCCCGGGCGCTCGGCTTGACCTCGAAGGTCTGCACGGCCCACGGGTAGATGCCGCCGATCGCCACCGCCGAGACGCCGAGCAGGGCGAGCGCGATGCCGGGCCAGACCAGGTTCCGCATCCACGCGTTGGAGAACACGATGATCGCGACGGCCACCACGACGGCGATCCAGGCGAGGATCTCCTTGGCCGGGAGCAGCGCGTTGATGTCCGCGTAACCGGCGCCGTAGAGCTTGGCGCCCTCGTTGTACTCCAGCAGCATGGCCCGCTGGTCCAGCACGTACGCGATGGCCTTGAGCAGCACGAAGACGGCCACCAGCGAGCTCAGGTGGGCCCGGGCGGCGTTTGTCATCCGGTCCCCGACGCCCTGCAGCCGCACCCCGCCGAAGATGTAGTGCACCGCCAGCGCGCCGAGCAGGGCGAGCACCACCGCGGTGAAGCCGACGCCGAGCAGGTAGCGCCAGAACGGCAGCTGGAACACGTAGAAGCCGATGTCGACGTTGAACTCCGGGTCCTTCACGCCGAAGCTGCCGCCGTTGCGGAACAGCAGCCACTGGCCCCACCGGCTCTGCGCGGAGAGGCCGGCGAAGAGCCCGATGACCGCGGAGGCCAGGGCGATCCAGGTGCCGAGCCGGGGGCTCAGCACCATCCGGTAGCGCTCGAGCGTGGCCTGCTCGGCGGAGTGCGGGCGCAGTTGCGGCCGCAGCCGGTGGGCCAGCCAGAGGTTGCCGGCGATGATCACCGCCATGCCGAGCCCGATCACCAGGAACAACAGCAGCCGGGTGGCGAGCACGCCGGTGAAGACCTGGGTGTAGCGGACCTCGTCGAACCAGAGCCAGTCCGTCCACGCGTTGACCCCCCACCCGAGCAGGGTGAAGAGCACGAACACCCCGATCAGAACTCCGATGGTGACGCGTCCGCGCCGGCTCATCCTCGGAAGGGGGCTGCTACGCATGACCACTGTTGGCTCCGCACGCTCGATGTGATCGGCTCCGACCAGGCACCCAGAGTACGGGGTGTTCCTGAACACGTCGGGTCAAGGTCACGTCACGATCGTCCGGCGGCCCTGCGCGCCCGGTCAGCAGCGGGTCGGCTGCCCCCCGGCGCGGAGCTTCTCCAGGGCCGTCAACGCGTCGTCCAGCGACGCCACCTTGAGCAGCGGCAGGTCGGGCTGCGGGTTGCGGACCGCCTCGGCGCAGTTGTCGGCGGGCACCAGGAAGACCTTCGCCCCGGCCTGCTTGGCGCCGACCAGCTTCTGCGCGATGCCGCCGATCGGGCCGACCCGGCCCTCGTCGTCGATGGTGCCGGTGCCGGCGATCACCTTCCCGCCGGTCAGGTCGGCCGGCTCCAGCTTGTCGACGATGCCCAGGGCGAACATCAGCCCGGCGCTGGGACCGCCGATGTCACCGAGGTCGATCTTGAGGGTGAACGGGTGCGGCTGCTGCTGGTCGATCTCGATGCCGATCCGCGGCCGGCCGTCCTGCTCGCGGCTCTTGACCGTGGCCGTGGCCGGCGCGCCCGCCCGGGTGTAGCCGATCTTCAGCTCGGTGCCGGCCGGCTTGGCGCGGATCAGCTCGGTGAGCCGGGCCGCGCTGGACACCGGCTGCCCGTCGACCGAGGTGATCACGTCGTTGGGCTTGAGCACGTCGACCGACGGGCCGCCCGCGGTGACCGTCTTGACCAGCACCCGGATCGGGTAGCCCAGCTCGCGCAGGGCCGCCGTCTCGGCGCTGGTCTGCGAGTTCTGGAAGTCCTCGGCGTTGCGCTGCTCGACCTCCTCCTGCGACTCCCCCGGCGGGTAGACCAGCTCGCGCGGCACCACCGCCTCGTCGGAGGAGAACCAGCCGGCCAGCGCCGAGCGCAGCCGGACCGTCGGCTGCACACCCACCGTGGTCAGCCGGAGCTGCCCGGCGGAGGTGGACGTCGCCCGGCCGGTGACCTGGATGATCTCCTTGCCGTTCTCACTGCCCAGGGTGTTGACCGTCGGGCCGGGACCGAGCACCACGTACGGGATCGGCACGCTCAGCACGCCGACGCTGAGCAGGGCGGTGAGCAGTGCACCGAGGAGTACGGTCACGCCGCGACGTCTCATGCGCCAGAGCGTACCGATCCGGCCCGGAACGTCCGGCGCGGTGACCGCAGGACTTCGCCCTCAGCGCAACGCCGACGCGCGCGACCTGCGGCGCGGCCCGCGTACCGTAGACGTCGTGCCTGATATTCCGTTCGGCTTCGCGCTCCCGGGTGGGCAACCACCAGACCCCAACGATCCCGCGCAGATGCAGCAGTTCATGTCGCAGTTGCAGCACCTGCTCTCCGCGCCGGGCAGCGGACCGGTCAACTGGGACCTCGCCCGGCAGGTCGCCGCGAGCCAGCTCGCCGCCGCCGGCGACCCGGCGGTCTCGCCGTTCGAACGCAACACGGTGGAGGAGGCGCTGCGCATCGCCGACCTCTGGCTGGAGCCGGCCACCTCGTGGCCCACCGGCATCCGCACCTCGGTCGCCTGGAACCGCAACGAGTGGATCTACAAGACCCTCAACGTGTGGCGCAAGCTCTGCGACCCGGTCGCCAGCCGGATGGTCGGCGCCATGGGCGACCTGGTGCCGCCGGAGGCCCGGGCCCAGCTCGGCCCGATGCAGTCGATGGTCGCCACGCTGGGCGGCGCGCTCTTCGGCGGCCAGCTCGGCCAGGCGCTCGGCTCGCTCGCCGCCGAGGTGCTCTCCGCCGGCGACATCGGCCTGCCGCTCGGCCCCGCCGGCACCGCCGCGCTCATCCCGGCCAACATCCGGGCGTACGGCGAGGGCCTGGAGCTGCCCGAGGACGAGGTCCGCCTCTACGTGGCCCTGCGCGAGGCCGCCCACCAGCGACTCTTCCAGCACGTCCCGTGGCTGCGCGGGCACGTGCTCGCCGCCGTCGAGAACTACGCGGCGGGCATCCGGGTCAACCGGGAGGCGATCGAGGAGGCGATGGGCCGGGTCGACCCGACCGACCCGGAGTCGATGCAGGCCATCGCCCTGGAGGGCATCTTCACGCCCGAGGACACGCCGGCGCAGAAGGCGTCGCTGGCCCGGCTGGAGACCGTGCTCGCCCTGGTCGAGGGCTGGGTGTGCCACGTGGTGGACAGCGCCGCGGGTGACCGGCTGCCGAACGTGGTCCGCCTCGGCGAGGCGTTCCGCCGCCGCCGGGCCGCCGGTGGCCCCGCCGAGCAGACCTTCGCCGCCCTGGTGGGCCTGGAGCTGCGGCCGCGCCGGCTGCGCGAGGCGACGGTGCTCTGGTCGGCGCTCACCGAGCACCGCGGGATCGCCGGCCGGGACGCGGTCTGGGGCCACCCCGACCTGCTCCCGTCGGACGAGGACTTCGCCAACCCGGAGGCGTTCGCCGCGACCACCAGCGACCTGGACGAGGAGCTGGCGAACTTCGACTTCACCGCGCCCGGCGCGCCGGAGGAGCAGGCCCGGGGCGAGGACGACGACAAGTCCTGAGCCGCACGTCCCCCGGGGCCCGCACGAGCACTCGTGCGGGCCCCGGCGCGTCCGCCCACTCCCGCTCTGCAGCCCTCGACCGCTGTGCAGCCCTCGACGCCACACCAGCGTCCGACCTGCCCCCGCTCTGCTCCCCCCGACGCAGCGGCCAACACCCGCCGTACGCGTCAGGCGGGCCGGCCGGAGAGCAGTGCCCGGGTCGCCTCCCAGCCCTCGAAGGCCGGGTCGAGCGTGGCCAGGTCGGCCGGGCCGCGCAGCCGCCGCCAGCCGGCGGTGACCGCCACGTCTCCCGGACGCGGGGCGGCGGCACGCACCTCGGTGGGCGCGGCGGTGTCCAGGTCGAGCGCCGGCAACCAGTCGGGCACGGGCAGCCGGGCCGCCACGCCGAGCAGCCCCGCGCCGCTCCCCTCGACAGGTGCGACCGCGACGGGCCGGCTGGACAGCGGCCGGAGCAGCTTGCCCAGGGTGAGCCCCGGCACGTCGGGCGCGTCGGCGACCACCACGGCCGCCTGGTCGTAGCCGGCCAGGGCGGCGAACACCGCGCCGGGGGTGGGCTCCGGCACCTCGTACACGGCCGTGCCGGGCCAGACCACCGCGTCGGCCAGCCAGCGGTCCTCCGGCGTCACCGCCACGGCGGTCTCCACCTCGTTCAGCGTGGCCAGCAGGTCCACCACGTCCTCGGCGAGCGCGCTCCGCCACCGGGCCGGATCGATCCCCGGCGGCGTCCACCTGACCGGGCCGAGCAACGCCACCACCACACGTCGAGCCACCCGACGACCCTAACCCCGCCACCCACCGCCGGCCCGCCGGCGCGGCGTCGATCGCCGTCGGATGCCGTCGGTTGCCGTCGGTTGCCGTCGGTTGCCGTCGGATGCCGTCGGTTGCCGTCGATCATGAAGTTGGCTGCGACAAAGCGGGCGAATCGCGCCGCTAACTTCATGATCGACGCTGAGGGGTGAGGAGTGGAAGGGCAGATGGGCGGAGGGGCGGAGGCGGCGGGAGCGGTGGGGGCGGGAGCGGTGGGGCGGGGGCGTCAGTCGGTCAGGGGGACGCCGGTGGTCGCCGCCACGCCTTCCAGGTAGCCGCGAGCGCGTTCGCTCTTCGGATAGCGGGCCACCAGGGCCCAGAACTCGCCGTTGTGGCTGGGCACGATGAGGTGGGCCAGCTCGTGCAGCAGCACGTAGTCGATCACCCACTCGGGCATGTCCTGGATGCGGTGGGAGATCCGGATGGTGCGGTCGGCGGGGGTGCAGGAGCCCCAGCGGCCGTTCTGGTTGGTCACCCAGCGGACGCTGGCCGGGGCGGCGGCCCGCGCGTGCTCGGGCAGGTAGAGGGTGATCAGTCGGGCGGCCCGGGCCAGCAGCTCGGCGTCGGAGCGGGCGAGCCGGCCCTCACGGGCGGCGAGCCGGGCCAGCATCCGGTCGACCCACTCGCTCTCCTCGGCACGGGAGAACTGGTCCGGGATGAGCACGACGACGCGCTCACCGTCGCGGTACGCGGACACCGTGCGTCGCCGGCGCTGGCTGCGCCGTACTTCGACGACGGGCTTCCGCGTCCCGGCCATCACTGGTCCGCGCAGCCTCGGATGACTGTCACGAGGGAAAGCTAATGCGTACTGACCAGGGGTCCGCAAGAGTCAACACGACGACACGCGCCCGGAAAATGGCGGTTGGTCGTCAGGAGTCCTGAAAAATTTCTTTGCGGCGGCAGTTGACCATCACCTGCGGGCCCCTGTCAACGTTAGGTGATCTACGGACGAGCTGTCGCGGTGGGCCGCCCCGAAGGGGGATCTGAGGGCATTCACCCGGCGTGTCCCCGCGAAACTGACTTATCCGACGTAACGCGGCATGCACACTCTCGACGTCGACTTGCTCACAGAGTCGACGCACAGCTGACATGGAACCGCCCAGACCTGGGTAGGGTCCGCCAACCAGCGGTCACGTGCGTGATCGCGGAGAACCCCCCGGCGCCGGCGCCACCCGTGGCCCGCCGCAGGGAAACCCGCCGGAGGCGTCCGGTGGACGAGACGAGGAGGGCTACCGTGGCCGACCAGGCCCAGACCTACAACGGTTACTGCGTGAAGTGCAAGGAGAAGCGGGACTTCGAGGGCCGTGTGGAGGTCTCGAAGACCGGCATGAACATGGCCAAGGGCAAGTGCCCGGTGTGCGGCACAACAGTGAACCGCATCCTCGGCAAGGCCAAGGTCTGACCCGACCGGGTCGCACGGGGGAGGGGTGGCGACCGCCACCCCTCCCCCGTCGTGTAGCCGACACCGGCTACCGGCCGGTTGTGGAAAACCCGGGTTTTCCTGTGGACAACGCTGGCCACGGCCCGGCGCACCTGTGGACAACGATCGACGGAGAGCGCGGACACGGTCACCATTCGTGGTGTGACCGAACCGGTGCCCCTCGCCCGTCCGACCCTGCTGCCCGGCCTCACCCGGCTGTGGCGGGACCGGCACACCCTCCAACTCGGGGTGGAACCCGGCCCGGCCGTGCTGCTGGAGCTGACCAGCCCGGGCGCCGCCCGCCTGCTCGACCTGCTCGACGGCACCCGGAGCGAGCGCGCCGTGCTCGCGGCAGCCACCGCCGCGCGGGTCCCGCCGGCCGAGGCCCGGCTGCTGCTCGACACGCTCCGGGCCGCCGCCCTCGTCGTACCCGCGCAGAGCCTGCTCCCCCGCGACCTCACCGGGCCGGTCCGGACCCGGCTCACCGGGGAGGCCGACGCCCTGGCCCTGGCCGCGCCCGCCCTGCCCGGCACGCCGGCCCGGCTGCTGCGCCGCCGCCGGGCGGCACGCGTGCTGGTCACCGGGGCCGGGCGGCTCGGAGCGGCGATCGCGGTCGCGCTGGCGCAGGCCGGGGTCGGTCACGTCGTACCCGACCTGGCCGGCCCGGTCCGCCCCGGTGACCTGGTGGGCACCGGGCTGACCGGCGCGGAGCTGGGCCGCCCGCTGGCGCCGGCGGTACGCGCGGCGCTGGCCCGGTGCGCACCGGGCACCGCGACCGCGCCGCTGCGGCCGGGCCGGGCCGACCTGGTGGTCCAGCTCGGCGTCGACCGCCCGGCGCCCCTGCTCGCCACCGGCTACGCGCGCCGCCGCCAGCCCCACCTCCTGGTCGACCTGCGCGGGGGCGTGCCGGTGATCGGTCCGCTGGTCCGCCCGCCGGCGGGACCCTGCCTGCGCTGCCTCGACCTGCACCGGACCGACCGCGATCCGGACTGGCCGGTCCTCGCCGCCCAGCTCGCGGCCGGTGCCGGCGACCGGGTCTGCGCGACCACCACCCGGTTGGCCGCGGCGGCCTACGCGGCGGCCGAGGCGTTGACCCACCTCGACGGGGGCACCCCGGAAACGCTCGGCTGCGCCGTCGAAATCGGGCAGGTCGGTCGCTTCCGGCATCGCCGGTGGCCGCCGCACCCTTCCTGCGGATGCTCCGGTCGTCGCCCGATCCGGTCTGCCGCACCCGCTCCCGGCCGCACAGCAGCAGCGGGGCCGCCGAGTCGGTAACAATGACCGGGTGACCGACATCCCGCGCCGGGCCGTGTCCCGGACCGCCAAGCTCGCCGCTCTGCCGCTCGGCTTCGCCGGTCGGACCGTCCTCGGCATGGGCAAGCGGGTCACCGGGCTCGCGTCCGACGTCATCTCCGCCGAGATCCAGCAGCGCACCGCCGAGCAGCTGTTCAGCGTGCTCGGGCAGCTCAAGGGCGGGGCCATGAAGTTCGGGCAGGCCCTGTCGGTCTTCGAGGCGGCGCTGCCGGACGAGATCGCGGCACCCTACCGGCAGGCGCTCACCAAGCTCCAGGAGGCCGCCCCGCCGCTGCCCGCGGCGACCGTGCACAAGGTGCTCGCCGAGCAGCTCGGGCCGGACTGGCGGGACCGGTTCGTGGAGTTCAACGACACCCCGGCCGCCGCCGCCAGCATCGGCCAGGTGCACCGCGCGGTCTGGCGCGACCCGGGCTACGGGCCGAACGGCGGCCCGCGCCACCGGGACGTGGCCGTGAAGATCCAGTACCCGGGCGCCGGGGACGCCCTGCTCGCCGACCTGAAGCAGCTCTCCCGGCTGGGCGGCATGTTCCGCGCGATCCAGCCCGGGCTGGACGTCAAGCCGCTGCTGGCCGAGCTGCGCGAGCGGATCACCGAGGAGCTGGACTACGAGCTGGAGGCCGAGTCGCAGCGCACCTTCGCGGCCGCGTACGCCGGCGACCCGGACATCTACATCCCCGAGGTGCTCGACGCCGCGCCCCGGGTGCTGATCACCGAATGGGTCGAGGGCACCCCGCTGTCGCAGATCATCCGCGAGGGCACCGAGGAGCAGCGCGACCAGGCCGGGCGGCTCATGGCCGAGCTGCACCTCTCCGCGCCGATGCGTGCCGGGCTGCTGCACGCCGACCCGCACCCGGGCAACTTCCGGCTGCTCCCCGACGGCCGGCTCGGCGTGATCGACTTCGGCGCGGTGGCCCGGATGCCGGAGGGGACCCCCGAGCCGATCGGCCGGATCGCCGCTCTGGCGCTGCGCGACGACGCGGACGGGGTGGTGGCCGGGCTGCGCGACGAGGGCTTCGTCAGCCCCACGGAGCCGATCGACGCCGAGGGGGTGCTGGACTTCCTCCGCCCGATGCTGGAGCCGATCGCCGCGGACGAGTTCCGCTTCACCCGGGCGTGGCTGCGGGCGCAGGCGGCCCGGCTGGCCAGCCCGCGCTCCCCCACCTACCAGCTCAGCCGGCAGCTCAACCTGCCACCGTCGTACCTGATGATCCACCGGGTGACGCTGGGCTCGATCGGGGTGCTCTGCCAGCTGGAGGCGAAGGCGCCCTACCGGGCGATCCTGGAGCGCTGGCTGCCCGGCTTCGCCCCGGTGAGCTGACCGACGCACGCCGAAGGGGCGGTGACCATCCGGTCACCGCCCCTTCCGTGGTGTAGGGATCTAGAGAGCGCCCAGGTCGCGGGCCGACTGGCTGCGGCCACGCATGGCGACGGTACGGGCGGAACGGGTTGCCTCAGTGCTCGTGGTGGTGCCGGCCTGAGGCCGGCGCATTCGAGCCCGGGACAACGCTTCGTGGAGTAGTTGCATCTCGGTTCCATTCGGCAGGTGCAGCATCGATGTCGGCTTTCTCGCGGCCGGTGGGTTCACCGGCGGGGACGTTGGAACGGGGTTGTGTCAGGCTGCCAGCCGGACGGAGTTCCGCGACTCGGACAGCCCACTGGCCGCCAGTCGCGCCTCCGCCTCGACCCGGAGCTGGGCGTCACGGGCGAGGTCCTCCTTGCGCGGACGGCCACGGGGCCGCTTGCGCGGGACGACCGCGCCACGCTCGAAGATCTCGCCGCCCCAGACGCCCCACGGCTCGGACCGCTCCACCGCGCCGGCGAGGCACTCGACGCGCAGCGGGCAGTCCCCGCAGAGCGACTTGGCCAGCTCGAGCTCGGCAGGCGAGTCGGAGAACCACAGGTCGGGGTCGAACTTCCGGCAGGGCAGGTTCGCCTCCACCTCGACGCTCACGTCGAGTGGGGCCAACGCCAGACTCATCCTCCGGTCACCTCTCTCTCACTTCGATCTCGTGGATCGCATTCCTGACGGCACTACGGCGGTGCAAAAAAACTGAGGCCGCGGATCCCGGTATGCGGGTTCCGCGGCCTCGAGGTGAGCCGGTGGTCTGGTGGATCAGACCGGTCTACCTCGAGGTGGAACGCCGCGGACATCCGTGCGCTTCTTGGCGCCATCGATGCCCATGCCCGTGAAGCCACTGGTCCCCTCGATCCCCGCCAGCGGCGCCACGGTCCGGTTCAGCTCGGCCTGAACCTGGGCCTGGTGCACCTGGGGAGTCGACGGTCGAGCGGCAAGGGCCACCCGGACGGACGACAGCGGAGCGCAGGCAGCTGGCATCGCCGCCGGACGCTCATAGGTGAAGATCTCCACGGGTGCCACCTCCCTGTCTTTCCTCGTGCCGACCTTGGACTCATCCCCCGTGAGCAGCCAGAATGGCGCCGCTCGCGAGGTGTGTCCTGAGGCTATTCCTCGCCTCGGGGCGAGGGCAAACGATTTACGGCTAGATTTCGAAACTTTTCTGCGGGCAGACCTCGTCCACCCCCGCACCGGCCACCAGGGCCAGCACCGTATCGCCGTAAAGGCCCAGTTTGCGGGGGCCGATCCCGGCGATCGCGATCAACTCCTCGGTGCGGCCCGGCTTCCGCTCGGCCAGCGCGGTGAGCGTGGCGTCGGTGAAGACCACGTACGCCGGCACCTTCTGCGCCCCGGCCACCCGCTGCCGCCACTCGCGCAGCCGCTCGTACAGCTCCTCGTCCAGATCGGACGGACACGTCGGGCAGCGGCCCAGCTTCCGGTCCGCCCCGGCGAGCAGGGTGGCGCCGCAGATCCGGCAGGAGACCACCTGGGCGCGCCGCCGCTCGGTGCGCCGGGCCGCGCCCGTGCCCGCGCCGGCCCGTTCCCCGCCGCCGGAACGGTCCAGCTGGGGCAGGAACCGGGACGGCCGCCGGGCCCGGCCGCCGGGCGAGCGGGCCGCCGCGTACGACAGCCAGAGCCACTCCCGTGCCCGGGTGATCCCGACGTAGAGCAGCCGCCGCTCCTCCTCGACCTGCTCGGGTGTCTTCGCGTACGTGGTGGGCAGGGTGCCCTCGGCCAGCCCGACGAGGAAGACGGCGTCCCACTCCAGGCCCTTGGCCGAGTGCAGTGAGGCGAGCGTCACGCCCTCCACGGTGGGCACGTGCTGCTGGGCGGCCCGCCGGGCCAGCTCCTCGTTGAAGTCGCCCAGGGTGACCGGGCGCTCGATCGCGGCGGCCTCGCCGATCGGCACCACCTCGGGCGTCGCCGCGTACTCCTCGGCGAGCTGGACCAGCGCGGCGAGCGCCTCCCACCGTTCGCGCGCGGCCCCGCCGGGCGGGGGCGCGTCGGGAGCCCAGCCGACCGCGGCGAGCCCCTCCACGACGGCGGCCGGCAGCGGGGTCTCCCCCGGGATCGACCGGGTGGCGGCGCGCAGGGCGATCATGGCCTGGCGCACCTCGGGGCGCTCGAAGAAGCGCTCCGCCCCCTGCACGACGTACGGCACCGCGGCCTCGGTGAGCGCCTTCTCGTACGCCTCGGACTGCGCGTTGGTGCGGAACAGCACCGCCATCTCCCGGGCCGGGGTGCCGCCGTCGACAAGCGCCCGGCAGCGGGCCGCGACCGCGTTGGCCTCGGCCGGCTCGTCGGTGAAGATCCGCAGCTCGGGTTCGGGGCCGGGCGGGCGTTGGCCCTGGAGCTCCAGCCGGAGCCGGGCCTCCGCCCCCCGGGCCTGGGAGATCACCGCGTTGGCCAGCCCCACCACCTGCGGGGTGGAGCGGTAGTCGCGGACCAGCCGGACCACGGTGGCGTTGCGGTGCCGGCGCGGGAAGTCGATCAGGTAGGACGAGGTCGCCCCGGTGAACGAGTAGATCGTCTGGCTGGCGTCGCCGACCACGGTGAGGTCGTCCCGGCCGCCGAGCCAGGCGTCCAGCAGCCGCTGCTGGAGCGGGTTGACGTCCTGGTACTCGTCGACCACGAAGTGCCGGTACTGGCCACGGACCTGCTCGGCGACGTCGGCGTGCTCCTCGATCCCCCACACCGCGGCACGCAGCAGGTCCTCGAAGTCGATCACGCCGTTGCCGCGCTTGAGCCGCTCGTACGCGGCGAAGACCTCGGCCACCTTCGCCGGCTCGTGCGGGGTCTCACGCAGCGCCTTGGCCGCGGCCACCACGTACTCACCCGGCTCGACCAGCGAGGACTTGGCCCACTCGATCTCCCCGGCCAGGTCCCGGGCGGCGGCCCGGTCGGTCCGCAGACCCACCTTGGCGGCCGCCAGGGTGACCACCCGGACCTTGCTGTCCAGCAACTCGGGCATGGCCCGGCCCTCCAGCAGCCGGGGCGCGAAGTAGCGGACCTGGCGCAGCGCCGCGGCGTGGAACGTGCGGGCCTGGACGCCGCCCACCCCCAGCCCGGTGAGCCGGGCCCGCATCTCGGCGGCGGCGCGGGCGGTGAACGTGACGGCCAGCACGTGCCGGGCGGCGATGTCGCCGGTGAGCGCCCGGTGCGCGATCCGGGAGGTCACCGCCCGGGTCTTGCCGGTCCCGGCGCCGGCCAGGATGCAGACCGGGCCGGCCGGGGCGGTCACCGCGGACCGCTGCTCCGGGTCGAGGCCGGCGAGCACCCGTTCCGCCGCTGAGTGAACCACCACAGCGAGGAATCATTCCAGCCTCCGGTGATGTTGCAGCCATTAGCCTGGCCTGATCGGACCGGGCGCGAGTCACCCCTTGGAGGACCTGACCATGTTGACGATGTATTCCACCTCGTGGTGCGGCTACTGCCACCGGCTGAAGTCGCAGCTCGACCGGGAGGGCATCGCGTACGAGGTGGTCGACATCGAGCAGGACACGAAGGCCGCGGAGTTCGTGATGAGCGTCAACGGCGGCAACCAGACTGTCCCGACGCTCCGGTTCGACGACGGAAGCGCCCTGACCAACCCGTCGATCGTCCAGGTCAAGCAGCACCTGACCAGCATCGCCGGCTGACCGGCCGCACCCGGCCGACAGCGGCCGCCCCCGGACGGGGGCGGCCGCTGTCGCGTCTCAGGGCGCCCGGTGCCGGCGCGGTGCGGCGAGCACCTCGTGGTCGAGCGGGCGGCGCGGGGCCGGAACGTGGACCAGGACCGGCTGGGGCGCGGTGAGCCGGCGGCCGCGCCAGAGGTAGAGGCCGGCGGCCGTCGTGGCCACCCCGACCAGGGCGAACAGCAGGCGGTAGTCGAAGACGCCGACGAGCAGCGCGCCCGCGCCGATGGAGACCGCCTGCGGGCCGCTGACCAGCGCCTCCGCGGCGGCGGCGACCCGGCCCAGCAGCCCCGGCGGGGTCCGCCGCTGGATCAGCGTGTTCAGCCCGACCATGGTCAGCGGCAGCGAGACCCCGGCCAGCAGCAGCGCCACCACGCCGAGCCAGAGCCGGGGGTACGCGAGCGCCAGCGCGGCCGGCCCGAAGAACGTCACCCCGGCGGCGAGCGCCCCCACCTCGCCGGACCGGCGCACCACGGCGGCCGAGACGAGCCCGCCGACCAGCCCGCCGACCCCCTGCACGGTGACCAGCACACCGACGAACGCGGCGTCCCGGCCCAGCCCCAGGTCGACGTACGCGAAGATCAGCGACTCGGTGAAGCCCATCATGAGCGAGCCCAGCCCGTACCCGAGCAGGGCCCGGCGCAGCGCGGGGTCGCCGGCCAGGTGGCGCAGCCCGGCGCCCAGCCCGGCCGGCCAGCGGCGCGCGGACCGGGCCGGTGCGGCCTCGGTGACCGGGAGCACGCCGACGACCGCGGCGGCCGTGAGGAAGCCGGACATGGCCAGGGTGACCAGCAGCCAGCCGCCGACCGCGGCGTAGAGCGCGGCCCCGGCCAGCGGGCCGACCAGCCGCAGCCCCTGCCGGACGGTCTGCAGCACCCCGTTGGCGTCGGCCAGCAGGTCGCTCGGCACCAGGTGCCGGATGAGCCCGCTGAGCACCGCGTTCACCGTGATGTACGACAGCCCGTAGAGCGCCGCCACCACGTAGATCACCCAGACGTCGGCGCGGTCGTGGACCGCGAACAGCGGGCAGAGCAGCACGGCCGCGCCGAGGTTGGCGGCCACGAAGAAGGGGCGGCGGCGGCACCTGTCGACCACCCATCCCACCATCGGGGCCAGCGCCATCGGGGCGATGACCGCGAAGATGGTCGCGCCGGCCATGCCGTCCGAGCCGGTCAGGTCCTTGACCCAGACGGCCAGGGCCAGCAGCAGGATCGACTCGGCCGCCATGCTCGCCAGCAGCGCGACGAAGAGCAGGCGGAAGTCGGGGCGGCGCAGGACGGTGCGCATCGGGTTCCCTCCGGCGGGGGTGCGCCAACGGGCGCGTCGGGGCGGGCGCCGGTGAAGGCACCCCTCCACAGTCCTCTTTTTGTCGCGTGACACGCCCCCGCCGGACCCTCCGACACCGGTCGCGCCGTCCATACTGACCGTGGGGGGCGAATTTCATACAGTTACCGTCGCGTCCTGCGACGGTCGACGGGAAAGAGGACACCGTGCCTCCTGCCGCACCAGGTCCGATCCTGCGCCGCCGCAGGCTCGGCATCGAGCTGCGCCGGCTCCGCGAACAGGCCGGTCTCACCGGCGACCAGGTCATCGAGCGGATCGGCTGGGCCTCCGCGTCCAAGCTGTCCCGCCTGGAGAACGGCCGCAGCCGTCCCGACCCGGACGACGTGGGCGTCCTGCTGACCCTCTACGGCGCGCCGGACGAGCTGCGCGAGGAGCTGCTGGGCATCACCCAGGAGGCCGGCGACATGCGCGGCTGGCTGCGCAACTTCCCGGTCATGACCCAGCAGCAGCGCGCCTTCGCCGAGCTGGAGGCGGGTTGCGCGGAGATCTCCGAGTACAACCCGGTCCTGGTGCCCGGGCTGTTGCAGACCCCCGGGTACGCCCGGCACCGGATCATGTCCGCGGCCCAGGTGGCCGAGGAGGCCGGCGACCTGGAGATCGAGGACCCGGAGACCGAGGTACGCGCCCGACAGGCCCGTCAGTCGCTGCTGACCCGCTCCCCCGACGCGCCGCGCTACACGGCCGTGCTGGAGGAGGCGGCGCTCGGCGGCCGGGCCGGGCCACCCGAGGTGCTGCACGAGCAGATCGCCCAGCTCTGCGAGCTGGCCCTGCTGCCGAACGTGACGCTGCGGCTGCTGCTGCGGGACACCCGGGTCGGTGACTGGTACCTCCCGCCGACCGCCTTCTCGGTCTACCGGTTCGCCGATCCGCTCGATCCGGAGACGCTGGCCATCGAAGGTGGGTTCACCGACGTCATGTCAACCGAGGCAAACACCCTAAATCGCTATAAAGTGGTGTTCGAGTGGCTGAGCTCGGCGGCGCTCTCCGCATCGGACACCCTCTCCTGGCTGATCGAGGCGACGGGACGGCTGACCGGCACGGCAGCCGAGTCCACAGTGGCGTTCGGGCCGGCAACGGCGCCGACCCAGCGCCGCCGCGACTCGGGGCGCCTGACGACGGACCGGTGATCGACGGGGACGGTCCGGCGGCCCGCGGCGTCACTCGTCCCCATCGGAGCACTCCAGACCAGGAGCAGAACCATGAACGAGATCCGCAACAGCTCGTCCGAGCGGCTCGCCGGCGCCGCCTGGCGCAAGAGCACCCGCAGCCAGACCTCCAACTGCGTGGAGGTCGCGCCGCTGCGCACCGGGCCGGAGGCGGTGGCCCTGCGGGACAGCAAGGACCCGCGCGGTCCGGTGCTGCTGTTCAACCGGGCCGGCTGGCTCGGCTTCATCGCCGGCGCGAAGAACGGACAGTTCGACCTGAACTGATCCGGCGAGCTTCCGGGGCCGTCGGCGTGGCGCCGGCGGCCCCTTGCGCGTCCATGCTCGACAACCGTGCTGACCTGGGGTCACCCGATCGGTCGACGCCGCGATCGATAGGCGAGTTTCACTTGCTGGGACGGCTGACGGGCGTAACATGACGCATGAGTGACGTGGAAGTTGCAGCCTGCATCCGTCCGTCCGCACCGGGGGACACCATGCGGTTCCTGATCGTCCGCACCGAGATCCGTGCCGCCGCCGACACCGACATCGCCGCCGCCTGGGCCGATGGAGGTCGGCTGCGGGACGAGACCAGCGCGCCGGAACCGCGCCGCCAGGTCGTCCACGCCGAGGACCGCGACGCCGCACTGCTGCTCGCCCGCGCGCTGTCCACCGTGGGTGCCGTCCGCGCCGGCCGGCACCGGGTCAAGGTGCTGCCCATCGAGGAGATGCACCCGGGTCACCCCTACCAGTGGGGCAGCAGTTGACCCGCCTCTGACGTCCGTCGCGACCGGACCGGCTCCCCCGCCGCGTTCCACGCCTCACCGGTCACGACGGCCCGTGTTCCCGGCCCGCGACCGCCGCGGCAACGACGGTCCGGGCCGGGACCACATCCAGCCCCGACCTCCCCGGCCGCCCGGTCGCCCGGCCGCCCGGTCGCCCCGGTCGCCCCGGTGATCATGAAGTTAGCGGCAAAATTAGCCCGATTTGTCGGCGCTAACTTCATGATCACCGGGGTCGGTCGAGCGATCTTGGAGTCGGCAGATCGCTGGTCGGTAGGTCGCTGGTCAGCAGTGGCCGTCGAGCCAGCGGTGGACCAGGAACAGGGCGATCGACGAGGGGGGCGGGAGCAGCAGGCGGTCGCCGCCGTCCACGCGAACCGGCTGGTCGGCCAGCGCGGCGCCGATCTCCCGCCGGGTGAACCAGCGGGCGTGGGCGATCTCGGCGGGATCCACCCGGATCGGCGCGTCGGCGTCCGCGCGGGCCAGGAAGCCGAGCATCAGCGAGCCGGGGAACGGCCAGGACTGGCTGCCGGCGTACCCGATCTCCTCGACCGCGACGCCGACCTCCTCGCGGACCTCGCGCAGCACGGCGGCCTCGGCCGACTCGCCCGGCTCCACGTAGCCGGCCAGGCAGGAGTAGCGGCGCTCCCCCGGGGTGCGCGGCCAGGTGGCGTTGTTGCCCAGCAGGCAGCGGCCGTCCGGGCCGTCGACGCCGTCGTGCACCAGCACGATCATCGCCGGGTCGGTGCGCGGCCAGATCCGGCCGCCGCCCGGGTCGACCCGGGACCAGCCGGCCTCGTCCACCTCGGTCGGCTGGCCGGTCGACGACGAGTAGCCGTGCCGGACGTGCCAGTTGAGCAGCGCCAGCGCGGTGGTGAAGATGCCGGCGTCGCGGTCGGTCAGCAGGTGGCCGACCTCGCGCAGGTTGACCCGGCGGGTGCCGGCCAGCTCCGGCAGCGGCGCGTCCACCGCGAAGACCGGTACGCCGTCCGAGTCGACGCCCAGGAACATCGGCACCGACCGGGGCACCTCGGGCAGTTCGCCGGAGCCGACCAGCACCAGCTCGGGCGGGGCCGCCACGCCGCGGACCAGCGCGCGGCCGTCGTCGGTCGAGTCCAGCACGAGCACCCGGGCGTGCTCCCACGCCTCGGCGAGCCAGTCCGGGTCGGTCCGCCGGTGCGCCGCCCGGTCCAGCGTGGTCCGGGCCAGCGGTGGGGCGGGCTCGCCGGTCATGCGCCTTCTTCCGTTCGGGACTGCGGGGCTCGCGGGCCCGGCTCGCTCCTCGCGCTCACGCGGACTCCGTGCGGATCGGGGCGAGCCCGGCGAGGCCGTCGGCGACCCGCTCGGCGTCGCCGAGCACCACGGTGACCGCCTGCGCCGGCGCGAGGTAGCGGGCCGCCGCCGCGGCCACGTCGTCCACGGTCGCCGCGGCCAGCCGGGCGGCGTGCTCGGCGAGAAAGTCCAGCCGCAGTCCGTTGCCCGCGTACGCGCTGGTCAGCGAGGCCAGCCCGGCCTGCGTAGACATGCCGAGCTGGAGCGTGCCGAGGGCGTACTGGCGGGCCTGCTCCAGCTCGTCCGGCTTGGGCGGCAGAGTGGCCAGCCGGCCCAGCTCGTACATGGTCTCCAGGAGGGCGGGCGCGGTCACCTCGGTGGCGACCTCGGCGGCGGCGACCAGCACCGACCCGGCCACCGAGTGCTCGATCACCGAGTGCGGCCCGTACGTGTAGCCCTTGTCCTCGCGGATGTTCTCCACCCAGCGGGAAGAGAAGTAGCCACCGAAGAGCAGGTTGGCCAGTTGCAGCGCGGCGTGGTCCGGGTGGGTGCGGGGCACCGCGGGCAGCGCGATCCGCACCGACGACTGCACCGAGCCGGGACGGTCGACCAGCAGCACCGGGCCGGGCTCCAGCGGCGGCGCGGGCGGCAGCTCGGCCGGCTGCCCCTCCCCCTTCCAGCCGGACAGCGCCCGCTCGGCGGCGTCCAGCGCCTTCTCCGGCTGCACGTCGCCGACCAGCACGAGCACCGCCCCGGCCGGGTGCACCCGCTCGGCGTGCAGCCGGCGCAGCACCGGGGGCCGCACCGCGCGCACCTGGTCCGGCTCGGGGGTCTGCACGGCGTACGGGTGCCGGCCGTAGATCCGCTTGAGCAGCGCGGTGCGGGCCAGGTGGGCGGGCTGGCTCTGGGCGACCTGGATGCGGTCGACCAGCCGCTCCCGCTCGGTCTCCACCCAGTCGGCCGGGTAGGTGGCCCCGGTGAGCACGTCGGCGAGCAGCTCCAGCATCCGGTCCAGGCCGGTGACCAGGCCCGCCCCGGAGAGCATCAGCCGGTCGGGGTCGATGCCGGCGGAGAGCCCGCCGCCGACCTTCTGCAACTCCGCGGCGAGCTGGGTCGCCGTGTGGGTCTCCGTGCCGGACAGCAGGGTCTGCGCGAGCATCCCGCCGCGGGCCAGGTGGGTCCGCCCGAACGGCATCCAGAGCCGCAGCTCGACCAGCGGGATCGCGCTGCGGCGCACGGCGATCACGGTGAGGCCGTTGCCGAGCGTGCGCTCGGCCTGCTTGGGGAGCTTGAGTTTGCGGTTGGGACCGAGCGCCGGCAGCGGCCGCGTGCCCGTCTCCACGGTTGCCGTCACTGCGCCTTCTCCGTTCGCGACTGCGGGGCTCGCAAACCCGGCTCACTCCTCGCGCTCACTGAGCTGCCTCCGTTCGCGACTGCGGGGCTCGCAAACCCGGCTCACTCCTCGCGCTCACTGGACTTCCTCCGTTCGCGGCGGCGCTCACCGGGCACCGCCGGGGATGACCTCGATGGACGCCCGGCGCTCCGGTCGCAGGGTGGCGGCGGCGGCGCGCACCTGCTCGTCGGTCACCTCGCCGACCAGCCGGGGCAGCTCGTTGATCAGGCCCGGCTCGCCGCGCTGCTGTTCCAGGACGGCCATTCCCAGCGCCCGGCCGAGCACGGCGTCGGTGTCCCTTAGCAGGTGCGTGGCCATCCGTGCCTGGGTCCGGGCCAGCTCCCCCTCGGTCAGCCCGTCGGTGGCCAGCCGGTCCAGCTCCTCGTCGACGGTCCGCAGCACCTTGTCCACGTCGCCGCCGGGCGGCAGGTGCGCCTGGAGCAGCAGCGCGGTGGGGTCGCGCACGTCGAACGGGTCGCCCATGAAGCCGAGGTAGCCGCCCAGGCTGGTGACCGAGCGGTCCCGCTGGACCAGCCGCTCGACCAGCCGGGAGGCGTCGCCGTCGGTGAGCACCTCGGCCAGCACCACGTACGGCAGGTAGCCGGCGAAGTCGGTCAGCGGGTCGGGCACGCGCCAGGCTCCGGCCACCGCCGGCAGCGGTGCCAGCTTGTCGGTGTACGAGGTGCGCCGCTCCGCCGTGAGGTCGGGCTCGGTGAAGTCGGGGCGTTCCGGGGCGGGGCGGGCCGGCACGTCGCCGAAGTGCCGCTCGATCAGCGCCGTCGCCTCGGCCACGTCGACGTCCCCGCTCACCGCCAGGACGGCGTTGCCGCTGGCGTAGTAGCGGCGGAAGAAGTCGGCCGCGTCGCCGACGGTGGCCGACTCCAGGTCGTCGAAGGAGCCGTAGCCGTCGTGCGCGTTGGGGAAGGTGTCGAACATGACCGGGGGCAGCGTGAGCCAGGGGAACCCGCCGTACGGCCGGTTGAGCACGTTGACCCGGATCTCCTCCTTGACCACGTCGACCTGGTTGCGCAGGTTCTCCTCGGTCAGGCGGGGGCCGCGCATCCGGTCGGCCTCCAGGAAGAGCGCCCGCTCCAGCGCGTTGCTGGGCAGGGTCTCGTAGTAGTCGGTGTAGTCCAGGTGGGTGGAGCCGTTGAAGGTGCCGCCGGCGCCCTGGACGTGCCGGAAGTGGGCCAGCTTCTCCAGGTTCTCCGAGCCCTGGAACATCAGGTGTTCGAAGAGGTGCGCGAAGCCGGTGCGTCCCTCCGGCTCGGAGCGGATGCCGACGTCGTAGACCACCGCCACCCCGATGACTGGGGCGCTGCGGTCGGGGGTGAGCACCACCCGCAGGCCGTTGTCGAGCGTGAACCGCTCGGCCGGGTATTTCGTCGCTGGAATTGTCGCTCTCCGCGTCGGCACGTGATCGACCCTAACGCGTCGGCAGCGCCCGCACCGGCGGTGTGCGCGGGCCCACCGGACGGCGGTGCCGGCCGGTGGCCGAGCGGCGCGACCATCTCCACCGAACAGGTGGGAATTGTCGAGAACTCCCAGGTCGGGCGTCCCGGATCGCGGACGGGTCTTGACGCCGCTCACGGCCTGCCCCAGTCTTCCTACCAACTAAGTAGGAATACTGCGGATTGGATACACGATGAGACGGCTCCCCTTCCGCCGCCTGGTCACCCTGGCCACCCTCGCCGTGGTCGGCGCGGCCACCCTGGGTGCCACCGCGGCCTGCGGCGACGACAGCGACGACGCGGCCGGCGGCTCCGGTCCGGTCACCCTGCGCCTGGGCTACTTCCCGAACATCACCCACGCGCCCGCCGTGGTGGGCGTGGAGAAGGGCATCTTCAAGGAGAAGCTGGGCGACGTCACGCTGGAGACCAAGACCTTCAACGCCGGGCCGGCGGCCATCGAGGCGGTCTTCTCCGGCGCGCTCGACGCCACGTACATCGGTCCGAACCCGACCGTGAACGCCTTCTCGAAGTCCAAGGGCGAGGCGGTCCGGGTGGTGTCCGGCGCCGCGTCCGGCGGCGTCGCGCTCGTGGTGAAGCCGGAGATCACCTCGGTGGAGCAGCTGCGCGGCAAGAAGATCGCCACCCCGCAGCTCGGCAACACCCAGGACGTCGCGCTGCGCTACTGGCTCAAGGAGAAGGGCCTCCAGACCACCAAGGAGGGCGGTGGCGACGTCAAGGTGGTCCCCCAGGAGAACGCGCAGACCGTGGAGACCTTCACCAGCGGCGCCATCGACGGCGCGTGGGTGCCCGAGCCCTTCGTCTCGCGGCTGGTCAACGCCGGCGGCAAGGTGCTGGTCGACGAGCGCGACCTCTGGCCGGACAAGAAGTTCGTCATCACCAACCTGCTGGTCAGCACCAAGTTCCTCAAGGCGCACCCGGACGTGGTGAAGAAGCTGGTCGAGGGGCAGGTCGCGGCCAACGAGTACGTCAACAGCAAGCCGGACGAGGCCCAGCAGGCCATCTCCGACCACATCGGGAAGATCACCGGCAAGCCGCTGGACCTCAAGCTGATCAAGCAGGCCTGGCCGACGTTGGAGTTCACCAACGACCCGATCCCGTCCTCGCTGAAGACCGGCCTGGACCACGCCGTCGCCGTCGGGCTGACCCAGCCGGTGGACCTGAACGGCCTCTACGACCTGACGTACCTCAACGAGGTGCTCAAGGCCGAGGGCAAGCCCGAGGTCGTCCAGCCGTGACGTCGACCGCGACGACCCCGCGCAGCGCGACCGGCTCGGTCGCGCTGCGCGGCGTGACCAAGGTGTACGGCCAGGGCGAGCACGCCGTCCTGGCGCTGGACGGGGTGTCGCTGGACGTCGCCCCCGGCGAGTTCGTCTGCCTGGTCGGCGCGTCCGGCTGCGGCAAGAGCACGCTGCTCAACCTCGTCGCCGGGCTGGACCGGACCAGCGGCGGCCGGATCGAGCTCGGCGAGGGGGTCAACCCCGGCCTCATGTTCCAGGAGTCGGCGCTGTTCCCGTGGCTCACCGTCGAGGGCAACGTCGAGGTGCCGCTCAAGCTGCGTGGGCTGCCCCGGAACGAGCGCAAGGCCCGGGTCGCCGAACTGCTGCGGACCGTCCACCTCTCCGACTTCGGCCGCAAGCGCCCGCACCAGCTCTCCGGCGGGATGCGTCAGCGGGTCGCGCTGGCCCGCACCCTCGCCCTGGACACCCCGGTGCTGCTGATGGACGAGCCGTTCGGCGCGCTCGACGCCATGACCCGGGACATCCTGCACGACGAGCTGGAGCGGATCTGGTCGGAGCGGAAGCTCACCGTGATCTTCGTGACCCACAACGTCCGCGAGGCGGCCCGCCTCGCCGACCGGATCATCCTGCTCTCCAGCCGGCCCGGCCGGATCATCTACTCCACCGAGGTCGACGTGCCGCGACCCCGGCGGATCGACTCGCCGGAGATCGCGGCCATCGCCGCCGACGTCACCGACCGGCTGCGTACGGAGGTGGGCCGCCATGGCCAGTGACACGCTCGCCGGGCCGCGTACCGACGCGGAGATCTCCGGCCTGGACGCCCTCGAGATCGCCGGCCGGGAGAAGGTGCCGTCCCGGCTGCACCGGGTCTGGTCGGCCACCTGGCCCAAGCTGGCCGCGCTGGCCCTGGCCATCGCCCTCTGGCAGGCCGTGGTCTGGAGCGGCTGGAAGGACCCCTGGGCGCTGCCCGGACCGGCGCCGGTCTTCGCGGACCTCGGCCACTACGCGCTCAGCTCGGCGCTCTGGGAGGGCCTGGCCACCACCGCCCGCCGGGCCGCCGTGGGCTTCGCCGCCGCGGTCGCCGTCGGGCTGCTGCTCGGCCTCGCGGTGGCCCGGGTGAAGGTGCTCCGCGCCGCGATCGGCTCGATGATCACCGCGTTGCAGACCATGCCGTCGATCGCCTGGTTCCCCCTCGCGATCCTGCTCTTCCAGCTCAGCGAGCAGGCGATCTTCTTCGTGGTGGTGCTCGGCGCGGCGCCCTCGGTGGCCAACGGCGTCATCCACGGCGTCGACTACGTGCCGCCGCTGCTGGTCCGGGCCGGCCGCAACCTCGGCGCCCGGGGGCTCAACCTCTACCGGTACGTGGTCGCGCCCGCCGCGCTGCCGGCCATCGTGGCCGGGCTCAAGCAGGGCTGGGCGTTCGCCTGGCGCAGCCTGATGGCCGGCGAGCTGCTGGTGGTCATCGCCAGCCGGACGTCGATCGGCGCGCAGCTGACCTACGCCCGGGAGCTGAGCGACCCCGTCCGGCTGATGGCCATCATGATCGTCATCCTGGTGGTGGGCATCGTGGTGGACGCCGCGTTCGGCGCGGCCGACAAGGCGATCCGCCGCCGCTGGGGCGTGCTGGACCAGGCCGGCAACTGAGGCCGTGTACGTCTCCGCGCGCGCCGACTACGCGCTCCGGGCCATGCTCGCCGTCGCCGACGCCGCCGGGTCCACCGGCGACGGAGGGCTCGGGGGCGGCGAGCTGGTCAAGGCGGCGAGCCTGGCCGACCGCCAGGGCATCCCGCTCAGCTTCCTCCAGGGGATCCTGCTCGATCTGCGCCGTGCCGGGCTGCTGCACAGCCACCGCGGCACCGAGGGCGGGTACGCGCTCACCCGCCCACCCGCCGAGATCAGCGTGGGTGACGTGCTGCGGGCGGTGGGCGGCGCGCTGACCAGCGTGCGGGGCATGCCCGCAGACCGGGCCGGCTACCACGGGGTGGCCGCCGGGCTGCGGGACGTCTGGCTCGCGGTGGACGGCGCCATCGCCCTGGTGGTCGACCGGACCACCCTCGCCGACCTGCTGGCGGACCGCGCCGCGGCGCCCTGACCCTCCGGTCGGTGTCGGGCCGCGGGTGCGACGCGGCCCGGAACCGACGCGGTCTCAGCGTCGCGAGGTGGCGGTGTCTGGCAGGCCGGGCGCCGCCACCTCGCCGAGCCGGGGGTGGCCGGTCAGCGGCGGCGCGGGCGGCGGGACCGGGCCGGCCGCGAGGCCTGCGCCGGGTGGGGTGCGGGCGGCGGGGTGATGGTGACCGGGACGCCGCTGGGCTGGCGGGCGCCGGTGACCCGGGTCAGTTCCTCGTCGCCGGAACGGACCCGGGCGGTGTGCGGGGTGATGCCGGCCATGGTCATCAGCCGGGAGACGTCGCGGCGCTGCTCCGGCAGGACCAGGGTGACCACGGTGCCGGACTCCCCCGCCCGGGCGGTCCGACCGCCACGGTGCAGGTAGTCCTTCGCCTCGGTGGGCGGGTCGGCGTTGACCACCATGTCCAGCCCGTCGACGTGGATGCCCCGGGCCGCCACGTCGGTGGCCACCAGTGCGGTGACCTGGCCGGTGCGGAACTGCTCCAGGATCCGGGTGCGCTGCGGCTGGGTCTTGCCGCCGTGCAGCGCGGCGGCGCGTACGCCCTTGGCGAGCAGTTGGCGGGCGACCCGGTCGGCGCGGTGCTTGGTGGCCATGAACAGGATGGTGCGGCCCTCGCGGGCGGCGATGTGGGCCAGCGCGGCCGGCTTGTCCTCCGCCTCCACGTGCAGCACGTGGTGCGTCATGGCGGTCACCGTGGCGGTGCCCGGGTCGACGGAGTGGGAGACCGGGCGGCTCAGGAAACGGCGGACCAGCTTGTCCACGCCGCCGTCCAGGGTGGCCGAGAAGAGCATCCGCTGGCCGTTCGGGGCGACCTGCTCCAGCAGCTTCGTGACCTGCGGCAGGAAGCCCATGTCGGCCATCTGGTCGGCCTCGTCGAGCACCGTGACGGCCACCTCGTCGAGCCGGGCGTCACGCCGGTCGATCAGGTCGTGCAGACGGCCCGGGGTGGCCACCACGACCTCGGCGCCGGCGCGCAGCGCGTCCGCCTGCCGCTGGAGGGAGAGCCCGCCGACCACGGTGGCGCAGCGCAGCCCGAGCGCCCGGGCGTACGGGGTGAGCGCCGCGGTGACCTGCTGGGCCAGCTCGCGGGTGGGCACCAGCACGAGCGCCAGCGGGCGACCGGGGCGGGCGCGGCGGCCGGCCGTGCGGTGCAGCAGCGGCAGCCCGAAGGCGAGCGTCTTGCCCGAGCCGGTGCGGCCGCGGCCGAGCACGTCGCGGCCGGCCAGCGAGTCCGGCAGGGTCGCCGCCTGGATCGGGAACGGCTCGGTGATGCCCTGCGCGGTCAGTTCACTGAGCAGCGCCGGGGCCAGGCCGGTGGCGGCGAAGGTGGGAATGGTCATGGTCATGCGGAAAGCCTTCCTCGACGCGGCACGTGTCGAGGAAGGGCGCCGGGAAGCGGCGCGTCACCGGCGTCACCGGTGGTCACAAGCACGAACCGAAAGGTACAGGCCGGCCCGCCGCAGCACGCCACGTCCCGCAGAGCGGGTGGGCTGCGCGGCGGACCGGCCCGTCACCGCGCCCGGGGGGGCGCGATGGGTGTTACGGAGTGATCCGAAGATCAGAGCGGACGGATGTTCTCCGCCTGCGGGCCCTTCTGGCCCTGGGTCACCTCGAACTCGACCCGCTGGTTCTCGTCCAGGCTCCGGTAGCCGGAGGTCTGGATCGCCGAGAAGTGGGCGAAGACGTCGGCGCCGCCGTCGTCGGGGGTGATGAAGCCGAAGCCCTTGTCAGCGTTGAACCACTTGACGGTGCCAATTGCCATTTTTGTTCGTCTCCTTGACGGAACGTTCGGACCCGCACCTGTTGCGGACCCGAGGAGTGCGTCGCGCGTGGCCGCACGCCGCACCTGTCGCTGCTGGTCGCCCCGCCCGGAGAACTCCGGACACAACAAAGAGCGCCTGGGGCCACAATCCGCCAGGCGCACACAGAGTCTCTGGAAACCAAAACTGCAACGTGGTCAGCCTAGCACGATCTCTGCAACGCCGCGCCCTCTGTCGGAAATTCCGGCACCGCGGCGACGAGGGCGGTCAGTCCCGCGGCGTCGAGCAGGTCGGCGGGACGCACGGTCACCCCGTCCCGGACGTAGTGGAAGGCCGCCCCGACCCGGTCGACCGGCACCCCGGCCAGCTCGGCCCAGGCCAGCCGGTAGACGGCCAGCTGCACGGCCGCGGCCTCGGCCTCCCGCCCGCTGGGCTGCCGGCCGGTCTTCCAGTCGACCACGTCGTAGCGGCCGCCCGGGCGGGCGAAGACGGCGTCCATCCGGCCCCGGACCACCACCCCGGCGATCACCGTGGCGAAGGGCACCTCCACCTCCACCGGCACCCGCTCGGCCCACTCGCTGGCCAGGAAGCGCTCCTGGAGCTCGGTGAGCGCGTCGTCCGGGGCGGCGTCTTCGTCGGCCGCGCCGGGCAGCTCGTCCACGTCGAGCAGCCGGTCGGCGCCGAAGCGCTGCTCCAGCCAGGTGTGGAAGGCGGTGCCCCGCCGGGCGTACGGGTTGGGCTCGGTGGGCATCGGCCGGCGCAGCGTCCGGGCCAGGGCCTCCGGGTCGCGGCGCAGCGCCACCAGCTGCGTCACCGACAGGTGCCCCGGCAGCTCCACCTCGACCGCCTCGGCCCGACGGGCCAGCTCGGCCCGCTCGGCGAGGAGCAGGTCGGCCTCCCGCCGCCAGCGGGTCACCTCGGCGTCCTCGGCGGGCGGCCCGGGGGCGCCCGGCAGTGCCTCATCGGCGTTCCCGGCGGCCGCGGCGCCCGCGGCCAGCAGGGCCTCCTCGCGGCGGGCCGCCTCGGGGTCGGCCAGGCAGCGGCGGACCAGGGCGGCCGCCTCGGCCAGCGCCGGACGGCGGGCGCCGAGCGGGTCGGCCGGCCACTCCGCCCGCAGCACCGTCTCCGTGGTCGGGTTGACCGCGTCCCCGGCGGGCTCGGGCGCCCAGGCGTCGACCAGGTGGCCCTCCGCGCCGGCCAGGCAGGCGTCGTGCACCTCGCGGAGGAAGACCGAAGGGCCGCGGAACCTCTTCGTCCCCTCCCCCCACCAGTAGCCGGAGCAGAGCAGCAGCCGGCGGGGACGGGTCACCGCCACGTACGCCAGCCGGCGCTCCTCCCGCTCGTCGTGCGCCCGCCAGGCGTCGGCGAAGTCCTCCACCGCCCGGACCACCCCGCGCTGGTCCTCCGCCGCGGCGAGGCCCAGCTCGGGGAGCCCGTCCGCGTCGCCGCGCAGCGGGAAGGGCAGCACGCCGAGCCCGCCCAGCCAGTGGTCGGAGTTGCGCACCGGCCCGGGCCAGACGCCCCGGGTGAGCCCGGCCACCGACACCACGTCCCATTCCAGCCCCTTGGCGGCGTGCGCGGTGAGTATCTGCACCGCGCCCTCCACCACCTCGACCTCGCCCGGGGTGAGGCCGCGCTCCTCGTCCTCGGCGGCGGCCAGGTAGGCGAGGAAACCGGCAAGCGTGGCGCCGGGCGTCTCACCGCTGAACCGGGCCGCGACGTCGCCCAGCGCGTCCAGGTGGGCGCGGGCCAGGCCGGCGTCGCCGGCGCCGTCCCGGCCGGCCCGGACCGCCACCTCCACGTCCAGGCCGATGGTCCGCTCGATGTCCGCGATCAGCTCGGGCAGGGACTGGTCCAGCCGGTAGCGCAGCAGCGCCAGTTCCATCCCGTACGACCGCAGCCGCGCGAACCCCTCCGCCGAGTACGCCTGCGCCGGCCCCAGGTCGGCCAGCGCCTCGACCAGGGTGGCCTCATCCAGCGCGTCCACGGTGATCTCCGGCCCGTCGTCGCCGGTGACCTCCCGGCGGGCCCGCGCGATGGCCCGGGCGCGCCGGTGCAGGGCGACCAGGTCGCGGGGCCCGATCCGCCAGCGCGCGCCGGTGAGCAGCCGCAGCAGCGCCGCCCCGTCGGTCGGGTCCGCGAGCACCCGCAGCGTGCAGACCACGTCGCGTACCTCGGGGGTGTCCAGCAGCCCGCCCAGGCCGACCACGTCGACGGGCAGGCCGCGGGCGCGCAGCGCCGCCTCGAGAGCCGGGATCTGGCTGCGCAGCCGGACCAGCACGGCGGTGGTGGGGCGCCGGTACGCCGGGATGTGCTCGGGCAGCGCGTCGGGCATCCCGGCCGCGCCGCGCCAGGCGGCCAGCACGCTGTCGGCGATCCAGTCGGCCTCGTCGGCGTACGTCTCCAGCAGCGCGCAGTGCACGGTGCCGGCGGCCCGCCCGCCGGGGCTGCGGTGCGGGATCGGGTCGCGGACGCTGAGCGCGGCGTGCAGCTCGGGCACCCGGGCGCCGGCCGCCCGCAGCGGCACCGACAGCGCGTTGGCGACGCCGAGGATCTCCGGCCGGTTGCGCCAGCTCGTGGTGAGGCTGAGCACCTCGGCCGGTGCGCCGTCGGTGCGGGCGAACTCGGTGGGGAACCGGTCCAGCGTGCCGGCGCTGGCCCCGCGCCAGCCGTAGATGGACTGGCAGGGGTCGCCCACCGCGGTGACCGGGTGGCCCCCGCCGAACAGGGCGTTGAGGAGCACCACCTGGGCGTGGCTGGTGTCCTGGTACTCGTCGAGCAGCACCACCCGGAACCGGTCCCGCTCGATCACCCCGACCCCGGGGTGGTCGCGCGCCACCCGCGCGGCCCGGGCCAACTGGTCGGCGAAGTCCATCGCCTCGAAGTCGTCCTTGCGCCGGCCGTACGCGCGGACCAGCGGCAGCAGCTTCAGCCGGGTCTGCTGGAGCTGGAGGGCCTTGCGCACGTCGGCGTAGACCCGCCCCGGCCGGGACTGCACCTCGGCGAAGAACCGGCCGGTCCAGGCGGCCAGCTCGTCCGGATCGACCAGGTGCTCGTCCAGCTCCCCGGCGAGGGCGAGCACGGCGTCGGTGATGGTCGACGGCATCCGGTCCACCTCGGACATGTCGCCGTCGTAATTGCGGACCAGCAGGTCGACGAGCTGCCAGCGGGACGCCTCGGTGAGCAGCCGGGTCGTCGGCTCGTAGCCGGAGCGCAGCCCGTGCTCGGTGACGATCCGGCCGGCGTACGAGTGGTAGGTGGAGACGGTCGGCTCGCCCGCCAGGGGATCCTCGTGCGGGTTTCGGCCCTGCCGGCCGAGCCGGCGGATGAGCTGGTCGAGCCGGGTGCGTACCCGGTGCGCCAGCTCCCCGGCCGCCTTGCGGGTGAAGGTGAGGCCGAGGATCTGCTCGGGGCGGACGTAGGAGTTGGCGACCAGCCAGACCACCCGGGCGGCCATCGTCTCCGTCTTGCCCGAGCCGGCGCCGGCGACCACCAGCAGCGGCTCCACCGGCGCGGCGATGATCGCCGCCTGCTCCCGGGTGGGCGCCGGCAGCCGGAGCAGCCTGGCCAGCTCGACCGGGGTGTAGCGGGGGCCGGCGTCGGCGGTCCGGGGCGTCGGGGTGGCGGTGGTGCCGAACAGCGTCGGCTGCGTCGTCATGCGGGCTCCGTGGGCGGCTCGACGACCTGGCGGCCCTGCCCGGAGACCGGGCAGCTCGTGCGCACCGGGCAGACCCGGCACTTCGAGTTGGCGACGGCGGCGAAGGTGGCGGCGGCCATCGTGTCGGCGGTACGCCGGACCAGCGCGGTGGCCCAGCCGGCCTCGGGGCCCTCCCCGGCGGCGGCCTGGGCCTGTTCCTTGGCGTCCTTGGCGCCGGTGCCGAGCTGCACGAGCGCGGCGCCCCCGGACTCCTCGCCGAACTCGGCGAACGCCCCCGCCTCCACGGCCGCCTGGTAGGCGCCGAGCTGCGGGTGCTCGGCCACCTCCCGCTCGGTGACCGCGGTGGACTTGCCGGTCTTCAGGTCGATCACCACGAGCCGCCCCTCGGCGTCGACCTCCAGCCGGTCGACCCGGCCGGTCAGCTCGACGGGCCGGCGCGGGTCGTCGAGGCGGACCGCGAACTCGTGCTCGATGGCGAGCAGGCGCCGCGGGTTGCCGGCCAGCCAGCGCAGCAGCTTGTCCACCATGGCCTCGGCGCGGGACCGTTCCGGGCCGACCATCCAGCGGGCGGCCAGCTCTATGGCGTCGAACCGGGCGGCCACGTACTCCAGCAGGGCCGTCCGGTCGACGCTGGCGTCCTCGGCCAGCATGGCGGCGGCGTGCACCAGGTTGCCGACCCCCTGCGCGGCGCTGGCCGGGGCGCTGCCGCCGTGCCGTTCCAGCAGCCAGCGCAGGCTGCACCGCAGCGCGCTCTCCATGGCCGACGGGGTGACCCGCACCGGCTCGCCCTCGTCGACCAGCGGCCGGTCGTCGGAGAGGCCACGCAGCCCCCACCAGTCGTCCGGGTGCGCGCCGGGCACCCCGGCGGCGGCCAGCCGGGCCAGCTCGGCCGCCGCCGCGCGCCGCCGGGTGACCGGCGCCGCCGGGTCGGTGATCGCGGTACGCAGCTCCGCCACCAGCGCGGACAGGGTGAGCCCGCGCGGCGGCAGGGTGACCGGCAGCGCGCCGGGCACCGCGTCCTGCGGGTCCTCGTCGGCCGCCGGCACGGGACCGTCCGGCACGGGCGGGACGGTCAGCGCGGCACCGTCGCCGGGCCGCCGCCCGGCCGCGCCGCCCGCCGTACGGTCGACCGGCGCCGTACGGTCGACCGGCGCCGTGCGGTCGACCGGCGCCGTACGGTCGACCGGCGCCGTACGGTCGACCGGCGCTGGGGCGCTGTCGCCGGGGCGCCCGTCCGGGCGACCCCGCCCCGGGCCGGCGTCCCCGGTCGTGCCACCGGCGGGGCCGCCGCCGGGGCCGCTCGGGTCCGGCCCGGGTGGGGCCGTGCCGCCCCCGCCGACGGCGGGCGGGTCGGTGGCGGCCAGCTCGTGCAGGAACCGGCTCGGCTGCTCCTCGTGGTCGTCACCGCCGACCGCCGCCGATGCGACAGCGGTGACCAGCAGCCGCCGCCGCGCCCGGCTGATCGCCACGTGGAACAGCCGGCGCTCCTCGTCCAGCAACGCCGAGGTCTGCCCGACCAGGCTGGCCCGCAGCCCGGCGCCGTCGGCCCGGCCGGCGAGCACGTCGACAAGCCGCTCCGAGCCGAGCAGGCTGCCGCGCAGCCGCAGGTCGGGCCAGACGCCCTCCTGCACGCCGGCGACCGCGACCAGGTCCCACTCCAGGCCCTTGGCGGCGTGGGCGGTGAGCAGGCGGACCGCCTCGCCCCGGTCGGCGCTGGCCGCGAGGGTGTCGGCCGGCAGCTCCTGCCCGAGCACGTGGTCGAGGAAGACCTCGGTGCGCGCGCCGGGCAGCCGGTCGGTGAACCGGGCCGCCGCGTCGAAGAGCACCATGACCGCGTCCAGGTCGCGGTCGGCGGCCTCGGCCCGCCAGCGCTGCGCGGTCTCGTGCTCGCCGGTGGCGGCCCGGCCCCGGGTGATCGCCCCGGCCCAGCGCTCGGCGAGGCCACTCTCCCGCCACACCGCCCAGAGCACGTCCTCGGCGGTCGCGCCGGGCGCGGCGGCGGCCTGCCGGGCGGTGTCCAGCAGGTGTGCCACGGTCTGCGCCGGCGCCGCCCAGCGCCGCTCGACGGCGGCCAGCTCGGCCGGGTCGCGCAGGGCCTCGACGATCAGCTCGCCGGACGGGCGGCGGTCGCCGGCGGCCAGCGCGAGCGCCCGCAGCCCCTGGCGCAGCCGCCGCTCGGCGAGCGGGTCCGCGCCGCCCAGCGGCGAGTGCAGCAGGGCCACCGCCGACTCCTCGTCGAGCCGGTCGGGGTCGAGCGCGCAGCGGAGCAGGAGCAGTAGCGGGGCCACGCCGGGCTGGAGGTGCAGCGGCAGGTCCTCGCCGTGCACCACGGTCGGCACTCCGGCGGTGTGCAGGGCGCGCCGCAGCGAGGGCAGCTGCCGGCCGGTGGAGCGGACCAGCACCGCCATCCGGGACCAGGGCACCCCGTCGAGCAGGTGCGCCTCGCGCAACGCGTGGGCCAGCCAGGCGGACTCGCTGGTGGCCGAGCGGAAGGTGCGGACCTCCAGCGCCCCGGGCGGGGCGTCGGGGAGCGGGCGCAGCCGCCGGTGCGCCGCCGGGCCGCGCAGCCGGCGGGCCAGCCGGGCGGTCGCCGCCAGCAGTTCCGGCCCGGCCCGGTAGGAGGTGGTGAGCGTGACCTGGGCGGCCGGCGCGCCGGAGGCGGTGCGGAACCGGTGCGGGAAGGTGGTCACCCCGGCCGGGTCGGCGCCCCGGAAGGCGTACGTGGAGGAGTCCGGGTCGGCGAAGGCGACCAGCGGCTTGCCGCCGCCGGCGACGACGGCGAGCAGGTCGAGCTGGGCGGGGTCGGTGTCGGCCAGCTCGTCGACGTAGACGTGGGCGAGCCGGCGGCGCTCGGCGGCCAGCAGCTCGGGGTCGTCCAGCAGCATTCCGGTGGCGGCCCGGACCAGCTCGGCCGGGTCGTAGGCGATCGAGCCCCGGTTGCTCACGTCGCGCAGGGCGAGGACGGCCACGTACTCGCGGAGGAAGCGGGCGGCGGCCGGCCAGTCGGCGCGGCCCAGCTTCTCGCCCAGCCGGGCCAGCTCGACCGGGCCCACGCCCCGCTCGGCGGCGCGCATCAGCAGGTCGCGGAGCTGCTGGGCGAAGGCCCGGGTGCGCAGCGCGGGGCGCAGGTCCTCCGGCCAGCCGACCGGGTCGTCGTCCGGCTCCTCGCCGACGATGTCGAGCAGCTCGCGGATGATCAGATCCTGCTCGGGGCCGGTGAGCAGCCGGGGTGAGGGTTCGCCGCGCTCGGCGGCGGCCCGGCGGAGCAGCCCGAAGGCGTACGCCGGGAAGGTGCGGACCAGCGGCTCGCGGACCACGCGGTGGCCGTCACCGGCGATCCGCGCCTCGATCCGGTGGCGCAGCTCGGTGGCGCCCCGCCGGCCGAAGGTGAGCACCAGGACGTGTTCCGGGTCGACGCCCTCGGCCACCCGCGCGGCGACCGCCTCGACAAGCGTGGCGGTCTTGCCGGTGCCCGGGCCGCCGACGACGAGCATCGGCCCGTCGGTGTGGGCGACGACCTCGGCCTGCACCGGATCCGGCCGGCGCGGCGGCGGGTGCGCGGCATCGCCCGCGGACCCCCCGGATCGCGGCTCCGTCCCGGCCGGCCCCGCGGACCGACCACCCCCCTGCCCCGCCCCGGCGACCTGGGAGACCCCCGCCCCCACCCCACCGGCCCGGCGCACCAGCCGATACGCCTGCATCCCCGACATCCCACCACGCCGGTACGACACCCCAAAACCCCGCGCCCCGCCCCTCTCCCCCACACCCCCTGCACGGCGATCATGAGGTTGGCGGCACGCAGGGAGATCAACTTCGCCGTCAACCTCATGATCAACGGGGGCGGGGCGGGGGCGGGTCAGGTCAGGCGGGCGTCCAGGAGGTCCAGGGCCGCCGGGACCGTGTCGGCCACCAGCAGGAGGTCCAGGCCTGCGGGTTTGAGGAAGTGCTGCCTGGTCAGGGTGCGCAGCCAGTCGAGCAGGGGGCGGTAGAAGCCGTCGGCGTCGACCAGCACCATGGGCTTGGCGTGCATGGCCAGGGTGGCGGTGGTCCAGACCTCGAACAGCTCGTCCAGGGTGCCGAGCCCGCCGGGCAGGGCCACGAACGCGTCCGACTTGTCGATCATCAGGGTCTTGCGGCTGGCCATCCCGTCGGTGACCAGCAACTCGTCGGACGCCAGGTCGGCGACCTCCAGGTCGACCAGGGCCTGCGGGATGACGCCCAGCGTCCGGCCGCCGGCCGCCCGCGCCCCGTCGGCCACCGCGCCCATCATCCCCACGCACCCGCCGCCGCTGACCAGCGTGTGCCCGCGCCGGGCCAGCTCCGCGCCGGTCCTCGTGGCGAGGTCCAGCCAGCGGGCGTCGAGGGTCCGCGAGGACGCGCAGAACACGCAGACGTTCGCCACGGTCAGCCCTGCTCCGCCGGCCCGTCGGGGGCGGCCTCGGCGGCGGCCTGCTGGTCGGCGCCGAGGCGGGCGACGGCCTCCTCGCGGACGGCCTCCTGCTCGGCCGAGAGCACCGCCTCGGCCTCCACGATGTGCCGGACCGCCTCGTTGACGTCGTCGGTGAGGCAGATCAGGTCCAGGTCGTTCGG
The DNA here is from genome assembly GCF_055586885.1 of Micromonospora sp. NPDC048907. NCBI lineage: Bacteria > Bacillati > Actinomycetota > Actinomycetes > Micromonosporales > Micromonosporaceae > Micromonospora > Micromonospora sp. NPDC048907. The sequence goes on from NZ_JBVJHI010000003.1 coordinate 188,858, forward strand.
GCCGATCTTGCCCTCGGCGGCCATGCTGTTCCGCAGCCAGTCGAGCAGGCCCCGCCAGTAGTCGACGCCCATCAGCACCACCGGGAAGCGGGTCACCTTGCCCGTCTGCACCAGGGTGAGCGCCTCGAAGAGCTCGTCCATGGTGCCGAAGCCGCCGGGCAGCACCACGAAGGCCTGGGCGTACTTGACGAACATGGTCTTGCGGGCGAAGAAGTAGCGGAAGTCGATGGCCAGGTCGACCCAGTCGTTGATGCCCTGCTCGAACGGCAGCTCGATGCCGAGCCCGACGGAGAGCCCGCCCGCCCCGCTGGCGCCCCGGTTGGCGGCCTCCATCACGCCCGGCCCGCCGCCGGTGATCACCGCGTAGCCGGCCCGGGCCAGCGCGCCGCCCATCTCCTCGGCCAGCCGGCACTCGGCGCTGTCCGGCTTGCTCCGGGCCGAGCCGAAGACGCTGACCGCGGGCGGCAGGTCGGCGAGGGTGTCGAAGCCCTCGACGAACTCGGACAGGATGCGCAGCGCCCGCCAGGCGTCCCTGGTCTTCCAGTCGCCCCGGCCCCGGGAGTCGAGCAGCCGCTGGTCGGCGGTGCTGGTCGGGATGGCCTGGTTGCGCAGGGTCACGGCGCCCCGGTGCCGCACCCCGCTCGGCCCGCGGCCGGGTGGCCGCCCGTTGCTCTGGCTCATGGGGCCACCGTAGTGGAGCCGGGGCGGCGCGGTGTGGAGGCGGGCGACGCGGAGAAATTCTTCGTGATCATGGGCAACTAAATGGCTCGCTCGTACGTCTTACTATTCACATACCGGGTATGCCCGGCGACGCGCCTTCGGGGGAGGAGCCAGCGTTGATCAGCAACAGCGAGATGATCCGGATCCGCCGGCAGATGCAGCGGCGGATCCGTGACGTGGTGGCCGAGCGCCGCCGCGCCCGGATGATGGAAGCCCACCACACCGACCTCACCGGCGAGACCACCGAGACGGACACCCCGCTGACGACCACGCTCTGATGGTCCGACCGGGGGCCCGCGCCACCGGCGCGGGCCCCCGGTCGCGTACTCAGGACGGGGCGAGCCAGCGGTGCAGCGTGGCCGCGCCGTCGCGGATCTTCGTCAGCTCGACGTGCTCGTCCCTGTGGTGGGCCAGGTTGGGGTCGCCGGGGCCGAAGTTCAGCGCCGGGATGCCCATGGCGGCGAACCGGGCCACGTCCGTCCACCCCAACTTGCCGATCGGGGCCGCCCCGACCGCGGCCAGGAACTCCTGCGCCGGCGGGTTGTCCAGGCCCGGGGCCGCGCCGGCCGCCGCGTCGGTGACCGCCAGGTCGAAGCCGGCGAACACCTCGCGCAGGTGCGCCTCGGCCGCCGCCGGGTCACGGTCCGGGGCGTACCGGTAGTTGATTTCGATCTCGCAGCGGTCGGGGACGACGTTGCCCGCCACCCCGCCGGTGATCCGCACCGCGTTCAGGCCCTCGCGGAAGTCGCAGCCCTCGATGGTGACCCGGCGCGCCTCGTACGCGGTCAGCCGGCGCAGCACCTCGCCGGCGCCGTGGATGGCGTTCACCCCGTGCCAGGAACGGGCCGCGTGGGCCCGCTCGCCGTGCGTGGTGACGATCGCCCGCATGGTGCCCTGGCAACCCGCCTCGACGATCCCGTACGTCGGCTCCAGCAGCAGCGCGAAGTCGGCGGTGAGCCACTCCGGGTGCGCCTGGGACACGAGGGTGAGGCCGTTGTACCTCGACTCGATCTCCTCGGCCTCGTAGAAGAAGTAGGTCACGTCGTAGCGCGGGTCGGGCAGGGTCACGGCCAGGTGCAGCGCGAAGGCCACGCCCGACTTCATGTCGGAGGTGCCGCAGCCGTACATCAGGTCGCCGCGCATGGTCGACGGGAAGTTGTCGTTGAGCGGCACGGTGTCCAGGTGGCCGGCGAGCACCACCCGCCGCGACCGGCCCAGGTCGGTGCGCGCCATCACCGTGTTGGAGTGCCGGTAGGTGGTGAGGTGCGGCACGCCCCGCAGCACCTCCTCGACGCAGTCGGCGATCGCCTTCTCGTTGAGCGACACGGACTCGATGTCGACCAGCGCGCGGGTCAGCGCCACCGGATCGGCCAAGACCTCGGGGGTCAACGGGTTCTGCATGTCTCGCACGGTACCGTCAGCACCGTGACGACCGCACAGTCTGCCTGGGGCATCGGCCTGGCCACGATCACCGCTGACGACCAGGTGCTGGACACCTGGTATCCGACCGGGAAGCTGGGGCTCGGCGAGCTGCCGCTGGTCGCCGGCGAGGACGAGGCCGACGTGCTGGACCTGCCGCCCGGCGCGGTCGGCGAGCGGGCGCTGCCCGGCCTGCGCACGGTCCAGGTGGTCACCGTGATCGGCTCGCTGGACGACCCGATCAAGGACGCCCCGGACGCGTACCTCCGGTTGCACCTGCTCTCCCACCGCCTGGTGCGGCCCAACGAGCTGAACCTCGACGGCATCTTCGGCAAGCTGGCCAACGTGGCCTGGACCTCGGCCGGGCCGTGCCCGCCGGAGCGGGTCGACGAGCTGCGGGTGATCGAGCGGGCCGCCGGCCGCCACCTGTCCGTGCACGGCGTGGACAAGTTCCCCCGGATGACCGACTACGTGGTCCCGGCCGGCGTGCGCATCGCCGACGCGGACCGGGTCCGGCTCGGGGCGCACCTGGCCGCCGGCACCACCGTGATGCACGAGGGCTTCGTCAACTTCAACGCCGGCACGCTGGGCACCTCGATGGTCGAGGGGCGGATCGTGCAGGGCGTGGTGGTCGGCGACGGCTCGGACATCGGCGGCGGCGCGTCGATCATGGGGACCCTCTCCGGCGGTGGCACCGAGAAGGTGCGCATCGGCGAGCGCAGCCTGGTCGGCGCCAACGCGGGCGTGGGCATCACCCTGGGCGACGACTGCGTGGTGGAGGCCGGCTGCTACATCACCGCCGCCTCGAAGATCACCCTGCCGGACGGGCGGGTGGTCAAGGCCCGCGAGCTCTCCGGCGTGGACGGCCTGCTGTTCTGGCGCAACTCGGTGACCGGCGCGCTGGAGGCGAAGCCGCGCACCGGCCGGGGCATCGAGCTGAACGCGGCGCTGCACGCCAACGACTGAGCGACGACGCGGGACGGGCCGGGGCGGAGAGCCCCGGCCCGTCCGCCGTCCGGGCCCGCGGGCCCGGACGACCGGCTCACCGCAGGCGGTACGCCTGGATGATCCGCTGGCTGACCGTGTTGCCGGCGCGGTCCCGGGCGGTGGCCCGCAGCGAGGCGTAGCCGGGGCCGGCCGGGTGCCGGACCGTGGCCGCCCAGCCCGCGCCCTGCCGGTGCAGGGTCGCCCTGCGCCAGGTCTTCCCGCCGTCGTACGAGACGTCGACGGTGAGCGCCGTGACGGGGGCGGCCGGTGCGCCGGGCTGCCGCTGCACCGTCACCGGGATGGTGAAGGTCCGGCCGGCCGGGGCGCTGTTGTCCACGGCCAGCGGCGGGGCGAAGCGGACGGCCATGGCCGGCAGCCGCACCCAGTCGTCACCCGGGACCCGCTTCGAGCGGAACGTCCAGGCGGCCGAGACCTCGGTGCTCAGGTCGGTGAAGCCCCGCGTGGCCGAGGTTTCCAGCCGGTAGCTCGCGGCGCCCGGTGGCACCTGGAACTCGCCGTACCCCGGGGCGGGCTGCTCGGCGAGCAGCTTCCCGTTGCGGTAGAGCGCGGTCCGTTCGGTGTCGTTGAGCGAGCCGCCGGGGTGGCCGGCGGCGTCGCTGTGCACCGGCAGCGAGACCACGAGGGTGTCGCCGTTGCGGGTGATGCCCTGCTCCGGCCAGCGCGGCTGCGGGAACGACGGCCCGTACGGCGCGCTGTTCCAGTCCTCCCGGTAGGTCCGGCCGGCCCGGTAGCGGGTCGGCACCGACTCCAGCACCGCCCGCACCTCCAGCCAGCCGTCCTCGCCCCGCGTGCCGAAGCCGAGCTGGGAACTCCAGCCGGTGCGGGTCGTGGAATAGTGCTCGACCCGCTTACCCGGCACCGGAACGGGCACGACGATCGCCGAGCCGCCGATGTTGTAGTCGGACTCCGGGAAGACCGACCGCTCGTTCTCCAGCCCCGCGTAGCCGGCCGCGAACCGGTGCGTGACGGTGGCCAGGTCGGCGGGCCGGTAGTGCCGGACGAACCCGGTCGGCATCCGCCCCGGGAACAGCTCGTTGAGGGCGTAGAAGTACGGGCTGCTCTCCGGCGCCGTCGGTTCGAGCCACTGGCTGGCCAGGGCCCCGACGAAGAGGGAGTCGGAAACGCCGCGCCCGAGCTGGCCGCTGTGGAGGCCGTCGAAGCTGGACGTCCAGAGCCCGAATCCGTAGGTGGCGTCCTCGGTGGACCAGTTGGCCGAGAGGTCGATCAGCAGCGGGGCCGCGCCGCGCCGCGGCACGGTGGACCGGACCGGCTTCGCCCGTCGGGCGTCGACGGTGAGCCGCTGGTCGCCGCCGACCACCAGTTCGGGCTGGGCCAGCATGGACACCTCGGCCCAGCCGTCCTCCCCCGGCACGTAGATCAGGCTGTTCAGGCCGTACCGGCCCTTGGGGAGGCGGATCCGCGCCTCGCCGTCGGCGTCGTACACGTCCCGGTACAGGGCGCCGTCCAGCCCGACGAGGGTGGTGAAGTAGTCACCGGTGAGCGCGCCGGCCCGGTCGCGGTGCACGACGGTCAGGTCGTAGCTCTCCACCTCGCGGTCCACCGCCAGCGGCGTGACCGCGACCGCGTCGCCCGCGCGGGCGACCAGCCTGCCGGTCCAGTAGCCGTCCAGGCCGCCGAGCCGGGTGTTCGCGGTGACGGTGACCTGGGCCGTCCCGCCGGCCGGCACGGTGAGCCGGGAAGCGCTGAGGGTGAACATGCCGGCCGGGGCGGCGCGCCCGTCCGGGCCGGTGACGTCGGCCGTGAGGTCGAGGGTGAGCGGGCCGGCCCCGCCGTTGCGGTAGGTGACCGTGCGGGCGACCGGCTGGTCGTCACCGTGCGGCCAGGCCGTCGTTCCGAACGAGATGCTGGGCGGGTCGCTGGTGACCTGCTCGGTGATCGCGTGGGCCACGTCGACCCGTCCCGCGCCCTGCTGGAACGCCGTCTGGTCGGGGTGCGGCTTCGCCGAGGCCATCAGCGTGGCCTTGTACCGCCCGGCGGTCCACCCGGGGTGCTGCTGGGCGAGCAGTGCCACCGCACCGGCCACGTGGGGCGTGGCCATCGACGTGCCGGAGAGGGAGACGTAGCGGTCCCCCACCGGGTCACCGATGGTGCCGTTGGCGGCCCGGGCGGCCACGATCTCGACGCCGGGCGCGGTGATGTCGGGCTTGAGCCCGCCGTCGACCCGCGGCCCCCGGCTGGAGAAGTCGGCAAGCGCGTCGTCCCGGTCGACCGCGCCGACCGCGAGCGCGGCGTCGGCGGTGGCCGGCGAACCGACCGACCCGTCGGCGCCGTCGTTGCCGGCGGCCACCACGAACAGCGTGCCGGTCTGCGCGGTCAGCGTCTCGACGGCCTGCTCCAGCGGGTCGACCTCGGGGAAGTCCGCGCCGCTGAGGCTCATGTTGACCACGCTGGCGTGCTTCTCGGCCGCGGCCCACTGCATGCCGGCGAGGATCGCCGACTCGGTGCAGCCCTCGTTCTCGCAGACCTTGCCGGAGAGCAGGGTGGCGTCGGGGGCGACACCGCGGTACTTCCCGCCGGAGGCGGCCCCGCTGCCCGCGATGATCGAGGCCACGTGCGTGCCGTGCCCGACCATGTCGTCCGACTCGGCCGACTCGCTGAAGTTCCGGGAGTCGGCGATCCGGCCGGCCAGGTCCGGGTGGCTGAGGTCGACGCCGGTGTCGAGCACCGCGACGCTGACCCCCTTGCCGGTGAAACCGGCGGCCCAGGCCGCCGGGGCGCCGATCTGCGGCACGCTGTGGTCCAGGGTGACGCGCCGCCGGCCGTCCAGCCAGATCCGGTCGACATCCCCCGCCGCGTCGACCCGGGCGCCGGCCCGGTCCGCCGTGACCGCGCCCCAGACCGCGCCGGTGTCGGCCTTCGTCGCGACCAGCGCCGCGCCGCCGATCGCCGGCAGGTCGCGGGTCACCCGCGTGCCGGCCACCGGGGCCGCCGCCCGTCGGGCCGGACCCGGCCCGTACGACACGAGCAGCGGAAGCGTGTCCCGCCGGGCGTCGTCGTAGCCGGCCGCGACGAGCCCGGTGACGTCGAACAGCCGCCGGTCGACCCGGCCGGCCCGGACCAGGGGCAGCGCGTCCTGCGGCAGCACGGTGAGGTGGCCGCGTTCCCGGCTGACCAGGAAGCCGACACCGGCGCGGCCGGCGCCGGGGCGGACCGCCGCCTGTCCGGCGGCGGTGACGGTGACCCGGTCGCCGGTGATGAGGGTGACGGTGACCGGTTGGCCGGCGCGCGCCGCCGCGGCGCGGGCCGGGGCGTGGTCCGTGGTGGCCGCCGGGGCGGCGGAGGCCGGCAGGGGCAGGCCCAGCGCCAGCCCGAGGGTGAGGCCGAGGCCGGCGATTCTTCTTCGATTCCGGGGCAACGTTCCTCCTTCGTGAAGCGTCTTCATCGATGAGCACACATCGACGCAGAGGGTCAGAATTGCATACCGCGTATGCAATCGGAAGTCGTCTATCCGACGGAACCGGTCCCGCAGCCGCCGCCCGGCGGGGCATGATCGCCCGGTGACCGCCATGAAGGACCGCATGCTCGCCGGCGAGCCGTACATCGCCGACGATCCGGAGATCACCGCCGATCTGGACCGGGCCGCCCGGCTCGGCGAACGCTTCAACCGCAGCTCCGCCGACGACCCGGAAGGGCGCCTCGCCGCCCTCCGCGAGCTGCTCGGCTCGGTCGGCGAGGGCACCTGGGTGCGCCCGCCGCTCTACTGCGACTACGGCCACCAGACCCACATCGGGCCGCGCAGCTTCGTCAACTTCAACGCGGTCTTCCTCGACGTCGCCCGGATCACCATCGGCGCCGATGTCCAGATCGGACCGAACGTGCAGCTCCTCACCGCCACCCACCCGGTCGAGCCGGCGGCCCGGCGGGCCAAGTGGGAGGCGGCCCAGCCGATCACCATCGGCGACAACGTCTGGCTCGGCGGCGGGGTCATCGTGCTGGCCGGCGTGACCATCGGGGACAACACCGTGGTCGGCGCGGGCGCGGTGGTGACCCGGGACCTACCCCCCAACGTGGTGGCCGTGGGTAACCCCGCTCGTCCGGTTCGGAGCCTCGACGAGACCATCTGACCTGCTGAAACGACGCTTCGGCGGGTGCGGACTCCGGCCCGGGGGTGCACTCTGGGTAGTGACCGGTTCACCCAGGGGGCGTCATGGAACGGGTGCTCGAACTGCGCGTGCACGGGGTGTCGAACACCCCGCCCGACCAGCTGCTCGGGCTGCGCCCCGCCCCCGGCGGCGACGGCGCGCAGCCCGACCTGGTCGCCGGCGGCGCGGTCACCGGCTTCTACCGCGCCAGCACGGCCGGCCGGGACGACCCGATCACCGTCGAGGCGTACAGCTGGGGGCAGTTGACCTCCGGCGCGCGGACCCGGCGCGACGTCGAGCGGGCCCTGTGGACGCTGCTGCTGCCCTTCACCCTGGCCAACGTGGCCCTCTACGCCCGCACCGGCATCCCGCCGGACCCGGACCAGGAACGCTGGGCCAGTCGCTCCGGGATCACCGCCTGGCTCATCCGGCTGTTCTGCCTGAGCCTGACCGGCACCCTCGTGATCACGGCGACCGGCATCGGGGTGGACCTGATCGGCTGGCAGTGCGTCGGCCCGGACTGCCTCGGCCACCTTCCCGGCCCGATGGAGTTCCTCGGCAACGCCTGGTGGCGCCAGGACACCCGGGCACTCGCCGCGGGACTGCTGATGCCACTGCTCGTGCTGGCCGGTCTCGGCGTGGTCGCCTGGCGCACCTACCAGTACGAGGCGGAGATGCCCGCCGAACCGCACGTCCGCCCCGCGGCGCGGCAGGACGGCCCGCCCACCGACCCGCCGGACCGGCCGGAGCCGCTGGAGAACCCGCTCCAGGACCCGACCTTCTGGAACGGCGAGGGGCAGCTGCGCCGGGCCGCCGTGCTGCACCTGTGCACCGGAGCGGTGATCGCGGCGGCGGTCCCGGTGGCCGCGGTGATCGTCATGGACCCGCCGCGCGGGCTGCGGGCCGCGATCGCCTGGCCGACCGTCGGCGTACTCGCGGCCGTGGTGGCGATCGCCGTGGTGGCGTTGGGTCGGCCCTGGCTGACCCGGCGGCAGGGCGCCACGCCGCTCGGCCGGTGGAGCGTGACCGTGGCGCTGCTCACCGGGCTGGGGCTGGCCGGGACGTTCACCCTGCTCCTGTTGCCCGACGGTCCCGCCGGCCGGCCGCTGTCCACGTACCGGCCGCCCATCGGGTGCGCTGCCGATCCGGGCATCGCGGGCTGCCGCACCGACCGGTCGCTGCCCGGCTACGACACCGCGGTCGCCTGGCTCGCCACGTACCAGGCGCTGCTGCTGGTCACCATCGGGGCGGTGAACCGCTCCGGACGGCGCGCCCTGTTCGGGCCGGTGGCCGGCAGCCTGCTGCTGCCGCTCGGGGTGGCCTGGACCGAGCGCGGCCTGCCCGGCCTCCCGGACGCGCCGGAGGCCGTGAGCAGCTGGACCCTCGCCGGGCCGGCCATCGCGATCGCCGTGACCGGGCTGCTCCTGCCGCGGACCCGGCCGGCCGTGCCGGAGCAGCCGCTGGGCGCGCACACCGACCTCGCCTGGGGCGGGCGCGGCCCGGCGCTCCTCGCCGGCTTCGGGTGGATGATGGCGGTCGCCTACTGCGCCGGTCTCCTCTACTGGGTCAGCGACCGGCTCGACAGCCGGGCGGACCCGAGCGGCCACAGCCGGGTGGTGCCCCCACTGGCGGTCCTCTGGGCCGGGCTGGCCTGCGTGGTCGCCCTGCTCGCCCTGCTCGCGATGCTGGTCCGGGCCGCCGTGCTGCTCCAGTCGCTGCGCCGGGCCGAGTACGCCGCCCTCACCGCCGACGACGCCGGCCTTTCCGCGCACGACCTGCGCCGCTGCCGCGACGTCAGCACGTTCCGGGCGCTGCACCGGCTGGTCGGCGAGCACGCGATCCGGCTGGTCGGCTGCTACGCGGCCGTCTCCGTGGTGCTGGTGACGCTCTGCTGCGCGGCCGCGCTCTCCCGCAGCCGGCCCAGCCCTCTCTCCCCCTCCGGGTGGCAGGCCGTCATCCACTGGGCGGCCAACCTGGGTGACACCATGCTCGGCTGGCTGCCCGTGGTGATGAGCGCGCTCGGGCTGCTGGTCTACCGCACCGACACGGTGCGCCGCTCGGTCGGCGTCATCTGGGACGTCGGCACGTTCTGGCCCCGGGCCGCGCACCCGCTCGCCCCGCCCAGCTACGCCGAGCGCGCCGTGCCGGAACTCCAGACCCGGGTCGCCGGGCTGCTCGCGCTCCCCCCGCTGCACCCCGACCGGATGGACGGGGTGATCCTCTCCGGGCACAGCCAGGGCACCGTCATCTGCGCCGCCATGCTGCTGCAGCTACCCCGCCGGTGGCGACGGCGGACCTGGTTCTTCTCCTACGGATGCCAGCTCACCCGCCTCTACGGCCGGGTCTTCCCCGCGTACTTCGGCCCCGACCGGCTGCGCACCCTGGCCCGGGCGCTCACCTGGCCCGGCGGCCACGTCTCGTGGACCAACTTCTGGCGCGACACCGATCCGCTGGGCTGGCCGGTCACCGCCGGGGAACGGGACGTGCCGGTGGTCGACCCCGAGGCGCTGCACCCCGTCGGGGGTGAGGTGGCCGACCCGCCCATCCGCAACCACAGCGGCTATCCCGAGTCGGCCGAGTTCACCCGGGAGCGAGCCGTGGTGGCGCGGCTGCTGCGCCGGGCCGTGCCGTCACCCCGGCAGGGGGTCGGCTAGCCGGACCACCAGGTCGGCGTGCTCGGCCGTGCCGGCGACGAGCCGGGCGTTGGCCTCGTCGCTGCCGAGCGCCCAGGCGCGGGCCTGCTCCGGCGTCTTCCCGTACGCCTCGTGCCGGGCGGTGAGCCGGCGCAGCCGCAGCTCGGCGTCGAGGTCGAGGAACCAGACCTGGTGCAGCAGCGTGCGCACCTCCTCCCACGGCTCGTCGCGCACCAGCAGGTAGTTGCCCTCGGTCACCACGAGCCGCACCTCGGGCGGCACCTCGATCGCTCCGGCGACCGGCTCCTCCAGGTCGCGCCGGAACGCCGGTGCCCACACCGAGGTCGGCTCCAGCCGGCGCAGGCGGCGCAGCGTGGAGACGAAGCCGTTGGCGTCGAACGTGTCCGGCGCGCCCTTGCGCGCGTCCCGGCCCAGCCGGGTCAGCTCCGACTGGGCCAGGTGGAAGCCGTCCATGGGCACCAGCCGGGCGGCCGGACCCACCTCGGCGACGATCCGCTCGGCCAGCGTCGACTTGCCCGCTCCCGGCGCGCCGGCGATGCCGAGCAGCTGCCGCGGGCCGTCCCCGGCGAGGGCCCGGGCCCGGGCCACCAGCTCGCCGAGCGGCAGCACCTGCGCGGCGGCCATCAGCCGAGCACCGGTTCGCTGATGGTGAACCGGGCCTCGACCGCCGCCTGCACCGGCTGGGGCTGCGGATCCAGCTCCAGCTCCGGGGCCGCCTCCCCGGCCCGGCCGAAGCCCGCCTTCGCCATCATCGGCGGGGCGGTGGCCAGGCCGGTGTCGGCCAGCTCCAGCAGGGCGGTCACCCGGACGCCGAGCGCCTCGGCGTATTCCCGGGCCCGGGCGAGGGCGTCCGCGATCGCGGCATGCCGGGCCTCCCGGTACGCCGGGCTGTCCGGCCGCAGCGACCACCACGGACCGGCCACCTCGACCTGCTCCTGGTCGGCCAGGCGCAACATCAGCTCGCCGAGCGCGGTGAAGTCGACGACGGTGACCATCGTGGTCACGCTGCCGTGGTAGGCCACCACCCGCTCGCCCGAGCGCTTCGTCTCCGGCCAGACCCGGAGCTGGCCGGTCTCCCGCCGCTCCACGGCCGGCTCGGCCGCGTCGAGCAGCACCCGCACGGCGGCGGTCCGCTCGGCCAACCGGGCCAGCGTGGTCTCCCGGTCGCGGTCCCGCGCGGTCGCGGTCACGGTGAACCGGGCCAGCTCGGGGGCCACCTCCCGGTACGCCTCGCCGCGTACCGCCACGACCGGTGCGTCCGCCATGCGGCTCAGCCTAGTGGTGGGGTGGCCGGAAGGTGGCCCGTGTAGGTGACCCCGCCCGCCGCCACCCGGCAGCCGGTCAGGTGGCCGCCGGCCGCGCCCAGCTCGCGCAGGTAGGCCAGCTCCCCGGCGTGGTCGGCGGCGGCGGGGAACTCGCGCCGGTGGGCGGTGAAGGCGCGGCCGTGCAGGGCGGCGCGGGCGGTGCGGCCCTCGGCGAGCCGGCCGGCCAGCTTTCCGGGGTCGCCGGCCCGCAGCGCCTCGGCCAGCTCGTCGAGGTAGGCCCGGACCGCGTCCAGCTCGGCCAGCACACGCTCGCGGTTGCCGAGCAGCATGTTCGCCGTCCGCTCGGGCGGCCCGCCGGCCACCCGGGTGCCGTCGGAGAAGCTGCCGGCGGCGAGCGCGAGCACCGCGTCGCGCAGCGCCGAGCGCTGCACCGTGCCGGCCAGCGCGCCGGCGAGCAGGTGGGGCAGGTGGGAGGCGAGCGCGGCGGCGCTGTCGTGCTCCGGGGCGGACATCGGCACCACCCGGGCGTGGAAGACGTCGATGAGCAGCGCGGCGAGCGACCGGAACGCGGGCATCCCGGTCGGGCCCGGGCAGAGCACCCAGGCGGCCCCGTCGAGCAGTGCCGGGCTGGCCGCGTCGAGGCCGGCCCGGTCGGCGCCGGCCATCGGGTGGCCGGGCACGAACCGGTGCCCGAGGCCCTGCCCGGCGGCGGCCGTGGCCACCTCGGCCTTGGTGCTGCCCACGTCGGTGAGCACGCACCGGTCGTCGGTGGCCGCGGCCACCGACGCCACCGTCGAGGGCAGGGTGGGCAGCGGGCCGCACAGGAACACGACGTCCCGGCCGGCGACCGCCTCCTCGACCGTGTCGGGCGCGGCGATGCCCTGCTCGCGGACCCGCCGCCGGGTCGCCGGGTCCGGGTCCCAGCCGGCCACGTCGAGCCCGGCGTTCCGCAGCCGGAGCAGCACCGACCCCCCGATCAGGCCGGTGCCGACCACCGCCGCGCGCGCCTGCCCGCCGGCCCCGCCCACCATCGGCCCACCTCGGCGTCCCGTCGTCCGGAGCCGGCCCCGGCCCCGCTGGAAGTCCCGCCGAGGATACCGTCCGCGGCTCAGGCCTGGCCGTCCGTCACCGTCCGCCGCCACCGGGCGTACGCCCGGCCGGGGTCGCCGAGGTACGTCCACGGCAGCTCGGTCACCAGGTCGCCGAGCGCCTGGAAGCGCTCCGCGGCGGCGGCGTGGTCGCCGCCCACGGCGAAGCACATCGCGAAGTTGTTGTGCGGCTGCGGCCAGCCCGGGTAGCGCCCGTGCTCCGGGTGGCGCACCGACTGGTCGGCCGCGGCGCGCAGCTCGGCGAGCACCCCGGGGTCGCGGAGGTGGGCGTCGTCCTCCCCGGAGGGCAGCTTCAGCCACATCTCCAGGTGGGCCGCCGCGACCAGGTGGGCCAGGCCGCTGGCGGCCGGCGCCTTGGCCGCCGCGGACCGGGCGAAGTCGAACATCTCCTCGTCGCTGCCGAACCACTTGGCGCACCGGTACTGGAGCATCTGGACGTGTGCCAGCCGGTGCCACGGGTGCCGGGCGACCACGTCGGCGAAGCGCCGCTCCGCCTCCTCCCGGTCCACCTGGCGGCCCCGCGCCGAGGTGACCAGGAAGGCCCTGGCCGTGGTGTCGTCGGGGTCCCGCGCGGCCACCTCGTCCAGCAGGTTCTCGGCGAAGGTCAGCCGCTTGCGGAACTCGCGGAACTGCTCCTGGCTGGTCAGCGAGGAGGAGGCGCCGCCCCGGGCCTCCCAGGCCCAGTGCACGGCGTGCGTTCCCCGGACCAGCAGCGGAAGGGTGGCGCGCGGCTCGGCGTCGGCCCACTCGCCGATCCACTCCTGCACGCCCGGCACCCGGCCGGCGGCGGACAGGCAGAACGCCTGGTGGTCGGGGTCGGTGACGGTGACCAGCACGTCCCGGGCGGTCCGCCAGTCCCGCCGGGCCAGCGCCTCGGACAGCACCCCGGCCGCCGGGTCACCCATCGTCGGGTCGACCGGCAGCCCGGGTCCACTCTGCTGCTTCGTCCTCCGCCGGAACGGCCACATGCTCTCGTCCTCCCCCGTGCGCGTCGACGGAGATCGTAGGGGCGGCCGGGTGGGCACGGAAGGGGGTTGTCCGAGCCGCCCTCGCGTCGTACGGTCCCCCGGCGGCCCGACCGGACGGGCCGGTCTCAACGGGGAAAGGAAGCACATGTCCGCCACGTACCGGGCGCTCGCCTCGGTGGTCATGTTGATCGGTTTCTACGTCGTCGCGCTGCTCCAGCTCGCCGCCGTGGCCGCGCTCGGCGTCTGGCTGTTCAGCCACACCAGCGGTGTGATCACCGGCAAGCTGCTGCTGCCGCTGGTCGTCGCCCTCGGCGCCGTCGGGGTCGGGCTGTGGAAGGCGATCCGCACCAGGAACGAGCCGGCGCCCGGCCTGATCCTGGACGAGCGGGCGGCCCCGTGGCTCTGGGCCACGGTGCGGGAGCTGGCCGTCGCGGTCGGCACCCGCGCGCCCGACGAGATCCGCCTGGTGCCCGAGGTGAACGCGGCGGTCGGCGAGCAGAGCCGCCTGCTCGGCCTGGTCGGCGGGCGGCGGACCCTCTACGTGGGACTGCCGCTGCTCCAGGCCATGCGGGTCGACCAGCTCCGCTCGGTGCTGGCGCACGAGCTGGGCCACTACTCCGGCCGGCACACCCGGCTGGGCGGCGTCGCCTACCGGGGACGGCTCGCCATCGGGGAGACCGTCGAGCGGATCAGCCCGCGCAACCCGGTCGGTTGGATCTTCCGGGGCTACGCGAAGCTCTACCTGCTGGTCGACAACGCGGCCTCGCGCCGCCAGGAACTGGAGGCGGACCGCGCCTCGGTGCAGATCGCCGGGCACCAGGCCGCTGCCTCGGCGCTGCGGACCCTGCCCGCCCTCGACGCGGCCTGGCGCTTCTACGAGACCCGGTACGTCGACCCGGGCTGGTCGGTCGGGCTGGCGCCGGACGACTTCTTCGGCGGCTTCGGCCACCTCCTGCAGGCGCGCCGGAACGAGATCGACGAGCTGCGGGAGAACGCCCCGGAGGGGCCGGCGTCCCGCTGGGACACCCACCCGCCGATCGGCGCACGCGTCGCCGCGATGGACCAGATCCCTCCGGTGCACGTCACGCCGGACGATCGGCCGGCCTGGACCATGCTCGCCGACGTGGTGGGCGCCGGCCGGGCCCTCCAGAGCCTGATCGTCGCGCACGGCTCCCGCCGCCTGCTGCCCTGGCCGGAGTTCATCGCCGAGTCGATCGCGGCCGGGGTGCAGCAGCGGGCGGACCGGATCTACCGCGCGGTCGGCCGGTTCACCGGCACGCCGCAGCCGGGCCTGCCCACCGTCCTGGAGCTGGTCCGCGCCGGCCGGCTCGGTGAGTTCGCCGAACAGTTCTTCACCAACGCCACCCGCCGGGAGGCGGCGGCCGCCTTCGCCGGCCCGATGGAGACGCTGCTCGACAACGCTGCGGTCCGCTCAGGCCGGGCGTACTGGCAGCTCTCCTGGTCCGAACCCGCCCGGCTGGTCGGTCGCTCCGGCGAGCCGTGGGACCTGGCCGAGATCGCCAAGCTGGCGGTCGCCCCGGAGACGCTGGACGTGGCGCTCGCCCGGCTGGCCGAGCTGGGCGTCGACGTGCGGCAGTCGACGGTGGTCCAGGCCCGGGCCTCCGCGCGGAACGCCGACCTGATCGCCGCGCTCGCGAATATCAAGATCGACGGCCGGGAGCACGACGTGTACGTGCTGGACAACGGCCTGGTCCTGGTCCCCGAACCGGGGAAGGCGCACGAGGGTGAGAAGCGGCTCAAGGAGGTGCTGAGCGCGACGCCGGTCGCCGAGGTGGCGAGCCGGAACCCCTTCCTGCCGTACGAGGAGATCCGCTCGGTCGAGGTGACCAAGCGGGTGCCGCTGAAGGCGGTCATCACCCTTCACGACGGCCGGACCGTGTCGGTGCAGGAGCTGATGGCCAGCGAGTTCCTGGAGAAGCACAGCCGGGACACGCTGCTGCGGGTGTTCGAGCAGATCAACGACTGACCCGGTCGCGGCGGCCGACCCCTCGGGGCCGGCCGCCGCGGCGCGCGGTCAGGCCTCGGCGAGCCGGCCGGCGACCGCGTCGACGTGCTCGTCGGACTCGGTCAGCGCCACCCGGACGTGCCGGGCGCCGGCCGGGCCGTAGAAGACGCCGGCCGCCACCAGGATGCCCCGGCGGGCCAGCCAGTCGACGGTGTCCCAGCAGTCCTCGTCCCGGGTCATCCAGAGGTAGAGCCCCGCCTCGGAGTGCTCGACGGTGAAACCGGCGCCGGTGAACGCGGCGTGGAGCTTCTCCCGCCGGGCCCGGTAGCGCTCCCGCTGCGCGTCGGCGTGCGCCTGGTCGCCGAGCGCGGCCACCATGGCGGCCTGCACCGGGGCGGGCACGATCATGCCGGCGTGCTTGCGGACCTTGAGCAGCTCGGCCACGAGCGCCGGGTCGCCGGCCACGAAACCGGCCCGGTAGCCGGCCAGGTTGGAGCGCTTGGACAGCGAGTGCACCGCCAGCACATCCTCGTACGACCCGCCGCAGACCTCGGGCGAGAGGACCGAGACGGGCTCGGCGTCCCAGCCCAGCGGCAGGTAGCACTCGTCGCTGGCGACCACCGCGCCGCGCTCCCGCGCCCAGTCGACCACCTTGCGCAGGTGGCCGGCGGGCAGCACCCGCCCGGTCGGGTTGCCGGGCGAGTTCACCCACACCAGCCGGACCCGCGGGTCGGGCCCGAGGGCGGTCAGCGAGTCGGTGCGCACCGTGGTGGCGCCGGCCAGCCGGGCCCCGTCCTCGTAGGTCGGGTAGGCGACGGACGGCACCACGACCACGTCACCGGGACCGATGCCGAGCAGCGTGGGCAGCCAGGCGACCAGTTCCTTGGAGCCGATGGTGGGCAGCACCCCGAGCCCGTCGACGCCCGCGCCGCAGGCGCGGGCCACCCAGGCCGCGATGGCGGCCCGCAGCGCGGGCGTGCCCGCGGTCAGCGGGTAGCCCGGCGCGTCCGACGCGTCGGCCAGCGCCTGCCGGATCAGCGCCGGCACCGGGTCGACCGGCGTGCCCATCGAGAGGTTGATGAGACCACCCGGGTGCGCCGCGGCCGTCGCGGCCGCGGCGTCCAGGGAGTCCCAGGTGAACTCGGGCAGCCGCGACGAGACCGGCGCGGGCCGGTTCAGTGGCCCTCTCCGCGCGGCGGCTGCGCGGCCACGAAGGTCGCGTCCTTCTCCACCTTGCCGATCTTGGAGGCGCCGCCCGGCGAGCCCAGATCCTCGAAGAACTCGTAGTTCGCCCCGGTGTAGTCCTTCCACTGCTCCGGGACGTCGTCCTCGTAGAAGATCGCTTCGACCGGGCAGACCGGCTCACAGGCACCACAGTCGACGCACTCGTCGGGGTGGATGTAGAGCATCCGATTGCCCTCGTAGATGCAGTCGACCGGGCACTCCTCGATGCATGCCTTGTCGAGCACATCCACGCACGGCTCGGCGATGATGTAGGTCACCGGTCTTCTCCTCCGCAAGACTCGCCGCGATCATCCGCGACGGTAAGAGCCTAGTATCTCGCCGGGGAGGGGGTCGATCGTGCTCCGACAGCAGGACGTGGGACACCGGATCGTGGTCCGGCGGATTGTGGGGATTCGCGAAGGCCGGCCGCTGTTCACCGACGCGCTCGGCGAGCTGGTCGAGCTGAGCGAGACCCACATCACGCTGGCCACCGACCGGGGCCGGGTGCGGGTCCCGGTGGACGAGGTGCACCGCGCGAAGCGGGTGCCGCCGGCCCGCCGGCCGACGGCCGCCGCCGTGGTCGCCCTGGAGCTGGCCGCCGACGAGGCGTGGCCCGCCCCGGTACGCGGGCGGCTCGGCGACTGGCTGCTGCGCGGCGCCGACGGCTGGACCGGACGGGCGAACAGCGCGCTGCCGGTCGGCGATCCGGACCGCCCGCTGCCCGCCGCGCTCGACGCGGTGGAGCGCTGGTACGCCGAGCGCGGCCAGCCCGCCATGGTGAACACCCCGCTGCCGCTGGCCGCGCCGGTGGGCGCCGAGCTGGACGCGCGGGGCTGGACCACCCGGCCGCCGGTGCTGGTGCAGACCGCGCCGCTCACGGCGTTGCCGGCGGGTCGCCCCGACCTGCCCCCGGTCGGCCTCTCGGCCGCGCCCTCGGCGGAGTGGCTGGCGGTGGCCGCCGGCCGCAAGGGCGGGCTGCCGGACGCCGCCCGGCACGTGCTCACCGCCGTGGACCGGATCCGCTTCGCCCACCTGCACGTCGACGGGCGGCTGCTCGCGGTGGGCCGGGGCACGGTCACCGGCGGCGGCCGCTGGCTCGGCCTCACGCTCATCGAGGTGCTGCCGGAGGCACGCCGGCGCGGGTTCGCCGGCGCGGTCATCCGGGCGCTGGCCGACTGGGGCCGGGCGGAGGGCGCCACGCGCGCCTTCCTCCAGGTGGAGCAGCACAACGCCCCCGCGGTGGCCCTCTACCAGCGGCTCGGCTTCACCACCCACCACACCTACCTGACCCGGGTCGCCCCGGCCTGATCAGCGGCGGACGACCTTGCGGGGCTTCGCGGCCTTCAGCTCGGCGTAGCGCTTGAGCTGCCGGGAGCGGTGGTCGCGGCCCAGCGCGGTGAGGACCAGGTAGCCGGCCAGCACGCCGGCCACGGTGGCCGCGAGGTAGAGCCAGATCTGGGCGAAGAAGAGGCCGGCGCCGCCCTCGAACGGGTTCTCGCCGACCAGCAGCGGGCCCACGAAGACGGTGAGCGCCAGCGCCGCGACCACCGCGACGGCCAGGTCGCCGGTCCAGTGGCCGGCCGGCCGGTCCGCACCCCAGCGGAACGCCGTGGCGGCCAGGATCAGCCCGATGACCAGGAACATCACCAGCGAAACCCGGCCCGCGGCGGTGTCGTCGTCCGGGTAGGCCAGCTTGATGACCACCCGGGCCGCCACGTTGACCACGAACAGCGCGGCCGCCAGTACGCCGACCGCACGCCACCGCTGGAACATCGCACGCCTCCCGCCGTACCGCCCGCCCCCACCGGGTGGGCTCCTGGCAGGAATACTTACCACCGCAACCTGTGCGGCGTCTGCACCCTCAGCGGACGGCCGGCGGCACCACGAGCTGCCGGAAGCCCAGCACCGCGAAGGTGATCGCGCCGGCGACGATCAACCCGAGGCCGAGCACGTTGTCGCCGCTGAGTGCGAGATCGCCCTCGACCGTGCGGAAGCCGCCCGCGACGATCACCACGAACCAGGGCAGGGCGGCCAGCGCCGCCGCCCAGCGGGTGCCCACCGCCCGGTGGGCGAACCCGCTCACCAGCACCGTCAGCACCACCACCGCGGCGATCCCGCCCAGCGCGAGGGCGAGCCCGACCAGGGCCTTGCCGGCACCCCCGGGACGGCCCTTGACCACCTCCCAGGCCCAGGTGGCGTAGAGCAGGTCGAGCACCGCGACGAGCACGCCGGCCCAGACCGCCACCACGCCGCCGGCGACGCGCAGCACGAGGTCGAGCGCCCGGCCCGACGGCTCGGGCGGCGCGGCGGGCTCCTGCTCGGGGGCGACCGACATGGGTACGGCGGGCAGCGTCACCGGAGGCCGGCCGCCGCCGTGACCGGGGACCGGTCCGGCCGGTCCGGCGCCAACCCGGCGAACAGGTCGTCCTCCCAGCCGTACGGGCCGCTGCCCGGCCCCTTCGCGCCGACCGCGAGCGTGAAGAACTCGACCCCCATGAACTCGGCGCCGAAGTTGCCGGCGATCGAGTAGAGCCAGGAGTTGGCCGGGATCTGGGTGGCGTGGGCCCGCATGGCCGCCTCCTTGGCGGCGTGCTGGTCGGTGGCGTCGATGCGCGCGGCGATCCCCTCGTCGGGGGTGCCGAAGGGCAGTTCGTCGATGCTGTCGATGCCGGCGAAGGGGTTGTCCGACGACTCGGTGAACGCGTCCAGGCCGGCCTCCAGCACACCGCGCGGCATCGCCGTCCAGTAGACCTTCGCCGGGGCGATCCCCTCGGCGGCGGCCAGCTCCACGCCGCGCATGGCGACCCGGTGCGCCTGGATGTGGTCCGGGTGGCCGTAGAAGCCGTTCGGGTCGTACGTAATCATCACCTGCGGGCGGACCTCCCGGATGATCTCCAGCAGGTGCCCGGCGGCCTCGTCGAGGTCGGCCTGCCAGAACGCGCGGGGGTGCGCGTTGGTGGCCAGGCCCATCATCCCGGAGTCGCGGTAGCGGCCCGCGCCGCCCAGGAAGCGGTGGTCGGTGACGCCGAGCGCCGCGCAGGCGGCCGCCAGCTCGCCGATCCGGTAGCCGCCGAGCTGGTCGGCCTCGCCCGCGGCGAGCCGGGCCAGCGCCGGCACGTGGATCTCGCCCTCCTCGCCCAGCGTGCAGGTCACCAGGGTGACGTGGGCGCCGGCGGCGGCGTAGTGCGCCATCGTCGCGCCGGTGCCGATGGACTCGTCGTCGGGGTGCGCGTGGACCAGCAGCAGGCGTCGGTCGGGCAGCGTCGTCACGCCCGTCACTCTAACCGGCGGTCCTCCCCGCCCGATGCTTACGCGTCCGCCCAGGTCGGCCACATCACGCCCGGGCCGGGCCTACTCTCTACAGGCGTGGACTTTCCCGAGCTGGCCGCCCGCACCCGTCGGTTCAGCCATGGGGCGCCGCGCTCCGTTTCCGTCGCCGACGACGGCTCCCGGGTCATCTTCCTGCGCTCGTCGGGACCGGAGGACCCGGCCGACGCGCTCTGGCTGCTCGACGTCGCCACGGGCGAGGAGCACCTCGTCGCCGACCCGGCGGTGCTGCTCGGCGCGGACGGCGAACCGGCGGCGCTGGCGCCCGGCGAGCGGGCGCTGCGCGAGCGGCTGCGGCTCAGCGCCGCCGGCATCGGCTCGTACGCCCTGGACGGCGCCGGCCGGGTGGCCGCGTTCGCGCTCGCCGGCCGGCTGTTCCGGGCCGACCTGGTGCACGGCGACGTGGTCGAGGTGGCCGCCGTCGGCCCGGTGATCGACCCGCGTCCCGACCCGACCGGCGAACGGCTGGCCTACGTCACCGACGCCGCCGAGGGGGTGCGCCGGGGCCAGTTGCGGGTGGTCGAGCCGGACGGCACCGACAACCTGCTGGCCGGCGAGGACAGCGGGGTGACCTGGGGGCTGGCCGAGCACATCGCGGCGGAGGAGTTCCACCGGTTCCGCGGCTACTGGTGGTCCCCGGACGGGCGCTCCGTGCTGGCCGCGCGGGTCGACGAGTCGCGGCTGGACCGCTGGCACCTGCACGACCCGGCCGACCCGGCGAGCCCGCCGACGTCCGTGGCGTACCCCCGGTCCGGTGGGCCGAACGCGGAGGTCAGCCTGCATCTGCTGGACCTCGACGGCGGCTGGGTCGACGTGCACTGGGACCGGGAGACCTACCCGTACCTGACCTCGGTCGACTGGGCGGACGGCGGCCCGCTGATCACGGTGCTGCGCCGGTCGCAGCAGCACGGGCTGGTGCTGGCCGTCGACCCGCGCACCGGCGAGACGCAGGTGCACGCGGAGCTGGCCGACCCGCGCTGGGTGGAGCCGATCCCGGGCACCCCGGCGCACCTGCCCGACGGGCGGGTGCTGGTCGGCGGCGAGCTGGCCCACGACGGGTACGACGCCCGCTGCCTGTTCGCCGACGGCACCCTGCTCACCCCGCCCTCGCTCTACGTGCGGCGGGTGGTCGGGCGGCTGCCGGCCGGGCCGAACTCGGCGGCGGACCTGCTGGTCGAGGCGAGCGAGGGCGAGCCGAGCCAGCGCCACCTCTACCGGGTCCGCACGGCGATCGGGGGTGGGGTGGACGCCCGCCGGATGGGCAGCGACCCCGGCTGGCACACCGCCGCGATCGGCGGCAGCACCCTGGCCGTGGGGGTGGCCTCGCTGGAGCACCCGGGCACCCGCTGGCGGGTCTGGCACGGCGACCGCGAGGTGGGCGAGCTGGCGTCGCGGGCCGCGACCCCGCCGTACGCGCCGCGGCCGACGCTGGTCCGGGTGACCGACCGGCGGCTGCCGAGCGCGGTGCTCTACCCGGGCGAGCACGTGAAGGGCACGAAGCTGCCGGTGCTGCTGGACATCTACGGCGGCCCCGGCCACCAGGAGGTGATCGCGGCGCGGGGGGCCTGGCTGGAACGGCAGTGGTGGGCCGAGCAGGGCTTCGCCGTGGTGACCATCGACAACCGCGGCACGCCCGGCATCGCCCCCTCCTTCGAGAAGGCGATCCACCGGCGGGTGGCCGACGTGATCCTGACCGACCAGGTGGACGCGCTGACCGCGCTGGCCGGCAAGCACCCGGACCTGGACCTGGAACGGGTGGCGGTGCGCGGCTGGTCGTTCGGCGGCTGGCTGGCCGGGCTGGCGGTGCTGCGCCACCCGGAGCTGTTCCGGTGCGCGATCGTCGGCGCGCCGGTCACCGACTGGACGCTGTACGACACCGCGTACACCGAGCGCTACCTGGGGATGCCGGACGACGGGATGGACGTCTACGCCCACCACTCGCTGGTCGAGCTGGCCGCCGAGCCGGTCGGCGACCCGGCGCAGGCCCGGCCCATGCTGCTGGTGCACGGCCTGGTCGACGACAACGTGCTGGCCGCGCACACGCTGCGGCTCTCGGCGGCGCTGCTGGCCGCCGGCCGGCCGCACGCGGTGCTGCCGCTCACCGGGGCCAGCCACATGGCCGCCGGCGGGGTGGCCGAGCGCCTGCTCCGGCTGGAGCTGGACTTCCTCCGCCGGCACCTGTGAACGCGCGAAGGCCCCGGCCGGATCGGACCGGGGCCCCCGCGGGGTCAGGCTGTCACTGCTTGACGTAGGCGTTCACGAAGCTCGGCCAGCCGAAGATGCTGCCGATGAAGAGGCCGCCGGCCTTCTCACCGTGCGCGACGGAGACGACCTCGTTGTACAGCGGCACCGCCGGCGCCGACTCCTTCATGAGCTTCTCGTCCAGCTTGCTCCACTCGTCGGCCTGCTTGGCCGGGTCGAGCGCGAGCACCCGGTCGAACTCGGCGTTGATGGCGTCGTTGTTCAGCTGCGAGGTGTTGCTGTTGCCCTCGGCCTTGATGTTGCGGCCGTCGAAGAGCACCGGCAGGATCGACGCGCCGCTGGGCCAGTCCGCCGCCCACGAGTCGACCCAGATGTCCCACGGGTTGCTCTTCTTCTTCACGAAGTCGAGGTAACCGTCCTCGGGGATCGGCTTGATGGTGACGGTGAAGCCGGCCTTCTCCAGGGCGTTCTTGACCTGGGTGGCGGTCTCCTGCGAGGGGGTGTCGTCGGAGGTGCCGAGCACCAGGTTCACCGCCTTGCCGGCGAGCAGCTCCTTGGCCTTTTCGGGGTTGCCGCTCTCCCCGGCCGGGTACGCGTCGAACTGCTTGTAGCCGAGCGTGGTGGGCGGCAGCAGCGTGGTCAGCGGCACGGCGCCGTACGGGCCGCCGAGGTTCTTGGTGATGCTGCTGCGGTCGATCGCGTAGTTGATGGCCTGCCGGACGGCCAGGTCGGTGACCCGCGTCGTGTTGATGCTCAGCCGATAGGCGTTCGGCGTGGCGGCGACGATCATCCGCTCCTTGAGCTTGGCGTCGCCGGTGACCTTCGCGATCAGCTCGGACGGCACGCCGCCGGTCGCCACCGCGGCGGCGTCGTTGCCGGTGCCGGCGAGCACCCGGTTGGTCTGGGTGGCGTTGTCCGCGCCGAGGGTCCAGACGAACTTGTCCGGGTACGCGTGCCGCACCGGGTCGGTCGCCGGGTCCCAGTTCGCGTTGCGCTCGAGCACCATCTCCACGCCGGGCGTGTGCTTGGTGAACTTGTAGGGCCCGGACGAGAACGGCTGGTTGTCCAGGTTGACGCCGGTGTCCTTGTCCGGCGGCAGCGGCGCGGTGGCCGGCAGCGACACGGCGAACGGCAGGTCACAGCGCGGCTTGTTGAACTCGAAGCGCAGCGTCTGCGCGTCCGGGGTGCTGAGGCCCGGCGGCAGCGAGGTCTTGTTGGCCTTGAAGTTCCACTTGGTGTCGTACTGCGGGCTGTCGACCAGCCACTCCTGCAGGTAGGTCGGGCCACCGGTCAGGTCGGGGTCGAACGAGCGGGCGATGCCGTACGCGATCTCCTTGGAGGTGATCGGACGGCCGTCCTCGAACTTGACGCCCTGCTTGATCTTGAATTCCCAGACCTTGCAGTCGTTGTTGACGTTCTTGC
Source organism: Micromonospora sp. NPDC048907 (assembly GCF_055586885.1). Classification (NCBI taxonomy): domain Bacteria; kingdom Bacillati; phylum Actinomycetota; class Actinomycetes; order Micromonosporales; family Micromonosporaceae; genus Micromonospora; species Micromonospora sp. NPDC048907. Next base: position 212,245 of record NZ_JBVJHI010000003.1, read on the forward strand.
CGGGGGTCTCGGCCAGGTCGCCGACCAGGGTCACGTTGCCCTTGCCGTCGTCCTTGAAGGTGGTGAGGAAGCGGGCGTAGAGCTGGCTCCCCATGAGGCCGGCGAACGAGTAGACCCGCTGCGGGTCCAGGTGGGAGATCTTGTTCTCGCGCAGGATGTAGAAGGTCCCACCCTTGGCCGCGCCGGGCACGTCCGCCGCCGGGCCGAGCGAGTCCTTGGGGTCGGTCGCGATGGCGCCGCTGCGGGGCTTGTTGGTGTCCACGCTGTCGGCGTTGTCGCCGGTGTTCTTGCTGCATGCACTGAGTGCGACCACCAGTGCCATCGCACCGCCCATGGCGGTGGCGAGTCTTGCTCGCATACTCACTCCTCCGGGTCCGATGAAGGAAAGCTTCGCTCAGCTTTCATCCGCGGTAAATTTCGAGCAGATAACGAATCGACGGCGACCCGCGAGGCTCAGCCGAGGCGGACCCGCGGATCGATGAACGCGTAGAGCAGGTCGACCACGATGTTCGCGACGACCACGAAGAGCGCGGAGACCAGCACGGTGGCCATGATGGTCGGCAGGTCGCCCTGGCGGACCGCCTCCACGGCGGTACGCCCCAGCCCCTGGATGCCGAAGGTCGTCTCGGTGATGACCGTGCCACCGAGCGCCGCGCCCACGTCCAGACCGGCGATCGTCACGATCGGCGTGATCGCCGCCCGCAATGCGTGCCGCCCGTAGACCTTCCGCTTCGCCACGCCCTTGGCCCGGGCGGTGCGCACGAAGTCCTCCGAGAGCGTCTCCAGCATCTGCGCCCGGGACAGCCGGGCGTAGATCGCGGAGAACAGCAGGGCCAGCGTCACCCAGGCCAGCACCAGCCCGCGCGCCCACTCGACCGGGTTGTCGAGGAAGGGCACGTACCGCGGCGTCGGCAGGATCTTCAACGAGTACACGAAGATCAGCAGCAGCACGGCGCCGACGAAGTAGAGCTGCAACGAGGCGAAGGTGAGCGTGAGCCCGATCGAGACGCGATCGAGCAGCGAGCCCCGCCGCAGCGCCGATATCATGCCGAGCCCCACCCCGAGGGCGAGCCAGAGCACCGCCGCCGGCAGCACGATGTTCAACGTCACCGGCAGCACCCGGGCGAAGGTGTCGCGCACCGCCTCGCTGTTGACGTACGAGTAGCCGAGGCAGGGCGCCTCGCACTTGCCGCCCTGCGCGCTGCCCAGGTCGCGGCCGACGAAGATGCCCTTCATGTAGTTGGCGTACTGCGTCGGCTTCGGGTCGTTCAGACCCAGCTCCGTCCGCACCCGCTCCAGGCGCTCGGCGTTGCAGTTCTTCGGGCACATGCCGGTGACCGGGTCGCGGGGCAGCGCGAAGAACATGAGGAAGCTGACGATGCTCACCGCGAGCAGCACCGAGACCGCCAGCAGCACTCGCTTCAGCAGGAACCGGACCATGGCGCCGAACCCCTTACCGTGACGACTTCGGATCGAGCGCGTCGCGCAGCGCGTCGCCGAAGAGGTTGAACGCCAGCACGAGCGCGAAGATGGTGATGCCCGGGAAGAAGACGTACGCCGGGTCGGTCTGCAGGTAGTCGATGCTGCGGTAGATCATCCGGCCGAAGCTCGGGACCGACTCGGGCAGCCCGACGCCGAGGAAGGACAGCGCCGCCTCACCGGTGACGTACGACGGCACCGCGAGGGAGAACGCGACCAGGATGGGCGCCCAGATGTTCGGCAGGAGCTGCCGGAAGAGCATGTGGCCGAGCCCGGCGCCACTGGCCCGGGCCGCCTCGACGAACTCCCGCTCGCGCAGTGACACCACCTGCCCGCGCACGAGTCGCGCCGTGCCGGTCCAACCGAACGCGGCGAACACCACGATCAACGTGGTCACCGCGAACCAGGTGGGCACGGCGTCCCGGGGGCCGTAGAACCGCAGGGAGAACGTCGGGACCACGGCCAGCGCGAAGATGAGGAACGGCATGGCCAGCGCGACGTCGGTGACCCACATGATCACCGAGTCGACCACGCCGCCCAGGTAACCCGCGACGATGCCCAGCACCACGCCGATCGCCGTGGTGACGACCGCGGCCCCCAGCGCGATCAGCAGCGACGTGCGGATGCCGTAGATCATCCGGATGAAGATGTCCCGGCCCAGGCCGGGTTCGAGCCCGAACCAGTGGTCGCCGCTCACCCCGCCCACGTAGCCGAGCGGCATGCCGGTGGAGTCGAGCAGGTCACCGAACTGCTGGCTCGGCGACATGCCGTAGAGCCGCTGCAGCAGCGGTGCCGCGATCGCCGCCACGATGAACACGGCCAGCACGATGCCGCTGACCAGGGCGGTGCGGTCCCGGCGCAGCCGGTTCCAGACCAGTTGGCCGGGCGAGCGCCCGACGAGCCCCTTCTCCTCGGGGCCCTCACCGGTGGACTCGATCTCGGCAAGCGCCACGCCCTCGACCGGGGACAGGCTCATTTCGACACCTCCTCGGCGGTCGCGGCGGCCGGTGCGGCGCCCTGGCTGATCGTTCCCGTCTCCGGGAAGTGGCAGGCGGTGGCCTGGTGGCCGCCGTCCCGGGGGACCAGCGCCGGCTCCTCGGTCGCGCAGCGCTCCTGCGCCTTCCAGCAGCGGGTGCGGAAGCGGCAGCCCGACGGCGGGTTGAGCGGGGTGGGCACGTCGCCGGTGAGCCGGATCCGCCCGGCCGGCCCGAGCGCCGTGACGTCGGGGATGGCCGACAGCAGGGCCCGGGTGTACGGGTGCTGCGGCCGCTGGTAGATCTCGTCGCGGTCGCCGATCTCGACGATCTTGCCGAGGTACATGACGGCGACGCGGTGGCAGAAGTGCCGCACCACGGCGAGGTCGTGGGCGATGAAGACGAACGCCAGGTCGAGGTCGCGTTGCAGGTCGCGCAGCAGGTTGATGACCTGGGCCTGGATCGAGACGTCCAGGGCCGAGACGGGTTCGTCGGCCACGATGAGCTTCGGGCGCAGCGCGAGGGCGCGGGCGATGCCGATGCGCTGGCGCTGCCCGCCGGAGAACTCGTGCGGGTAGCGGTTGTAGTGCTCCGGGTTCAACCCGACCAGTTCCAGCAGTTCCTGCACGCGCTTGCGGATGCCGCCCGGCGGGTTGATGCCGTTGACCTGCAACGGCATGGCCACGATCCGCCCGACGGTGTGCCGGGGGTTCAACGAGGCGTACGGGTCCTGGAAGATGATCTGGAGGTCCTGCCGCAGCGGCCGCAGCGCGCCGCGACGGGCGTGGGTGATGTCCCGCCCCGCGAACTCGATGGTGCCGGAGGTGGGCTCCAGCAGCCGCACCAGCATCCGCCCGGTCGTGGTCTTCCCGCACCCGGACTCCCCGACCAGGCCCAGGGTCTCCCCCGGCCGCACGTCGAAGTTCAGGCCGTCGACCGCCCGGACGGCCCCCCTGGCGCGGAAGCCCTCGCGCACCGGGAAGTGCTTGGTCAGCCCCCGCACGCGCAGCAGCGGCTCGGTCTCGGTGCTCATCGGGCCACTCCCACCTGGGCGATGTCCTGCTGGTAGAGCCGGGTGCGCTCGTCGGCCGGCAGGTGGCAGGCGACCAGGTGGCCCGCCTCCCCGGCCGCCCGCAGCTCGGGCACCTCGGTGCGGGAGCGGTCGCCGTTGCGGTCCGCGTACCGGCAACGCGGGTGGAACGCGCACCCCGACGGCAGGTTGATCAGCGACGGCGGGTTGCCCTTGATCGGCACGAGGTCCGCGTCCGCGTCACCGTGCAGCGACGGCACACTCGACAACAAACCCCAGGTGTACGGATGCTGCGGCCGCCGCAGCACCTGTTCCACGCTGCCGTGCTCGACGGCCCGGCCCCCGTACATGACGAGGACGTCGTCGGCCACCTGGCTGACCACGCCCAGGTCGTGGGTGATCAGGATGATCGCCGACCGGAACTCGTCCTGGAGGTCGCTGAGCAGGTCCAGGATCTGAGCCTGCACCGTCACGTCCAGCGCGGTGGTCGGCTCGTCGGCGATCAGCAGGTCCGGGTCGTTGACCAGGGCCATGGCGATCATCGCGCGCTGCCGCATGCCACCGGAGAACTCGTGCGGGTACTGGTCGAACCGCTTCGCCGGCTGCGGGATGCCGACCCGGCCCAGCATGTCCACGGCCCGGGTGCGCGCCTCCCGCTTCCCGGCCCGCGGATGGTGCACCCGGTACGCCTCGGCGATCTGCCTGCCGACCGTGTAGTAGGGGTGCAGCGCCGACAGCGGGTCCTGGAAGATCATGGCCATGTCCCGGCCCCGGAGCCGCCGCACCTCCTCCTCCGGCAGCCCGACCAGCTGGCGACCACCGACCGAGATCTCCCCGGTGATGGTGGCCCGCTTCGTGTTGTGCAGGCCGAGGATCGCCAGCGACGTGACGCTCTTCCCCGAACCGGACTCGCCGACGATGCCCAGCGTGCGGCCGCGCTCGACGGCGAACGACACCCCGTCGACGGCCTTCACCACGCCGTCCTCGGTCTCGAACCGCACCCGCAGGTCCTTGACCTGCAGGTAGGGGCCCTCGCCGGTGCGCTGCGCCGGCACCTCGGGGCGGTCCGGCTCCCCGGACGGCACTGTCTCCGACCTGCCCATGACCGCCTCCCTCTGTGACGAAGAGAACTTACAACAAACTTCTGGAGGCGAAAATAAGCTACAGAACGCGGCCTGTCAGCGGCCCGAGCGTAACGACTGGGTTTCCAACCTGAACAGCCCTCACCAGGACATTCATGGTTGCGACTGGGCAACGTCTCTTCCCCGCCGCAGGTGGGGTGCGACCATGGCGGTGGCGATCCAGGGAAGATCCACGCCGGCGCGAGGTGGAGCTGAGGATGACCGCGGCGGTGTTCGACCACGACGGCCCGTGGACCGACCGGGCGACGATCCGGCCGGAGGATCTCGTCCCCTGACGGATGTCGGCCTGGTCGCCTAGGGTCGGGCGCATGACCGGATTCGACGCGGCCACCGCCGCGGTCCAGGCCGCCCTCGACGCCGGAGCGCGGTACGCGGACGCCCGGGTGATGCACCGCCGCTACGAGTCGATGTCGGCCCGCAACGGCGACATCGAGGAGCTGACCCAGGACGAGAGCATCGGGCTGGGCGTGCGCGCCCTGGTCGGGTCGAGTTGGGGCTTCCACGCCGTACCCGAGCTGTCCGACGCCGCGGCCCGCGACGCCGGCCGGCGCGCCGCGGCGATCGCCACCGCGAGCGCGCGGGTCCCGGGCCCGCCCATCGACCTGGTCCCGGTCGAGGCCACGGTGGCGAGTTGGGCCTCGGCCTGCGACGTCGACCCGCTCGGCGTGCCGCTCTCCGACAAGGGCGACCTGCTGGCCGGCGCCACCGCGACGATGCGGGAGCACGGCGCCGACCTGGCCGAGGGGCTCTACCAGATCTGGGACACCGCCAAGTGGTTCGTCTCCAGCGAGGGGCACCGCATCGACCAGCGCATCCGCGAGTGCGGCGGCGGCATCTCGGCCACCTCGATCGGGGACGGCGAGACCCAGCGCCGTTCCTATCCGAGCTACCGGGGCCAGTACGGCACCACGGGGTGGGAGCTGGTCACCTCGCTGGACCTGGCCGCGCACGCCGCCCGGATCGCCGAGGAGTCGCGGGAGCTGCTCACCGCCCCGGAGTGCCCGTCCGGCGAGACCGACCTGATCCTCGGCGGCGAGCAGCTCGCCCTGCAGATCCACGAGTCGGTCGGGCACGCCATCGAGCTGGACCGGATCCTCGGCTGGGAGGCGGCCTTCGCCGGCACGTCCTGGCTGGACCTGACCCGGCTCGGCGCGCTGCGGTACGGCTCCGAGCTCATGAACGTCACCATCGACCCGACCATCCCCGGCGCGTTGGGCAGCTTCGGCTTCGACGACGAGGGCTCCCCGGCGGTCAAGCGGGACGCGGTCCGCGAGGGGCGCTGGGTGGGGGTGCTCGCCGGCCGGGACTCGGCCGCCGTCGCGGGCCTGGACTACGGCGGCAGCGTACGGGCGGACGGCTGGGCGCGGCTGCCGATGGTGCGGATGACCAACGTGGGCCTGGAGCCGGGCCCGCACACGCTCGACGAGATCATCGCGGCCACCGACGACGGGGTGCTCATGGACCTCAACCGCTCCTGGTCCATCGACGACAAGCGACTCAACTTCCAGTTCGGCTGCGAGGTCGGCTGGGAGGTGAAGAAGGGTCGCCGGGGGCGGATGCTGCGCAACCCCACCTACACCGGGATCGGGCCGGTCTTCTGGCGGTCGATGGACATGCTCTCGTCGGAGATCGTGCCGTGGGGCACGCCGAACTGCGGCAAGGGGCAGCCGGGCCAGACCGGGCACACCGGCCACCCGGCCGCCCCGGCCCGCTTCCGCAACGTCCGGGTGGGGGTGCGGGCATGAGCGAGCTGGACCTCGCCGGCCGGGTGGTGGAGCTGGTCCGGCGGCTGGCCGGGCCGGACGCCCAGGCCGAGGTGGTGGTGACCCGGGCCGACCTGGCGCTGACCCGGTTCGCCAACTCGTTCATCCACCAGAATGTCGCCGAGTCGGGCACCGCGGTCCGGCTGCGGCTGCACGCCGACGGGCGGACGGCCGCGGGCAGCGGGAGCCTGGTCGACCCCGACGGGTTGACCGCGCTGGTCGAGCGGACCCTGGCCGCCACCCGCCTCGCGCCGCCCGACCCGGCCTGGCCGGGGCTCACCCCGCCGGCGCCGGTCCCGTCCGGCGCACCCGTCGACGAGGCCACCGCGGCGGCCTCACCCGACGAGCGGGCCGCCCGGGTACGCGCCTTCGTGGACGCGGTCGAGGGGCTGGAGGCCGCCGGCTACTGCCGGACGGCCCACCGGTCCGGGGCGTTCGCCAACTCGGCAGGGCAGTCGGCGGTGGGGCGGTCGGTCGAGGCGGCCATGGACGGCATCGCCCGCACCGGCGGCGCCGACGGGGTGGCCCGGCACACCGCCGACCGCCTGGCCGACCTCGACGGCGGGGCCCTGGGCGCGCGGGCGGCGGCGAAGGCGCGGGCCGCGGCCGACCCCGTCGAGCTGCCACCGGGGCGCTACGAGGTGGTGCTCGAACCGGCCGCCGTGGCCGACCTCCTGCAGAACCTCTCCTGGTACGGCTTCAACGGCAAGCGGCACGCCGAGCGGCAGTCGTTCGCCGAGCCGGGCACCTCCCAGTTCGACCCGGCGGTGACCCTCGTGGACGATCCGCTGCACGCCACCGGGCTGCCGTACGACCTGGAGGGCACGCCTCGGCGGCCGCTGACCCTGGTGGAGGCGGGCACCACGGCGGCGGTGGCGCACGACCGGCGCAGCGGCGCCGAGGCGGGCACCGGGTCCACCGGGCACGGGATGGTCGGCGCGTCCACGTTCGGTCCGCTCCCGCGCAACCTCCGCCTGCTGCCCGCGGGCGGCTCGGCGGAGGTGGCCGTCGGGCAGCTCAGTGCCGGGGTGACCGGCGCGGTGGCCGACCCGGACACCGCCCGCCTGGTCGCCGGGATGGCGCGGGGCCTGCTGGTCAGCGACTTCTGGTACACGCGGGTGCTCGACCCGAAGCAACTGGTGGTCACCGGGTTGACCCGCAACGGCGTCTGGCTGGTGGAGGACGGGGTGCCCACCCGGGCCGTACGCGACCTCCGGTTCACCGAGTCCTACCCGCGGGCGTTGGGCCCGGGCCGGGTGCTCGGCCTGGGCCGCGTGCCGGTCCGCCAGCCGGACCGGATGGACGGCTTCTGGTGGGAGGCCCCGGCGCTGCGGCTGGCGTCCTGGAACTTCACCGGCGGCGCGTCCGGCTGACGACCCAAGATATTGATCTTGGTGCGGGTCTTTCCAACCTCCCGGACACACGGGACACTGCGTTGCGCGGCCGGGCCGCGAAGATCGGCGTAACGTGTGTCATTTAGCTGCACCGGTTCGCCGGTGCGGTCTGTGCGTGCGCAAGACGTGGCAGTGGACGCGGTCTCGCCGGTCCGCTGACCGGTACGGAAGGTGTGATCCGCCGCCCCCGCGAGGGCGCCGTCAGGGAGACGACTCGAATGACATCAACGGCAACGAGGCCGCGGGGAGCGCGGGCGCGCGCCGCCATCACGGCGAAGACGTTGCGAACGGACCGCTGGTGGTTCGCGCCACTGATCACCGTCGTCGGGCTCAGCGCCTGGGTCATCTACGCGACGGTCCGGGTCTTCATGCACAAGTGGTACTGGGTGGACCAGTACCACTACCTGACGCCGTTCTACTCCCCCTGTGTCACCGACCGGTGCGTCGAGGGCTCGTCGCACTTCGGCAGCTTCCTGCCCGGCTGGTGGATCATCCCGGACGCGGCGCTGACCCTGCCGTTCCTGCTGCTGTTCCGGCTCACCTGCTACTACTACCGCAAGGCCTACTACCGGTCGTTCTGGCTGTCGCCGCCGGCCTGCGCCGTGCCGGACGGGCACCAGGCGTACAGCGGTGAGACCCGGTTCCCGCTGCTCGGCCAGAACCTGCACCGCTACTTCTTCTACGCCGCCGCGATCATCTCGCTGATCAACACCTACGACGCCATCTACGCGTTCCACTCGCCCAACGGTTTCGGCTTCGGCCTGGGCAACCTCGTCCTGCTGGTCAACGTGGTGATGCTCTGGGCGTACACCATCTCCTGCCACTCCTGCCGGCACATCATCGGCGGGCGGCTCAAGCACTTCTCCAAGCACCCGCTGCGCTACCGGGCGTGGACCGGGGTGTCCTGGCTGAACGTCCGGCACATGCAGCTCGCCTGGATCACCCTCGGCACCCTGGCGCTGACCGACTTCTACGTCATGGCGGTCGCGGCCGAGTGGTTCCCTGATCTGCGGTTCATCAACTGAAGGCCCCTGACATGACTGAGACGCGAATCGAACGACACCACTACGACGTCGTCGTGATCGGGGCCGGCGGCGCCGGCCTGCGCGCGGCGATCGAGGCCCGGCTGGCCGGCAAGAAGACCGCGATCATCTCGAAGTCGCTGTTCGGCAAGGCGCACACGGTGATGGCCGAGGGCGGCGCCGCGGCCGCCATGGGCAACGTGAACTCCCGGGACAACTGGCAGGTGCACTTCCGGGACACGATGCGCGGCGGCAAGTTCCTCAACAACTTCCGGATGGCCGAGCTGCACGCGAAGGAGTCGCCGCAGCGGATCTGGGAGCTGGAGACGTACGGGGCGCTGTTCGACCGGACCAAGGACGGGAAGATCTCCCAGCGCAACTTCGGCGGCCACGAGTACCCGCGGCTGGCGCACGTCGGCGACCGCACCGGCCTGGAGCTGATCCGCACCCTCCAGCAGAAGATCGTCTCCCTCCAGCAGGAGGACAAGCGGGAGCACGGCGACTACGAGGCCCGGATCCGGGTCTTCTCCGAGACCACCATCACCGAGCTGCTGCTCGACGGCGACCGGGTGGCCGGTGCGTTCGGCTACTACCGCGAGTCCGGCGAGTTCATCCTCTTCGAGGCTCCGGCCGTGGTCCTGGCGACCGGCGGCGTCGGACGCTCCTACAAGGTCACCTCGAACTCCTGGGAGTACACCGGGGACGGTCACGCCCTCGCGCTGCGCGCCGGGGCGACGCTGATCAACATGGAGTTCCTCCAGTTCCACCCGACCGGCATGGTCTGGCCGCCCTCGGTGAAGGGCATCCTGGTCACCGAGTCGGTCCGCGGCGACGGCGGCGTCCTCAAGAACTCCGAGGGCAAGCGGTTCATGTTCGACTACGTCCCGGACGTGTTCCGCAAGCAGTACGCGGACAACGAGGCCGAGGCGGACCGCTGGTACAAGGACCCGGACAACAACCGGCGCCCGCCGGAGCTGCTCCCCCGCGACGAGGTCGCCCGCGCCATCAACAGCGAGGTCAAGGCCGGTCGGGGCACGCCGGCCGGCGGCGTCTTCCTGGACATCGCGTCCCGGCTGCCGGCCGAGGAGATCCGCCGCCGACTGCCGTCGATGTACCACCAGTTCAAGGAGCTGGCCGACGTCGACATCACCAAGGAGCCCATGGAGGTCGGCCCGACCTGCCACTACGTGATGGGTGGCGTCGAGGTGGACCCGGACTCCGGTGCGGCGTACGGCACGGTGCGCGGGCTCTTCGCCGCCGGTGAGGTCTCCGGCGGCATGCACGGCTCCAACCGGCTCGGCGGCAACTCGCTGTCGGACCTGCTCGTCTTCGGCAAGCGGGCGGGCGGCCACGCCGCCTCGTACGCCGACCAGCTCACCTCGCGCCCCGCGGTGTCGGTGGCGGCGGTGGAGGCCGCCGTGGAGACGGCGCTGGCCCCGCTCCAGCGGGACACCGGCGAGAGCCCGTACACCCTCCAGCAGGACCTCCAGGCCGTGATGGGCGACCTCGTCGGCATCATCCGGCGGGAGAACGAGCTGGTCGACGCGCTGGCCCGGCTGGCCGAGCTGCGCGAGCGGGTGGCCAAGGTGAGCGCGGCCGGCGGCCGGCGCTACAACCCGGGCTGGCACCTGGCCCTGGACCTGCGCAACATGCTGGTGGTCTCCGAGTGCACCGCGAAGGCCGCCCTGGAGCGGCAGGAGTCACGCGGCGGGCACACCCGGGAGGACCACCCGGCCATGGACCCGAAGTGGCGGCGGGTGAACCTGGTCTGCGCGCTGGACGGCGACACGGTCCGGCTGACCCGGAAGCCGCTGCCCAAGATGCGCCCGGAGCTCATCTCGCTGTTCGACCGGGCCGAGTTGTCCAAGTACCTGACCGACGAGGAACTCGCCGAGTTCGACGCCCTCACCGAGGGGGAGCGCTGAGGAATGGCAACTGACAAGACGCAGGCAACCGGCAAGCCGGGCACGAAGCGGCCCTTCCGCATCTGGCGGGGCGACGAGAACGGCGGCGAGCTGCGCGACTACACGGTCGAGGTGAACGAGGGCGAGGTCGTCCTCGACGTGATCCACCGCCTCCAGGCCACCGACGCGCCGGACCTGGCGTGCCGGTGGAACTGCAAGGCGGGCAAGTGCGGCTCCTGCTCCATGGAGATCAACGGCAAGCCGCGGCTGAGCTGCATGACCCGGATGTCGACCTTCGAGGAGGGGGAGACCGTCACGGTCACCCCGCTGCGCACCTTCCCGGTCATCCGGGACCTGGTCACCGACGTCTCGTTCAACTACGAGAAGGCGCGGGAGACCCCGGCGTTCGCGCCGCCGGCCGACGTGGCCCCGGGCGACTACCGGATGCAGCAGGTGGACGTCGAGCGCTCGCAGGAGTTCCGCAAGTGCATCGAGTGCTTCCTCTGCCAGAACGTCTGCCACGTGATCCGCGACCACGAGGAGAACAAGCCGGCCTTCTCCGGTCCCCGGTTCTTCATCCGGGCCGCCGAGCTGGACATGCACCCGCTCGACGCGAAGACCGACCGCAAGGAGTACGCGCAGTCCGAGATGGGACTCGGCTTCTGCAACATCACCAAGTGCTGCACCGAGGTCTGCCCCGAGCACATCAAGATCACCGACAACGGGATCATCCCCATGAAGGAGCGGGTCGTCGACCGCAGGTACGATCCCCTTGTGTGGCTTGGTAGCAAGATCTTCCGGAGGGGTCAGGTGCCTCAGACCAGCGTGACCAGCGGGCATTCGAGTGGCGCCGTGACCGGCCCCGCCGCCCATGGCGGGGTGCACTCGCACGCCGGCGGCTCGCACGACACGGCGGCCGAACGGCAGGCGCAGCAGGGTGTCAACTGGCACCGCGAGGTGCCGCACCCGACCGCTCCCGCGGTCGACGTCAACGGCAAGCTGCCGCTGACCGAACTGACCTTCGACCGGGCCGCCGCGCCGTCGCCGTTCGGTGACGACGTGACCTTCCCGCTGCCCCCGGAGCACCTGAACTTCGCCCACCCGCAGCAGGACGAGCCGAAGCACTGAGCAGCACGCTGACAACGACGACGGGGGCCGCGGCACATGCCGCCGGCCCCCGTCCCGTTTCCGTCCCGGTGTCCGATCCCGCCGGTCAGGGGTTGGCGAGCAGCGGGGGCAGGGCGGCGACGATCGGCACGTCGGCCGGCAGCCAGGGAACGGTGTCGAGTTCGCCGGCCGCGAGCCAGCGCAGCTCCAGGTGCTCCAGTGCCTTCGGCTGGTCGTCGTGGAGGAGGCGGGCCACGTACACCCGGAGGACGGAACGGCCGTGGGCCATGCGCACGTCACGGCCGACCCGGGCGCCGATCTCCACCCGGACGCCGAGTTCCTCGGCGCACTCGCGGGCCAGCGCCTCGGCCTCGGTCTCCCCCGGCTCCACCTTGCCGCCGGGGAACTCCCAGCGCCCGGCCACCTCGGGTGGCGCGGAGCGCGCGCAGGCCAGGACCCTGCCGTCCGCGATGATCGCCGCCCCGACGACCACCCTGGGCTCCCGCCGGTCCTGCCCGTTGCCGCTAACCCATTCGGTCCGCACGGGCGTCCAGCGTGCCAGATCAATCGGCGGTTTGGGTAGCTGAGTCGACCGTCAGGTCAGCAGAACACGGAAGTGTGGGCGTGGACACACCATCTGTGCGACGACAGACTAGAGGGCGTCGACTGGGACACGGGATGGCGACGATTTGGCCACAAGCCGGGAACGACGCCCTGGAGGTGCGGTGATGCGCGTGCTGTTCAACGGCCGGGCCAAGCACGACTACCTCAGCGACGCGCTCGCCCTGCTGTCCGGCTGGACCCGGGAGGGCGAACAGATCCGCCGCACGCTCGTCATCGACGACACCCAGCACGCGGCGCTCACCGAGCGCGTCGCGGTGGTCGCCGACGCGCTGCGCGTGCGCCCGGAGATCAGCCGCCGGGCCGACCGCACCCAGATCAGGGTGGGTCACGGCGACGGCGAGCCGCTCACCGAGGGCGAGGTGCTGCTCGCCGCGCGCATCGAGGACGCGGTCCGCGCGGTCACCGACCTCCGAGCGTCCTCCTGAGAAATCCCTGAAAGTTTCTTGTTAGCAACTAAATCCTCCGGGGTAGGACTTCCGGCACCAGGGAACCGCAAAGGCTCCCGAAGACGACGGAACGTGCCAAACCCTTGAGGAGCTGACCATGACGACCCCCACCGCCACCAACCGGGCCACCGACCACGTCGAGCGCGACGTCCGGCACCCGCACCGGCACGGCGAGGAGACCAAGCCGGCGTGGAAGACCACCGAACTGGCGGTCTACCTGCTCGCCGTCATCGGCGTCCTGATCGCCTCGAACGCCGTCGGCGACGGGGCCGCGAACAACGGCGGCGACTACTTCGCCGCCGACAAGGCCTGGTGGTACATCACCCTGCTGACCGTCGGTTACCTGATCAGCCGGGGCCTGGCCAAGGCCGGCAGCCGCAGCCGCGACCACGACCCCCGCGTCGACCACTGACCCCGAACCCCGGCAGCCCCCGTCCACAAGGACGGGGGCTGCCGCCGTCGGTCACCGGGTGCCGGCCGGCTGGCGAGCCCCACCTACCGTCGAGGGCATGGCCGATCCGACGTACGACCGCAAGGAACAGTTCCAGCAGATCCAGAGCGGGCTCCTGCCCGGCGAGCAGATCATCGCCGTCTACGACGCGGTCGGCACGGGCACCGGGTTCATCGGCCTGACCGACCGGCGGGTCGTCATCCAGGACCGCTCCTTCGTCGGGAAGCGGTACGCGATCACCAGCATCCCGTACGCGAAGATCACCAGCGTGAGCGTGGTGAGCAACAAGTCGTGGGGCGGCTCGTTCTTCTCCACCGGGGCCATCGCCATCCACGTCGGCACGCACACCTACGAGGTGGAGTTCCGGGGCGCGCAGAAGAGCCACCACGTGCACAACGTCATCCTCCACCACATCTCCTGACGTGCCGGTCGACCTGCCGGCGCTCTACGACGCGGACAACGCGTGGGGGCGCGACGACGACTTCTTCCTGCGCTTCGTGGGACGAACGCCGGCCCGGGTCCTCGACCTGGGCTGCGGCACCGGACGACTCACCCTGGCCCTGGCCGCCGCCGGTCACCGCGTCACCGGCGTCGACCCGGAGGCCGCGTCGCTCGCCGCCGCCCGGGCCAGACCCGGCGGCGACCGGGTCACCTGGCTGCCCGGCACCGCCGCCGACCTGCCCGGCGCGGCGTACGACGTGGCCGTGCTGACCAGCCACGTGGCGCAGGAGATCCGTGACGACGGGACGTGGACGGACACCCTCCGCCACCTGCGCCGGGTCCTGGTCGACGGCGGCCGGCTGGCGTTCGACTCCCGCGACCCGGCCGCGCGGCGCTGGGAACGCTGGAACCCCACCGACTCGCTCCGCCGGCTCACCCTGCCGGACGGCACGACGGTGGACGCCTGGACCGAGCTGACCGCCGTGCGCGACGGCATGGTGAGCTTCCTGCACCACTACCTGCTGCCCGACGGCGCGGAACTGCGCAACCCGGGCACGCTGCGCTTCCGCACCGAGACGGAACTGCGGACCGCCCTCGCCCGGGCCGGCTTCACGGTCGAGCGGGTGCTCGGCGGCTGGGCCGGAGAGCCGGTCGGCACCGGCGACGACGGAGAGCTGATCGTGCTCGCCCGCGCGGCACGGTGACCGAGGGGTCAGCGCCGGTGGGACAGCGATCCGGGGTCAGCGCCGGTACGACAGCGTGAAGTCGAGCGTCCAGTCGGCGCCGTCGGCGGACCGCTCCCAGCGGCCATCGACGGCGGTGCCGTCCTCCCGCAGCGTCCCGATGAACCGCTGGTGGAAGCCGGGCGCGTCCCGCCACATCCGCCAGACGCCGTCGGCGAACGTCATCCGGTAGACCCGGTGCACGCCGCGGGCGTCCGCGTACAGCACCGCGAACTCCTCGTCCGAGTCGTCCAGGCCGATCAGCTGGGTGGTCGGGAGCGGGTTGTTCTCCCGCCAGGCGAGCGGCGCCGTCTCCGGCACCGGATCGGCGTCGCTGTGCTGGCGGAGGAACCGGCCCTCCTCCACCCAGGTGAACTCCGTCCAGCCGACACCGAGACCCTCGACCTCCGGATGCACCGTCCACCGCCCGACCAGCACGTCGAGCCGCGCGAGCGCCGGATGCCGCTTGCCCATCGCCGTCCTCCTCCTGCCGCCGGGAACCCGGTGTGCGGCGCCGCCTGACAGAATCGCCCGCATGCGGGGGCTGTTCGCGAGGGTCAGGGGATGGCGCACCGACCGCAGACCGACGGTACGCCGGATCCGCCGTACCGTGGTGGTGGTCGTGGTGGGCGCGGCGCTGGTGGCCGCCGGCACCGCGGCCAGCGTGGTGTGGGTCCGCAGCGGCGCGAAGGGCCACCTGTTCGCCGAGGCCGACGTGCCGGAAGCCCCGGTCGCCCTGGTCCTCGGCACCAAGGTGGAGGCCGACGGCACCCCGTCGCCGTTCCTCGCCGCCCGGCTGGAGATCGCGCAGCGGCTCCTCGCCGCCGGCAAGGTCCGGGTGATCCTGGTGTCCGGCGACCACATGAACGACGACTACGACGAGCCCGACGCCATGCGGCGCTGGCTCGTCGACCGGGGCGTGCCGGCCGAGAAGGTGGTGCTCGACCACGCCGGCTTCGACACCTACGACTCCTGCGCCCGGGCCCGCCGCGTCTTCGGCGTGGAGCGGGCGACGGTGGTCACCCAGTCCTTCCACCTGGCCCGGGCCGTGTCGGTCTGCCGGCACCTCGGCGTGGCCGCCAACGGCGTGGGCGACGACACCGCCCGGCGGTACGCGCAACGCTGGCGGGTCAGTGCCACCCGGGAGTACGGCGCCTGCGTCAAGGCCACGGTGGACGTCCTCTCCGGCCGGGATCCGGTGCACCTGGGGCGCCGGGAGACCGGGGTGGACGACGCCCTGCGCGCCGGCTGAGGCGCGGCCCCGCCGCCGGGGGTAGGGTCGCGGCGTGGTGAAGCTGGCCGAGGAGACGCTGGCGGCGGTCGGTCGGATGACCGTCGCGGCAACCGAACTGGAGCATGTGCTGTCCCGGCTCGGCGCGGGTGAGGCGGACCCCGACGAGATCTTCGCGCGGGCCGGGGCGCCGCTGCTCGCGGCCCGTGCGGCGGCCCGGTCCGCCCCGCCGGCGATCCGGGCGGACTACGCCAGTCTGGTCGAGGGGGCCGCGACCCAGCTGGCCGTGGGCCAGGCCGCGCTGCGGGCCGTCTGGCGCGGCGGCCGGACCGATCCGGCGCTGTTCAACGAGATCACCGCGCGGCTGCTGCGCTGCCGGGACGTCCTGCACGACCGGGTCCTCGCGCCACAGGGGACCGACTAGACGGGCGCCGGGCTACGCGGCGGCCGTCCGCGGGCCGGCGCTATCGTTGCCGGATGCCCGCGCTAATCGCGCCCACCGTCCGGCTGCACTCCGCCTGGCTGGCGGCCCACCGGGAGTGGGGTCCCGGCCGCCACGAGGACGGTTTCGGGCTGCGCCCGGCCGACGAGGTGGTCACCCCCGCCGGGTTCGCGGCCTGGGTCGCCCGGTTGACCGACGAGGCGGGCCGGACGCCGGAACCGGGCAGGGTGCGGTGCACCTACCGGTGGATCGTCGAGGGTGAGACGGTGCTCGGCGGGATCGCGCTGCGGCACGACCTCGACGACGTCCTGCTGCGGGTCGCCGGCCACATCGGCTACGGCATCCGGCCGTCGGCGCGGCGGCGGGGCCTGGCCACCTGGGCGCTGGGCCGGATGCTCGACGAGGCGCGCGGGCTCGGCCTGGAGCGGGTGCTGCTCGTCTGCGCCGACGGCAACACCGCGTCGGCGCGCACCATCGAAAGCCAGGGTGGGGTCCTCGATGGCGTCCGGGCCACCGAACTGGGCGCCGCGCGGCGTTACTGGATCGCGCTGCGGGCGCCGCTCACGCGCCCCCACCCGGGCTGACGCTCCTGGCACATACGCGCTTCGCCTGAGAAGGTGGAGCAGACCTGGGCGGCGGAGTCGCCCACGAAGGTGCAGATGGTCGCCTGCCCCGACCGGGTCGGCAGCGGGGCGACGACCCGCCGCTGCACGTACGTCGTCCTGGCCGGCCCGGACAAGAAGATCTACGCCGAGGTCAGCGACCGGGCCGCCGTCGCCGCGTTCCGCGAGCTGGTCAACGGGTCAGCCGGAACCCGCCCCGCGTGCCTCCAGCACGGCCAGGTCGCGCTCCGCGTAGAGCCGGTGCTCCCACTCCTCGTTGAGGACGACCAGCAGGCACTCCCGGATCGGGTAGCTGCGGGGTCGCGGCCAGCCCGGGCCGTCCACCGGCTCGGTGTGGCCGTCGAGTGACTCGGGGGTCAGCCGCTCGATGACCTGGCGCACCGTGGACATCCGGTCGCGGCGCAGCGCGAGCACCGCGTCGAGCGCGGGCCGCGCGCCCCGGTCGCGCGGCACACCCGGCGTGTCCGGCATCTCGTCCCACGGCAGGTCGAGAGGATCCCACGGTGACGGGTCGCCGAGCAGCGCCCGCCCGATCCACGCGTCGGTGGCGAAGACCAGGTGCCGCAGCGTCTCGATGAACGACCACTCACCGTCGACCGACTCGTGCAGCAGCTCGGGCCGCAGCCGGCCGGCCCGTTCGACGGTTTCGCCCCAGAGCCGCTCCAGGATGTCCCACGCCTCGCGGAAGCCGGCCGGGTCGGTCGGTCGCATCCTGGCCCGGTCGGGGTGCCGCCGGTCCAGCTCCGCCTGGATCAGCGGCCCGACGTCGACCCCGTTGATCGTCAGGTTCTCGATCTCACCGCGGATGTCGACGCCGACCAGCTCGGCGCCGCGCATGCTGACCCCGCTCAGGTCGACGCCACGGAACCGGGCGCCGGACAGGTCGACGGTGCGGAGCTGGGCTCCGCTGAGGTCGACGTGCTCGAACCGCGAGCCGCTCAGATCGGCGGAGGTGAATTCGGCCACCCGAACAGGCTAACCGCGACGCCCGACACTCCGCGCCCCGGACGAGCCGGCCGCGCGGCCCGCCGGCGGGAGAAATGGCCTTGCCGGCCGGTCGGCGGGCTGCGACGCTCCGACCGTGATCGACAAGCCGGATGTCGACGAGCGGCTGCTGGCGGCCGAGGTGGCCGCCGCCTGGGGCGTGGACATCGCCGGCCTCGTCTTCCTGCCCGTCGGACTGGACGGGGACGCCTGGGCGTACCGGGTGGACACGTCCGGCGGCGGGCGCTACTTCCTGAAGATGCGCCGCGGCGAGTACACGCCCGCCGCCGTCCTGCTGCCCGCTTTCCTCCGCGCCCAGGGCATCCGGCAGGTCGTCGCGCCGATCGACCGGCCGGACGGCGGGGTCAGCCACGGGTTCGGCGACCACCGGCTGCTGCTCTACCCGTTCCACGACGGCGGCAGTCTGTGGGGCCGTGGCCTCACCGACCGCCAGTGGATCGAGTACGGCGAGTTCCTGGGTCGGCTGCACGCGGTCACGCCGAGCGCCGACATCGCCGCGGTCCTGCCGGTCGAGACCTGGCGGTCGAGCGCCGGCGAGCGCCTGCGCGCCCTCGGCGAGCAGGCCGCCGCGAGCGACATTCTCGGCGCCTTCTGGGACCGGTACGGTGCCGCGCTGCACCGGTTGTCGGAAACGGTCGACGACCTCGCCGCCCGCCTCACGCACGGTCGGCACGTCGTGTGCCACGCCGACATCCACCCCGGCAACCTGATCGCCGACGGCGACGGTCCCCTGCACGTCGTGGACTGGGACGCGCCGATCCTCGCCCCCCGCGAGCGGGACCTGATGTTCGTCTTCAGCCAGGACTTCGGCGACCACCCGATCACCGCGCGCCGCGCCGAACTCTTCCGCCGCGGCTACGGGCCGTGGGAACCGGACCAGACCACGCTGCGCTACTACCGCAGCGAACGGCACCTCGACGACGCCGCCGTCTTCCTGCACAGCATCCTCCACTCCGGGGCCAGCCCGGAGTCCCGCGCCAACGACCTGCACTGGCTGACCCGCATCGCCGAGACCGTCGCCGACCCCGGCTACGCGGCCTGACGCCGCGACATCAGCCCACGGTTCGAGCACGATTCCGTGGCCGGGACAGCGCCGATCGGTCCGGACGCGAGAAGATGACGGAGCGGCAGGACGGGAGCAGGGACGTGAGCGAGCACACTGTGGACACCCACGACCAACCGGCCGGGCTGGCCCCGGCGACCCTCCGTGCGCTCCGGCGTGCGGTCGGGACACGGCCCCGGCGGTGGCTGATCGCGATCACTCTGCTGCTGGGCCCGCTGGCCGCCCTGGCGATCGCCGCCGCGGAGCAGCCCGCCGACCTGACCTTCGCCACCCTCTCGGATCCGGTGCAGAGCCTCATGTCCGTGACGATGCCGTTCCTCGGCGTCCTGCTGGCCCGGGACCTGCGCCGGGCACCCGGCACCACCCGCTTCGCCCCGACCCTGCTGGCGGCGACGCTCCTGGCGGCCGCCGTCGGACTCTTCGGAGTCCTGGTGTCCGCCGCCGCTCTCGCGCTCGCACCGTCGGGCACCGCCCCGGACCCCTGGCGGCACGCCGCCACCATCGCGCTGGGCGGCGTGCTCGTGCAGATCGTCGCCCAGCTGGTGGGGACCGGGCTGGGCCTGCTGCTGCGGCCCTCCGTCGTCGCGTGCCTCGCCACCATCGTGGTGCCGCTGGGCGCGTGGGCCGTGCTGGGGGCGGTCGACGCCCTCCAGCCCGCGCAGGCCTTCACCCCCTACGCCACGGTCCGGCACCTGCTCTCCGGCCGGATGAGCGCGGCGAACTGGGCCCAGTGGCTCGTCGTGCTCCTGATCTGGGGTGCCGGCCCGAACATCGCCGGCATGGCCCGCCTGAAGCGGCGGGAGCCGCAGGGCGACCCGACGCCGGACGCCACCGCCCGCGACTCCGCTCCGGCGGCGTGAGGCGCCCGGTTCGTCCGACCTGCCTGATCCGCTGACGGTGACGATCTGGGCCGACACTAGTTGCTCCGCAACGGGTACCACGATCGCCACGAGACACAGGGCCACGAGATCCTCGAACCGGCCCGGAGTGCGGGCCGATCCGAGGCTGGGGTACTCAGCGCCTGGTCTCGTACCTGGTCAGGATCACGCCGTTCGGGAACGTCCGGGTCTCCACCAGGCTCAGGTTCACCCACTTGTCCAGGGCCGTGAAGAACGGCGTGCCGCCACCAACCAGGACCGGATGGGTGACGATCGCGTACTCGTCGATCAGCCCGTCCCGCATGGCCGCCGCGGCGAGTGTGGCGCCGCCGATGTCCATGGGTCCGCCGTCCCCGGCCTTGAGCCGGGTGATCTCGGTGACCGCGTCGCCGGTGACCAGGCGGGCGTTCCAGTCGACCGAGCTGGCCGTCGAGGAGAACACCACCTTCGGCATGTCCCGCCAGCGGCGGGCGAACTCGATGTGCGCCGGTGTGGCACCCGGCTGCTGGTCGGCGGTCGGCCAGTGGGAACTCATCGTCTCCCACAGTCTGCGCCCGTACAGCGCCATGCCCGTCGCCCCCACCCGGTCGGACCACCACTGGAACAGCTCGTCGCTGGGCGCATCCCAGCCGATGTCGTCGCCCGGCGCGGCGATGTAGCCGTCCAGGCTCACGTTCATACCGAAGGTCAGTTTTCGCATGGTGTCAGCCTCTCGTGGGTCGGTCCTCGACGTACAGACCAGCACGACGCGGAAGAATCATCGGTCAGGCCACACCGAGGGTCGGCCCACCACCCACCGACGGCGATGAGCTGTAAGGCTCCGGAGCGCTCGGATCGCGGCAGACCCCGACGTCCGGACTTCCCCTTCGGCGGGAGCGAGCTTGTCCCATCCCTGTGCTCTGATCCCGTCATGCAGGTCGTCGTCACAGGCGCACTCGTGGAAAGCGGCGCGGTCCTGCTGGTACACCGCAGGCCGACCAAGCGGGTTTACCCAGATGTCTGGGATCTGCCCGGGGGGCAGGTCGAAGCGGGTGAGTCGGAACTACAAGCCCTCGCGCGGGAGATGCACGAGGAACTCGGTGTCCACATCGTGGCGGAGTCCGCTTCCCGGTTGGGCGTCCTGCACACCGGCAGTGGCGAGGACGCCGTCCACGTGGGCGTCTGGCACGTTGACGACTGGGTCGGCTCTCCGACCAACCGTGCCCCTGACGAGCACGACGACATCGCATGGGTCGGGATCAGCGAGCTGGGCGACCTTCCCCTCGTGCACGGCGTCCTGGCGGCAATGGTTCGTTCGCTGCCTGAGTTCGAGTGGGCCCGCAGGCACGCCGATGTGACCGACCGTAACCAGGGCGACCGAGGAACCACGGCCGACTGCCGGGCGTGCTGGGACGGATTCGTCAAGCAGGTGGTGGGACTAAGTCCTTCCGTCGGCGGTCGCGGCAGTCGTCCGCAAGGCTCTGGCTGAGGGATGGCAACAAACCCACGGGGTGACCTGCTGGTGCACCCGAGCCCAGCCGTCGGGACGGCTATCCGGAGTCCACGATCGCCCAGGGGCGCCCGGACCGATCGTCAACCAGCTAGTCACTCACGAGCCGTAGTCCTCGAACTCATGCTGCGCCAGCCGTCCCAACTTCTCGGCGACCTCACTCCAACTGGCACCCTCGATGTTTTGGATCAGCTTGCGGAGGAACTGCTCGACGCGACCATCGTGGAATTGCTCGACAAAGAGCCAGTGTCTTCCAACGATGACATCCTGGTCGGCGAGCATCCGTGACAGAGCAGCCGGAGTGCACACCGTTGCCTGGAACCGCTCCTCACCCGGACCATCGCTCGGGCCTGCGTAAATCTCCACAAGCTGCATCGTGACGGCGGGGTCTTCGGGAGGGCCTTGCGAAAGGTCGGGGAACCTGATCGAGTGGACGACCGCGCGCATGCCCGGACTCTAGCGGCCGATACGCGTCCTCGTGCTGACCAATGGGACGATCAGCTAGGGAACCGGATCGGCTTGCACGTCCAGCAGCCGTACGCCCTATCGAGAGGCACGCAGCGTTCGCCAGGGCTACCTGGAGCCCGCCACTGGCCCTTGCTGACCTCTGCGTCGGGTACGGTTCGGGCACCGCCGACCTCAAGACTTCGTCTGCGGCTTGGCTGACAGGCCCCACAGCTCAACGATGCGATCGTCCTCGATGGTGAACATCTCCAGCATCGTTGCCGTCGAGCCATCGGCGAAGCCGGCCATCTCGGTCCGAGTTGCCACGCGTTGGTTGTCCGCGACCAGATCTTTGAGGGTTACCTTCAGGGCGGGGTGCTGGTCCCACATACGCTGCCAGGCCTTTTGCGCGCACTCCCAACCGCTGGCCTTCAGCGGATGGCTGTAGAAGCTGCTGGCGAAGATCTCTCTGGCGGCCATCGCATCCCGACGGTTGAAGGCTCCGTACATACGCTCTGCGATCTGGCGTCCTTGATCCACGAAGCGAGTATGCCGCCACCCCACGACATCGTCAGCCATCCCGACTGCTTAGTGGATCTAGGAGATGCCGTCAGCTTCAGGCGTGGGGGGCTGGGTTGGCAGGTTTGTCCCTCAGCACGTCCAGCAGGCGACGGTATTCAACCTCGGCTCCGATCGCTGCCCGATGTTCGGGATGTGCGAGGTAGTACCAGATCGCGTCGCTGATGAACCAGGCATCGACGGTCTTGATCGGTAGCCGTCGCGGGCGCAGCACGAGGCCGCGACGACGTACCAGGTCGGGTCGGGCATAGGTGAGGGTCAGAGTGTCGGCGTACAGGGCCGGCCGTTGCGGGTAGCCGGGGGCCAATGCCTCCCATGGCACCCGCACTGACCCGGCCAGTGTGCGCCACCACAGGCCCTCAGGCCGCAGGTGAACAAGGAACCCGCACCAGGCTGAGACCAGCTGCCTACCTGCCAGCGCGGCGACCAGGACCGGCAGGACGGCGTCGAGGGGCCGCAGGTTGTGTGCCCAGATCGGTGGGACCACAGAGCTGATCTGCGCGGAGGCTGCCAACGCCAGAACAACTGCGCCCCAAACGGCGGTGAAGCTGGGCGGCGTGCTGAAGGACGAGACCTCCGGCCGTACGACGAAGACTGCAGGCCGCTCATCCGGCAAGGCATAACCCAACAGCACCAACAGGAGCAGAAAGCCAACCAGGAGCCCGATAACCAGCACGTCAACGATCTTGTGGCCCGAGCCAGCGAACCACGGCACCAGGGGATAGCCGACAGAGACGGCCAGCGCGATGGCGAGGACGGTCCGGCGCTGCCGGACCACAGCTGCTCGGAATGCAGACACGCCCCACAGTACGCGTGCCGGACCACCGACTCTTCCAACAAACATCTGGTGGGACGCGAGCGATGAGGTGCGGGATTGTGCCCCCCGGTGTGCCCCAGAGCGAGGACACACCCTCCTGACCTGCGGGAACGGGCCGGATTCAGACGTTGAAGCGGAACTCCACCACGTCGCCGTCCTGCATGACGTACTCCTTGCCCTCGATCCGGACCTTGCCGGCGGCCTTCGCCGCCGCCATCGATCCGGCCTCGACCAGGTCGGTGTAGGAGACCACCTCGGCCTTGATGAAGCCGCGCTGGAAGTCGCTGTGGATGACCCCGGCGGCCTCCGGCGCGGTGGCGCCGACCGGGACGGTCCAGGCCCGCGCCTCCTTGGGGCCGGCCGTCAGGTACGTCTGGAGGCCCAGCGTGCGGAAGCCCACCCGGACGAGCTGGTCCAGCCCCGGCTCGGACTGCCCGATCGACTCCAGCAGCTCGCGGGCCTCCTCCTCGGGCAGGTCCACCAGCTCGGACTCGATCTTGGCGTCCATGAAGACCGCCTCGGCCGGGGCGACCAGGCCGCGCAGCTCGTCGAGGAACTCGGCGTTGCCCAGCTCGGCCTCGTCGACGTTGAAGACGTAGAGGAACGGCTTCGTGGTGAGCAGGTGCAGCTCGCGCAGGTGCTCCAGCTCGATCTTGGCGGCAGCGGCGCCCGCGTACAGGGTGGTGCCCCCGTCGAGGACCTCGACGGCCTTCTTGGCGGCCTCGACGGCGGCGGCCCGGTCCTTGCGGAGCTTGGCCTCCTTCTCCAGCCGCGGCAGCGCCTTCTCCAGGGTCTGGATGTCGGCCAGGATCAGCTCGGTGTTGATCGTCTCGATGTCGTCGGCCGGGGAGACCTTGCCGTCGACGTGCACCACGTTCGGGTCGGAGAAGGCCCGCACCACCTGGCAGATCGCGGAAGCGTCCCGGATGTTGGCCAGGAACGCGTTGCCCCGGCCCTGCCCCTTGGAGGCGCCCCGGACCAGGCCGGCGATGTCGACGAACGAGACCGGCGCCGGCAGCACCTTCTGCGAGGCGAAGATCTCCGCGAGCTTGGCCAGCCGCTCGTCGGGGAGCCCGACCACGCCGACGTTCGGCTCGATGGTGGCGAACGGGTAGTTCGCCGCGAGCACGTCGTTCTTGGTCAGCGCGTTGAACAGGGTGCTCTTGCCCACGTTGGGCAGGCCGACGATGCCGATGGTGAGACTCACGACGAGCCAGCTTACGCGCTTCGCCGCCGGGACCGGTCAGGCGGGCCGGGCGGGCAGCAGCCGGGGTTCGATCCGGGTCTCCCGCACGGTGCCGTCCTCGGCGCGCGCCAGCTCGTACGCGGCCACGCCCTCCCGGTCGGCCACGGCCTCGGCCAGCCGGGTGCCCCGGTAGATCAGCCCGACGCCGTCGTCCGTGCAGTGGCTGGTCGGCAGCGTGCCGTCGGCGACCAGCCGGTGCATGAGCGGCCGGCGCTGGTCCTCGCTGTCGTAGTGCACGCCGTTGCCGTACGGGAGCCAGCCCAGGCCGTCGGTGAACGGGCGCAGGGTGGGGCCGTAGCTGTCGGTGGCGCCGCCGAGGTGCCAGCAGATCGAGCCGGCGGAGACCCCGCCGAGCACCACCCCGGCCTGCCAGCACTCGTGCAGGATGTCCGGCAGGCCGTGCACCCGCCACACCGCGCAGAGGTTCGCCACACTGCCGCCGCCCACCCAGATGATGTCCTGGGCGAGCAGGTGGGCGCGGATGTCCTCGACGTTGGGCATCGGGTAGAGCGCCAGGTGGGAGGGGCGGAACCGGGTGCCGGCGAACGCGCCGTAGAAGACGGTGAACGAGGTGGGCTGGTCGCCGACCGCCTGGTTGAGGTAGCAGACGCGGGGCGCGTCGCCGGCCCGCGCCAGGTCGGCCATCAGGTCGAAGAGCTGGCTGGGCCGGGCGTCCCACGGGCCCCGGTGCCGGCTGAAGAAACCCATGCTGGTGGCGACGATCGTCGGTTCACTGGCGGGCATGGCCGTCCTTCCGGTCGGTGCTGATGGAGATCATCCTGCCGGATCCGGCGGCTCCGCCTCGACGGCGGCCAGCAGCGTACGCAGCAGATCGGCCAGCCGGTCCTGGTCGGCGGGGGGCAGCGCGTCGAGAATCCGCCGCTGCACCTCCAGCCCGGCCTCGGCCGACTCCTCGACCACCCGGCGGCCGGCGTCGGTGAGGGTGACCCGCAGCGCCCGCCGGTCGGCCGGGTCGGGTGAGCGCCGGACCAGCCCGGCCCGCTCCAGCCGGTCGAGCCGGCCGGTCATCCCGCCGGAGGTGAGCATCAGCGAGGCGGCGAGGGCCTTCGGCGCCAGGGTGTACGGCGCGCCGGACCGGCGCAGCGCGGCCAGCACGTCGAAGTCGCCGCGGCCGATGCCCCAGCCGGCGTACACCTTCTCCTGGCGGTCGCCGACCAGCCGGGCCAGCCGGTAGATGCGGCCGAAGACGGCCATCGGCTCGGGTCGCATGCCGGCCCGCTCCCGGCGCCACTGCTCGACGATCAGGTCCACGTCGTCGGTTGCCACGGCTGTCGATTGTGCCCGACGCCACCCTTCCCATTTCACTCGGCACCAATTAGCTTAGGTCTAAGCTACTTAGCGCTGAGGAAAGAAGGTCGCCGTGGACCGCCGCTGGACCGACATCGCGCTGACCGCCGTCGCCCCGACCGTCTGGGGCACCACCTACCTGGTCACGGCCGAGCTGCTGCCCGCCGGCCGCCCGCTCTGGTCCGGCGCGATCCGCGCCCTGCCGGCCGGCCTCCTGCTGCTCGCGCTGACCCGCCGGCGGCCGCGCGGCGTCTGGTGGGGGCGGGCCGCCCTGCTCGGCGCGCTCAACATCGGGGCCTTCTTCCCGCTGCTCTTCGTCGCCGCGTACCGGCTGCCGGGCGGCACCGCGGCCGTGCTCGGAGCCGCCCAGCCGCTGCTGGTCGCCGCGCTCACCGTCGCCCTGCTCCGGGACCGGCCCGGCCGGCCGGCGCTGCTCGCCGCGCTCGCCGCCCCGGCCGGAGTCGCCCTCGTGGTGCTCCGGCCGGGCGCCGGCCTCGACCCGCTGGGCGTCGCGGCCGGCCTGGCCGGCACCGCGGCGATGGCCGCCGGCCTGGTGCTCACCCGCCGCTGGGGCCGGCCGCCCGGTGTGGGCACCCTCGCGGCGACCAGCTGGCAGCTCGTCGCCGGCGGCCTGCTGATCGTGCCGGTCGCCGCCGCCGTCGAGGGCGCGCCGCCCGCGCCCGACGGGCCGGCCCTGCTCGGGTACGCGTGGCTCGGGCTGGTCGGCACCGCGCTGGCGTACGCGCTGTGGTTCCGGGGCGCGGCCCGGCTGCCGGTCACCCGGGTGTCGGTGCTCGGCGCCCTCAGCCCGCTCACCGCCGCGACCCTCGGCTGGCTGGTGCTCGGCCAGGCGCTCAGCCCGACCCAGCTCGCCGGCTTCGCGGTGGCGGTCGCCGCCATGGTGCTCGGCCAGCTGCCCGGACGCGCCACGCCGGCTGAGCGGGGCGGCCAGCCGACGCAGCCCGGCACGTTGCCGGGAGCAGCCGCGCCGGGTGCGGGCGCCCCACAACCGTCGCGGCCCGACACGCTGCCGGCAGCGGCCGCGCCCGGTGGCGGCGCTCGTCAGCCGGCGCGCAGCCGCCGCCAGTCGTCGACCGCGACGTCGCCGGCCACACCCTCGGGCAGCGCCCCGGGCGGCAGCTCCGCCGCGGCGGCGAGCGGCAGGGTGAACCGGTGCGCCGCGGACGGCGCGGCCGCGTGCGACTGGTCGAGCAGCCAGCGCACCTCGTCGGCCGTCCAGCCCAGCCCGGCCCGGCCGGCGAGCTCCCTGACCAGCCGCAGGCCGACCCGGGTGTCGTCGTCGTAGAAGCGCATGCACCAGTGGTGGGCCCACATGCCGAGCGCGCGCAGCCCGGGCGCGTCGAGGGAGCCGACCAGCCGGCCGCACGCGGTGTCGGCGAAGGCCCGCCCCGGGTCGTCGGCCCGGTCCCGCTCGATCGCCCCGTACGCGGCCGGGGCCACCACCCGCATCCGGTCGTAGAAGCCCTGCACCACCGCCGCGTCCAGCCGTGCCCGCCCCGACCGCATCAGCGGACACCCCGCCCGGCCACGCTCGCCATGCCCCGCACCTTTTCTTGAGTTGGTGGCGCGACGGTACCGACCACTACCGACACTTTCGTCGCCGGAATCCGTTGCCACGCCAGGGATAGCTGGCGTGAGCTGGGGCGTCTGTATTGGTGACGACGACGAGCGGGAGGGTGGGTGGACGAGGACGACCGGGTCCGGCTGGCCGAGTTCGTGACCAGCCGCGCGCCGGCGCTGATGCGGGTCGCGTACCTGCTCACCGGCGACCGGCACGCGGCCGAGGACCTGTTCCAGTCGGCGCTGGCCAGGACCATCCCGAGGTGGCGGACGCTGCGGCACGCCGACCCGGAGGGCTACCTGCGCACGGTCATGTACCGGGAGCAGGTGAGCTGGTGGCGGCGGCTGCGGCGACGCCGCGAGACGGCGCTCACCGGGGCCGACGAGGCGGTCCAGCCGGACCCCAGCGGCGGCACCGACGTGCGCCTGGCGATGCGCGCGGCGCTGCGGCTGCTGCCGCCGGCCCAGCGCACGGTGCTGGTCCTGCGCTACTACGAGGACCTCACCGAGACCCAGGTCGCCGAGGCGCTGGGCTGCTCGGTCGGCACGGTACGCAGCCGGACCCACCGGGCGGTGACCCGGCTGCGCCAGCTCATGCCGGACGTCGAACTGCTGGAGGTACGGCGGTGACCACGCCCTTCGAGGACCTTCTCCGCGCCACCCTCTCCGACCTTGCCGAGGAGGCACCCACAGTGCAGGACCAGTTGACCCCGGCGGAGCGCCGGTTCCGGAACCGCCGGCGGACCACGGTGACGCTCGGCGCGGCGGGAGTGGTGGCCGCCGTGCTGATCGGCGCACCCATCGCGCTGGCGGCCGGCGGCGGGGACACCTCTCCCCGCCCGGCCGCGCCGTCGGCGCCCCCGACCCCCGCGGGTCCCCCCGGGTCCCCGTCCCCCGCCGAGCCCACGACGGTCCCGTCGCCCAGCGGCCCGCCCACGGCCGTGCCGGGCCCGCCCGGCGACCCGACGGCGGGGCCCGTGCCGAGCGCCTCGCCGCCGGGCCGGCCCGGCCGACCGGGCGCGCCCGCGCCGGGCCCGAGCCGGCCGGGCGAGCCCACCGCGGTCCCCTCCCCCGAGGGCCCCGGGGGCGCACCCGGCCCCCTGCCCACCCCGTCCCCCAACCCACGCCGCTGACGCCGACGACCCGGCCGGCGCCGTCGCCGACCCGGCCGGCGGCGCCCGCCGGGTCGACCTGATGTCCACCAGGGGCGGCCTCCCGAGCAGCACCAGGAACGGCGGTACGCCCGGCCCGGGCGGGCGCCCTCGGCTGGCGGCTTTCCGAGCGCTCGGGGCGGGCCCGCACGGCCGCGTCCGAATCCCGCCAGCCGACGGCCCGACCTGCGAGGCAGGATCGGTGTCATGGAACTCGACTTCGAGCGGTGCTACCGGGCCGTCGACAGCCGCGACCAGCGGTTCGACGGCTGGTTCTACACCGGCGTGACGTCGACCGGGATCTACTGCCGGCCGTCCTGCCCGGCGACGACGCCGAAGCGGCAGAACGTCCGGTTCTTCCCGTCGGCCGCCGCCGCACAGGGCGCCGGGCTGCGGGCCTGCCGCCGCTGCCGTCCCGACGCCGCACCCGGTTCGCCCCAGTGGGACGTCCGGGCCGACGTGGTCGGGCGGGCGATGCGGCTGATCGCCGACGGGGTGGTCGACCGGGACGGCGTACCGGGTCTGGCGGCCCGGCTCGGCTACACCGAGCGGCACCTGCACCGGATGCTCCGGGCCGAACTGGGCGCGGGGCCGCTGGCGCTGGCCCGGGCGCAGCGGGCGCAGACCGCCCGCATCCTCATCGAGACCACCGGGCTCGGCCTGGCCGAGGTGGCGTTCGCCGCCGGGTTCGGCAGCGTCCGGCAGTTCAACGACACCGTCCGCGAGGTGTACGGGGCCACCCCGTCCGAGCTGCGGCTGAGCCGGGGCGGCCGGCGGGCGGCCGGCGGGGCGGGCACCATCACGCTGCGGTTGGCCTACCGGCCGCCGTTGCACGCGGGGGCGCTGCTGGACTTCCTGGCGCTGCGGGCGCTGCCCGGCGTCGAGGAGGTCCGCGACGGGGCGTACCACCGGGGGTTGCGGTTGCCGCACGGGCCCGGCACCGTGTCGCTGGCCCCGGCCGACGGGCACGTGGCCGCCACCCTGCGGCTTGCCGACATGCGCGACCTGGCCCCGGCGGTGGCCCGGTGCCGGCGGCTGCTGGACCTCGACGCCGACCCGGCCGCGGTCGACGCCACCCTGGCCGCGGATCCGGCCCT
Organism: Micromonospora sp. NPDC048907; assembly: GCF_055586885.1. Lineage (NCBI taxonomy): Bacteria > Bacillati > Actinomycetota > Actinomycetes > Micromonosporales > Micromonosporaceae > Micromonospora > Micromonospora sp. NPDC048907. The sequence continues at coordinate 241,698 of NZ_JBVJHI010000003.1, forward strand.
GGCCCCCGCGGTGGCCGCCGAACCCGGCGTCCGCCTCCCGCACGCCGTGGACGGCTTCGAGATGGCCGTCCGCGCGATAACCACCCAGCAGATCTCCCTCCGATCGGCGAGAACAACCCTGACCCACCTCCTGGCGGCCGCCACCACCCCGCCCGCCGATCATGAGGTTGACGGCGAAGTCGATCTCCAAGACCGCGGTCAACTTCATGATCGACCGCCGAGGTTGCGGGCGTTCCCGACCGCGGAGCAGGTGCTTGACCTCGGTGACACGGCCTTCCGGATGCCGGGGGCGCGGCGGGAGACGATCCGGGCGGTGGCGCGGGCCGTCGCCGACGGGGAGCTGGACCTGGCACCGGGTGGGGACCGGGAGGAGGCGGTGCGGCGGCTGGTCGCGCTGCCCGGGGTCGGGCCGTGGACCGCGGGCTACGTGGCCATGCGCGCGCTCGGCGACCCCGACGTCCTCCTCCCCACCGACCTGGGCGTACGCCGGGGCGCCGCCGCGCTCGGCCTGCCCGACGACCCGAAGACCCTGAACGCGTACGCGGACCTCTGGCGCCCCTGGCGGTCCTACGCGGTGATCCGACTTTGGAGAGCGGCATGACCACACTGGACAGCACCGTCATCGACACCCCCGCCGGCCCGCTGAGCGTGCTCGCCGGCCCCGACGGGGCGGTACGCGCGGCCGGCTTCACCGCCGACCCGGCGAACCTCGTACCCCTGGTCCACTTCGGACTGCGCGGCGCGCTGCGCGAGCGGGCCGACCTCGGCCCGGTGACCGCGGCCGTCCGCGCCTACCTGGCCGGGGATCTGACCGCCATCGACACCGTTCCGGTCGAGCAGCGGACCGGCGGCGCCTTCATGGCGCACGCCTGGCAGGTGCTGCGCGACGTCAAGCCGGGCGACCCGGTGACGTACACCGGTTTCGCGGCGCTGGCCGGCCGACCGCCGGCGGTCCGCGCCGCCGCGGCGGCCTGTGCGCGCAACGCCGCCGCGCTCTTCGTGCCCTGCCACCGGGTGCTGCGCACCGACGGCACGCTCGGCGGCTACCGCTGGGGGCTCGACGTGAAGAAGTGGCTTCTCGGGCATGAGGGACGGGTGACGGCTAGCTGACAGCGGCGATGTCGCACCCTGCCGCTACCGTCGGGTAGTGCCTGCGCAGAGCGACGGCAACCCCGCGGCGTGTCCCGACGCCCGTCCCCACCCGCTGCGCAACCTCTGGCGACTGCGGCCCTACCTGCGCCCCCACGCGGCCGAGTTCGCCTGGCTGCTGCTCGCCGCGCTGACCGCCACGGCGGCGAGCCTCGCCGTGCCGCTGGTGGTGCAGCGGGTGGTGGACGGGCCGGTGGCCCGGCACGACGTGGCCGGGCTGTTCCGGCTCGGTGCCCTGGCCCTGCTGCTCGGCCTGGCCGAGGCGGTGCTGATCTTCATCCGGCGGTGGACCCAGTCCTCCTCCTCGGTCGGCATGGAAGCGGCCATCCGGGCCGACATCTACGCCCACCTGCAACGCCTCCCGACCGACTTCCACGACCGGTGGCAGTCCGGTCAGCTGCTCTCCCGGATCACCAGCGACCTGTCGGTGATCCGCCGGTTCCTCTCCTTCGGCCTGCTGTTCCTGGTGCTCAACCTGATCACCTACGCCGCCGTGGTGGTGCTGCTGATCCGGCTGCACCCCTGGCTCGGGCTGCTGGTGGGGGCCAGCGCCGTCCCGCTGTTCCTGATCAGCCGCCGCTTCGCCCGGCACTACCACGCGGCGTCCCGGCGGATGCAGGACCAGCAGGGCGACGTGGCCACGCTGGTCGAGGAGACCGCGCAGGGCCTGCGCACCATGCGGGCGTACGGGCGAGGGCCCGAACTGGGCGCCCGGTTCGCCACCGGCGCGCGCCGGCTGCACGACACCGGGATCGGCAAGGCCCGCCTGCTGGCCCGCACCTCCGCCCTGTTCGACCTGGTGCCCAACCTGATCCTCGCGGTGGTGCTGGTGGCCGGGGCCGCCGCCGTCGCCCGGGGCGGGCTCAGCATCGGCGAGCTGGTCGCCTTCGTCAGCCTTCAGCTCATGCTGGTGTGGCCGGTGCAGTCGCTCGGCTGGATCATCGCGAACGGGCAGGAGGCGGCGACCGCCGCCGACCGGATCCAGGAGGTGCTGGACACCCCGCCGTCCATCGTCGACGCTCCGCACGCCCGCGCGCTGGACCGCACCGAGGTGCGCGGCCGGCTCCGCTTCGAGCGCGTGAGCTTCCGCTACCCCGGCAGCCCCGCACCGGTGCTCCGCGAGATCGAGCTGACCGTGGAGCCGGGCGAGACGCTGGCCCTCGTCGGTGCGACCGGCTGCGGCAAGAGCACCCTGCTGTCCCTGGTCCCCCGGCTGCACGAGGTGACCGGCGGCCGGGTCACCCTGGACGGGCACGACCTGCGCGACCTGCGGCTCGGCTCGCTGCGCCGGCTGGTCGGGGTGGCCTTCGAGGAGCCGACCCTGTTCTCCATGTCGGTCTGGGAGAACCTGACGCTGGGCCGGCCGGAGGCCGGCGAGGAGGAGGTCCGGGCCGCGCTCGCGCTGGCCCAGGCCGAATTCGCGTACGACCTGCCGTGGGGCCTGGGCACCCGCGTCGGCGAGCAGGGGCTCTCGCTCTCCGGCGGGCAACGCCAGCGGCTGGCGCTGGCCCGGGCGGTGCTCGGCCGGCCCGCACTGCTCGTGCTCGACGACCCGCTCTCCGCGCTCGACGTGCACACGGAGGCCCTGGTCGAGGCGGCCCTGCGGCGGGTGCTGCGGGACACCACGGCGCTGCTGGTGGTGCACCGGCCGTCCACGGTGGCGCTCGCCGACCGGGTGGCGCTGCTCGACGGCGGCCGGATCGCCGCAGTCGGCACCCACAGTGAGCTGCTGGCCGGGGTCCCGGCCTACCGGGCGGTGCTCTCCGCCGAGCCGGATCGACGGGCGGACGGCGTCGGCCTGGTGCGGTCGTGACCGGGGCCGCCGGGCGACGCCGGATACCCCGGCAGCGCGGCGACCCCGACCCGTCCCGGCAGCGCGGCGACCCCGACCCGTCCCGGCAGCACGGTGACCCCGACCCCGACCCGTCCCGGCAGCGCGGTGACCCCGACCTCGACCTGTCCCGGTGGCGCGGGCGGGCCACCGACCCCGACGCCGACCGCAGCCGCGCCGAGGACTCGTCGCCGGAGGCGGTCGCCCGGCTCCGGGCCCGCAGCCGGGCCCTGCTCCGCGACCTGCTTCGTCCGCACCGGGCCCGGCTCGGCCTCGCGGTGTCCCTGCTGCTGGCCCAGAACGCCGCCGCGATGGCCGGCCCGTACCTCGTGATGCTCGGCATCGACCGGGGCATCGGGCCGCTGCGGGCCGGCGACTCCGGCCCACTGGTCGCCGTCGCCGCCGCGTTCGTCGTCGCCGCCGCCACCGAGTACGCGACCCGGCGCGCCTTCCTCGCCCTCGCCGCCCGGATCGGCCAGGCCGTCCTGCTCGACCTCCGCAAACGGGTGTACGGCCACTTCCTCCACCTCGACGTCGGCTTCCACGAGCGCTACACCTCGGGCCGGATGGTGTCCCGGCTGACCAGCGACCTGGACTCGATCGCCGAACTGGTCGACGGCGGGATCGACAAGCTGGTGATGGCCGCGCTGTCGGTGCTGTCGGTGGCGGGGATCCTGCTCTGGCTGGACCTGCCGCTGGCCGCGGTCACCCTGCTGGCGTTCCCGTTCCTGTTCGGGCTGTCCCGGTGGTTCGCTCGCGCGTCCGCCGGGGCGTACCGGCGGACCCGGGAGGCGGTGGCGCTGGTCATCGTGCACTTCGTCGAGTCGTTGCGCGGGATCCGGGCGGTGCAGGCCTACCGGCGGGAGCCCCGCAACCAGCGCATCTTCGCGGCCGTCAACGACGACTACCGGCAGGCCAGCCTCCGCGCGTTCCGGCTCATCGCGGTCTACTCGCCGGGCATCCGGCTGATCGGCAACCTGACCGCCGCGGCGGTGCTCGGCTACGGCGGCTGGCGGGTGCTGGGCGGGCGGACCGAGGTCGGGGTGCTCGCCGCGTTCCTGCTCTACCTGCGCCGGTTCTTCGAACCGATGGAGGAGCTGAGCCAGTTCTACAACGCACTGCAGTCGGCCACCGCCGCGCTGGAGAAGCTGGCCGGGGTGCTCGACGAGCGGCCGGCCGTGGCCGAGCCGGAGCGGCCGGTGCCGCTGCCCGCCGGCCCGGGGCGCGGGGCGGTGGTGTTCCGCCGCGTCCACTTCGGCTACCGGCCCGACGCGCCGATCCTGTCCGGGCTGGAGCTGACCGTGCCGGCCGGGCAGACCGTCGCGCTGATCGGGCCGACCGGCGCCGGGAAGTCCACAATCGCCAAGCTGCTGGCCCGGTTCCACGACCCGGCCTCGGGCACGGTGAGCCTCGACGGGGTGGACCTGCGGCATCTCGCCGACGCCGAACTGCGCCGGGCCGTGGTGCTGGTCACCCAGGAGAACCACCTGTTCAGCGGCTCGGTCGCCGAGAACATCCGGTTCGGCCGCCCGGACGCCGACGACGCGTCCGTGGAGGCCGCCGCCCGGGCCATCGGCGCGCACGATTTCATCGCGGCGCTCCCCGACGGGTACGCCACCGACGTGCACCGGCGGGGCGGCCGGCTCTCCGCCGGGCAGCGACAGCTCGTCGCGTTCGCCCGGGCGTTCCTGGCCGACCCCCGGGTGCTGATCCTCGACGAGGCCACCTCGTCGCTGGACGTGCCGACCGAGCGCCTGGTGCAGCGGGCGCTGCGCAGCGTCCTGCGGGACCGCACCGCGCTGGTGATCGCGCACCGCCTCTCCACCGTGGAGATCGCCGACCGGGTGCTGGTCCTCGACGGCGGGCGGATCGTGGAGGACGGGTCCCCGGCCGAGTTGGCGGCCGCCGGCGGCAGGTACGCCGCCCTGCACCGCCAGTGGCGCGACTCCCTGATCTGACCGACGCACCTTCCGACCGAGCACCGTCCGGCCTCTGAGCCGATGCCTCGACCCTCCCGTGTCCGCCAGCGGGCCGACGCTCGTGACGTTCGCGGCCCGCGCCGTCGTAGCGGTGCCCTCCGTCTCGAGCGACCTCGCCGGCAAGGCACTTCCTCGCCACCTCGCGGAACGCCCCGGAGATCATGGAGAGTTACCGTTCGGGACCACCGGCAACTCTCCAAGATCGCGCCGTTCGGGGAGATCTTGGAAGCAACGTGCCCGTGGAGGGGCCGCTTGCGTCCAAGATCTCGACGGGTTCCGCCGGTGTCGCCGACAGGTCCGGTTCAAAGCGTCAGTCGGTGTGGGGAACTTCCCGCTCCGCCGGTCCCGCAGCGCCCGAACCGGGCGCGGGAGGCCCCGCGGCATCCGTACCTGGAGCGTCCGGCCCGGCGGCGCCCGAACCCGGAGCGGTCGGCCCGGCGGCATCCGTGCCCGCAGCGACCTGACCCGCGGCATCGACACCTGGGACCGGCGGTCGGGCAGCATCCGAACCCGGTATGGGAAGACCGGCAGCGTCAGCACCTGGCTGCGCCGGAGCTGTGACGCCCGCACCGGAAGTGAGCTGCGCGCCGACCGGAGCCGGGGCAGCCGGTGCCGGAGGCGGGGCAGCCGGTGCCGGAGACGAGGCGTGGGCAGTGATCAGGGCGGCCTCGGCGCGCAGGTCGCGGCGGATGCGGTCGACAGCTCGACCGAAGCCGAAGAGCAGCACCAGGACCAGCGCGGCCACCCCGGTGAGCACCGGGACGGTGAGTGCCGGCTCGCCCAACCGGTCGGTGCTCAAGCCGCGGAGCAGGGAGGGGGCCAGCGCCAGGGCGGAGAGCACCAGCGCGGCCATCCCGAGCGCCAACGCCCCGGCCGCCCGCCCCGGCTCCTCCACGCCACCGGCCTCCACACCACCGGCCGCTGGGCCGGCAGCCGGCCGGCCGGATGGCACACCTCCAGCCGGTGCGGTGGCGGCGAGCACCAGGCCGAAACCGACGGCGAGCCCGAGCCCGAGCGCCGAGAGCAGCGCCGGCAGCTGCCCGGCGGCCGGCAGCTCGGCGCGGACGACCGGTGCGGCGAGCGGCATCGCCAGGGCGGCCAGCAGCAGGCCGGCCGCGTCCCAGGGCAGCAGGCCCGGCGTGAAGCGGGCCAGCGCCGCGCCCGCGGCGACCGCCACCAGGCCGACCAGCACGACCAGGTAGGCCTGCGCCCGGTCACCGACGAAGTTGAGGCGCAGCCCGTAGAGCAGGAGCGGTCCCGCGGCGAAGCCGAGCACCACCCAGCGGGCGGCCGCTGCGCGGCCGGTCCGGTACGCGTAGCCGAGCAGGACCAGCGCGGCCACGGTGGCCACGGCCACCGGCGAGAAGTAGGCGAAGGACTCCACGAACCGCTCGCGGCGCGGCCCGACGAGGCCGTCCTGGCTGATCCGGAACACGTCGACCACCCACCAGCGGATCACCAGCCCGCCCAGGGTGACCAGCGCCGCCACGGCGGCCGCCACCAGTGGACCGATCCGGGGCCGGCCGGAGGGCGCGCCCGGGCCGGGCCGGTCGAGGTGGGCGAGCACCGCGGCGACGACCACGACCAGCAGGGTGACCCCGACCTGGACCGGCCAGGCGCGCCCGCCGTCCGGGTAGCCCGCCCCCGCCCCTAGGCGGAGCAGGTCCTCGACGGCGGAGTGCAGCACCAGTCCGGCGGCCAGCCCGGCGGCGAGCAGCCAGCGCAGCGACCGGGCGGGCCGGGACAGCGCCAGCAGCGCGCCGCCGAGCACCAGCCCCGCGGCGAGGGCGCTGGCCAGCACGGTCAGCACCTGCCCGGTGGTGGGCGACTGGCGAGGCACCAACCCGACGCCGTGGTCGAAGGCCAGCTCGCCGGTGAGGTAGTCGAGCGCCAGGCCGACCGCGGCGACCGGCCAGCCGGGCAGCCGACCGAACACGGCAACGCCGGCGATTACGACGGCGAGCAGCGCGCCTCCGGTCAGCGCGACAAGCGTGACCGTGAACTCCGACGGCCCGAACGGGAAGCCCTGGGTCAGGTCGGCGAAGCCGGTCTGCCGGGCCACCGCGAGCCCGCGTGCCCCGAAGAAGGCCCCGACGGCGACCGCCGCGACCGTGCCGGCCACAGTGGAACGGGCTGCTGGCGGTGTGCGCGCGATCTCGTCCATGGCGATGCCTCCCCCGCGTCCGTGGACGGGGCAGATGCTGTCACACGCCGCGCCGGCTCGCTGCCCCCTCGGAGCGGGGTGCCGGATACCGCCACGAGGCCGAAAGACGTGGAGTGGCAGGGGCCGCCTGCCTACGATCAGCGGATGACCGATACGGCGAGGACGGCCCGCGCCGGCGTCCCCGAGCGTCCGACCCTGGACGGCATCGAGGAGACCTGGGCGCGCCGCTGGCAGGAGGACGGGACGTACGCGTTCGACCGCACCAAGGAGCGGTCGGACGTCTACGCGATCGACACCCCGCCGCCGACCGTATCGGGCGAGCTGCACATGGGGCACGTCTTCTCCTACACGCACACCGACACGGTGGCCCGGTTCCAGCGGATGCGCGGCCGCACCGTCTTCTACCCGATGGGCTGGGACGACAACGGCCTGCCCACCGAGCGGCGGGTGCAGAACGTCTACGGGGTGCGCCCCGATCCGGAGCTGCCCTACGACCCGGGCTGGCGGCCGCCGGCCGCGCCGGTGAGCGAGGCGGCCCGGAAGGACCCGGTGGCGATCTCGCGGCGCAACTTCATCGAGCTGTGCGAGGTGCTCACCGCGGAGGACGAGAAGGTCTTCGAGGCGCTGTGGCGGCGGCTCGGGCTGTCCGTGGACTGGTCGCTGACCTACACGACGATCGGGCGGGTGGCCCGGGCGACCAGCCAGCGGGCGTTCCTGCGCAACCTGGCCCGGGGCGAGGCCTACCAGGCCGAGGCGCCGACGCTCTGGGACGTCGGCTTCGCCACCGCGGTGGCCCAGGCCGAGCTGGAGGACCGGGAGCGGCCCGGCGCCTACCACCGGCTGCGCTTCCACGGACCGGCCGGGCGCGAGGTGCTGATCGACACGACCCGGCCGGAGCTGCTGCCGGCCTGCGTGGCGCTGGTCTGCCACCCGGACGACGAGCGCTACGCGGGCCTGGTGGGCAGCCTCGTGCGCAGCCCGGTCTTCGGGGTCGAGGTGCCGGTGCGCGCGCATCCGCTGGCGGACCCGGCCAAGGGCACGGGCATCGCGATGGTCTGCACCTTCGGCGACCTGGCCGACGTGACCTGGTGGCGGGAGCTGCGGCTGGACACGCGGGTGGTGATCGGCCGGGACGGGCGGCTGCTGCCGGAGCCGCCGGCCGGCGTGCCGGCCGGGCCCTACGCGGCGCTCGCGGGGCAGACCGTGAACGGCGCCCGGCGCACGATCGTCGAGCTGCTCGCCGACGCGGGTGACCTGGTGGGCGAGCCTCGCCCGATCACCCACCCGGTGAAGTTCTACGAGCGCGGCGACCGGCCGTTGGAGATCGTCTCGACCCGGCAGTGGTACCTGCGCAACGGCGGCCGGGATCTCGACCTGCGGGAGGAGCTGCTGGCCCGCGGCCGCGAGCTGCGCTGGGTGCCGGAGCACATGCGGCACCGCTACGAGAACTGGGTGGGTGGCCTCACCGGTGACTGGCTGGTCAGTCGGCAGCGGTTCTTCGGCGTGCCGGTGCCGGTGTGGTACCGGCTCGACGACGCTGGCGAGCCGGACTGGTCCCAGCCTCTCACACCGGATGAGTCGATGCTCCCGATCGATCCGTCGAGCGAGCCGCCGCCGGGCTTCGAGGAGGCGCAGCGTGGGGTGCCGGGCGGTTTCGTCGGCGACCCGGACGTGCTGGACACCTGGGCCACCTCGTCGCTGACGCCGCAGATCGTCGGCGGCTGGGAGACCGACGAGGACCTGTTCCGGCGGGTCTTCCCCATGGACCTGCGCCCGCAGGGGCAGGAGATCATCCGCACCTGGCTCTTCGACTCCGTGGTGCGGGCACACCAGGAGCAGGGCGTGCTGCCCTGGCGGGACGCCGTGCTCTCCGGCTGGATCCTCGACCCCGACCGGAAGAAGATGTCCAAGTCCAAGGGGAACGTGGTCACCCCGATGGGCCTGCTGGAGCAGCACGGCTCGGACGCGGTCCGCTACTGGGCCGCCAGCGGCAAACCCGGCATGGACCTGGCCTTCGACCCGGCGCAGATCAAGGTGGGCCGCCGGCTCGCCACGAAGCTGCTCAACGCCTCGAAGTTCGCCCTCGGGCTGGGCGCCGGGGACGCGCTGCGGGCTCCGGCGACCGCGCCGTTGGACACCGCCATGCTCGCCGAGCTGTCCGGCGTGGTCGCCACGGCGACCGCCGCCTTCGACGGGTACGACCACACGGCGGCGCTGATCGCCGCGGAGGCGTTCTTCTGGCGTTTCTGCGACGACTACATCGAGCTGGTGAAGGAGCGCGCCTACGGCACCGGGCCGGGTGCCGACTCGGCCCGGGCGGCACTGGCCACCGCGCTCTCGGTGCAGTTGCGGCTGTTCGCCCCGGTGCTGCCCTTCGTCACCGAGGAGGTCTGGTCGTGGTGGCGCTACGGGTCGGTGCACCGGGCGCCGTGGCCGACCACCTACGAGGTGGGCCGGGCGGTCCAGGGGCCGGGTGACCCGGAGCTGCTGCGGCTGGCCGCGGACGCGCTGGGTCAGGTGCGCCGGGCCAAGTCGGAGCGGAAGCTGTCGATGAAGGCGGAGGTGCCGCTGGCCGAGGCACTCGGGCCGGCCGCCCTGCTCGAACGGCTCACCCTGGTGGCCGACGACGTCCGGGCGGCGGGGCGGATCGCCAAGCTCGACCTGCTTCCCGACCGCACCACCGAACTCGTCGTCGCCTGCGCGTTCTGAGCCGGGCGCCGACCGGCCGGCCGAGAAGGGGTGGCTGTCGCCTGGCGAACAGCCACCCCTTCTCGACGCGGTCCGGCTCAGGTGGCCGAGCAGGCGGTTTCGAGCTGCTTCACGGCCTTGGTCAGCGCGGTCTTGCTCGGCGCCTTCTTGGGCGCCGTCGCCCACGTGTCGGCCAGCTCCGACATCTCGGTCGCCACGTCCTTCACGGCGTCGTTGACGGCGGTGCTGGTGGTGAAGGCGTTCGCGTAGAGCGAGGCGGCGCCCGCGGAGTACTGGGCGCTGACCGCCGAGTGCCCGGCCGGCGGCCCGATCTTCTCCGCCGAGGCGACCTTCTTGAGGGCGGTCTGGATGTCCTTGTCGATGGTGGCGCAGGCGGCCTTCGTGGCGGCGTCCATGCCCGGCGCGGCGGTCGCCGTGGCGCTCGGCACGGCGGCCGGCGCCGTGGTCGCCGTGCCGGTGGCGCCACCGGACGCGGCCGGCTTGTCGCCGTCGTCGCAGCCGGCCATGACGAGCACCGCCACGGCGGCCGGAATCAGCAGTGCGAGCCGAGTTGAGCGCATCGTTTCTCCCCGTTGTCTCGTCTTTCGCCCGCCGGAAGCTACCAGAGGTGGGCGTCGTCCGCGGCGGGTGACGCCGGCGGCCCGGGGCCCGCTGAACCACTTCGGACAGCTCTCCGGGCGCCGGCCGGCCCCGCTCGACGCGCCTGGATCGGCGGCGCCGGGCGGGGCCGTGTGGTCCGGGTCAGCTGGTCTCGCCGGCCACGCTGAACGAGCGGAGGCGGTCGATCGCGAGGACCGTGAAGCCGACCGCGATGAGCGCGCTCATCACCGAGGCGACCGGCACCGACACGTCCGTGGCGAGCATCTCGGTCGGCGCGATCCGGTCGGCGAGGGCGATCACGTACTGCTGGATGGAGAGCACCTTCGTGCCGCTCACGAAGTTGCCGAGCAACCCCTCCCAGATCAGCACGTAGACGAGGCCGAGCAGCACCGGCCGCCGGGTGAGCAGGCTGAGCGCCACGAAGAACGCGCAGTAGGCCAGCGCCCCGATCGACGCGGCGACGGCGAGCGCCAGGCCGAGGCGTACCGAGTGGGCGAGCACGCCCGCGACGTAGAGCGGCACGGCGACGGTGACCGCCGTGACGCCGGCGCCGACGGCCAGCTTCGGCAGGACGATCTGCCAGCGCGGCAGCGGCTTGGTGAGGATGTGCACCACCGTGCCGTCATCGATCTCCGCGCCGAGCACGCCGGTGCCGACGATCAGCGCGACCACCGGCAGCACGACGGCCAGGCCGAGCCCGACCAGCACGGCCGGCCCCCACTCGCCCGGGTCGACGCCGAGCGAGCGGGAGAGGATGGCCAACACCAGCAGCAGCGCGGGCAGCGGGAGCAGCAGCAGGAACCGGCGCCGGCCGAACAGGCCGCGCGCGGTGATCCAGGAAACGGTCGACATCGTTCAGCTCCCCACCAGGTAGGAGAAGACGCTCTCCAGCGATTCGTCCTCGGGCGTCAGCGACCGGACCCGGAGGCTCCGGGCCAGCGCGATCTTCGGCAGCGCCCGGGTGAAGGCGCCGTAGTCGCCGGCCCGCACGGTCAGCCCGTCCCGGCCCAGTTCCACCCCGGTCACCGACTCCTCGGCGATCAACGCGACCGCGAGGGCGCGGTCGTCGGTGGAGCGGACCCGGAAGACGTGCGGCCGGTTGGTCATCAGCCGGCGGATGGTGCGGTAGTCGCCGGAGGCGGCCAGCCGGCCGGCGACCATCACCTGCACGGTGCCGGAGACCTGCTCGACCTCCTCCAGGATGTGCGAGCTGAACAGGATGGTCCGGCCGGCGTCGCCGAGGCGGTGCAGCAGGGCCATCATGTGCAGCCGCTGCCGCGGGTCCATGCCGTTGAACGGCTCGTCGAGCAGCAGCACCCGCGGGTCGTGCACCAGGGCGGCGGCCACCCGGGTGCGCTGCCGCATGCCCTTGGAGTAGGTGCCGATCTTCCGGTCCTGCGCGGATTCCATCTCGACCAGCGCGATGGCCCGCCGGGCCGCCGCCTCCGGGTCGGGCAGCCGGTGCAGCTTGGCGCTGGCCAGCACGAACTCGTACGCGCTGAGGAAGGTGTGCACGGCCTCCCGCTCGCTGACCAGGCCCAGCCGACGGTAGACCTCGGGGTTGCGCCAGGTCGGCATGCCGTCGAGGGTGACCTCGCCCCGGGACGGGGAGAGGAAGCCGGCCATCATGTGCAGCAGGGTGGTCTTGCCGGCGCCGTTCGGGCCGAGCAGGCCGGTCACGCCGGGCCCGAGCCGCATGGTGACGTCGTTGACCGCCACCACGTTGCCGTACCAGCGGGAGACGCCGGCCAGGTCGAGGGTGGAGGCGGGGGTGGCCGGGGCCGCCGGCTCCGCGCTGATCGTGGTCATCGGGCGGCCACCTTCCGGTATCGCAGCAACAGCAGGGCGACGCAGCCGGCCACCAGCAGCGCGGCGACGGCCAGGTAGAGGGGCCCGAAGCCGCCGATCTGCGTCTCGGGATCTCCGCCGGGAACGAGCAGGTCGCCCAGGGTGTACTGGCCGACGGCATGGACCAGGGCGGTGGGCGAGCCGAGCATCGCCAGCTCGTTGACCGTCCGGGACGGCATGATCGACAGGATGCCGACGATCGGGGCGGTCATCAGGAACACCGCCACGATGCCGCCGGCCGCGAACGCCCGCTTGCCGGTGAGCGAGGCGATGAGCAGCCCGACCGAGGCGAAGACCACCGCCCACAGGGCCGCGTAGAGCAGGCCGGGCAGCAGGTCGAGCAGCTCGTTCCAGACCCCGCGCATCCCGTCGTCGGTGGTGAACGCGGCGCCCAGGAACATCACCAGCTGCGGCGCCCCGAGCAGCAGCCAGAGCGCGGTGACCAGCGACCCGAGCTTGGCCAGCGCGTAGTCGCCGCGCGGCAGCGGGCGGGAGAAGTAGAGCGGCAGCACGCCGCTGTGCAGGTCGCGGGAGACCAGCTCCGGCCCGACCACCGCGACGAAGAAGATGACCAGCCAGCTCATCGCGTCGGCGAACTGGGCGTACGTCATGACGACCTGGCCGGTCTGGGTGCGTACCGCGGTCAGCCCGGCGGCGACGATCAGCACGATGCCCATCACCAGCCAGGGGAAGATCTTCGCCTTGGCGGAGCGGCCCAGCCCGAAGGCGGTGCGCAGGCCGTGCAGGTAGAGCGCGCCGAAGACGTGCCGGCGGCCGAGCCGCGGGCCGGTGTAGCGCTGATAGCCGATGTCGTGGATGACGCCGGTCGGCTCAGACATGGCTGGGCTCCCTCGTGGCGAAGAGTTCGGCCACCCGGTGCCGCCGCTGGTCGAGCCGGTGCAGCGGCAGGTCCAGCTCGGCGACCGCGCCGATGATCAGGTCGTAGGTGGCGTCGTCGGCGAGCGGGACGAGCAGCAGCCGCCCCTCCCGGGACACCGGCAGGTCGAGCGCGGCGAGCCGGGCCGCCAGGTCGTCCGTACCCTCGCTCACCTCGACGGCGAGCACGTCGATGGCCGTGGTCATCGCGGAGATCCGGTCGGCGCGCAGCAGCTTGCCGCCGTCGATGGCGACCAGGGTGTCGCAGATCCGCTCGACCTCACCGAGCAGGTGGGAGCAGACCACCACCGAGATGCCGAACTCGGTGCCGATCCGGTGGATCAGGTTGAGCATGGCGTCCCGGCCGGCCGGGTCGAGACCGTTGGTCGGCTCGTCGAGCAGCAGCAGGTCCGGGTCGTGCACCAGGGCCTGGGCGAGTTTCACCCGCTGCTTCATGCCGGTGGAGTAGCCACCGACGGCCCGGTGCCGCTCCTCGTGCAGGCCGACGTGGCGCAGCGCCTCGGAGGCCCGCTCCCGGGCGACCGTGCGCGGCAGCCCGCTGATCCGGCCGAGGTGGGTGACCAGCTCGGCGGCGGACAGGTCGGGCGGGAGGGCGTCGTGCTCGGGCATGTAGCCGACCCGGGCGCGGACGGCCGCCGGATCGGTGGTGGGGTCGAGGCCGAGCACGGAGACCCGACCGCTGGTCGGGGCGAGCAGGCCCAGGAGGATCTTGATCAGGGTGGACTTGCCGGCGCCGTTCGCGCCCACCAGCCCGATGATCCCCGGCTCGACCGACACGGTGAGGTCGGCCAACGCGGTGACCCGGCCTCCGTACGTCTTGGTCAGCGACTCGGTCGCGAGCAGTGTCACGCGGCAAGCGTAGGGAGCGCGGGCCGCTCCGGGTATCGGGAAACGCTCGGGGTTGCCCCTGATTCCGCCCGGACGCTGACCGACCGGACGGCCCGACCGGTCCGTCCGGCCGGCGGACCGCCCAGGACGGCGGTCGGGCCGCCCCGGGACGGCCGGTTTGCCGGCCGGTGACCGGGAGGTGGAGTGGCGCTCTCGACCGATCGCCGGTGGGCTGAGAAACTGTGTGCCGGCCGGTGAGTTGGGGGTTTCATGAGCAACGGGTGGGTGCTGCCCGAGGACGTTCTGCGGGATGCGCCGGCGTACGCGCCTAGGCCCGGTGAGCTGGCCGATCTCGGATTGCTGCTGACCGGGGCGTACGCCCCGCTGACCGGCTTCATGACGCGGGCCGACCTGGCCTCGCTGGGCCGGCGCGGCCGGCTCGCCGACGGCACGCCGTGGCCGGTGCCGGTGACGCTGCAGGTGCCGGCCGCGCTCGCCGACGGGCTGGAACTGGACGACCCGCTGCGCCGGGCGCTGGTGCTCACCGACGGCGAGGGCGCGCCGGTGGCCGCGATGGACGTCACCGACGTCTGGCCGGTCCGCGAGGGCACGGCCGGCGTGGGCGGCCCGGTGCGCCGGCTGGGCGACGGCGGTCACGGGCCGTTCCAGCGGCTGCGGCGCAGCCCGGAGGAGGTCCGCGGGCTGCTGCCTCCGGGGCGGGTGCTCGGCGTCTTCGCCGACCGTCCGCTGCACCGGCCGCAGCTCGCGCAGATCGCGCACGCCGCGCGGACGCTCGGCGCGCACCTGCTGGTGCTGATCCCGGTGGGTGAGGAGGCGACCGGCGGGCTGCCGGCCGAGGCGCTGGTGCGCAGCGTGTTCGCCGCGCGGGACCGGATGCCTCCGGCCACCCTCGTGGCGGTGCCGCTGGCGCGGCGGCGCGACGAGATCAGTGACGCGCTGCTCCGGGCCCGGGTCGCCGCCGCCTACGGGGTCACCCACCTGCTCTCCACCGAGGGCATGCTCTCCGGGGCGGGCCTGCGCGTGCTGGTGCCCCGCGAGCTGGCCTACGACAGCCGCGACGGGCAGTGGCGATGGCGGGAGGACATCCCGCCGCGCAACCGGAAGCTGGCGCTCAGCCAGGAGGAGATCGACGACCTGCTGGACCGGGGCTTCCCGCTGCCCGAGTGGCACACGCCGCCGGCGGTGGCCAAGGAGCTGGCCCGGGCCCGCCCGCCGCGCCGGCACCGCGGCCTGGTGATCT
Organism: Micromonospora sp. NPDC048907; assembly: GCF_055586885.1. NCBI lineage: Bacteria > Bacillati > Actinomycetota > Actinomycetes > Micromonosporales > Micromonosporaceae > Micromonospora > Micromonospora sp. NPDC048907. The sequence continues at coordinate 256,964 of NZ_JBVJHI010000003.1, forward strand.
TCCTGACCGGTCTCTCCGGCTCCGGCAAGTCGACGATCGCCCGCGGGCTGGCCGACCATCTGCGCGAGGGCGGCGACCGCACCATCACCCTGCTCGACGGGGACATCGTGCGCCGGGAGCTCTCGGCGGGGTTGGGCTTCAGCAAGGCGGACCGGGATCTCAACGTGCGCCGGATCGGTTGGGTGGCCGCCGAGATCGCCCGGCACCGGGGCGTCGGCATCTGCTGCCCGATCGCCCCGTACGCGGCCGCCCGGGCCACCGCCCGGGAGATGGCGCACGCCGCCGGGGCCGGCTTCCTGCTGGTGCACGTGGCCACCCCGCTGGAGGTCTGCGAGCAGCGCGACCGCAAGGGCCTGTACGCGCGGGCCCGGGCCGGCCTGATCACCGGGATGACCGGGATCGACGACCCGTACGAGGAGCCGACCGACGCCGACCTGGTGGTGGACACCACCGACATGACCGTCGAGGAGGCGGTCCAGCGCGTCATGGAGCACCTCACCGAGACCGGTTGGGTGGAGCCCCGCCTCCAGCCGGCCTGATCCCGGCACCGTCCGGACCGCCGCCGTCCCGCCCCGGGACGGCGGCGGTTCCGCGTTTGCTTCCGTTGCCCTCCGCTGCGCGGTAGTGTTTATCTTTGTTGGAACACGTTCGACCGCGTGGAGACGGGTCGACAGTCGGGAGGTGACGGCGGGGTGCTGGCGCGACAGCGGCAGGCGGTCATCCTGGAACGGGTCCGCGCCGCCGGCGGCGTCCGGGTCACCGAGCTGGCCACCGAATTCGGCGTCTCCGACATGACCATCCGGCGCGACCTGGAGACGCTGCACGACCAGGGCCTGCTCGCCAAGGTGCACGGCGGGGCGACACTGGCCGGGCCCGGCTCGACCGACGAGCCCGGCTTCCACGCCAAGTCGGTCCGCCAGTCCGTGGAGAAGGCGGCCATCGCCGGCCGGGCCGCGCAGCTGGTCCGACCCGGCGCCGCGATCGCGCTCTCCGCCGGCACCACCACCGCCGAGCTGGCCCGCCGCCTGACCGACGTGCCGGGCCTCACCGTGGTGACGAACTCCCTGCCGGTGGCCGAGATCCTGCACGTCGGCGGCCGGCCGGACCAGACCGTGGTGCTCACCGGCGGGGTGCGCACTCCCTCGGACGCGCTGGTCGGCCCGCTGGCCGTGGCCGCGATCGGCGCGCTCCACCTGGACCTGCTCTTCCTCGGCGTGCACGGCATCAGCGAGCGGGCCGGGTTCACCACCCCCAACCTCATGGAGGCGGACACGGACCGGGCCCTGGTGGCGGCCGCCGACCGGCTGGTGGTGCTCGCCGACCACACCAAGTGGGGCACGGTCGGCATCTCGTCGATCGTCGGCCTGGACGCGGCGGACGTGCTGGTCACCGACGACCGGTTGGGGCCGGATGCGCGACGGGTACTCGAGGACAGGGTTGGCGAACTGGTGATCGTGCCGGGCCCGGAGGGGGCGGAGTGAAGCGTACGCAGATCGAGCTGGCGGACGGCCGCGAGTTGATCTACTTCGACGAGCGGGACGACGCGGTCCGCGACCAGCCGGACCGGCGGGAGTTGCCGCCGCCCCCGCACGCGTCGCAGCTCCGCTACGACCCGCTGACCGACGAGTGGGTGGCCGTCGCGGTGCACCGGCAGACCCGGACCTTCCTCCCCCCGGCCGACCAGTGCCCGCTCTGCCCCTCCCGGGGTGACCGGCTCAGCGAGATCCCCGCCCCCGACTACGACGTCGTCGTCTTCGAGAACCGGTTCCCCTCACTGAGCCAGCGGGTCGCCGAGGAGCCGGCCGAGATCACGCCGTTCACCCCGGTCCGCCCCGGGCGCGGCAAGTGCGAGGTGGTCTGCTTCACCGACGACCACAACGCTTCGTTCGCCAGCCTCTCCCCCGGCCGGGTGCGGACCGTGCTCGACGCCCTCGCCGACCGCACCACCGCGCTGAGCGAGCTGCCCGGGGTGGAGCAGATCTTCCCGTTCGAGAACCGGGGCGTGGAGATCGGGGTGACCCTGCACCACCCGCACGGCCAGATCTACGCCTACCCGTTCGTCACGCCGCGCACCCGGACCATGCTGGCCGCCGCCCGCCGGCACGCCGACCGCACCGGGGGCAACCTCTACGCCGACGTGCTCGCCGCCGAACGCGCCGCCGGCGACCGGGTGGTGGCGAGCAACGAGCACTGGACGGCGTACGTGCCGGCCGCCGCCCGCTGGCCGTTCGAGGTGCACGTGGCCCCGCACCGCCCGGTGCCCGACATCCCGGCGCTGGACGACGCCGAGCGCGACGCGTTCGGGCCGCTCTACCTGGACGTGCTGCGCCGCTTCGACGGGCTGTTCGACCTGCCGATGCCCTACATCGCCGCCTGGCACCAGGCCCCGGTGCACGTCGACCGGGAGTTGGGGCACCTGCACCTGCAGCTGTTCAGCATCCGGCGCGCCAAGGACAAGCTGAAGTACCTGGCCGGCTCCGAGTCGGGGATGGGCGTGTTCATCAACGACATCGCCCCCGAGCGGGCCGCGGAACTGCTCCGGGCCGCCTGACCCGCCCGCCCCACAACAGGGCGCGGGGGGCCCGGGACAGGGCCCCCCGCAAGGGAAGGGACGGGCTCGGCTGTGCGCGACAGCCGGGAAGGCTGGCTGATCGGCGCTCAAGCCGCGAGGCGACCGCGGTCAACCTTCCTGGACGGGACTGGCATCACGTCCACCCTGCTCAACGAGGCGCGCCCGCCACGGGTGACGCCACCCACGGACGCGACGGAGCCCGCCGGCACAGCCGGCGGGCTCCGGGGCGAACGGTGACGGTCAGGCCGAGAGCTTGCGGGCCAGGTTCTCGTCGAGCGCGTTCATGAACTCGTCGGTGGTCAGCCACGGGGCGTCCCGCGAGATGAGCAGCGCGAGGTCCTTGGTCATCTGGCCGCCCTCGACGGTCTCCACGATGACCTGCTCCAGGGTGTTGGCGAACTCGGTGACCGCCGGGGTGCCGTCCAGCTTGCCCCGGTGGGCCAGGCCCCGGGTCCAGGCGTAGATCGAGGCGATCGGGTTGGTCGAGGTCTTCTCACCCTTCTGCCACTGCCGGTAGTGCCGGGTGACCGTGCCGTGCGCGGCCTCGGCCTCGACGGTGCGGCCGTCCGGGGAGAGCAGGACGGAGGTCATCAGACCCAGCGAGCCGAAGCCCTGCGCGACGGTGTCGGACTGGACGTCACCGTCGTAGTTCTTGCAGGCCCAGACGTAGCCACCCTCCCACTTGAGCGCGGCGGCGACCATGTCGTCGATCAGCCGGTGCTCGTAGGTGATGCCGGCGGCGTCGAACTCGGCCTTGAACTCGTTCTCGAACACCTCGGCGAAGATGTCCTTGAACCGGCCGTCGTACGCCTTGAGGATGGTGTTCTTGGTGGACAGGTAGACCGGGTAGCCGCGGTCCAGGCCGTACCGGAACGAGGCCCGGGCGAAGTCCCGGATCGACTCGTCGAAGTTGTACATGCCCATGGCGATGCCGCCGCCGGAGAAGTTGGCGACCTCCATCTCCATCGGCGCGCCGCCGTCGGCCGGGGTGTAGGTGACGGTCACCTTGCCGGGGCCGGGGACGACGAAGTCGGTGGCCTTGTACTGGTCGCCGTGCGCGTGCCGGCCGATGATGATCGGCTTGGTCCAGCCGGGAACGAGCCGCGGCACGTTCGACATGATGATCGGCTCGCGGAAGACCACGCCGCCGAGGATGTTGCGGATGGTGCCGTTCGGCGACCGCCACATCTTCTTGAGGCCGAACTCCTCCACCCGGGCCTCGTCCGGGGTGATGGTGGCGCACTTGACGCCGACGCCGTGCTCCTTGATGGCGTTGGCGGCGTCGACCGTGACCTGGTCGTCGGTCTCGTCGCGGTGCTGGATCGACAGGTCGTAGTAGTGCAGGTCGACGTCGAGGTAGGGCAGGATCAGCTGCTCCCGGATCTGCTTCCAGATGATCCGGGTCATCTCATCGCCGTCGATTTCCACGACCGGGTTGTTTACCTTGATCTTCGCCATCGGCCGGCGCTCCTCTCGGGGGACACGTGCTCAAGCAGTACGAGCGTACTGCAAACTGACCGGGGCTCCCCAGCCGGCCTCACCCCGTGGAGAACGGGGTCGCCCGGGACGGGCCGCGGTGGCATCCTTCCCGGATGCCGCTGACTCACACGGTCGGGTCTATCACGGTCACCGCCCTGCTCGACGGGGCGGGTCCCTTCTTCCAACCGCGCGCCGAGGCGTTCCCGGACGCCACCCCCGCCCAGTGGGAGGAGGCCGACCGGCGGGACCCGGACACCGTCACCCCGGACGGTCGGTGGTGGCTGCCGTTCCGGGCGTTCGCGCTGCGTACCGGGGACGGGCCGGTCACCCTGGTCGACGCGGGGATCGGCCCGGCCGACGCGCTCGCCGCGAGCTGGGCGCCGGTGCCCGGCCACCTGCCGGCCGAGCTGGCCGCCGCCGGCATCGACCCGGCCGACGTCCGCACCGTGGTGCTCACCCACCTGCACACCGACCACATCGGCTGGGCGGGCCCGCTCTTCCCGAACGCCGACCACCTGGTGCAGCGCGCCGAGCTGGCCGCGCTGGAGCTGTTCCACCCCGAGCTGCCGGCCCGGCTCCTGGGCCCGTTGCGCGCCGCCGGCCAGCTCCGGGTGGTCGACGGCGACACCGAGCTCACCTCCGGGGTACGCGTGCTGAGCACCCCCGGACACACTCCCGGACACCAGTCGGTGCTGGTCGACGACGGCGCCGACCGCCTCCTGGTGACGGGCGACCTCCTGGTCCACACCCTCCAACTGGCCGACCCCACCCTGCCCTACGCCCACGAGGAAGACCCTGCCCAGGCGAGCGAGACCCGAACAACCCTCCTGCGCTCCCTGGCCCCGGCAACCCTGGCCACCCCCCACCTGGGCCACCCCTTCACCCCACACCCCCACCCCGACCTCCCGCCCGACCCTCCGCCCCGACCCCCGCTCGGTTGATCATGAGGTTGGCGGCGATGTCGATCTCCATTACTGCCGCCAACTTCATGATCACCGGGGTCGGGAGGGGGAGGGAGGGGGGGAGGGAGGGAGGGGCGGCCGGTGGGTGGGATGTGCGGAGGGGCGGGCCGGCGGTGCCGGCCCGCCCCTCCGGCGGTGGTTCTCGGGGTCACATGCTGGCGACGTCGGCCTGCTTCGCGCGGACGGCCTCGGCGGCCTCCTTGAGGGCGGCCAGCTCGTCGGCGTCCAGGTCGGTCTCGACGACCCGCTTGACGCCCTCGGCGCCGATCTCGGCCTCGACGCCCAGGTAGACGCCGGAGATGCCGTACTGCCCGTCGACCCAGGCGCAGACCGGCATGACCTCGCCGGAGTCCTCGGCGACGGCCTTGGCCATCCGGGCGGCGGCGGCCGACGGCGCGTAGTACGCCGAGCCGGTCTTCAGCAGCGCGACGACCTCGGCGCCACCGTTGCGGGTCTTGACGACCAGCTCCTCGATCTGCTCGGCCGGCATGGCCTCCCGCAGCGGCTTGCCGTTCACGGTGCTCTTCGACGGCACCGGCACCATGGTGTCGCCGTGCGAGCCCAGGGTCAGGGTCTTCACCGACTTCACCGGTACGTTCAGCGCCTCGGCCACGAAGTTGGTGAACCGGGCGGTGTCCAGCATGCCGGCCTGGCCGAGCACCCGGTTCTTCGGGAACTGCGTGGCGAGCTGGGCCAGCGCGGTCATCTCGTCGAGCGGGTTGGAGACGACGATGACGACGGCGTTCGGGGCGTACTTGGCCACGTTCTCGGAGACCTGCCGGACGATCTTGGCGTTGGTCTCCAGCAGGTCCATCCGGCTCATGCCCGGCTTGCGGGGCAGGCCGGCGGTGATGACGACGACGTCGGAGCCCTCGATGGCCTCGTAGCCCTCGCCGTTCGGCCCGGTGGTGACGCCGACGACCTTCGTCTCGAAGCCCTCGACGGCGCGGGACTGGTTGAGGTCCAGCGCGAGACCCGCCGGCTTGCCCTCCACGATGTCGGTGATCACGACGGTGTCGAAGACGTCGTACTCGGCCAGGCGCTGTGCGGTGGTGGAGCCGTAGAAGCCGGCCCCGACGACAGTGACCTTCTTACCCATGGTCGTCCCACTCCCTGATACCAGTCGGTTTTCCGGACCGTATCAGCCATCCTGGCACCGATCGGGCCAGGGGCGGACGGTTATGACATGCCTGGGCGGCTCAGTCCTGCCGCTCCGCACGCTCCACGACGTTGGTCAGCAGCATGGCCCGGGTCATCGGACCGACCCCGCCGGGCATCGGCACCAGCTTGCCGGCCACCTCGGCCACCTCCGGGTCGACATCGCCGGTGTAGCGGCCCTTGCCGTCGGCGCCGATCACCCGGGTGATGCCCACGTCGACCACTGTCGCGCCCGGGTTGACCATGTCGACCGTGAGCAGCCCCGGCACGCCGGCCGCGACGATGACGATGTCGGCCTCGCGGGTCTGCGCCGCGAGGTCCAGGGTGCCGGTGTGGCAGAGGGTCACGGTGGCGTTCTCGCTGCGCCTGGTGAGCAGCAGGCCGAGCGGCCGGCCCACGGTGTTGCCCCGGCCGACCAGCGCGACCTTCGCACCGCGCAGCGGCACGTCGTGCCGGCGGAGCAGCTCGACGATGCCGCGCGGTGTGCAGGGCAGCGGGGCGTCGTAGCCGAGCACGAGCCGGCCCAGGTTGACCGGGTGCAGGCCGTCGGCGTCCTTGTCCGGGTCGATCATCTCCAGCGCCCGCTGGGTGTCCAGGTGGGCCGGGAGCGGCAACTGGACGATGTAGCCGTGGCAGCCGGGGTCGGCGTTCAGCTCGGCCAGCACCGCGTCGAGCTGCTCCTGGGTGGCGTCGGCGGGCAGCTCGCGACGGATCGAGGCGATGCCCACCTCGGCGCAGTCGCGGTGCTTGCCGTTGACGTACGCCTGGGAGCCGGGGTCCTCGCCCACCAGGACCGTGCCGAGTCCGGGGGTGATGCCGCGCTCCGCCAGCGCCTTGACCCGGGTCCGCAGTTCGTCCTTGATCTCCGCCGCGGTCGCCTTGCCGTCCAGGATCGTCGCCGTCACGACTGGATCGTCTCACGCCCCGCGCCCGGCGGGCCGACGACGGAGAAGGGTGACCAACCGTGACGTGGGTTAAGTCACGGAGAGTCACTAACTGTGGATCGCGCCACACGCGGGAACGGACGGCCGGCACCGGATAGGACGGGCCGGACAGAGCCACCCCATCCGCCCGAGTACGCCGTGACCCCACCGGACGGCGCGGCCGGGCGGCGCGAAATCCCTGGCTGACCCATCTGCGAGGTATCGCGTAGCAGGCCGGTCGGGCGACGACAACCCCGGCCGGCGCATTCCGTTATCGGTTCGCAACGCCTCCGTTGCTGATCAGGTCGAGCGCGACCTACCGTTGCCGCTCGTTGCGCAGTGTCACCCAGCGCCGGGCCCGACTGCGCAGCGTGAGGAGATGAGGAGAGTTCATGCGCGTTCGTAGACTCGCCGCCTGGGCCGCCCTTCCACTCGTGGTGACGCTGGGCCTGGCGGCCTGCGGCAGCGGGGGGAACGGCGGATCGAGTGGCAGCGGCCAGGATGCGGCGGTCAGCATCCAGATCGCCGAGCCGCAGCACCTGGTGCCCACCAACACCACCGAAACGTCCGGCTCGCAGGTGCTCGCCGGCCTGTTCAGCCCGCTCGTCGACTACGACGCGCAGAACAAGCCGTACGAGGTCGCGGCCGAGTCGGTGACGCCGTCCGACGGCAACAAGGTCTGGACGATCAAGCTCAAGGACGGGTTCACCTTCCACAACGGTGAGAAGGTCACGTCCGACGACTACATCAACGCCTGGAACTACGGCGCGTACGCGCCCAACGGCCAGGGCGCCAGCTACTTCTTCGAGAAGATCGCGGGCTACCAGGACCTGCAGGGCGAGAAGCCGAAGGCCACGACGATGTCCGGCCTGAAGAAGGTCGACGACCTGACCTTCCAGGTGACGCTCTCCGACCCGTACATCGACTTCAAGTCGATGCTCGGCTACACCGCGTTCTACCCGCTGCCGAAGGCCGCGTTCTCCGCCCCGGGCGTGCTCAACGACTCGTACGAGCAGGCGCCGATCGGCCAGGGTCCGTTCAAGATGAAGGGCACCTGGCAGCACGACAGCAAGCTCGACGTCGAGCGCTACGACGCCTACCCGGGCGAGAAGCCCAAGGTGAAGGACGTCGAGTTCCGCGTCTACCAGCAGCTCACGGCGGCGTACTCGGACCTGCAGTCGGACAACCTCGACGTGCTGCCGACGATCCCGACCGAGAACCTGAGCACCGCGCCGAGCGACCTGGGTGACAACTACCAGACCAGCCCGATGTCGTCGTTCCAGTTCCTGGCCTTCCCCACCTTCGAGAAGGACTACAGCAACCCGGACGTGCGCAAGGCGATCTCGATGGCGATCGACCGTGACGAGATCACCAAGTCGATCTTCAAGGGTTCGCAGCAGTCGGCCCGCTCGTTCGTCTCGCCGGTCCTGCCGGGCTACCGGGACAACACCACGGGCGCCGCGGGTCAGTTCAACCCGGCCGAGGCCAAGAAGCTCTACCAGGCCGCCGGCGGTCCGTCGAAGATCACCATCTCCTACAACGGGGACGGCGGTCACAAGGACTGGGTCGACGCGACCTGCAACCAGCTCAAGGCCAACCTGGGCGTCGACTGCGTCGGCTCGGCCGAGCCGAAGTTCGCCGACCTGCTGACCAAGGTCGAGAAGAAGCAGCCGGTGGGCCTGTTCCGCCTGGGCTGGGTCATGGACTACCCGTCCATGGAGGACTACCTCGGCCCGCTGTACAGCACCAACGGTTCGTCGAACTACTACGGCTACAGCAACCCGGAGTTCGACCGCCTGGTCAAGGAGGGCGCGGCCGCGACCACCGAGGAAGAGGCGATCAAGAAGTACCAGCAGGCCGAGGACATCTTGGCCAAGGACATGCCGGTGATCCCGCTCCGCTTCGGCGAGAACGTGTACGGGCACTCCAGCAAGGTCAAGAACGTCCAGATGGACCTGTTCCAGCGGGTCAACCTCGTCAAGATCGAGGCGGCCGGCTGAGCTGACCGTGGGACGGGCCACCCGGGGCGACCCGGGTGGCCCGGCGCACGTGGCGGCCCAGGCCGCCGGCACGCCGCGGGCCGGTCCCGGCGCCGGCTCCACCGGGCCGGAGGACACCGGTGGCCAACTTCCGGTACGCCAGAGATGTCATCCCGCGCCCCTTTCGCGCTTTTCCGGAGAGACTGGCAAGCATGTTCCGCTTCATCCTGCGGCGCCTCCTGCAGATGGTCCTCGCGTTCTTCGGGACCACGCTGATCGTCTACGCGCTGATGTTCGCCGGGCAGGGCGACCCGATCCAGGCCCTCGCCGGGGAGCGGCCGGTGACGGCGGCCCAGCGGGCATACCTGACGCAGAAGTACCACCTCGACCAGACCGGCGTGGGCGGCTTCTTCTACCGCTACCTCGACTACGTCAAGAACCTGCTCCAGGGCGACCTCGGCCAGTCGCTCACCGGCCGGCAGATCGGCGACATCCTCCAGCAGGCGTGGCCGGTCACGGTGCGGCTCGCGCTCATCGCGCTCGCCGTGGCCATCGTCTTCGGCGTCACCGCCGGCGTGATCGCCGGCATCCGCCGGGCCGGCATCTTCGACAACTCGACGCTGGTGCTCACCCTGCTGGTGCTGGGTATCCCGACCATCGTCCTGGCACCGCTCGCGCAGTACTTCCTCGGCGTCAAGTGGCAGCTCTTCCCGCCCACCGCCGGGACCCAACCGAGCTTCTACGCGCTGCTGCTGCCCGGCATCGTGCTCGGCTCGCTGTCGCTGGCCACCGCCCTGCGGCTGACCCGCACCTCGGTGGCGGAGAACCTGCGCGCCGACTACGTCCGGACCGCCCGGTCGAAGGGCCTGGTCAAGCGCCGGATCGTCAGCGTGCACGTGCTGCGCAACTCGCTCATCCCGGTGGTCACCTTCCTCGGCGTCGAGCTGGGCAACCTGATGAGCGGCGCGATCATCACCGAGGGCGTGTTCAACATCCCCGGTGTCGGCTTCAACCTGTTCCGCGGCATCCGCACCGAGGACGGCCCACTGGTGGTGGGCATCGTCAGCGTGCTCGTCGTGGTCTACCTGATCTCCAACCTGGTGGTGGACGTCCTGTACGCCGTACTCGACCCGAGGATCCGCTATGAGTGAGCGCAGCGAACGAATCATCAACGCAGCGTGCCGGGTCGCTCGTGACCGCGCCGAGCGGAGCGAGGTGCGGGCATGAGTGACTTCGAGACCGTGGCGGCGACGGAGAACCAGGCCGCGCGGCGGGGTGTCTCCGGCGAGCCGGGCACGCCCAACCGGATCGGGGAGGCGCAGAAGCCGCGCAGCCTGGCCGGCGACGCCTGGCGGGACCTGCGCCGCAACCCGATCTTCTGGGTCAGCCTGGGCCTGGTCGTGCTCATCACCGCGATGGCCGCGGTGCCGTCGCTGTTCACGGCCAACGACCCGCGCGACTGCCTGCTCTCCCGGCAGCACGCCGGGCCGTCCGGCGGGGCCATCTTCGGGTACGACTTCCAGGGCTGCGACGTCTACGCCCGGGCGGTCTACGGCACCCGGGCCTCGCTGCTGGTGGGCGCCCTGGCCGCGCTGGCCACCGGCGTGATCGCGCTGATCGTCGGCATGCTCGCCGGCTACTTCGGCGGCTGGGTGGACGCGGTGCTCTCCCGCGTGATCGACATCGTGCTCGGCATCCCGCTGCTGCTCGCCGCCATCGTGCTGCTGAAGCGGCTGAGCACCAGCAGCGACAACGTCCGGCTGTTCGCGGTGATCTTCGTGCTGGCGGTGCTCGGCTGGACCACCGCGGCGCGGGTGGTCCGCTCCTCGGTGATCACCGCCAAGGAGCAGGACTACGTGGCCGCGGCCCGGATGCTCGGCGCCCGCAACGGCCGGATCATGTGGCGGCACATCCTGCCGAACGCGCTCGCCCCGGCGATCGTGGTGCTCACCATCGCGCTCGGCTCGTTCATCGCCGCCGAGGCGACGCTGAGCTTCCTCGGCATCGGCCTGAAGGCCCCGACCATCTCCTGGGGCCAGGACATCGACACGGGCCGGATCCACATGCGCGAGGCGGCGACCCCGCTGATCGTGCCGTCCGCCTTCCTGGCGCTGACCGTCCTCGCCTTCATCATGCTGGGCGACGCGATCCGCGACGCCTTCGACCCGAAGCTGCGGTGAGAACCTCATGACCGAGTCCGCGGTCCGGCCCACGCCGGCCTCCCCCACCCCGCCCGGCGGCCACCTGCTCGAGGTACGGGACCTGCACGTCGAGTTCCGCACGACCGAGGGCGTGGCCAACGTGATCAACGGGGTGAGCTACCACCTCGACGCGGGCGAGACCCTGGCCGTGCTCGGCGAGTCCGGCTCCGGCAAGTCGGTCACCGCCCAGGCGATCATGGGCATCCTGGACACGCCCCCGGCACACGTCCGCTCCGGCCAGATCCTCTACCAGGGCCGGGACCTGCTGACCCAGTCGGAGGAGCAGCGCCGGCAGGTGCGCGGCAAGGAGATCGCGATGATCTTCCAGGACGCGCTCTCCGCGTTGAACCCGGTCTTCCCGGTCGGCTGGCAGATCGGCGAGACGCTGCGCCAGCGGGAGGGGATGTCCCGGGCCGACGCACGCCGGCGGGCCGTCGAGCTGATGGACCTCGTGAGGATCCCGGCCGCGGCGAAGCGGCTCGGCGACTACCCGCACCAGTTCTCCGGGGGCATGCGGCAGCGCGTCATGATCGCCATGGCGCTCGCCCTGGACCCGAAGGTGCTCATCGCCGACGAGCCGACCACGGCGCTCGACGTCACCGTGCAGGCCCAGATCATGGACCTGCTGGCCGACCTGCGCCGCGACCTGAACATGGCGATGATCCTGATCACCCACGACCTCGGCGTGGTCGCCGGCGTCGCGGACCGCATCGCCGTCATGTACGCCGGCCGGATCGTCGAGCACGCCGACGTGCGCTCGCTGTACCGGGCGCCGGCCCACCCGTACACCAAGGGGTTGCTGGAGTCGATTCCGCGCCTGGACGTCCGCGGCCAGGCGCTGTCGACGATCAAGGGGTTGCCGCCGAACCTCATGCGGATCCCCTCCGGCTGCCCGTTCCACCCCCGGTGCCCGTACGTGCAGCAGGTCTGCGTGGACGTGGTGCCGCACGACCTGGTCCTCGGCGACGGCCGGACCAGCGCGTGCCACTTCGCGCAGGAGGTCCGTGATGACAGCGCCCGCTAGCCCGACCAAGGTCCGCGGCGAGACCATCCTCTCGGTCGACAACGTGGTCAAGCACTTCCCGATCAGCCAGGGGGTGCTGTTCAAGAAGCAGATCGGCGCGGTCAAGGCCGTCGACGGGGTGAGCTTCGAGCTGCGCCGCGGCGAGACCCTCGGCGTGGTCGGCGAGTCCGGCTGCGGCAAGTCGACGCTGGCCCGGCTGCTCATGCGACTGGAGACGCCGACCTCCGGCCGGGCCACCCTCGAGGGCCGGGACCTGTTCAAGGCGTCCGGCTCGGAGCTGCGCCGGCTGCGCCGCAACATGCAGATGGTGATGCAGGACCCGTACACCTCGCTGAATCCGCGCATGACGGTCGGCGACATCATCGGTGAGCCGTTCCAGATCCACCCGGAGGCGGCCCCGAAGGGCAGCCGGCAGCGGCGCGTGCAGGAGCTGCTGGACGTGGTCGGGCTCAACCCCGAGCACATCAACCGCTACCCGCACCAGTTCTCCGGCGGCCAGCGGCAGCGCATCGGCATCGCCCGGGCGCTCGCCCTGCGCCCCGAGATCATCGTCTGCGACGAACCGGTGTCCGCCCTGGACGTCTCCATCCAGGCCCAGGTGATCAACCTGCTGGAGCAGCTCCAGGACGAGTTCGGGCTGTCGTACATCTTCATCGCGCACGACCTGTCGGTGGTCCGGCACATCTCGGACCGCGTGGCCGTCATGTACCTCGGCAAGATCGTGGAGATCGGCACCGAGGAGGAGATCTACGAGCGGGCCACCCACCCGTACACCCAGGCGCTGCTCTCCGCGGTGCCGGTGCCCGACCCGGACGCCCGCGAGGACCGGACCATCATCCGGCTCACCGGTGACGTGCCCAGCCCCGCCGACCCGCCCTCGGGTTGCCGCTTCCGCACCCGCTGCTGGAAGGCGCAGGAGGTCTGCGCCACCCAGGAGCCGCTCACGGTGCGCCGCGCGGCCGACCCGCACCCCTCGGCCTGCCACTTCGCCGAGGTACGCCCCGGCGCCTGACCCCGAGCACGACGGAGGCCCCGTCCCCCGGAGGAAGGGGGGACGGGGCCTCCGCACGGGGGGCCGGTCAGAGCTGGGCGAGGTCGAACGCCCAGATGCCGCGGCCGTGGGTCGCGACGTAGACCGAGTTGTCGGCCGCGTTGTACTCGACGTCCATGCCGACGGTCAGCGGCAGGCCGGCGCCGAGCCGCTGCCAGTCGGTGGCGCCGGGCGCGCGGTAGAACGTGGCCAGGTCGGTGGCGAGCACCAGACCGCCGTTGGACAGCTCCTTGATCGAGCTGGCCGGCACGTCCGGCAGGTTCGCCGAGACGTCCTTCCAGGTCGCGCCCGCGTCGCTGGTCTCGAAGACGTGACCGAAGCCGGCGCCCGGCCCCTCGGTGAACCGGCGGGAGAAGCCGTTCACCGCGAGGTAGGCGTGCGTCGGGTTCGCCGGGTCGATCCCGACGCCCTGGAGGAACCGGTTGGGGAAGTCACCCGGCAGGGCGACCTGGTGCCAGCTCGACGGGTCGGTGACCTTGCCGACCGCGAGGCCCCGGGCGAAGCCGGCGTTGTTGCACGGGCCGCACCAGCCGACGTACGCCGTGCCGCCGGAGACCGCCACCGAGGTGGCGGTGCGACCGGCGCCCAGGTCGAACACGTTGGTCCAGCCCTTGCCGTTCTGGATCGAGTAGCCCTTGGTGTTGACCCAGACGTGCTGGCCACCGGCGACCCAGACGTTCGCGTCGTGGTCGTCGGGCGCGAACGGCGCGATGAACCGGGCCAGCTCGTCGCCGGGTGCGCTGGTGTACGGCTGGATGTCCCGCGAGGTGGAGTCCGCCTGGGTGCCCGAGCCGGTGTTGGCGTTGCAGTTCTCGGTCACCCGCATGGCCAGGTTGGTGTACTCCTGGACCTGCCGGCAGCCGTTCGCCGGATCGGCCTGGGAGTCGCCGCCGTCACCGCCGAAGTGCGAGCCCATCTGGGTGTCGCCGGGGCGCAGGATCGAGGTGCCGTTGTCCTGCAGACCGCCGGAGACGACGGTGCCGGCCCTGGCCGGGTCCCTGCCCAGCGCCACCGAGTAGTACTGGAGCGCGTCGATGGTCCCGTCGTTGAGGCTCTGCCAGTCGGTGGCGTGCCCGTCCTTGTCGGTCTTTCCGTTGATCGGCCGCCGGTAGACGCCGCCGTCGTTGCCGACGTAGACGAAGCCGTTGCCCACGGCCACCGAGTGCTGGTCGGAGTGGGGGGTCTTGTTGCAGGTGTTCTGAGCGTTGTGGATGTTCCAGCAGGAGAAGTTGAAATTCCAGTACGGGCCGACGGTCTTCCAGTTGGCACCGGCGTCGGTCGACTCGTAGACCTCCTCCAGGCCCGCCCAGACGTGGTTCGGGTTGGCCGGGTCCACCGCCAGGAACTGGTTGTACCAGGCCTGGATGCCCGGTCCGTAGCCCTTCCCCATCACGGTCTGCTTGAGCGCGGAGCCGGAGTTGCCCAGCTTCGACGAGTCGGCGATCTTGTTCCAGGGGCCGGCCGGGTTGCCGGTGTTGGAGACGTAGATGCCGTCCAGGTAGCTGTTCACGTTGCCGGCCGGCTTGTTGAGCAGCCGCGGCGACTGGTTGATCGCGTACAGCTTGCCGCCGTCGGCGGAGAAGGCGAAGGTCACGTAGCCGATGTCGTCGGCCGGCATGGCGCCGGTCGGGTTGATCTTCGTCCAGCCGCCGGCCGTGTAGTCGACGGTCTCGTAGAAGCCGTTGTAGGTGTCGCCGGAACGCCAGGCCGAGGCGACCACCACGTGCTTCGGGTTGCGCGGGTCCGGGGCCACGTCGTTGACGATGTTCTTGTACGCGGCGTTCGCGTCACCCGCGTTCGCCCCGCCCGGCAGGTAGCTCGGGTTCGGCGTGAACTCCAGCTTCCAGGCACCCGAGGTGCTGCCCATCGCGTGCGAGAACAGGCCTCGGTTGGTGGCGACCCAGACCTTGCCGTCGAAGAAGCGCAGCTTGTTGATGACCGTGCTCTCCAGCTCGGTCCCGCCGACCCGGTCGGTCGTCTTGAACGCGCCGGACTTCGGGTTGGCCAGCCGGTAGACGCCCGCGCCGACGTACGAGGTGCCGCCCGTGTTGCCCTCGCCGGTCGCGTACCAGAGCGAACCGTCGCCGGCCAGCACGACGTCGCCGCTGGACAGGGTGGGCAGCGCATCCGTGATCGGCGTCCAGCTCCCGCCGCCGATCGAGGAACGCCACACGCCGCCGTCCGCGCCGGCCGCGTACACGTGACCGCTGTCGTCCGACGCGAGACCCGTGATCCGGCCGGTGACCAGGCCGGCGCCCCCGGACGAGTTGGACGCGTAGTCGCGGTAGCGCGGGTCGTCGCCGTCGTACTTGATCTTCGTGACCTCGCGCCAGGTGCCCTTCGTCGCCGGCAACGCGGTGAGCTGGCTCAACGCGTGGGAATACGCCCCCGGCGCGACGATGCCCGGCGCGTAGCGGGCCTGGGCGAACTGCTCGGCGATGGTGCGGGCCTCGAAGGCCTCCTCGCCGGCCTCCTCAGACGACTCGCCGGCGGCCATCTCCATGAACTCTCTGGGGTGCCAGGGCAGGTTGGCGCCCGGCTCGTCGGCCAGGCCCAGTTTCTCCTGCACCTCGTGGTTGGTGGCGACCACGCCACCGAGCGCGGCGGTGAGTACCAACGCGCCCGCTATTGTCGCCGGCCTGCGCCAGCGTGACTGGGACATGTGAATCCTCCCGGATTCGTGGGGGTACCGGGCCTGCGGCCCGGGGTGGAAGGCGATGGACGGATGGCGCGCGGCGGCGCGCCCGCCGCTGTCGGACGGTCACCGTCCGCAAGGGACCCTGGGCCGGCGGAACGCTCGGACGGACCTCGGGTCACGTCCGGCGGAGGCGGGCGGGGTCAGGCGGAGGCCGGTGGGCCGCGGGTGGCCAGGGTGCCGCGTGGCGGCATCGGGAGGGCCGGCTGCGGGCGGGCGATCGCGGCGGCCGCCCACTGGGGCGTGCCGCCGACCCGCTGGGGCGCGGCCGGGAGGACGTCGTCCGGTCCGTCGCCGGCGGTGACGCCGGCGTGGTGGTCACCGCAGGGTCCGCCGGAGAACTCCGTTCGCAGCTCTGACGGAGCGTCGCCGGGCGCTTGGGGCGCGGCGGCGGCCCGGGGAGCGCCGGAGGGTGGGGCGGCACGGTCCGGCGGAGGGACCGGTGTGTCGACGGCCCGTCCGTCCGGTGGGAGGACGGCGTGGCCGCCGTGGTCGATCGACCGGTGCGCGGCGGTGACCACCGCGCCGGGCTGATGGTTCTCCGCGCAGGCGGGCGCGCCCAGGCCGGCCAGGACGAACGCCACCGCGGCGACGACGGTGCTCAACCGGTCGACTGCGCGCATGGGCACACCTGTCCGAGGGGGTGGCGCTCGAGCGGGCGGCGCGACGGCCGCGGGACGGGAGCGGATCGAGCAGAGAACGGGGAGGGTCGATCGCTTGCTGCCGGACAACGCTAGCAACAACTTTCACCACCCGGCAATGGTGGACACTCGTCCTTCGGCTGGTCAGCCGTCCACTCGTGACATCGCTCGGAACGCGGCGGGCAACACATGACACAGGGGCGCGGCCAGTCGGCCGCGCCCCTGTCGGGTTCGTGGAGATCAGTGGAAGAAGTGCCGGGTGCCGGTGAGGTACATGGTCACTCCGGCCTCCTTGCAGGCGGCGATCGTCTCCTCGTCGCGGATCGAGCCGCCGGGCTGGACGATCGCCCGGACGCCCGCCTCGATGAGGATCTTCGGGCCGTCGGCGAACGGGAAGAACGCGTCCGAGGCGCAGACCGAGCCGCGGGCGCGCTCGGCGCCGGCCCGGCTCACCGCGAGCTGCGCCGAGTCGACCCGGTTGACCTGGCCCATCCCGACGCCGACGGTGGCGCCCTCCCGGGCCAGCAGGATCGCGTTGCTCTTCACCGCCCGGACCGCCCGCCAGGCGAACGCCAGGTCGCGGAGGGTGGCCTCGTCGGCCGCGTCGCCGGTGGCCAGCGTCCAGTTCGCCGGGTCGTCGCCGGCGGCGTCGATCCGGTCCCGCAGCTGCACCAGCACGCCGCCGGTGACCTGCCGCCACTCGGCCGGCAGCGGGTCGAACTCGGGGGCCCGCAGCAGGCGGATGTTCTTCTTCGCCCGGAGGACCTCCAGGGCGCCCTTGTCGAAGCCGGGCGCCACCAGCACCTCGGTGAAGATCTCCGCGACCTGCCGGGCCAGCTCCACCGAGACCGGCCGGTTGACCGCGATCACCCCGCCGTACGCGGACACCGGGTCGCAGGCGTGCGCCCGGCGGTGCGCCTCGGCCACGTCCGCGCCGACCGCGATGCCGCACGGGTTGGCGTGCTTGATGATCGCCACCGCCGGCTGCTCCGGGAAGTCGTTCGCGGCCCGCCAGGCGGCGTCCGCGTCGACGTAGTTGTTGTAGGACATCTCCTTGCCGTGCAACTGCTCGGCCTGCGCGAGGCCGGGCGGGCTGGCCGGGTCGGCGTAGAGGGCGGCCGCCTGGTGCGGGTTCTCGCCGTAGCGCAGCACCGCCTGGCGGCGCAACGCCAGCCCGGCGAACGCCGGCCAGCCGTCGGCGGCCGGCGCCAGCTCCCGGGCGAACCACTCGGCGACCGCCACGTCGTAGTCGGCGATGTCCGCGAACGCGCGCGCCGCGAGAGCCCGGCGCTGGGCCAGGGTGAAGCCGCCCTCGGCGAGCGCGTCCCGCAGCGCCGGGTACGCCGCCGGATCGGTCACCACGGCCACCGAGGCGTGGTTCTTGGCCGCGGCCCGGACCATCGCCGGACCGCCGATGTCGATCTGCTCGACGCACTCGTCCTGACTCGCGCCGGAGGCGACCGTGGCCTGGAACGGGTAGAGGTTGGAGACCAGCAGGTCGATGCCGGCGATGCCGTGCTCGTCGAGCTGGGCGGCGTGCGCGTCCTTGCGCAGGTCGGCCAGGAGGCCGCCGTGGATCTTCGGGTGCAGCGTCTTCACCCGGCCGTCGAGGATCTCCGGGAAACCGGTCACCTGCTCGACCGGGGTCACCGGCACGCCCGCGCCGGAGATCGTCGACGCGGTGCTGCCGGTCGAGACGATCTCCACCCCCGCCTCGTGCAGGGCCCGGGCCAGCTCGACCAGCCCGGTCTTGTCGTAGACGCTGACCAGCGCCCGCCTGATCGGGCGACGAACGTCCCCAGTGGCACTCATGGAACGGTGACCTTTCTGCCGGTGATCGTCCAACCTTCACGGACCAGCCGACCGACCTGCTCGACGAGCTGGCGCCGCTCGGCGGACTTGATGCGCTCGGTGAGCGTCTCCTCGTCGTCGTCGTCCCGCACCGGCACGGCGACCTGGGCGACGATCGGCCCGGTGTCCATTCCGGCGTCGACGAAGAAGAGGGTGGCCCCGGTGACCTTCACCCCGTACGCGAGCGCGTCCCGCGGGCCGTGGATGCCGGGGAACGCCGGCAGCAGGGTGTTGTGCGTGTTCAGGTAGCGGTCCCCGAACGCGGCCAGGAACTGCGGGCCGACGAGCTTGAGGAAGCCGGCGCTGATGACCAGGTCCGGCCGGTGCTCGGCGACCCGGGCGGTCAGCGCCTTGTCCCAGTCCGCCCGGGTGGGGTGGTCCTTGACCCGCTCCACGAAGGTCGGCACGCCGGCCGCGGCGGCCCGGTCCAGGCCCGCGATCCCGTCGCGGTCGGCGCCCACGGCCACCACCCGGGCCCCGTACGCGGGGTCGGCGGCGGCGTCCAGCAGGGCCTGGAGGTTGCTGCCGGAGCCGGAGACGAGGACGACGAGGCGGGCGACGGACGCGGGCTCGGTCACGCGGCAACCCTATCGGGCCTGCGGGGGCGTCCGACGCTCGGGCCGCGCCGCCGCTGGTGATCTCCCTCGTGGCGCCGGCACGATACGCTGCCGTCGCCCGGGGCCGTGCGTACGCCCGGCCCCGGCGTCGGCATCGTGACTGACCTTGGTCCCGGGCCCGTGTGCCGCGGCGTCCCGTGTCCGGGCGGAATGATGAGCGGCGACAACCCGACCATGGACCGTTGACCCCCAGTTTGAGGAGCGCCCCGCACATGCAGCCCGGTTACCCCGGTCAGGACCCCCACGGCCAGCAGCCGAACCAGGACCCGACCTCCCCGCAGTACGACCCGTACGCCCAGCCGCCGCAGGCCCCGCAGTACGGGCAGCAGCCCACCTCGGGCCAGCCGTACGGGCAGGACCCGTACGCCCAGCCGCCGCAGGCGCCGCAGTACGGGCAGCAGCCGACCTCGGGCCAGCCGTACGGCCAGCCGACCTCGGGCCAGCCGTACGGCCAGCCGGCCCCCGGCCAGCCCTACGGCCAGGACCCGTACGCGCAGCAGCAGCCGTACGGCGCCGCGCCCCAGTACCCGCAGGCCGGCTACCCGACCGGCCAGGGCGGCCAGAACAACACCCTCGGCCTGATCGGCATGATCGCCGGTATCGCCTCGATCGTGCTGGGCCTCTGCTGCCCGATCATCGGCATCCCGGCCGGCATCGCCGGCGTCGTGCTCGGCCTGATGGGCCAGAAGAAGGTCCAGGCGGGCGAGGCCAGCAACGGCGGCCAGGCCAAGGCCGCCCTCATCTGCGGCGGCATCGGCGTCGTCATCGGCATCATCAACGCCATCGCCGGCGCCGCGATCAACCTGAACAACATCGGTTCCTGAACCGGCTCCGCGAGGGGGCGTCCGGCACCGCCGGAGGCCCCCTCGCCGTTTCCGGACCCGGTCAGTCGGCGCGGCGGGGCGGTGCCGTGGGACGCGGCGGGGCCGGGGTGCGGGTGAGGCTGCGGCCGGCCGCGGCGCCGAGCAGCGCGCCGACGGCGATCACCAGGGCGGCCACGCCCGCCACCGGCCAGGCCGCCGGACCGATGTCGGCCAGCCGGCCGCCGCCGAGCGGGCCGCCGGAGGCCGCCGCGGCCAGGCCCAGCAGCAGCCCCGCGACCGGGCCGGCGAGCGCCGCCGGGACCAGCAGGGTGGACCACCCGACCGGCGCGCGGTCCTCGGCCGCGAGCCGCAGCAGCCGCCGGGCCAGCAGCCAGCCGGCCGCCATCGCGGCCAGCACGGGCACTGCGAGCAGCGCCGCGCCCAGCCCGTCCACCGGGCCGCGCGGCAGGCCGGCCAGCAACGGCACGGCCGGCAGCGCGCCGACGGAGACCTCGCTGGTCCGCACCGCGGTGTCGGTGCCGACGGCGAACCCGGGACCGAGGAGGTAGCTGACCGACCAGACGGTGGCGTTCGGCGCGTAGGCGAGGCTGACCAGCGTGATGCCCGCCTGACCGGCCACCCCGGTCCGGTAGGCCCCGATCATGTCGGCCGCGTCGCCGCCCCCGGTGGCCACGGCCAGCCCGGCCGCTCCGGCGCCCGCGCCGAACAGCAGCAGGCCGGCGACCAGCCCGGTGCGCACCCCGTCGCGCAGCGCCGCCGGGGCACCGCGGGCCAGCACGACCCACCCGCCGGTGGTCCGCAGCGCGCCCACCAGGGCGGCGAGCCCGCCGAGGACCGCGAAGGTCAGCCCGGCCCGGAGCGGCGACACCCGCAACCCGCCCGCGTCGACCGCGAGGGCCGCGAGGGCACCGAGCAGCGCGTACGCGATGGCCACCGCGACCGCGGCGGTGAGCGCCCGCCCGGGCGAGCGGTTGCCCCGGGCGCCGATGGCCCGGCTGACGTGCACGCCGGCGCGGGTGAGCCGCCAGACGGCGAGCGCGGTCAGGGCGAGCGGCGTCAGGCCGAGCGGCCCGGCGGAGGTCTCCACCGGCACGCCGTGCCCGAGCAACCAGCCGACCAGGCCGGCGCGCAGCGCGCCGGGCAGCGAGCCGGCGTCCTCGCTGAGCTGGGCCAGGCCGAGCACCAGGGTCACCGGCAGCCACGACGTCACGGCGGCCCAGAGGGCCGCCACCCCGGCGGCGACGGGCAGCGGGGCCCGGCCGCGCGGCGGCTCCCCCGACCGGGGCGCGGGCACCCGCGGCGCCGGCCGGGCACGGTCGCTCGGCCGGGCGTCGGCGGCGGCCTCGGCCGCGGGGTGGCGGGGCTGGTCAGGGGTGACGCGTGACATCGGCTCTACTCTGGCATGCCGCGCGGGCGACGGCAGTCCGATACCGCCCCGGGACCGCGGCGAGTTCCCTGATCCGTCGGCTCCGCGGCGCGGATCCGGTTTAGCCTCGGCCCAGGACGCGACCTTTCCTGTCGCGGCACCGACCGCTCGGAGGAAGCCGTGAACGCTCCGTATCCGCCGCCCCCGCCGCCACCGGCCGCCGGCCGGGACCGGACCACCCTCTGGGGCGTTCTGGGGATCATCACCGGCCTGCTCTGCTGCGGCATCCTGGGCATCGTCTTCGGCTATCTGTCGATCCGGGACGCGAAGCGCTTCGGCAAGTCCCCGGTGCTCGGCTGGCTGGCCATCGCGTTCGGCGTCATCAACATCATCGCCAGCGCCATCATCCGGACCCGGGGGCACTACTACACCCCGTACTGGTACCGGTAGGACGAACGAGGGGGCCGACCCGAACCGGTCGACCCCCTCGGCACGTCACGGGACCGCTCAGCGGCCGGACATGATCTCCCGCATCAGCTTGGCGGTCTCGGTCGGGGTCTTGCCGACCTTCACGCCGACCGCCTCCAGCGCCGCCTTCTTGGCGTCGGCGGTGCCCGCCGAGCCGGAGATGATGGCGCCGGCGTGGCCCATGGTCTTGCCGGGCGGGGCGGTGAAGCCGGCGATGTAGCCGACCACCGGCTTGGTCACGTTGGCCTTGATGAACTCGGCCGCCCGCTCCTCGGCGTCGCCGCCGATCTCACCGATCATGACGATCGCGTCGGTCTCCGGGTCCGCCTCGAAGGCGGCCAGCGCGTCGATGTGGGTGGTGCCGATGATCGGGTCACCGCCGATGCCGACGCAAGTGGAGAAGCCGATGTCACGCAGCTCGTACATCATCTGGTAGGTCAGCGTGCCGCTCTTGCTGACCAGGCCGATGCGGCCGGAGCCGGTGATGTCGGCCGGGATGATGCCGGCGTTGGACGCGCCCGGCGAGGCGATGCCCGGGCAGTTCGGCCCGATGATCCGGGTCCGCTCGTCCTGGGCCACGTTGTACGCCCAGAACGCGGCGGTGTCGTGCACCGGCACGCCCTCGGTGATCACCACGGCCAGGTCGATGCCGGCGTCGATCGCCTCGACCACCGCGGCCTTGGTGAACTGCGGCGGCACGAAGATGACCGTGACGTCCGCCCCGGTCTCCTTCATGGCGTCCGCGACGGACGCGAACACGGGCAGCTCGGTGCCGTCGAAGTCGACCTTCTGGCCCGCCTTGCGCGGGTTGACGCCGCCGACGACGTTGGTGCCGGCGGCGAGCATCCGCCGGGTGTGCTTCGAACCCTCGGAACCGGTCATCCCCTGCACGATGACCTTGGAGTCCTTGGTCAGCCAGATAGCCATTGTCAGACCCCCGCAGCTGCCAGCTCGGCGGCCCGCTCGGCCGCGCCGTCCATGGTGTCGACCCGCTGGATCAGCGGGTTGTTCGCGCCGTCGAGAATCGCCCGACCGGCCTCGGCGTTGTTGCCGTCGAGGCGGACGACGAGCGGCTTGGTGGCCTTCTCGCCGCGCTGCTCGAGCAGCGCCAGCGCCTGCACGATGCCGTTGGCGACCGCGTCGCAGGCGGTGATGCCGCCGAAGACGTTGACGAAGACGCTCTTCACCGACGGGTCGGAGAGGACGATCTCCAGGCCGTTCGCCATCACCTCGGCGCTCGCGCCGCCGCCGATGTCGAGGAAGTTGGCCGGCTTGACGCCGCCGTGCCGCTCACCGGCGTACGCGACCACGTCGAGGGTGGACATGACCAGGCCCGCGCCGTTGCCGATGATGCCGACCTCGCCGTCGAGCTTGACGTAGTTGAGGTCCTTGGACTTGGCGGCCTGCTCCAGCGGGTCCACCGACGCCTGGTCGACCAGGGCCTCGTGGTCCGGGTGCCGGAACGCGGCGTTCTCGTCGAGGGTGACCTTGGCGTCCAGCAGCAGCAGCTTGCCGTCCTTGGTCGTGGCCAGCGGGTTCACCTCGACCAGCGTGGCGTCCTCGGCGACGAACGCCTGCCACAGCTTGACCGCGACCTCGACCACCTGGTCGGCGACCTCGGCCGGGAAGCCGGCCGCGCTGACGATCTCGCGCGCCTTGGCCTCGTCCACGCCGGTGTTGGCGTCGATCGGGGCCTTGACGACCTTCTCGGGGGTCTCGGCGGCGACCTGCTCGATGTCCATGCCACCGGCCACGCTGGCGATGCAGAGGAAGGTGCGGTTCGCCCGGTCCAGCAGGTACGAGAAGTAGTACTCCTCGGCCACGTCCGCGGTCACCGTGATCATGACCTTGTGGACCGTGTGACCCTTGATGTCCATGCCGAGGATGTCGGTGGCGCGGGCCACCGTCTCCTCCGCGCCCTCGGCCAGCTTCACGCCGCCGGCCTTGCCGCGGCCGCCGACCTTCACCTGCGCCTTGACGACAACCCGGCCGCCGAGGCGCTCGGCGATCGCGCGGGCCTCCTCCGGGGTAGTGGCGACGCCGCCGGCGAGCACGGGCAACCCGTGCCGCTCGAACAGGTCCCGCCCCTGGTACTCGTACAGGTCCACGATTGCGCGTCCCGTCCCGTCTCCGCGGCGCGCCGTCGCGCCGCCACCAGCGTTGGAAAATCAGTTTGACGCCTGTCATCAGATGAGACAGGCCATTTGCCGCAGCCTAACGAGATGGGAACCGGCGGCAACCGAGCGGGTGCACGGTGTGCGGTAATGCACAGCCGCCTCTGCGTCGCGCCGGGGTCAGCCCACCCGGCAGCGGCCGGCCGCGTACCCGACCACGGCTCGCATGATCTCGTCCTCGCTCCGGTCGGCGTGGTTGACGGTGGCGGTGAAGCCGGTGCCGAAGAAGGCCTGCTGCATCCCGGAGTCGAGGGCGGTGAAGGCGCCCAGGCCGCTGCCCACCCGCGGGTCCCGGGGCTTCACGCAGAGCATCTTCTCCAGGCCCCAGCGCCGCACGTAGATCCGCTCGACCAGCTCCCACGGCAGCCAGATCGCCTGCCCCCGGGTCGGCCGCGTCTTGATCCAGAGCCCGGCCGGCCCGAGCGCCAGCACCGGGCCGCCGGAGGAGACCAGCCAGAGCTGGAGGCCGACCGGCACGGCGAAGACGAGCATGACCACCGGGATGATGGCGAGCAGCCCGACGCCGCCGCCCTCCGACGACGCGGCGAGGCCGATCGGGCAGGCCATCACGAGGCCGATCACGAGGGTCACCAGGCCGAGGGTCAGCGCCCGCTTGCGCAGGCTCGGCCGGACCACGAACGGCTGGTCCTCCGGGATCCGCTTCGCGGTCGGCACGGCCGGCGGCTGCCCCGGACCGACGCCACCCGGGTGATACGCCTGCTGCGCACCGGGCCAGCCGGGCGCGGGCGGCTGGTAGGGCGCGCCGTACTGCTGCTGCGGCGCCGGCCAGCCGGGCGCGGGCTGCTGGTACGGCGCGCCGTACTGCTGCTGCGGCGCCGGCCACCCACCGGGAGGCGGGGGCGGCGGGGGCTGGCCGCCGGCGGGGTCGGGCTGCGGGTACGGCGGCTGGGTCACGGCGGGCTCCCGGCAGGGGTCGTCGACCGCGGGACGCGGTCCGGGCAGGCACACCATACGGCCGACTCCCGTGCCGCGAGGGCCCCTGGAAACCGGCCCGTCCGGAGGGCCCGGGACGCGGGCCGTCAGCCGTCCGGGGGATGTTGGGGAAGGGGCGTAACCCCCTGTTGGGGGCGTCGTTGAGTCTGATGTCGGAGCGCTGGTAAGGCGCGACGGCGGGAGCGGCCGATGCCCTGTCGGTCGAGGGGTGGCGGCGGGGCATCGTGCATAGAGGGGCCGGGCGTGTGAGGGGTGCGTCCGGCCCCTCCCCCTGCCCGCACATCGGCGGCCCGCGGCCTGCGGCCCCGGATCAGCTCCTGGCCGCGCTACCGGCCTGATGCCGTGAACGACTCACGGCGGGCTCAGCCCGCCGACCGCGCCGAGTCGATGGCGTCACCACCGACCCGCTCATCACGTGACAGGGTCAGGCAACCGGCTGGGCGACGTTCTCCCGGACCCACTCCACGATCGACTGGGTGGTGGCGCCCGGGGTGAAGATCTTGGCGACGCCGAGCCGCTGGAGCTCCGGGATGTCGGCGTCCGGGATGATGCCGCCGCCGAAGACGACGATGTCGGCAGCCTCGCGTTCGCCGAGCAGTTCGAGGACACGCTTGAAGAGGGTCATGTGCGCGCCGGAGAGCACCGAGAGGCCGACCGCGTCGGCGTCCTCCTGGATCGCGGTCTCGACGATCTGCTCCGGGGTCTGGTGCAGGCCGGTGTAGATGACCTCCATGCCCGCGTCCCGCAGGGCACGGGCGACCACCTTCGCGCCCCGGTCGTGGCCGTCCAGGCCGGGCTTCGCGACGACGACCCGGATACGAGAGCTCATCAGCGCACACCTTTCACCGGCTCCGGCACTCCTGACCTGAACGAACGGTAACCCGCCCTGCCCGGGGCCGGAAACCCGGGCTGCGCTTTACCGCCCGGGCCCGCGCACGGGAAGCCGGACACCTCCGCCGAACGGTCACTGTCCGCGACGAACGGGCGGTTGTCGGGCCACCCGACCGGCGGCACGAGCCGGGACAAGAGGGGATGGAAACGGACAGAACGAAACGCCAGTTCGGCGCTTCAGCTTGTGACAGGAGTGGCAGTTGGCTAACGTGTCCACGGTTGTCATCAGGTCCACGGACGGGTGACGACGCGACACCGGAGGTTCGACCGAGCTTCACCGAACGGTCCGAGGTCGCATCGGATCCCCGACAACGGAGGGTGTGCGTGCGCCAGCGCCTGTCGTCTGAGCCCGATAGATATCGCGGCCGCCGCCGCGTACCCACCCCCCCGCGGAGCCGCTACGCCGCGGTCGTCACCACCGCCTTCGTGGGAGCCGGCATCGTCGCCCTCGGCGCGAACGCCCTCCCCGACGCCAAGAGCGTCAGCCCGTCGGTCCTCGACGAGCTCAAGCAGGCCTCGATCACCAGCCAGGACGCCGCGGCCCGGGCCGACAGCGCGGACCGCGCCAACCGTGACGACCGCGGCGGCAGGACCGCCGACGAGCAGGACACCTGGCTGCTCCCCCTGCACGGCTACGACTTCCAGTCGCCCTACGGCATGCGCTGGGGCAAGCTGCACACCGGCATCGACCTGGTCGCCCCGGAGGGCACGCCCTACCGGGCGATCCACGACGGCCAGGTCACCAAGGCCGGCTGGTTCGGCGGCTACGGCTACGCGGTGATCATCAAGCACGCGGACGGCAGCGAGGCCATCTACGGTCACTCCTCGGCGGTGACCGTCAAGGAGGGCCAGCAGGTGAAGGCCGGCGAGCAGCTCGGTCTGGTCGGCAACACGGGCCACTCCTACGGATCGCACCTGCACCTTGAGATCCATGTCAACGGCCAGCCGCTGGACCCGGTGCCGTGGCTCGACGAGCGCGGTGTGAACATCCAGCTTGAAACCGAGGCAATCTACGCCGAGGTAGCCGCTTCCTGACGCTCCGTATCGCCCGTTGACCGCCCGGATCAGCCGATCCGGGCGGTTTCTTCTGCGGCAAAGTCTGCTGGATCACACCGGCAGATGTGGGCGGCACCACAGCCGTGCATGATCCTTTTCGGCAGGAAACCGCCCAGCCCGGCGTAAACCCGGGCAGGTAGTCTCAGGAGCCTCACCGGCCCTCCGGAGCCCCGTACCTGGCGCCACCCCGGCCGACACCAGTATTTCGAGGTCACGTGCCCCTCGACTGATGAAGGTTTCCGTGCAGGAAGACAGCTCCGTCCAGAACGAGAACACCCCGGACATCGCTCCCGCCCGGCACCGGCGCCAGCGCCCGGTCCGGCGTACCGCATATGTCGTCATCGGCGCGGTGGCCCTGCTGGGCCTCGGCCTCGGGGGCGTCTCCGTCGCCACCGCCGACCACGGCGCCCCGACCCCCGCGGCTGTCGACTTCGACGCCCAGGCGCGCGCCGAGGCTGCCGCCCGTGCCGACCGCTCGGTCCGCGAGTCCACCGCCCCGGTCACCCCCTCCGCCGCCGTGTCGCCGAGCCCGAGCGCGGCCAGCCCGAAGCCGACGAAGCCCGCCCCGGCCAAGCCGAAGCCGAAGCCGAAGAAGACCACCAAGCCGACGCCGGCCTGGGTCATCCCCATGAAGGGCGCCGAGATCACCTCCTGCTACGGGCAGCGGTGGGGCACCCTGCACGCCGGCATCGACTTCGCCATGCCGTCGGGCACGCCGATCCACGCCGCCGCGGCGGGCACCGTGGTCAAGGCCGGTGACGCCGGGGACGGCTACGGCAACTCGGTCTTCATCGACCACGCCAACGGCTACCTGACCCACTACGCGCACCAGAGCCGGCTGATCGTCGGCGTCGGCGACAAGGTGAAGGCCGGCCAGGTCATCGGCTACGAGGGCGCCACCGGCGACGCCACCGGCCCGCACCTGCACTTCGAGGTGCACAAGGGCGCCATGTGGAACCAGATCGACCCGGCGCCGTTCCTGCGCGCCCGGGGCATCGACGTGGCCTGCTGACGGCCATCCCACGAGAGGGGGGCCCGGTCCGGCACGTCGCCGGGGCCGGGCCCCACCTGGCTCAGAGCTTGTCGATGGGGGCGTGCCGGAGGACCAGCCACAAGGTCTGGTCGCCGAAGTCGATCTGCGCCCGTGCGCCCGGACCGTGTCCCTCCACCGCCAGCACCCGGCCGAGGCCGTAGCGCTGGTGGTTGACCCGGTCGCCCACCGAAACCTTGGGCGCCTGCTTCAGCTCGCTTGCGGTGGCCAGCCGGGTGGCGTCCACCCCGAGCCGCTTGGCGAGCTCGGTGGCCTTGGGCGTCCCACCGGTGAAGCCGCCCCGCCCGCCGGGCACCCGGTCCGCCCGGCCGCCCACGCCGCCGCCCCCACCGGCCCACGAGGTGTACGACCCCTCGGTGCGCTCCCAGCGGACCAGCTCGGTCGGCAGCTCCTCCAGGAAGCGAGACGGCGGGTTGTAGGCGGGCGCGCCCCAGGCCGAGCGGGTGACCGCCCGGGACAGGTAGAGGCGCTGCCGGGCGCGGGTGATGCCCACGTAGGCCAGCCGCCGCTCCTCCTCCAGTTCGCGGGTGTCGCCCAGCGAGCGCAGGTGCGGGAAGACGCCGTCCTCCAGGCCGCTCAGGAACACCACCGGGAACTCCAGCCCCTTGGCGGTGTGCAGCGTCATCAGGGTCACCACGCCCTGGTGGTCCGGGTCGTCGGAGGGGATCTGGTCGGCGTCGGCGACGAGCGCCACCTGCTCCAGGAAACCGGCCAGGGTGGCCCGCTCGTCCTCCCCGCCCAGCGCCTCGATCCGCTCGGTGTACTCCCGGGCGACGCTGACCAGTTCCTGGAGGTTGTCCACCCGGCCGGCGTCCTGCGGGTCGAGGCTCTCCTCCAGCTCCGCCAGGTAGCCCGAGCGGGTCAGCAGGGCCTCCAGCACCTCCTCCGGGGTGCCGGTGGCGGCCAGCTCACGTGCCTCGTCGAGCAGCGCGACGAACTCGGCGATGCCGTTG
The DNA here is from genome assembly GCF_055586885.1 of Micromonospora sp. NPDC048907. Lineage (NCBI taxonomy): Bacteria > Bacillati > Actinomycetota > Actinomycetes > Micromonosporales > Micromonosporaceae > Micromonospora > Micromonospora sp. NPDC048907. The sequence continues at coordinate 285,854 of NZ_JBVJHI010000003.1, forward strand.
GCGGCCCGGGTGGAGATCCCCGGCGCGTCCTTGGCCCGGCGCAGCGCGGCGCCGAAGGAGATCCGGTCCCGGCTGGCCAGCGCTTCCACGCACGCCTCGGCGCGCTCGCCGATGCCGCGACGCGGGGTGTTGAGGATCCGGCGCAGGCTGACCGTGTCGTCGTCGTTGACCACCGCGCGCAGGTAGGCCAGCGCGTCGCGGACCTCCTTGCGCTCGTAGAAGCGCACCCCGCCGACCACCTTGTAGGGCAGGCCGACCCGGATGAACACCTCCTCGAAGACGCGGGACATGGCGTTGGTGCGGTAGAAGACGGCCACGTCGCCCGGGCGGGTGTCACCGGCGTCGACCAGCCGGTCGATCTCCCGGGCCACCCAGTCGGCCTCGGCGTGCTCGGTGTCGGCCACGTAGCCGACGATCTGCTCGCCGGCCCCGGCGTCACTCCACAGCCGCTTGGGCTTGCGGGAGGTGTTCCGGTCGATCACGGCGTTGGCGGCGTTGAGGATGGTCTGTGTGGACCGGTAGTTCTGCTCCAGCAGGATCGTCCGGGCGTCGGTGAAGTCGCGCTCGAACTCCAGGATGTTGCGGATGGTGGCGCCGCGGAACGCGTAGATCGACTGGTCGGCGTCGCCGACCACGCAGAGCTCGGCCGGCGGGATGCCCTCGGTGCCGGAGACCAGCTCCTTGATCAGCACGTACTGGGCGTGGTTGGTGTCCTGGTACTCGTCGACCAGCACGTGCCGGAACCGGCGCCGGTAGCTCTCGGCCACGTGCGGGTGCGACTGGAGCAGGTGCACCGTCGTCATGATCAGGTCGTCGAAGTCCAGCGCGTGCGCCTCGCGCAGCCGCCGCTGGTAGAGCGTGTAGGCCTCGGCCAGCGCCCGCTCGTTGGGGCCCTTGGCCCGGCCGGCGAACTCCTCCGGGTCGACCAGCTCGTTCTTCAGATTGGAGACCTGGGCGGCCAGGCCGCGCGCCGGGTGGCGCTTCGGGTCCAGGTCCAGCTCGCGGGCGACCATCTGCATGAGCCGGCGGGAGTCGTCGGCGTCGTAGATCGAGAAGGTGGACTTGAGGCCGGCGTGCTCGTGCTCGGCGCGGAGGATCCGGACACAGGCCGAGTGGAAGGTCGAGACCCACATCAACCGGGCGCGCGGGCCGACCAGCGCGGCCACCCGCTCCTTCATCTCACCGGCGGCCTTGTTGGTGAAGGTGATCGCGATGATCTCGCCGGGGTGCACGTCCCGCGCGGCGAGCAGGTAGGCGATCCGGTTGGTCAGCACCCGGGTCTTCCCGGAGCCGGCGCCGGCCACGATGAGCAGCGGGGACCCCGCGTGGGTGACCGCGTCCCGCTGGGGCCCGTTCAGCCCGGCGAGGAGGGCCTGCGGGTCCGGCCGGACCGACGGCTTCAGGTCACGGCGCGGCGACCGGCGAGCCGGGCCGGAGTCGTCGGACCCGGGACGCGGTGGGGTCGCACCGGGCTCCGGCGCGGGCGGGGACGCGGGGATGTCGAAGAGAGGATGCATCGCACGGGAAGTCTATGCCGACCGCCGGACACTTCCCGCCCGCGCCGCCGACGGGACGGCGGCGTCACGTCCCACCTGTTGGCGGGTTTCCTTGCGCGTACGGCCCGCGGGTCGGCATACTCGACGGCGTGTCCGATCAGCGCTTCTACTTTTACTACGGCACCGGGAGTCCGGCAGCCGTAGGTCGCGCCTGATCACAGACCTACGAAAAGCCCCGGGCTCCTGGAGCCCGGGGCTTTTCCGTCCCGGGATCCGGGTACCGGGCCCGAGACCCCGAGGGGTACGACGATGATGACTGACGTGGTGGAGTCCAGCGGCAGCCTGGCGCCGCAGGGCCGGCCCGCCGGCGGTGACCCGACTGGGGCCGCGGCGGCCCGGACCGGCACCGACGACTCGGCGGCGGCCGAGCGGATCAGCGAGATCCGGGAGCGGATCGACGAGATCGACCGCACCATCATCGCGCTCTGGCAGGAGCGGGCCGCGCTCTCCCAGGAGGTCGGGGCCACCCGGATGGCCTCCGGCGGCACCCGGCTCGTGCTCTCCCGGGAGCGGGAGATCCTGGAGCGGTTCCGCGCGGCGCTCGGCGCGGACGGCACCCAGCTCGCGCTCCTGCTGCTGCGCGCCGGCCGCGGACCGCTGTGAGGGGTCCCGGGGGCGCGAAGTCCCCGGATACGACGAACCGCCTGCCGGCGTCGAGCTGACGCCGGCAGGCGGTCCCTGGTCGGTCAGGCCGCGTCGTGGGTGGCGACGATCTCCCGCTTCTCGGCGAAGTGGCAGGCGCTCGGGTGGTCCGAGCCCGGCCGGATCTGGAGCAGCGGCACATCCTGGGCGCAGACGTCCTGCGCCTTCCAGCACCGGGTGCGGAACCGGCAGCCCGAGGGCGGGCTGACCGGCGAGGGGACGTCACCCTGGAGGCGGATGATCGCCTTGCTCTCCCGCACGGTCGGGTCGGGCACCGGCACCGCCGACAGCAGCGCCTGGGTGTACGGGTGGGTCGGCCGCTCGTAGATCTCGTCCTCGGTGCCGACCTCCACCATCTTGCCCAGGTACATCACCGCGACCCGGTCGGAGAGGTGGCGCACGACCGACAGGTCGTGGGCGATGAAGACGTACGAGAGGCCGAACTCGGCCTGGAGCTTCTCCAGCAGGTTCATCACCTGCGCCTGGATCGACACGTCCAGGGCCGACACCGGCTCGTCGCAGACGATGACCTCGGGCCGCAGGGCGAGCGCCCGGGCGATGCCGATGCGCTGCCGCTGGCCGCCGGAGAACTGGTGCGGGTACCGGTTGATGTGCTCCGGGTTGAGGCCGACCAGGTCGAGCAGTTCCTTGACCTTGTCCCGGCGGGACCGTCGCGGAGCCACCTCGGGGTGGATCTCGAAGGGCTCGCCGATGAGGTCACCGACCGTCATGCGCGGGTTCAGCGAGGTGTACGGGTCCTGCATCACCAGCTGGATCTGCCGGCGCAGGCGCCGCAGCGCGCCGCCGGAGAGCTTGGAGATGTCCTGGCCCTTGTAGAGCACCTGGCCGGCGGTCGGCTTCTCCAGGTTCATCAGCACCCGGGCCAGCGTCGACTTGCCGCAGCCGGACTCGCCGACGACGCCGAGGGTCTCGCCGGCCTTCAGGTCGAAGGAGACGCCGTCGACCGCCTTGACCTGACCGATGGTCTTCTTGAACACCACACCCCGGGTCACGGGGTAGTGCTTGACCAGGTCACGGACCTCGATGATGTTCTCAGTCACGGTTCACGAGCTCCTCGGCGAAGTGGCAGGCGCTGGCCCGGCCCCGACCCAACTGCAGCAGCGGGGGCACCTTCTCCCGGCACACCGGCTGCGCCATGGGGCAGCGCGGGTTGAAGGCGCAGCCCGGCGGGATGTTCATCAGGTTCGGCGGGAGGCCCTTGATGGTCCGGAGCTCCTGCCCCTTCTCGTCCATCCGCGGGATCGAGTTGAGCAGGCCGAGGGTGTACGGGTGCGCCGGCTTGGCGTACAGGTCGTACACGTCGGCTTCCTCGACGATCCGGCCGGCGTACATGACCGCGATCCGGTCCGCGACGTCGGCGACCACGCCGAGGTCGTGGGTGATCAGGATCATGCCCATCTGCCGCTCCCGCTGGAGCTCGCCGAGCAGGTCCATGATCTGGGCCTGCACGGTCACGTCCAGCGCGGTGGTGGGCTCGTCGGCGATCAGCACCTCGGGGTCGAGCGCCAGCGACATGGCGATCATGGCGCGCTGCCGCATACCACCCGAGAACTGGTGCGGGTAGTTGCTGTACCGGCCCTTGGCGTTCGGGATCTTGACCTGGTCGAGCATCTCGATCGCGCGCTTCTTGGCGTCCGAGCGGCTCATGCCGCGCCGGATGCGGAACTGCTCGGCGATCTGGAAGCCGACGGTGAAAACCGGGTTGAGGGCGGAGAGCGAGTCCTGGAAGATCATCGCAATGCCTTCGCCCCGGATCCGGCGCCGCTGCTCGGCGGACATCTTGAGCATGTCCTTGCCGTGGAAGCGGACCTGGCCCCCGGTGACGAAGCCGGGCGGGGTGTCGAGGATGCCCATGATGGTCTGCGCGGTGACGCTCTTGCCGGAGCCGGACTCGCCGAGCACGGCGAGGGTCTCCCCCGCGTCGACGTGGTACGTCACCCCGTTGATGACCTTGGCGACACCGTCCCGGGTGCGGAACTCCACCCGCAGGCCGTCGACCTCGAGCAGGCGGCCCGAGGGGCGGCCGGATCCGTCGGCGCCCGGCGCGGACTGCTCGGACACGAGAATGTCGGACAACTCAGTTCCCCTATCGGAGCTTCGGGTCGAGGGCCTCGCGGACCGCCTCGCCGAGCATGACGAAGCTCAGCACGGCGGCGACGAGGAACGCGGAGGGGAAGAACAGCAGGAACGGCGAGACGCGGATGTAGTTCTGCGCCTCGCTGATCATGATGCCCCAGGAGACCACCGGGCTCTTCAGGCCGATGCCCAGGAAGGACAGCGTGGCCTCCGCGCCGATGAACGAGCCGACCATGATCGTGCCGTAGACCAGCAGCGGAGCCAGGCAGTTCGGCAGCAGGTGCTTGAGGATGATCCGGCCGGTGCCGGCACCCAGCGCCCGGGCTGCCACGATGTAGTCCGCCTCCTTGGTGGCGAGCACCGAGGAACGCATCAGCCGCATCACGACCGGCCAGCTCAGCACGGTCAGCGACATGATGACCAGGCCCATGATCGTCCACTCACCGTTGTCGGTGCCCGACCCGTTGAACGTGGTCAGGATGACGATCGCGCCGAGCACGAACGGCAGGCCGAAGAAGATGTCGGCGATCCGGGAGAGCAGCGCGTCCACCCAGCCACCGCGGTAGCCGGCGATGATGCCCATCGTGCCGCCGATCAGCATCGTGCCGATCACGGAGAGCAGCGCCACCACGATGGAGGCGCGGGCACCGTAGATGGTCCGGGCGTACACGTCCCGGCCCTGCACGTCGTAGCCGAACCAGGCGTCGGCCGACGGGTCGACCCGGCTGCGCGACAGCGCGCCGTTGACGGGGTCGTCGGAGGTGAACAGCTGCGGGAACGCGGCCATCACGACGAACAGCAGGATGAAGGCCGCCGAGATCCAGAACAGCGGCTTGCGGCGCAGGTCCCGCCAGGCGTCACCGAGCAGGCCGCGCGGCTTCTGCTGCTTCTGCGCGTTCTCCGGGAGACCGGCGTTGGCGGGCGCGCCGGAACCGGCCTCGGTCGGCATGGTCGCGGGCGGCGTCGAGACGATCGACGCGGTACTCGGGTCACTCATAGCGGATCCTCGGGTCCAGGGCGGCGTAGAGCAGGTCCACCAGCAGGTTCATCACGAGATAGACGACCACCAGCACCACCACGATGCCGACAACGGTAGCGCTCTCCTTGGTGACGATCGCCCGGAGCACCTGGCGGCCGATGCCGTTGATGCCGAAGATGCCCTCGGTGATGATGGCGCCACCCATGAGGGCGCCGAGGTCGGTGCCCAGCAGGGTGACCACCGGGATGAGCGAGTTGCGCAGCAGGTGCACGCCGACGACCCGGCGCATGGGGAGGCCCTTGGCGATGGCGGTACGGACGTAGTCGGCACGCCGGTTCTCCGCGATGCTGGTCCGCGCCACCCGCGCGATGTACGCCGTCGAGGCGCTGCCCAGGACGAAGCCCGGCACGATCAGCTCGCTGAACCGCATCTCGTTGGAGACGGTCGGGGTGATGATGCCCCACTTGACGCCGAGGAACCACTGGAGCACGAAGCCGATGACGAAGACCGGCAGCGCGATCAGGAAGAGGGACGAGACGAGGACCAGGTTGTCCAGGAAGCCGTTGCGCCGAAGACCGGTCAGGACACCCGCGCCGAGACCGATGAGGGCCTCGATGGCGAGCGCGACCACCGCCAGCTTCAGGGTGTTCGGGTACGACGTGGTGATGATGTCGCTGATCTCGCGACCGCCGAACGTGATACCGAAGTCGCCCTGGAACAGGTTCTTCATGTAGCTGGCGTACTGCACCCAGATCGAATCGTCGAGATGGTACTTCTCGGTCATCATGGCCCGGTAGTTCGGCGGGCAACCGCGGTCGCCGCACTTGCCGGCGAAGGGGTCGCCCGGTACCGACCAGACGAGCCAGTAGATCAGGAACGTCGTGCCGATGAACACCGGCACGAGTTGCAGCAGCCGTCTCAACAGATAACGGCCCATGGGGTGGTCCTCCTGACAAGGGGGCGCGTCGGACGGCCGACACGGATGGTGACAACGTGCGAGGGGTTTGTTGTACACCCCCTCGCGGAACGGCCCCGGGTCGGGCTCACCGGTAGGCGAGCCCGACCCGGGGTCAGACCGTTCGGATCAGAGCTCGACCGAGGTGATGTCGAGCTCGCCGACGTTGGTCAGCTCCAGCTTCTTGATCTTCTCCGAGTGGCCGGACTGCTCGCCGCTGAAGTAGATCGGGATCGCCGGGACGTCCTGGTCAATGATCTTGACAGCCTCGGCGAACTTCTTGTGGGCCTCCTCGAGGCTGGGGGCCGCGGAGGCCTCCTTGGCGAGGGCGTCCACCTGCGGGTTGCTGTACTTGCCGTCGTTCGAGGAACCGCCGGTCACGTAGAGCGGGTTGATCCAGTTCTCCACGTCCGGGTAGTCCTGCTGCCAGCCGGCGCGGTACATGCCGGTCATCTTGTAGGCGTTGATGTTCGCCCGGAAGACCGCGAAGGTCGGCACGCCCACGGCGACCGCGTCGATGCCCAGGTTGGTCTTGATCTGCTGGGCGACGGCCTCCATCCACTCCTTGTGGCTGGCGTCCGCGTTGTACGACAGGGTCAGCTTGCCCTGGAAGCCACCGGCCTCCTGGAGCAGCCGCTTGGCCTCGTCCGGGTCGAACTTGCAGGCGGTGCAGTCGCCCGGGGTCGCGCCCGGGGTCAGCGGGTTGGCCCAGCTGTCGGCCGGCTTGCGGTTACCGAAGAAGATCTTGTCGGTGACCTCCTGCCGGTTGATCGACAGCGAGATCGCCCGGCGCAGCTTCGCGTTCTGGAAGCGCTTGTCGTAGATCGGGAAGGCGATGATGCCGTTCGACGGGACGGTCGTCTGGACCGCCCGCTCGCCCAGGTCGGTCTTCCACTTGTCACCGGCCAGCGAGGAGACCGGGACCTGCTGCTGGAAGTCCAGGTTGCCGGCGAGCAGGTCGTTGTAGGCCGCCGTGTCGTCCTGGTAGATCTTGACGGTGACGTCCTTGATCTTCATCTTGTCGCGCAGGCTGTAGTCGTCGAAGCGGGTGAGCTTCAGCTCGACGTCGTCCTGCCAGGAGACGAGCTTGACCGGGCCGTTACCGATCGGCTTCTTGCCGAACTCCGCCGGGGTGGTGGCGAAGAAGGCGTCGGGCAGCGGCATGAAGGCGCTGTAGCCGAGCTTGGTCGGGAACACGGCGGTCGGCGAGGAGAGCGTGACCTCGAAGTTCCAGTCGTCGATGACCTTGAGGCCGGACATCTCCTTGGCCTTCGGCTCCGGGGCCTTCTTCGGGCCGTCCGGGCCGTCCGGGTCCTCGGTGTAGGTGTCCTCGAAGCCCTGGATGTCAGAGAAGAAGGAGGCGTTCTGCGCGCCGTTCGGGCCGTAGGCCGCCCAGTTCCAGGCCTTGACGAAGCTCTCGGCCTTGACGGTGGTGCCGTCGTGGAACTTGGTGTTCTGCTTGATCTTGATCTTGAAGACCTTCGAGTCGCTCGTCTCGATCGACTCGGCCAGCAGGTTCTGCGGGGCCCCACCGTTGTTGGGGTACTCGACCAGGCCACTCCAGACCCAGTCGATGATCTTGCCGCCACCGGTCTCGGTGGTGTTCGCCGGAACCAGGGGGTTCTCCGGCTGGGTGCCGTCGATGACGATCGCGCCGTCCTTGCTGGCGCCGGCGTCGCCACCGTCGTCGTTGCCGCTGGAGCAGCCGGACGCGATGAGCGCGAATGCCGCGCCCACCGCGAGCGCGCCGCTCGCCCGCTTCGAGACTCTCATTCCGAGGGGCCTCCTCTTTCTAACCTGGTTCCGTCGTGGGTTTCACGCACGTGTGGGGGGTGACACCGCCGACGACCCGAACCACAGGTCGCCGGTTTACCGCAGAGGAATTCGGGACACCCCCAGGGGTACCGATCCGCCGGGCGCCACACCCTTCGACGAGGACACCGCGCAGGGTCGACAGCCACGCACCGGCGCCTGGAGGCGGCGTCACGTGGTCGGCGTGCCCGACGGGGTGCCTCACACCGGGGGGTGAGGTGTTGCCACTGTGACACCCACCTGCCCTTTGCGTGAAGGTGCCGTTATCAAGCCGTTAGTTGGTCGCCACGTTGCCGATACTTGAGAAAAGATCATGAAAGGCGTGGATCGGACGGCCCTGAACAGGTACGACACGGCCAGATGGGGCGAGGTCACCCGCGTAGTCTCGGCGCTGTGAGCTTCCCTGCGTCCGCTCCAGCCCTGCCCGACGTCCGTCGAGCACTGGCAGTTTTTGCCCATCCGGATGATGTCGACTTCGGCTGTGCGGGCACCATAGCCGGCTGGGTGGATGAGGGTATCGAGGTGGCGTACCTGATCGCCACCCGGGGAGACTCCGGCGGCTTCGACGACACGCCACGCGCGGAGATGCCGGCCCGGCGGGAGGCGGAGCAGCGGGCCGCGGCCGCCGCGGTCGGCGTGCACCGGGTCGACTTCCTCGACGGCCACACCGACGGCATCCTCACGGCCAGCCTGACGCTGCGCCGGCAGATCAGCGCCGGGATCCGCCGGTTCCGGCCCGACCGCGTGCTGACCAGCTCGCCGCTGCGGCGCTGGGAGCACCTGACCGGGCCGAGCCACCCCGACCACCTGGCCGTCGGCGAGGCGGCCACCTGCGCCGTCTACCCCGACTCGCGCAACCCCTTCGCCTTCCCCGAACTGCTCGACGAGGGGCTGGAGCCGTGGGTGGTCCGGGAGATCTGGTACGCCGGCGGGCCCGGCCCGGACCACGCGGTCGACGTGACCGACCGGATCGACCGCAAGATCGCCGCGATGGAGGCGCACCGGTCGCAGACCGCCCACCTGGACGTGCCGACGTGGATCCGGGACCGGCTCACCACCGTGGCCGACAACGCCGGCCTCCCGTCCGGGCGGCTGGCCGAGGCGTTCACCGTGCTGCGCACGGAGTGAGCGCCCCGGGCCGGCCCCGGCGGAGCGGTCAGACCAGGCGGCGGTCGGCGGCCCAGCGCGACAGCTCGTACCGGTTGGACATCTGCAGCTTGCGCAGCACGTTGGAGACGTGCGTCTCGACCGTCTTGATCGAGATGTACAGCTCCCGGGCGATCTCCTTGTACGCGTATCCCCGGGCGAGCAGCCGGAGCACCTCGCGCTCCCGGTTGGTCAGCTGGTCCAGCTCGGGGTCGGCCACCGGCGCGTCCGGCCGGGCCGCGAAGGCGTCCAGCACGAACCCGGCCAGCCGGGGGCTGAACACCGCGTCCCCGTCGGCCACCCGCCGGATGGCGTCGGTCAGCTCCTCCGGCGAGATGGTCTTCGTGACGTAGCCCCGGGCGCCCGCCCGGATCAGCCCGATCACGTCCTCGGCGGCGTCGGACACGCTCAGCGCGAGGAACCGCACCTGCGGGTGCGTACGCCGCATCGCCTCCAGCACCGCCCGGCCGCCGCCGTCGGGCATGTGCACGTCGAGCAGCACCACGTCCGGCTGCATCGCCGCGATCCGGGTGACCGCCTCCGCCACCGTGCTGGCCTCGCCGACCACCTCGACGCGCGCGCCGAGCTCGGCGCGGACGCCGGCCCGGAACATCGCGTGGTCGTCCACGAGAAACACCCGCAGCCGCCCGTCCCGGGGCGCCGCGCCCTCGACCGGTCCCTGCTCGACCATGGTCATCTGTCCCTTTCCGCCGTGGAGCCCGAGCCGCTGATCGGCAGGATCAGCCGGACCTCGGTCCCCTCCCCCGGCTCGGACCTGATCTCCGCCCGGCCGCCGTGCCGCTTCATCCGTCCGATGATCGAACCCCGGACCCCGTGCCGGTGATCCTCCACGGTATCCGGGTCGAAGCCCTTGCCCCGGTCCCGGATGAAGGCGCTCACCTGCTCCGGCTCCACCTCGGCGTAGAGCGAGACGGTGCGTACGCCGGCGTGCCGGGCCGCGTTGACCAGCGCCTCCCGGGCCGCGGCGACCAGCGCCCCGACCCGCTCGTCGGTCTCCCGGTCGCCGACCACCACCGTCTCCACCGTGATCGCGAAGGTGTCCTCCACCTCGGCGGCGGCCTGTTCCAACGCGGCCGCGAAGCGCTCGGTCGGCGAGGCGGCCGGCTTGTAGAGCCAGTTCCGCAGCGACCGCTCCTGGCCCCGGGCCAGCCGCTGCACCGTCTTGACGTCGGCGGCGTTGCGCTGGATCAGGGCGAGGGTGTGCAGCACCTGGTCGTGCACCATGGCGGCCAGCTCGGCCCGCTCCTGCTCGCGGATCCGCCCCTCGCGCTCCGAGCGGAGCTGGTTCCAGGTGCGCCAGAGCACCGGGCCGGTCACGACGCCCACGCCGGCCAGCCCGACGAGCGCGAAGATGATGCCGTTGAGCACCGCGTCGAAGTTCTGCGCCGGGGAGTAGACCGCCGCCACGCCGATGATGCCGACCGCGACGAGCACCCCGCCGCCGATGAAGCGCAGCACGAACGCGCGCCGGTCGCTCTCCTCCACCACCGCGCCCAGCCAGGGCACCGCCATCGAGCCGCCCCACTGCCGGCGACGCTCGGGCGCGGACTGGTGCCAGATCACGCCGGCGCCGACCGCGATGATGGCGACCAGCCAGCCGGCGGTGCCGGCCGCACCGACCGAGTCGAAGGCGACGACCTGGAGCAGCAGCACGCCCAGCCCGATGGCCACGAAGGGCAGCAGTTGGGCGACGTCGCGGCGGGGCGGGACGGCGGTGTCGCCGGGCCGGGGCGGGACGACCGCCCAGAAGGCCGCGTAGAGCAGCAGCCCGAGCCCGCTCAGCCCGAGCAGCACCATGAACGCCACCCGGACCCGGAGCACCGAGATGCCCAGGTGTTCGGCGAGACCGGCGGCCACTCCCGCGGCCAGCCGGTGCTCGGTGGCCCGGTAGAGGCGCGGGGGGTGCGGGGTCACGGTGCTGCTGATCGGAGGCTCCCGGGTCGCGGACGGCGTGCCGGCGGTGGCCGACGAACCGATCGTCACACGTCCGGACCGCCCCGGACCACGGGGACGCCCCGGACATCCCCGGCCCGAGGATCTCAGGGTGGGGTCAGGGTCGGGTCCTGAGGACGCTCGGGCGGCCCGGGCAGCAGGATCGGAGTCATGACCGAGGACGCTGCCCGTCCGCCCCGCCCCGGGGCGGCAGCACAGGACGGGCCACCGCCACCCCCGCCGGGGCCGGCGCCCACCGCCGCCGACGCCACGGCGCCCCCGCCGTTCGGATCCACCCCGCCGCCGGGCCCGCCGCCCGCCGGCGGCACGCCGTTCGCCGACCCGCCACCCACCGGGTACGCCCCACCGCCCGGCGCCGCCGGTTTCACCTCCCGGTACGGGCTGGTCCGCCCCCGGGAGGGCCGCTACCTGGCCGGCGTCTGCGCGGCGATCGGCCGGGCCACCAACACCGACCCGGTGCTGTGGCGGGTGCTCCTGGCCGTGCTGGGCTTCTTCGGCGGCATCGGCCTTTTGGTTTACGTCACCGCGTGGCTGATCATCCCCGGCGAGGGAGACACCGCGTCGCCGGTGGAGTCGATGCTCGGCCGCGGCCGGTCCAGCATGTCCCCGATCACCGTGATCGTGCTCAGCATCGTGGTCGCGGTCGGCTTCGGCTACGTCGTCACCAACGGTTTCCGGGCGATCCTGCTCGGCGCGGTGATCCTGATCGGCGGCGCGCTGCTGCTCAACCGCGACCAGCGCGGCCCGGCCGCCCGGACGGCGGCGCCCGGCGCGCCCCCCGGCCCGCCGCCGGGTCCGGTCCCCCCGGTGGCCTGGCCGGCGCCGGCGGCCGCCGCGCCCGCTCCCGACGTGCCGGCCGCGGCCGGACCGGTCCCGCCGGCCACCCCGTCGGCGCCCTGGCCCGGCACGCCGGCCGCGGCCGCGCCGCCGTGGCCGAACGAGCCGGCCGAGGCCCCGCCGACGCCCTGGTCCGCCGAACAGCCGGTCACCGCCCCGCCGGCCGCCCGGCCCGAGCCGGGATACCCGCCCGCGCCGGTGTCCGCCGGCGGCTGGCCGGCGACGAGCGTCGCCCAGCCCGCCTGGTCCGAGCCGGAGCCCACCCTGGCCCGGCCGCCGGCCGTCCCGGGCAGCCGGGCCGGCGAGGCGTGGCCCGGCACGGAGGCCGCGGCGTGGTCCGCCGCGCCGACGAGCGGCCGTCCCTACGCCGAGCCCGCCGCCGTGCCGCCGCCGGCCCCGGTGGGCGCGCCACTGCCCCCGGGCGGCTACCGGCCGCCGTTCGCCCCGCACGGCCCGTACGCCGGGTCGGCCCCACCCGCCCCGCCCGCGCCGGCCCGGCCGGCCCGGCCGCCGAAGCGGCCGAAGGAGCGCTCCGCGCTCGGCGCGGTCACGTTCTCGCTGATCTTCCTGGCGCTGGGCGTGGTGGCGATGCTCGACCTGCTCGACGTGTTCCCGGTCGGCGCGGCCGGCTACTTCGCCGCGGTGCTGGCCACCATCGGGCTCGGGCTGCTCGTGGGCACCTGGTTCGGCCGGGCCCGCTGGCTGATCGCACTCGGTCTGGTGACCGCGGCGGCGCTGGGCATCGCCACCGTCGCCGACTCCTACGACCGGGTCCGCGGGATCGACGGGAACGTCACCTGGGCGCCGGCGGACTACCGGGACCTGGCCGACCGGTACGAGAACAACTTCGGCGACGCCGTCCTGGACCTGCGGGCGGTCGACTTCGACAAGAAGGACACCCAGGTGACCGTCGAGGTCAACTTCGGCAAGGCGACGGTGGTCGTGCCGCCGAACGTCGACGTCACCACCGTGGCCGACGTGAACGCGGGTGACGCCACCGTCTTCGGCCGGCGGACCGGCGGGCTGAACGGCCGCCAGTGGGAGAACACCGACCTCGGGCCGGACGGCCGCGGCGGCGGCACGCTGCGCCTGCTGGTCCACGTGAACGCCGGAAACCTGGAGGTGACCCGGTGAAGGCTCACCGCACCGACATCGTGTCCTTCGCCTTCGGGCTGGCCTTCCTCGGGCTGTCCGCCTGGTGGCTGCTGGCCCGGATCCTCGGGCTGGCGCTTCCCCCGGTGGGCTGGTTCCTGGCCGGCGCGCTGATCCTGATCGGACTGCTCGGGCTGGTCGGCGCACTGCGCTCGGGCCGGCACACCGAGCCGCCGGCGGCGGAGACGACGGTGTCCGCCCCCTACGAGGCCGGCACGCCGGCCGGCGGGGCCGGCGCACCCACGGCCGAGGAGGCGGACGAGTGGGCCACGGACGCCGTGACCGACGCGCCGCTCGCGGCCCGGGAGGACCGTCCCTTCGACGCCGAGCCACGCTGGTCGCCCGGCGAGCCGGCGACCCGCGAGCTGTCCCCGGTCGAGCCGGCGCCGGAGGGGCGGGCGGATCCCGAGACCCGCGAACTGCCCGCCGCGACCGGGGAACGGGACGGCAGCGCCGAGCCGGCAACCCGGGAGCTGCCGACCGCGACCGACGGCCGGGACGGCACGGCCGAGCCGGCGACCCGCGAACTGCCGACCGCGACCGACGGCCGGGACGGCACGGCCGAGCCGGCGACCCGCGAGCTGCCGACCGCGACGGAGGGCCGGGACGGCACGGCCGGGCCGGCAACCCGCGAGCTGCCGGCGGTCGACGACGCGGCGGACCGGCCGGGGGGCGGCCCGCGTGCCGGCGGGGACGGGCCGGGCTGACCGCGGCGGTGCGGGGGGCCGCCGGCGCCGCCTATGCTGGCTGGTGGAGATCTCGCCTCCGCCGGCCGGCCCACCCGTGGCGCCCCGGTCGCGGCCGGGGCGCCCGGTCGGCCGGGTCGCCCGGGTCGGCACCGCCGCCTTCCGTCTCTACCTCGTCAGGAGCCCGTCCGAGATGACCCAGTCCCCCGCCGTGCGCGTCACCGGTCCCGCCGGTGCGGTCCGCGTCGGCGAGCGCGCCGCCCGCACCCTCGTCAGTGAGTTCGCCCGGCGTAACGACGCGAAGGCCGGCCTGCTGGTCGGCGCGACCCCGGAGTCCGCGGTGCTGGCCGCGGCGATCGAGGCGCTGCTCCCCGGCGACCGGCTCACGGTCGTGCCGGCGGAGGGCGCCTCCGCGGCGGCGCTCCGCGCGCACGTGACGGCTCAGGGCCGCTGGGTGGCCGACCGGGTACGCGTGGTCGACACCCTCGCCGAGGCGGACGCCGCCGCGGTGGTGATCGCGGCCGAGGCGTTCACCGGCACCGCCGAGGAGGCCCGCACCGCCGTCGACGGGTTGACGAAGTACCTCGCCGAGGGGGCCGTGCTGAGCGTGGCCGCGCCCCTGTTCCGCACCGAGGGCGCCGGGGCCGAGCTGGACCGGCAGGGGGTGCTGCACGGCGTCCGCACCGACCTGGTGCTGCGCAACTCCCCGCCGGTACGCGTGCACCACCTGCGCTCCACTCCCGCGCCGGCCGCGCTGGCCGCGTCGCTGTCCCCGGCGTACCGGCCGTCGAGCGTGCCGCTGACCCGGGGCATGCACATCGACTCCAACGGCGTGGCCGCGGCCGGCATCACCCTCGGTCTGGCCGCGCTGGCCCGGGCCGCCCGGCCGAAGTCCAAGCTCTGGCTGCTGCCGGCACTGGCCGCCGCACCGGTGGCCGCGTTCTTCCGCGACCCGGAGCGGGACGTGCCGGAGGACCCGTCGGCCGTGGTCGCCTCGGCGGACGGTCAGGTCCTGTCGGTGCAGCGGTTGCACGACGAGCGTTTCGGCGAGGGCGAGTGGCTGCGGATCGCGGTCTTCCTGTCCGTGCTGGACGTGCACGTCAACCGCTCACCGGTGGCCGGCAAGGTGGTGGACTACTTCGTCGCCGACGGCGGCTTCGTCAACGCCATGAAGCCGGACGCCGAGCACAACGTGGCCGCGTACACGGTGCTGGACACCGACCACGGCACGGTGGTGGTGGCGCAGCGGACGGGGCTGATCGCCCGCCGGATCGTGCAGCGGGCGCCGGTCGGCGCGCTGCTGGCCCGGGGCGAGCGCTTCGGCCTGATCCGGTTCGGCTCCCGCACCGACGTCTACCTGCCGGCCGAGGCCGCCGAGCCGCTGGTCGGCCCGGGTGACAAGGTGGTCGGCGGGTCGACGGTCATCGCCCGCTGGAACTGATCCCAGGAACGCGAGAAGGGGCGCCGCTTCCGCGGCGCCCCTTCTCGCGTGCTGCGGGTCAGGCGGTGTGGCGCTGGCGCAGCCAGAGCACCGGGCCGCTGACCAGGTAGCCCACCACCACGAGGGCGAAGGTGAGCCGGATGTCGACAAGCGCGCCGACCACCGGGGCCAGCCAGAGCCACGGCGGCAGCTTCACCAGCCGGGCGAGCTTCGCGTAGGGGAAGCTGGAGACCATGGCGAAGGCGAGCAGCGCCACCCCGGCGACCATGACCAGCCCGGAGACCGGCACCCCGATCGCCACGGTGAGGGCCAGCACGGCGGCCGCCATGGTGGTCGGCACGCCGCAGAAGAACCGGCCGTCCTTGGGCGAGACGTTGAACCGGGCGAGCCGGATGGCGGCGCAGGCCGCGACCAGGGCGCAGGCGACCGCGGCGGCCGCCGGCGGCACCGAGCCGGCCAGCGAGGCGTAGACCACGACCGGCGCGGCGAGGCCGAACGAGCACATGTCGGCCAGTGAGTCCATCTGCGCGCCGAACGGGCTGGCCACGTTGAGCTTGCGGGCCAGCGCCCCGTCGAGGCCGTCGAACGCGACGCAGGCGATCAGGCAGAGCGCCGCGATCCGGACCTCGCCCTGCATGGCCAGGAAGATCGCCAGCATGCCGAGCACGAGGCTGCTCAGGGTGCAGGCGTTGACCAGCGCGAACTTCGCCCGGCGGGCGGCGGTGCGCTCGCCCGGCAGCAGCGGGATCGACATGGCCGGCGACTCGTCGACCGGCGTGGCCGGGCCGAGCGCCGGGCTGACCGGCATCACGGCCTCGACCTCGGCCTCGTACCGCCCGTAGCGGCGGCGCTGGCGGTCGGACCAGCGGTGGTCGGGGGTGACCAGGTCGGTCCCGGTGACGGCGGCGCCGTCCCGGCGGCCCACCCGGACCAGCAGCACCTGGCGGGCGAACGTGCTGCTGCGGCGCAACCGGCCCGCCCAGCGACGCCCTGCGGGGCGCGGACTGTCAGTCGTACGACGCCGGCGCCATGGGGCTCTCGGCACGTTTCCTCCATCACCGGATCGGGTGACCGCCACGCGGGCGGGTGTCCGGCTGTCTCGTGCCGGACCTTTCGGGCCCGGCAGCCCATTTGCGGAGTACACCATTGCACAGGGGATAGGGGGTTGGCGATAGCTGCCGGCGGTACTTATAACTCTCTTAACCGCACGAACCGCTCAGTTATTCCCATCTCGGGCCTCATCGCCCGTTTTCGTCGGCCAATCCCTGCCACCGACTGTACCGGAGGAGGCCCAGGGCGGCTCGGTGAGCGGGTGTCAGCTACCCCGTTGTCCGGTTGCGCGGGCCGCCACCTCCGTCATCCGCAGGCCCCTGACCTGGTCCGGCGCGAACCAGGCAGCGCGCGCCGTGGAGCCTCCGGCGAGCTCGGTCACCACGGCCTCCGTCGGGGCGTCCACCCGGACCCGATAGATGACGCGTACGCCGTGCCAGTCCAACGGCCGTCCCTCGGGGCCGAGCGCGGCCGGGTTGTGCATGTTGTCCACGGCCAGCAGGTCGACCACCCGGCCGAGCTGGCCGGCCTCCTCGACCAGTTCGCGGAGCAGGCCGGCGGCGGGCTGCTCGCCGTGGTCGGTGCCGCCGCCGGGCAGGTGCCACCGCCCGGCGCCCGGGTAGCCGTCGGCGATCATGGTGAGCAGCACGCGCCCCGCCGGGTCGGTGACCAGCCCGTACGCGGCGAAGCGCTGGCGCCGGTCGGCGTCCGGGGCGGCGAGCGCGGGCGGCAGCGCGCGGGGCAGGCCCGCCGGCAGCGGCGACACCGGCACTCCGAGCAGCTCGGCGGTGAACGGCATCAGGGGCACGGCCGCCGCCTCGTCCGGGGTGAACCAGCCCAGCTCGTCGCTGCCCCCGGCCGGCTCGGGGCGGAGTTCACCGCCGCGCGCCTCGACGTCGAAGACCAGCCGGTCGGTGTGCACGGCGACGCCGTCGGACGGGAAGGTGGCCACGTCGGCGACCGCGCCCCGGATCGCGCCCGCCGCGACGATCAGCCCGGTCTCCTCGGCGAACTGGCGCTCGACGGCCCGCGCCGGATGCTCGGCGTGCTCGATACCGCCCCCCGGCAGCTGCCACACCCCGGGAAAGGAACAGGCCGCCGACCCCCGCGCCAGCAGCACCCGCCCACCCGGGTCCCGCAACACCCCGTGCGCCCCGATCCGCCGCCGCTCCTCCACCACGCCCGCACCCACTCCCCACCGCCAACTCCGTCGATCATGAGGTTAGCGGCACCGGGACGGACATTTCACACAGTCAACCTCATGATCAACGGCCTGGGGCGGGCGGGCGCACGGACGCGGGGCGGGGTGGTCAGATCAGGTGGGCGGCGTGGACCGCTTCGGCCGTCACCTCGGTGAGGCGGTCGGTGGGGAGGGCGCCAAGTTCCTCGCGGCGGAACCAGCGGGCCTCGCAGGTGGAGCCGCCGACGTCGGCCACGGTGGGCGGGGCGGGTTGGTCGACGACCACCCGGTAGAAGGCGCGGACGCCGTGCCAGTCGATCGGGTAGCCCTCCGGGCCGAGCGAGGCGGCGTCCCGGTGGCTGGCCACCCCGAGCAGCTCGACCAGGCGGCCGGTCTGCCCGGTCTCCTCCACCAGTTCCCGGATCAACGCGGCGCCCGGCTGCTCCCCGTAGTCGGTGCCGCCGCCGGGCAGGTGCCAGCAGCCGGCGCCCGGGTAGCCGTCGGAGACCCGGGTGAGCAGGACCCGCTCCTCCGGGTCCGTCACCACGGCGTACGCGGCGAAGCGCTGCGCCCGGTGCAGCCCGTCGGGACCGGGGACGGCGTAGAACGAGGGGAACTCGGGCACCTCCTCCGGCACGATGTCGTCGGTGGCGGTGGGCAGGCCCAGGGCGCGCGCCGCGAACGAGCGCAGCGGCAGCTCCCGGGCCTCGTCGAGGGTGAACCAGCGGGCCAGGTCGGTGGGGCGGTCGACCCGGTCGGCGAGCGTCCCGCCCCGCACCGAGACCGTGTAGAGCAGCCGGTCGGTGTGGATCGTGATGCCGCGCTCGGGCAGCGCCCGCATGTCGGCGAGGACGTCCTGGAGGGCGGCGACGGCGACCGAGAGGCCGGTCTCGGCGGCGGTCTCCCGGACGACGGTGTGCTTGGGGTCCTCACCGTGGTCGACCGCCCCGCCGGGCAGCGACCACGTGCCGGGGGTGCCGGAGCGCTCCGATGCGCGGACCAGCAACACTCGGCCGTCTGAATCTGCACAAACTGCGTATGCCGCGATCCTGCGGAGCGGCTCCAGCAAGGTGGTCACGGGAGGAAATTCTCCCCGGCTGCGGTTACCCGCATCGAAAAGAGTCAGATTCCTGACTCTTTGCTGGCGCCTCAGGGACGCGTCAGGGTAGGAGTCCGGGCGGTCACCGAGGTCGCCCGCCCGACCGCGGGGGACCGTGGAGACATGACCTCCACGAACCCCTCCCAGGCCCCGTACAAGCAGCTCCGCCGGCCGGTCACCGACCGGATGCTCGCCGGCGTGGCCAGCGGCCTCGGTCGCTACTTCGCCGTCGATCCCACCCTCGTGCGGGTGGCCTTCGCGGTCGCCACCCTGCTCACCGGCGGGATCGCCGCGCTGGCGTACCCGATCATGTGGTTCCTGATGCCCGAGGAGCCGGCGGGCGCGCCCGCCTGGCCGCATCCCCCGGGCACCGCGCCCGGCTGGCCGCCGGTCCCGCCGACGACCCCGGGCCCGTACGCGGCGCCGAGTCCTGGCTCGTACCCGGCGCCGACCGCGCCGACGATCCCCGGCCCGTACGCGGCGCCGGCCACGCCCGAGCCGGCGCCCCGGCCGGCGCCTCAGCCGCCGGCGCCGCCCGCGGCCTGAGCCGGCGTCACTCCCACTCGATGGTGCCCGGCGGCTTGCTGGTCACGTCCAGGACCACCCGGTTGACCTCGGCGACCTCGTTGGTGATCCGGGTGGAGATCCGGGCCACCACCTCGTAGGGCAGCCGGGACCAGTCGGCGGTCATCGCGTCCTCGCTGGAGACCGGGCGCAGTACCACGGGATGCCCGTAGCTGCGCCCGTCGCCCTGGACGCCGACGCTGCGCACGTCGGCCAGGAGCACCACCGGGAACTGCCAGACGCCCCGGTCCAGGCCGGCCGCGGTGAGCTCCTGCCGGGCGATCAGGTCGGCCTTGCGGAGCACGGCGAGGCGCTCCTCGTCGACCGCGCCGATGATCCGGATGGCGAGGCCCGGGCCGGGGAACGGGTGCCGCCAGACCATCGCCTCGGGCAGCCCCAGCTGCAGGCCGAGCGCCCGGACCTCGTCCTTGAACAGCGTGCGCAGCGGCTCGACCAGGGCGAACTTCAGGTCCTCCGGCAGCCCGCCGACGTTGTGGTGGCTCTTGATGTTGGCGGTGCCGGTGCCGCCGCCGGACTCCACCACATCGGGGTAGAGGGTGCCCTGCACCAGGAACTCGACGTCGCCGTGGGCGGCGATCTCCCGGGCGGCGGCCTCGAAGACCCGGATGAACTCCCGGCCGATGATCTTGCGCTTCTGCTCGGGGTCGGTCACCCCGGCCAGGGCGCCGAGGAACCGCTCGCGGGCGTCGACCACCTTGAGCTTGATGCCGGTGGCGGCCACGTAGTCCTTCTCCACCTGCTCGGCCTCGCCCGCGCGGAGCAGGCCGTGATCGACGAAGACGCAGGTGAGCTGGTCGCCGACGGCCTTGTGCACCAGCGCCGCGGCGACCGCCGAGTCGACGCCGCCGGACAGGCCGCAGATGACCTCCTTGTCGCCGACCTGCGCCCGGATCCGGGCGACCTGCTCGTCGATGATGTTCTCGGGCGTCCAGGTCGGCGCGATGCCGGCGATGTCGTGCAGGAAGCGGGCCAGCATCTCCTGGCCGTGCGCGGTGTGCCCGACCTCCGGGTGGAACTGCACCCCGGCCCGGCGGCCGGCCAGGTCCTCGAACGCGGCGACCGGCGCGCCCGCCGACTCGGCGGTGACCGTGAAGCCGGCCGGGGCCTCGGTGACGCAGTCGCCGTGGCTCATCCACACCGGCAGGTCGTCGGGGAGGTCGCGGAGCAGCACGCCGGCCTCCGGACGGGCGTGCAGCGGGGTGCCGCCGTACTCGCGGTTGCCGGTGCGTGCCACGGTGCCGCCGAGCGCCTGCGCCATGGCCTGGAAGCCGTAGCAGATGCCGAACACCGGAACGCCGGCGTCGAACATCCCGGCGTCGATCTGCGGGGCGTCCGGCGCGTAGACGCTGGACGGGCCGCCGGACAGGATGATCGCGGCCGGATCCTTCGCCAGCATCTCGGACACCGGCATGGAGTGCGGGACGATCTCCGAGTAGACCTTCGCCTCGCGGACGCGGCGCGCGATGAGCTGGGCGTACTGGGCTCCGAAGTCCACCACGAGGACGGGGCGAGGCGTGCTCATGTGCAGCAACCCTACCGACAGTCACCCTCCCCGCGGGCCGCGCCCCGGTGTGTCGCGCGCCGCGTCGCTCAGGGACGCAGCGCGGCGGGGGCGTGCGCCGGCACGGCGGGCTGTTCCGGGGCCACCGGGGCGAGGCGGCGGTAGGGCGCGCCGAGCGGCGGTCGGGGGTCCTCGTCCCCCTTGTTGGGCCAGAACGACATGGCCCGCTCGGCCTGCGCCGTGATGGTCAGCGACGGGTTCACGCCCAGGTTCGCCGAGACGGCCGCGCCGTCCACCACGTGCAGCCCCGGGTGGCCGTGCACCCGGTGGTACGGGTCGATCACCCCGCGCTCCGGGCTGTCGCCGATCACCGCGCCGCCGAGGATGTGCGCGGTCATCGGGATGTTGAACGGCTCGGTGACCGCCCCGCCGGGCGTCCCGTCGATCTCCTCGGCGAGCAGCCGGACGGCCTCGTTGCCGGCCGGGATCCAGGTCGGGTTGGGCGCGCCGTGCCCCGGACCGGAGACCAGCCGGCGGCCGAACCGGCCGCGTCGGTAGCGGGTGGTGAGCGAGTTGTCGACCGACTGCATGACCAGCGCGATGACGGTGCGCTCGGACCAGCCGCGCACCGAGAGCATCCGGGCGGCCAGGCCGGGCTGCCGGACGATGCTGCCCAGCCAGCGCCGGATCCGGTGCGGGCCGCCGTCGACCAGCAGCGACTGGAGCAGCCCCATGGCGTTGGAGCCCTTGCCGTAGCGGACCGGCTCGATGTGGGTCTGCGGGTCGGGGTGGAACGAGCTGGTGATCGCCACCCCCTCGGTGAAGTCGAGGCCGCGCCGCCGGGCCTGGCCGGGCCCGACCGACGCCCCGAGGATGGCCTCCGAGTTGGTGCGGGTCAGCTCGCCGAGGCGGGGTGACAGGTGGGGCAGCGCCCCGGTCGCCTTCATCTCGTGCAGCAGCCGCTGGGTGCCCAGCGCGCCGGCGGCGAAGACCACCTGGTCGGCGTGGATCACCTGGCGGTGCCTGCGCACCCAGGCCCCGGTGCGCTCGGTGTGCACGGCGTAGCCGCCCTCCGGGGCGGGGCGTACCGCCGTCACGGTGGTCAGCGGGTGGACCTGCGCGCCGAGCCGCTCGGCCAGCCAGAGGTAGTTCTTGACCAGGGTGTTCTTCGCGCCGTGCCGGCAGCCGGTCATGCACGAGCCGCAGTGGCTGCACCCCGTCCGGTCCGGCCCCACCCCGCCGAAGTACGGGTCGGGCACGCGCTCGCCGGGGCGGCCGATGTGCACGCCCACCGGCGTCGAGTGGAACGTGTGCCCCACCCCCATCCGCTCGGCCACCGCCCGCATGGCCCGGTCGGCCCCGGTGTGCAGCGGGTACGTGGTGACGCCGAGCATCCGCTTCGCCTGGTCGTAGTGGCGGGCCAGTTCGTCGCGCCAGTCGGTGATGTCCCGCCACTGAGGGTCGGCGTAGAAGGCGTCGAGCGGCTCGTAGAGCGTGTTCGCGTAGACCAGTGAGCCGCCACCCACGCCGGCGCCGGCGAGCACCAGCACCCCGCCGCCGGCCTTCCGGTCGGCCGAGCGCAGCAGGGTGATCCGCTGGATGCCGTAGCAGCCGAGTCTCGGGGCCCACAGGAAGCGGCTCGCCCGCCAGGAGGTGCGGGGGAACTCGTCGTCGGCGAAGCGCCGGCCGGCCTCCAGGACCCCGACGCTGTAACCCTTCTCGGCCAGCCGCAGCGCGGTGACGCTGCCGCCGAAGCCGGACCCGATGACGACCACGTCGTACCGCATGCACGCATCATTACCGACCGGTAGCTATAGCGCCAGCGAGAGTTTTTCGCAGATCATGCAGAGCGCTCGATGACACGGGATTCCCGCCCGGGCAACCGACGGCCCTCCGTCGCGCGTCGAGTGGAAGACGGGGAAGGAGACCACGATGACGCGTCGACGGTTGCTGCTGGGGCTCGCCGCCCTGGTGGCCGTGGTGCTGGTCGCCGCCGGCGCGGTGGTGACCACCCGGCTGGTCTCCCGCCCGTCGCCGGGCCCGGTCGCCGGGCCGGGCACGCCGAGCCCGTCCACCGCCGCCCCGGCCACCCCGGCCCCGGTGACCTCCAGCCCCACCCCGCCGCCCGGCGCCGACCTCAAGGGGCCGCTCAACCTCCTGCTGGTCGGCGTGGACACCCGGATCAGCGTGCCCGGTTGGGAACCGCACGCCGACGCCGTGCTGGTGCTGCACGTGCCGGCCGGGTTGGGCCGCGCGTACCTCTTCTCGCTCCCCCGCGACCTGGTGGTGGACATCCCGGCCTACCCGAAGGCCGGCTACCCGGGCGGCCGGACCAAGCTCACCCACGCGATGAGCTACGGCAGCCGGGTCCCCGGCGACAAGAAGCACCCCAGCACGGCGCAGGGGTACGAGCTGCTGCGCACCACGGTCAGCCGGTACACCGGGCTGCGCATCGACGCCGGCGCGGTGATCACCTTCGGCGGGTTCGACAAGCTCGTCGACACCCTCGGCGGCGTGGACCTCTACGTCGACCAGCGGGTCGCCTCGATCCACCGCCGGCCGGACGGGCGCTACCGGGACCGGACCGGCAGCACCTACACCGGGCCGCAGATGGTCTACCAGCCGGGCAACCGGCACCTGACCGGCTGGCAGGCGCTCGACTACGCCCGCCAGCGCTACACGGCCGGCGGCGACTACACCCGGCAGCGGCACCAGCAGCAGCTCGTCCGGGCGCTGGCCCGGAAGATCCTCGACCAGGGGCTGGCCCGCGACCCGGACCGGGTCGAGCAGGTGGTCGCCGCGCTGGGCAGGACCCTGGTGTACGTCGGCGGCGGCCGCCGGCTGGTCGACTTCGCGTACGCCCTGGGCGGCCTGCCGGCGGAGAGGTTCGTCCTGGTCGGCCTCCCCGGCGAAGGGGTGGGCAGCGGCGCGTCCTACCGGGGCGAGCAGCTGCGCCCGGTGGGCCGGCAGTTCCTCACCGCCCTGCGCGGCGGCGGCGCCGACGCCTACCTGGCCGCGCACCCCTCGCTGCGGGTGAAGAACTGACTCAGAGCGGCTTCGGGGCCGGCGGGCGTTCGGTGCCGTAGAGCCAGGCGTCGAAGAGCTTGCCGAGCTTCTTGCCGGAGACCCGCTCGGCGAGCGCCACGAACTCGTCGGTGGTGGCGTTGCCGTGCTTCTTCTCCGCCGCCCAGGTGCGCAGGACGGTGAAGAAGGCGCTGTCGCCGATCGCCACCCGCAGCGCGTGCACGGCCATCCCGCCCCGCTCGTAGACCGACCGGCCGAACAGGTTCGCCACCCCCGGCCGGCCCGGCGGCGTGCGCCAGACCTGGCTCGACGCGGTCCCGTACTTCTGCTCGAAGGTGTGCTGGACGGTGGACTCGCCGGCGTGCTCGGCCCACAGCCACTCGGCGTACGTGGCCATGCCCTCGTTGAGCCAGATGTCCTGCCAGCGCTGGACGGAGACGCTGTCGCCGTACCACTGGTGGGCCAGCTCGTGCGCGACCACGCCCGTGTTGTCGCCCTGCCGGAAGAACCCGGCCGAGTAGACCGGCCGCCCCTGCGTCTCCAGCGCGTACCGGATCCGGTCGTCGGCGACCACCACGCCGCCGTACGCGTCGAACGGGTACGGCCCGAAGATGCTCTCCAGGTAGTCGGCCACCTCGACGGTCCGCGCGATCGACCGGTCGGGCGCGCCCTCGGCCACCTGCTTCGTGACCGCGCTGTACACCGGCCGTCCCTTGTGCTCGCCGGTGGTGATCCGGAACTTCCCGATCGCCACCGTGGTCAGGTAGCTGGCCATCGGGGCGCCCTCGGACCAGCGCCAGGTGGTCCAGTCCCCCTTGGTGCTCCGCCCCTTCGGGACCCCGTTGCTGACCGCGGTGAGCCCCTTCGGCACGGTGATCTCGAAGTCGTAGGTGGCCTTGTCCGAGGGGTGGTCGTTGACCGGGTACCAGGTGCTCGCCGACTCCGGCTGGCCGAGCGCGATCGCCCCGTCGGCGGTGTGCAGCCAGCCGCCCTCGCCGAGCACGTCGTTGTCGAGCGCGGCCGGCCGGCCGTCGTACCGGACCTCGGCGACGAAGCCGTTGCCCGAGGTGAGGCCGGTGGCCGGCGTGACGACCAGTTCGTCGTCGCTGCGGCTGTGGCCGGCCTTGGCCCCGTCGACGGTGACCGACCGCACCGTCAGCCCGGCCAGGTCCAGGTTGAACGCCGACAGGTTGGCGGTCGCCGTGGCCCGCAGCGTGGTGGTGCCGGTGAGCTTGTCGGTCGCCGGGTCGTAGCGCACCCGCACGGTGTAGTGGGCCACGTCGTAGCCGCCGTTGCCGTAGCTCGGGAAGTAGGGGTCGCCGGCGCCCGGCGCGCCGGGGGCGAAGCTGCGCCCGGCCGTCGGGCTGGGCGAGGTGGGGTCGGGGGCCGCCCGGTCCGGTTCGGTCGCACCGCAGCCGGTGAGCAGCAACCCTCCACAGAGCAGCAGCCCGAGCCGTCGTCGTCCGCCGCGCCGCGCCATCGCCTCGATCCTTCCCGGAGCAGGTACCGGCGCGGCCCTGCCCGGGGCCGCTCCGCCCGCGGCAGCCTACCCAGGATCGATCACGCCCGCGTCACGGCAGGGCCGGCGGGCTCGCCCCGATCAACCAGGCGTCGAAGAGGGGCCGCAGGGGCTTCCCGGCGGTCCGCTCGGCGTACCCGATGAAGTCGGCGGTGGTGGCGGTGCCGTTCCGGCGTTCGGCCAGCCAGCCGCGCAGGACGCGGAAGAACGTCGCGTCGCCGACGGCCCGGCGCAGCGCGTGCACGGCCAGCGCGCCGCGCTGGTAGACCGCGTCGCCGAACATGGCGGCGCGGCCCGGGTCCACCGAGGGCCGGCTCCAGTCGGTGACCGCGTAGCGGTCGGCGAAGGCCCGCTCGACGGTGCGCCCGCCGTCGTGCTCCGCCCAGAGCCATTCCGCGTACGTGGCGAAGCCCTCGTTGAGCCAGAGGTCGCTCCACCGGGCCACCGAGACGCTGTCGCCGAACCACTGGTGGGCCAGCTCGTGCGCGACGACCTCGGTGTTCGGGCCGGTGCCCCGGAAGAAGCCGGGCCCGTAGACCGGCCGGGACTGGGTCTCCAGCGCGTACCGGATCCCGTCGTCGGCCACCACGATCCCGCCGTACGCGTCGAACGGGTACGGCCCGAATCGGCCGGCCAGGAAGTCGGCGATCTCGCCGGTGCGGGCCACCGAGGTGGCGGCCGGCCCGTCGGCGGGCAGCGTGCCGGCGACGGCGGTGACGATCGGCTTCCCGGCGTGCGTGCCGGTCCGGACCCGGTAGTCGCCGATCACCAGGGTGGACAGGTAGCTGGCCATCGGCGCGCCCTCGGACCAGCGCCAGGTGGTCCAGCCGCCACTGCTCTCCGTTCCCTTCGGCACCCCGTTGCTCAGCGCGGCCAGCCCGGCCGGGACGGTCACCTCGATGTCGTAGGTGGCCTTGTCGGAGGGATGGTCGTTGACCGGGTACCAGGTGCTCGCCGACTCCGGCTGGCCCAGCGCGATCGCCCCGTCCCCGGTGGCCCGGAAGCCGCCGTCGCCCAGCTCGGTGCTGGGCAGCGGCTCCGGCACCCCGCCGTAGGTCACCTCGACGGTGAACCGCTGCCCGGCCGGCAGGCCGTGCGGCGGGGTGACGACCAGCTCGGCACCGTCGCGCCGGTGCTTCGCCGGGGCGCCGTCGACGCGTACCCGGTCGACGGTCAGGCCGGCCAGGTCGAGCTGGAACCGGGACAGCGCCGATGTGGCGGTGGCGGTCAGGACGGCGTCGCCGGCGAGCCGGTCGTCGGCCGGGTCGTAGCGGACCTTCAGCGCGTAGTGCCCGACGTCGTAGCCGCCGTTGCCGGACCCCGGCACGTACGGGTCGCCCGCGTCCGCCGCGCCCGGGCGGAACCGCCCGTCGCCGTCCCCGGTGCAGCCGCCGGCCAGCACCGCGACGGCGAGCACCGCCGCGCCGCACCGCCGGCCCCGCGTCATCCGCCGAGCCTAGACGCGCGACGGCGCGGGTGGGACCGGAATGCCCACCCGCGCCGTCGGTCGCTCACGCGGTCAGCGGTCGAGGACCAGGCCGACCTTCTGGAACTCCTTGAGGTCGCGGTAGCCGCACTTGGCCATCGCGCGGCGCAGCCCGCCGAAGAGGTTGAGCTGGCCGTCCGGCTCGTCGGCCGGGCCGAACAGCAGCTTCTCCATCGAACCGAGCGGCTCACCGGCCACCTCGAACGCGCCGCGCGGCAGGGACGGGTGGCTGGCGGCCGAGTGCCACCAGGCGCCGCCGGCCGGGGCCTCCTCGCAGAGCGACAGCGGCTCGCCGAGCATCACGGCGTCCGCGCCGCAGCCGAGCGCCTTGGCGATGTCGCCGGAGGTCTGCATGTCGCCGTCGGCGATGAGGTGCACGTACCGGCCGCCGGTCTCGTCGAGGTAGTCGCGGCGGGCCGCGGCGGCGTCGGCGATCGCGGTGGCCATCGGCACCCGGATGCCGAGCACCGACTCGGTGGTGGACCAGTCGTCGCCGCCGATGCCGACGATCACGCCGGCCGCGCCGGTGCGCATCAGGTGCAGCGCCGTCTTGTAGTCGGTGCAGCCACCCACGATGACCGGCAGGTCGAGGTCGGCGATGAACTCCTTGAGGTTCAGCGGCTCGTCGGTGGTGGAGACGTGCTCGGCGGAGACGATGGTGCCCTGGATGACCAGGATGTCCACGCCGGCGTCGAGGATCACCGGGGCGAGCGCCAGGGTGTGCTGCGGGGAGACCCGGACAGCCACCGTGCCGCCGCCGTCGCGCAGCTCGCGGACCCGCTCGGCGATCAGGTCGGGACGGATCGGCTCCGCGTAGACCTCCTGGAGCCGCTTGGTGGCCCGGGCGTCCTCGTCCAGGCCGGCCAGCTCCTCCAGCACCTTGGCCGGGTTCTCGTAGCGGGTCCAGAGGCCCTCGACGTTGAGCACGCCGAGGCCGCCGAGCTGGCCGAGCCGCACCGCCGACGCCGGGCTCATGGTCGCGTCGGAGGGGTGCCCGACGCAGGGGATGCCGAACTGGTAGGCGTCGAGCTGCCACGCCGTGGAGACGTCGTCGACGTCCCGGGTGCGGCGGCTCGGCACGATGGCGATCTCGTCAAGGTGGTAGCCGCGCTGCGCGGTCTTGCCCAGCCCGATCTCGACCACGTCACGCATGGGGGACTCCAGGTGGTTGGGGGTGGTGGGTCAGCGGGTGTGGTAGTTGGGCGCCTCGACGGTCATCTGGATGTCGTGCGGGTGGCTCTCCTTGAGCCCGGCCGCGGTGATCCGGATGAGCTGGCCGCGCCGGTGGAGCTCGGGGATGCTCTCGGCGCCGGAGTACCCCATCGCCAGCCGCAACCCGCCGACGAGCTGGTGGGCGACCTGGGCGAGCGGCCCCCGGTACGGCACCTGGCCCTCGACGCCCTCGGGGACCAGCTTCTCGTCGCTCGTCACGTCCTGCTGGAAGTAGCGGTCCTTGGAGTACGACTTGGCCTGGCCGCGGGACTGCATGGCGCCGAGCGAGCCCATCCCCCGGTAGGCCTTGTACTGCTTGCCGTTGATGAACAGCAGCTCGCCCGGGCTCTCCTCGCAGCCGGCGAGCAGGCCGCCCAGCATCACCGTGTCGGCGCCGGCCACCAGGGCCTTGGCGATGTCGCCGGAGTACTGGATGCCGCCGTCGCCGATCACCGGCACGCCGGCCGGGCGGGCGGCCCGGGCGGCCTCCATGATCGCGGTGATCTGCGGTACGCCGACCCCGGCGACGATCCGGGTGGTGCAGATGGCACCCGGGCCGACGCCCACCTTGACGCCGTCCGCGCCCGCGTCGACCAGGGCCTTGGCGCCCGCGTAGGTGGCGACGTTGCCGCCGACGACGTCGATGGCCACGTCCTTCTTGAGCCGGGCGACCATCTCCAGCACGGCCCGCTGGTGGCCGTGCGCGGTGTCCACGATCACCACGTCGACGCCGGCGTCGACAAGGGTGCGGGCCCGCTTGTACGCGTCCTCGCCCACACCGATGGCGGCGGCCACCCGGAGCCGGCCGGCCTCGTCCTTGGTGGCCTCCGGGTACTGCTCGCTCTTGGTGAAGTCCTTGACCGTGATCAGCCCGCGCAGCTTCCCGGACTCGTCGACGATCGGCAGCTTCTCGACCTTGTGCTGGCGCAGCAGGGCCAGCGCCTCGTCCTTGCCGACGCCGACGCGGGCGGTGATCAGCGGGGTCCGGGTCATGATCTCGCGGACCGGGGTGGCCGGGTCGGAGACGAAGCGCATGTCCCGGTTGGTGACGATGCCGACCAGCTGGCCCTGCCCGTCGACCACCGGGACGCCCGAGATGCGGTAACGCCCGCAGAGCGCGTCGACCTCGCGGAGGGTGTCGTCCGGGCTGGCGGTCACCGGGTTGGTGATCATGCCGGACTCGGAGCGCTTGACCAGGTCGACCTGGAGGGCCTGGTCCTCGACGGAGAGGTTGCGGTGCAGCACGCCGATGCCGCCCTGGCGGGCCATGGCGATCGCCATCCGCGCCTCGGTGACGGTGTCCATCGCGCTGGAGAGCAGCGGGATGGTCAGCTCGACGTTGCGCGTGAGCTGGGTGCGGGTGTTCACCCGGCTCGGCACCACGTCCGACTCGCCCGGCTGGAGAAGCACGTCGTCGAAGGTCAGCCCGAGCGGCACCACCCGGGCCGAGCCGGCGGGCAGCTCCGGCAGATGGCCGCTCAGCTCACCGCCGTCGCGGCCGGCCGGGATCTCGGTGCTGGGCGAATTCTCCACGATTGCTCCCCTGAGCTGGTCGGACGGGCTGCAGCGAGGCGGCGCGCGCGGGCACCGGCGCACGCCGGCAAGACGGCGCGTCGCTTCATCGTACCCATTGACCTGGGCGGCCCCCGGCAGCGGCGGGCCCGGGTCGGCGGCGCCACAGGGAGTCGCCGGGGCGGACTTTCCGGCGCGGCGGGGACTACGGTGAGGGGGTGCACGACGAGCCCATCGACCCGTTCAACGGCGACCCGGCCGATCCGGCTGCCGGTCTGCACGACCCGCGCGAGGACGACCCGCTCGACCCGCTGACCGAGATCGAGCGGCAGGACGTCCTCGAGGATCTTGCCGACCTGGAGATCTACCAGGCCCTGCTGCAGCCGATCGGCGTCCGCGGCCTGGTCATCGAGTGCGAGGACTGTCGCGAGCCGCACTACTTCGACTGGGACCTTCTCCGCGGCAACCTGCGCCACCTGCTCGACTCGGGGCGACCCCGGGTGCACGAGCCGGCCTACGACCCGGATCCGGACCACTACGTGAGCTGGGACTACGCGCGCGGCTACGCCGACGGCGTGCACGACACCCTCACCGAGGGCACCGACGACTCCGCCGAGGAGTGAGCGGCCGGCTCAGGCGACCAGGCCGGCGCGGAAACCGGCGGCCACCGCGTGCGCCCGGTCGCGCGCGCCGAGCTTGCGGAACAGCCGGCGGGCGTGCGTCTTGACGGTGTCCTCCGAGACGAACAGCTCCCGCCCGATC
The DNA here is from genome assembly GCF_055586885.1 of Micromonospora sp. NPDC048907. Taxonomy (NCBI): domain Bacteria; kingdom Bacillati; phylum Actinomycetota; class Actinomycetes; order Micromonosporales; family Micromonosporaceae; genus Micromonospora; species Micromonospora sp. NPDC048907. Next base: position 316,061 of record NZ_JBVJHI010000003.1, read on the forward strand.
TCCGCGTTGCTCTTCCCCTCGGCCATGCCGAGCAGCACCTGAAGCTCACGCTCCGTGAGGCCGATCGCGCTGCGCGGCGTGCGCGCCGACCGCTGCGGGCCGCCCGCCGGCGCGGCCTCCGTCTCGCCCGCCGCCGGGTCGGCCGGGTCCTCGCCGCGCTGCACCGGGACCACCGTGGGCCCCCCGCCGGGACCCTCCGCCGACCCCGCCGGCCACGCGGCCCCGGCGGGGGTACGCCCCGGCGCGGCCGACCGGGCCGGCCCACCGACCGCCGCGGCGTCCCGGGCCGGGTCGCTGACCCGGTGCCGGTTCGTGCGCCCGGGGGCGGAGAGCAGCAGCAGCGCCTTGGCGACCGCGCTGGTCAGGTCGTGGTCGGCGTTCTGGATGAGCCCCCGGGCGCCGGCGCTGATGGTGGCCGCCGCGGCCTCCGACTCCTCGGCGCCGAGCAGCAGCACGGCGGCCTGCGGGGCACGGGCGAGCACCCGGCGGACGAAGCCGGCGCTGTCCGGCCGGGTGAGGGCGGTGTCGGCCAGCACCACGTCGACCTGACGCTCGGCGAGCCGCAGCATCACCTCGGGGTCGGAGACGGCCGTGCGGAGCACGCCCGACAGCCCGAGCCGCGCCGCCGCGGAGGTCAGGTGCTGGGCTGCGAGTGGTGTCCGAACGCACACAAGAACGCTACGCACAGTGGTCTCCTCTCCGCCTCAGAGCAGACCACGACGGGGTGTGCTCGGGAGGAGGTTCCGGGCAATCATCCGAACTTTTCCGGCAGATGGGGCATATGCCGCCGAGTGTCCGAGGTTTTCGATCACAGATGTGTGAGGGCGGGAAAGCCCGGGTACCGAGGGGTCACTCCGGAAACGGTGTCCCGCGCGGACCACCGCACCGGTGGGAGCTGGCCACGATGATTCTCCGCGGTGCCGCGCGGGAGGAGGGGTGCTGATGTCGAACGTACGCAGGCTGCCCGGACCCATTGTCGACCTCTGGGACTGGCAGCGGCTCGGTGCCTGCCGCGGGCGGGACAGCGCGCAGTTCTTCCACCCGGACGGCGAGCGCGGCTCGTCGCGGCTGCGCCGCGAGTCCGGCGCCAAGGCCGTCTGCCGCGCCTGCCCGGTCCGCGCCGAGTGCGCCGCGCACGCCCTCTCGGTCCGCGAGCCCTACGGCGTGTGGGGCGGCTTCAGCGAGTCCGAGCGGCTGCGGCTGCTGGCCCTCGGCTGGGAGGACCTGGCGGACCGCCGGCAGGCCCGGGTGGACGTCGCCCGGCTGGAGGCCCGCCTCGGCCGGCCGCACAAGTCCGCCGTCCCGGACCAGCGCAAGATCGCCTGACCCTCACCGACCGCCGCCGACGCCGCGCTCCTCTCCGGGGGCGCGGCGTCGCCGTGCTCTCTCTCCCGGGCGCGGGTCGCCGTGCTCTCTTCTGAAGCGCGGCGACGCCGCGCGTCTGAGTCGTTCACGGCATCACGTTCGTAGGCTCCGACGGAGACCCTGGGGACGCGACGGACTGCGGGCCTGGCCACCTCCGGCCGCGCACCATCGCGGTCCCGTTGCGGGACCGGTGAGGCGCCGGTCAGCCGACGGTGACCTTGACCGTGTGCCAGCCGGTGGCGCCGTCGGGCGCGACCGGGCGCCGCTGCTCGGGCTGGGTCTCCCCGGTGGAGTCGGTGGCCCGGACCTGGAGGGTGTGGTCGCCCGGGGTGGCGTCCCAGCGCCACGACCACTGCACCCAGGTGTCCACCGAGACCGTCGGGGCCAGTGTCGCCTCCTGCCAGGGGCCGCCGTCGACGCGTACCTCAACCGTGCGGATGCCCCGGTGCTGGGCCCAGGCCACGCCGGCCACGGTGACCGGGCCGGCGGTGAGCCGGTTGCGCGAGCGCGGCGTGTCGATCCGGGACTGCGTCCTGATCGGCCCCTGCGCCGACCACCCGCGCGGCACCCAGTACGCGTCGAAGTCCGCGAAGCTGGTCAGCTCCAGCTCGGTCACCCACTTGCAGGCCGAGACGTACCCGTAGAGGCCGGGCACCACCATCCGCACCGGGAAGCCGTGCTCGACCGGCAGCGGCTCGCCGTTCATCCCGACCGCGAGCAGGGCGTCCCGCCCGTCCCGCAGGACCGCGGTGGGGGTGCCGCAGGTCCAGCCGTCGACCGAGCGGCCGACCACCTGGTCCGCCCCCTCCTCCGGCTCGACCTCGTCCAGCAGCTCCCTGATCGGCACGCCCAGCCAGCGGGCGTTGCCGATGAGGTCGCCGCCCACCTCGTTGGAGACGCAGGCCAGGGTGACGTAGCGCTCGACCATCGGGCGGGCGAGCAGGTCGTCGAAGCTCAGCTCGATCGGTTTCCGTACCCGGCCGTGGATGCGCAGCCGCCAGGTGGCCGGGTCGACCTGCGGCACCACCAGGGCGGTGTCGATCCGGTAGAACTCCCGGTTCGGGGTGACGAAGGGGGCGAGCCGGCTGACCGACAGGTCGGCGCCGGCCGGCACCGGCGGGGCGGGCACCGCCGGAGCGGGCAGCCGCACCGCCTCGCGGGCCGCCGAGACGCCCCGCCGCCCGGCCAGCCAGTGCCCGCCGAGCCCGGCGACCGCCGCCGTGCCGGCCAGCAGGCCGACGCCGCGCAGGAACCGGCGGCGCGACTCCTGGTCGCCGCCGTCGAGCGGTTCCCACCCGGCCGGAGTCTCGTCCCGCGCGAGCGCGGCCACGGCCGGGGGCGGGGCGGGTGCCGACGGCGTGGACGCGGACGGCTCCGACTCCGGCGTCGCCGGCGCCGTCCGCGGCCCGGCGCCCGCGCCGAGCGGACCCGCCACGAAGGCCCAGAGCGTCAGCGCCCCCAGCAGGCCGCCGACCAGGGAGGGCAGCGCGTCGAAGGCGTCCGCGCCGGCCCGGGTCAGCGCGGCGGCCACCCCGAGGGCGGCGAACGCCGCGATGCCGGCCAGGCCGATCCGGAGCCGCCGGGCCGCCAGCACGCCGACCAGCGCCGCGATCGCGGCCAGCAGCACCGCCGTGCCGACCAGGAGAGCGATCTTGTCGTGCCGGCCGAAGACCGCGATGGCGAAGTGCTTGAGCGGCTCCGGCACCACGTCGACGACCAGCCCGCCGACCGCGATGATCGGCGCGGACCGGGGGCCGGTGAGGACGGCCACCGGTTCGGCCGCGCCGATCGCGACGGCCGCGGCGGTGACCCCGGCCAGCGCGGCCTGACCGCGCGACATGTTGCTCACGGCGACCAGTGTCGTCGGTCGGAGCGGCCCGCCGCCAACCTCGTCAGCGTTCCGTAAGCAGAGACGGGTCAGGGCACACCGCCGGGTGGCGGTGTGCCCTGACGTCAGGCCGGGCGGCTCGGGATCAGAAGCCCGGGCCGTGCTGGTGGCCGTGACCGTGGCCGTGGCCGTGACCGGCGTCGGCCGGCTCGGCCTTCTCCGGCTTCTCCACCACGAGGCTCTCGGTGGTGAGCAGCAGGCCGGCGATCGACGCGGCGTTGGTGACCGCGTTGCGGGTCACCTTCACCGGGTCGAGGATGCCGGACTTAACCAGGTCGACGTACTCGCCGGTGGCGGCGTCGAGGCCGTTGCCCCACTCCTGGGCGGCGACCTTCTGCACCACCACGTAGCCGTCGTGGCCGGCGTTCTGGGCGATCCAGCGCAGCGGCTCGACCAGCGCCTTGCGCACGATCGAGACGCCGACCTTCTCGTCGCCGGTGAAGCCCAGGTCGTCGTCGAGCACCGGCAGGATCTGGGCCAGGGCGGCGCCGCCACCCGGGACCGTGCCCTCCTCGACCGCGGCCTTGGTCGCGGCGATCGCGTCCTCGATGCGGTGCTTGCGCTCCTTCATCTCGACCTCGGTGGCCGCGCCGACCTTGATCACCGCGATGCCGCCGGAGAGCTTCGCCAGCCGCTCGGCCAGCTTCTCCCGGTCCCACTCGGAGTCCGAGGCCTCGATCTCCTTGCGGATCTGGGCGACCCGGTCGGCGACCTCGGCGGCCTGGCCGCCACCGTCGACGACCGTGGTGTTCTCCTTGTCGACCACGACGCGGCGGGCGGTGCCGAGCACCTCCAGGCCGACCTGGTCGAGCTTGTAGCCCAGCTCCGGGGCGACCAGCTCGGCGCCGGTCAGGATCGCCATGTCCTGGAGCATCGCCTTGCGGCGGTCGCCGAAGCCGGGGGCCTTCACGGCGCAGACCTTGATGGTCTTGCGGATCGCGTTGACCACCAGCGTGGACAGGGCCTGGCCCTCGACGTCCTCGGCGATGATGAGCAGCGGCCTGCTGTTCTGGAGGACCTTCTCCAGCAGCGGCAGCAGCTCCTCGATCGCCGAGATCTTCTGCGTGGTGATCAGGATGTACGGGTCCTCGAGGACCGCCTCCTGCCCCTCCACGTCGGTGACGAAGTTCGGCGAGATGAAGCCCTTGTCGAACTGGAGACCCTCGGTGACCTCCAGCTCGGTGGTGAGGGCGGAGCCCTCCTCGACGGTGATGACACCGTCGCGGCCGACCCGCTCCATCGCCTCGGCGATCAGCTCGCCGATGGTGGAGTCCTGCGCGGAGATGGTCGCGACGTGCGCGATCGACTCCTTGTCGGCCACCTCGACGGCCCGGCCGAGCAGCGCCTCGGAGACCTTGGTGGCCGCCGCGTCGATGCCCCGCTTGATGCCGGTCGGGTTGGTGCCGGCGGTCACGTTGCGCAGGCCCTCGCGGACCATGGCCTGGGCCAGCACGGTCGCGGTGGTGGTCCCGTCGCCGGCGACGTCGTTGGTCTTGGTCGCCACCTCCTTGACCAGCTGCGCGCCGAGGTTCTCGTAGGGGTTGGTGAGCTCGATCTCCTTGGCGATGGTCACGCCGTCGTTGGTGATCGTGGGGGCACCAAACTTCTTGTCCAGGACGACGTTGCGCCCGCGCGGGCCGAGAGTGACCTTGACCGCGTCCGCGAGGGCGTTGACACCGTGCTCCAGCAGGTGCCGGGCGTCGTCCGAGAAGCTCAGGATCTTCGCCATCTGTATCCCTTCGAAGCGACGCTGCCCCGGCCCGGCGAGCCGGACCGGGGCAGCGACACTGATCGGTTGCTTACTTCTCGATGACCGCGAGGACGTCGCGGGCGGAGAGCACCAGGTACTCCTCGCCGGCGTACTTGACCTCGGTGCCGCCGTACTTCGAGTAGAGGACGGTGTCGCCGACCTTGACGTCGATCGGCACGCGGTTGCCCTTGTCGTCGATCCGGCCCGGGCCGACAGCGAGGACGGTGCCCTCCTGCGGCTTCTCCTTGGCGGTGTCGGGGATCACGATGCCCGAGGCGGTGGTGGTCTCGGCCTCGTTCGCCTGGACCACGATGCGGTCCTCGAGCGGCTTGATCGCAACCTTGGTCGCGGTAGTCACGGGCATACCCTCCTGGGGTACTTGGTGTCGTTGCCGGTCGGCACGCCGACCAGCGTCAATCTGCCACATGCCACCGGGCGGGGCCGTCGTCGCGGGTGCCGGTCCGCCTGGCGCTCAACCCCCGGACACCAGGGCCCGGGCGTTGGCACCCTCAGGGTGAGAGTGCTAATCGCAGGTTATTCCTCGGCTAGCACTCCGTCAAGGAGAGTGCCAACGCGCCGCGCCTCGTGTCGCCGGCCCCGGGCCGGACCGGCGCCGCCGGCGACGCGCGCCAGGGGTCCGGGCCGGCCGCCCGGACGTGGCCGGGAGAATGCGCGGGTGGACCTGGAACAGTTCGCCGCCCTGCGTACCCCCGAGGGGTCGGCCGCGCTCGACGCGGCGGCGCGGGTGGCCGGCGGCGACCCGCTGACGGCGGCGGCGGCGCTCCGCACCGCCGGGGTGCCGGCCGGCCTCGCGGCGGCGGCGCTGACCCAGGCCGAGCTGCGCCGGCGCGCGGTGGGCAAGTTCGGCCCGGCGGCACGCGGCATGTTCCTCACCCGGGCGGGCCTGGAGCAGGCCACCCGGGGGGTCGTGGCGCGGCGCCGGGCGGAACGCCTGCGCGCCGCGGACGTGGCCACGCTTGCCGACCTCGGCTGCGGCCTCGGCGCGGACGCGCTCGCCGCAGCCGGCGCCGGCATCCGGGTGTACGGCGTGGAGGCCGACCCGGTGACCGCCGCCATGGCCGCCGCGAACGCCGAGGCGGCCGGACTGGCCGACCGGTTCACCGTGGAGTGCGGGGACGCCACGGCGTTCGACGTGGGCCGGGTCGACGGGGTCTTCTGCGACCCGGCCCGCCGGAAGGCCGGCACCGGCCGGCGGATCTTCGACCCGAACGCCTACTCGCCGCCCTGGGACTTCGTGACGGGGCTGGCCGCGCGGGTGCCGCGCACGGTGGTGAAGGTGGCCCCTGGGCTGGACCACGCGCTGATCCCGGCAGGCGCCGAGGCGGAGTGGGTGAGCGTCGACGGCGACCTGGTCGAGGCCGCGCTCTGGTGCGGCGAGCTGGCCGGGGTGCCCCGCCGCGCCACCGTGCTCCGGGAGAGGGAGGGACGGCTCAACGCCCACCAGCTCACCGGCAGCGGCGACGCCGAGGCGCCGGTGGACGGGCCCCGCCGCTTCCTGTACGACCCGGACCCGGCGGTGGTGCGCGCACACCTGGTCGCCGAGCTTGCCGGCGACCTCGACGCGACGCTGGCCGACCCGAGCATCGCCTACCTGTACGGCGACGAGGCCCGGCCGACGCCGTTCGCCCGCTGCCTGGAGGTCACCGACGTCCTGCCGTTCTCGCTGAAGCGGCTGCGCGCGCTGCTGCGGGAGCGCCGGGTCGGACGGGTGGAGATCCTCAAGCGCGGCTCCGCGCTGGAGCCGGAGAAGCTGCGCCGGGATCTGAGGCTGGCCGGCGACGCGGCGGCCAGCCTGGTGCTGACCCGGGTGGCCGGCGCGCCGACCGTGCTGCTCTGCCGCCCGGCGCCGGGCTGAGCGGGACGCGCGGCGGGTCAGGACGCTTCGCGGACGCGCAGGTCGGCCAGCCACACCTCGGCCAGGTCGCTGAGCGCGACGTCGAGGACCTCGCTGAGGCAGACCACGGTGCCGAACGCGGGCGCCGGGAGCCGGCCCACCTCGATCTTGCGCAGCGTCTCGGGCGAGATGCCGGCCGCCAGGGCCACCTCGACGAGGCTGCGGCCACCTCGCGCGACCCGGAGCGCCGCCCCGAGACGTTGCCCCGCGGCGATCTGTTCCGGCGTGAGCGGTGGGCGAACCATGCCAGCAGGATATCCGCCTTCCCGGATCGGCGAAGCCGACCGGGCGGGCGCCTCGGCCGGCCTGGTATAAATATACCGCACCGGAAGGAAGGGTTGATCGTGATCGAACTGAAGTCGGCCGAGGAGATCGACCGGATGGCCGAGACCGGCCAGTTCGTCGGCGAGCTGCTGGCGGAGCTGCGTGAGACCGCCGCCGTCGGGGTCGACCTGATGGACCTCGAACACCACGCCCGCCGCCGGATCAGGGAACGTGGCGCGGAGTCCTGCTACTGGGACTACACGCCGTCGTTCGGCCGCGGCCCGTTCCGCAACGTCCTGTGCCTCTCGGTCAACGACGCGGTGCTGCACGGCCTGCCGCATCCCTACGTCCTGCGCGACGGCGACCTGCTGAGCATCGACGTGGCGGTCGGGCTCGACGGCTGGGTCGCGGACTCCGCACTGTCCGTCGTCGTCGGCACCCCGGCCCCGGAGGACCTGAAGCTGATCGAGGCCACCGAGGTCGCACTGGAGGCCGGGATCGACGCCGCGCGGGTGGGCAGTCAGCTCGGCGACGTCTCCGCCGCCATCGGCGACGTGGCCCGCCGCTACGGCTACCCGGTGAACAACGAGTTCGGCGGGCACGGCATCGGCCGCACCATGCACGAGGCCCCGCACGTGCCCAACAGCGGCCGCCCCGGCCGGGGCATGCGGCTCAGGCCCGGCCTGACGATCGCCATCGAGCCGTGGTTCTGCCGGGGCACCGACAGGATCAGGTTCGACGGGGACGGGTGGACGATCCGGTCCGCCGACGGCTCGCGCTCCGCCCACTCCGAGCACACCGTCGCGATCACCGAGGCCGGCCCCCGGGTGCTGACCCGCCGACCCGGGCACGACACGAGGCCCGGCGACCGCAGCGGGCGGTCGGCCGCGTCGGCCTGACGAGCGTCCCCGTCGGCGCGGCGCGCGGCCCGAGCAGGCCGGTCGCCCTCTTCCCGGCCGGTGATTTCGGCTCGCCCGCCGGACGGGAGCCGGGTTAGCTTGTCGCTCATGGCGGGACAGGGCACTCCGGCGACGGCACTGCTGACCAAGCGGAAGATCGCGCACAGCACCCACCCGTACGACGTCTCGCCGGACGCGCCGAACTACGGCGCCCTGGTCGCGGCGGCCCTCGGGGTGCCTCCGGCCCGGGTGTTCAAGTCGCTGGTCACCGAGGTCGACGGCGGGCTGACCGTGGCGGTCGTGCCGGTCACCGGCGAGCTGGACCTCAAGGCCCTCGCCGCCGCGGCCGGCGGGAAGCGGGCGGCCATGGCGGACCGGGCGGTGGCCGAGCGCGCCACCGGGTACGTCCGCGGCGGGATCAGCCCGCTCGGCCAGCGCAAGCGGCTGCCCACGGTCGTCGACGCCTCGGCGCTGGCGCATCCGACGGTCTACGTCTCGGCGGGGCGCCGCGGCCTCCAGCTCCAGCTCGCCCCGGCCGACCTGGTCGCGCTGACCGGGGCCGTCACGGCGCCGATCGCCTCCCGCTGAGCGCCGGCCCTGGGAGCGTTTCCGCACGCCACCCGGATGGAGCGCTCTCTGCAGGTGACAACGGGGTGCCACTGGCGTTGCTGAATTGTTACTGCCGCCAACAAACTTCTGACCTCGGCTCTCTTGCGCGCCTCCGCGGGGGAGGAATACGTTGCCGGGCACAACAAAACACCGACACCACTCCCCCAACCCCCGAAAGGACCCATGCATATGCGCAAGGGCTTCCTCACCTTCGCGGCAGTCGGTCTTCTCGCGACCGGCAGCATGGCCGCCTGCGGTGACAACGGCGGTTCCGACCAGGCCGGCGGCTCGACCGACAAGAAGCCGAAGATCGGCGTGATCCTCCCCGACAGCAAGTCCTCCGCCCGGTGGGAGGGCGCCGACCGCAAGTACCTCAAGGAAGCGTTCGACGCGGCCGGTGTCGAGTCGGACATCCAGAACGCCCAGAACGACAAGAACGCCTTCCAGACCATCGCCGACCAGATGATCACCAACGGCGTCAACGTGCTGATGATCGTCAACCTGGACTCCGGCACCGGCAAGGCCGTGCTCGACAAGGCCAAGTCGCAGGGCGTCGCCACCATCGACTACGACCGGCTGACCCTGGGCGGCTCGGCCCAGTACTACGTCAGCTTCGACAACGAGGCGGTCGGCAAGCTCCAGGGCGAGGGCCTGAGCAAGTGCCTGACCGACAAGGGCGCCAAGAACCCGTCGATCGCCTACCTCAACGGCTCGCCGACCGACAACAACGCGACCCTGTTCAAGAACGGGTACGACTCGGTGCTCAAGCCGAAGTTCGACTCGAAGGAGTACACCAAGGTCGCCGACGACTCCGTGCCCGCCTGGGACAACGCGCAGGCCGCCACGATCTTCGAGCAGCAGCTCACCAAGGCCCGCGGCAAGATCGACGGGGTGCTGGCCGCCAACGACGGCCTCGGCAACGCGGCCATCTCGGTGCTGAAGAAGAACAAGCTCAACGGCAAGGTCCCGGTGACCGGTCAGGACGCCACCAAGGAGGGCCTGCAGAACATCCTCGTCGGCGACCAGTGCATGACGGTCTACAAGGCGGTCAAGAAGGAGGCTGACGCCGCCGCCGAGCTGGCCATCGGGCTGGCCAAGGGCCAGAAGAAGGACACCGGACAGACGGTCAAGGACCCGGAGGGCGGACGGGACGTCCCGGCCGTGCTGCTGGAGCCCAAGGCGATCTACAAGGACAACGTGAAGGACGTCGTGGCGGACGGCTACGTCACCAAGGACGAGCTCTGCACCGGCGCCTTCGCCAAGCTCTGCACCGACGCCGGCATCAGCTGACCCCCACCCCGCACCAGGCGGCGCCGCCCGGCACGGACACCCGTGCCGGGCGGCGCCCGCGCCGGACGGGATCCGAGACCTCCCCTCCGTTCCGAAGGAGAACCCCCGTGTCCGCAACCCCCCTGCTGGAGCTACGCGGGATCGACAAGAGCTTCGGTCCCGTCCAGGTGCTGCGCGATGTGGCCTTCACCGCGTACCCCGGCGAGGTGACCGCGCTGGTCGGCGACAACGGCGCCGGCAAGTCGACCCTGGTCAAGTGCATCAGCGGAATCCACCCCACCGACGGCGGGGAGTTCCGCTTCGACGGCCGGCCGGTGAGCATCAACAGCCCGCGCGACGCCGCCGCGCTGGGCATCGAGGTCGTCTACCAGGACCTCGCGCTCTGCGACAACCTCGACATCGTGCAGAACATGTTCCTCGGCCGGGAGAAGCGCAGCGGCATCGTGCTCGACGAGCCGACCATGGAGCAGATGGCCGCCGAGACCCTGGCCGGCCTGAGCGTGCGGACCGTGAAGTCGCTGCGCCAGCACGTGTCCAGCCTCTCCGGCGGGCAGCGGCAGACCGTGGCCATCGCCAAGGCCGTGCTCTGGAACAGCAAGCTGGTCATCCTGGACGAGCCGACCGCCGCCCTCGGCGTCGCGCAGACCGCACAGGTGCTGGAGCTGGTCCGCCGGCTCGCGGACAACGGCCTGGCCGTGGTGCTCATCTCGCACAACATGAACGACGTCTTCGCGGTCTCCGACCGCATCGCCGCGCTCTACCTCGGCCAGATGGTCGCCCAGGTGAAGACCAGCGACATCACGCACGCGCAGGTGGTCGAGCTGATCACCGCCGGTCGCTCCGGCAACCTCGGCCTCGCCGATTCGGGCAGCAACGGCACCGGGGCCGCGCCCGCCGACACGACTCCAGGAGCCGTCCGATGACCACCACCGCCGTCAAGAGGGAGGGCCCCGCCGCGGTCACGCCGGCGCCCACCCTCGGCACCCACCTCAGCAACTACTGGCGCCGGGTACGCGGTGGCGACATCGGCGCGCTGCCGGCCGTGTTCATGCTCTTCGCGCTGGTGGTCGGCTTCTCGATCGCCCGGCCGACCTTCTTCACGGCCGGCAACTTCGCCAACCTGTTCACCCAGGGCGCCGCGACCACGCTGATCGCGATGGGTCTGATCTTCGTCCTGCTGCTCGGCGAGATCGACCTCTCCGCCGGCTTCGCCAGCGGCGTCTGCGCCGCCATCCTGGCCAACGCGGTCACCGAGCGCGGCTACCCGTGGTACGTGGCGATGCTCGCCGCCGTGATCACCGGCGTGGTGATCGGCACCATGCTCGGCCTGCTGGTGGCGAAGGTCGGCATCCCGTCCTTCGTGGTCACCCTCGCCGGCTTCCTCGCCTTCCAGGGCATCGTGCTGATGCTCATGAAGGAGGGCTCCAACATCTCGGTGCGGGACGACACCATCCTCGCCATCGCCAACCGCAACCTCTCCCCCACGCTCGGCTGGGCGCTGGCCGCGGTGGCCGTCGCCGCGTACGCGGCCGTGCAGCTGCTGCGCCACCGCAACCGGGCCGCCCGCGGCCTGCTCACCGACCCGATCGCGGTGGTGGGCGCCCGGATCGCCGGCCTCGCGGTCATCCTCGGCGCGGCGGTCTACGTGCTCAACCTGGAGCGCAGCCGCAACGTGCTCGTCGTCTCGCTCAAGGGCGTGCCGATCGTGGTGCCGATCATCGCGGTGCTGCTGGTCGTCTGGACGTTCGTGCTCCAGCGCACCAGCTACGGCCGGCACGTCTACGCGGTCGGCGGCAACGCCGAGGCGGCCCGCCGGGCCGGCATCAACGTCGACCGGATCCGCATCTCCGTCTTCGTCATCTGCTCCACGATGGCGGCGATCGGCGGCATCGTGGCGGCCAGCCGGGCCAACTCCGTGGACCCCAACACCGGTGGCAGTAACGTACTGCTCTACGCCGTCGGCGCGGCGGTGATCGGCGGCACCAGCCTCTTCGGCGGCAAGGGCCGGATCCTCGACGCCGTGCTCGGTGGCGCGGTGGTCGCGGTCATCGACAACGGTATGGGACTGATGGGTTACAGCTCGGGCGTGAAGTACGTGGTCACCGGCGTGGTCCTGCTCGCCGCCGCCACCATCGACGCGCTGTCCCGCCGGCGGGCCGCCGCGACCGGCACCCGCTGAACCCGGCACGGAACATGACGGTGGCGATGCGCGCGGGACCGAGCCAGGACGAGATCCGTCGGCAGAACCTGGGCGCGCTGCTCCGGTACGTGCACGTCCGGGGCGCCACCAGCCGCGCGGAGCTGACCACCGCGCTCGGCCTCAACCGCAGCACCATCGGCGCGCTGACCGCCGACCTGGCCGGCGCCGGTCTGGTCAGCGAGGGGACGCCGAAGGAGACCGGCCGGGCCGGACGACCCTCGCTGGTCGTCCGGCCCGAGTCGGCCCGGGTCTACGCGTACGCGTACAGCGTCGAGGTCGACCGGCTGCGGGCCGCGCGGGTCGGGCTCGGCGGTGAGGTGCTCGACCGCCGGGAGCTGGACCGGCCGCGGAACCTGGTCGCCGGGGACGCCGCGCCGCTGCTGGCCGACGCGGTCCGGGAGATGCACCGCGCGGTGCCGCCCGACTCGATCTGCGTCGGGGCCGGCGTGGCGGTCTGCGGCATGGTCCGCCGCGAGGACGGGCTGGTCCGGCTCAGCCCGACCACCGGCTGGGTGGACGAGCCGCTCGGCGCGGCGCTCGCCGCCGAGCTGGGTGTCGACGTGCCCATCACGGTGGGCAACGTGGCCGACGTGGCCGCCTTCGCCGAGCACGCCCGGGGCGTCGCCGCCGGCTGCGACAACGTCATCTACCTGTACGGGGACGTCGGCGTCGGCGCCGGCATCATCGCCGGCGGCCGGCGGCTCACCGGGCACGGCGGCTACAGCGGCGAGGTCGGCCACATGGTGGTGGTCCGCGACGGCATGCGCTGCGACTGCGGGCGGCGGGGCTGCTGGGAGACCGAGATCGGCGAGCACGGGCTGCTCCGCGCCGCCGGCCGCTCCGACGCCCGGGGCCGGGAGGCGCTGCTGGCGGTCTTCGACGCCGCCGACCGGGGCGACGCGCGGGCCCAGACCGCCGTGCGGCAGGCCGGCGACTGGCTCGGCTTCGGCGTGGCCAACCTGGTCAACATCTTCAACCCGGAGATGGTCATCTTCGGCGGCACCATGCGCGACCTCTACCTGGCCGCCGCCGCCCAGGTGCGCAGCCGGCTCAACTCCAACGGGCTGCCCGCCTGCCTGGAGCACGTGCGGCTGCGCACCCCGAAGCTCGGTGACGACGCGGCGCTGATCGGCGCCGCCGAGCTGGCCTTCGAACGCCTCCTCGCCGACCCGCTCGACGTCGGCTGAACTGATCGGGTCCGTGATCCGTACCAGTGTGCGGACGGGCGGCCGGCGGGTGCGGCCCGCCCGCGACATCCGCGTACCGGTCCGGACCGAGGAGGCACCCCCACCATGGCACCGCTGGAATCCGCACGCCGCCGGCTGGCGCACCGGGTGATCCTGCTGCTCGTCGCGCTCACCGCGGGGATCGGCGTTCTTCCCGGCGCGGCACAGGCCGCGCCCAACCCTGTCGTACAGCTCAACGCCGCCGACATGACGCTGCTCAACGGGGTACGGCTGGCCGGGCTCTGGGAGATGCCGGCCGGGCAGATGGCCGCCGAGAAGGGCCAGTCGAAGCGGGTACGGGAGATCGGCGCGGAGATCGCGCGCCAGCACGGCGTCCTGGACCAGCTCGTGGTCGAGGCCGCGAACAAGCTGGGCGCCACCCTGCCGACCACACCGACCACCCAGCAGCAGGGCTGGCTGACCGAGATGCAGAACGCCACCGGCGCCCAGTTCGATCAGATCTTCGTGACCCGGCTGCGGGTCGCGCACGGCAACATCTTCCCGGTGATCGGGGCGGTCCGGGCCAGCACCCGGGACCCGATCGTGCGCAAGCTCGCCGACCAGACGAACACCTTCGTCACCAACCACATGCTGATGCTGGAGAGCACCGGGCTGGTCCGCTGGCAGCAGCTCCCGCCGCCCGCGATGCCCCCGGCGCAGAGCGACTCGCTGATCGCCGCGGCCGGCGCCAACGTCGGCAGCGGCGGCGGGATCCAGGTCAGCACCACCGTGGTGTGGGCCGTCTTCCTGCTGGCCCTGGCCACCGGCGGGTACGCGACCTGGCGGCTGCTCCGCCGCTCCTGACCGCGCGGCACACCCGAGGCCCCACCGGTGCGACCGGTGGGGCCTTTCGCTCAGCCGTGCCAGGACCGCCACAGGGCGGCGTACGAGCCACCGGCCGCGACCAGCTCGTCGTGCGAACCCAGCTCGGTGATCCGGCCGTCCTCGACCACCGCCACCCGGTCCGCGTCGTGGGCGGAGAACAGCCGGTGCGCGATGGCGATGACGGTCCGGCCCTCGAGCACGGCGGCCAGCGAGCGTTCCAGCGCCCGGGCCGCCCGCGGGTCGATCAGCGAGGTGGCCTCGTCCAGCACCAGGGTGTGCGGATCGGCGAGCACCAGCCGGGCCAGCGCGACCTGCTGCGCCTGCGCCGGCGAGAGCTGATGCCCGCCCGCGCCGACCCGGGTGTCCAGCCCGTCCGGCAGCGCCTCCGCCCAGTCCCGCGCGTCGACCGCGGCGAGCGCCGCGCGCACCTCGGCGAGACCGGCGTCCGGGCGGACCATCGCCACGTTGTCGGCGAGGGTGCCGATGAAGACGTGGTGCTCCTGGCTGACCAGCGCGACGTGGGTGCGCAGCTCGGCCAGGGGCAGCCCGGACAGCGGCCGGCCGTCCACGGTCACCGTGCCGGCGCGCGGCTCGTGCACCCCGGCCAGCAGCCGGCCCAGCGTGGACTTCCCCGCGCCGGACGGGCCGACCATGGCCAGCTTCTCCCCCGGCCGGGGCACCAGCGTGACCCCGTGCAGCACGTCGTGGCCGGCGCGGTACGCGTACCGGACGTCGTGGGCGGCGAGCCGCCCGTCGTCGGAGACCGGCCGCCGGTCGGCCGCCTGCTCGGTGGCCTCCGCCGGACCGCCGGACACGCCGAGCAGCCGGGCCAGCGAGGCGCCGCCGACCTGGAACTCGTCCAGCCAGGACAGCAGCCGGTCGACCGGGTCCACCAGCTGCTGGGCGTAGAGGGTGGCCGCGGTGACCTGACCGAGGCTGGCCCAGCCCTCCAGGTAGAACCAGCCGCCGAGCAGCAGGGTGCCGACCACCGGCAGCAGGTAGCCGATCTCGGCGACCGGGAAGAAGACCGTCCGTAGGCTCAGCGTGTAGTACTCGGCGGCGTACGACCGGCGGATGTCGGCGTCGGAGCGGGCCCGGCGGCGGGCCTGCTGGCGCAGCGCCTCGGTGGTCCGCGCCCCCTCGACCGTCTCGCTGATCCCGTCGGTGATGTCGGAGTACGCGGCGTTCTCCCGCAGGTAGCCGGCCGGCGCCCGGCGCAGGTACCAGCGGGTGCCGGCGACCAGCAGCGGCACGGCGAGCAGGCAGGGCAGCACCAGCAGCGGGCCGGTCAGCACCAGCGCGCCGAGGATCAGCAGCACGGTGAGCGCCGAGATCAGCGTCTCCGGCGCGGCGAACCGGACCGTCCGGGACAGCGCGGCGACGTCCCGGGAGGTGCGGGTGAGCAGGTCGCCGGTGCCGGCGCGTTCCACGGTGGACAGCGGCAGGGCGAGCACCCGGTCGACGAACTCCTCGCGCAGCTCGGCGAGGACCCGCTCCCCGAGCCGGGCCGAGGCCAGGTGGGCGAAGCGGACCAGCACCGACTGGGCGACCACGAAACCGGCGATGGCCAGGGCCACCCGGTCCACGGTGACGGCGCCGACCCCGCGCGAGATCCCCTCGACCAGGTCGCCGAGGAGCCGGGGCGCGACCAGGCCGGCGGCCGCGGCGAGCGCGTGCAGGCCGAGCGCGGCGGCCAGGCCGCGCGGGTGCCGGCGGACCAGTTCCCGCGCGTACCGGCGGACCTGCTGCGCGTCGGCCACAGGCAGGGCGTTGCTCACCGGTCCTCCTCCTCCCGGCTCACCGTGGCCCGGTACCGGGGCTCGGCGGCGAGCAGCTCGTCGTGGCGGCCCTCGGCGACCACCTTGCCGTCCTCCACGAACACCACGTGCTCGGCGCGGCCGAGCACCAGCGGGCTGGTCGTGCAGACCAGCGTCGTCCGCCCGCGCCGGGCGGCGGCCAGCCGGTCGGCGATCCGCGCCTCGGTGTGCGCGTCCACCGCGCTGGTCGGCTCGACCAGGATCAGCGTCTCCGGGTCGGCGACCAGCGCCCGGGCCAGCCGCAGCCGCTGCCGCTGCCCGCCGGAGAACTCCCGGCCGCGCTCGGCGACCGGGCTGTCCAGGCCGCCGGGCAGCGCCTCGACGATGTCGGTGGCGCTCGCCGCGACCAGCGCCGCCTCGATCGCGGGGCCATCCGCCCGGTCGTGCGGGTCCAGCTCCGCGCGGAGGGCGCCGCTGAACAGCTGCGCGTCGTTGTCGGCCACCAGGATCCGCTCGCGCACCGTCGCCAGCGCCACGTCCCGCAGCGGTACGCCGTGCAGCGTCACGTCCCCGTCGGCGTACCGGCCCAGCCGGTCGGCGATCTCGACGGCGTCCTCGGGCGCGGTGGCGGCCAGCGCGGTGAGCCGGCCCGGCCGCAGCACCAGCCCGGAGCGCACGTCCACCAGCTCGCCCGGCCCCTCGGGCACGGGCACCGGGCGGGCCGGGTCGGTGAACTCCGGGGCGAGGCGGAGCAGCCGCACCACGCGGCGGGCCGCGACGTGCCCCCGGGTCAGCTTGTCGGCCGCCTCGGTGAGGTTGCGCAGCGGGCTGACCAGGAACGCCGTGTAGCCGTAGAAGGAGACCAGCTGGCCGGCGCTGATCTCGCCGCGCAGCGCGAACCGGGCCCCGAGCCAGGTCACCAGCACCACGAAGACCCCGGGCAGCAGGATCTGCGCGGCCTGGATGAGCGACTCCACCCGGGCCACCCGCAGGCCGTCGGCCCGCAGCGCCTGGGACTGCTCCCGGTAGCGGGCGCCCAGCACCGGCTCACCGCCCACCCCGCGCAGCACCCGCAGCCCGGACACGATGTCGCCGGCCCGTGCGGTCAGCTCACCGGTCGACTCCCGGTACGCCGCCTGCTGCCGGTGCAGCGGCCGGATGAGCAGCGCCACCAGCGCCATGAGCAGCGGCACCCCGAGCACCACCACGAGGCCGAGCGGCAGGGACGCGGTGAGCAGGATCACCGCCACGGTGGCGATGGCGACCACCGCGCCGGTGCCCCGGGCCGTGATGTCGATGGCGCTGCCGATGTGCTCGATGTCGGCCGTGCCGATGCTCACCACCTCGCCCGCGGCCACCCTGCGGGGCAGCGCGGCCCCGAGCCGGTTGGTGGCGTCCACGGTGACCTGCACGGTCCGGTACGCGGCGCCGAGCCAGTTGTGCACGGCGCAGCGGTGCCGCAGGATGCCGGCGGTCGCCTGGACGACGCCCAGCCCGAGCAGGACCAGGCCCCAGCGGAGCAGGGCGTCCGGGTCGCGGTGGGCGAGGCCCGCGTCGACGGCCCGGCCGACGGCGGCCGGCATCAGCGCCTGGGCGAGCATCCAGACGATGCCGAGGGTGATGGCGGCGCCGAAGTACAGGGGGTGCCGACCGGCGAGCCAGACCAGGTAACGGGTGGCGGACCGGGCGTCGGGGGTGCCGGGGTCGCCGGCGGGTGAGAAGCGCATGACCACCCGACGCTAGGTGCCGGGCCGGGGTGGACGCCAACCGGTTTCCCGCCGGCCGGGCCGGCCCGGGTCAGCGATCGACCTGCGTGAAGTCCCAGCTGTGCGGCGGCCGGGCGACCAGGCGCATGGGTGGCTCGGGCAGCTCCCGCGGGTTGCTCCGCCACTTCGAGATCACCACCACGCGGTGGTCGGTCGACGAGAACACCTCGCTGGACAGGTGCAGCGGTTCGTGCTCGAACTCGGGCAGCGCGGTCTCGCACACCCAGGTGATCAGGTCGGCGAAGCCGTACGGCTCGGCCTTCGCCTCCCACATCCGGACGATCACGTCGGTCCCCTCCCCCGCCTCAGACACTGACCACGGTCAGCGGCATGGCGGAGTCGGCGGGCAGGTCCAGCCGGCTCGGGGCGACGCCCGCGGCGACCAGGTGCGAGCCGAGCGCGGCCACCATGGCGCCGTTGTCGGTGCAGAGCTTCGGCCGGGGCGTACGCACCCGGACGCCGTGCTTCGCCGCGCGGTGCTCGGCCATCGCCCGCAGCCGCGAGTTGGCGGCCACCCCGCCGCCGATCACCAGCGTGTCGATGCCGCTGCTGCGGCAGGCGTCCAGCGCCTTGCCGACCAGCACGTCGCAGACCGCCTCCTGGAAGGACGCGGCCACGTCGGCCACCGGCACCGGCTCGCCGGCCCGCTGCCGGGCCTCCACCCAGCGGGCCACCGCCGTCTTCAGCCCGGAGAAGGAGAAGTCGAAGCGGTGCCCGGCCAGGTCCTTCGGCGCGGTCAGCCCGCGCGGGAACGCGATCGCCGCCGGGTCGCCGGCCCGCGCTTCCCGGTCGATGAACGGGCCGCCCGGGAAGGGCAGCCCGAGCAGCCGGGCCACCTTGTCGAACGCCTCACCGGCCGCGTCGTCGATCGTGGCGCCGAGCGGCGTGACCTCCCGGGCCAGGTCGTCGACGCGCAGCAGCGAGGAGTGCCCGCCGGAGACCAGCAGGGCGATGGCCGGCTCGGGCAGCGGACCGTGTTCCAGGGTGTCCACGGCCACGTGCGCGGCGAGGTGGTTCACCCCGTACACCGGCTTCTCGGCGGCCACCGCGTACCCCTTGGCGGCGGCGACCCCGACGAGCAGCGCGCCGGCCAGGCCCGGCCCGGAGGTCACGGCGATCGCGTCGATGTCGGCGATCGTCACCCCGGCCTCGCGCAACGCCCGGTCCATGGTCGGCACGATGGCCTCCAGGTGGGCCCGGCTGGCCACTTCGGGCACCACGCCGCCGAACCGGGCGTGCTCCTCGACGCTGGAGGCGAGCGCGTCCGCGAGCAGGGTGTGCCCGCGCACGATGCCCACCCCGGTCTCGTCGCAGGACGTCTCGATGCCGAGGATCAGTGGTTCGTCAGCCATCCGCGTCAGTCCTCGTTGCGCTGCATGACCAGCGCGTCGGTGTTGCTCGGTTGGTAGTAGCCGCGGCGTACGCCGATCGGCTCGAAGCCGTACATCGCGTAGAGCCGCTGCGCGGGCGCGTTGTCGGCGGCGACCTCCAGCAGGGTGCTGCGCACCCCGCGCCGGGCCGCCTCGGCCAGCAGCGCCTCCAGCAGCAGCCGGCCGATCCCCCGGCGCTGGGCGTCGCGGCGGACCGCGACGTTCTGCACCCACGCCTCGTCGGGCGGCGCCACCATCAGCCCGGCGTAGCCGAGCACCGTGCCGTCGTCGTCGGTGGCGACCAGGTAGTGATGGCCGCTGGCCAGCTCGTTCCAGAACATCGCCGCGGACCACCGCTCGGCGCCGAACAGGTCCGCCTCCAGCGGCAGCACCTGGTCGACGTGCCACCAGCGGAACCGGCCCAGACGCACCTGGCTCATTGCAGCACCGGCTTGTGGCCGGTGGCCGCGACCGCGTCCGGGCGGCGCAGGTAGAGCGGGGTGAGCGGCTCGCCGGGTGCGCCCGCGCGGATCCGCTCGGCGGCCAGGCGGGCCAGCGCCAGGGCGTCCGGGTACCGCGGCTCCTCCCGGACCGGCAGGCCGAGGACGTCGGCGTACCGGTGCGCGCCGTCACCGACCGCCACCGTGACGGCCAGGCCCCGGGCCCGCTCGGCGGCCACCGCCGGGATGTCCACGTTCGGCCCGGCGATGCGCTGGCCGGCGCCGTCGTAGACGGCCCAGTAGACCTCCCGGCGGCGGGCGTCGCTGGCCGCCAGCACCGGCTCGCCGGCGGCCGCCGGGTGCCCGATCCCGTCCAGCGAGCAGACCCCGTACGTGGGGATGCCGAGCACCTGCCCCATCGTGGCGGCCGTGACCAGGCCGACCCGCAGCCCGGTGAACGGCCCGGGACCGAGCCCGGCGACGATCGCGGCCAGGTCGGCGGGGCGGGCGCCGACATCGGCAAGCACCGCGTCGACCTGCGGGGCGAGCAGCTCGCCGTGCGCCCGGGCGTCGACCGTGCACCGCTGCGCGCGGGCCGCGACGCCGTCCGCCGAGACCTCGACCAGCGCCGCGGTCACCGCGGGCGTCGAGGAGTCCACCACGAGTACGAGCACGGTATGCCAGCCTAGCCGCCGCACCGGTTACCGGCGGTGACGCCCCTCCCCCGTCACCGCTGCGCTCGGAGCGCGGACGGCGGTGCCGGCTCGACGGTCAGCCGGCGGTGCGTTCCCAGTCGATCGTGGGCAGGCCGGCGTCGGCGAGCGCCTTGTTGGCGGCGCTGAACGGGCGACTGCCCAGGAAGCCGCGCGGGTTCATGGGGCTCGGGTGGCCCGCCTCCAGCACCACGTGGTGCGGGTTGGTGACCAGGGCGGCCTTCTTGCGCGCGTAGCTGCCCCAGAGCAGGAAGACCACCCGCCGGTCGAGCGCGTCGAGGGCCCGGATGGTGGCGTCGGTGAACTCCTCCCAGCCCCTGTTGGCGTGCGAGCCCGGGGTGGCCTGCCGGACCGTGAGCACCGCGTTGAGCAGCAGCACGCCCTGCCCCGCCCAGCCGCTGAGGTTGCCGCCGGCCGGCTTCGGCACGCCCAGGTCCTCGCCCAGCTCCTTGAAGACGTTGCGCAGCGACGGCGGCACGGCCACGCCCTCGCGCACGCTGAAGCTCAGCCCGTGCGCCTGCCCCGCCTTGTGGTAGGGGTCCTGCCCGAGGATCAGCACCCGGGTCTCCGCCGGCCCGCACAGCCGGTAGGCGGAGAACAGGTCCTCGACCGGCGGAAAGACCGCGCGGGTCGCGTATTCCCCGGCGACGAACTCGGCCAGCGCCGCGGTGCGGGCCGGGTCGAGGTGCGGGGTGAGCGCCGCCCGCCAGGCGTCCGGGAGGAGCGCCAACAGGTCGAGGGTGGGAGCGTCGTCGGGCATCGGCAGCCTTTCACCGCGTCGGATCGGTCCCCGGCACTGTAGGCAGCGGGTACGACACAGGGTCAGTCCAGGGTGGCCAGGCGCCGCGCCCAGTCGCCACCGACCGGCTCCAGGGTGACCACCCGGGTGTCGTCGTCCCGCCGGTCGATGCGCACCCGCAGATGGGCGTCGACCAGCTGCTCGACCATCCCCTCGCCCCACTCGACCACGGTGACCGCCTCGTCCACCGAGGCGTCCAGGTCCAGGTCGTCGATCTCGGCGCGCGGGTCGGCCGACTCCCCCAGCCGGTACGCGTCGGCGTGCACCAGGCTCACCCGGCCGCCCCGGGCCGGATCCGGCCGGTGCACCCGGGCGATCACGAAGGTCGGCGAGGTGACGTCGCCGCGCACACCGAGGCCGGCGCCGATGCCCTGGGTCAGCGCCGTCTTGCCGGCGCCCAGCGGGCCGCTGAGCAGCAGCAGGTCACCGGCGCGCAGCACACCGGCCAGCCGGCGGCCGAACTCGTGGGTGTCGTCGACGGTCTTCAGCTCCAGCACCTCGCTCACAGCGACCCCAGGAACCTCTCCAGCGCCGCGTTCACCTGGTCGGCGTGCTCCAGCATCACCACGTGCCCACTGTCGTGGATCTTCACGAACTCGGCGTGCGGCAGCCGCCGCACGATCTCCTCGGAGTGGGTCACCGGCGTGATCATGTCCTTGTCCCCCACGACCACCAGCACCGGCGTGCCGGCCAGCGCGGCCAGGGCCGGGAACCGGGAGTGCGTGGCCAGGGTGCGCAGGTAGCGGGTGACCGTGTCGGCCGACGTGCGGGAGTTCATCGTCTCGACGTACGACACCAGGGCCGGGCTGGGCTTCGCCGTGCCGAAGCCGTACCTGCGGGTGAGCAGCCAGGCCACGTTGGACGTCGACTTGCGGGCCTTGTCGATCACCGGGCCGCCGTACCGCGTGGCGTTGCTCATCATGTAGATCACCGGCGCACCGACCCGGCCGAGCAGCGCGGGCGCCACCAGCTTGGTCTCCGCGAGCAGCCCGCCCGAGGTGGCCATCAGCACCGTGCCGACCACCCGGTCGCCGAACAGCTCCGGGTAGAGCTCGGCCAGCGCCATGATCGTCATGCCGCCCATCGAGTGACCGATCAGCACCAGCGGCCCCTCCGGGGCCACCTCGTCGATCACCCGGCGCAGGGTGTGGCCCAGCGCGGCCAGGTCGTAGTCGCCGCCCTCCAGCTTCCCGGAGCGGCCGTGCCCGGGCTGGTCGTAGGCGACGATCCGGTAGTCGCCGCGCGCGGCGAGCAGCTTGCGCTGGAAGTGGAACGTGCCCATGTCCAGGCAGAAGCCGTGCACCAGCACCACGGTCGGGTGCCCGGCGACCGGACGGGTCGGCTCGACCACCTCCACGTGGATGTCGGTGCCGTCCGGCATCTCCAGCGCGTACGCCGCGTCGTGGCGCAGCTCGCCGAAGACCTCGTCGGCGTAGGGATCCGCGGGGTCGGACTTGAGGCGGCGGACCAGGACCCGCTCACTCACCACCCCGGCGGCGAGCCCGGCGGCGGCCACCCCGAGCGCCGCGCCGACCACCCCGGCGACCCGGCCGGCGGCGGTCCGCGGCCGGGGAACCCGGAACCGCTGGCTCACTGTGCCACCTCGGCTCGCGACTGCGGGGCTCGCAACCCCGGCTCACTCCTCGCGCTCACCGTGCCACCCCGGCTCGCGACTGCGGGGCTCGCAAACCCGGCTCACTCCTCGCGCTCACGGCCGCTCGCCGTCGTAGACGCGGGGCACCCGGACACCGCCGAACCGGGTCACGATCTCGTAGTTGATGGTGCCGACCGCCTCGGCCCAGTCGTCGGCGGTGGGCTCGCCGTCCGCGCCGCTGCCGAAGAGCGTGGCCACGTCCCCGGCGGCCACCTCGTCCTCGCCGCAGTCGACGACGAACTGGTCCATGCAGACCCGCCCCGAGATGGTCCGCCGCTTGCCGCCGAGCTGCACCGGGCCGGTGTTGGAGGCGTGCCGGGGCACCCCGTCGGCGTAGCCGAGCGGGACGACCGCCAGGTTCGCCTCCTGCTCGGTCCGGTAGGTGTGGCCGTACGAGACGCCGGTGCCGGCCGGGACCCGCTTGGTCAGCATCACCCGGGCCCGGGCGGTCATCGCCGGGCGCAGGCCGAACCGCTCGCCCTCGATCGGGGAGAGGCCGTAGACGGCCAGGCCGGGCCGGACCAGGTCGAAGTGGGTGTCCGGGCGGGTCAGCGTGGCGGCCGAGTTGGCCAGGTGCCGGTAGCGGGGGCGCAACCCGGCCCGCTCCACCATCTCCAGCCCCTCGTGGAACACCGCCAACTGCCGGTCCGTGGTGGGGTGGCCGGGCGAGTCGGCGTACACGAAGTGGCTCCACACGCCGACCACCTCGACCAGGCCGTCGGCCTGCGCCTTCGCGGCGGCCTCCAGCAGCGCCGGCCAGTCGGCCACGGTGGCTCCGCCGCGGGACAGCCCGGTGTCGATCTTGAGGTGCAGCCGGGCCGGCCGGTCCGCCCGCCGGCCCGCCTCGATCATCTCGTCGAGCTGGGTGAGGCTGGCGCAGCCCAGGTCGACACCGACCGCGACCCCGTCGTGCAGCGGCAGCCCCGGGTCGAGCAGCCAGGCCAGCACGGGCGCGGTCACCCCCTGCTGCCGCAGCAGGAGCGCCTCGTCGAGGGTGCAGACGCCGAGCCAGTCCGCCCCGGCGTCGAGCGCCGCGTTGGCCGCCGGCACCATGCCGTGGCCGTAGCCGTCGGCCTTGACGACCGCCATCAGCTCGGCGCTGGTGCCCGACTTGAGCCGGGCCACGTTCTCCCGGATCGCGTCCAGGTCGACGCGCACCTCCGACTGCCACATGCCCTCAGCCTACTTCCGCGGGTGATCACCGTGGCCGCGAGCCGCGCGGCCGGCCTGTCGGCCGCCGCCGTGGTCAGGGCAGGCGGGCCAGCACCGGGCGCAGCGCGGTCGCCACGTCGGGTGCGGTCACCGGGCCGCCGCGCGCCGCTTCCCGGCCGGCCAGCCCGTGCAGGTACGCCGCCGCGGCGGCCGCCCGCTCCGGAGCCAGCCCGGCGGCGAGCAGCGAGCCGAGCAGCCCGGCCAGCACGTCGCCGGTGCCCCCGGTGGCCAGCACCGGGGTGCCGGTCGGGTTGACGTAGGCCCGGCCGTCGGGGGTGCCGATGATCGTCCGGTCGCCCTTGAGCAGCACCACCGCGTTCATCCAGGCGGCCAGCCGCAGCGCCGCCCCGACCCGGTCCGCTCCCGGGGTCTCGCCGCACAGCCGGGCGTACTCGCGGTCGTGCGGGGTCACCACGATCGGCGCGTCCCGCCCGCGCAGCCGGTCCGCCAGCTTGCCGTCGACCAGCAGGGTGAGCGCGTCGGCGTCGAGCACCACCGGCACCGGCGCGGCGAGCACCGCGCGCAACTCGGCGGCCGACGCCTCGCCGGTGCCCAGACCGGAGCCGCAGATCCAGGCCTGCACCCGGCCGGCGTCGGCGACCCGCTCGGTGGCGATCACCGACGGGTGCTGGTGCAGCACCTCGGCGCGGGCGCCGCCCGCGTAGCGGACCATGCCGGTGGGGCCGGAGAGGGCGCCGCTCACCGAGAGCACCGCCGCGCCCGGGTAGGTCGCCGAGCCGGTCGCCACCCCGACCACGCCCCGGCTGTACTTCTCCGAGGACGGGCCGAGCCGGGGCCACCAGTCGACCAGGTCGGACCACTCGGTGACGCGCAGCGCCGGGGTGCCGCGCAGCCAGGGCGCCAGCCCGATGTCGACCAGCTCGACGTGCCCGGCGAGCGGCGCGGCCGGGCCGACCACCAGGGCCGGCTTGAGCGCGCCGAAGGTGACCGTCACGTCGGCGCGCACCGCGCAGGGCCGGCCGGAGGCCGTGAGCGGCACGTGCCCGGTGTCCACCGCGACGCCGCTCGGCACGTCCACGGCGACCACCGTGGCCCGCGTGCCGTCCCGCCCGATCCGCTCCGCGAGGCTCGCGGCGAGCTGGTCGGCGGTCTCCCGGAGCCCGCCGGTGCCGCCGATCCCGACGATCCCGTCGAGCACCAGGTCCACCACGGCCGGCGGCCGGTCGACGACGCGCCCGCCGGCGGCCCGCAGCGCGGCCAGCCCCTCACCGTGCGCCCGGCCGGGGGTGAGCAGCAGGGCGGCGACCGCCGCGCCCCGGCGGGCCAGGTGCGCGCCCGCGTAGAGGGCGTCGCCGCCGTTGTCGCCGGAGCCGACCAGCAGCAGCACCCGGGCGCCGTAGACACCGCCCCGCTCGCCGAGCAGCAGCGCGCAGCGGCGGGCCAGCCCGGCGGCGGCCCGCTGCATGAGCGCCCCGGGCGGCAGGGTGCCCATCAGGCCCGCCTCCGCCGCGCGTACGTCCGCGACCCGCCACACCGGTCTCATGCCACCCCGTCCCGTCCGTTCGTCCTGTTCGTCCCGGACCGGCCGGCCGGCCCGCCGGGTCGGCTCACTGTTCCGCGACCACCATGGCCGACGCGATCCCGCCGTCGTGCGACAACGACAGGTGCCAGCGGTTGATCCCGCGTTCGGCCGCCGCGGCGGCCACCGTGCCGGACACGGTCAGCCAGGGGCGGCCGTCCGGGTCGGAGGCGACCTCGCAGTCGTGCCAGTTGAGCCCGGCCGGCGCGCCGAGCGCCTTGGCCACCGCCTCCTTGGCCGCGAACCGGGCGGCCAGCGACTCCGGCGAGCGCGGGGTGCCGGAGCCGGTGCGGCGCTCGGCCTCGGTGAAGAGCCGGTCGCCGAGCGACGGCGTGCGCGCCAGGGACCGGGCGAACCGGTCCACCAGCACGACGTCGATGCCGACAGCCACGATCACGGACCTCACCCTACCGGCGCTGCGGGCCGCGGATCAGCCGTGGACGACCCCTGTGGAAAACCGGGGGTACGCCCCACCGCCCGTTGTCCACAGGGCCGGCGTGGGCAATCCGCCCGGCCGTAGCGTCGCCGCTGTCCGTCCGCCGGGTCGCAGGGAGGTCAGCATGGCCGAGGAGCCGTTCAGCGTCGAGCCTGAGCTGCTGCGCGGGGTGGCCCGGGAGCTGGCCGACGACGCCTACCGGCTGGCCCGCGGCCCGGCCACCGGCCCGGGGCTCGTGGTGCCGGCCGACGGCTGGCGGGCCGGGGCGACGCTGGCCGAGCTGGAGGCCGCGGTGCAGCGCTGGTGCGGGTCGCTCGCCGCGCGGGTGGCGACCACCGCAGAGGCGGTCCGGGCCGCGGCCGAGGGCTACGAGGCGGTGGACGAGCGGGCCGCCCGCCGTCTGGCCGGGCTTCCCCGGTGAGCGCGGCCGCCGGCTTCCGGCCGGCCGGGCGAGCGCACCGACCGGACCGGCTGGGCGAGCGGGCGGCCGACGTGCCGCCGGTCGGCTACGCGCAGCTCTGGCGGGCCGACCCGGGGGCCTGGGCCGCCGCCGGCGCGGCCTGGCGGGCACTCACCGGCCCGGTCGGGCGCCGGGCCGACGGGCTTGACGCCCGGATCGGCGCCCTGCGTCCGGGCTGGTCGGGCGCGGCCTCGGCCACCGCGCAGGGCCGGATCGGCGAGCTGCGCACGGCGCTGACCGACGTGCTGCCCGCGCTCGTCGAGGTCGACCAGGTGCTCGCCGAGTTCGCCGCCCGGGTGGCCGCGGCCAGGGCCCGGCTCGGTGCCGCCGTGGCGCACGCCGACGCCGGCAACCTGCTGGTGGACCGGGCCGGGGCGGTGCGGCCCGATCCGGCCCGCCCCCGGCCCGCCTGGCTGGCCGGCCCGGCGGTGGCGCAGGTCGGCGCCGAGATCCGGGCCGCGCTGGCGCTGGCCGGTGCGGCGGACCGGGAGGCCGCAGGCCGCCTGGCGGAGCTGGCGACGGCGGCGGTGACCGGTTGGGTGAGCGTCCCGCCGGCCTGGCGACCACCACCCGGGGCCGGACCGGCCGAGGTGGGCCGGTGGTGGGCCGGCCTCACCCCGGCGGAGCGCCGGTGGCTGGTCGGCCGCGAGCCGGACCGGGTCGGCCGTCTCGACGGGGTGCCCGTGGCGGCCCGCGACCAGGCCAACCGGCTGCTGCTCGCCCGGCGTCGGGCCGAGCTGGTGCGGCGGCGCGCCGGGCTGCTGCGCCCGCGGCCGGCCGGGCCCCTCGAACTGGCCCGGCTGGCCCGGCTCGCCGCCGTGGAGGCGGCGCTGCGCGGCCTCGACGGGCTCGGCGAGCGGTTGGCCTCGCCCGGTGCGCCGCGCGCGTACCTGCTGGGGCTGGACCCGGCCGGGGACGGGCGGGCGGTGGTGGCGCTCGGCAACCCGGACCGGGCCGGCGCGGTGCTGACCTACGTGCCGGGGATGACCGCGGACCTCGCCGACGCACCGGGCGAGCTGGGCCGGGCCGCCCGGGTGCTGGACCGGTGCGCGGCGGTCGACCCGGGCACGGAGGCGGCGGCCGTGCTCTGGCTGGACTACGACGCGCCGGATTTCCTGCCCGAGGCGGCGCGCGGGCGGCAGGCCGAGGACGCCGGGCCGGCCCTGCACCGGTTCCAGGAGGGGCTGCGCGCCTCGCACGAGGGGCCGCCCGCCCGGCAGACCGTGCTGGGGCACAGCTACGGCTCGGTGGTGGTCGGCACCGCGGCGCGGGACCACGGGCTGAGCGCCGACGCCCTGGTCTTCGTGGGCTCTCCCGGAGTGGGCGTCGACCGGGCGACCGAGCTGCGCATGCCGCCCGGCCAGGTCTGGGCCGCCACCGCGCCGGATGACGTGATCCGGCTGGCCCGGCCGCCCGACGAGCTGGCCCGTCGGGCGGTGCTGGCCGGCACGCCGCTCGGCCCGGCGGCCGCGCTGCTCGATCCGCACGGCGACCGGCTCTGGTTCGGCGCGGACCCGAGCTCCCCCGGCTTCGGGGGCCGGCGCTTCCCGAGCGGGCCCCACGGGCACGCCGGCTACTGGGACCCCGGCAACCCCGCGCTGGACGGGATGGCCCGGATCGTGCTGGGCCGGTGACCGCGCCGGGGCCGGAGACGGCGCGGCCCCTCCGCCGTGGGACGGAGGGGCCGCGACCGGTCGACTACTCGACGGTGACCGACTTGGCGAGGTTCCGGGGCTGGTCGACGTCGTGCCCCCGGGCGGCGGCGATCTCGGCGGCGAGCACCTGGAGCGGCACCGTGGTCACCAGCGGCGCCAGCAGCGTCGGCGTGCGCGGCACGTAGATCAGGTGGTCGGCGTAGCGGACCACCGCCTCGTCGCCCTCCTCGGCGATCACGATGGTGCGGGCGCCGCGGGCGCGCACCTCCTGGATGTTGGAGACGACCTTGTCGTGCAGCATGCCCCGGCCGACCGGCGACGGCACGATGCAGATGACCGGGGTGCCCTTGTCGATGAGCGCGATCGGGCCGTGCTTCAGCTCGCCGGCGGCGAAGCCCTCGGCGTGCATGTACGCCAGCTCCTTGAGCTTCAGCGCGCCTTCGAGGGCCACCGGGTAGCCGACGTGCCGGCCGATGAACAGCACGGTCGGCTCCGACTTCAGGTCGCGGGCCAGCTCGCGGACCGGCTCGATGCGGTCGAGCAGCTCACGCAGCTTGCCCGGCATCTCCTGGAGCTGGGCCACCACCGCGCCCACCTCGTCGGCGAACTTGATCCCGCGCACCTGGGCCAGGTGCAGGCCGATCAGGTAGCAGGCGACGACCTGGGTGAGGAAGGCCTTGGTGGAGGCGACCGCGATCTCCGGGCCGCCGTGCGTGTAGAGCACGGCGTCGGACTCGCGCGGGATGGTCGAGCCGTTGGTGTTGCAGATGGCCAGCACCCGGGCCTTCTGCTCCTTGGCGTGGCGCAGCGCCATCAGGGTGTCCATGGTCTCGCCGGACTGCGAGATCACCACGATCAGCGTGGACCGGTCCAGCACCGGGTCGCGGTAGCGGAACTCGCTGGCCAGCTCCACCTCGCAGGGAATCCGGGTCCAGTGCTCGATGGCGTACTTGGCGACGAGACCGGCGTGGTAGGCGGTGCCGCAGGCCACGATGAAGATCTTGTCGACGTCGCGCAGGTCCTGCTCGCTGAGGCGGACCTCGTCGAGGGCGATCTCGCCGCTCTCGGTGAGCCGGCCGAGCAGCGTGTCGGCGATCGCCTGCGGCTGCTCCTCGATCTCCTTGAGCATGAACCAGTCGTAGCCACCCTTCTCGGCGGCCGACGAGTCCCAGTCGATGTGGAAGTCCTTGCCGGTCGCGGGCTGGCCGGCGAAGTCGGTGATCTCGATGCTGTCCGGGGTGATCAGGACGATCTGGTCCTGGCCCAGCTCGACCGCGTCGCGGGTGTGCTCGATGAACGCGGCCACGTCGCTGGCCAGGTAGTTCTCGCCGTCACCGCGGCCGACCACGAGGGGCGAGTTGCGCCGGGCGCCGACCACCGCGCCGGGGATGCCGGCGTCGACCGCGAGCAGCGTGAAGGCGCCCTCCAGCCGCTGGCAGACCAGCCGCATGGCGGAGGCGAGCAGCTGGGGGCTGTCGACCTCGCCGGCCGAGCGCAGGTCGGCCAGGGAACGGGCGAGCAGGTGCGCGGCGCACTCGGTGTCGGTGTCGCTGGTGAACTCGACGCCGTCGGCCTCCAGCTCGGCCCGGAGCTTCGCGAAGTTCTCGATGATGCCGTTGTGGATCACGGCGACCCGGCTGTCCGGGGAGAGGTGCGGGTGGGCGTTGCGGTCGGTCGGGCCGCCGTGGGTGGCCCACCGGGTGTGGCCGATGCTGGTCGTGCCGTCGCCGATGCCGATCGGGCTGGCGGCGCAGGACTCGGGGTCGGAGGCGGCGCGCTCGGCGAGAACCTTCTCCAGGTTCGCCAGCTTGCCGGCCTTCTTCTCGATCAGCAGCTCGTCGTCGCAGACGACGGCGACGCCCGCCGAGTCGTAGCCGCGGTACTCCAGCCGCCGCAGTCCGTCCAGCACGATGCCGAGCGCCGGGCGCGCACCGGCGTAACCCACGATTCCACACATGGTCCGCAGCCTAACCCAGTTTCGCTCACCACGTGTGCTCGGAAGCCGGGTAAACGATCACTGAATTTGAGCGAACGGGTGTGCGGATGGCGAGGATCAGACAAACCTCGCATCCGGGCACGGCCATGCTGGCGCGGGCCGACCCATCGACCGAGGACGGGTTCCGGCGGGACCGGCGCGTACGGGGGACGCGCCGGCCGGTCGGCGGGCCGTACATTGAGGGCCCCGGTCGGGGCCACGCCTCCGACCCGCCCGTCCCGCGGTCGTCCGCGCCGTCCCTGCGAGCTGAACGATGTCCGAGACGACCCCCACCCCGGACCGGGGGAACAGCGACGGCCCCAGCGACCCGACCGCTCCGGAACCCACCACCTGGACCCCGCCGGACCCGCTCGCCGCCCCGCAGCCCTGGGCGCCACCCGCCCCCTGGGCCCCCACGCCCTGGACCCCCAGCCCGTGGGCCCCGCCCGGATCCGCTCCGCCGGGCCCGTGGCCGCAGCACGGGTCCGCCGCCCCGGACGCCCCCGGGACGCCCCCACCGCCCGGCCCGGGCACGGACCCGACGGCAGCACCCGGCCCGACCGGTTGGACGAGCCCGGGCGCCGCGCCGGGCCCGGCGGGCTGGGCCGCCCCGGGAGCAGCACCGCCGCCCTCCGGTCCGAGCGTCCCGGGTGGCACGCCGCGCCCGGCCACCCCGCCGGGGTACCCGGTCGGCCCGCCGGGGTACCCGGCCGGCCCGCCGGCGCCACCCTGGCCCGGCGGCGCTTCCGGGCCGGGATGGCCGCCGGCCGGCTACCCGCCGCCGTACTCGTACCCCGGGGCGGCGCCGCGCCGGTCGACGGGCGGATGGGTCGTCGCCGTCGCGGTGACCGTGGTCGTCGCCCTGGTGCTCGCCTTCTGCGGCTGCGTCGGCCTCGGCGTGCTCGGCAGCTTCCTCGACGACTCGGCCAGCTCCGGGCAGCCCTACGACCCGGAGTTCGACGAGCCGGACGACGGCCTCGCGGGGGACCCCACGGAGGGCGCGCCGCCGATCCCCGCCACCACCCCGTCCGGCGGGCGCGGGCGGTTCACCGTGGTCTACGAGGCGACCGGCGCCGGCACCGTAGACGTGCAGTTCTACGACGCCAACGCCGACTTCCTCCAGGTCGACGGGGTGCGGTCGCCGTGGCGGCTGGCGTTCACCGCGAACGACCGGGAGCGGGTGCAGATCATCGCCTCGCCCACCGATTCGGGCGAGGCGAGCTGCCGGATCACCATCGACGGGAAGGTCGTCTCGCAGGACTCCGGCGAGTACGGCGCGACCTGCTTCGGCTGGTGACGCGGTGGTCTTGCGGCGTCGGCGCCGGGCCGTAGGCTGGCCGGCGTGACGACGACCGATCCGCTGGTGGCCCGGATGCGGCCGTTCGGCACCACCATCTTCGCCGAGATGTCCGCGCTGGCCGTGCGCACCGGCGCGGTCAACCTCGGGCAGGGCTTCCCCGACAC
The DNA here is from genome assembly GCF_055586885.1 of Micromonospora sp. NPDC048907. Lineage (NCBI taxonomy): Bacteria > Bacillati > Actinomycetota > Actinomycetes > Micromonosporales > Micromonosporaceae > Micromonospora > Micromonospora sp. NPDC048907. The sequence continues at coordinate 347,533 of NZ_JBVJHI010000003.1, forward strand.
CGACGGCCCGCCGGAGATGCTCGCCGCGGCCGCCGAGGCCCTGCGCTCCGGCCACAACCAGTACCCGCCCGGCCCGGGCATCCCGGCGCTGCGCGCGGCCGTCGCGGCACACCAGCGCCGCTTCTGGGGCCTGGAGTACGACCCGGACGGCGAGATCGTGGTGACGGCGGGCGCCACCGAGGCCATCGCGGCGAGCATCCTCGCCCTCTGCGAGCCGGGTGACGAGGTGGTCTGCTTCGAGCCCTACTACGACTCGTACGCGGCCTCGATCGCCCTGGCCGGCGCGGTCCGCCGCCCGGTGACGCTGCGTCCCGCCGCCGACGGCCGGTACGCGTTCGACCCGGCGGAGCTGCGCGCCGCGTTCGGGCCGCGCACCCGGCTGGTGCTGCTGAACAGCCCGCACAACCCGACCGGCAAGGTGTTCACCGCCGACGAGCTGGCCCTGGTCGCCGAGCTGTGCCAGGAGCACGGCGCGTACGCGCTCACCGACGAGGTCTACGAGCATCTAGTCTTCACCGACGCCGCCGCCCGGCACGTGCCGCTGGCGACGCTCCCCGGCATGCACGAGCGGACGTTGCGCATCTCCTCGGCGGGCAAGACGTTCTCCTGCACCGGCTGGAAGGTCGGCTGGGTGAGCGGCCCGGCGCCGCTGGTCGCCGCCGTGCTGCGGGTGAAGCAGTTCCTCACCTTCGTCAACGCCGGGCCGCTGCAACCGGCCGTGGCGGTCGCGCTCGGCCTGCCGGACGCGTACTTCGCGGACTTCCGGGACGGGATGCAGCGGCGGCGGGACCAGCTCGTCGCCGGGCTCACCGACGCCGGGTTCGGGGTGCTCGCGCCGGAGGGGACGTACTTCGTCACGGCCGACGTCACCCCGCTCGGCGGGTGGGACGGGGTGGAGTTCTGCCGCTCGCTGCCGGAACGCTGCGGCGTGGTGGCGGTGCCGACCCAGGTCTTCTACGACGACGCGGAGGCCGGCCGGCGGCTGGTCCGGTTCGCGTTCTGCAAGCGGCCCGAGGTGCTCGCCGAGGCGGTCACCCGGCTGCGCCGGCTCAAGGAGGACGCATGACCGACGCGTACGCCGAGCGGATGCGCCGGCTCGCCGCCCAGCGCGACTGCGACACCGTCCTGTCCGGCGTCCGGCCGGCCTCGGTGCGGGAGCAGCTCGCGGCCCTCGGGGCGGCCGTCCCCGACGACCTGCTGCCCGACTTCTACGGCGAGGGCGGGGCGGTGGAGCAGCTCGAACGGCGGGTCGCCGAGCTGCTGGGCGTGGAGGCGGCGGCCCTCTTCCCCACCGGCACGATGGCCCAGCAGGTGGCGATGCGCTACGGCGCCGAGCTGACCGGCCGGGACGCCGTCGGCCTGCACCCGCTCAGCCACCCGCTGGTGCACGAGCGCGACGCGTACGCGGTGCTCGGTGGCCTGCGGGCGGTGCGGACCACGGCGGCGCCGCGCAACCCGACGGCCGAGGAGGTGGCCGCGCTCGACGAGCCGATCGGCACGCTCTTCCTGGAGCTTCCGCTGCGGGACGCCGGATTCGTGCTGCCGAGCTGGGACGAACTGGTGGCGGTGGTCGCCGCGGCCCGGGAGCGCGGCGCCCGGGTGCACCTGGACGGCGCCCGGCTCTGGGAGTCCACCGTCCACCTCGGGCACCCGGCGGCCGAGGTCGCGGCCCTGGCGGACAGCACGTACGTCTCGTTCTACAAGTCCCTGGGCGGCCACTCGGGCGCGGCGCTGGCCGGCGACGCCGAGCTGGTCCGGTACGCCCGCGCCTGGCGGCACCGTTACGGCGGCACCCTGTTCCAGCAGTGGCCGGCGGCCCTCGCCGCGCTCGCCGGGCTGGCGGGGGAGCTGCCGCGGCTGGCCGGCTACGTGGCGCACGCGAAGGTGGTGGCCGAGGCGCTGGCCACCCTGCCGGGCGCGCGGGTCCACCCGGCCCCGCCGCACACCCACCAGTTCCGGCTCTGGCTGCCGCATCCGGCCGAAGCGCTGGACGCCGCCAACCTCGCGCTCGCCGAAGAGGAGAAGGCGTGGTTCGCCGGCGGCTGGCGGGACACCGAGGTGCCCGGCCTGGCGCTGACCGAGGTGACGGTGGCCGGCCCGGCGCTGGAGCTGGGCCCCGACCGGATCCTCGACCTGGCCGACCGGTTCCTCCGCCGGGTCGCCTCCCGCTGACCCGGACGGGTCAGCCGGCGGACCGGGCCGGGCCGTCCTCCGCTGCCGTCGCCGGGCCCGGCCGGTCGGTCGCCAGCGCCCGGAGCACGGCACCCCCGTCGGCGAGCAGCGCCGACTCGGCGTCGTCGACGAAGGCGAGGTCCGCCTCGACGTGCCGGGCGGCGGCGGAGAGCAGCAGCCGGACCACCGGGTCCTCGGAGCCGCGGCGCAACCCGTCGAGGTTGCGCAGCTCCCGCATGAGGTGGCCGCGCTGGTTGGTCAGCACGGTGCGGACGGTGGTGGCCTCGCCGGACCGGGCGGCGGCGGTGACCTTCAGGAAGAAGTCGTCCCGGAAGCCGCCGCTGCGCGGGCTGGGTTCGGCGAGCCAGCGGTCCAGCTCGGTCCGGCCGGCCCGGGTGATCTCGTAGACCACCCGGTCGGGCTTCACCGGCTGGGCGTGCCGCTCGGCGACCACGAGGCCGTCCCGCGACAGCCGGTCGAGGATCTGGTAGAGGTGCCCGATGTTGAGCGGGCCCCACTGCGGGCCGACGGCCCCCTCGAAGGCGCCCTTGAGCTCGTAGCCGTAGCTGGTGCCGCGGGCGAGCAGGGCCAGGACCGCGTGCTGGATCGCCACCGTCTCCTCCGATCCGGTTCCGGACAGGCGCCCCGGAGGGGCCTTGCATTGTCACAATGTATCGCGCACAGTGTGAGTCAGCACACGGGGAGGCGCGAATGTTCCACGTCATCTGGGGGCAGCTTCGTGGCCGTGCCGGACGGTCGGTGGCGCTGCTGGTCGGCGTGCTGGTGGCGACCACCGGCTTCACCGTCCTGACCGGGGCCACCACGACCTCCCGACTGGACGTCACCGGCACGGTCGAGCGGAACACCGGGGCGGCGTACCAGATCCTGGTCCGCCCGAAGGGGACGCGCACCCCGCTGGAGGTCGAGCGGCGGCTGGTCCGCCCCAACTACCTCTCCGGCCTCTTCGGTGGCATCACCACGGCCCAGTACGCGCAGGTCAAGGCGGTGGGCGGCGTCGACGTGGCCGCGCCCATCGCGATGCTGGGCCACTCCACCGCACCGGTGCCCATGTCGTTCGACCTCACCGACGCCGTCGACCGGAGCCTGGACCGGCAGGTGATCCGCGTCGACCCCACCTTCGTCGCCGAACGCGGCCTCTCCACCGCGCCGGCCAAGCCGCGCTACGTGTACGTGACGAAGCACCGCCTCATCTACCCCCGCTTCGACGGCGACCTGGGCGAGCAGGCGACGCCGTACACCGACGGCCGGTCGTACGCGTGGGACAGCGTGTGCGGGCCCGTCCCGCGAGAGGTGCTCCCGGACGGAGCGAGCCGCCCGATCTGCGATCCGATGTTCGGCGGGCTGCAGGCCGGTCCGGCCACCCTCTCCGAGCGGGAGGTGTGGAGCCTGGACTCGGTGCGGCTGCTGCCGGACGGCCGGTTCGAAGCGGCCAACGGCCTGCTCACGCGGGACAGCGCCCCCACCACCACCGACCGCCTGGTGCTCACCTACCAGCTGACCGTGCCGTTGCTGGTCGCCGCCATCGACCCGGTCGCCGAGAACCAGCTCGTCGGACTGGACGCCGCGGTGGTCAGCGGGCGGCCGGTCCGGGCCGGCGACCCGGTGGCCGAGCACCGTGGCGGCACCATGCTGACCCGTACCGCACCGGCGCTGGTCACCAACCGTCTCTTCTTCGACAGCACGGTGCGCGCCCGGTTCACCCGGTTGCCCACGGCCCGGCCGGCCACCGTGCCGGCGATCGAACTCGAGCAGACCCTGGGCCGCGCCACCGGGATCCCGGCCGGCTCCGCCGAGGTCGACGCGGACACCGCCTACCGCGCCCAGCTCACGAAGGGGGTCGCCGAGGACGCCTGCTGCCGTGGCCAGCTCCAGCGGGTCATCCAGGCGGGGCCGGTGACCTACCGCGAGCTGCCCGACGGCACCCTGCGCGCCGACCCGGTGCCGCCCGCGAACCCCGAGGTGTACGGCAATCAGTTCACCTTCAACTTCCTGCCCCGGCCCTGGCTGGCCGAGGACACCGGCTTCCGGCCGGTCCGGGCCGTCGCCGGGAAGGAAGGTGGCGCGGCCACCCAGTACCACCAGTGGCAGGCCGCCGGGGTGTTCGACCCGGAGAAGCTGACCGGCTTCAGCGACCTGGGCACGGTCCCGCTGGAGACGTACGAGGCGCCGCGCGCCGAGGGCGCGGACGACGCCAGCCGCACGGCGCTCGGCCGGCGGCCCCTGGAACCGAGCGGCAATCCGGCCGGCTACCTCTCGGTGCCGCCGCTGGTGCTGGTCAACCTCGCCAGCGTGCCGAAGCTGCTGGAGGGCGGCAACAGCCCGCAACGCGGCGCGCCGATCAGCGCGATCCGGGTGCGGGTGGCCGGTGTGGACGGATACAGCGAGCAGGCCGCGGAGCGGGTCCGGCTGATCGCCGAGCAGATCAACCGGGCGACCGGCCTGGACGTCGACATCACGCTGGGCTCGTCCGCCGCCCCGCAGACCGTGGAGCTGCCCGGCGGCGCGTTCGGCCGCCCCGACCTGCGGGTGACCGAGAACTGGTCGGCACTGGGTGTCGCCTCGACGATCGTCCAGGCGGTGGACCGCAAGAGCGCCGTGCTGTTCCTGCTGGTGCTGGTGGTCTGTGTGCTCTTCCTCGGCAACGCCGTCTCCGCCGCCGTCCGGGACCGCCGCGCCGAACTGGCGGTGCTGGCCTGCCTCGGGTGGCCGGCCCGCCGGATCGGGGCACTCATCCTCGGCGAGGTCGCCCTGCTCGGCCTCGCCGCCGGGCTGCTGTCGCTCGGGCTCGCCGTACCGCTCGGCGCCGCCCTCGGCATCGGCGTCGACTGGCGGCGGGCGTCGCTCGCCGTACCGGTGGCGCTGCTGCTCGCGCTCGCCGCCGGCCTGGCGCCCGCGCTGCGGGCGGCGCGCGCCCACCCGGCCGCCGCGCTCCGCCCGCCCGTGGCCACAGCGCGGTGGGTACGCCGGCCGCGCAGCCTGCCCGGCCTGGCCCTGGTGAACCTGGTCCGCACTCCCGGTCGCACCGTGCTCGGCGCGGGCGCGCTGGCCATCGGGGTGGCCGCCCTGACGCTGGTGGCCGCCGCCGCGTACGCCTTCCGCGGCGCCATCGTGGGCAGCCTGCTCGGCGACACCGTGTCGCTCGGCGTACGCGGCGCGGACACCCTGGCGGCCGTGGCCACGGTCCTGCTCGGGGCGGCGGCGGTCGCCGACGTCCTCTACCTGAACATCCGCGACCGCGCCGCCGAGCTGGCCACGCTGCGCGCCACCGGCTGGACCGACGCCGCGTTGGGTCGCCTGATCGGCTACGAGGGCTTCGCGCTCGGCGCGCTCGGCGCGGTCACCGGGGCCGCCCTCGGGCTCGGCGGGGCGGCCTGGCTGGTCGGCGAGCTGCCGGCGGCGCTGGTGGCGGTGGCCGCCACCGTGGCGCTGGCCGGGGTGCTGGCCACCTGCCTGGCGGCGCTCGTCCCGGCCGCGCTGCTGCGCCGCCTTCCCACCGCACGACTGCTGGCAGAGGAGTGACAATGGATGCGACGACGGGCAGTACGGTACGCACCGCCGGGCTGGTCCGGCAGTTCCGCAGCGGCACCGAGCGGCTCACCGCCGTCGACGACGTGTCGCTGGAGATCGCGCCGGGATCGGTGGTGGCGCTGACCGGGCCGAGCGGCTCCGGCAAGTCCACGCTGCTGCACCTCATCGGCGCGATCGAGCAGGCGGACCGGGGCACCGTGACGGTGGACGACGTGGAGGTCACCGGCCTGCGCCGGGCCGCGCTGGCCCGGTACCGCCAGCGGGTCGGCTTCGTCTTCCAGCGCTACCACCTGCTACCGGCCCTGACCGTGCTGGACAACGTGATCGCGCCGGTGCTGCCCCGCCGGGGCCGCGCCGACCACGCGGTCCGCGCCCGGGAGCTGCTGGACGCGGTGGGGCTCGCCGGCCGGGAACGCGCGCTGCCCGCCCAGCTCTCCGGCGGCCAGCAGCAGCGGGTGGCGATCGCCCGGGCGCTGATGGGCGCGCCCCGGCTGCTGCTGGCCGACGAGCCGACCGGCAACCTCGACTCGACGACCGGCGCACAGATCCTCGACCTGCTGCTCGACCTGCGCGACCGGCACGGCATGACGATCCTGCTCGCGACCCACGAACGGGCCATCGCCGCCCGGTGCGACCGCCTGGTCCGCCTCGCCGACGGGCAGGTCGTGGAGGACGTCGACCTCACCGACGGGGAGGACCCGGCCGACACCTTCGACCGCGCCACCCGGCTGCGGCTCTGACCGGCGCCGCCGTTCAGGGGTGCCGGACGCGGTGCGGCGGACTCCGCAGAGGTCAGCCAGTGTGAGTCAGCACAGGGAGAGGCGCGACATGTTCCACGTCATCTGGGGGCAGCTTCGTGGCCGCGCGGGACGGTCGGTGGCGCTGCTGGTCGGCGTACTGGTGGCCACCACCGGCTTCGTCGTCCTCACCGGCGCCACCACCACCTCCCGGCTCGCCGTCACCGGCACCGTCGAGCGCAACACCCGCGCCGCCTACGACATCCTGGTCCGTCCGAAGGGGACACGCACCCCGCTGGAGGCGGAGCGTGGCCTGGTCCGGCCCAACTACCTCTCCGGCAGCTACGGCGGCATCACCACCGCACGGTACGACCAGGTCAAGGCCGTCGAGGGGGTGGACGTCGCCGCTCCGATCGCCATGCTCGGGCACTCCACCACCCAGGTCGAGCTGCCGCTCGACCTCACCGACGCCGTCGACCGCTCGCTGGACCGCCAGGTGATCCGGGTCGACCGCACCTTCCTCGCCGAACGCGGCTTGAGTCACGTCGTCGCGGAACCGATCTACGTGTACGTCACCACACATCCGCTCCTCTATCCGCGCACCGACGAGGGGTTCCGGGCCGACGCCATCCCGTACAGCGACGGCCGGCGCTACAACTCCCTGCTCTGCGGGGACGTGCCGCGGGAGGTCCTGTCCCGCGGACGGAGCGCGCCCATCTGCGACCCGCGCTGGTATCTCGCCCCGTCGATGAACACCCTCACCGACCGGCAGACCTGGTCGATCGAGGCGTTCCGGCTGCTGCCCGACGGGCGATTCGAGAGCCGCGCTCCCGCCTCGCCGCCGGCCGAAGAGTCGGATCGGCTCGTCGTCCGGCCGAGGGTCACGGTGCCGTTCCTGCTCGCGGCCGTCGACCCGGACGCCGAGCAACGGTTGGTCGGCCTGTCCGGAGCGGTCGTGGAGGGCCGGCCACTCACCGCCGCCGACACCCTCCGGACGAGGCGAACGTCGGGCACGACAATGCACACCCTGCCCGTGCTGGTCAGCGCCCGGCCCTACCTGGACGGCACGGTACGCACCACCTGGCACCGCATCGTGCCGCCCGGCAGCATCGGCGACGTCGAGCCGGACGACCTGGCCCGGGTGTTGCGCGGCGCGCCGACCGTTCCCGCGGGCGGGTCGGAGCAGGAGGTGGCGGCCGCCTACCGGGCGCAGCTCACCGTCGCTGAGGAATGCTGCGCCGGTCAGCTCGCCCGCGTGGTGCAGCCCGGCCAGACCAGCTACGACCAGATGCCGGACGGCAGCCTCCGCGCCCGGCCGGCGGCCCCGAACCCCAAGGTGTACGTCGGGACCGACCTGGGGATCGCGACGCCGCGTCCCTGGCTCACCGAGGACACCCCGTTCCGGCCGCTGGCCGCGCTCGGTCTGCCCACGTCCGGGCGGTCCCTGACCACCGCGCGGAACTGGCGGTCCGTGGGCCTCTTCGACCCGGAGAAGCTGACCGGGTTCAGCGATCTGGGCAAGGTGCCGCTGGAGACGTACGAGCCGCCCCGGGCCACCAGCGCCGACGACCGCAGCCGTGCGGCCCTGGGCGGGTCGCCGCTGGAGCCGAGCGGCAATCCCGCCGGCTACCTGTCCGCCCCGCCGCTGCTGCTGGCCACCCTCGCCGCGGTGCCGGAGCTGCTCAAGGGCGGCAGCAGTCCGCAGCGCACCGCGCCGATCAGCGCGATCCGGGTCCGGGTGGCCGACGTCGACGGCTACAGCGAACGCTCCGCCGAGCAGGTCCGGCTGACCGCCGAACGGATCGCCACCACCACCGGCCTCGACGTGGACATCACCCTCGGTTCCTCCCCGGCCCCGCAGACCGTGGAGCTGCCCGCGGGCGCCGTCGGCCGCCCGGACCTGCGGCTGACCGAGAACTGGTCGGCCCTCGGCGTCGCCACGGTGATCACCAGAGCGGTGGATCGGAAGAGCGCCGTCCTCTTCCTGCTGGTGCTGGTGGTCTGCGTACTCTTCCTCGGCAACGCCGTCTCCGCCGCGGTCCGGGACCGCCGCCCCGAACTCGCCGTGCTGGCCTGTCTCGGCTGGCCCGCCCGCCGCATCGGCGCACTCGTCCTCGGTGAGGTCGCCGCCCTGGGCGTCGGCGCCGGGTTGCTCGCCGTCGGCCTCGCGATACCCCTCGGCACCGCCCTCGGCATCGACGTCGACGGGCGGCGCGCCCTGCTCGCCGTACCGGTGGCCCTGCTGCTGGCGTTGGCGGCGGGGCTGACACCCGCGCTGCGGGCCGCGCGCGCTCACCCCGCGGCCGCGTTGCGCCCGCCCGTGGCCCACACCCTGCGCTCCCGTCGGGCCCGGACGATCGCCGGCCTGGCTCTCGTCAACCTGGCTCGCACTCCCGGGCGCACGCTGCTCGGCGCCGGCGCACTGGCCATCGGGGTGGCCGCGCTGACCCTGGTCGCCGCCGTCACCTACGCCTTCCGCGGTGCCGTCGTCGGCAGCCTGCTCGGCGACACGGTGTCGCTGAGCGTGCGCGGCGCGGACGTCCTCGCCGCGGTGGCCACCGTCCTGCTCGGATCCGCCGCCGTGGCCGACGTGCTCTACCTGAACATCCGCGACCGCGCCGCCGAGCTGGCCACCCTTCAGGCCACCGGCTGGACCGACGGGATGCTCGGCCGCCTGATCGGCTACGAGGGCTTCGCGCTCGGCGCACTCGGCGCGGTCACCGGCGCCGGCCTCGGCCTCGGCGGAGCGGCCTGGCTGGTCGGCGACCTGCCGGCGGCGCTGGTGGCGGTAGCCGCCACCGTGGCGCTGGCCGGAGTGCTGGTCACCTGCCTGGCGGCACTCGTCCCGGCCGCGCTGCTGCGCCGCCTGCCCACCGCACGGCTGCTGGCCGAGGAGTGAGCATCGACCCGACGACGAGCAGCACCCGGCCGCGCGGGTAGCCGGGTCAGGCGACCGGGCTGGCGGTGCGGACCTGCTCGGCGATGCGCTCGGCCACCGATCGGGCGGTCGACTCGGTGGCCGCCTCGACCATGACGCGGACCAGCGGCTCGGTGCCCGACGGGCGGAGCAGCACGCGGCCGGTCTCGCCCAGCTCGGCCTCGGCCCGGTCCACCTCGGCGCGGACGGCCGGCGCGGCGGCGCCGACGGTGCGGTCGCCGACCGGCACGTTGATCAGCACCTGGGGCAGCTTGGTGACCACGCCGGCCAGGTCGGCGAGGGACTTGCCGGTGGCGGCCATCCGCGACATGAGGTGCAGGCCGGTGAGCACGCCGTCGCCGGTGGTCGCGTACGCCGGCATCACGATGTGTCCACTCTGCTCGCCGCCGAGCGCCAGGCCGGACGCGCGCAGCTCCTCCAGCACGTACCGGTCGCCGACCTTGGTCTCGACCAGCCGGATGCCCTGGGCGGACATGGCCAGCCGCAGGCCGAGGTTGCTCATCACGGTGGCGACCAGGGTGTCCTGGGTCAGCTCGCCGGCCTCCCGCATGGCCAGCGCGAGGATCGCCATGACCTGGTCGCCGTCGACCTCGTCGCCGTCGGCGGTGACCGCGACGCAGCGGTCGGCGTCGCCGTCGTGGGCGATGCCGAGGTGCGCGCCGTGCTCGACCACGGCGGCACGCAGCGCCTCGATGTGGTTGGAGCCGCACTCGTCGTTGATGTTCAGGCCGTCCGGCTCGGCGTAGATGGCGATGACCTCGGCGCCGGCCTCCCGGTACGCCACGGGGGCGACGTCGGCGGCCGCGCCGTTGGCGCAGTCGACCACGACCTTGATCCCGTCCAGCCGGTGCGGCACGGTGCCGACCAGGTGCTGGACGTAGTGGTCGGCGCCGTCGAGCAGGTCGTGCACCCGGCCGACCCCGGCGCCGATCGGGCGCTCCCAGGCGGTGGTGGCGTTCGCCTCGACGGCGGCCTCGATCCGCATCTCGATCTCGTCGGGCAGCTTGTGCCCGCCGGCGGCGAAGAGCTTGATGCCGTTGTCCGGCATGGGGTTGTGCGAGGCGGAGAGCATGACGCCCAGGTCGGCCTTGGCCTCGGCGGTCAGGAACGCCACCGCGGGGGTGGGCAGCACGCCGACCCGCACCACGTTGGCGCCGGCGCTGGTCAGCCCGGCGACCACGGCGGCCTCCAGCATCTCGCCGCTGGCCCGGGTGTCCCGGCCCACCACGGCGAGCGGCGGATGGCTCTTGTCGGTCTCGGCCAGCGTGTGGGCGGCGGCTACCGCCACCGCGAGCGCCAATTCCGGGGTGAGATCCGCGTTCGCCCGCCCGCGTACGCCGTCCGTGCCGAACAACCGGCCCATACCCGCCAACCTCCGATGGAACTGCCGATGAGAGGAGAAAGCGGAACGGCCGGGCCACCTCCCGGAGTGGGAGGCGGACCCGGCCGTCCGTCAGAAGTACAAGGCGCTGTTGGTGATCAGCGCTTCGAGTACTGGGGAGCCTTACGGGCCTTCTTGAGGCCGTACTTCTTGCTCTCCTTGACCCGGGCGTCACGGGTCAGGAAGCCGGCCTTCTTGAGGGCCGGGCGGTCGTCGGGCTCGCTGACGATCAGCGCCCGGGCGATGGCGAGCCGCAGCGCGCCGGCCTGGCCGGTGGTGCCGCCGCCCCGCAGGTTGGCGATCACGTCGAACGCCTCGGGCTTCTCGGCGGTGACCAGCGGGTCCTTGATGAGCTGCTGGTGCACCTTGCTCGGGAAGTAGGCCTCGAGGTCGCGGCCGTTGCAGGTGATCTTGCCGCTGCCCGGAACGATGCGGACCCGGACGATGGCTTCCTTGCGCCGACCCACGGTCTGGATCGGGCGGTCGCCACGAGGCGCGCGCGCGACGGGCGCCGGCGCCTCGGTGGCCTCGGGGGCGACCTCGGTGGCGGTGATGTCGGTCATGCTGCTTCCTTCGCCCGCGCTCACTGCGCGATCTGCTTGATCTCGAACGGCATCGGCTGCTGCGCGCCGTGCGGGTGCTCGGCACCGGCGTAGACCTTCAGCTTCTTGAGAATCTGGCGGCCCAGCTTGTTGTGCGGAAGCATGCCCTTGACGGCCAGCTCGATGGCCCGCTCGGGCCGCTTGGTCAGCAGCTCGTCGTAGCCGACCCGCTTCAGACCACCCGGGTAGCCGGAGTGGCGGTAAGCGATCTTGGTCTGCCGCTTGTTGCCGGTCAGCGCGACCTTGCCCGCGTTCACGATGACGACGAAGTCGCCCGTGTCGACGTGCGGCGCGAAAGTCGGCTTGTGCTTGCCACGCAGCAGCGTGGCGGCGTGGGTCGCGAGGCGGCCCAGCACGACATCAGAGGCGTCGATGACGTGCCACTGACGCTCGATCTCACCCGGCTTCGGGCTGTACGTACGCACAGGTCTACCTTGTCTCGTCGTCGGTCTGGGGTCGCGCGCCGAGGTGACCAGGGCTTCCCGGCCGGACCAGCGCGCACGAACGACCAAGCGTACCTGATGCGGCACGCCTAAGAATGTCGTACAACAGCAGGCAACGATACCCGGCCGTGCGGCGGCAGGTCAAAACGGGGTGTCGCCCCGCGTGGCCTGCGCCTTTCCCCATGGCGGAGGTCACACGCCGGACAGTTTACGCGGCCCCGGCCGCAGGTACACCGCCCAGGTCACCAGGAAGCACAGCGCGTACCAGCCGAGGAAGGCCAGGTAGGCGGCGTCGGCGGTGCCGGAGGTCAGAAACGACTGCCGGAACGCCACGTTCACCAGCACCCCGCCCGAGGCGCCGACCGCCCCGGCGATGCCGATCAGCGCCCCGGAGAGCCGCCGGGCCCGCCGCTCGGCCGCCTCCCGGTCCCCGGTCAGCTCCGCCTCGGCGGCGGCCCGGGCCCGGAAGATCGCCGGGATCATCTTGTACGTCGACCCGTTGCCGATGCCGGAGAAGACGAAGAGCGCCAGGAACCCGGCCAGGTAGAGCGGGAAGGACCGGTCCCGGGCGGCGTACAGCACCAGGCCGGCGCCGGCGGCCATGGCCACGAAGTTGCCGAAGGTGACGCGGGCCCCGCCGAGCCGGTCGGCGAGCTGGCCGCCGAACGGCCGGACCAGCGAGCCGATCAGCGGCCCGAGGAAGGTCAGCCACGCGGCGTCGACCGGGGTCGGGAACCGGTCGTGGAACTGGAGCTGGAGCACCTGGCCGAAGGCGAAGCCGAAGCCGATGAACGAGCCGAAGGTGCCGATGTAGAGCAGGGACATCACCCAGGTGTGCGGGTCCCGGGCCGCCGCGCGCAGCGCGCCGGGCTCGTTGCGCGCCCCGGGGAGGTTGTCCAGCCGGCGTGCCGCGAGCAGCGCCGCGACCACGATCAGCGGCAGGTAGACCGCCGGCACCAGCCGGGGGTACGCGGCGCCGGCGGTGGCCAGCACCGCCAGGCCGACGAGCTGCACGGCCGGCACGCCCAGGTTCCCGCCACCGGCGTTGAGCCCGAGCGCCCGGCCCTTGAGCCGCTCCGGGAAGAACAGGTTGATGTTCGCCATGGAGGAGGCGAAGTTGCCGCCGCCGACGCCGGTCAGGCAGGCCAGCACCATGAGGGTGGCGTACGACACGCCGGGTTCGATCAGCACCGCCATGGGCACCGCCGGCACCAGCAGCAGCAGCGCGCTCACGACGGTCCAGTTCCGGCCGCCGAACCGGGCCACCGCCAGGGTGTACGGCAGTCGCAGCACCGCCCCCAGCGCGGCCGGCACGGCGGTGAGCAGGAACTTCCCGGCCGGGTCGATGCCGTACTCGGGGCCCAGGAAGAGCACCATCACCGACCAGAGGCTCCACACCGAGAAGCCGACGTGCTCGGCGAAGATCGAGACGTACAGGTTGCGGCGGGCGACCGGCGCGCCGGTCGTGGCCCAGAACCGCGGATCCTCCGGGCGCCATTCGGTGATCGGTCCCGGGCGGCCGGTGGCGGCCGGGGCCAGGGTGGTGGGGGAAGCGAGCGTGCTCACGGCGACTCCTCCTCGTCGGTGACGAGGGGGACGCTAGGAACGTGCGGTTTCCCGGCCGTGCCCGTCGCGGGTCGGTCCGGAAACGGAGATCGCACGTCGGCCGGAGGGCGGCGGTGAAGCGGCTCAGATCTCCTGGAGGATGCGCAGCGCGCGGCCGACCCGCTGCATGGTCTCGGTGTCGGCCACGTCCACGCACTCGGTGAACCACTTCTTCATGGGCGAGGAGAGCCGGTCGGGCATCACCACGTAGCCACCCATCCGCACCGCCAGGGGCGAGTCGCGCAGCAGCGACTCGTCGACCACCTCGACCACGATCACGATCGGCACGGCTGTGGAGTTGTAGACGTCCGAGCTGATGACCAGGCCGAGCCGTTCCCGGGCGCCGGAGATGCGCCAGATCTCCCCCCTACGCAACACGCGGGCGCCCGCCCCCGAACAGCGCGTCGTCGACCAGCGCGACCTCCTGGGCGTCGGCCAGGGCGGCGGACTCCAGGTCGAGGCCGGCACGGGCGACCGCCTCGGCGTGCGCGGTGAAGACCTCGCGCAGCGCCTTCTCCCGGGCGGCCTGGTCCATCCAGGCGGAGAGGGAGAGCCCCTCCCGCTTGGCGAACCGGCGCGCCTCCTCGATCGTCTCGTCGGAGAAGGACAGTGTCACCTTGGCGGTCATGCCGGACAGATTACCCACCGGTATGACCGCCAGTCATCCCCGCTCGCGCGGGTCGCGGAACCGGACAGCCGGGCACGCTCAGGGACGCCGGCCGCCGAACACCGCGAACCGCCACTCCTTGAAGAAGCAGTCCACGTCGACCAGGCCCGCCTCGGCGAGCCAGCGGCACTGGTCGGCCACCGGCGCCGGCCGGTCGTGCCGCATCCGCTCCCGGGCCCCGGCGATCTCCGTGGCGTCCGAGCCCAACTCGGTGATCCGGGCCGTCCAGACCTCGTCGTAGCGCCGGTCGAGGGCCGGCGTGGGCCCGGCCACCTGCTCGGCGTTGACGAAGACCCCGCCCGGCGCCAGCGCACCCGCCGCCCGGCGGTAGAGGGCGCGCTTGCCGTCGTCGTCCAGGTGGTGGATGGCCAGCGCGGAGACCACCGCGTCGTAGCGGCCGGCGGGCAGCGGGTCGGCCAGGTCGGCGAGCACCGTGCGGTGCGGCACCCCGCGGGCGGCCAGGTGGCCGGTGGCCACCGCGAGCATGCCGGGCGCCGCGTCGACCAGGGTCAGCCGGACCCCCGGGACCGCCGCCGCCAGCAGCAGCGAGAGCAGGCCGGTGCCCGCGCCCAGGTCCAGCACCTCCGGGGTACGCCCCGCGGCGAGCGCCGCCCGCAGCGGCGGCGCGGCCACCTCGACCGCCGTGCCGTAGAAGGAGTCGAAGCACGGCACCAGGCGGCGCCGGGCCGCGTCGTAGCTGCCCGCCACCGCGTCGAACGCGTCCGCCACACTCATCGCGTCTCCCATTATCCGAGATATTCGTCCCACATTCTAAGCCCAGCCGGCCGGCCCGTCACTCCCGCGCCATGTGAGGTGCTCTTGACAGGACCGAAACAGAGGGGACCCGGAGCGGAAACCGCTCGCCGGCACGCTTTCCCGACATGACAGACGGTGCACGGCTGGCGACGCAACCGGGGGTACGGCCTCGGGAGGCCGCCACGCACTGCCCCTACTGCGCGCTCCAGTGCGGCATGCTGCTGCGCGAGACCGCCGGACGCGTCGAGGTCGCGCCCCGCGACTTCCCCACCAACCGCGGCGGCCTGTGCCAGAAGGGCTGGACGGCCGCCGAGCTGCTCGACCATCCGGACCGGCTGACCACCCCGCTGCTGCGCGACCGGCCCGGCGGTGAGCTGCGCCCGGCGAGCTGGGACGAGGCGCTCGACCGCGTCGCGGGTGGGCTGCGGGCGATCCAGGAGCGGCACGGGCGGGACGCCGTCGCGGTGTTCGGCGGCGGCGGGCTGACCAACGAGAAGGCGTACGCGCTCGGCAAGTTCGCCCGGGTGGCGCTGGGCACCCGGCACATCGACTACAACGGACGCTGGTGCATGTCCTCGGCCGCGGCGGCCGGGCTGCGCGCCTTCGGCGTCGACCGGGGGCTCCCCTTCCCCCTCGCCGACCTGGCCCGCGCGGACACCCTCCTGGTGGTCGGCGCCAACCCGGCCGAGACCATGCCGCCGCTCATGCGCCACCTCGCCGACCAGCGCGAGCGGGGCGGCCGGCTCATCGTCGTCGACCCCCGGCACACCGCCACCGCCCGCCAGGCCGACCTGCACCTGCAACCGCTGCCCGGCACCGATCTGGCCGTGGCCAACGCGCTGCTGCACATCGCGCTGACCGAGGGTTGGCTCGACCGGGCGTACGTGGCCGACCGGACCACCGGCTTCGACGAGGTCCGGCGGACCGTGGCGGGCTGCTGGCCGGCCGAGGCGGAGCGCCTCTCCGGGGTGCCGGTGGCCGACCTGGAGGCGACCGCCCGGGCCCTGGCCACCGTGGACCGTGCGGTCATCCTCACCGCCCGGGGCGCCGAGCAGCACGCCAAGGGCGTCGACACGGTCACCGCGTTCATCAACCTGGCACTCGCCCTGGGCCTGCCCGGCCGCCCCGGCTCCGGCTACGGCTGCCTCACCGGGCAGGGCAACGGGCAGGGCGGCCGGGAGCACGGGCAGAAGGCCGACCAGCTCCCCGGCTACCGGCGGATCGACGACCCGGCGGCCCGGGAGCACGTGGCCGGAGTGTGGGGCGTCGATTCCGCGGCGCTGCCCGGTCCGGGCGTACCGGCCTATCAGCTCCTCGACTCGCTCGGCACCGCGCACGGCCCCCGGGCGCTGCTGGTCTTCGGTTCCAACCCGGTGGTGTCGGCGCCCCGCGCGGCCCGGGTCGAGTCCCGGCTGCGCGACCTGGACCTGCTGGTGGTGGCCGACTTCCTCCGCTCGGAGACCGCCGAGCTGGCCGACGTGGTGCTGCCCGTCGCCCAGTGGGCCGAGGAGGACGGCACCATGACCAACCTGGAGGGCCGGGTGCTGCGCCGCCGCGCGCTGCGCGAGCCGCCGCCCGGCGTCCGCACCGACCTGGCCGTCCTCGCCGGGCTGGCGGGCCGCCTCGGCGCGCCCGGCGCGTTCCCCACCGACCCGGCGGCGGTCTTCGCCGAGCTGCGCCGCGCCTCGGCCGGCGGGCCGGCCGACTACGCCGGGGTCAGCTGGGACCGGATCGACGCCGACACCGGCGTCTTCTGGCCCTGCCCGGACGAGGACGGGCCGGACACCCCCCGCCTCTTCGCCGACCGGTTCCCCACCCCGGACGGGCGGGCCCGGTTCCGCGCGGTGACCCACCGGCCGGCCGCCGAGCCGGTCTGCGCCGACTACCCGCTGCACCTCACCACCGGCCGGGTGCTCGCCCACTACCAGTCCGGCGCGCAGACCCGGCGGGTCGCCGCGCTGCGCCGGGCCGCGCCCGGCGGCTTCGTGGAGCTGCACCCCGACCTGGCCGGCCGGCTCGGCGTGGCCGAGGGCGAGGAGGTCCGGGTGGTCTCCCGCCGCGGCGAGCTGCGCGCGCCGGCCCGGCTCAGCGCGGCGATCCGGCCGGACACCGTCTTCGCGCCGTTCCACTGGCCCGGCGCGGCGCGCGCCAACTCGGTCACCAACGACGCCGTCGACCCGGTCTCCGGGATGCCCGAGTTCAAGATCTGCGCCGTCCGGGTGGAGAAGGCATGACCGAACGCATCGTGATCGTGGGCTACGGCATGGCGGGCGCCCGCCTCGCCGCCGAACTGCACGCCCGGGGCGGGGACCGGAAGGTCACCGTGCTCGGGGCGGAGCCGCACCGGGCGTACAACCGGATCCTGCTCTCCACCCTGCTCGCCGGGAAGATCGACGAGCCGGACGTGGAGCTGGTCGAGGTCGCCGGGCAGGGCGCGGACGTGCGCACCGGCGCCGCGGTCACCGCCGTCGACCGGGCCGCCCGGGAGGTACGCACCGCCGACGGCGACCGGCACGGCTACGACCACCTGGTGCTCGCCACCGGCAGCCGGGCCCTCGTGCCGCCGCTGCCCGGGCTCCACCCGCTCCCGGAGCGGGTGGTCCCGTTCCGCACCCTGGACGACTGCCGGCGGATCCTCGCCGCCGCCCGGGGCGCCCGCCGCGCGCTGGTGCTCGGCGGCGGGCTGCTCGGGCTGGAGGCGGCCCGCGGGCTCGCCGCCCGGGGCCTCGACGTGACAGTGGTCCACCCGGTCGGGCACCTGATGGAACGGCAGCTCGACGAGCCGGCCGGCGCGGTCCTCGCCGGCACCCTCGCGGGGCTCGGCGTACGCACCCGGCTCGGGGTCACGGCGACCGGGGTGGCCGCCGACGCCCACGGGGTCCGCCTCGACCTCGCCGACGGCGACCCGCTCGCGGCCGACCTGCTGGTCCTGTCCTGCGGCGTACGCCCGGACACCGCACTGGCCGCCGCCGCCGGGCTGGCCGTGGACCGGGGCGTGGTGGTGGACGACCGGCTGCGCACCAGCGACCGACGGATCTCCGCCATCGGCGACTGCGCCCAGCACGACGGGACCCTGACCGGGCTGGTCGCTCCGGCCTGGGCGCAGGCCCGGGTGGTGGCCGACGTGCTGACCGGCGGCGACCCGCTGGTCCGGTACCGGCCGCGGCCGGTGGTGACCCGGCTCAAGGCGGCCGGGATCGACCTGGCCGCGATGGGCGACGCCGCCGGCGCCCCGGACGGGGACGGGCCGGTCGAGGAGCTGACCTTCGCCGACCCGGCCCGCGGCACGTACGCCCGGCTGCGGATCCGCGACGAGCGGCTGACCGGGGCGATCCTGCTCGGCGACAACCCGGCGGTCGGCACCGTGGTGCAGCTCTTCGACCGGGGCGCGCCGGTGCCGGCGGACCGGCGCTCGCTGCTGCTCGGGCGGGCGTTCGGCGCCGCCCCGGCCACCCCCGCCGCGTCCCCGGCGCTGATGCCGGACGCGGCGACGGTGTGCCAGTGCAACGACGTGAGCAAGGGCGCGCTGGTGGCGTGCTGGCGCGCCGGCGCCCGGACCATCGCGGACCTTGCCGCGGCGACGCGGGCCGCGACCGGCTGCGGCGGCTGCCGGGACGCGGTCGCCGGGATCGCCGGCTGGCTCGCCGAGGTGGATCCGGTGGCGGGACGGCAGGAACGGAGTGCGGGGATGGACCGTCTGGAGGTGGCGGGATGAGCGGCAGGCTGGTGGTCGTCGGCAACGGCATGGTCGGGCAGCGCTTCGTCGAGGCGTTGCGGGCCCGGGACCAGGAGGGACGCTGGCGGGTCACGGTGCTCGCCGAGGAGCGGCGGCCGGCGTACGACCGGGTGCGGCTCTCGGCCTTCTTCGACGGGGTGAGCGCCGGGGAGCTGAACCTGCACACCCCCGACGACGGGGTGGAGCTGCGGCTGGGCGAGCCGGCGCTGGCCGTCGACCGGGCGCGGCGGGTGGTGCGGACCGCGACCGGCGAGCACCCGTACGACGCGCTGGTGCTGGCCACCGGCTCGTCGGCGTTCGTGCCCCCGATCGGCGGCACGGACCTGCCGGGGGTCTTCGTCTACCGGACGCTGGACGACCTGGCGGCGATCCGGGCGCACGCCGAGGGCCGGCGCACCGGGGCGGTGATCGGGGGCGGGCTGCTCGGCCTGGAGGCGGCGAACGCGCTGCGCCTGCTCGGCCTGGACACCAGCGTGGTCGAGTTCGCGCCCCGGCTCATGCCGGTGCAGGTGGACGAGGCGGGCGGGGCGATGCTCCGGCGCTACGTCGAGGAACTGGGCGTCACCACGTACCTCGGGGTGGCCACCAGCGCGCTGACCCCCGGCCCGGACGGGACGGTCGGCGCGCTGGAGCTCTCCGACGGGCGCACGGTCCCGGCGGACCTGGTCGTGGTGGCCGCCGGCATCCGGCCGCGGGACGAGCTGGCCCGGGCCGCAGGGCTGCCGCTCGGGCCGCGCGGCGGGGTGCTGGTCGACGCGGGCTGCCGGACGGCGGACGAGCGGATCTGGGCGGTCGGCGAGTGCGCCGCCGTGGACGGCACCTGCCACGGGCTGGTCGCGCCCGGCTACGCGACCGCCGAGGTGGTCGCCGACCGGCTGCTCGGCGGGGCGGCCACCTTCCCCGGCGCGGACACCGCCACGAAGCTCAAGCTGCTCGGCGTGGACGTGGCCTCGTTCGGCGACGCGCACGGCGTCACCCCGGGCTGCCTCGACGTCACCTTCACCGACCCGGCCACCCGCGCGTACGCGAAGCTGGTCCTCTCCGACGACGCGCGGACGCTGCTCGGCGGCGTGCTGGTGGGCGACGCGAGCGCCTACCCGACGCTGCGGGCGAGCGTCGGCGGGCCGCTGCCCGCTCCCCCGCTGGCGCTGCTGGCGCCGGCGGGCGGTACGGGCGCCGGGGCCGGCGCGCTGCCGGCCGCCGCGCAGGTCTGCTCCTGCAACGCGGTGACCCGGGCCGACCTGGACGCGGCCATCGCCGGCGGGGCGACCGACGTGCCGGCGCTCAAGGCGTGCACCCGGGCCGGGACGAGCTGCGGCTCCTGCGTGCCGATGCTCAAGCAGCTCCTCGACGCGGCCGGGGTGCGGCAGTCCCGCGCGCTCTGCGAGCACTTCGACACCGGGCGGCAGGAGCTGTTCGACATCGTCCGGGTCCGGGGCATCCGCACCTTCTCCCAGCTCATCGCCGAGCACGGGCGCGGGCGCGGCTGCGACATCTGCAAGCCGGTGGTGGCCTCGATCCTCGCCTCGCTCGGCACCGGGCACGTGCTCGACGGCGAGCAGGCGTCCCTCCAGGACACCAACGACCACTTCCTGGCCAACCTGCAACGCGACGGCAGCTACTCGGTGGTGCCGCGGATCCCCGGTGGCGAGATCACCCCGGAGAAGCTCATCGTGATCGGCGAGGTGGCCCGGGACTTCCGGCTCTACACCAAGATCACCGGCGGGCAGCGGATCGACCTGTTCGGCGCCCGGGTCGAGCAGCTCCCGCAGATCTGGCGCCGGCTGGTGGACGCCGGCTTCGAGTCCGGCCACGCGTACGGCAAGGCGCTGCGCACGGTGAAGTCGTGCGTCGGTGAGACCTGGTGCCGGTACGGGGTGCAGGACTCGGTCGGGCTGGCCGTCGCGCTGGAACTGCGCTACCGGGGGCTGCGCGCCCCGCACAAGCTCAAGTCGGCGGTCTCCGGCTGCGCCCGGGAATGCGCCGAGGCCCGCAGCAAGGACTTCGGCGTCATCGCCACCGAGAGCGGCTGGAACCTCTACGTCGGCGGCAACGGCGGCTTCCGGCCCCGGCACGCCGACCTGTTCGCCACCGACCTGAGCACCGCCGAGCTGGTCACCCTCATCGACCGGTTCCTGATGTTCTACGTCCGCACCGCCGACCGGCTCCAGCGCACCGCCGCCTGGATCGAGGCGATGGACGGCGGGCTCGACCACCTCCGGTCGGTGCTCGTGGACGACTCCCTCGGGCTCTGCGCCGAGCTCGACGCGGCCATGGCCCGGCACGTCGCCGGATATTCCGACGAGTGGCGGGACGTGCTGGAGGACCCGGAGCGGCTGCGCCGCTTCACCTCCTTCGTCAACGCCCCCGACGTCCCCGACCCGTCGATCACCTTCGCCGTCGAGCGCGGCCAGCCGGTGCCCGCCCGCGGCGCGCCGCCGGGCGCCGACGATCGCCGCCAGCCGGTCGCCCTGGGCCTTCCGGAGGTACGGCGATGAGGACCCTGGACTGGACGGCCGTCTGCCCGCTGGACCGGCTGGACCCGGACCGGGGCGTGGCCGCCCTGGTCGACGGGGTGCAGGTGGCGCTCTTCCGCACCGGCGGCGAGCTGTACGCGGTCGACAACCTCGACCCGGTCGGCGGCGCGCAGGTGATGTCCCGGGGGATCGTGGGCAGCCGGGGCGGCCTGCCGACGCTCGCGTCCCCGCTGCACAAGCAGGTCTACGACCTGACCACCGGGCGGTGCCTGGACCTGCCCGGCGTGGCACTGCGGCGGCACGAGGTGCGCTGCCGGGACGGCCTGGTCGAGGTGCGGCTGCGGCAGGAGGAGTGATGCGGGAGGAACTGGCCGGCTTCACCATCGGGGTCACCGCGGACCGGCGGCGCGACGAGCTGGCCGCGCTGCTCCAGCGGCGCGGCGCGCGCGTGGTGCTCGCCCCGGCACTGCGGATCGTGCCGCTGGCCGACGACACCGACCTGCGCGAGGCCACCCGGACCTGCCTGGAGCGCCCTCCGGACGTGCTCATGGCGAACACCGGGATCGGGATGCGCGGCTGGCTGGAGGCAGCCGAGGGCTGGGGGCTGGCCGAGCCGCTGCGCGGCGTGCTGTCCCGCTCGTACGTGGTGGCCCGCGGCCCGAAGGCGACCGGGGCGATCCGGGCGGCCGGGCTGCGCGAGCACTGGTCCCCCGCCTCGGAGAGCTGCGACGAGGTGGTCGAGCACCTGGTCCGGCGCGGGGTGGCCGGCCAGGTCGTCGCGCTGCAACTGCACGGCGAGCGGCAGCCGGAATGTACCGAGGCGCTGGAGTCGGCCGGGGCCACGGTGATCGAGGTGCCGGTCTACCGCTGGGCGCCGCCGACCGACCCGGCACCGCTGCACCGGCTGATCGACCTGGTCGCCGGGCGGATGGTCGACGCGGTGACGTTCACCTCCGCCCCGGCGGCCGAGGCGCTGCTGCGGGCGGCCGGGGACCGGACCGAGACGGTGCTGGCGGCGCTGCGCGGCGACGTGCTGGCCGGTTGCGTCGGCGCGGTCACGGCCGAGCCCCTGGTGCGGCGGGGCGTGCCGGTCAGCGCGCCGACCCGGGCCCGGCTCGGCGCCCTGGTGCGGACGATCGTCGACGAGCTGCCCCGCCGGACGGTGACCGTGAAGGCCGGCGGGCACCTGCTGACCCTGCGCGGGCACGCCGCGGTCGTGGACGGCGAGCTGCGCCCGCTCGCGCCGGCCCCGATGGCGGTGCTGCGGGCGCTCGCGGCCGCGCCCGGGAAGGTGCTGTCCCGCACCGCCCTGCTGCGTACCCTGCCCCGGGGCGCGGACGAGCACGCGGTGGAGATGGCGGTCGCCCGCCTGCGGGTCGGGCTCGACGCCCCCCGCGTGGTGCAGACCGTGGTCAAGCGCGGCTACCGGCTGCGGGTCGACTGACCCGCGACCGGCGCCCCGTCAGCCGACCGGCGTCGCGAAGCCGTGCTCGGCCTGGAGCCGGAGCATGGCGTGCTCGACCACCGTCACCAGCACCTGCTTGACCGACTCGCGCCGCCGCGCGTCACACATCACCAGCGGCACGTCCGGCGAGATGGCCAGCGCCTCGCGGACCTCCTCCAGCTCGTACTGCGGCGCGTCGTCGAACCGGTTTAGCGCCACCACGTACGGCAGGTTCCGGTTCTCGAAGTAGTCCAGCGGCGCGAAGGCGTCGGTGATCCGGCGGGTGTCCACCAGCACGGCGGCGCCCACCGCACCCCGGATGATCTCGTCCCACATGAACCAGAAGCGGGTCTGGCCCGGCGTGCCGAAGAGATAGAGGATCAGGTCCTCGGCCATGGTGATCCGGCCGAAGTCCATGGCGACCGTGGTGGTCTCCTTGCCGGGCACCTTCGACGGGTCGTCGATGCCGACGCCCGCCGCGGTCATCAGCGCCTCGGTGGTCAGCGGCTGGATCTCGGAGATCGCGCCGACCAGGGTGGTCTTGCCCACCCCGAAGCCGCCCGCGATGACGATCTTCGCGGAGATGATCTCCCGGCTGCGGTTCGCCCCGGCGGGGTCATAGTTCGCGAAGTCCACTTAGCACCCTTCCAAGCAGGTTCATGCGCGCCGCGAACCCCGTCGCGGGAGCGGCAGTGTGTAGCGTCAGCAGGCCCTCGGCCACCATGTCGGCGACCAGCACCCGGGTGACGCCCAGCGGCATCCGGGTGTAAGCGGCGATTTCCGCCAGCGACTGTGCCCGGCCCTCACAGACCGAGGCGATGCGGTACTTGTCGTGCCCGGCGAACCGCGCCTCGGCCGACTGGGTGGGCGTGCACGACAGCACCGCCTCGAGCGCGATGTTCTGCAACGGCTCGGTGCGGCCACGGGTGACCGCGTACGGCCGCACCAGCGCGCCACGCGGGTCTCGTCGTGGTTCCATCTCGCGATCACCTCCCCTCGTACGGAGCCGGACGGGCTCCGGATCACCAGGTCACCGGACGGCCGGTCAGGGCCGGACGGCGTCCCTCGGAAGCGGGACCAGCGCCTGGCCGACCCGTTCCACCAGCAGCGCCATCTCGTAGCCCACCTGTCCGACGTCGCAGCTCCGCGCGGCCAGCACGGCCATCGACGAGCCGTCGCTGATCGACATGAGGAAGAGGTATCCGCTGTCCATCTCGATGACGGTCTGGAGCACCCCGCCGGCGCTGAACATCCGGGCGGCGCCCTCGGTCAGGCTCACCACGCCGGACGTGATCGCGGCGAGCTGGTCGGCCCGATCCGTCGGCAGGTCGCGGGAGGAGGCGAGCAGCAGCCCGTCCGCGGACACCGCCACCACGTGGGCGATGCCCGCCACGCTGTCGGCGAAGTTGGTGAGCAGCCAACCCATGTCCTGCATGGCCGCTGGCCTGTTCATCGGTTCGTCTCCTTGGTCGAGGTGCTGTTCAGGTCCGCGCCGGCCGTCCGACCCCGCTGCACACCGCGGTGGTAGGCCGACAGCAGGCCGCGTACTTCGTCCGGGGTGCGCCGGGCGGAGGCCCGGCTGCCCTTCGGCTCGATGCCGCCGGGCACGAGCTGCGCCTGCGGCACCCGCTTGGGCAGGCCGGAACGGGTGGTGCCGGCGTTGCTGGGCTCCGCGGCCTTGCTGGCCCGCGACCACCCCTCGTCGGCCGCCGTGCGCCACGCCTCCGGGTCGATCGGCGGCGGTGCCGGTGCCGGCGGGGGTACGGCCGCGGCGGGCGCCGGGGACGGCACCGCCGGCGGGGTGTACGGCGGTGGGGTGGTGACCCCGCCCGCCTGGGCGCCCGGGGTGCGGGTCGGCAGCGGCGGCAGCGGCGGCGGGCCGGCGGGCTGCGCGACCGCGGTGGGCTGCGCGGCGGCGGGCTGCGCCGGCGCCGGCGGCTCCTCGTCGAACCGGGGGCGGGTGAAGATGGTGGTCTCGTCCTCGCCGTGCGAGCGGAACCACACCGCCTCCATCTCCCGGAAGATCGGCGCCTCGGCCGGGCGGGCCGAGCGGGCCACCACCGGGGCCGCCGGGGTCGGCTCGACCGCCGGTGCCGGTGCGGCCGGCTGGTAGGCCGGCGGTGCCGCCGGGGCACCCGTCGCCGCCTCGCCGCCGGGCGTCCGGTGGGGCAGTGGGTCGAGCGCCGGGTGCGCGACCGTCGGCCCACCCGCCGACCAGCCGGCGCCGGAGATCGGAGCCGGGGCGACGGGGGCGGGCGGCGCGGAGGCGACCGGCGCGGGCGCCGGCACGGTGGGCAGCGCGCCGGTCGCGCCGAACTGCACGGCCGGGGCGGTGTCCCGGGCCTCGGCGGGCGCCTGCCAGCGGGCGGGCGGGGGCGTGGCGGTGCTGCGCCACTGATCGGCAAGGGTGGCCGTGCCGGCCCGGCCCGCGCCGGCAAGCGCCTCGGGGGCGCCCATCTGGCTGAGCGGGGACTGCTCGACGGCGAGCGGCTGGCGCGGGCGGGTCAGCGGGGCCTGGCCCCGGTTCGCCGGCAGCACCACTGTGGCGTTCGGCAGGGTGACCTGGGCGACGGTGCCGCCCTCGACGTTGCGGCGCAGCTCGACCCGGATCCCGTAGCGGGAGGCGAGCCGGCTGACCACGGCCAGGCCCATCAGCCGGAACGCGGCCACGTCGACCGTGGGCGGGGCGGCCAGCCGGCGGTTGAGCGAGTCGAGCTGCTCGTCGCTGAGCCCGAGGCCGCGGTCCTCGACCTGGATGAGCACGTAGTCGCGGATCCGGCGGCCGTCGGCCACCACGATCGTGTTCGGCGGCGAGAACCGGGTGGCGTTGTCCAGCAGCTCGGCGACCAGGCGGACCACGTCGTTGACCGCGTGGGCGGCGACCGAGATGTCGGTGTCGACCGTGCCGAACTCGATCCGGTTGTAGAGCTCCACCTCGGACTGGGCGGCGCGCAGCACGTCCACCAGGAGCGCGTCGTCGCGGCGTGGCACCGCCGAGTCGGCCCCGGCCAGCACCAGCAGGTTCTCGTCGTTGCGGCGCATCCGGGTGGCCAGGTGGTCCAGCTCGAAGAGCTGGGCCAGCCGCTTCGGGTCCTCCTCGCTGCGCTCGATCGCGTCCAGCTCGCCGATCATCCGGTCGACCAGGCTCTGCGAGCGGCGGGCCAGGTTGAGGAACATCGCCGAGACGCTGGTCCGCAGCGCGGCCTGCTCGGCGGCCACCCGGACCGCCTCCCGGTGGACCACGTTGAACGCCGACGCCACCTGGCCGACCTCGTCGCGGTTGGTCAGCTTGATCGGGTCCCGGACCTGCTGGACGATCTCGTCCACGCCGCCGTCGCCGATGGCGTTGACGTTCTGCAGCCGGCTCACCGCGTCGGGCAGGTCGTGGTTCGCCACCGCCAGCGCGCCCTCGCGCAGCCGGCGCAGCGAGTCGTTGAGCGAGCGGGCCAGCACCACGGCCAGCGTCACGGCGATGGCCAGGGTGAGCAGCACCAGCAGGCTCTCCACGACGGCCTGCCGGATGACGTCGGAACGCACCGCGTCGGCGTCGGCGAGCAGCTCGTCCTGGAGCTGGATCTCGGCCCACCGCATCAGGTCGCCGACCGCGCCGACCGCCGCGGCGGCCTCGTCCCGGGTGACCAGCGGGACCTGCCCGACCGAACGGGAGATGTCGTTGGCGACCCGGTCGGAGAGCTGCACGGCGTCACCGGAGACCGTGCGGTCGACCAGGGACCGTTGGGCCGGCTCGGCGGCCCGGGAGAAGGACAGCAGGGCCTCCTGCTGACCGGTCAGGGTGGCCACGAAGGAGGAGAACTGCTCCTCGTCGATCCGGCCGGTGGAGAGGGCCGTGAAGGCGACCGCCTCCTCATCGGCGACCTCCGCCTTGGCGTGGGCGAAGGCGGCCACCGCGCGGCGGGCGTCCGCCAGTCCCTCCGCGCCGGGCTGCTGGGCCAGCGTGTCGCCGTACGCGACGAGGTCGTCCAGGATGATGCCGTAGCGCAGGCTCGCCTCGGAGACCGGCATCTGCTGCCGGTCCAGTACCTCCTGGCGGGTGCCGTTCAGCGTCGCCAGGTGGTCGTCGATCACCTTGAGCCGGTCGCGCACCGAGGCCGGCACGTCGCCGAGCTTGCCCCGCTCGTCCCGGTAGGCCGCGATCCGCTCGTCCGTGCTGCGGACCCGCAGGTTGTAGGCGTCCGGCTTCTGGTTGGGCGCGACCAGGAAGGACGCCGCCGCCATCCGCTCCTTGTGCAGGTCCTGGGTGAGCGCCGAGACGTCGATCGACAGCGCGGTCAGCGACCGGATCCGGTTGGCCTCGTACGCGCCCTCGCCGACCGAGACGAGTCGGATAGTTGCCAGTGCGATGACAGCCGCCACCGGAACCACGAGGATGAGGGCGAGCTTGGAGCGGATCCGCGCGTCACGCAGCCGAGGCAGTCGCCGGCGCCGGTTCCGCTCATCGGCGTCGGGGCTCTCGGGCAGGGTCGTAGGTCCGGTGCTCACGACATCGCCTCCGTCGTTTCTTCCACGCCTGACCCGCCGACCCGTGCCTGGTGCAGCGGCCAGCGCCACGCGCGGCACGGCCGCGATTTCATCAGACGAGATCCTGTTTGGGAAGCGGCAGTGAGGCAGGAAACGGTCGGGGCCGACGCAACCCGTGATCCGATCACCTAATACCTTCTTTTCTCCAGCCCCCTGAACAGGGCATGTCACTCCAGAGTGGTCGGATGCATCTGCGCAGTAATTGTCGGTTAACGTTCCGTGTCCCCAGCATGTGGGACGGCTGTCCCGAAACGACTCCCGGCATCCGCGCTTGACCACAGGGCCCGGCATTGGCAAGGTTTTGCAGGCTTCGCGCACACCGTACGGCACACCAATCCCGATCCTCCACTGAGGACGGACGAGCGGCGGTGGTCGGGCGCTGGCCCGCGCCGCACCTGGAGGACTGAGTTGAGCCCCATCCGCTCCGCGAGCATCGCGGTGCTCGCATCGGCCGTGCTGGCCACCACGCTCACCGGCTGCGGGATCGGCGAGGAACCGCAGGACACCAGTCCGATCGTGATCGCCGCGGACCTCGAACTGTCCGGCGCCTCCGCGTCGATCGGCAAGGTCTACCAGCGGGCCCTGGAACTGAAGGTCCAGCAGTTGAACTCCTCCGGCGCGCTGGGTGGCCGGAAGATCGAACTGAAGGTGAAGGACAACCGCTCCGACGCCGCGGAATCGTTGCGCAACATCAACGATTTCAGCGCTGACTCGCGGGTCAGCGCCATCATCATGGGCGGCTGCAACGAATGCGCGATCGGTGCCGTCCGCACGATCGGCGAGAAGCGCATTCCCACCATCGCGCTCGCCTCCTCCGGGGAGGTCACGGAACCCGTCGCCGAACGCCGCTATGTCTTCAAGCTGGCGCCGAATGCGGCCGACAGCGCCGCCGCCCTCACCACCGAGCTGATCCGCCGCGACATCCGCAAGGTGGCCGTGCTGCACAGCGCCGACAAGTACGGCGAGGAGGGGCTGGCCGCGTTGAACGGCGAGTTCGACAAGGCCGGCATCAAGCTGACCCGCGCCGAGTCGGTGCGGACCACCGACACGGAGGTCAGCACCCAGATCGGCAACCTGACCGCCAAGAAGCCCGAGGCCATGGTCGTCTGGACCCCGCCGGAGCAGGCGTCCCTGGCGGCCGCCACCGCCCGGCAGAACCGCTACACGGGTGCCCTCTTCTTCGACGCCTCGGCGGCCGGTGACCTCTTCCTGGGCGCCTCCGCCCGGTCCACCGAGCGGACCACGCTGATCTTCACGCAGACGATGGTGATCGACGACGTCATCGCCACCACCCCGGCCAAGGCCGCCCGGCGGCAGTGGTTCCAGGAGTACACCGCACGGTTCGGCGGCTACAACGGCTTCTCCTCGTTCGCCGCCGACGCCGTCCAGCTCATCGCCGACGCCGAACTGCGGGCCGGCGGCGAGCCCGGCCAGGTGGACCGGGGCGCCCTGCGCGAGGTCCTGGAGACCGCGCAGCTCGACGGCCTCTCCGGACCGATCCGGATGACCCCGGACAACCACTCCGGCCTCATGCCCCAGGCGCTCACCACGCTCGTCGCCCGCGGCGGCCGCTGGCGACTGGCCGGCTAGTCGCGACGGCTTCCCGGCAGGAGGCGGAGACGCTTCCTGCCGGGAGCAGCGGTCAGCGGGCCGAGGTGGTGGCGCGGACCCACGGCAACGCCAGGCGCTCGACCAGGCTGAGGGCCGAGTAGAGCACGATGCTCATCACCGCCACCAGCACGATCGCCGCCCACGCCGTCGCCGTGTCGCCGACGCCGTTGTACTGGAGGATCTGGTAGCCCAGCCCCGGCCGGTCCGAGTAGAACTCCCCGATGACCGCGCCGATCGCGGCCAGCGGCATGGCCACCTTCAGCCCGACGAAGATCTGCGGCAGCGCGGCCGGCAGGCGGACCTTCCGGAACGCCTGCCACCAGGACGCGTTCAGCGAGCGGCCCAGCTCGGCCAGGTCCGCGGGAGTGGTGGTCAACCCGGTCGCCGTGGAGAGCACGATCGGGAAGAAACACAGCAGGAACACCATGGTCAGGATGGGCTTCTGCCCCCAGCCCACCGCGACCACCAGCAGCGGCCCGAAGGCGATCTTCGGGACCGCGTTGACGGCCACCAGCAGCGGGGCGAACATCCGCTCCACCCGGCTGGAGGCGGCCAGCGCCATCCCGATCAGCACCCCGGCGAGCGTCGAGAGCAGGAAGCCGAGCAGGGTCGTCCAGGTCGTGATGCCCAGCGCCGGCAGCAGCACGTCGGTGGCGGCGACCAGCGAGCGCCACACCGCCTGCGGCGGCGGCAGCGCGACCGGGTGGACCAGGTGCAGCCCCGACGTGATCAGCCACCAGGCGGCCACCGCGATGACCAGCCCGAGCGCCGGCAGGCCCACCGCCGCCGGGCGTACGGCGAGCCGGCGCGGAGCGACGACGGGCTCCGCCGGCGCTGCCGCCTCGGCACGGGCCCCGGTCAACTGCGTCAACGTGTCCTCCTCTCTCGGCCGGCCCGACGACCGGCACGCGAAGGGGGTGCGCCCCGCCGGGAGTCCCGGCGGGCCGCACCCCCGTTGCCCGAGCCGACCGGTCAGGCCTTCGGCGCGAGGTTGAAGTCGATGATCTGGTCGGGGGTGAGGTTCTGCTTGAGCGCGCCCGCGCCCTGGAGCAGGGCGATGCTCTTGGCGACCCGGCCGCTGTCCAGCGTGCCGATCGCGGTGCCGGAGTTGCTGGAGCGGACGTACGCGGCCATCAGCTGGAGCTCGGCGGCGCCCGCGGCCGGGTTGGCGGCCGGCACGTTCTTCTTCAGGAGCTCGCCCGCCTCGTCCGGGTGGGCCAGCGAGTATTCCAGGCCCTTGAGCAGCGCCGCGGTGAAGCGCTTGACCATCTCCGGCTTCTCCTTGGCGATCTTGCTGGAGGTGATCAGCACGTTGCCGTAGAGGTCCTGCATCACGTTGCTGTAGGGCAGCACCACCGGCTTCTTCTTGGCCACCGCCTCGACGGTGGGCTGGCCGACCACGAACTGGCCGATGCCGTCGACCGCGCCCGAGCCGAGCATGCCGATCAGGCCCTGCGCCTCACCGTTGACCCAGGTCACCTTGCTGCCGTCGATGCCGGCCAGCCGGGCGTACGTCGGGAAGAGGTTGCGCACGACCGAGGTGGGCGTGTCGGCGAGCTTCTTGCCCTCGAGATCCTTCGGGGTGGCGATGTTCTTACCCTCGACCGAGACGATGGCGGCCATGGTGCGCTGCTGGATCGCCGCCACGGCGATGAAGTCCTTGGCCTGTCCGTTGCCGAGCTGGAGGATGCCGCCGGTCAGGTCGATCGGGCCGAAGTCGGCCTGGCCGCCGGTGATGGTCTGGATGACCGATCCGGTGCCCTGTCCGGGCTTGATGTCGACGTCGAAGCCGGCCTCCTTGAAGAAGCCCTTCTCCTTCGCCACCCAGGCGTAGGAGTCACGGCCGAAGTTGCCGAACGAGGTGAGGTAGGTCACCTTCTCCAGCGCCGCGCCGTTGCCGCCCTTGGCGTCCTCCGACTTGTCCGAGTCGCTGCTGCAACCGCCGACGAGGGCGAGGGCGGTGGCCAGCGCGGCGGCGGCGACCGTACGGGTCAGCCTTCTCATCAGTGCACCATGTCCTTTCCGACCAGGGCATGTTCGCCCGGTCGGGTCGTGGGTCCGACGGTGTCGGCAGGAGGGGGCGCCGACGGGACCGTCGTGAGGGGACTCTTCGCGCGCAACAGCGTACGAGAAGGCCGATGACGTCCGGCGGGCGTACGGGTTGCGGAACGGAAACGAAGTTGCCTGACGGAAAGGAGACTGACGTCCACCCTGGATGGTGCTATAGGGACGGCCTCCCGCTACGCTAGCCCGGCTCGCGATCGCGACTGGGGAAGGGAGCCGGCGGGAGATGATCCGACTGTCCGGGGTGTCCCGCACCTTCGACGGCCGCTCGGGGCGGGTCGAGGCGCTGCGCGGCATCGACCTCGACGTCGCCGACGGCGAGTTCGTGGCCGTTCTCGGCCGCTCCGGCTGCGGCAAGTCCACCCTGCTGCGCATGGTCGCCGGCCTCCTCCCGGTCACCGAGGGCGAGATCACCGTGGCCGGCACGCCGATCACGAAGCCCCGCCAGGACGTCGCCATGCTGTTCCAGCGACCCGCGCTGCTGCCCTGGCGCACCGTGCTCGACAACGTCCTGCTGCCGGTGGAGATCTTCGGCTGGAGCCGGGCCAAGCACCGCGACCGGGCCCGCGAGCTGCTGGAGATGGCCGGGCTGAGCGGCTTCGAGAAGCGCCTCCCGCACGAGCTCTCCGGCGGCATGCAGCAGCGGGTCTCGCTCTGCCGGTCACTGATCGGCGAGCCCCGGGTGATGCTCATGGACGAGCCCTTCTCCGCGCTCGACGCGCTCACCCGCGAGGAGCTCTCCGGCGAACTCCAGCGGGTGCACATGGAGACGAAGGCCACCATCGTCTTCGTCACCCACTCGATCGACGAGGCGGTGCTGCTCGCCGACCGGGTCGTCGTGCTCAGCCCGCGCCCCGGCCGGATCCGCGAGGTGGTCGAGGTGGCCGTGCCCCGGCCCCGCACCCTGGGCCGCCACGCGCACCTGGCCGAGGTGGCCCGGATCAGCGCCGAGCTGCACGAACTGCTGATGGAGCGCGACGCCACCGAGGGCGTCGTCGCGGGAGGACTCTGAGCATGCGGGTGTCCGTCTTCACCGAGCCGCACCGCGGGGCCAGCTACGACGACCAGCTGCGGTTCGCCCGGCTGGTCGAGGAGACCGGCTTCGAGGGCTTCTTCCGGGCCGACCACTACCGCGCCATGGGCGACGAGCCCGGGCTGCCCGGCCCCACCGACGCCTGGCTCACGCTGGCCGCGCTGGCCCGGGAGACCTCCCGGATCCGGCTCGGCACCCTGGTCACCTCGGCCACCTTCCGGCTGCCCGGGCCGCTGGCCGTGATGGTCGCCCAGGTCGACCAGATGAGCGGCGGCCGGATCGAGCTGGGCATCGGCGCCGGCTGGTTCGAGCGCGAACACACCGCCTACGGCATCCCGTTCCCGGCCGTCACCGAGCGGTTCGACCGGCTGGCCGAACAGCTGGAGATCGTCACCGGGCTGTGGCGCACCCCGCTCGGCGAGACCTACAGCTTCACCGGGGACCACTACCGGCTGGTCGACGCGCCCGCCCTGCCCAAGCCGGTGCAGCAGCCCGGCCCGCCGGTGATCGTCGGTGGCCGGGGCCCGAAGCGCACCCCGGAACTGGCCGCCCGGTACGCCGACGAGTTCAACATGCCGTTCAAGACCGTCGCCGAGACGGCCGCTGCGTACGAGCGGGTCCGTGAGGCGTGCGACCGGACCGGCCGCGCCGCGTCGGGGCGGGCGCCGCTCGTGCTCTCCGCCGGGATCGTGGTGGCCGTCGGGCGCACCGACGCGGAGGCGCAGCGCCGGGCCGCGCCGCTGCACGTCAAGAGCGCGCTCCCGCCGGAGGACCCGGTGGTCGGCTCCCCCGCCCAGCTCGTCGACCGGCTCGGCGAGTTCGCCGCCATCGGGGCCACCCGGGTGCACCTGCGGCTGATCGACTTCGACGACCTCGACCACGTGGAGCTCATCGCCGCCGAGGTGCTCCCCCAACTGGACGGACCACGATGACCGACCTCTCCGCCGACCTCGAACTCGGCCCGGTGGGCCAGGAGATCGTCTTCGAGAACGACCGGGTACGCGTCTGGCACATCCGGCTGGAGCCGGGCGAGCGGCAGCCGCTGCACCGGCACGACCACCCGTACCTGGTGGTGGCGATCCAGGGCGCGAAGAACGTGGTGCAGACCATCGACGGCACCACCATCGACGCCGACGAGCCGACCGGCGGGGTGGTCTACCGCGACCCCGGCGCCGTCCACATGCTGACCAACGTCGGCGACACCACGTACCTGGCCCGGCTGGTCGAGCTGAAGTAGCCACGCCGGCGCCATCTCGCCGCGCCACGGGTGGCAAGGTGGCGATCGGGTGCACCGGGCCGTAACGTGCCCGACATGGCCTTTCGGACGTGGGGCAGGCTGCTGCTCACGGCGCTCGGCGTGAGCGTGCTGGCCGGGGCCGGCCAGCTGGGCATCGCGTACGGCTTCGGCGCCGTACGCCTCGACGGCGCGTTCGTCGACGACTCGGTGAACCGGTGGCCCGCCCAGCTCGCCTGGGTCGGCTGGTTCGCGGCGGTCGCCACGGTCGCCGGGGCCGTCCTCACCGACCGCCTCGCCCGCCGGGACTCCGCCCCGGTCGGCACCACCGAGCTGCTCTCCATCGCCGGCGTCAGCGGGCTGGGCGCGATCGTGGTCGCCCCGCTCTGCATGCAGCCGGCCCGCGCCGCCGAGCTGGGCGGCACCGTCGACCCGGTGTGGGCGGTCGGCATCTGCGCCATCCTCGGCGCGGTGGTCGGTGCGGGCGCGGCGATCGCCGTGCTGCTCAAGCCACCGTTCGGCTGGAGCATCGCGCTCACCGCCGCGGCCGTCTGGCTGCTCGCCCTGATCTCCGTGGCGCCGTCGGTCACGTCGGCCGGCCCGCTGCCCACCGTACGTCTCGGCGTCCTCGAACCGTCCTGGCTGGATCCGGCCGCGGCCGAGCGCCTGGCCATGCTGCTGCTGCCCACCCTGGCCCTGCTGGCCGGCGCGGCGGTCGGCGCGCTGGCCCGCCGGGCCGGCTACCTGCCGCTGGTCGGCGGCGCCGCCGGGGCGGCCGGCCCGGTCCTGCTGGCCTTCGCCTACCTGACCGCCGGCCCCGGCACCGCGGCCGACCGCTACCAGCTCGCGCCCTACTACGGCGCGCTCATCGCGGTCGCCGCCGGAGCGCTCGGCTCGACCGCCACCACGGTGCTGCCCCGGCCGGTGACCGCGGACGAGCCCGGCGCCATCGAACCGACCGACATCCTCCAGGCCCTGCCGCCGTCGCCGGCCACCCCCGACCCGGCC
Source organism: Micromonospora sp. NPDC048907 (assembly GCF_055586885.1). Classification (NCBI taxonomy): domain Bacteria; kingdom Bacillati; phylum Actinomycetota; class Actinomycetes; order Micromonosporales; family Micromonosporaceae; genus Micromonospora; species Micromonospora sp. NPDC048907. The sequence goes on from NZ_JBVJHI010000003.1 coordinate 381,529, forward strand.
GATCCGGCTCCCGCCGCCCCGGTGCCCGTGCGCCCCGCCGGGGCGCCCAGCCCGGCCCACTGGGACTGGCCGGCCGCCGGCGGGCTCACCCCGGCGCCCGTACCGGCCGGGCTCACCCGCCGGCCCCAGGGTCGCCCCGCCCCCGACCGGCCGGCGGACCGGGACGAGGCGACACCGGTGCACGGGCGGGGCTTCGCCGCCGAGCGCGACGCGACCCGGCCGGGCTCGATGCGGCACCGGTTCGACGCGGCACCTCCCCCCGACGCCGCCGAGGCCACCGGTCCGGTCCCGGACGCGCACGGCGCGGACCGGCCGGCCACCGGTCCGGTCCCGGACGCGCACGGCGCGGACCGGCCGGCCACCGGGCCCGGTACCCCGGCGTGGCCCGGCACGGCCGACGACACCGCCGCGCGGCGCCCGGCCCCGGACGGCCCGACGGCGGACGTGGCGCCGGGCGGGCCCCGCGAGGTGACCTGGGAGGGGCACGGTTCCGACCAGCCGGCCGCACCGACCCAGGGCCCGGACGTCCCACGTCCGGACCGGCCGTCCGACGACACCGGCCTCGGGCAGCTGCCCGGTTCGCCGCCCCCGGGACGGCGGACCTCCGCCATCGACGTGCTCGCCGCCGGCCGCCCGGCCCCGCCGGGCGGGCCGGAGCCGGTGACCCGTCCCGCCCCGACGGCGGAGCCCGCCTATCCGGCGGCAGCGCACGCCGAGGCCACGAGGGCCACCGGCCGGACCGAGGCACCGACCGCCGGGGCGGAACCGGTCACGCCTCCAGGTCCGACGACGACGGAGCCGGTGCACCCGTCGGCCACGAGGGCCACCGGCCGGACCGAAGCCCCGGCCGTCGCGCCGCGCGCGGCGCTGGACCGGACGGAAGCGGCGCCGGAACCCGAGGTGGCCGAAGCCGCCCCCGCCGCGCCGGCGCCGGAGTCCGCTCCGACGCGAACGACGCGACCCAGGCGGAGCCGCGCCGCCGCCTCCTCGACACCCACGCCGCGCTCGGCGGACGACACGCCCCCGCCGGCCCGGCCGGCGGACGACGCTCCGTCGGCGGCGCGACCGGTTGACGACGCCCGGTCGGCGGCCCGACCGGCGGACGACGCGCCGTCGGGGGCCCGACCGGCGGACGACGCGCCGTCGGCGGCGCGACCGGCGGACGACGCGCCGTCGGCGGCCCAGCCGGCGGACGGCGCCACCCTGGCGGGCGCCGGCGGCACGAAGTCGGCTGCCGGGGCCGGTGATCCCGCCCCGGCTCCGGCCGGACGCGCGAAGCGCACCCGCAAGCCGCGTACCACCCGGACGACCCCGGACCAGGCACCCGAGCCGACCCCGACCGCCGCACCGGCCCCCCTGACCGAGCCGCCCGCGACCACCGCGGCCGCGGCGGCCGGCACCACGGCGGACGGCCAGCAGCAGGACCCCCGGGAGCGGTACCGGGGGCCGGAGGAGCAGACCACCTCCGGGCGAGCCGGAAGCAGGCGGGACGGCACCGCGGCCGAGCCGGCCGGAAGCGCAACCGACCACCCCTCCGCGCCAGCCGACGGCATCCCGGCCACCACCGCGCCGACCCCGTCGACCGGCGCCGAGCCGGCCGGGACGGCGCGGCCCGCGGACGTGCCGGAGACGCCGGGCCCGGCGGAGGCCGACCCGAGCGGCGGCGGCGCGCCGGCCGCCGGCGAGCGGCGGAGCTTCTTCTTCGACGCGGAGCCGGCGCCGGCCGACCTGCCCGAGCCTCCGGCGTCACCCCGGCCAAGGATCCCGATCTTCGAGGACGTGACCCCGGGCGACGTCCGGCCGGCCTGGCCGGTCGCGCCCGCCGCGAACTGGCCGGTCACCCCGCGCGGCGGCACCGAGCCGGCCGCACCGGACGGCCCGGCCGCCGGCGCCGAGGGCACCCCGGCTGCCGGCCCCGCCCGGCCCGAGCCGGCGCCTCGTCCCCGGCACCGGGCCCTGCCCGACCTGGGCCGGAGCACCGGCTGGGAGGCCCTCGCCAAGGCCCGCCCCGCCGGCCCGCCCGCCCCGCCGCCCGCCGGCCGGACCCCGGACACCACCGCCCCCGGCGGCCCGGTCCCGGCAGACACCGACACCACCGGCCGGGTCCCGGAAACCACGGACCGGCTCCCGGGGACCGCCGGCCCCGCCGCGGAGTCCACCGGCCGGCTCCCGGAGACCACCGGCCCGGAGACCACCGGCCCCGAGGCCGCCGGTGCCACCGACCGGGCCCCGGCCGGCGCGGTCCTCCCGGCCTGGGACGCTCCGGCCCCGGAGGCGACCGGCGGCGCATCCGGCGGGCGGCACGCCGACGAACCCGGGGCCGGCGCGAGCGCCGAGGCGGCCGGCGGGAAGTCCAAGGCCCGGCGCAGCCTGTTCCGGCGTAACCGCGGCAAGGGCGCCGAGGCCGGCGAGGCCGACCGCGACGCCGAACCGCTCGCCGCGCAGGACGAGGAGTACGTCGACTGGGTCGCCGGCCTCGCCTCGGACGACAACGCCGACGACGCCCGGTCGCTGCGTACCGGCCGGCACCACCGCGACTGAGCCCGCGGGGCCGGGTCGAGCAGCGGCCCGGCCCCCGGCGGCGCTCAGGCGAGCGGCAGGTAGACCCGCGAGCCGCCGGCCACGAACTCCTCGGACTTGTCCTTCATGCCGCGCGCCGCGTAGTCCTTCAGCTCCTGGGTGATCTTCATGGAGCAGAACTTCGGCCCGCACATCGAGCAGAAGTGCGCGGTCTTCGCCGGCTCCGCCGGCAGCGTCGCGTCGTGGTACGACCGGGCGGTCTCCGGGTCCAGCGCCAGGTTGAACTGGTCCTCCCAGCGGAACTCGAACCGGGCCTTGGAGAGCGCGTCGTCCCAGGCCTGCGCCCCGGGGTGGCCCTTGGCCAGGTCGGCCGCGTGCGCCGCGATCTTGTACGCGATGACGCCCGCCTTCACGTCGTCCCGGTCGGGCAGCCCGAGGTGCTCCTTCGGGGTGACGTAGCAGAGCATGGCGGTGCCGAACATGCCGATCATCGCGGCGCCGATGGCCGAGGTGATGTGGTCGTACGCGGGCGCGATGTCGGTGGTCAGCGGGCCCAGCGTGTAGAACGGTGCCTCGTGGCACCACTCCTGCTGGAGGTCCACGTTCTCCTTGATCTTGTGCATGGGCACGTGGCCGGGGCCCTCGATCATGACCTGCACGTCGTGCGCCCAGGCGACCTTCGTCAGCTCGCCCAGCGTGCGCAGCTCGGCGAACTGCGCCTCGTCGTTGGCGTCCGCGATCGAGCCGGGCCGCAGCCCGTCGCCGAGCGAGAACGTCACGTCGTAGCGGGCGAGCAGCGCGCACAGCTCCTCGAAGTGGGTGTAGAGGAAGTTCTCCTCGTGGTGCGCCAGGCACCAGGCCGCCATGATCGAGCCGCCGCGGGAGACGATGCCGGTGACCCGGTCCACGGCCAGCGGCACGTACGGCAGCAGCACCCCGGCGTGCACCGTCATGTAGTCGACGCCCTGCTCAGCCTGCTCGACCACCGTCTCGCGGAACACCTCCCAGCTCAGCTTCACCGGGTCGCCGCCGACCTTCTCCAGCGCCTGGTAGATCGGGACGGTGCCGATCGGCACCGGCGAGTTCCGCACGATCGCCTCGCGGGTCTCGTGGATCCGCTTGCCGGTGGACAGGTCCATCACGGTGTCCGCGCCCCACCGGGTGGCCCAGGTCAGCTTCTCCACCTCCTCGGCGACCGAGGAGGTCACGGCCGAGGTGCCGATGTTGGCGTTGACCTTGACCAGGAACGCCTTGCCGATGATCGCCGGCTCGCACTCGGGGTGGTTGACGTTGAGCGGCAGCACGGCCCGCCCGGCCGCGATCTCGTCCCGGACGAGGTCCGGCGCGACCCCCTCGCGGATCGCCACGAACTCCATCTCCGGCGTGACGATCCCGGCCCGGGCGTACGCGAGCTGCGTGGGCCGGCGACCGTCCACGCCGGCCAGCGGGGTGCCGGCGCCGCGCACCGGTGCGACGTCCCCGCGCGCCGCGATCCACGGTCCGCGCAGTGGCGGCAGCCCCACCTCGGGCTCGGATCCCGGCCCGGAGGTGTCGTAGAGCCGGACCGGCGGGTTGTCCCCGGTCAGCGGCACCTCGGCGAACGGCACCCGGATGTCCGGACGTGACCCCTCGACCCAGACCTTGCGACGTGCGTGCATGACAGCCTCCCTGTCGCTCATGCGGACCAGCCGAAGTGGTCCAGCGGGCCGTGTCCCGCGCCCAGCTCCCAGTGCCGCGCGCCGGTCAGTGCGCGGGCCACGTACTCCTTGGCGGCGGCCACGGCGACCGGCACCGGGTCACCGGCCGCCAGCCGGACGGCGATCGCCGCCGAGAACGAGCAGCCGGTGCCGTGGTGGTGCCGGGTCGGCACCCGGGGCGCGCGCAGCAGCGTGGTCGCGCCGCCGCCGGCCAGCACGTCCACCGACTCGCCGGCCGCGTCCACGTCGCCGCCGGTCACCACCACGTGCGCCGGGCCGGCGGCCGCCAGCGCCTCGGCCGCCGCGACCATCTCCTCGACCGTGGTCACCGGGCGTCCGGTGAGGGCCGCGGCCTCCGCGCAGTTCGGCGTCGCCACCTCGGCGTACGGGAGCAGCCGCTCGACGGCCGGGACGACGCCGAGCCGGTGCCCGCTGGTGGCGACGAGCACCGGGTCGACGACCAGGTGGGGAAGGCGGCCCGCCTTCGCGGCCTCGACCACCGCGTCGGCGACGGCGGGAGTGCCGAGCATGCCGGTCTTCACGGCGCGTACGGCGAAGTCGGCGAGCACGCTGTCGAGCTGGTCGCGCACGGTCTGCGGGGGCAGGGGCAGCACGGCGTCGACGCCCCGGGTGTTCTGCGCGGTGACCGCGGTGATCACGCTGGTGCCGTAGGCCCCGAGGGCGGCGAAGACCTTGAGGTCGGCCTGGATGCCGGCGCCGCCGCCCGAATCGGATCCGGCGATCGTGAGCAGGGTGGTCGGCGTCATGGCTTTCCCCCGGTGGCGGTGGGCGCTGGTCGGGCCGCCCCGTGACCGGCCCGACCAGCGAATTCGTGGGCCGCCGTGAGCGTGGCGGCGATCCCGGCGGGGTCCTCGGCGCGCATCAGGGCGCCGAGCACGGCCACCCCGGCGGCGCCGGCCGCGACGCACTGCCGGACCTGGTCCGGGGTCTCGACGCCGCCCAGGGCGAGGACCGGCACGGGGCTGGCGGCGATCAGCTCGCGGAGCCCGGCGGGGTGCAGGGGTGGGCCGTAGCCGGGTTTCGTCCGCGTCGGGAAGACCGGCGACAGGGTCGCGTAGTCCTCCGTGGTGAGCCGGGCCAGCTCGGTGGCGTCGTGGCAGGATCGGCCGACCAGCCCGGCGGCCGGCGGCGGGTACGGGCCGGCGGCCGGCAGGTGCACGGCGTCGCCGTCGAGCGGGTCGGGCCCGGCGACGATGAGCCTGCCGCCGGCGTCGGCGAGGATCGCGCGCAGCTCGGCGGCCAGCGCCGCCCGCTCGGCCCGGGGCAGGTCCTTCTCCCGCAGCACCACCCAGCGCACTCCCCCGGCCACGGCCGCCTCCACGACCTCGGTCGGCGGCCGCCGCGCAAGCCGCCGGTCGGTCAGCAGCACGACGCCCGACGGCACGGGGCGGTCCGGCCGCGCGCCGGCAGCGACGGAGGCGGGTGCCGTCACAGGTCCGGCCTCCCCTCGTCCGGGGTGGAGGCGAGCGCGTGGAAGCGGCGGGCGATCCGGCCCGCCCCGTACGCCAGCCGCCCCGCCTCGACGGCGTGCCGCATGGCGCTGGCCATCGCCACCGGGTCGGCGGCCCGGGTGACGGCGCTGGCCAGCAGCACGGCGTCGCAGCCCAGCTCCATGGCGAGCGCGGCGTCGGAGGCGGTGCCGATCCCCGCGTCGAGGATCACCGGCACGTCCACGCCCTGCCGGATCAGCCGGATGTGGTGCGGGTTGGTCACCCCCAGCCCGGAACCGATCGGCGCGCCGGCGGGCATCACGGCCGCGCAGCCCACGTCGGCCAGCCGCCGGGCCAGGACCGGATCGTCCGAGGTGTACGGCAGGACCGTGAACCCGTCGGCCACCAGCTCCTCGGCGGCGCGCAGCAGCTCGACCCCGTCGGGCAGCAGCGTGCGCTCGTCGCCGATCACCTCCAGCTTCACCCAGTCGGTGTCGAACGCCTCCCGGGCGAGCTGCGCCACCTTCACGGCCTCCGAGGCGGTGTGGCAGCCGGCCGTGTTCGGCAGCAGGCGTACCCCGCACCGGTCCAGCAGGTCGAGCAGGCCACCGGCGGCGGCCGGCGCGGTGTCCACCCGGCGCAGCGCCAGGGTGACCAGTTCGGTGCCGGAGGCGCGGATGGCCTGCTCCAGCACGTGCAGGTTGCCCGCGCCGCCGGTGCCGAGGATGAGCCGGGAGCCGAAGTCCACCCCGCCGATCGCGAAGGACATCCGGCTCACCCGCCCTGGGCGGCGCTGAGCACCTCGACCCGGTCGCCGTCGCGCAGCACGGCCGCCGACCAGCCGCCGCGCGGCACCACCTCGCCGTTCACCGCGACCGCGAGGCCGCGTTCCTGGGCGGTGACCTCGCGGACCACGTCGGCGACGGTCGAGCCGGCGGGCAGGTCCCGTCCCGCGCCGTTGACGATCAGTTCCACCTGGGCTCCTTCCCGAACCGGTCCGGGGTGAAGGGGGCGAGCAGCGGGTCCGGCTCGCCGGTGACGATCAGCTCGGTGACCAGGTCGGCGGTGACCGGGGTGAGCACGATGCCGTGCCGGTGGTGCCCGGTGGCGACGAGCACGCCGGGCCGGCCGGGCAGCGGCCCGATGATCGGCGCGTTGTCCGGCGTGCCGGGGCGCAGCCCGGCGGTCGCCTCCACCAGGTCGTACTCGGCCAGCTCGGGCACCAGGTCGACGGCGGCGCGGAGCAGCCGGAGCACCGCACCGGCGGTCACCTCGGTGTCGGCGCGCTCTTCGACGGTCGCCCCGACCACCACCTCGCCGCTGTCCCGGGGCACCAGATAGACCGACTCGCCGTCGGCGTACCCCCGGATCACGTGCCGGAAGTCCGGCGCGCCGCGACCGGGCGCGCGGAGCCGGAGCACCTGGCCCTTGACCGGCCGGACCGGCAGCCCGGTCAGCGCGGCGGCGCCGCAGCCGGCCGCCACCACGGTGACCCCGGCGTCCACCTCGGACAACGCGCCGACCCGGGCCGGGCTCAGGACCGCGCCGGCCCGCTCGGCCGCCGCCCGCAACGCGGGAACCAGCCGGCGCGGGTCGACCTGGTGGTCGCCGGGCGCGACCGCGCCGCCGCGCACCCGCGGGGCCAGCGCCGGCTCGCGGTCGCGCAGCTCCGAGGGGCGCAGCGGCGTGATCGGCAGTCCCAGACCCTGCTGGTACGACCAGAGCCGCCGCGCCTCGGCCAGGTCGTCGGCGGTGAGCCCGACCACCAGGGTGCCGTCGGCCCGGTAGCCGACGTCGGCGCCGGCCGCCTCGGCCAGGTCGGCGGCGAAGCGGGGCCAGCGGGCGGCGGACTCGGCGAGCAGGGCGGTCAGCTCGTGCTCACCGAAGTACGCCTCGGCGACCGGGGAGAGCATCCCGGCGGCGACGTGCGAGGCCCCGGAGCCGGGAGCGGGATCGTGGACGGTCACGCGCAGCCCGCGGGACGCGCACCGCCACGCGATCGCCAGCCCGACCGGTCCCGCCCCCACGACGGCGACGTCCGGTCGGGTCAGCACGCCAGCGCCTCGATCAGCTCGGCGGTCGCGCGGCCGGGATCGGGGCTGGCCGACAGGGCACCCACCACCGCCACCCCGTACGCGCCGGCGGCCCGCAACGCGGGCACCGACGCGGCGGTCACCCCGCCGATGGCGATCACCGGCACGTCGACGGCACCGGCCACCGCGCGCAGCCCGGCCGGGCCGATCGGGTCGGGCAGGCCGGACTTGGTGGTGGTCGCGTGACAGGGGCCCACGCCCAGGTAGCTGGCTCCGGCGGCGACCGCCGCGGCGGCGCCGCCCGGCTCCCGCGCGGTCGCACCGAGCACGGCGCCCGCGCCGAGCACCCGGCGGGCGGCCGCCACCGGCAGGTCCTCCGCGCCGACGTGACCCCCGGCGGCGCCGACCGCCAGCGCCACGTGCAGCCGGTCGTTGACCAGGCACGTCACCCCGTACGGCCGGCACAGCGCGACCGCCCGGCTGGCCAGCTCGTACGCCTCCCGGTCGGTGGCGTCGTCCTCCACCCGGACCTGGACGACCAGCTCGGCGCGGGCCACCGGCAGGGCGGCGCGCAGCACGGCGAGGGGCTGCCGCCCCGGCCGGGTGTCGGTGATCAGATGCAGTCGTCCCAGGGACGGCACGGCAACTCTCCTCCCTGCGCCGGCATTACCCGGATCAGGTTCGACGGTCGGGGGCTTCCAGCCCCCCTCTCAGCCCGGTGGCACCGGGCTCCCGTGGGTCACTTGCGGGCCTACCGTACGACGTGCGCGCGGATCCGCCAAGGGGCGGGTGGGGAATTTCCCACCGACCGTCCGAGGTGGAGTGCCGGGACAGCGCGTGACCTCCCGCTCACGTCATGCTGTCCGGATGCCCTCGCCCGCCCACGTCCCCCGCCGGCTGTCCTTCCGGCCGTTCCGGGGCAGCGCCGCCGTCGCCGATGGGCTCCTGACCTGGGCGATGTTGAAGGGACCCGCCTGGCGCTGCCTCCTGCCGGACGTGTACGTGCACCGCGACGGCCACCGCCCGGAGGACCATCGCATGTGGTGCGAGGCCGTGGCGCTACGGCTGCCGGCCGCGGCCATCGCCGGGCGCAGCGCGGCGTATCTGTGGGGCGCCGACCTGCTCGCCCGGGACGCGCCGGTCACCGTTCTGCTGCCCCGGACCGCGCGGATCCGGCCGCATCCCCGCGTGCACCAGGTCCGTTCCGTGCTGCCGGACACCGACCGCGCCCGCTTCGCCGGACTGCCGATCACCACGGCGCTGCGAACCGCCTTCGACCTCGGCCGGCAGGGGCCGCGGGTCGAGGCGCTGGTAGCGGTCGAGGCGTTGCTGCACCGCCGGGTGGTGAAGCTGCCCGCCCTGCGCGCCTACGCGGCGGCGCATCCCGGCTGGCCCGGCGCGGCGGTGCTGCGCGAGGTGCTGGCGCTGGCGGAACCGCTGAGCGAATCCCCGATGGAGACCCGCCTGCGGCTGCTCCTCCTCGACGCGGGCCTCGGCCCGCTCAGCGCCCAGCACGACGTGCACGACGGTCGAGGGCGCTTCATCGCCCGCGTCGACCTGGCCTGGCCCGCGCTCCGCGTCGCCGTCGAGTACGACGGCGACCACCACCGGGAACGCGCCCACTTCCGCCAGGACGTGGCCCGCCTGAACGCCCTCCGCGCGGCCGGGTGGCTGGTCCTCCGCTTCACCGCCGACGACGTCCTCCGCCACCCCCGCGCCACGCTCACCCTGGTCCGCCAGGCGCTCCGCGAACGCGCCACCCGCTGACCGCGTGCCCTCCGCCGAGCTCAAACCGCCCGCGTGACCTCCACAGCCTTCCACCCACGCCCGCACCGCCACCGTCGGTGGAGCGCCATGGAGGTCAAAACCCCAAGATGACCTCCATACCGCTCCACTCACGCCCCGCCGCACCCCGGCGCGGCGGGGCGCGGCGGGGCGCGGCGGGACGGCGGGGCGGCGGGGCGACGGAGGGTTGGTCAGAGGATCGCGTCGAGGGTGTCGAGGTCCTCGTCGGTGGGCTGCCAGGTGCCCGCCTCGGCGTTGGCGCGTACCTGCTCGGGCGTGGTGGCGCCGGCGATCACCGAGGTCACCGCGGGCCGGGCGGCGAGCCCGCCGATGGCCACCTGGAGCATGCTGATCCCGCGCTCGGCCGCGTACGCCTCGATGGCCTCGATGGTGTCCCAGTCGGCGGCCGCGAGGCGCGCGGCGTACCGGCCGCCGCCGGAGAGCCGGCTGCCGGCGGGCGGGGCCTCGTCCCGCTTGTACTTGCCGGTGAGCAGGCCGTTGGCCAGCGGGAAGAACGGCAGCATGCCGAGGCCGAACCGCTCGCACGCCGGGATCACCTCGGCCTCGACGCTCCGCTCCAGCAGGGAGTAGTGGTTCTGCGCGGAGATGAAGCGGGTGCGGCCCTGCGAGGAGGCGGTCCAGTCGGCGTCGGCGATCTGCCACCCGGCGAAGTTCGAGTTGCCGAGGTAGCGCACCTTGCCGGCGGTGACCAGGTCGTCCAGCGCGGCGAGGGTCTCGTCGATCGGGGTGCCCGGGTCGGGCTCGTGCATCTGGTAGAGGTCGATGTGGTCGGTGTCGAGGCGGCGCAGGGACGCCTCGACCGCCCGGGCGATGTAGCGGCGGGCGCCCCGGGCGCCGTGGTCCGGCCCGTTCAACCCGTGCATGTCCATGCCGAACTTGGTGGCGACCACCACGTCGTCCCGGCGGCCCTTGAGCGCCTGCCCGAGCAGTTCCTCGGAGCTGCCCTGCGGCTCACCGTAGATGTCGGCGGTGTCGAAGAAGTTGATCCCGGCGTCGAGCGCGGCGTCCACGACCGCGCGGGTGCCGTCGAGGTCGAGCTTGCGGCCGAAGTTGTTGCAGCCGATGCCGACGACGGACACCACGAGTCCGGAGTCGCCGAGCCGGCGGTAGGTCATCTCAGTCACGAGATCCACCCTATGCCGGTCGGCGCACCCTCACCCGACGTCCCAGACCGGCTCCGGGGTCTCCACCACCTCGCCGTCGCCGCGGAACAGCACGAACCGGTCGAAGGAGCGGGTGAACCACCGGTCGTGGGTGACCGCCACCACCGTCCCGGCGAACGCCTCCAGCCCCGCTTCGAGGGCCTCGGCGGAGGCCAGGTCGAGGTTGTCGGTCGGCTCGTCGAGCAGCAGCAGGGTCGCCCCGGACAGCTCCAGCAGCAGCACGAGGAAGCGCGCCTGCTGGCCGCCGGAGAGGGTGCCGAACCGCTGGTCGCCCTGCCCGGCCAGCTCGTAGCGGGACAGCGCGGCCATGGCCGCGTGCCGGTCCATGCCGGCCCGGTGCTCGTCGCCCCGCCACAGGATGTCGACGAGCGTCTTCTCCATCAGCTCGGGCCGGTCGTGGGTCTGCGAGAAGTGGCCGGGCCGGACCCGGGCGCCGAGGCGTACGGCCCCGCCGTGCGCGACGGGCGCCAGCTTCGCCCCGTCGACCGGGATGTTGGCCGGGTCCGGGTCGGTGCCGCCGCGGGCGAGCAGGCGCAGGAAGTGCGACTTCCCGGTCCCGTTCGCGCCGAGCACCGCGACCCGGTCGCCGTACCAGAGTTCCAGCTCGAAGGGATAGGTCAGGCCGTCCAGTTCGAGCTGCTCGGCGATCACCGCGCGTTTCCCGGTCCGCCCGCCGGTCAGGCGCATCCGGATGTCCTGGTCCTTCGGGGGTACGGGCGGCGGCCCCGCCTCCTCGAACTTGCGCAGCCGGGTCTGGGCGGCCTGGTAGCGGGAGGCCATCCCGTCGTTGTACGCGGCCTTCTGCTTGTACATGAGCACCAGCTCGCGCAGCTTCTGGTGCTCCTCGTCCCAGCGGCGGCGCAGTTCGTCGAGTCGGGCGTGCCGGGCCACCCGCGCCTCGTGCCAGCTCGCGAAGCCGCCCGGGTGCACCCAGGCGCTGCCGCCCTCCACGGCGACCACCCGGTCGGCGGTCTGGGCGAGCAGTTCCCGGTCGTGCGAGACGTAGAGCACGGACTTGCCGGACTCGCGCAGCCGGGCCTCCAGCCAGCGCTTGCCGGGCACGTCGAGGAAGTTGTCGGGCTCGTCGAGGAGGAGCACCTCGTCCGGGCCGCGGAGCAGCAGTTCCAGCGCGAACCGCTTCTGCTGGCCGCCGGAGAGGGTCCGCACCGGGCGCTCCCGGGCGGCGTCCCAGGGCAGGTCGAGGACGATGGTGGCGACGGTGTCGAAGAGCACCTCGGCGTCGTACCCGCCGGTCTCGCCCCAGGCGGCCAGCGCGTCCGCGTACGCGAGCTGCGCCTTGCCGGCGGCGCTGCTGTACTTGCCGCGGACCTCGGCCGCCCGCATGGCCGCCTCGGTGTCGGCGAGGCGGCGGCCGGCGTCGCGCAGCGCGGGCGGGGCGAGCGACAGCGCCAGGTCGGCGAGGGTCGACTCGTCACCGATCATGCCGATGAACTGGCGCATCACGCCGAGGCCGCCGGCGCGGGCGACGGCGCCGGTCTTCACCGGCAGGTCGCCGGCCACCATGCGCAGCAGGGTGGTCTTGCCGGCGCCGTTGGGGCCGACGAGCGCCACCTTGGCGCCCTCACCGACCCGGAACGACACCCCGGCGAAGAGTTCCCGGCCGTCCGGGAGGATGTGCCCGACCCCTGCCACGTCCACGTATCCCACGCGGGCATCCTCCCCGAGGGACGGGGGCGGGCGACACCGGATTACCGGGTGACCCGGAGCACCCGGTAGCCCTTCTGGCTGGCGTGCCGCTCGACCTGCCAGCCCTGCTCGACCAGCCAGCGGTGCAGCGAGTCGCCACCGAGGTGCCGGGCGACGACCAGCCAGGCGACCCCGTCCGGGGTGAGCCGGGGCAGCCAGCGCCGCAGCAGCTCGTGCAGCTCCGCCTTGCCGATGTGGATGGGCGGGTTGGACCAGATCTCCGCGAAGGCGACGTCGGCGGGTACGTCGTCGGGTGCGGCCACCCGGACCCGGTCGGCGGCACCGACCCGGGCGGCGTTGGCGGCGGTGAGGTCGCGGGCCCGCTGGTTGACGTCGACCGCCCAGACGGTGGCGGCCGGCGCGCTGCTGGCCAGCACGCAGGTGATCGGCCCGAAGCCGCATCCGACGTCGAGCAGCGGGCCGGTGGCGTCGTACGCCGGCAGGTCGGCCTTGCGCAGCAGCACCGCGGTGCCGGGGTCCAGCCGGGCGGCGGAGAAGACGCCGGCGGACGAGGCGAGGGTGTAGTCGCGCCCGGCGACGGAGAACTCGACCTCGCGGGGCTGGGCGGGGGTCGCGGGTTCAGCGGTGAAGTAGTGGTCGCCGGTCACGTCGGGCATTGTCGCACCGCCCGGGAGCGGCGCCCCGACGGTGCGGCGCGCAGGACGAAACGCCACTCCGCTAGATTTTGCCGATATTACCCACGAAAGGGACAATGGCCCCTACTGTAGCCAACATGGTGTATCGGTACGAGTCCGATGAGGACGCCTTCCTGGAGTACCCGCGGCCCGGGTCGGACCCGTCGGTGCCCGGGGAAGCGGCGGCTCCGCCTGCGGGTCCCTCGCCGTCCCGCTTCCCCACCCCGTCGCTGCCGCCACCGGTCCGGCCCACCCGGCCGGCCGCCGACGTCGCCCGGGCGCCGGCCCCGGCGCCCCCGGCTCCGGCTCCGGCGCCGAGCCGGCCCGCCCCGCCACGGGAGCCCGCTCCCGTGCCGCAGCCCACTCCGGCCGTGCCGCCGCCCGCGCCACCGACGCCGCAGCCGACGCCGGCCGCCGCGCCGAGGCCGGCGTCGACCCACGCGCCGTCGGCCCACGCGCCGTCGGCCCACGCGCCGTCGACCCACGCGCCGTCGACCCACGCGGCGTCGACCGCCACGACGTCGACGCCGGCCGACCCGATCGCCCGGACCACCGATCCGCTGGACCTGACCCGGTCCCGCCGGGCCGATCGCCGGCGCGGCGGCCGGGCCTGGCAGGTGCTGATCGGCGGCGCCGCCGTGCTGATGCTGCTCGCCCTCACCGGGCTGGCCGTCGCGGCCCTCCTGGAGGACCGGACCGTCACGCCACCGGCCAGCCAGCAGAGCAGCCAGCCGGTGGTGGAGCAGTCCGCCGCCGCCGACGGCACCGACCTGGACTCCCGGGACACCGACCAGTCGGCGCTCACCGCCAAGGAGGTCTTCCCCGGCCAGCAGCTCGTGGTGGCCGACGGGCAGCCGGCGTACCGGGTGCTGAAGACGCACTCCAGCGGCAGCTGCGCGGTCGCGGCCACCGGCGAGATCGCCGACCTGCTGGTGCGCCTCGGCTGCAACCAGGTCGTCCGGGCCACCCTCCGCTCCCCCGACGGCGACCACCTGCTCACCGCCGGCCTGTTCAACCTGACCGACGTGGCCAGCGCCCAGCGGGCGCGCGACCGGATCCGCCCGATGCTGGACGAACGGCAGGGCCGGTTCCGCGGCATGGCGGCGGACAAGGACACCGAGGTCGTGGCCACGGCCGCCGCCCGGGTCGGCTGGCAGGTCCGCGGCCACTACCTCGCCTACTGCGTCGTCACCCGGGCCGACGGGGAACGAATCAGCTCCGGCGACACGAAGGCCCGGGACATCCTGTACGACATGATCGAGGTCTACCTGAACCGGGGCGTGCTGGAGCGCCGGGCCAGCGGCGGGGTGGCCAGCCAGCCCACCGACGGCCCGAGCGAGGGCACCGCCGGCCAGGACGGCACCCGCAACTGAGCCCGCCCAACACGGCCCGTCGTTCCCGTCCCGGGGGCGGCGGGCCGTTCCGCTGTGGTCAGCCCTCGGCCACCGGCACCCGGAGCCGGCGGGTGAAGTCGGCGCGGCGGGCGTACTCGGCGGGGTCGGCCGGGTAGCCGACCTCGACCAGGGCCAGCCCGTGCGCGGGCGCCACGGTCACCTCGCTGGCGCGTTCCCGGCGGTCCAGCAGGCCCGCCGGCCACGCGACCGGCCGGCGGCCGTCGCCGGCCACCAGCATGGCGCCGACCAGGCTGCGCACCATGTTCTGGCAGAACGCGTCGGCCTGCACCGTGGCGACCAGGACGCCGTCCGGCTCGCGCCGCCAGTCCAGCCGGGTCACCTCGCGCAGCGTGGTGGCGTTCTCCTTGCGCCGGCAGTACGCGGCGAAGTCGTGCTCACCCACCAGACCGGCCGCGGCGGCGTTCAGCGCCGCCAGGTCCAGCGGCTTCGGCCAGGCGAGGGTGTCGGTGCGGCGCAGCGGCTCGGCGCCCCACGGCGCGTCGGTCACGCGGTACTCGTAGCGGCGGAACGTGGCCGAGAAGCGGGCGTCGAAGTCGGCCGGCACCTCGGTCATCGCCCGCACCCGCACGTCGGGTGGGAGCAGCCGGGCCAGCCGCCGCAGCAGCCTCCCGTCGTACTGCCGCCACACCTCGGCCGGCAGGTCGAGGTGGCAGACCTGCCCGGTGGCGTGCACGCCGGCGTCGGTGCGGCCGGCCACGGTGAGACCGGTCGCGGTGCCCACGCCGAGGACCAGGTCCAGGGTCTCCATGAG
This sequence comes from Micromonospora sp. NPDC048907, assembly GCF_055586885.1. Classification (NCBI taxonomy): domain Bacteria; kingdom Bacillati; phylum Actinomycetota; class Actinomycetes; order Micromonosporales; family Micromonosporaceae; genus Micromonospora; species Micromonospora sp. NPDC048907. The sequence continues at coordinate 396,707 of NZ_JBVJHI010000003.1, forward strand.
CACCCCGGCGACCGTGCGCCGGGCGGGCTGGGCGGCCCAGCCGGAGAAATCGGTGCCGTCGTACGAGACGTCCAGCCGCAGCCGGATCCGCTCGTCCACCTCGTACCTCCTCATGGCGTCGGGGGGGGGGGGCCCCCCCCGGGGGGGGGGGGCCCCCCGCCCGGGGGGCCCCCCCCCCCGGGGGGCCGGGGGGGGGGGGGGGGGGGTGGGGGGCGGCGGGGGGGGGGGCCCCCGCGGTATATTGGGGGGCGGTGTCACTCGAGGCCCCCCCCCCGGCGCCCCGGCCGCCCCCCCGGGCCCCCCCCGGGGGGGGGGCCCCCCCCCCCCCGGGGGGGGGCCCGGGCCCCGACGATGCGGCCTACGCTCAGGCCTTGTCGTTCTCGGTGGCCTCGTCGCTGTCCTCGCGGGCCTCGGCGGTGTCACCGGAGGCCGAGACCGGGGCCTCGGCGTCCTGGTCGGCGGCCTCGCTGGAGCGCGGGGCCTCCTCGGCCGGGGCCAGGGCCTCGACCTTGTCCTGCTGGGCGGCCTTGCGGGCGGCGGTCTTCTTGTTCGCCTTGGGCTCGGCGACCTGAAGCTCCTCCACCAGCTCGATGATCGCCATCGGAGCGGCGTCACCCTTGCGCGGACCGGTCTTCACGATCCGGGTGTAGCCACCGTTGCGGTTGGCGTACCGGGGCGCGATCTGGTCGAACAGGGCGTAGACCACGTCCTTGTCCTTGACGACGCCGAGCACCCGACGCCGCGCGGCGAGGTCGCCGCGCTTGGCCTTGGTGATCAGCTGCTCGGCCAGCGGACGCAGCCGCCGGGCCTTCGTCTCGGTGGTCTGGATCTTGCCGTGCTGGAACAGCGCGGTGGCCAGGTTGGCCAGCATCAGCCGCTCGTGCGCGGGGCTGCCGCCGAGGCGGGGGCCCTTGGTGGGCGTGGGCATGCTTGGTGCTCCTCAGGTGTGGCGGCAGCGCGGACTAGAGCTGCTCGGTCTCGCGGTAGTCGTCGGTGTCGTAGTCGGCCTCGCCGAAGGCGTCCACGACGTGCGCCGGGTCGAAGTTCGGAGCCGAGTCCTTCAGCCCCAGGCCCATCCCGGCGAGCTTCATCTTGACCTCGTCGATCGACTTCTGGCCGAAGTTGCGGATGTCGAGGAGGTCGGCCTCGGTACGCCCGATCAGCTCACCAACGGAGTTGATGCCCTCGCGCTTGAGGCAGTTGTAGGAGCGGACGGTGAGGTCCAGCTCCTCGATCGGCAGGGCCAGGTCGGCCGCCAGCTGGGCGTCCTGCGGGGACGGCCCGATGTCGATGCCCTCGGCGGTCTCGTCCAGCTCACGGGCCAGCCCGAACAGCTCCACCAGCGTCGAGCCGGCCGAGGCCAGCGCGGTGCGCGGGCCCATCGACGGCTTGGTCTCGACGTCGATGATCAGCCGGTCGAAGTCGGTCCGCTGCTCGACACGGGTCGCCTCGACCCGGTAGGTCACCTTGAGCACCGGCGAGTAGATCGAGTCGACCGGGATCCGGCCGATCTCGGCACCCGACTGCTTGTTCTGCGCCGCCGTGACGTAGCCACGACCCCGCTCGACGGTCAGCTCCATGTCGAGCCGGCCCTTGCCGTTCAACGTGGCGAGCTTCAGGTCCGGGTTGTGCACCGAGACACCGGCCGGGGGCTGGATGTCACCGGCGGTCACGTCGCCCGGGCCCTGCTTGCGCAGGTACATGCTGACCGGCTCGTCGTGCTCGGAGCTGACGCAGAGCTCCTTGATGTTCATGACGAGCTCGACCACGTCCTCCTTGACACCGGGGATGGTGGTGAACTCGTGCAGGACACCGTCGATCTTGATCGAGGTGACCGCCGCACCCGGGATGGACGACAGCAGCGTGCGCCGCAGCGAGTTGCCCAGGGTGTAGCCGAAGCCCGGCTCCAGCGGCTCGATGGTGAACCGGGAACGGGTCTCGTTGATCGACTCTTCGGAGAGAGACGGTCGCTGGCTGATGAGCATCTTTTCTCTTCTCTTCCGGGGCGCCCGCTATATGACGCCCACGACACAAACTGTTCCGGTGGCCCGCCCCGGAGGGCGGGCCACCGCAACGAGCCCTTACTTGGAGTAGAGCTCGACGATCAGCTGCTCCTGGACCTGGGTGTCGATCACCTGGCGGGCCGGGAGCGAGTGCACGAGGATCTTCATCTGGCTGGGAATCGCCTCGAGCCAGGCCGGAACCGACCGCGAACCGGCCTGAGCCTGCGCCACCACGAACGGGGTGAGCTGCTTGCTCTTCTCCCGCACCTCGATGATGTCGTGCTCCTTGACGCGGTACGACGGGATGTCGACCTTCTTGCCGTTCACCGTGAAGTGACCGTGCTTGACCAGCTGGCGGGCCATGTCCCGGGAACCGGCGTAGCCGGCCCGGTAGACCACGTTGTCCAGCCGCGACTCGAGGATCTGCAGGAGGACCTCACCGGTCTTCGCCTGCTTGCCCACGGCCTCCTCGTAGTAACCGCGGAACTGCTTCTCCAGCACGCCGTAGACCCGGCGAGCCTTCTGCTTCTCACGGAGCTGGAGCAGGTACTCCGTCTCCTTGGTGCGGCCGCGGCCGTGCTGCCCGGGCGGGAACGGCCGGGACTCGAACGGGCACTTCGGGCCATCGCACTTGCTGCCCTTGAGGAACAGCTTCATCTTCTCCCGCCGGCAACGGCGGCAGTCAGCACCGGTGTAACGAGCCATCTCTCTCTACCTCTCAGACCCGACGACGCTTCGGCGGACGGCACCCGTTGTGCGGCTGCGGGGTGACGTCGGAGATCTGCCCGACCTCCAGCCCGACGGCCTGCAGCGAACGGATGGCGGTCTCCCGGCCGGAGCCGGGGCCCTTGACGAACACGTCGACCTTGCGCATGCCGTGATCCATGGCCCGGCGCGCGGCGGCCTCGGCGGCCAGCTGCGCGGCGAACGGGGTCGACTTGCGCGAGCCCTTGAAGCCCACCTGGCCCGCGGAGGCCCAGGAGATGACCGCACCGGTCGGGTCCGTGATGGACACGATGGTGTTGTTGAAGGTGCTCTTGATGTGCGCCTGCCCGTGGGCGACGTTCTTGCGTTCCTTGCGCCGGACCTTCTTGACGGCGGCTCCGGCACGAGCCTTCGGTGGCATAAGTCTGTGCGCTCCTAGTTACTTCTTGCCGGGCTTCTTCTTGCCGGCCACGGTCCGCTTCGGGCCCTTGCGGGTCCGCGCGTTGGTCTTGGTCCGCTGGCCACGGACGGGCAGGCCCCGGCGGTGCCGGATGCCCGCGTAGCAGCCGATCTCGACCTTGCGGCGGATGTCGGCGGCGACCTCGCGGCGAAGGTCACCTTCAACCTGGTAGTTGGCCTCGATGTGGTCGCGGAGCTGCACGAGCTCCTCGTCCGTGAGGTCCCGAGCGCGCTTGTCCGGCGAGATGCCGGTGGCGGCGAGCGTCTCCAGGGCGCGGGTGCGACCGACCCCGAAGATGTAGGTGAGCGCGATCTCCATCCGCTTGTCGCGGGGGAGGTCCACGCCGACTAGACGTGCCATGTGCGGGCGTACTCCTCGTGATGTTGTGGCGGAGGTGTGGACCCGTCCCATCCCGCTACCGACCGTCCCTGTCCTTCCGGCGCGTTCAGCGCCGGCGACCGGGATCGGTCGCTGCCCGAGCGGGCCCCGGCCTCCGACCGGGGGTCAACCACGAGGAAGTACGCGCTGCGTACCGCTCGCGGCTGGGACGAGCTGGTGATGTGTGTGCGGGATCTGCGAACCCGGGCCGGTTCCGCCGCCGCTCGTCACGGTCGGCGGGAACGGTTCAGCCCTGGCGCTGCTTGTGGCGCGGGTCAGAACAAATGACCATGACCCGGCCGTGCCGGCGGATCACCCGGCACTTGTTGCAGATCCTCTTGACGCTCGGCTTGACCTTCACGGTTGCCTTACTTCCCATCTGGCCCGGAGACGCGACGATGCGCGACCCGGACGTCGAAGACGGACACGGGGACGTCCCGGCCGTCGTCAGGCTTACTTGTAGCGGTAGACGATGCGCCCGCGGGTCAGGTCGTACGGCGAGAGCTCGACGACGACCCGGTCCTCCGGCAGGATGCGGATGTAGTGCTGCCGCATCTTGCCGCTGATGTGAGCCAGCACCTTGTGGCCGTTCGCGAGCTCCACCCGGAACATGGCGTTCGGCAGGGGCTCGATGACCCGACCCTCGATCTCGATGGCTCCGTCTTTTTTCGGCATGTCCTCCGCTGTCCTGACGTCGGTTGCTCCGGACGGCCCACAACGTCTTACACGGGCTCCGGCGAGGAGTCGCCGAGCCCGAGCCAGCCGCGGCTCCGACTCCCACCGAAGCGCAGGGTGGGCATGCCGGAGTGGACGCTGTGCGCCGATCTGAAAGTGTACGCCCGCCTGCGCGCCGTCGCCAAACCGGCCGCCCGGCCGGTCACCCGACCGGAGCACATCCCGCGCCCGCTGTGACCACCGCCACAGACAAGCGGTCAGCGCCGGCCGCGCCGCTCCCGGCGACGGGGTCGGCCCGGGTGCCCCGGATGGCCGCTGCCGATGAGCCCCACCGAATGCATCACCAGCAGGGCGCCCCACGGCCCGAGGACCCAGGCCGGCCAGAAGTGCGCCAGGTCCCGGGAGCCGATCGAAACGAGGACCCAGATCGGGACGATGATCCCGGCCACCCGCAGCCACGGCGTCCACAGCCCGAGCAGCCGGGATCGCGCGGCCCCGGCCACCGGCCCGCCGTCCCCGGTCACCGGTGCCGGGGGTGGCGGCGCGGGCGCCACCGCGGAGCGCTGCGCCGGCGCCGGGCCGGGCAGGTCGGCCACCACCTCGTCCAGGTCGGCGTAGGTCTTGGCGCCGTACGCCCGGGCCAGCCGCTCGTCGTACTCGTGCAGGCCGAGCCGGCCCTCCTCCAGCGCCACCCGGAGCCGCTCCGCCGTGGCCTCCCGGTCGGCGTCGGCCGCCCGCATTCCGCTCCGCCCGTCCATGCCGGCAAGCATGACACCGTCTCGCCAGCGCGGGGTACCGCCCGCGGGCGGGACGGGGAGTCCCGGGCCGCCCGAGCGGACCGTCTCCGGTCAGACGGCCGGCGAGTCGGCGGGCTGGCGTGCGGTGACCAGGTCGCCGAGCCGGGCCCGGCCGCCGTCCTCGGCGGTCAGCACCCAGACGCCGTCGTCCAGCAGCGCCATCGAGTGCTCGACGTGCACCGCCATCGACCGGTCGCGGGTGACCACGGTCCAGCCGTCGGCCAGCTCGACCGTACGCGCGGAGCCCATGGTGATCATCGGCTCGATGGCCAGCGCCATGCCCGGCACCAGACGCGGGCCCTTGCCCGGGCGCCCGTGGTTCAGCACATGCGGGTCCTGGTGCATCTCGGTGCCGATGCCGTGCCCGCCGTAGCCGTCGACGATGCCGTACCGGCCGCCCTTGCGGACCGCGGTCTCGACCGCGTGGGAGATGTCGGTGAGCCGGCCCTTCCGGCTCGCGGCGCCCCGCGCGGCCGCGGCGATGCCGGCCCACATGGCGTCCTCGGCGACCGCGGCCATCTTCAGCAGGGCCGGCTCGACCTCGCCGACGCCGACCGTGATGGCCGCGTCGCCGTGCCAACCGTCGAGCACCGCGCCGCAGTCGATCGAGATGAGGTCGCCCTCGCGGAGGACCTGCTCGGGTGACGGGATGGCGTGCACCACCTGCTCGTTGACCGACGAGCAGATCGACGCCGGAAAGCCGTGGTAGCCCTTGAACGACGGGACCGCGCCGGCCTCCCGGATGGTGGCCTCGGCGATCGCGTCGAGATCGGCGGTGCTGACGCCGGGGGCGACCGCCTCCCGCATCCGGCGCAGCGCACGGGCGACCACCAGACCGGCGGCCCGCATCAGCTCGATCTGCTCGGGGGTCTTCAGCTGGATGTCCAGCTGGGGACGACGCATGGAGGCGATACCTTTCGTTGCGCGGAACAGCGGGGCACGTCGCACGTACCCCGCTGTTCGCACTCTATCCGCCGAGGTCCGGCGGGACGTCAGCCGCCGTACGACCGAAGGGCGTCGATGGCGCGGACGGTGACGTCCTCCACCGGGCCGGTCGCGTCGATGCCGACGAGCTTGCCCTGGGCGCCGTAGTAGTCGACGAGCGGCGCGGTCTTCTCGGCGTACTCCCGCAGCCGGGCCGCGATGGTCTCCGGCTTGTCGTCGTCCCGCTGGAACAGCTCGGCGCCACACCGGTCGCAGACACCCTCGCGGGTGGTGGCGTCGAACTCGACGTGCCAGATCTTGCCGCAGCCCCGGCAGGTGCGCCGGCCGGAGAGCCGCCGGATCACCTCGTCGTCGTCGACGACCAGCTCCAGCACCAGGTCCAGCGCCGTGCCGAGGTCGGCCAGGAGCTTGTCCAGCGCGGCGGCCTGCGGGGTCGTGCGCGGGAAGCCGTCGAGGAGGAAACCCTCGCCGGCGTCCGGCTCGGCGAGCCGGTCCCGCACCATGTTGATGGTGACCTCGTCCGGCACCAGCTTGCCGGCGTCCATGTACCGCTTCGCCTCGACCCCCAGCGGCGTGCCCTGGGAGACGTTGGCCCGGAAGATGTCACCGGTCGAGATCTTGGGCACCGAGAGGTGGGCGGCGATGAACTCCGCCTGTGTGCCCTTGCCCGCGCCCGGCGGGCCAACCAGAACGAGTCGCATCTACCGCAGGAACCCTTCGTAGTTCCGCTGCATGAGTTGGCTCTCGATCTGCTTCACGGTCTCCAGACCGACGCCGACCATGATGAGCACAGCGGTGCCGCCGAACGGGAAGTTCTGGAACTGCTGGTTGTCGAGCCAGATGAAGAAGAAGTTCGGCAGGATCGCGACGATGCCCAGGTAGAGCGCGCCCGGCAGGGTGATCCGGCTGAGGATGAAGTCGAGGTACTCGGCGGTCGGCTTGCCGGGGCGGATGCCCGGCACGAAGCCGCCGTACTTCTTCATGTTGTCCGCGACCTCGGTCGGGTTGAACGTGATCGACACGTAGAAGTACGTGAAGAAGATGATCAGGAGGAAGTAGATCGCGATGTGCTCCGGCGCGGCGGCCTTCACGATGTGGTTCTGGATCCAGGCCTGGGTCTTCCCCGGGTTGTTCTGGTCGAAGAACTGGAGCGCGAGCTGCGGCAGGTAGAGCAGCGACGAGGCGAAGATGACCGGGATGACGCCGGCCTGGTTCACCTTGAGCGGGATGTAGGTGGACGTGCCGCCGTACATCCGCCGGCCGATCATGCGCTTGGCGTACTGCACCGGAATCCGGCGCTGCGCCTGCTCGATGAAGGTGACCGCGGTGATGACCAGCAGGACCAGGGCGATGACGAGGAGGAACATCCCCCAGCCCTTGGTGGTCTTGATCTTCCAGCCCTCGCTGGGGAGCCGGGCCGCGATCGAGGTGAAGATCAGCACGGACATGCCGTTGCCGACACCCCGGTCGGTGATCAGCTCACCGAGCCACATCACCATGCCGGTGCCGGCGGTCATCGTCATGACCAGGATCGTCAGCGTCAGCCAGTCCGGGATGCCGGTGCCCCGCGGGACGATCGGGAACTGGTCGCACTGGTTGTTGAAGAGCTGACCCGAGCGCGCCAGCGCCACGAACGCCGAGGACTGGAGGATGCCCAGGCCCAGCGTCAGGTAGCGGGTGTACTGGGTGATCTTCGCCTGGCCGGCCTGCCCCTCCTTGCGGAGCTGCTCCAGACGCGGAATGACCACGGTCAGCAGCTGCAGGATGATCGACGCGGTGATGTAGGGCATGATGCCCAGCGCGAAGACCGAGAGTTGGAGCAGCGCGCCACCGGAGAAGAGGTCCAGCAGGCCCAGCACACCGGTGCCGCCCTGGACGGTGTCGAGGCACTTCTGCACGTTGCCGTACGACACACCCGGGCTGGGCAGCGTGGCGCCCAGCCGGTAGACCGCGATGATGCCTACTGTGAACAGCAGCTTCTTGCGCAGGTCAGGCGTACGGAACGCACTGAGAAAGGCGGACAGCAACTTCTTCCTCCTGCGCGACGCGGGCCGCCGGTGATGATCCCTGGCGGAGCGGGGTGGGTGCCGGGCGGAGCGCCCGATATCCATAGCTGGGAAGGGACTCTAACAGCCCGACCCGGGTCCGGGCAGATGCGCCCGGCTACATAAAACGAATCCGATGTTACCCGGCGCACATTCGCCAGGTAGAGCACGGCGCCCGCCCAGTTGCGGACAACTGAGCGGGCGCCATGAGTGCCTTACAGCTCGGTGACCGAGCCGCCGGCCGCGGTGATCTTCTCCTTGGCCGACGCGCTGAACGCGTGCGCCGACACCTGGAGCGCCACACCGCCGAGGTCGCCGGTGCCGAGCACCTTGACCGGGTGGCCCTTGCGGACCGCACCGGCCTCGGCCAGCTCGACCGGGCCGACCTGGCCGCCGTTCGGGAAGAGCTCGGCGAGCCGGTCCAGGTTCACCACCTGGAAGACGACCTTGAACTTGTTCTTGAAGCCCTTCAGCTTCGGCAGGCGCATGTGGATGGGCATCTGCCCACCCTCGAACGCCGCCGAGATGTTCTTCCGGGCCTTGGAACCCTTGGTACCGCGACCGGCGGTCTTGCCCTTCGAGCCCTCACCGCGACCCACCCGGGTCTTGTCGGTCTTGGCCCCGGGCGCCGGGCGCAGGTGGTGCACCTTGATCGTCATTACTCGACCTCCTCGACCTTCACGAGGTGGTTGACCGTGAAGATCATGCCCCGGATCTCCGGCCGATCCTCCTTGACCACCACGTCGTTGATCCGCTTGAGACCGAGCGAACGCAGCGAGTCACGCTGGTTCTTCTTGGTCCCGATCTCGGACCGGACCTGGGTGACCTTCAGGCGTGCCATCAGGACGCCACCCCCGCCCGCGACGCCAGCATGGCGGCCGGCGCGACGTCCTCGACCGGCAGACCACGACGGGCCGCGACCTGCTCCGGCGACTCGAGCGCCTTCAGGGCCGCCACCGTGGCGTGCACGATGTTGATCGGGTTCGACGAGCCGAGGCTCTTGGAGAGCACGTCGTGGATGCCCGCGCACTCCAGCACGGCACGGACCGGACCGCCGGCGATGACACCCGTACCGGCCGAGGCCGGCTTGAGCAGCACCACACCGGCCGCGTCCTCGCCCTGCACCGGGTGCGGGATCGACTGGCCGATCCGCGGCACCTTGAAGAAGTGCTTCTTGGCCTCCTCGACACCCTTGGCGATCGCCGCGGGCACCTCCTTGGCCTTTCCGTAGCCCACACCGACGGTGCCGTCGCCGTCGCCCACGATCACCAGGGCGGTGAAGCTGAAGCGACGACCACCCTTCACGACCTTGGCGACGCGGTTGATCGCGACGACCCGCTCGAGGTGCGGGGTCTTCTCGACGGGCGCGTTTCCGCGGCCGCCCTCACGGCGGTTGTCGCGGCGACCACCCTCGTTGCCACCGGACCCGCCGCCACGGCGCTGTTGACCTGGCATCAGCAGCCTTCCTTCTCTCTCGTGACGGGGTTTCTAGAACTCGAGCCCGGCTTCGCGGGCGGCTGCGGCAAGCGCGGCGACCCGCCCCGCGTACCGGTTGCCACCGCGGTCGAAGACGACCTTCGAGACGCCGGCGGCCTTGGCGCGCTCGGCGAGCAGGGCGCCGACCTTGCCGGCCAGGGCGCTCTTGTCGCCCTCGGCGCCGCGCAGCGAGGCGTCCATGGTCGAGGCCGACGCCAGGGTGTGACCCTTGGTGTCGTCCACGATCTGGGCGACGATGTGCCGCAGGGAGCGGGTGACGACCAGGCGGGGACGCTCGGTGGTGCCGCTGACGTTCTTGCGGACCCGGAAGTGCCGGCGCGCACGCCCGACGGCCCGCTTGGCGGCGACGCCGCGGCGGCGCTTGAGCAGCGTGGCGCTCACTTCTTACCTGCCTTTCCAGCCTTGCGGCGGATGACCTCGCCCTGGTACTTCACGCCCTTGCCCTTGTAGGGCTCCGGCGGGCGGATCTTCCGGATGTTGGCGGCGACCTCGCCGACCTGCTGCTTGTCGATGCCGGCCACGTGGAACAGCGTCGGCCGCTCCACCGTGAAGGTGATGCCCTCCGGGGCCGGAACCAGCACCGGGTGCGAGAAGCCGAGGGCGAACTCGAGGTCCTTGCCCTTGGCGGTCACGCGGTAACCGGTGCCGGCGATCTCGAGGCTCTTGCGGTAGCCCTCGGTCACGCCGACGATCATGTTGGCCACCAGCGTACGGCTCAGGCCGTGCAGCTCCTTGGCCTTGCGCTCGTCGTTGGGCCGGTTGACGTGCAGCGTGCCGTCCTCGCCCCGCTCCGCCGTGATCGGCTCGGCCAGTACGTGGCTCAGCTCGCCCTTGGGGCCCTTGACCTTGACGGTCTGGCCGTCGATGGTGACGTCGACGCCGGCTGGCACCGGGATCGACTTACGTCCAATACGCGACATTTCTACCTGTCTCCCGTTACCAGACGAAGGCGAGGACTTCCCCGCCAACGCTCCGCTTGCGGGCCTGCCGGTCGGTCAGCAGCCCCTGGGACGTCGAAATGATCGCCACGCCCAGCCCGCCGAGCACCCGCGGGAGCCCGTCCGACTTGGCGTACACCCGGAGACCGGGCTTGGACACACGCTTGATGCCGGCCAGGCTCCGCTCCCGGTTCTGGCCGTACTTCAGCTCGACGACCAGTCGCTTGCCGACGGCGCCCTCCTCGGGCTCCTCGACGGCCCAGGTGGCGATGTAACCCTCGGCCTTGAGGACCTCGGCGATGTTCGCCTTGATCTTCGAGTAGGGCATCGTCACCCGGTCGTGGTACGCCTGGTTGGCGTTGCGCAGACGCGTGAGCATGTCTGCGATCGGGTCGGTCATCGTCATGAAATTCGTCAACCTTTCTCGCCGGGGTTCCCCGGGCCAGGCCCGGGGCCTACGGCGAAGAGACAGTTCAGCTGACGCGCGAAGCGCGCCGGGCTATTACCAGGAAGCCTTGGACACGCCGGGCAGCTCACCGCGGTGGGCCATCTCCCGGATGCACACCCGGCAGAGACCGAACTTGCGGTAGACCGCCTTCGGACGCCCGCACCGCTGGCAGCGGGTGTACGCGCGAACCGAGAACTTCGGCTTCGCGGCCGCCTTGAGGATCAGCGCCTTCTTGGCCATCTCAGTTCTCCTTGAACGGGAAGCCCAGGAGCTTGAGCAGCGCCCGGCCCTCGTCGTCGGTCGTGGCGGTCGTGACCACCGTGATGTCCATGCCCCGCTGGCGATCGATCTTGTCCTGGTCGATCTCGTGGAACACCGACTGCTCGGTCAGACCGAACGTGTAGTTGCCGTGGCCGTCGAGCTTGCGCCCGTCCAGGCCGCGGAAGTCGCGGATACGCGGCAGCGCGATCGAGAGCAGCCGGTCCAGGAACTCCCACATCCGGTCGCCCCGCAGGGTGACCTTGGCGCCGATCGGCATGCCCTCACGCAGCTTGAACTGCGCGATGGACTTGGTCGCCCGCCGCACCAGCGGCTTCTGACCGGTGATCGTGGCCAGGTCGCGGACGGCGCCGTCGATCAGCTTGGCGTCCCGAGCGGCCTCGCCGACGCCCATGTTGACGACGATCTTGACGAGCCCGGGCACCTGCATGGGGTTGCCGTAGTTGTACTGCTCCTGCAGCTTCGCCACGACCTCGTTGCGGTACCGCTCCTTGAGGCGCGGCAGGGTCTTGGTTTCGGTAGCCGTGGTCATCAGAGGTCCTTACCGGTGCTACGCGCGATGCGGACCTTCTGGCCGTTGTCGTCCACCCGGTAACCGACGCGGGTCGGCTTGCCGTCGGAGTCCAGGACCTGCACGTTCGAGACGTGGATCGGGGCCTCCTGGGTGACGATGCCACCGGTCTTGGCGCCACGCTGGGTGGTGCTGATGCGAGTGTGCTTCTTGACCCGGTTCACGCCCTCGACCAGGACCTTGTCCTGCCGCGGGTAGGCCGCGATGACCTTGCCCTTGGCACCCTTGTCCTTGCCGGCGATGACGACGACCGTGTCGCCCTTCTTGACCTTCACGGTCACAACACCTCCGGCGCGAGAGAGATGATCTTCATGAACCGCTTGTCCCGCAGCTCCCGGCCCACCGGGCCGAAGATGCGGGTACCGCGCGGGTCCCCACCGTCCTTGATGATGACGGCGGCGTTCTCGTCGAAGCGGATGTACGAGCCGTCCGGCCGCCGCTTCTCCTTGGCGGTGCGAACGACGACGGCCTTGACGACGTCGCCCTTCTTCACACCGGCACCGGGGATCGCGTCCTTGACCGTGGCCACGATGACGTCGCCGATGCTCGCGTAGCGCCGACCGGAGCCACCGAGAACCCGGATGCACAGGATCTCCCGGGCACCCGTGTTGTCGGCGACGCGCAGTCGCGACTCCTGCTGAATCACGTCTATCTCCTATGTCTGCCGGTTCTCCGGCCGCCGGGGGCGGCCGGAGCCTGGCGGAACCTGCGCCCGACCGAACCCGGCCGAGCTCGAGCCTTCGCTACTTGGCCTTCTCGAGGATCTCCACGAGCCGCCACCGCTTGGTCGCGGACAGCGGCCGGGTCTCCATGATCAGGACCCGGTCGCCGATGCCGGCCGAGTTCTGCTCGTCGTGGACCTTCAGCTTGCTGGTCCGGCGCATGATCTTGCCGTACAGCGCGTGCTTGACCCGGTCCTCGACCTCGACCACGACGGTCTTTTCCATCTTGTCGCTGACCACGAGGCCCTCGCGAACCTTGCGACGGGCCCGCGCGGCGGCGGTCGTGTTCTCACTCATGATGCAGTCACCTCAGTCGGCGCGGCCGAGAGACCCAGCTCACGCTCACGCATGATCGTGTAGATCCGGGCGATCTCCCGACGGATGACCTGCAGCCGCCGGTTGTTGTCCAGCTGCCCGGTTGCGGCCTGCACGCGGAGGTTGAACAGCTCCGCCTTCGCCTCGCGCAGCTTCGTGACCAGCTCCTCCTCGGAGAGCTCACGCAGCTCGGAGGCCTTGACGCCCGCTGCCATCAGGATTCACCCACTTCGCGCGTAACAATGCGGCACTTCATCGGGAGCTTGTGGATCGCGCGACGCATCGCCTCTCGCGCGATCTGCTCGTTGGGGAAGGACATCTCGAAGAGAACCCGCCCCGGCTTGACGTTGGCGACCCACCACTCGGGCGAACCCTTACCGGAACCCATGCGGGTTTCCGCCGGCTTCTTGGTGAGGGCCTGGTCCGGGAAGATCGTGATCCAGACCTTGCCGCCACGCTTGATGTGACGGGTCATCGCAATACGCGCCGACTCGATCTGGCGGTTGGTCACGTAGGCCGGCTCGAGAGCCTGGATCCCGAACTCGCCGAACACCACCCGGTTACCGCCCTTGGACGCGCCACTGCGGTCCGGGTGGTGCGGCTTGCGGAAGCCCTTCGGGGGCTTGCGCGGCATCAGCATCTGTCAGCCCTCCTGCTGCGTTTCTGCCGGCTGAGTGGCGGCCGCGGCGACGGCGCCGGCGTCAACCGGCTCGCCGCTCGGCGTCTCGGCCTGCTGCGCGATGGTGGTCGCGGCAGCCCGGCCGGCCTCGGTGCCACCGGCGGTCGTGCCCGACGAACCCGACCGGCCACGGCGCGGCCGCTCGGGGCGGTCACCGCGGTCACGGCGCGGGCGGGACGGACCGGCCTCGGCCGGAGCCTCCCGGCCCGGGACGGCGTCACCCTTGTAGATCCAGACCTTCACGCCGATCCGGCCGAAGGTGGTACGGGCCTCGAAGAAGCCGTACTCGATGTTGGCCCGCAGCGTGTGCAGCGGGACCCGGCCCTCGCGGTAGAACTCGGTCCGGCTCATCTCGGCGCCGCCGAGACGGCCCGACACCTGCACCCGGATGCCCTTGCAGACCGGGTTCTTCATCGCGGACTGCATCGCCTTGCGCATGGCCCGACGGAAGCTGACCCGGCTGGACAGCTGCTCGGCGACGCCCTGGGCGACCAGCTGCGCGTCCGACTCGGGGTTCTTCACCTCGATGATGTTCAGCTGGACCTGCTTGCCGGTGAGCTTCTCCAGCTCGCCGCGGATCCGGTCGGCCTCCGCACCCTTACGGCCGATGACGATGCCCGGCCGGGCGGTGTGGATGTCGACGCGGACCCGGTCCCGGGTGCGCTCGATGTCGACCTTGGAGATGCCGGCACGCTCGAGGCCCTTGGACATCATCCGGCGGATCTTGACGTCCTCGCCGATGTAGTCCTTGTAGAGCTTGTCCGCGAACCAGCGGGACTTCCAGTCGGTCGAGATGCCGAGCCGGAACCCAGTGGGGTGAACCTTCTGACCCATTACTCGGCACCTTCCGTCGTGCTCTGCCCCTCAGCCGCTCCGGCCTGGCTGGTCGCCTCGGCCTTCGTCTGCGCCTGGGCCTTCTTCGCCGACTTCTTCGGCGCGGCCGGCGCGACCGCCTCGACCGCCACGGTGATGTGGCAGGTCCGCTTGCGGATCCGGTACGCCCGGCCCTGCGCCCGCGGCCGGAACCGCTTCATCGTCGGGCCCTCGTCGACGAACGCCTCGCTGACGAGCAGCGCATCGGGGTCCAGCCGCTCGTTGTTCTCCGCGTTGGCGATCGCGCTCGCGAGCACCTTGTACACCTGCTCGCTCGCAGCCTGCGGCGCGAACTGCAGCACCGTGAGCGCCTCCTTCGCGGGCAGGCCGCGGACGAGGTTGACCACCCGGCGCGCCTTCATCGGCGAGATGCGCACGTGCCGCGCAACCGCCCGCGCGCCCGGAAGCACCGGAGCGTCGCCCTTTCCTGGCATCGCTGTAACCCCTTGTTCCTCTATCCGTATGCCCGCGGCGTCAGCGCCGGCGGCTCTTCCGGTCGTCCTTCTCGTGACCCTTGAACGTGCGGGTCAGCGCGAACTCGCCGAGCTTGTGCCCGACCATGGCCTCGGTCACGAAGACCGGGACGTGCTTGCGTCCGTCGTGCACGGCGATCGTGTGACCCAGCATCTCCGGGATGATCGTCGAGCGACGCGACCAGGTCTTGATGACGTTCTTCGAGCCCTTGTCGTTCTGCGTC
The DNA here is from genome assembly GCF_055586885.1 of Micromonospora sp. NPDC048907. NCBI lineage: Bacteria > Bacillati > Actinomycetota > Actinomycetes > Micromonosporales > Micromonosporaceae > Micromonospora > Micromonospora sp. NPDC048907. Next base: position 411,734 of record NZ_JBVJHI010000003.1, read on the forward strand.
TCCACCTTCTTGAGCAGGTGGTCGTCGACGAACGGGCCCTTCTTCAGGCTGCGAGGCATGTCTTATCTCCCTCAGCCGCGCTTACGCGTGGCGTAGCGGCGGCGGACGATCAGCCGGTCGCTCGGCTGGCCCTTACGACGGGTGCGGCCCTCGGGCTTACCCTGCGGGTTGACCGGGTGGCGACCACCGGAGGTCTTACCCTCACCACCACCGTGCGGGTGGTCCACCGGGTTCATGGCCACACCACGGACGGTCGGGCGCTTGCCCTTCCACCGCATCCGGCCGGCCTTACCCCAGTTGATGTTCGACTGGTCGGCGTTGCCGATCTCGCCGATGCTGGCGCGGCAGCGCACGTCGACCCGCCGGATCTCACCGGACGGCATGCGGAGGGTCGCGTACACGCCCTCACGGCCGAGCAGCTGGATGCCGACGCCGGCCGAGCGGGCCAGCTTGGCGCCGCCGCCCGGACGCAGCTCCACGTTGTGGATGGTGGTACCGACCGGGATGTTGCGCAGCGGCAGGTTGTTGCCCGGCTTGATGTCGGCGCTCGGCCCCGACTCCACCCGGTCGCCCTGCTTCAGGTCCTTCGGCGCGATGATGTAGCGCTTCTCGCCGTCGGCGTAGTGCAGCAGCGCGATGCGCGCGGTGCGGTTCGGGTCGTACTCGATGTGCGCGACCTTCGCCGGCACGCCGTCCTTGTCGACCCGCTTGAAGTCGATCAGACGGTACTGCCGCTTGTGGCCGCCACCGTGGTGACGCGTGGTGATCCGGCCGTGGGCGTTGCGTCCGCCCTTCTTCGGCAGCGGAGCCAGCAGCGACTTCTCAGGCGTCGACCGGGTGATCTCGGCGAAGTCGGCGACGCTCGAGCCACGCCGGCCCGGCGTCGTCGGCTTGTACTTACGGATAGCCATTGTCTACACCCCTCAGCTGACCGGGCCGCCGAAGGCCTCGATACGGTCACCGTCAGCCAGCTTCACGATCGCCCGCTTGGTGGACTTGCGCTGACCGAAGCCGGTCTTGGTGCGCTTGCGCTTGCCCTCGCGGTTGAGCGTGTTGACCGTCAGGACGCGGACGTTGAAGATCTGCTGGATAGCGATCTTGATCTCGGTCTTGTTGGCGTCCGGGTGCACCAGGAAGGTGTACCAGTTCCGGTTCAGCTCGCTGTAGCTCTTCTCCGAGACGACCGGGGCGACGATGATGTCGCGCGGATCGGCGATCGTGCTCACTTGCCACCCTCCTCGGTGGTCTCGGCGGGAACGCCCAGGAACTCGTCCAGGGCCTCCTTCGTGAAGACCACGTCGTCGGCCACCAGCACGTCGTACGTGTTGAGCTGGCCGGCCTCGATCAGGTGCACGCGCGGCTCGTTGCGCAGCGACACCCAGTTCAGCTCGTCGGTGCTGCTCAGCACGACCAGGACCCGACGGGCCTCGGTCAGCTTCGCCAGCGTGGCCAGCGCGGCCTTGGTCGACGGCTTCTCGCCCGAGACGAACGCCTCGACGACGTGCATCTGGCCGGCGCGCGCCCGGTCGGAGAGGGCGCCACGCAGGGCGGCGGCCTTCATCTTCTTCGGGGTGCGCTGGCTGTAGTCGCGCGGCACCGGGCCGTGGACCACGCCACCGCCGGCGAACTGCGGCGCGCGGATCGAGCCCTGGCGGGCACGACCGGTGCCCTTCTGCTTGTACGGCTTCTTGCCTCCACCGGAGACCTCGCCGCGGGTCTTGGTCTTGTGCGTGCCCTGCCGGGCCGCCGCCAGCTGAGCCACCACGACCTGGTGCATCAGCGGGATGTTGGCCTGAGCGTCGAAGATGTCGGCGGGCAGCTCGACGGAGCCGGCCTTGTTGCCTTCGACGTTGAGGACGTCAACGGTGGTCACTTGGCCGCACCGCCCTTCTTGACCTTGGCCTTGGCCGCGGTGCGGACCAGGACCAGCGCGCCCTTCGGGCCCGGAATGGCGCCGCGGACGAGCAGGAGGTTGTTGTCGGTGTCCACCGCCTGGACGGTCAGGTTCTGGACGGTGTAGCGAACGCCACCCATCCGACCCGCCATCCGGGTGCCCTTGAAGACGCGACCCGGGGTCGCGCAGGCGCCGATCGAGCCCGGCGAGCGGTGCTTGCGCTCGACACCGTGGCTGGCGCGCAGACCGTGGAAGCCGTGCCGCTTCATCGGGCCGGCGTAGCCCTTGCCCTTGGTCTTGCCGGTGACGTCGATGGTCACGCCGGCCGGGAACTCCTCGACCGTGACCTCCTGGCCCGGCGAGTAGTCCGCGGCGTCGGAGGTGCGCAGCTCGACGATGTGCCGGCGCGGCGCGACGTCCGCCTTGGCGTAGTGCCCGGCGATCGGCTTCTTGACCTTGCGCGGGTCGATGGCCCCGTACGCCAGCTGGACCGCGGAGTAACCGTCCTTGTCGGCGCTACGAACCTGGCTCACGACGCACGGGCCGGCCTGAACCACGGTCACGGGAACAACGCGGTTGTTGTCCCAGACCTGGGTCATGCCGAGCTTTGCGCCCAGGATCCCCTTGACTTGCCTGTCCATTTGTCCGGTCCCTACAGCTTGATCTCGATGTCGACGCCAGCCGGCAGGTCGAGGCGCATGAGCGAGTCGACCGTCTTCGGGGTCGGGTCGATGATGTCGATCAGACGCTTGTGCGTGCGCATCTCGAAGTGCTCGCGCGAGTCCTTGTACTTGTGCGGCGAGCGGATAACGCAGAAACGGTTGATCTCCGTGGGCAGCGGCACCGGGCCAGCGACCTGCGCCCCGGTACGCGTCACCGTCTCGACGATCTTCCGAGCCGAGGAGTCGACGACCTCGTGGTCATAGGCCTTGAGCCGGATGCGGATCTTCTGTCCCGCCATGGTGGCTTCTGTTCCTTCTCTCGATGCCGCTGTGTTGCGGGCGCCTGTACCGGCTGGCACAGGCCCACTTCGCCGACCCCCGCGGTCGGGCGTGTCGCGCCCGTGGGCCGGGCTCCGCCCCGGGACTCCGGAGCGATTTCCGACCACGCGGTGGGTCATGGCGCCGATCGCGGTGACCGCGACCTGGACGCCGCGCGAGGGTGGTTGACCGCCAGGGGCGATCAACCACCCTACGCGAGACTGTCTGTCACCCGGAGGTCCAGCGTTAACCGGACGCAGGTAACTGACCGTCGTTACGCAACCTGACTAGTATGCCGCACGACCGGCGGCGACGCTAATCGGGGTTACCCAGCTCACTTGACGATCTTGGTGACGCGACCAGCGCCGACCGTGCGGCCACCCTCCCGGATCGCGAACTTGAGGTTTTCCTCCATCGCGATGGGCTGGATCAGCTTCACGGACATCGTGGTGTTGTCGCCCGGCATGACCATCTCGGTGCCCTCGGGCAGCGTGACGACGCCGGTGACGTCCGTGGTCCGGAAGTAGAACTGCGGACGGTAGTTCTGGAAGAACGGGGTGTGCCGGCCGCCCTCCTCCTTGGAGAGGATGTAGACCGTCGCCTCGAACTCCGTGTGCGGGGTCGTGGTGCCCGGCTTGATGACGACCATGCCGCGCTCGACGTCCTCGCGCTTGATGCCGCGGAGGAGCAGACCGACGTTCTCGCCGGCCCGGGCCTCGTCGAGCAGCTTGCGGAACATCTCGATGCCGGTGCAGGTGGTCTTCATCGACTTCTCGCGGATGCCGACGATCTCCACCTCCTCGTTCGGCTTGAGGATGCCGCGCTCGGCGCGACCGGTGACGACGGTGCCACGACCGGTGATCGTGAACACGTCCTCGATCGGCATCAGGAACGGCTTCTCGGTCTCGCGCTCCGGCTGCGGGATCGCGGTGTCGACAGCGTTCATGAGGTCCATGAGCTTGCCGGTCCACTCGGGGTCACCCTCGAGGGCCTTCAGCGCCGAGACCCGGACGACCGGCAGGTCGTCACCCGGGTACTCCTGCGACGAGAGCAGCTCGCGGACCTCGAGCTCGACGAGCTCCAGGAGCTCCTCGTCGTCGACCATGTCGCTCTTGTTGAGCGCCACGACGATGTACGGCACACCGACCTGACGGGCCAGCAGCACGTGCTCGCGGGTCTGCGGCATCGGGCCGTCGGTCGCCGCCACCACCAGGATCGCGCCGTCCATCTGCGCGGCACCGGTGATCATGTTCTTGATGTAGTCGGCGTGACCGGGGCAGTCGACGTGCGCGTAGTGACGCGCCTCGGTCTGGTACTCGACGTGCGCGATGGAGATCGTGATGCCGCGGGCCTTCTCCTCCGGCGCCTTGTCGATCTCGTCGAACGGCGTGTACGGGTTGAGGTCCGGGAACTGGTCGTGCAGGACCTTGGTGATGGCCGCCGTCAGCGTCGTCTTACCGTGGTCGATGTGACCAATGGTGCCGATGTTGACGTGCGGCTTAGTCCGCTCGAACTTCGCCTTCGCCACTGGTGTCCTCCTGTGGACTTTCTTGGTTCGTTCGCCCCGGTGCGCCGGTCGGCGCTTAGGACTCTGTCGACAGCCTTTCCGGCCTGACGGCCGGAGAGCCTTTGTGGGTTCTGCGGCGATGAAGCCTACAGGCCCGGATTCACACAATCCGACCGAGGTGGCCGCGGGGCGGGAGAACCCTCCCGCGGCCGCCCCGGATCAACGGATCAGCTCAGGGTGAGCGTCACTCACCCGTAGCCTTGGCGATGATCTCCTTCGCGACGCTCTGGGGAACCTCGGCGTAGGAGTCGAACTGCATGCTGTAGCTAGCCCGGCCCTGGGTCTTCGACCGCAGGTCGCCGACGTAGCCGAACATCTCCGACAGCGGCACCAGGGCCCGGACGATGCGAGCGCCGTGACGCTCCTCCATCGCCTGGATGATGCCCCGCCGGGAGTTGAGGTCGCCGATGACGTCACCCATGTTCTCCTCAGGAGTGGTGACCTCAACGGCCATCATCGGCTCGAGCAGTGCGGGGTCGGCCTTGCGGGCCGCCTCCTTCATCACCATCGAACCGGCGATCTTGAACGCCATCTCGGACGAGTCGACCTCGTGGTACTGGCCGTCCAGCAGCGTCAGCTTGACACCCACCAGCGGGAAGCCGGCGAGAATGCCGTACTGCATGGCGTCCTGGGCGCCCGCGTCCACCGACGGGATGAACTCCCGGGGGATGCGGCCACCGGTGACGGCGTTCGCGAACTCGTAGGTCGGCGAGTCGTTGTCCAGCGGCAGCGGCTCCAGGCTCACGATCACCCGGGCGTACTGGCCGGAACCACCGGTCTGCTTCTTGTGGGTGTACTCGACCTTCTCCACCGCGCGGCGGATGGTCTCGCGGTACGCCACCTGCGGCTTGCCGATGTTCGCCTCGACGTTGAACTCGCGGCGCATCCGGTCCACCAGGATGTCCAGGTGCAGCTCGCCCATGCCGGAGATGACCGTCTGGCCGGTCTCCTCGTCCAGCTTGACGCGGAAGGTCGGGTCCTCCTCGGCCAGCCGCTGGATGGCGGTGCTGAGCTTCTCCTGGTCGGCCTTGGTCTTCGGCTCGATGGCCACCTCGATGACCGGCTCCGGGAAGGTCATCGACTCGAGGATGACCGGGTTCGCCGGGTCGCACAGGGTGTCACCGGTGGTGGTCTGCTTCAGACCCTGGACCGCGATGATGTCGCCAGCCTTGGCGGAGCTGCGCTCCTCCCGCTTGTTGGCGTGCATCTGGTAGATCTTGCCGATGCGCTCCTTGCGGTCCTTGGTGGAGTTGACCACCTGGGACCCGGACTCGACCACACCGGAGTAGACCCGGACGTAGGTGAGCTTGCCGAGGTGCTTGTCGGTCTGGATCTTGAAGGCCAGGCCGGAGAACGGCTCCGAGGTGGACGGCTTCCGCTGCAGCGGGGTCTCGCCGTCGGTCGCGGTGCCCTCGATCGCCGGGATGTCCAGCGGCGACGGCAGGAAGTCGACCACGGCGTCGAGCATCGGCTGGACGCCCTTGTTCTTGAACGCGGAGCCGCAGAGCACCGGGTTGGCCTTGCCGGCGATGGTGGCCCGACGGATGGCGGCCTTGATCTCCTCGGCGGAGATCTCCTCGCCCTCCAGGTACTTCTCCATCACCGAGTCGTCGACGTCGGCCAGCGTCTCCATCAGCTTCTCGCGCCACTCGGCCGCGGAGTCGGCCAGCTCGGCCGGGATCTCCTCGATCGCGTAGTCCTCACCCTTCTGGGTCTCCCCGCGCCAGGTGAGGGCGCGCATGCCGATCAGGTCGACGACGCCGATGTGGTCGGCCTCGAGCCCGATCGGGATCTGGAGCACCAGCGGGGTGGCGTTGAGCCGGTCGATCATCATCTGCACGCAGCGGAAGAAGTCGGCACCGGTCCGGTCGAGCTTGTTGACGAAGCACATCCGCGGGACGTTGTACTTGTCCGCCTGCCGCCAGACGTTCTCCGTCTGCGGCTCGACGCCGGCGACACCGTCGTAGACCGCGACCGCACCGTCCAGCACCCGCAGCGACCGCTCCACCTCGACCGTGAAGTCGACGTGGCCGGGCGTGTCGATGATCTGGATCGTGTGGCCCTTCCACTCGCACTTGGTGGCGGCGGAAGTGATGGTGATACCGCGCTCCTGCTCCTGCTCCATCCAGTCCATGACGGCGGCGCCCTCGTGGACCTCACCGATCTTGTACGTGATGCCGGTGTAGAACAGGATTCGCTCGGTGGTAGTGGTCTTACCGGCATCGATGTGCGCCATGATGCCGATGTTGCGTACGTTGGCGAGCGCGTCTGCGGCGGCCACTTCAATCCCTACTTATCGTCGTCTAGACACAACTGGTGGCGGTTCCGGCGCCTCGTGGGCGCCGGAACCAAGGTGTTACCAGCGGTAGTGCGCGAAGGCCTTGTTGGACTCGGCCATCTTGTGCGTGTCCTCGCGCCGCTTGACGGCGGCACCGAGGCCGTTGCTCGCGTCCAGCAGCTCGTTCATCAGCCGCTCGATCATGGTCTTCTCGCGACGGGCGCGGGAGTAGGTGACCAGCCAGCGCAGACCCAGGGTGGTCGCGCGGGCCGGCCGCACCTCGACCGGAACCTGGTAGGTGGCGCCACCGACGCGGCGGCTGCGAACCTCGAGGGTCGGCTTCACGTTGTCCATCGCCCGCTTCAGCGTGACGACGGGGTCGGTGCCGGATTTCTCGCGGCAGCCCTCCAGGGCGGCGTAGACGATGCGCTCGGCGAGCTGACGCTTGCCGCGCAGCAGGATCTTGTTCACCAGCTGGGTGACCAGCGGCGAGTTGTACACCGGGTCAGCGACCAGCGGCTTCCGCGGAGCGGGTCCCTTACGCGGCATGTCAGCTCTTCTCCTTCTTCGCGCCGTAGCGGCTGCGAGCCTGCTTGCGGTTGCGGACACCCTGGGTGTCCAGCGAGCCGCGAACGATCTTGTACCGCACGCCGGGGAGGTCCTTCACACGGCCGCCGCGGACGAGCACGATCGAGTGCTCCTGCAGGTTGTGGCCGACGCCCGGGATGTAGGCGGTCACCTCGATCTGGCTGCTGAGCTTGACACGAGCGACCTTGCGCAGCGCCGAGTTCGGCTTCTTGGGGGTGGTGGTGTACACGCGGGTGCACACGCCGCGACGCTGGGGGGACCCCTTGAGCGCCGGGGTCTTGGTCTTGGTCGTCTTGGCCTGACGGCCCTTTCGGACCAGCTGCTGAATGGTGGGCACCGGGTTTCTCCGCTCCCTTCGGCCGCTGCGAGGCGACCGCGCCGTCTGCTCTAGCCGGCCTGATGGACGGCTCTCCTACATTCCAACCAGGGCCACCTGACGGGGGTCCCAGCACCCGCGGTCGGGCGTGTCGCCCAAGTCACGGTCCCGGCCCGGTCACTCGCGTGTCCCACCGGGTTTTTGTCACCGGCGCAGGAAACTCCCGACGCCAGGTCTTGCGGCTCTGTCGTGCGGCCGCGCGATCACCGACTCACCGGCTCCAGCGCACGCACGCATTGCCCGGGCTGGCCCGGGCACAAGGGGAAAGAGTACCTACCACAGCCGCGCGGGTCAAAACGGAGCGGCTCGGGGGGAACCGCGTCGCGGTCCGCCGGCCGATCGCATCGTGCCCGCGCGCCCGTCATGGGCACCTACGGTGACAAGTGTACCGGCTTCCCCAGCGCTCGGCCCGGCGGCCCCGGTTCCACCCGCGCACCGGACATCCCGGCATACCGGTCATAGCCGGTCAATGCGCGGCCAGGCCGGCCGACCGGGTCACGTGATCTGCACCACCAGGGCCAGCACCAGCCCGCCCAGGCTGATCAGCAGGCCCACTCCCCCGCAACTGACCCCGGCGAGGGCCAGGCCACGCCCGGTGAACCGGACCGCCGGCGGCGGCGCCGGCCGCCGGATCTGCCGCCGGGCCAGCAGCCCCGCCACGACGGCCGCCGTGCCGGCGATCACCCCCAGCACGGTGAACGCCCCGGCGGCCCAGGCGCCGCCGTAGTTCCGCCCGGCGACACCGAAGCAGAGGACCAGCAGCGACACCAAGATCGAGGCGATCCCGATCACCAGCGACCCGATGGCCAGCCCCGACGCGACCGGCGGCACGTCCAGGTGGACCACCCCGAACGGGGTGCCCGGGACCGCGTCGACGCGCTTCGGCGGGCGCGGCGCCTCGCGCGGGGGCGGCGGCACCGACGCCGGAGGTGTCGGACCCCAGCCGCCGCCGGCCGGCGCGCTCCCCGGCGCCGCCCACCCACCACCGGGCACCGGCTGGTTCCCCGGGTACGCCCCGGACGCCGGCCAGCCGGCCGGAGTCACCGGTCCGGCGGCGGCCGGGGACGGGTGGCCGGCGTGCTGCGGCGGGAAACCGGCCGGGGCCGACGGCGGGGCCGCGTACCCCGGGTGAGGTGACGGGGAGCCCCACGGCGCGGCGGCGGGCGGGGCCGGGTGCCCGGCGTGGTGTGCCGGGGAGCCGGGCGGCGCCGGCGGATACGGCCCGGCGGGCGGCCACGGTCCGGGCGCGGCCGACTGCGGCGGCCCGGCCGCGTCCGGCCCGGTGCCGGGGCGGGTCGGATCGCCTCCCGGCGGCGGGGCCGGTTCCGTCACGGGATCCTCCTGTCGACGTGGCTCGCCCACCGCGCGGCGGACACCGGCCAGGCTACCGTCGCGGGTCGCGCCCGCGGGGTCGGGCGCGTGCGGGCTCCCCCGCCCGGTCAGTCGACGTTCGGGGCGAAGTCGTGCCCGAACGGGGCGCCCGCCAGCCGGACCAGGCCGATCACCAGGGCCGCCACGGTCGCGACGGCCGCGAGCAGCAGGCCCGTCCAGGCCAGCTGCTCCCCCCGGCGCAGCCAGCCGGCGCCGGTGAGGAAACCCCCCGAGACGTACGCCTCCCGGCGGGCCTGCCGGGCGAGGGTGAGCGCGATGGTCGCGGGCACCACCCCGCCGACGAAGAAGCCGGTGAGCGCCCCGATCAGCCCGAGGGCGAAGACGGCGCGGGCCTTTGTCGAACGGACCGGCTCCGGGTCGAGCGGGTGGCGGTGCCCCTGCGGAACGACGGGCACCTGCCCGGGCACGGTCGTCATGCCCACCATTCTGCCCCGAGAGCCCGACGCCGGTCGGGCGCTACGCGGCCGACGGCACGGGATCCGGCGATGCCGACGCCTCGGTCCGCCGCGCGGTGAGGCGGTCGGCCCGGAACAACAGCAGCGCGGCAAGTCCCACGACAGCGGCCTCGGTCAGCAGCAACGCGCGGTAGTCGAGCACCCCGATCAGGTACGCGCCGAGCCCGATCGAGAGGGTCTGGGGGACGGTCGTGGTCACCTCGAAGCCGGCGTAGACCCGGCCCTGCAGTCGTTCCGGCGCGCTGCGTTGCAGCAGGGTCAGCAGCGCGATGGCCATCACGGTCAGGCCCGCGCCCGAGCTGACCCGTCCGGCCAGGACCAGGCCGAGCAGCGGGGTGCTGGCCCCGATCGCGCCGGCGGCCCAGGCCAGGAACGCCGCCGCGGCGACGCGTACCTCACCGAAATGCCGGACGGCTGCGGCGCTGGCCAGGCCGCCGAACACCGCCCCGACGCCCTGCGCGGCCTGGAGTACGCCGAGGAACTCCGGGGACCGGTGCAGCCCACGGTCGACGACGGCGTACGCGGTCGACTCACTGAAGCCCAGCACGAGAGCGAGCACACCGGTGGCGAGGACAACCCGGCGGAGCAGGGGGTGGCCGGCGAGATGCCGGAATCCGGCTGTCAGCTCCCCGGCCCAGTGCCGGAGCGCGCCGCCGCCGCGATCCGAGCGCTCGGGGGTGGGGTCCGCGACGCGCAGCGTCAGCAGCAGCACGGCCGCGGCCGCGAACGTCGCCATGTCCAGCGCCGCGACCGCGGCACCGCCGAGCAGCGCGTAGAGGCCGGCCCCGGCGAGCGGGGCGAGCAACCGCAGGCTCTCCCGCGCCGTGCGCAGCAGTGCGTTGGCGTCGGCCAGCAGGTCGTCGGGGAGCAGGCTGACCAGCAGCGCGGACTGGGCTGGCGCGATGACCAGGTTGAGGCACCCGTACAGGAGCATCACCGCGTAGATCAGGGGCACCTGCTCGGGACCGTGGACCGCCAGCAGCGGAAGCAGGATCGCCGCCCCGGTCAGGTTCGCCACCACCAGGAGCCGGCGGCGCGGCAGACGGTCGGCGAGCAGTCCGGCCAGCGGCGCGAGCAGCGCCGGGGCGGTGAAGAAGAGGAAGGTCAGTCCGGCCGCGCCGTCGCTGCCGGTCAGGTCCTTCACCCAGATGCCGCAGGCCAGCCACATCGAGCTGTCGCCGACCAGCGAGAGGGTCTGACCGGCGAGGTAGCGGCGGGCGCGCCGGTCAGCCAGCAGTCGTCGGGTCGACATCCGACACCTCCGGCGCTCGGACGGGGTAGCCGAAGAAGAGCAGTTCGACCGGAAGCGCCCCGGCCGGGCGGGCGTCGGCCCCGGCGCGTCGGGCGTCGAACCGGGCGGTGAATCCGGCGACCAGCTTCCGGTAGGCGGCCGCGAACTCGGCCAGTTCGTCGGGGGTGAGGTGGAAGAGCTGCTGCTGTCCGGTGGCCGCCTGGTACCACTCGGGCGGATAGGTGGGGGCCTCGTCGACGAACCGGCGCAGCCGCTGGACGTACCGGTCGAGCAGGACCCGGTCGAGGGCTTGGGAGGCGCGGGTCCAGTCGGGGTCCTCGGGTCGGGCCGGCGCCGACCAGCCCCGCCGGGTCAGCCGCCAGGGCCGGACCCGGCCGCGGCCGCCGCCGGCCTCCTCCACGAATCCGTAGCGAGCCAGCTGACGTAGGTGGAAGGAGCAGGTGGTGGGGCTCTCCCCGATCAGCTCGCCGGCCTGCGTGGCGGTCAACGGGCCGGCCCCGAGCGCCTCTAGGAGGGCAAGTCGTACGGGGTGGCTGAGTGCGCGGAGCTCTCGAGGGTCGGTGAGGGTGCGGGGTTCGTCGCCGTTCATGTTGTCGAGAGTAGTCTCTCGAGAGAATTCTCTCGAGACGTAACCTTTCAGATGGCGCACCGGAGACGCGACGAGGCCCCCGGCGGGTGCCGGGGGCCTCGTCGTTTCCTACTGCTTAGCGGTACGACCCGAAGTCGAAGTCGTCCAGCGGCACGGCCTGGCCGCTGGCCGGCCCGAAGCCGTAGTCGGTCTCCGGGTAACCGGTCATCGAGTAGACCTTGGCCTTCGCCTCCTCGGTCGGCTCGACCCGGACGTTGCGGTACTTGCTGATGCCCGTACCGGCCGGGATGAGCTTACCGATGATCACGTTCTCCTTGAGGCCGACCAGCGAGTCGCTGCGCGAGTTGATCGCCGCGTCGGTCAGCACCCGGGTGGTCTCCTGGAAGGAGGCCGCCGAGAGCCAGGAGTCCGTGGCCAGCGAGGCCTTGGTGATACCCATCAGCACCGGGCGACCGGCGGCGGGCTCGCCACCCTCGCCGACGAGCCGGCGGTTCTCCGACTCGAACAGCGCCCGGTCGACAAGCACGCCCGGCAGGAACTCGGTCGAGCCGGAGTCGATGACCGTCACCCGCTTGAGCATCTGGCGGATGATGATCTCGATGTGCTTGTCGTGGATGAGCACACCCTGCGAGCGGTAGACCTCCTGGACCTCCTGGGTCAGGTGGACCTGGACCGCGCGCGGACCGAGGATGCGCAGCAGCTCGTGCGGGTCGATGGTGCCCTCGGTGAGCTTCTCGCCGACCTCGACGTGGTCGCCGTCGTGCGCCCGGAGCCGGACCCGCTTCGAGATCTTGTCGTAGACGATCTCGTCGCTGCCGTCGTCCGGGATGACCACGATCTTGCGGGACCGCTCGCCGTCCTCGATCCGGATCCGGCCCGGGGTGTCGGCGATGGGCGCCTTACCCTTCGGGACCCGGGCCTCGAAGATCTCCTGGACACGGGGCAGACCCTGGGTGATGTCCTCACCCGCGACACCACCGGTGTGGAAGGTACGCATCGTCAGCTGCGTACCCGGCTCACCGATCGACTGGGCGGCGATGATGCCGACCGCCTCGCCGACGTCCACGGTCTTGCCGGTCGGCAGCGAGCGGCCGTAGCACGCACCGCAGACGCCCAGCTTCGACTCGCAGGTGAGCACGCTGCGCACCCGCACCGTCTCCACCCCGGCGGCGACGATCGCGTCGACCAGGATCGAGTTGAGGTCCTGACCCCGCTGGGCCACCACGGTGCCGTCCGGCCCCTTGATGTCGTCGGCCAGGGTCCGGGCGTGCACGCTGGTCTCGGCGTGCTCGTGCACGACCAGCTTGCCGTCGAGCCGCTCGCCGATCTGCATCGGGATGGCGCGGTCGGTGCCGCAGTCCTCCTCGCGGATGATGACGTCCTGCGAGACGTCCACCAGACGCCGGGTCAGGTAACCCGAGTCGGCGGTACGCAGGGCGGTGTCCGCGAGACCCTTCCGGGCGCCGTGCGTGGAGATGAAGTACTCCAGCACGGACAGACCCTCCCGGTACGAGGCCTTGATCGGCCGCGGGATGATCTCGCCCTTCGGGTTGGCCACCAGACCACGGATCGCCGCGATCTGCCGGAGCTGGAGCAGGTTACCGCGGGCACCCGAGTTGATCATCTTCCACAGTGGGTTCTCCTGCGGCAGCGCGGTGTCCATCTCCTTGGCGACCTCGTTGGTCGCCTTGGTCCAGATCTCGATGAGCTCGCCGCGACGCTCCTCGGCGGTCATCAGACCACGCTGGTACTGCTTGTCGATCCGGTCGGCTTCCTTCTCGTACTTGTCCAGGATCTCCCGCTTGCGCGGGGGCGCGATGACGTCCTCCATGCCGATGGTGACGCCGGACCAGGTGGCCCAGTGGAAGCCGGCCTCCTTGAGCCCGTCCAGGGTGGCCGCCAGAGCGACCTTCGGGAAGCGCTCGGCGAGGTCGTTGACGATCGCGGAGAGCTGGCCCTTGCGGATCTCGTAGTTCACGAAGCGGTAGCCCTGCGGCAGCGTCTCGTTGAACAGGACCCGGCCCAGGGTGGTCTCCACCGTCACCGGCTCGCCCTCGACCCAGCCCTCGGGCGCGACCCACGGCTCGGCGCCGGCGCCGTTGTCGACACCGACGATGCCCCGCAGGCGGATCTTGACCGGGGTCTGCAGGTGCAGCTCACGGTTGTCGTACGCCATCCGCGCCTCGGCGTCCGAGCTGAACGCCCGGCCCTCGCCCTGCCCACCGGGGGTGAGGTGGGTGAGGTGGTAGAGGCCGATGACCATGTCCTGGGTGGGCATGGTGACCGGCTTGCCGTCGGCCGGCTTGAGGATGTTGTTCGACGACAGCATCAGGATCCGCGCCTCGGCCTGGGCCTCGGCGGACAGCGGCACGTGGACCGCCATCTGGTCACCGTCGAAGTCGGCGTTGAACGCGGTGCAGACCAGCGGGTGGATCTGGATGGCCTTGCCCTCGACCAGCTGCGGCTCGAAGGCCTGGATGCCCAGCCGGTGCAGGGTCGGCGCCCGGTTCAGCAGGACCGGGTGCTCGCCGATGACCTCCTCCAGCACATCCCACACGACCGGCCGCTGCCGCTCGACCATCCGCTTGGCGGACTTGATGTTCTGCGCGTGGTTGAGGTCCACCAGCCGCTTCATCACGAACGGCTTGAACAGCTCCAGCGCCATCTGCTTGGGCAGGCCGCACTGGTGCAGCTTGAGCTTCGGGCCGACCACGATGACCGAACGGCCGGAGTAGTCGACGCGCTTGCCGAGCAGGTTCTGCCGGAACCGGCCCTGCTTGCCCTTGAGCATGTCGGAGAGCGACTTCAGCGGGCGGTTGCCCGGACCGGTGACCGGCCGGCCGCGACGGCCGTTGTCGAACAGCGCGTCGACGGCCTCCTGGAGCATCCGCTTCTCGTTGTTGACGATGATCTCGGGCGCGCCGAGGTCGATCAGCCGCTTGAGGCGGTTGTTCCGGTTGATCACGCGGCGGTACAGGTCGTTCAGGTCGGAGGTCGCGAAGCGGCCACCGTCCAGCTGCACCATCGGGCGCAGGTCCGGCGGGATGACCGGAACGCAGTCCAGCACCATGCCGAGCGGCGAGTTGCGGGTGTTCTGGAACGCCGCCACGACCTTGAGCCGCTTGAGCGCCCGGATCTTCCGCTGGCCCTTGCCGGACCGGATGGTCTCGCGCAGGCTCTCGGCCTCGGCCTCCAGGTCCATGTTCTGGACCAGCGCCTTGATGGCCTCGGCGCCCATGCTGCCGGTGAAGTACTCGCCGAAGCGGTCGCGCAGCTCGCGGTAGAGCAGCTCGTCGGTGACCAGCTGCTTCGGCTCGAGCTTGCGGAAGGTGTCGAGGACCTCGTCGAGGCGGTCGATCTCGCGCTGGGCCCGGTCGCGGATCTGGCGCATCTCGCGCTCTCCGCCCTCCTTGACCTTGCGCCGGACGTCCGCCTTCGCGCCCTCGGCCTCCAGCTCGGCCAGGTCGGCCTCGAGCTTGGCGGCCCGCTTCTCGATCTCCGAGTCGCGGCTGTTCTCGGCCTGCCGCTTCTCGGCCAGGATCTCGTTCTCGATCGTCGAGAGGTCACGGTGACGCGCTTCGGCGTCCACGCTCGTCACGACGTACGAGGCGAAGTAGATGATCTTTTCGAGGTCCTTCGGGGCGAGGTCCAGCAGGTAGCCCAGCCGGCTCGGCACGCCCTTGAAGTACCAGATGTGGGTCACCGGAGCGGCAAGCTCGATGTGACCCATCCGCTCCCGGCGGACCTTGGAGCGGGTCACCTCGACGCCGCAGCGCTCGCAGATGATGCCCTTGAAGCGGACCCGCTTGTACTTACCGCAGTAGCACTCCCAGTCCCGCTGCGGGCCGAAGATCTTCTCGCAGAAGAGCCCGTCCTTTTCCGGCTTCAGGGTGCGGTAGTTGATGGTCTCGGGCTTCTTGACCTCGCCGTGGGACCACTGACGGATGTCGTCGGCGGTGGCGAGGCCAATGCGCAGCTCGTCGAAGAAGTTGACGTCGAGCACTATGTCCCCTATGTCGTCGTCTGTACTGCCTAGCTAACGGGCGGGGTCGGGAGCCGGCGGACCGGCTCCCGACCGCTCGCCTCAGACCTCTTCGACCGAGCTCGGCTCGCGCCGGGACAGGTCGATGCCCAGCTCCTCCGCGGCCCGGAACACCTCGTCGTCGGTCTCGCGCATCTCCAGGGCCACACCGTCGCTGGAGAGCACCTCGACGTTGAGGCACAGCGACTGCAGCTCCTTGAGCAGCACCTTGAACGACTCCGGGATGCCCGGCTCCGGGATGTTCTCGCCCTTGACGATCGCCTCGTAGACCTTCACCCGGCCGAGGACGTCGTCGGACTTGATGGTCAGCAGCTCCTGCAGGGCGTAGGCGGCGCCGTACGCCTGCATGGCCCAGCACTCCATCTCACCGAAGCGCTGGCCACCGAACTGCGCCTTACCACCCAGCGGCTGCTGCGTGATCATCGAGTAGGGGCCGGTCGACCGGGCGTGGATCTTGTCGTCGACCAGGTGGTTGAGCTTGAGGATGTAGACGTAGCCGACCGCGATCGGGTCCGGCAGCGGCTCGCCGGAGCGACCGTCGAACAGCTGCGCCTTGCCGGAGGAACCGATCAGCTGCTTGCCGTCCCGGTTGGGCAGGGTCGACGCGAGCAGACCGGAGATCTCCTCCTCCCGGGCACCGTCGAAGACCGGAGTGGCCACGTTGGTGTCGGGCTCGGACTCGTGCGCCTCGATCGAGCGGAGCTGGCGCTTCCACTCGGCGTCGTCGCCGTCCACGCTCCAGCCGGTCTTGGCCACCCACCCGAGGTGGGTCTCCAGGACCTGACCGATGTTCATCCGGGACGGCACACCGAGCGGGTTCAGCACGATGTCGACCGGGGTGCCGTCCTCCAGGAACGGCATGTCCTCGATCGGCAGGATCTTGGAGATGACGCCCTTGTTGCCGTGGCGGCCCGCGAGCTTGTCACCGTCCTGGATCTTGCGCTTCTGGGCCACGTAGACCCGGACCAGCTCGTTCACGCCCGGGGGCAGCTCGTCGCCGTCCTCCCGCGAGAAGGTACGCACACCGATGACCGTGCCGGTCTCGCCGTGCGGCACCTTCAGCGAGGTGTCGCGGACCTCGCGCGCCTTCTCACCGAAGATCGCGCGGAGCAGCCGCTCCTCGGGGGTCAGCTCGGTCTCGCCCTTCGGGGTGACCTTGCCGACCAGGATGTCGCCGGGGACGACCTCGGCGCCGATCCGGATGATGCCGCGCTCGTCGAGGTCGGCGAGCATCTCCTCGCTGACGTTCGGGATGTCGCGGGTGATCTCCTCCGGGCCGAGCTTGGTGTCCCGGGCGTCGACCTCGTGCTCCTCGATGTGGATCGAGGTGAGCACGTCCTGCTGCACGAGGCGCTGCGACAGGATGATCGCGTCCTCGTAGTTGTGGCCCTCCCAGGTCATGAACGCCACGAGCAGGTTGCGCCCGAGCGCCATCTCGCCCTCGTCGGTGCACGGACCGTCGGCGATGACCTGGCCGGCCTCGACGCGGTCGCCCTCGAAGACGACCGGCTTCTGGTTGACGCAGGAGCCGGCGTTGGAGCGGCGGAACTTGTGCAGCAGGTACGTCCGGCGGTGGCCGTCGTCCTGGTGGACGGTGATGTAGTCCGCGCAGAGGTCCTCGACCACACCGCCGACCTCGGCGACGACGACGTCACCGGCGTCCACGGCCGCGCGGTACTCCATGCCCGTGCCGACCAGCGGGGCCTCGGCCTTGACCAGCGGCACCGCCTGGCGCTGCATGTTGGCACCCATGAGCGCGCGGTTGGCGTCATCGTGCTCGAGGAACGGGATCATCGCGGTCGCGACCGAGGTCATCTGCCGCGGCGACACGTCCATGTAGTCGACGGCCGACGGCGCCACGTCCTCGGTCTCGCCGCCCTTACGGCGGACCAGGACGCGGTCCTCGGCGAACGACCCGTCAGCCTTCAGCGGGGCGTTGGCCTGCGCCTTGACGAACCGGTCCTCCTCGTCCGCGGTCAGGTAGTCGATCTGGTCGGTGACCCGACCGTCGATGACCTTCCGGTACGGCGTCTCGATGAAGCCGAACGGGTTGACCCGGGCGAAGGTGGACAGCGCGCCGATCAGGCCGATGTTCGGGCCTTCCGGCGTCTCGATCGGGCACATCCGGCCGTAGTGGGACGGGTGCACGTCGCGGACCTCGAAGCCGGCCCGCTCCCGGGACAGACCACCCGGGCCGAGCGCGCTCAGCCGGCGCCGGTGGGTCAGACCCGCCAGCGGGTTGGTCTGGTCCATGAACTGGGACAGCTGCGACGTGCCGAAGAACTCCTTGATCGCCGCCACCACCGGGCGGATGTTGATCAGGGTCTGCGGCGTGATCGCCTCGACGTCCTGCGTGGTCATCCGCTCGCGGACGACCCGCTCCATCCGGGAGAGACCCACCCGGACCTGGTTCTGGATCAGCTCGCCCACGGTGCGCAGGCGCCGGTTGCCGAAGTGGTCGATGTCGTCGGCCTCGTAGCCGTCCTCACCGGCGTGCAGCCGGCAGAGGTACTCCACGGTGGCGACGATGTCGTCCTCGGTCAGCGTGCCGGTGGTGATCGGCACGTCCAGCTCGAGCTTCTTGTTGAACTTGTAACGACCGACCTTGGCGACGTCGTACCGCTTCGGGTTGAAGAAGAGGTTGTCGAGCAGGGTCTGGGCGTTCTCACGGGTCGGCGGCTCGCCAGGGCGGAGCTTCCGGTAGATGTCGAGCAGCGCCTCGTCCTGGCCGGCGATGTGGTCCTTCTCGAGCGTGGTCATCATCAGCTCGGACCAGCCGAACTTCTCGCGGATCTGCTCCGCGGACCACCCGATGGCCTTGAGCAGGACGGTGACGGCCTGCCGACGCTTGCGGTCGATGCGGACGCCGACCGTGTCGCGCTTGTCGATGTCGAACTCCAGCCAGGCACCCCGGCTCGGGATCACCTTGACGCTGGAGAGGTCGCGGTCGGAGGTCTTGTCCGGCTGCTTGTCGAAGTACACGCCCGGCGAGCGGACGAGCTGGCTGACCACGACGCGCTCGGTGCCGTTGATGATGAAGGTGCCCTTCGGCGTCATCATCGGGAAGTCACCCATGAACACCGTCTGGCTCTTGATCTCGCCGGTGGTGTTGTTGGTGAACTCCGCGGTCACGAACAGCGGGGCGCAGTAGGTCAGGTCCTTCTCCTTGCACTCCTCGATCGAGGCCTTGACCTCGTCGAAGCGCGGAGCCGAGAAGGAGAGCGACATGGTGCCGGAGAAGTCCTCAATGGGACTGATCTCGTCGAGGATCTCCGCGAGACCCGATCGTGCGTGCGGGTCGTCCGACGACCGGCCCTGCCAAGCCTCGTTGCCGACGAGCCAGTCGAAGGACTCGTTCTGGATGGCGAGGAGGTTGGGGACCTCGAGGTGTTCGGTAATCCGACCGAAAGAAACTCGGCGGGGCGCGAAAGCGCTCGACGTACGACTGGTCTTCGCAGGGCGGGAAGCTGCCAAGATGCGTCCTTCCGAGGACCGGTGCTGCAGAACGGCTGGTACGCGTGCACTCCAATGACCCCACCAGAAATATCCGTAAACGGACATTTCCGAGCAGGGGTCAAGTCGGAAGGCAGCGCAAACTAGCAGTGTAGCCGAGAGGCTAACCGCTGTCCAGCCCACCCCGCAGGTCATCGCGGAACTTGCCTCGGGACCTCGGAAAACCGGGTCAACCGGGCTGCTCGGAACGCGACGTTCCTGCCGGTCCGCTCGGGCGGAGCGGCGGTGGTGCTGCCGTTGCCTTACCCGAGAGGCGGCCGTTGCAAGCGCGGAAGGTCTTGCTGGTGTCAGCGTGCCTGCCGGGCCCGTGTCGCGTCAAGGGCCGGTTACCCCTCGGGGTGTCTTTCCCACCGACGGGCTACCGACAGGGGCCGGCGCGACACCCGCACGCCGGGCGCGGACGCCCTGCTCACGCCGCTGCCCTCGGGTACCACCAACACGGCGGGCGGCGATCCGGTTCCCCGGATCACCGCCCGCCGAGACGCGGTGTGCCCCGACTCACGTGAGCCGGACGCGCGTCAGGTCGAACTCAGGGTCACTTGAGGGTGACCTTGGCGCCCTCGCCCTCGAGCTTGGCCTTGGCCTTGTCGGCGGCCTCCTTGTTGACCTTCTCCAGGACCGGCTTCGGAGCGGCCTCGACCAGGTCCTTGGCCTCCTTGAGGCCCAGGCCGGTCAGCTCGCGCACGACCTTGATGACCTGGATCTTCTTGCCACCGTCGGCGTCGAGGATGACGTCGAACTCGTCCTTCTCCGGCTCGGCCTCGGCGGCCGGGCCGGCGGGGCCGCCGGCGGCGGCGACGGCGACCGGAGCCGCCGCGGTGACCTCGAAGGTCTCCTCGAACTGCTTCACGAACTCGGAGAGCTCGATCAGCGTCATCTCCTTGAACGCGTCGAGCAGCTCGTCGGTGCTGAGCTTCGCCATGTCTGGCGTCCTTTCTGAAAGTGAAAACTAAGAACGTGGGTGCGCCGGGTGGCCTCAGGCCGCCTCGGCGCCCTCCTTCTCGCGCTTGTCCTGCAGAGCGGCCGCCAGACGCGCGGTCTTGGCGAGCGGAGCCTGGAACAGGGCCGCGGCCTTGCTCAGGTTGCCCTTCATGGCGCCGGCCAGCTTCGCCAGCAGCACCTCGCGGGACTCCAGGTCGGCGAGCTTCGTGACCTCGGCCGCGGAAATGGCCTTGCCCTCGAAGACACCGCCCTTGATGACGAGCTTCGGGTTGGCCTTCGCGAACTCGCGAAGCCCCTTCGCCGCCTCGACGACGTCGCCCGAAACGAAAGTCAGCGCGGTAGGACCGGTGAACAGCTCGTCGAGGCCGGAGATGCCCGCCTCGGTCGCGGCACGCTTGGCCAGCGTGTTCTTCGCGACCGTGTAGCTGGTCTCCTTGCCGAGCGAGCGCCGCAGCTGCGTGAGCTGCGAAACCGTGAGCCCGCGGTACTCGGTCAGCACGGTCGCTCCCGCGGTGCGGAAGCTCTCGGTCAGCTCGGCGACGGCCGTGGCCTTGTCGGCCCGGATCGGCTTGTCCGCCATGTCCCTCCTCTCTCGTTGCTCGGAGCTGGTACGCCGGCGACGAGCAGAGCTCGCGACGGCGGCGGAGGCATCACGACAACGAGAAAAGCCCCGGCGCAGGGCGCACGGGGCGAGGGCCGGCACGACGGGCGCGGTCGGCGGACCACGCACTGCACCGATTTTCGCTTGCCGCCCTGCGCGGGTCGCCCGTCATCGCGGGACCTTCGACCGTGCCGGGGCACGGTGACCAGCGGTCTTTGGGTGGAACTACGCGACTAGGTTACGCGACCCGTCCCGAACCACCAAATCGCCCCCGGAGTGCGCCCGGTCACTCAGGCGCGGCTCCGGCGGCCCCAGGCGTAGCCGGCCAGCGCCACGGCCGCCCAGGCCAGCGCCCAGGCGGTCAGCAGCACGCCGGTGGGTGCCGCCAGCGGGCCGGCCAGCGCCCGGGCGGTGGGCAGCACCGGCGGCACGAGCCAGGGAGCCACCGAGCGGGAGAGGCCGAGGACCACCGCGGCCACCGCGCCGACGGTGAGCACGGCGACGCCGTAGCCGGCGCTGCGGGTGATCGCCCGGCTGGACAGGGCGCCCAGCGCCACCGCCGCGGGGAGGGCCAGCAGGTGCGCCCAGAGGCCGAGCGCCAGCCCCTCGACCAGCGGCCGGTCCCCCGGCCCGCTGGGGCCGGTCACCCCGCCGACCAGCCAGGGGAAGACCAGCGCGACGGCGATCGTGGCGAGGCCGGCCACGGCCGCCGCGAGCAGGCCGGCGGCGCGCTCCCGGGCCGGGCCGACGACCACCCGGGCCAGCCGGCGCTGCACGTCGGGCTCGACGTCGAGGAGGATCTTGGTCTGCCAGGCCAGCACCGGGAAGAGCACCACCGCCGAGACGCCGTAGGCCTCCGCGGGCTGGGCCCGGCCGCCGCCGTAGAGGACGCCGAGGGCCAGCAGGCCGGCCAGCACCGGGGCCAGCGCCCGCCCGGTACGCAGGAAGCCGGCCAGCCGCAGCCGGACCAGGGCGGTCACCGGGCCACCTCCGACGCGGGGCCGGACCGGCCGGCGCCGGACGCCGGTTCCACGGCGGCGGACGGGAAGTCGGGCTCCGGTCGGGCGGCGGCGGACGCCGAGTCGGGCTCAGGTCCGGCGGCGGGAGACGGGGAGTCGGATCCGGGTCGCGTGGCGGGGGGCGCGACGGCGTGGTCGCGTATCCGCAGGACGTGGTGGCCGTCGGCGCGCAACCGGGCGACGGCGGCCGCGGCCGCGGCGGCCGGGACCGACAGCTCGACCACGACGGTGGCCGCGGCGCCGGACGGCGTCGCCTCGGTGACCGTGCCGTCGGCGACCGACCAGTGGCGGGCGCCGGGGAGCCGGACCGTCTCGCCGCGGTGGTCGCTGACCAGCACCGCGCCGCCCTCGGCCAGCACCTCGCCGATGACCTCGGGCACCAGGTCGCGGGTGGCGGCGTCCAGCCCCTCCCACGGCTCGTCGAGGACGAGCAGGCCGGGCGGGCGGATCAGCGCCTGGGCCAGGCCGACCTTCTGCGCGGTGCCCTTGGACAGCTCGGGCAGCCGCACCCCGTGGAAGCGCGCCAGGCCGAGCCGGTCGACCCAGTGCCGCACCGCCCGGTCGGCCTCCGCGCCGGGGACGCCGGCCACGCGGGCCATCGCGGCGAGGTAGGCCCCCACGGTGAAGGGCTGGTCGGCGGGGAAACGCTCCGGCACCCAGCCGACGGCCGCCGGCCGGTCGACCACCCGGCCCCGGGTCGGCCGGAGCACACCGGCGGCGAGCTGGAGCAGGGTGGACTTGCCCACCCCGTTGCGCCCGAGCACCACCGCCACCTCGCCCGGGCCGATCGCCACGTCGGTCTGCCGCAGCACCCACGGGCCGCGCCGGTGGTAGCGCAGCCAGACGCCTTCGAGCCGCATGTGCCGAGCCTGCCACACCGGACAGACGGACGGGGCCCCGCCACCAGCAGGTGGCGGGGCCCCGTCAGGGCAGTGGTGCTCAGGCCTCGGCCGAGGCCTCGGTCAGGTTCTTCACCGCGTTCGGGTCGACCGGGACGCCCGGGCCCATGGTGGTGGTGAGGGTGACCTTCTTCAGGTACTTGCCCTTGGCCGCGGACGGCTTCGAGCGCAGGACCTCATCCAGCACCGCCGCGTAGTTGTCGATCAGCTGGGACTCGGAGAACGAGGCCTTGCCGATGATCAGGTGGAGGTTGGAGTGCTTGTCCACCCGGAAGGTGATCTTGCCGCCCTTGATGTCGGCGACGGCCTTGGTGACGTCCATGGTCACCGTGCCGGTCTTCGGGTTCGGCATCAGGCCGCGCGGGCCCAGGATCCGCGCGATCCGGCCGATCTTGGCCATCTGGTCCGGGGTGGCGATCGCCGCGTCGAAGTCCAGCCAACCGCCCTGGATGCGGGCGACCAGCTCGTCGGTGCCCACCTCGTCCGCACCCGCGGCGGCGGCCTCTTCGGCCTTCGCGCCGGCGGCGAAGACGATCACGCGGGCGGTCTTACCGGTGCCGTGCGGCAGGTTGACCGTGCCGCGGACCATCTGGTCCGCCTTGCGGGGGTCGACGCCGAGGCGCATCGCGACCTCGACCGTGGCGTCGAACTTGACGTTGGTGGTCTCCTTGGCCAGCTTGACGGCCTCGGCGGGAGAGTAGAGCTTCGACCGGTCGATGACCTCGGCGGCCTTGCGGTAGCTCTTGCTGCGCTGCATTTCTCGTAACTCCTGTGGTCTATGGCGGGCCCGCGACCTGCGCGGCCCTCCCACGAACTGATCCGGGTGGAGCGGTCGACCGAGGTCAGTCGGCGACGGTCAGGCCCATCGACCGGGCGGTGCCGGCGATGATCTTCTCAGCCTGGTCGATGTCGTTGGCGTTGAGGTCCGCCATCTTCTTCTCGGCGATCTCGCGCAGCTGGGCGCGGGTCACCGAGCCGACCTTCTGGGTGTGCGGGACGCCCGAGCCCTTCTGCACGCCGGCGGCCTTGATCAGCAGCCGGGCGGCGGGCGGGGTCTTCAGCACGAAGGTGAAGGTGCGGTCCTCGTAGACGCTGATCTCGGCGGGGACGATGTCGCCCCGCTGCGACTCGGTCTGCGCGTTGTAGGACTTGCAGAACTCCATGATGTTCACGCCGTGCTGGCCGAGCGCGGGGCCGACCGGCGGCGCCGGGGTGGCCTGGCCCGCCGGCAGCTGAAGCGTGAACGTCTTGACGAGCTTCTTCTTCGGAGGCATGTCTCTTCCTGGGGCTTGGAACTGGGATTTTCGCCGGCCCGCGGGCGCGCACGGTCAGCGCGGTGCGGACAGCCGACGTTCTAGGGTAGCGCAGCCTCGCGCCACCCTCCCCGCCGAGGTCCGGCGGACGGCGAAAACGACGCACCGGCGGCCGGCCGGAGGCCCACCGCCGGTGCGGACGTGCGTCAGATCTTGGCGACCTGGTTGAAGTTGAGCTCGACCGGGGTCTCCCGGCCGAAGAT
This sequence comes from Micromonospora sp. NPDC048907, assembly GCF_055586885.1. NCBI lineage: Bacteria > Bacillati > Actinomycetota > Actinomycetes > Micromonosporales > Micromonosporaceae > Micromonospora > Micromonospora sp. NPDC048907. The sequence continues at coordinate 435,637 of NZ_JBVJHI010000003.1, forward strand.
CGACACCAGGACCTTGAGCTTCTGCTGGTCGGCGTTGATCTCGCTGATCGTCGCCGGCAGCGAGGCGAAGGCGCCGTCGGTGACGGTGACCGAGTCGCCGACCTCGAAGTCGAGGACCTTGACCTCGGGCTTGGCCTTCTTCTGCTCGGTCTCGACCGCCGGGGCCAGCCACTTGAGCACCTCGTCGAGGCTCAGCGGCGCCGGGCGGTCGGCCCGGTCGGTCGCGCCGACGAAGCCGGTGACCCCCGGGGTGTTCCGGACGCAGGAGTAGGACTCGGCGGTCAGCTCCATCCGGACCAGGATGTAGCCCGGGAAGACCTTCGCCTGGACCTGCGACCGCTTGCCGTTCTTGACCTCGACCTCTTCCCGGGTCGGCACCTCGACCTGGTAGATGAAGTCCTCCATGTCGAGGGAGGTGATCCGGGTCTCGAGGTTGGTCTTGACCTTGTTCTCGTAGCCGGCGTAGGAGTGCACCACGTACCAGTCGCCGGGGGCGTAGCGCAGCTTCTGGCGCAGCTCGGCGACCGGGTCGAAGTCCTCGTCCGGGGCCGGCTCGGTGGTCGGGAACTCCGGCTCGCTGGCGGCCTCGACCGACTCATCGTTGGCCGCCGTCGCGACCGTGGACTGCTCGTCCGTGGTCTCGGCGGTCTCGTCGTACTCAGGCACGCTCGCTCACTTCCGTCACTATCGCTGTCCGCAGGTCAGCTGGGGTTGCCGAAGACCCACAGCACCGCCTTCGCGAAGCCGTAGTCCAGGCCGGCCACGATCGCCAACATCACCGCGACGAAGGTGACCACCACCGCCGTGTAGGTCAGCAGCTCCTTGCGGGTCGGCCAGATGACCTTACGCAGCTCGGCCACGACCTCGCGGAAGAAACGCGCGATGCGGGCGAACAGCCCGATCCGCTCGGTGTCCTTCCGGGTCTTCCGGCCCTCGGTCGAATCGGTGCGGGCCCGCTTACGGGTGGCGGTGCCGCCCCGGGAGACCGGTTCGTCCGCGTCGGTGGCGTCGTCGTCGGCCACGCCGTCGACGGTCGCGTCGTCGTCCAGACGCTCGTCGCCGGCGTCCTCGCCGCGCCGCTTGCTCTCGGCCACTTCGCCCTCCGTGCGGGATATCGGGTCGCACGCCGGGCGGCGTGCGCGGCGTGTGGTCACGCCGGCCGGACCAACCGTCCCGCGACGGGCCGCGGCCGGCGGATCGACCCGGGAGGGCCCCGAATGCCTCGGAACCAACCCCGCCGATGCCACCACCACGGGCCGGGCGCCGCCGTGCGGCGGCGCGACCCACGGGAACGGTCAGGCCTGAGGCGCAGGGGTGACAGGACTTGAACCTGCAGCCTGCGGTTTTGGAGACCGCTGCTCTGCCAATTGAGCTACACCCCTGTGCGGCAACTCACCCTCACCCGGACACGAGGTGCCGAGCAGGGGTCACTTGCCCCACGGCGGACCAGTGTACGGGTAGTCGTGCGACTTTCCCAACCGGTCCACCCCTCGCGCGCCGAACGGATCCTCAGCGAGGCGTCCGCACGAGTGCCCGAGCCTGCGACAGCACCTTCTCCCCCAGGCAGGTCGCGGTGATGTCGAGCCTGGTCAGGCCGTCCTCGGTGACCTCCCTGACCACCGCGGCGACCTCGACCTCGGTGCCCTCGTCGGTGTCCGGCACGACCACCGGGCGGGTGAAGCGCACGTTGAAGTCGACCACCGCGTCCGGTGCGCCGGCCCAGGTGGTCACCGCCCGGCCGACCAGAGCCATCGTGAACATGCCGTGGGCGATCACCCCGGGCAGGCCGACCTTGGTGGCCGTCCGGTCGCTCCAGTGGATCGGGTTCAAGTCGCCCGAGGCGCCCGCGTAGCGGACCAGGTCCGCGCGGGTCACCCGGTACGTCTGGGTGGGCAGTTCCATCTCTCAGGCCTCCCCGCGTACGACGATCTTGGACCAGACGGCGACCACCGGCTCACCGGCGACGGTGCTCACGTCGGTACGGGTGGTCAGGAAGCCGTGCCCGCCCCGCGTCGTGACCTCCTCGATGGTGTTCACGCAGACCAGCTCGTCACCGGCCACCACCGGCCGGTGGTACGCGAAGCGCTGGTCGCCGTGCACCACCCGGCTGTAGTCGACGCCCAGCGCCGGGTCCTCCACGATCTGCTGGCTGGCGGCCATGGTCACGATCACCGGGAAGGTCGGCGGGGCCACCACGTCGGGATGGCCGAGCGCCCGGGCGGCCGCCGGGTCGTGGTGCGCCGGGTCGGTCGCGCCGATGGCGGAGGCGAACTCGCGGATCTTTTCTCGGCCCACCTGGTAGGGGGCGGTCGGCGGATAGGTCCGGCCGACGAAGGACGGGTCCAGGGACATGCCGCGAACCTACACGGAAAACACGAACGCCGATCCGTACGGTCGGGCGGCTCGGAGGCCGCCGTCCGTGCGGATCGGCGTTCGGAAGCTGTCTGCGGGCCGGCCGGGCCGGCCGCGGGTCAGCGGGTCTCGCGGTGGATGGTGTGCTTGCCGTCCCGGGGGCAGAACTTCTTCAGCTCGATGCGGTCCGGATCGTTGCGGCGGTTCTTGCGCGTGATGTAGTTGCGCTCCTTGCACTCCACACACGCCAAAGTGATCTTCGGCCGGACATCGGTCGCCTTCGCCACGGCGGAGTGCCTTCCTCGCTCACGGATAACAACTACGGCGCATCAGACTACGCGCTGAATACGCGGACATGCAAAGTGGGCGCCTGTGGCGCCCATCCCACCGTCCGCCGGGCGGGCCCGGAGGACGAGAGTAGCGGTGGCCGGACTTGAACCGGCGACACAGCGATTATGAGCCGCTTGCTCTGCCATCTGAGCTACACCGCCGTGGCGGGTCCAGCCGGACCCTCTGAGCCCCCTTACGGAATCGAACCGTAGACCTTCTCCTTACCATGGAGACGCTCTGCCGACTGAGCTAAGGGGGCCTACCCGATCACCCCGTGGGGTGTCGCGCAGAGGAAACAGTACACGACCCCGTCGGCGAGGTGAAATCGGATCCCCGGTTGCGATGTTCCCGCAGCTCAGGGCACGACACGCAGGCGCGGCAGCTCGCCCGCCACGATCGTCTCCGGGTCGACCTGGGCGCCGAACCAGGCCTCCAGCCGCTCGTACGGCAGGGGCCGGCTGAACAGGAAGCCCTGGCCGATCTCGCAGCCGATGTCCTGGAGCAGCTCCAGGGTCAGCTCGCTCTCCACGCCCTCGGCCACGACGGTCAGGCCGAACTGCTGCGAGAGCGTCACCACCGCGTTGACGATGGCCAGGTCGCCCGGGTCGGTCGCCATCCCCTGCACGAACGAGCGGTCGACCTTGACCTCGTGCACGGGCAGCCGACGGAGCTGGGCCAGGGACGAGTTGCCCGTGCCGAAGTCGTCCACGGAGAGCCGGACACCGAGCTCGCCGAGGCGCTTCAGGGTCGGGATGGGACGTTCGGTGCCGTCCAGCACACCGGCCTCGGTGATCTCCAGGGTGAGCCGCTGCGCCGGCACGCCGTACTCCTCCAGCAGATCCCGCACCAGGGCCGGGAAGTGCTGGTCGGTGAGCGTCCGGGCGGCCAGGTTGACCGAGATGGCGAGCGCCTGCTCGCCGTGGTTCCAGTCCCGGCTGCGCCGCAGGCTCTCCCGCAGCACGAACTCGGTGAGCCGGCCGAGCTGGCCGGTGTGCTCGGCGACGGCCACGAAGTCGTCCGGGGCCACCGTGCCGTGCGCCGGGTGCTCCCAGCGGGCCAGGCACTCCACCCCGACCAGGCGCCGGTCCCGCAGCGTCACCTTGGGCTGGAAGTAGACCTCCAGCGCGCCGTCGTCCAGCGCCCGGCGCAGGTCGCCGGCGAGGCCCAGCCGGCGCAGCGACCGGGACTCCAGCGCCGGGCTGTAGAGCTGAACGCTGCCCGGGACCGACTTGGCGGCCGTGGCGGCCAGGTCGACCCGCTGGAGCAGGGCCACCGCGTCGCTGCCGTGGTCCGGGTGGACGGCGACGCCGACCGCCGTGTCCACGTCCAGGGTGAGCGCGTCGAAGACCATCTCGTCGCGGATCTGCTCGCGCAGCTGGCCGGCCAGTTCCAGCGCCGCCTCGGTGCTCTCCAGCCGCAGCGTCACCAGGAACTCGTCGCCACCGGCCCGGCCCACGAGGGCGGAGGAGGGTGCGCTGGCGCGCAGCCGCTCGGCCACCTCGACCAGGACCTTGTCCCCGGCCGCGTGACCGAGCGACTCGTTGACCTGGCGCAGCCGGTCGACGTCGAAGAGCAGCAGGGCCACCACCTCACCGGGCGCCGCGATCCGGACCGCCTCGGCCACCGCCGCGGTGATCCGCCGGCGGTTGGGCAGCTTGGTCAGCGTGTCGTGCTCGGCGTCGTGCCGGAGCCGGTCGACCAGGCGGGTGTTCTCCAGGGCGACCGCGGCGTGCGCGGCCACGGTCTCGAAGACCGCGATGTCCGCAGGGGTGAAGTGGTTGCCGTCACCGAGCCGGTTGGCCACCTCCAGGGTGCCGATCACGACCGGACCGGAGCGCAACGGCACCACCACGGCGTCCTTGACCCGCCGCTCCGCGAACTCCGCGCGGAACTCGTCGTCGGTCGTCACGCCGTGTCCGACGGCGACGGTACGCCGGAGCTCCCGCACCTTCTCCCGCAGCGCCTGCGGCGTGTGCGCCATGTCGAGCAGACCCGGGTCGTCGACCCGGGCGGTCAGCAGCGTCTCCGGGTGCCGGCCCTGGGCGGGGAGCCAGAGTGTGGCGTACTCGGCCTGCATCAGGGACCGCACCCGACCGAGGAGGGCGTCCGCCAGTGTGCCGCTCTGCCCGCTCTCCACCACGGCGCGGGTCAACTCGTAGAGGTCGGTCAGGGTGCGGTGCTGCCGGAAGAACTGGGCGTACGACCGGTAGACCAGGACGAGACCCGCGCCCAGTGCGGACAGCAGGAGCAGCGACCACCACGTGCTGCGCACCAGGATCAGCACGATCAACCCGACGGACACGTTGATCGCCGCCGTCAGCAGTCCGGCCTTGGCGCTGCGCAGGGCGCCCCGCCCGGTCTGCCAGCCGTGCAGCAGGGTGTGCACCGCGACCACGCTGGCGACGCTGACCAGCAGCACCATGCTGACCGCCGCGAAGATGCTCACCCAGGTGCGTGGCCCGACCCCCTGGATGGGCGGCAGCGCCTGGAGGACCAGCACGGCCAGCGAGGTGCCGGCCGCGGCGCGCGCGACGTTGAACCAGACCTTCGGCGCCGAGAACCGGTGCCGGATGTGCGTGATGAGCGCCGTCAGCGTGTAGATGACCACGACGGTCAGCGGCGGCAGGAAGTAGAGCGCCAGGACCAGCGGCAGCTCGGTGAGCGTGACGCCGAGCGTCTGCCGGCGGACGACCAGGCTCAGCAGCGGCAACCCGGCGACGATCATGAGGAGCAGGAAGAGCGCCGCCTGCGGCCACTTCCCGACGGGATGCTCGGCGAGCAGGCCGGTCACCGTGGCGCAGGCCACGGCGACCAACGCCATCGGTGCCGTGATGATCCAGGCGTCCTCAGACGACCGGCGTCGTGGCTGACCGCGACGGATCATGCCGCTCCTTCGGATTGGCGGCGCGCCGCCCCGTCATCGACGCGAGTCGTCGCCCGGCTGGCACGTGAGAGTCGTGGCAGCCGGGCTCGACGGCGACAGACCGGAGAACCCGGTCACTGCCACACAATGTCCAGGGTCTGGACGCCCCCGTTGATGCCATCGAAGTCGACACCGCCGACACCACCGACGAGGGCGGCAAGAATAAGAAGTGAGCCAAGCAGCCGGCCCAACCTTCGACCAGACATGATTGCTCCTGTCGAGAGAGTTTCAGCGATGGTGGAGGTTCCACGATCGTGCCACACGGGGGGCAGGCGGAAAAGCGGTGGAGGGCCCACCTCGCAGGGGCAGACGGGGAAATCATCCGTTCGACCGGCGCGCCCGTCCCTCCGGCCCAGCATGCTGTCACGATCGGTCCCGACGCTGCTACGGAAGGCGCGCACAACGACTTCCCGGTTAAACCGCGCGTAAGAGCAGATTCGCCTACCAGCCATGATGATCGGTCACCTTGACCACATTGGACGGCGAACCGGGCGGCTGCGGCGACCCCGTCGAACAGACTCCACCATCATCGATGTCCCGGGCAAGGGTTTCGGGCTGTCCGATCCACGCGTTCCACCGGCCTCGGCGGCACCGGGCCGCCGCCGGGCGGCGTGAGAGGCTGACCGGATGGGGACCGTCATCCGCAACGTCGCGTTCGACTGCGCCGACCCGTACGGGCTGGCGCACTTCTGGGGCCGGGTCTTCGACTGCCCGGTCGACCCGCAGTTCACGCCCGACGACGAGGAGGTGGCCGTCGAGCCGCCCACGGGCGCGAGGCTCTACTTCCAGCGGGTGCCGGAGCCGAAGAGCGTCAAGAACCGCGTGCACGTCTGCCTCCAGCCCGAGGTGCCTCGCGATCAGGAGGTCGAGCGCATCCGCGCCCTGGGCGCCACGGTCGTCGCCGACCGGCGCGAGCCGGACGGCAGCGGCTGGGTCGTGCTGGCCGACCCGGAGGGCAACGAGTTCTGCGTGCTGCGCAGCGAGGCCGAGCGGGAGACGTCCGCGTAGGCCAACGCTGCCGCCCTCAGGCGCGGCGGAACTCCGCGCGCCAGCGGAGCCCACCGTCGGGGGCCACGATCTCCTCGACCCGGGCCGGGGTCAGCGGGCCGGCCGCGAACGCGTCGACCTCGGCCCGGGCCAGCGGCCACGGCGGGCCCTCGACGACCTCGTCGTCCCGCCGGCCGGCCGCGATCACCAGCAGCGTCCCGTGCGGCGCGACCAGCCGGCCGACCGCCGGGATCGCCCGCTGCCGCAGCTCGGCCGGCAGTGCCTGCACGTTCATGCTCTCCAGCACGAGGTCGAACCCGCCCAGCCAGTCCTGCGGCGGGTCGAGCAGGTCGGCGGTCTCGTACCGGACCGAGGAGTCCGGGTGGCGGCGGCGGGCCGTCCGTACCGCCGTGGGCGAGATGTCGAAGGCGACGGTGGCGAAGCCGAGGCGGGCCAGGTGTTCGGCGTCGCGGCCGAAGCCGCACCCGACGACCACGGCGCGCCGACCGGAGCCGTCCGGCCGGATCCGGTCGGTCCACTCGCTGAGCAGGGAGTGCGCCCGGTCGAGGTCCCACGGGACGACCGCTTCGCCGCGCTCGGCGTCGGCGTAGAGCCGCTCGAACCGGCCGATCGGATCGTCTTCGGCGGTGGCCGGGGAGGGCAACGGGTGGGTCGGATCGTGGTCGTGCACGGACGCCTCCTCGCCTCGGACACCGCGAAACGACGAAGGCCCCTGACCGGCGTTTCCGCAGGTCAAGGGCCTTGCCGTTCCCTGGTGGCGGGTAGAGGATTCGAACCTCTGTAGCTTTCGCGACGGATTTACAGTCCGCTCCCATTGGCCGCTCGGGCAACCCGCCAGGGCATACCACCGCGTTCGACGCGGCGGCGGAAGCAAGGATAGCGGTTGTCCCCCGGGCCGTCGCAAGCGGGTACCGTCAGGGGGTCCCACGCTGGTCAGTGGGGGACGGACCAGGACAGACCGCCGGACAGCAGGAGCATGAGCATGGCAGCGAACCCGTCGTTCGACATCGTGAGCAAGGTCGACCGGCAGGAGGTCGACAACGCCCTCCGCCAGGCGGAGAAGGAGCTCTCGACGCGGTTCGACTTCCGCGGCACCGGCGCCGAGATCTCCTGGTCGGGCGAGGAGGCGATCAGCCTCCAGGCGGAGACCGAGGAGCGGGTCCGGGCAGCTCTGGACGTGTTCAAGGAGAAGCTGGTCAAGCGGAACATCTCGCTGAAGTCGCTGGACGCCGGCGACCCGCGCTCGTCGGGCAAGATCTTCAAGATCGACGCCAAGGTGATCCAGGGCATCGACTCGGACAAGGCCAAGGCGATCAGCAAGAAGATCCGCGACGAGGGTCCGAAGGGCGTCCAGGCGCAGATCCAGGGCGACCAGCTCCGGGTCACCGGCAAGAAGAAGGACGACCTGCAGGCCGTCATCGCGCTGCTCAAGGGCGAGGACTTCGGGGTCGCCCTCCAGTTCACCAACTACCGGTAGGACGGGCCACGGGCCGCCGCCCCGACGAGCATCCGGCGGCGGCCCGGCCCACCGGGGGTGGGACGGGCACCGTCAGCGCGAGAAGATCAGCAGCAGGATCACGGTCACGACGGCGCTGACCAGGATCGAGCCGAGGCAGCCGACCCGGTTCGAGAAGAAGAGGAACATGCCGGGGGCTGTACCCGCCCGCGCCGGTTTGATCCCGGGGACTCAGGCGACGAGCGACTGCTCGGCGCGTACCGCGGTGGCCTCGGCACGGGCGATCGGGCCGGTGGGCAGCGCGGCGACCGCCGCGCCGACGGCGACCGCGGCCCCGGCGAAGAGGAAGGCCCAGGGCACGCCGCCGGCGTGGTCGACGATGAGCCCGGCCACCGCTCCCCCGGCGGCGCTCGCCGCCACCGACATGGTCACCACCCAGGTGTACGCCTCGTTCAGCATGCCGGCCGGAGCGATCCGGCCGACCAGGGTGTTCTCCAGGGTCAGCGCGGGCGCGATGGTGGCGCCGCCGAGCACCAGCGCGGCGCCGAGCGCCGCCGGGGTGGGCATCACGGCGAAGACGGCGAAGCTGGCCGCGACCGCGCCGAGCAGCCAGGCGAACTGGCGGGTCATGTTGGCGGCGGGCTTGCGTACCCCGAACCAGAAGCCGCCGAGGGCGCTGCCGATGCCCCAGACGGCGAGCAGCACGCCGGCGAGGCTCTCCGGGTCGCCGGTGGTGGAGTTCCCGGCGAAGGCCGGGACGATCACGCCGGCGGCGCCGAAGGCGATGCCGAGGCTGGCGACGCAGAGCAGCAGGGCCGGGAAGCCGCCGACCCGCAGCGGGCCGAGGCCCTTGGCGTGGTGCTCGCGCGGGTGCGGCTGCCAGCCGCGCATGACCCGGCCGAGCGCGACGGCGGTGGTGCCGACCAGGGTGACCACGGCGGCGCCGACCAGCGCGGCGGCGGCGTCGGCGACCAGGACGAAGCCGGCCACCAGCAGCGGGCCGAGCACGAAGACGACCTCGAAGAGGGAGGTCTCCGCGGCGAGCGCCGTGTTGCGCAGGTGGGCCCGGCCGGTGGCGGGGGCGGTGAGGTCGTTCCAGGCGCCCCGGATGGCGGCGGTGAGCGGCGGGTACGTGGCACCGGCGACGCCGGCGGCCAGGTAGATCAGGGCGAGGTTGTCGGAGCCGGACCGGCTGGCTCCGAGCAGCCCGAAGAGGGCGAGCGGGTGGGCCACGGCGGTGGCCAGCAGCACCGGGGTGGGGCCGACCCGGTCGGCGATGCGCCCGCCGATCGGGCTGAGCGCGGCGCCGGAGAGCGCGTAGATGCCGCCGGCGACGGCGGCGAGCGAGTACCTGTCGGTTACCTCGGCGACGACCAGCAGCAGCGCCAGCGGGGTCATGCCGATCCCGAGCCGCCCGATGACGCCGAGGATCAGCAGCATCGGGGCGCCGGGGATCCGCCAGACGCCCAGGTACTGGCGCAGTGCGGCCACGGGTCGACCTCCAGGTAACGGGTGAGAGACGTTTCGACCCTAACGCCGGCGCGTATCCGGGGGAAACGGTTTGTGCCCGGACACACCACTCCGCCCGCGTCCGGCGGGACGCGGGCGGAGGTGGTCGGTGCGGGTCAGCGCTGGAACTGCACGGGCCCGGCGTTGCGGGCCAGCTGCTCCAGCCGGGCCACCCGCTGCTCCATGGGCGGGTGGGTGGCGAACATGGCGGCGAGGCCGCCGCCCCGCTTGAACGGGTTGTCGATCATCAGGTGCGCGGTGCTGGTGAGCTGGCCCTGCGGCGGCAGCGGGCGCGCCTGCGTACCCACATGGATCTTGCGGAGGGCGCTGGCCAGCGCCAGCGGGTCCCGGCTCAGCTCGGCGCCGGACTGGTCGGCCTGGAACTCCCGGCTCCGGCTGATCGCCAGCTGGATGAGGGTGGCCGCGATCGGGCCGAGGATCAGGGTGAGCAGCAGCACGGCCGGGTTCGGGCCGTCCTCGTCGTCCGAGGAGCCCAGCGGGATGAACCAGGCGATGTTCGCCAGCGCGGTGATGATGCCGGCCAGGCCGGCCGCCACGCTGGAGATCAGGATGTCCCGGTTGTAGACGTGGGACAGCTCGTGGCCGATCACGCCCCGCAGCTCCCGGTAGTCGAGGATCTCGACGATCCCCTGCGTGACGCAGACCGCCGCGTGCTCCGGGTTACGCCCGGTGGCGAACGCGTTGGGCTGCGCCGTCGGGCTCACGTAGAGCCGGGGCATCGGCTTGCCCGCCTGGGTGGAGAGCTCCCGGACCATCCGGTACAGCTCGGGGAACTGTGCCTCGCTGACCGGTTGCGCCCGCATCGAGCGCAGTGCGAGCTTGTCGGAGTAGAAGTAGGTCACGCCGTTCATCACCAACGAGAGGACGACGGCGATGACGAGGCCGCCGCTACCGCCGAACCAGTAGCCGACCGCGAGGATCAGCGAGGTCAACAGGCCGAGCAGCGCTGCGGTCTTGAGACGGTTGTGATGCACGATCGCTCCTTCGGTGCGCGGGCCGTGCGGGGCCCGCTGACCGGTTCAACAACACCGGTACCCGCCAACCATCCTGCTCATGGCTGAAAGTTGGCTGGGGATTCCTGTGAGCGCGCTGTGCCGGCCGCCCCCCAGGGGACGAAACCGTCAGCGGGCCGCCACGTCGAGCACCAACTGCGGGGCGAAGCCGAGCACCACGGCCAGCGCGGTGGCGACCCCCAGCGCGACCACCACGAGCCGGCCGGGGCGGACCGCGACCCCGCCGGGAGCGGCGTAGAGGGTGGCGGCCAGCCGCAGGTAGTAGGCCAGGCCGAGCACCGCGTTCAGCGCCACCACCAGGGCCAGCCAGCCGGCGTGCCCGGCCAGCAGCGCGCGGACCACGGTCACCTTGGCGAACAGGCCGGCCAGGCCGGGCGGCAGCCCGGCCAGCCCGATGAGGGCCAGCGCGAACGCGCCACCCACCCACGGGTGCCGGCGCGCCGCGCCGCGCAGGTCCGCCAGCGTGCCGCCGTCACCGTCGGCCGGTCGCAGCGCCACCACCGCGGCGAACGCGGCCAGCTCCAGCAGCACGAAGAAGACGGTGTACGCGACGGCCGCGGCGTACGCCCCGGCGCGGGCGTCGGCGGTGCGTCCGGCGGACAGCGCGAGCGCGCCCAGCGGGGCGAGGATGTAGCCGGCCTGGGCCACCGAGGACCAGGCGAGCAGCCGGACCGTACGCCGCTGGCGCAGCGCCACCAGGTTGCCCACGGTCATGGTGAGCACCGCCAGCAGGGCCAGCACCGGGCCGGTCACGCTCGCCGGCAGCGCCCGCTGCACCACGGCGAGCAGCGCCACCACGCCACCCAGCTTCGAGGCCGTCGACAGGTACGCGGCCACCGGCAGCGGGGCGCCGTCGTAGGTGGCCGGGGCCCAGGCGTGGAACGGCACCGCGGCGACCTTGAAGGCCAGCCCGGCCACCACCAGCGCCACGGCGACCGTGGCGAGCGGCACGTCGAGCAGGCCCTCCTCGCCGGCGAAGGTCGCGCCGAGCCGGTCGAGGTGGACGCCGCCGGTCATCGCGTAGAGCAGCGCCGCGCCCAGCAGGGTGACCGTGGTGGCCACCACGCTGACCACGAAGAAGGTCACTGCCGCCTCGGCACCGGCCAGGCTGCCCCGGCGCAGCCCGACCAGCACGTAGAGCGGCAGGGTGAGCGTCTCCAGCGCAACGACCAGGGTGATCAGGTCGCCGGCCGCGCCGAGCACCACGCCGCCGGTCATCGCGCAGGCGAGCAGGAAGCAGTATTCCCCGACCGGGACCCGGCCGGCCCGCAGCAGGGGGCCGGAGAGCGCGAGCACGCCGAGGGTGAGCAGCGCGATGGCCACCGCGACCAGCGCGGCCCGCCCGGTCCAGAGCCAGGAGCAGTCCGCGCCCACGCAGAAGGTGCGGCGTTCGCCGGCCGCGCCGACCAGCGCCGCACCGGCGGCGGTGCCCGCCGCGCCGAGGGCGGCCACGGCCACCGTGGCGGCGGCCCGGGCCGCCAGCAGGTCGACCAGGAGCACCAGCACGGCCGTGCCGGCGGCCAGGTAGGCCGGCAGCAGCGCCACGTTGTCCACGCTCTGCACCAGGCTCATTTGGTCACCACTCCCACCAGGGCCCCGACCGGGCCGGAGGCGTAGGACAGGACCAGGGCCGGGGCCAGGCCGACGGCGAGGGCGAGCAGCACCAGCGGCGCCCAGGCGGCCAGCTCCGCCGCGGCCAGGCCGGGCGCGAGCGGGGCCACCGCCGGGCTGGGCCGCCCGTGGGTGACCCGGCGCAGCAACCGCAGGAGGTACGCGGCGGTCAGCGCCCCGCCCAGCGCGGCCAGCACCGCCAGGGTGGTCCACAGCCCGCCGCCCCGCCGGACGGCGGCCACCACGGCGAACGCCTCACCCCAGAAACCGGCCAGCCCGGGCAGCCCGAGCGAGGCGACCGCCGCGAAACCGAGCAGCCCGGCCAGCCGGGGCGCGGTCTCCCGCAGCCCGGACAGCTCGGCGAGCGACCCGGTGCGGGTGCGGTCCTTGATCGCCCCGGCCAGGAAGAACAGCAGACCGGTGATGACGCCGTGCGCGATGTTGCCGATCAGCGCGGCCTGGAGGCCGGTGGCGGTGAGCGTGGCGACCCCGAGCAGCACGAACCCCATGTGCCCCACGCTGGAGTACGCGATCAGCCGCTTCAGCTCGTCCTGCGCGAGGCAGACCAGGCCACCGACCAGGATCGCCGCGACGGCGAGCACCCCGAGCACCGGGGCGGCCCAGCGGGCGCCCTCCGGGGCCACCCCGACCGCCACCCGGATCAGCCCGTACGTGCCCATCTTCAGCAGCACCCCGGCCAGGATCACGCTGCCCACCGTGGGGGCCTGGGTGTGCGCGTCGGGCAGCCAGGAGTGCAGCGGCCAGAGCGGGCTCTTCACCGCGAAGGCCAGTGCCAGCAGCGTGAACGCGGCGAGCTGGGTGCCCCGGGACAGCCCGGCGCCACCGGTCAGCGTCACCAGATCGGCGGTGCCCGCGGCGGCGACCACCACGTAGACGCCGACCAGCAGCAGCACCGAGCCGAACAGGGTGTAGAGGGCGAACTTGCGGGCCGCCCGCCGCCGGTCGTCGCCGCCCCAGCCGGCGATGATCGCGTACATGGGGAGGAGGACGACCTCGAAGAACAGGAAGAACAGCACCAGGTCGAGGGCGAGGAAGGTGCCCAGGATGCCCACCTCGACCACCAGCAGCAGCGCCACGAGGGCCCGCCCGCTGCCGCCGCCGGCGGGCACCCGCCAGAGCGTGTAGCCGCAGCAGAGCAGGGTGAGCAGCGCGGTGAGCACCACGAGCGGCCAGGAGATGCCGTCCACTCCGAGGTGGAAACGCAGGTCGAGGCCGGGCACCCAGGACACGTCCACCTGGTGCCAGGCCTGCACCGCCGGCCGGGGGCCGTAGCCGAACCAGCCGTGGTCGCCGCCGGCCAGCGGCAGGGTGGCGAGCAGGGTCAGCGCGGCCGCGGCCGTGCCGACCAGCCGGCCGGCCCGGTCGCCGGGGACGGCGGCGGCCGCGACCGCGCCCAGCGCGGGGACCGCGAGGACCGCCACCAGCAGGAACTGCCCGAACGTCATGAGGTCACTCCGATCAGGGCGACCGCGAGGCCGATCAGCAGCGCGCCGGCCAGCACCCCGGCCGCCGCGCGGGGCAGCGCGGCCCGGTGCAGCGCGGCGAGCCCGCCGCCCAGCTCGACCGCGGCCCGGCCGCTGCCCTCCACGAGGCCGTCCACGCCGAGCTCGTCCCCCGTGCGCACCGCGCCGGCCAGGGCGGTGGTCGGGCGTACCACGAGGGTGTGCTGGACGTCGTCGAGCCGGAACGCGCGGGCGAAGACCGGCCGCAGCGGACCCAGGAGGCGCGCCGGGTCGGCGGCCGGGTCGCGGCGCCAGCCGGCCCAGGCCACGCCCGCGCCGACCAGCAGCACGAGGAACGGAAGGACCAGGTTCGGCGCGAGGTGGACCAGCTCGACGGCCTCGTCGGAGGCGTCGGCCGGCACCCGCAGCCGGTCGGCGAACCACGGCGCGAAGGCGGCCAGGCCGAGCAGCGCGGCGGGCACCGCGAGCAGCAGCACCGGCCAGCGCAGCACGGCCGGCGGGTCGTGCGGGTGCGCCAGCGGGATCCGGGTCGCGCCGAAGAAGGTCCGCAGCAGCAGGCGGGTCGCGTACCAGGCGGTGACCGCGACGCCGAGCAGCCCGGCCAGCCACACCAGCCAGCCCACCCAGGCCGGGGCCGGGCCGGCGCCGTCGAGGGCGGCGGCCTGCGCGGCGGCCAGCACGCCGTCCTTGCTCCAGAAGCCGGACAGCGGCGGCACCCCGGCCAGCGCGCCGAGACCGATCAGCATGCACCAGAAGGTCACCGGCATGGCGGCGCGCAGGCCGCCCATCCGCGACATCAGGGTGGTGCCGACGGCGTGGATGACCACGCCGGCCGCGAGGAACAGCAGCGCCTTGAACGCGGCGTGGGTGAGCAGGTGGAACAGGGCCGCCGCCGGAGCGCCGACGGCGAGCGCCCCGGTCATGTAGCCGATCTGGGAGACCGTCGACCAGGCCAGCACCCGCTTGATGTCGTCCTGGGCGGTGGCCGCGAACGCGCCGAGCAGCAGGGTGACCGCCGCCATCACCCCGAGCACGGCGAGGGCGGCCGGGGCCTGGGCGAAGAGCGGAAAGAGCCGGGCCACCGCGTAGACCCCGGCGGCGACCATGGTGGCCGCGTGGATCAGCGCGGAGATCGGGGTGGGGCCGGCCATCGCGTCCGGCAGCCAGGTGTGCAGCGGGAACTGCGCGCTCTTGCCGGCCACCCCGGCGAGCAGCAGCAGGCAGGCCGCGGTGCGGGTGCCGGCGGAGTAGTCGTGGGCCAGCACGTCGGCGATCCGGAAGCTGCCCGCGCCGACGCCGAGCAGCGCGATGCCGAGCAGGAAGCCGACGTCACCCACCCGGGTGACCAGGAACGCCTTCACGGCGGCGGCCGGCGCCTCGGGCAGCCGCCGGTCGTGGGCGATGAGCAGGTAGGAGCAGATGCCCATCACCTCCCAGCCGACCAGCAGCAGGATCAGGTCGCCGGAGACCACCACGGTCAGCATGGCGGCGGTGAACAGGCTGATCTGGGCGGCGTAGGGCGGGTAGCGGTGGTCCACCTCGACGTCGTCGTGCGGGCCGCGCTTCAGGTAGCCGATCGAGTAGACCTGCACGGCCAGGGCCACCGCGGTCACCGCCACGGCGACCAGCGCGGCCACCCCGTCCAGCCGCCAGCCGAGCGTGACCCGCAGCCCGCCCAGGTCCACCCAGTCGGTGCCGCCCTCGACCGGCCCGTCCACCCGCAGCAGCAGGGCCACCGCCGCGAGCAGCGCGACCGCCGCGCCGGCCACGCCGAGCGCGATGGCCGCCCGCCGGGCCGGGCTCTCCCCGGTGGCCGCCCCGCGCGGCGACGGCGGCAGCAGCAGCCCGAGCAGGCCGGCGACCAGGGGTACGCCGGGCAGCGCCACCGCGAGCAGTCCGGTCACTTCGCCCCCTCGCCCCGGTCGGCGGCGACCCCGGCGGCCGGTGCCGGCGCCTCGGTGAGCGGCACGTCGTCCACCGTGACGCTGGCCCGCAGCCGGTAGAGCTGGAGCACGATGGCCAGCCCCACGCCGATCTCGGCGGCGGCCAGCACGATGACGAAGAGCGCGAAGACCTGGCCGGAGTGCGGCAGCGCCGCCCGGACCGTGGTGTCGGCGGTGACCAGGATCAGGTTGACCGCGTTGAGCATCAGCTCCACGGCCATCAGCACGAGGACGGCGTTGCGGCGGCGCAGCACGCCGTAGACGCCGAGGCCGAACAGCAGCGCGGCGGTGACGTACGGGATGACCGGCCTCACGCGCGCCCGCCCTCGTCGGCGGCGACGACCGGGCGGACCGGCTCGACGGGGCCGGCCGGGCGGCCGGGGCGGGCCGGGCCGGCGACCGGACCCGCGCCGGGCCGGCCGATGTCGGGGCGGGAGAGCACGATCGCGCCGACCAGGGCGGCGAGCAGCAGCACCGACAGCACCTCGAAGGGCAGCACCCAGGAGCGGAACACCTGCTCGCCGAGGCGCTCGGCGGTGCCCGCGGCGGGCAGCTCCACCCGGACCCAGCGGAACGCGTCGACCAGCAGCACGGCCAGGCCCAGGCCGCTGCCGGCGCCGATCAGGGCGGCCGGCCAGCCGGGCCGGTCGAGGTCGTCGGAGGGCCCGATCGGCGCCCGGGTCAGCATCACCGCGAACAGCAGCAGCACCACGACCGCGCCGACGTAGATGAGCACCTGCACCCAGGCCACCAGTTCGGCGCTCAGGACCAGGTAGTCGCCGGCCAGCGCGCCCAGGCAGACCACCAGCCAGAGCCCGGCCCGGACCAGGTGCCGGGTGCCCACCACCAGCGCGCCCGCGCCCACCGCCACCGCGCCGAGGGCGAGCAGCAGCACGTCCGCACCCGTCATGACGGCGCGCCCCCGCCCTGCTCCGCGCCGGGCTCCGGGCGGGCCGGGGCCGGACGCGCGGCGGGGGTCGCGGCCTTGCGGGCGGCGGTGGTCTCCTCCTTCGAGGGGTCGCCGTGCGGGTCGTGGGCCGGCGGCGGCGGGACGGTGACCATCCACTCGCCGAGATGGTCCTTGTCGTGCAGCAGGTCCTTGATGTCGTACTCGGCGTACTCGAACTCGGGCGACCAGTAGAGCGCGTCGAACGGGCAGACCTCGATGCAGATGCCGCAGTACATGCAGAGCGAGAAGTCGATGTCGAACTTGTCGAGCACGTTGCGCTGGCGGGGGCGGGCGGCGCCGGGGACCGCCACCTCCTCCTTGTGGGAGTCGATGTAGATGCACCAGTCCGGGCACTCGCGCGCGCAGAGCATGCAGACCGTGCAGTTCTCCTCCAGCAGCGCGATCACGCCGCGGGAGCGGGGCGGCAGCTCGGGGACGACGTCCGGGTACTGCTGCGTGGTCGAGCGGCGGATCATCGTCTTTAGCGTGACCGCCAGCCCCTTCACCAGCCCCTCGCCGGGCACGCCGCTGCGCTCACTCATGCCGCCCATCCTGCCCTGTGGCCCCGGCGCGCGCGACCACCACCCGGCGGATCGACCGCCGGCGGACCGCCGGGCCGGTCAGGCGTCGGTGGCCGGCAGCGGCGGGAGCATCTCGACGCCGAGCTGCTGGAGGACCTGGAACAGCTCGTTCACGCTCCACACGTCGACGATCCGGCCGGTCTCGTCGAAGCGGAGGAAACTCGCCCCCGAGTAGCTCACCACCCGGCCGGTCGGCGGCACCGGGCCGAACCGCCCGGCCTGGGTGCCGGCGGCCCGCCAGTGCACGGCCACCCGGTTGCCGGCGGCCACCACCTCGACGACCTTGTAGCGCAGGTCGGGGAAGGACGCCCGCCGGTCCCGGTGCCAGGCCAGGGTGGCGTCCGGGCCGGTCCCGCCCAGCCCCGGGCAGTCCTCGGCGACCAGGTCGTACGCGCTCTCCTCGCGGCCGGCGTTCCACACGTCGGCGATGAAGCGTCGGGCCGCGGCCTCCACATCCGTCACCGCGGCAGCCTAGCCCCGGTCGTGAGGGGTCGGCCTGCCGGAAGCCGGCCGAGCGACCATGATGGGACGCGGAACGCGACATCCTCGGGAGGCGGCGTGGGCGGCAACGGTGACGAGATCCTCGACCGGACCGGTGGCAAGTACGTCGAGCCGGGCGGCGAGTTCACCCGGGACCAGCGGTACATCGCCACCCGGATCACGGCGGACGGGTCGAGCGGCTGGCCGGTGGAGCCGGGCCGGTACCGGCTGGCGGTCAGCCGGGCCTGCCCGTGGGCGAACCGGCTGATCATCGTCCGGCGGCTGCTCGGGCTGGAGGACGCCATCTCGATGGCGGTGGCCGGGCCCACCCACGACAAGCGCAGCTGGACCTTCGACCTCGACCCGGGCGGGCGGGACCCGGTGCTCGGCATCGAGCGGCTGGCCGACGCCTACTTCGCGCGCTTCCCCGGCTACGAGCGGGGCATCACCGTGCCGGCCATGGTGGACGTGCCGACCGGTCAGGTGGTCACCAACGACTACGCACGGATGAGCCTGGACCTGTCGACGCAGTGGACCGCCCACCACCGGCCGGGCGCACCGGAGCTCTACCCGGAGCGGCTGCGCGGCGAGATCGACGAGGTCAACGCGGTCGTCTTCGCGGACGTGAACAACGGCGTCTACCGGTGCGGCTTCGCGGGCAGCCAGGAGGCGTACGAGCGGGCGTACCACCGGCTCTTCGACCGGCTCGACTGGCTGACCGAGCGGCTGACCGGGCAGCGCTACCTGGTCGGCGACACGATCACCGAGGCGGACGTCCGCCTGTTCACCACGCTGGTCCGCTTCGACCCGGTCTACCACGGCCACTTCAAGTGCAACCGGCAGAAGCTGGCCGAGATGCCGGTGCTCTGGGCGTACGCGCGGGATCTGTTCCAGACGCCGGGCTTCGGCGACACCGTCGACTTCGACCACATCAAGCGGCACTACTACGAGGTGCACCGGGACATCAACCCGACCGGGGTGGTGCCACTCGGCCCGGACCTGGCGAACTGGCTCACCCCGCACGGGCGGGAGCAGCTCGGCGGCCGCCCGTTCGGCGACGGCACGCCGCCGCTGCCCGCGCCGCCGGACGAGCGGGTCGACCCGGACCACACCCCGCTGCGCGACGCGGCCTGAACCCGCCGGGCGTCAGATCGCCAGGCGGACGGCGGCGGTCAGCACGAGCTGGGCCAGGGCCAGCGGGACGAGCACCAGCCAGCACAGGCGCTGGAGCTGGTCCTCGCGCAGCCGCGGGTAGCTCACCCGGAGCCAGATGATCACGAACGCGACGGCGAACACCTTGAGCAGGGTCCAGAGCCAGCCGAGCTGGGCGTCGGCGAACGGGCCCTGCCAGCCGCCGAGGAACAGCACCGTGGTCAGCGCGGCGATCACCACGATGCCCACGTACTCGGCGAGCAGGAAGAACGCGAAGCGCAGGCCGGTGTATTCGGTCATGTAGCCGAAGACCAGCTCGGAGTCGGCCACCGGCATGTCGAACGGTGGTCGGCGGATCTCGGCCAGCCCGGCCACGAAGAAGATCACCATGGCCGGCGCCTGCCAGAGCAGCCACCAGGGGTGCCACGCCGCCACGATGCCGGGCAGGCTGAGCGTGCCGGCCGCCATCGCCACCGAGGCGGCGGCCAGCACCAGCGGCAGCTCGTAGCCGAGCAGCTGGGCCGCCCCGCGCAGCCCGCCGAGAAGGCTGTACTTGTTGGCCGAGGCCCAGGCCGACATGAGCACGGCCAGCACCCCGATGCCCACCACGGCCAGCACGAAGAACAGCCCGATGTCCAGCGGCTGCCCGACCAGGTCGCCCGGGCCGAGCGGGATGACCAGCAGGGCGAGCAGGTAGGGCACCAGGGACACGGCCGGGGCCAGCCGGAACACCGCCCGGTCCGCCTCGCGCGGGGTGACGTCCTCCTTCTGCACGAACTTGATGCCGTCGGCGACGAGCTGCGCCCAGCCGTGGAAGCCGCCCGCGTACATCGGGCCGAGCCGGCCCTGCATGTGGGCCATCACCTTGTGCTCGGCCTGGCCCACGATCAGCGGCAGGGTGAGGAACGCGACAAGCACGCCCACCACCCGGAGGACCAGCTCCAACCAGTCCGGCATCAGCCCTCCCCCTCCTCGGCGTCGCCGCCCGGCGCCGGCCGGGTCGGCCCCGGCGGTGGCTCCTCCCGCGCGGGTCCGGTGGGCCGCTCGCCGGGCACCGGACGCCCGAGCGGACCGGGCTCCTCCGACGGCGGGGCGGGCTCCCGGCGGGACGGGCCGGTCGGCCGGCCCGCGGCGGGACGGGCCGGGCGATCGCCCGGTGCGGGGCGCGCCGGGCGTTCCCGGGCGGGCCGTGCCGGCGTACCCCCGCGGGGGCCCTCGCCCACCCCGGCCGCGCCGGCCGGCGTGGGCGTCGTCCCCCACTCGCCCGGCGCGGGCACGCCCGGGGGCCGGATCGGCCGGCGGCCGCCGCCGGCCTCCGACTCGCCGGGCTCCTTGGCGCCCGGCCACGGCTTGGCGACCCGGGAGGCGAGCACGAACTCCTTGCGCAGCGGGTGGCCCTCGAACTCCGGCGGCAGCAGCAGCGGCCGCAGCTCGCCGTGCCCGTCGAAGCCGATGCCGAACATCTCGTGGGTCTCCCGCTCGTGCCAGGCCGCGCCGGGGAAGACGTCGACCACGGACGTCACGACCGGCGTCTCCCGGGGCACCCTGGTGCGCAGCAACAGCCCGTGCCGGTGTCGGATCGACCAGAGGTGGGCCACCACGTCGAAGCCGTCGGCCAGCTCGTCGACCGCGGACAGCCAGTCGAAGAAATCGCAGTCGAGCTCGGCGTCGTCGCGCGCCGCGCGTACCGCGTCGCGCCAGCTCGCCGGGGGTACGTCGACGGTGGCGCGGGCGTGCCCCTGACCGCCGGAGACCGACGCGGTGGCCTCCACGGGCGCGAGCAGCGCGACCACCCGCCGGCCGACCTCTTCCGGAGTCATGCCGCTGATCCTAGGGCCGGTGACCGGGAGGCGTGTCGGGCCGTCCACGCTCCCCCGGGCCGGATCCGCCGCTTTGCCGGGCGCGCGGGCCTCCGGCGGGGAAGGATGAACCCGTGCGCGCTGTCACTGTGGCTCCCGGAGTTTCCGACTCGCTGCGCCTCGACGAGGACTGGCCCGAGCCGGCCCCGGAGGAGGGCGCGATCCTGGTCCAGGCCGTCGCGGTCGGCGTCTGCGGGACCGATCAGGAGATCATCGCGGGCGAGTACGGCGAGGCCCCGCCCGGCCAGGACCGGCTGGTGCTCGGGCACGAGTCGCTCGGCCGGGTGCTGGAGGACCCGACGGGCACGCTCAAGCCCGGCGACCTCGTGGTGGGGATCGTCCGGCACCCCGACCCGGTGCCCTGCCCGAACTGCGCGGCCGGCGAGTGGGACATGTGCCGCAACGGCCGCTACACCGAGCACGGCATCAAGGGGCTGCCCGGCTTCGCCCGGGACCGCTGGCGGGTGCAGCCGAGGTTCGCCGTCGGCCTGGACCCGGCGCTCGCCCCGGTCGGCATGCTGCTGGAACCGACGAGCGTGGTGGCGAAGGCGTGGGACCACATCGAGCGGATCGCCAGCCGGGCCGTGTGGCAGCCGCAGAGCGTGCTGGTCACCGGGGCCGGCCCGATCGGGCTGCTGGCCGCCCTGCTGGGCATCCAGCGCGGCCTGTCGGTGCACGTGCTGGATCGGAACAAGACCGGCCCGAAACCGGAGCTGGTCCGGTCGCTCGGCGCGACCTACCACACCTCGACCGTGGACGAGCTGGACTTCGCGCCGGACGTGGTCGTGGAGTGCACCGGCGCCCCGGTGGTGGTGCTCGACGTGATGTGCAAGGCCGGGACGAACGGCATCGTCTGCCTGACCGGAGTGTCCAGCGGCGGCCGGACCATCGAACTCGACGCGGGGGCGATGAACCGGGAGCTGGTGCTGGAGAACAACGTGGTGTTCGGCTCGGTGAACGCCAACCGCCGGCACTGGGAGCTGGCGGCGGAGGCGCTCGCCCGCGCCGACCAGGCCTGGCTGAACTCGCTGATCACCCGCCGGGTGCCGGTCTCCTCGTACGCCGACGCCTACAGCTCCACGGGCGCGGACATCAAGGTGGTGCTCGACTTCGAGCAGTGAGGCGGGGCACCGGGCACGGGCACCGGCGCCCCGGAACCTCAGATGCCGGGCAGCCGGCCGTTGCGGAACAGGTCCACGAAGAGCTGGTGGTCCTCGCGGGCCCGGATGCCGTAGCGGTGCGCGAAGTCGATCAGGTAGTCGACGAAGCCCTCCGCGTCGGCGTCCACCACGGCGACGATCGCCTCCTCGGTGGAGTAGTCCACCAGGTCGTGGCTGGACTCGTCGTCGGCCACCGAGTGCATCCGGGCCACCGCCCGGCCCAGGTCGGTGAGCACCCCGGCGAGGTCCTCGGGCTCGTTGACGTCGGCCCAGTCGAGGTCGGCCGCGTACGGGGAGACCTCGGCGACGAGCTGCCCGGCCCCGTCCAGCTCGGTGAAGCCCAGCCACGGGTCGGCGTGCGCCTGCAACGCCCGCTGCGACTCGGCGGTCCGGTGCCCCTGGTGCAGGAAGTACGAGCGGACCCGCTCGTCGTCGATGTGCCGCGCCACCGCCGGCACCTGCGCCTGCTTCATGTAGATGACGACGTCGTTCTCCAGCGCCTGGGTGTGCCCCTCCAGCAGGAGGTTGTACGAGGGCAGCCCGGCGGAGCCGATGCCCACCCCCTTGCGCAGCACGACGTCCTTGATGTTGGTGGCGACCGGGCGGAGCCGGGCGGTGGCCGCCGGCAGGGTGCCCAGGTAGTCCTGGAACGCGGCGCACACCTGCTCCCGGGTCGCGGCGTCGACCTCGAAGACCCCGTCGCCGAGGGAGAACCGGCGCTCGTAGTTGTCGATGGTGGTCTGCGTGGCGAGCAGGTCGACCCGGGTGTTCAGCCGGGCCTGCTGGAGCACCCGGCGCAGCACCCCGTCGGCGTTCTCCAGCGTGATCGAACCGATCGCGTCGTCGCCGCCGGCCGCGATGGCCCGCAGCTCGGCCAGGTACGACCGGGCGAAGCCGGCCACCAGCTCCCCGATCACCCGGTCGGAGAGCGCCTTGGCGTAGCCGAGCAGGGCCACGCTGGCGGCGAAGCGCTTCAGATCCCAGGAGAACGGCCCGACGTACGCCTCGTCGAAGTCGTTGACGTTGAACACGAGCTGCCCGGAGGCGTTCATGTAGGTGCCGAAGTTCTCGGCGTGCAGGTCGCCGTGGATCCACACCCGGCTGGTCCGGTCGTCGAGGAACCGGTCGCTGGCGAAGTCGCCGCGCTGGTCGGCGTAGAAGAGCGAGGCGCTGCCCCGGTAGAAGGCGAACGGGGAGGCGGCCATCTTCCGGAACTTGCGCCGGAACGCCGCCGGGTCGATCGCCATCGACGCGCCGAACTCCTCGGTGAGCACGTCGATGATGAAGGCGGAACGCTTGTCCGCGGAGTCGGTCATGATCGCAGGCTAGCCCCGCGCCGCCACCTCGCGGCTCAGCCGGCCGGGGGACGTACCGGTGGCGCGGTGAGGGATTCCACCGGCCGGGGGGTGCTCTCCGCGGGCCGCGGGTCGACCGGCGGGGCGAGCCGGTCCGGGCGGGGCACGCCGCCGACGCCGGACTCCTCGGCGGCGATCTTCTCCTGAAGGCGGAGGATGCCGTGCAGCAGCGCCTCCGGGCGGGGCGGGCAGCCGGGCACGTAGACGTCGACCGGGATGAGCTGGTCGACACCCTTCGTCACCGAGTAGGAGTCCCAGTAGGGCCCGCCGCAGTTCGAGCAGGCGCCGAACGAGATCACGTACTTCGGCTCGGGCATCTGGTCGTAGAGCCGCTTGACGGCCGGGGCCATCTTGTCGGTGACCGTGCCGGAGACCACCATGAGGTCGGCCTGGCGGGGGCCGTGGGCGAACGGGATCACGCCGAGCCGCATGAAGTCGTGCCGGCCCATGCTGGTGGCGATGAACTCGATGGCACAGCAGGCCAGGCCGAAGTTGAACACCCAGAGGGAGTAGCGGCGGCCCCAGTTCAGCACGAACCGGATCGGCTCGCCGAGCACGGCCGGCAACTGCACCTCGGGCCTCCTCGCCTCTCCCTGAGGTGACAGTCAACCACAGCGGGAAGGGGGGCGAACCGGTGCCGGGCACACGGCCAGGGTGACCGTGAAGGTCACGTTCGGCTGAAGCGGCGGCCGACGGGCCGGCGACGTCAACGGCAGCCGCTCCCGCGCCGGCATCCGGCCCGTTTCGTCCGTCGGGGACACCGTCCGGGCACCCCCGTCGATATGGTGCCGGTCGATGCCGCCGGGAACGGCGGGCACCGACCACGGGGAGGAACGACCATGCCCATCACCCTGTCCGCCGGGCGCCGGATCGCCGCCGGCCTGCTCGGCGCCGCGCTCGCGGCCACCGCGGCGGCCACGCCGGCCGCCGCCGCGCCGGCCGCGGCCACCGGCCCGCTGTCCGTCACCGCGCAGACCCTGGTTCTCAACCCCACCTCGCAGGGGTACGAGGGCACGCTGACCGCGACGGTCACCAACAACGGGACGACCGAGGACTACCCCTCGGTGTTCTTCACCGAGCCGGCCGGTGGCTCGTTCACGACGGTCGACCCCGGTTTCGGCTGCGCGATCCTGGGCCTGGTGGAGAACCGGATGCAGCACAGCTGCGCCGGCGTCTCGATCCAGCCCGGCGAGACGCAGACCTGGAAGCTGGGCTTCCACGTCTGGACCACGCCCCGGAAGTACGCCATGTCCGCCACCGGCGGCGAGTTCGGCGTGATGTCCAACGGCAGCAGCGAGATGTCGGACAACGTCGGCTTCACCACGTTGTTCCGGTCCACCAACGGCAGCCTCAAGAAGCCGCAGCCGTACGTGCAGGCGACCCGCACCGACCTGGCCGTCACCGCCGGCGCGGTCACCCTGAACCGGCAGGCCGACGGCAGCCTCCAGGGTCGGATGCCCGTCACGGTCCGGTACGGCAACGACGCGCCGTCGTTCGCCGTCGACCTGACGGCCGCCCTGCCGGCGGGCGTGGTCGTCGACCACACCGAGCCGCAGGACATGCCCAGCGGGTGGGACTGGTTCAGCGTGCCGGGCACCCCGTTCATGCCGGGTGAGCGGCGCACCTTCGACGTCGTGCTGACGGCTCCCGCCGGCACCCCGGCGGGCGCGCTGGGCACCGGCTCGTACACGGCGGCCGGGAACTACTGCTACTGCGCGCCGGTCGAGGACATCTCCCCGGCCGACAACACCGCGTCGTTCACGGTCACCGCGGTCGACTGACCCAGCGACCGGTCGAGGCCCGTCCGGCATGCTCCGGACGGGCCTCGGGTGCGCGGCCCGGTCAGGTGAAGGCGAGGCCGGTGGTGTGGGGCAGCCAGTAGCCGAGGTACGCCCCGGCAGTGACCTGGTAACTGAGCCGGCCGTTCACCCACGCGGTCGCCCCGAGGGGCGCGATGGACCCCGCCGAGAAGGTGAGCTTCTTGGAGCCGATGACGGTGCCGTTGCTGTCGTACGCGTAGCCGGTGTAGGCGCCGGGCTGGAACGACAGCGTCCGGGTGGGCTGGTACCGGTGCTCGACGGCCTTGCCGAGCAGGATGCGCTGCCCGTACGCCTCGGGCACGAGGTAGCCGGCGAGGGCGCCGTTCGTGATCTGGTAGTAGATGCCGCGGCCCAGGACCCGGGTCCGCAGGTTGGTGAGCGCGCCGGAGGCCCGGGTCAGTTTCAGGGTCTTCTGACCGGTGATCGCCCCGCTGCTGGAGAACCGGTAGCCGACATGGGTGCCCGCCGCGAACGATACGGTGCCGCTCACGGACGGCGCCGGGTAGTCCGAGCGGAGCAGGTAGGCGTACGTGGCGAAGGTGGCCGACCAGGTCATCTCGTAGAGCTTCAGGTTCTGGGCCGTGTGGATCTGGTGGTACTTGAGGTGCGGCTGGGCGCAACCCATCGAGTAGTTGCTGGCCCACCGGGTGACCCGGAAGTGGGTCGGCACGTAGCGCCGGACGGTGCTGGCCGCCCCGTCGAAGACGGCCACGGCCCGGTCGTCGGCGGTGAGACGCCAGTAGTCGTAGACGCCGTACAGGGCGAAGATGTGCCCGTTGAGGACCCGCTCGCCGGTGGTGCCGGCGGTCACCGGGTACTCCTCCAGCCAGAGGTACCCGTTCGGATCCACCCAACTGCCCCAGGGCGCCGTGGTGCTGGCCGGCAGGGTCAGGCTCAGGAACGTGTTGTCCGCCGCCGTCCGCCACCTCGCGTCCCCGGTGAGTTCGGCGAGGCCGACGAAGAGGCTGAGCAACTGCCCCTGGGCCATCCCGCTGTACCAGGGCGCACGGAGCACCGGCCGGCCGGCGCACCGGCTGAGGTCGAAGTCGTAGGGGTAGAACCACGCCCCCCGGGACTCGACGCGGCGGTCCACGTTGCGCTGGGCGTTCGCGATCGCCCGGTCGAGGAACCGCTGGTCCCGGTTGATCCGGTAGGCGGCCAGGTTGCTCAGGCCCCACTGCGCCTGCGCGACGGGGTGGTCCCACACCTTGCCGAGGAAGTTGAACATCCGGACGCCCTTGGCGTCGTGCAGGCCGGGGTCCACCAGTGGGGCGGGCAGGGTGTTGGTGGGTTGCGCCGCCAGCGGCAGGCTCCTGGGCAGGTGCCCGTCGCGGGCGTACCCGGCGAGGTCGGCGCCGTTCGCGCCGGCCGACCGCTCCTGCCGCTGCTGCTCCTTGATCTTCTTGACGTCGCGGGACGGCGGGAGCGGCACACCCTCGGCGACGGGGTCGGGCGTCCACCCCGGGTCGGGGACGGAGACGTCGGCGGACCGGTCCGGACCGGGCGGTTCGGCGGGGGCGGGCGCGCCGGGTGCGAGACCGAGCAGCGCACCGGCGGCGAGCACGGCCACGACGCGGCGGGCACGTGGTAGCGAGGCTGTTGTCATTCGGATACTCCCCGTGTCATCGATGTATCCGGATGGTAGCCAGGGGGCTATGTCCCGCTCCGGCGCCGAAACGCCGAACTTGCCCGCTGAACGGCTCGACCCGCCTCACCAGGCCGGGCGCTGGAGCAGCCCGACGAACTCCACGAGCAGCCGCTCGCGCAGCCGGACGGGGACCGCGTCGAGCAGCGTGTTCACGGCCGCCATCCGGTCCGCCGGCCCGGCGCCGAGCCCCAGGCCGGCGGCGAGCCCGGCGATCAGGTCGGGGGTGAGCGCCTCCGGGGTGAGGCTGCCGGCGAGCGCCAGCAGCTCCGGCGGCAGCACGACCGGCCCGGCCGCCCGGGCCGCGGCGGCCGCCTCGGCCAGCGCCGGGCCGAACTCGGCCACCCGGGGGGTCACCGCCGCGGTCACGGTGAGGTGCACGCTGGCCGGCAGGCCGGCGTACGCGAGCTGCGGCTGGGTGTGCCAGCCCCGGGCGGTCAGCTCGTCCACCAGCACGAACAGGTCCAGCCCCGGGTCGTCGGCGGTGAAGCAGACCACCGTCGACTCCGGCTCGGCCACCAGCCGCAGCCCGTCGACCGCGCGGACCGCGTCGGCCAGCCCGGCGACCGCGTCCCGGGTGAGCGCGGCCAGCCGCAGGTAGCCGTCCTCGCCGAGGTGCCGCAGGGTGGCGTACGCGGCGGCGATCGGCCCACCCGACCGGGTCGAGGCGATCACCGGGTTGACCATCGTGTAGCCGGGCCAGTCGGCGTACGCGAAGAACTGCGGCGCGCGCAGCCCCGCGTCCCGGTGCAGCAGCACCGACACCCCCTTCGGGGCGTACGCGTACTTGTGCAGGTCGACCGAGATCGAGGTGACCCCGGGCACGGCGAAGTCGAACGGGGGCACCGGGGCGCCGAGCCGGCGCAGCCACGGCAGTGTCCAGCCGCCGAAGCAGGCGTCCACGTGGCAGCGCACGCCGGCCGCCGCGGCCACGGCTGCGATCTCCGCCACCGGGTCGACGACGCCGTGCGCGTACGACGGGGCGGAGGCGACGACCAGGACGGTCTCCGGCCGGATCGCGGCGGCCACGTCGGCGGCGGCCGGGCGCAGGGTCACCGGGTCGACGGGCACCGGGTCGAGGGCCACCCGCAGGTAGTGGGCCGCCTTGGCGAAGGCGGCGTGCCCGCTGACCGGCACCACGATGCGCGGCTCGGCGAGGTCGGGCCGGGCGTCCCGGGCCGCCTTGACGGCCAGGATCAGCGACTCGGTGCCGCCGCTGGTGACGCTGCCGACGACGTCCGGCGCGGACGTGCCGGGGCCGCCACCGAGCAGCCGGGCGGCCGCCGCGACCACCGCGTTCTCCATGGCCAGCAGGGACGGGAAGGCGGTCGGGTCCAGGCCGTTGACGTGGGCGCTCTCGGCGTGCGCGGCCTGCGTCAGCTCGTCCAGCCCGGCCACACCGGGGTCGTAGACGTAGGCGAACAGCCGGCCGCCGTGCGTCGGGCGGTCGGCCGCCCGCAGGGCCCGGATCTCGTCGAGCACCCGCGCCGCGGGCACCCCCTCGACGGGCAGCGCGCCCGTCCCTGCCGTGTCGGTCATGGTGCTCGGGTTGTTCCTCTCGTGACGGTCCGGGGACGGGCTCGCGTGAATCAGGCCCGTGCCTCCGGCGCGACCCCGGCGGGGGTGGGCGCGGCGGCCAGTTGGGCCGGGGTCAGGGTGTAGCCGCGCAGCAGCACCACCGGGGCGGCGACCAGCAGGGCCGGCAGGACGGTGAAGCCGAGCAGCACGCCGAGCCGGGCGGTCGCGGACTGGGCCGCCGCGACCCCGGTGGACGAGGAGACGTAGCCGGAGAGCTGGAGGACCAGGCCGTAGATGCCGGGGCCGAGGGCCAGGCCGAAGGTCTCCCCCGCGGTCCACAGCCCGGTGAACACGCCGGCCTGCCGGCGGCCCGTGCGGGCCGTGTCGTAGGCGATGCAGTCCGGCAGCATGGCCAGCGCGAAGACCTGCTGGCCGGCGTAGCCGACCCCGATCAGGGCGACCACGGCGTAGACCCCGGCGGGCGGCAGGGCGGGGGCGGCGACCAGGGCGAGCGCCCCGGCCGCGAAGATCAGCGAGGCGGCGACCAGCGCGGCGCGCTTGCCCAGCCGGGCGCCGGCCCGGGTCCACAGGGGCATGACCAGCAGCGCCGGGCCGACGAAACAGGCGAAGAGCAGGGTCGGCCCGCTGTCCGGGGCGCGGAGCACCTGGCCGGCGAAGTACTTCACCCCGGCCAGCACGGTGGCCACCCCGGCGGACTGGATCACGAAGCAGACCAGCAGCGCCCGGAACGGCCGGTTCCGGCCGGCGACCGCGAGCTGGGCGCGCAGGCTCGGCTCGCTCTCCCCCACCGTGCCGGTCGGCGCGGTCCGAGTGCCGAGGAACGCGCCGACCGTGCCGGCCACGATCAGCGCCGCCACGAACAGGCCCATCCAGCGGTGCCCGGGCACGCCGTCGCCGCCGGCGGTCACCACGGCCGGTGCCACCGCGCCGGAGACCAGGATGGCCAGCGCGAGCACCGCGATCCGCCAGCTCATCAGCCGGGTACGCTCCGCCGGGTCGTCGGTCAGCTCGGCGGGCATGGCCACGTAGGGCACCTGGAAGAACGCGAACGCGGTCGCGGTGGCCAGGAACGCCACGGCCACGTACGTGCCGGCGGCCGGGCCGGACCCGAACGGCGCCGCGAAGATCGAGGCGAAGAGCACGGCCAGCGCGAGCCCGCCGCCGAGCAGCCAGGGCCGGCGCGCGCCCCAGCGGGACCGGGTCCGGTCGGAGATCCGCCCGGCGACCGGGTTGACCAGCACGTCCCAGGCCTTCGGCAGGAGCACCAGCAGGGCGGCCACCCCGGCCGCGACGCCCAGCGTGTCGGTGAGGTACGGCAGCAGGAGCAGCCCCGGCACCGTGCCGAACGCGCCGGTGACCAGCGAGCCCAGCGCGTATCCGGCGTGCACCCGGCGTGGCAGGCTCCCGCCCGTTGCTGTCATGGAGCCGAATGCTACTCACGTTATGTCGGCGGTCACATCCCCTCGTCGGGCGACCAGGCCGCCGCCATGTCCACCCCGGAGGGGCGCAGGGGGCAGCCCTCGGCACGCAGCCGGGCCCGCGCCTCCACCTCGTGCCCCGGCGGCAGCCGGCCGGCCGAGTTCACCACCCGGTGCCACGGCACCCCGCCACCGTGCCGGGCCATGATCGAACCGACCAGCCGGGCCGAGGACCGCCCCGACCGCTCGGCGAGGGCGTCCGCCACCGCCCCGTACGACATCACCCGGCCCGGCGGGATCCGCTCGACCAGGTCCAGCACCGCCTCGACGTACTCGTCAGGTGTCACGGGCTGCCACGATATGGGAACGCGCCGGGGCGCGGCGGACCGCAGCGCGCAGAATGGTCCGGTGCGCGAAGCAGTCACCTCGGCCCGCCGGATCGTCGTCAAGATCGGCTCGTCCTCGCTGACCACCCCGGCGGGCGGCCTGGACGACGCCCGGGTCGACGCGCTTGTCGACACGCTCGGCGCGCTGGCCGCCGAGGGGCGCGAGGTCGTGCTGGTCTCCTCCGGGGCGATCGCCGCCGGCCTGGCCCCGCTCGGGCTGCCCCGGCGCCCCCGCGATCTCGCCACCCAGCAGGCCGCCGCCAGCGTCGGGCAGGGCCTGCTCATCGGCCGCTACGCGGCGGCCTTCGCCCGGCACCGGCTCACCGTCGGGCAGGTGCTGCTCACCGTCGACGACGTGACCCGGCGGGCGCACTACCGCAACGCGTACCGGACCCTGCGCAAGCTGCTCGACCTGCGGGCCGTGCCGATCGTCAACGAGAACGACACGGTCGCCACCGAGGAGATCCGGTTCGGCGACAACGACCGGCTCGCCGCGCTCGTCGCCGCCCTGGTCGACGCCGACCTGCTGGTGCTGCTGTCGGACGTGGACGCGCTCTGGACCGGCGACCCGGCCCGCGCCGGCAGCAGCCGGATCACCGAGGTGCACGGCGAGGGCGACCTGGCCGGCGTGGACATCGGCGGCGCCGGCCGGGCCGGCGTGGGCACCGGCGGCATGGTGACGAAGGTCGAGGCGGCCCGGATCGCCACCGGCTTCGGCGTCCCGGTGGTGCTCACCGCCGCACCGCTGGCCGGGCCGGCGCTGGCCGGCGACCCCGTCGGCACCTTCTTCCACCCGAGCAGCCGGCGCCCCGCCGCCCGGCTCTTCTGGCTGGCGCACGCCACCGCGCCGCGCGGCCGGCTGCACCTCGACCCGGGTGCCGTGCAGGCCGTGGTCGGGCGGCGCAAGTCCCTGCTCCCGGCCGGGATCACCGCCGTGGACGGCGCGTTCACCGCCGGGGACCCGGTGGACCTGGTCGACACCGAGGGCGCGCCGGTCGCCCGCGGGCTGGTCAACTACGACGCGGTCGAGCTGCCCGGGTTGCTCGGCCGCTCCACCTCGGAACTCGCCGCGGCGCTCGGCCCGGCGTACGAACGGGAGGTCGTCCACCGCGACGACCTCGTCCTGCTGTGAGGAGTGCTGGCATGAGCGTGGTGGAGCAGGCCCGTCGGGGCCGGGACGCGGCGGAGGCCCTGGCGGTCGCCACCCGTACGGTCAAGGACGCCGCGCTGCACGCGATGGCCGACGCGCTGGTGGCGCGTACCCCCGAGATCCTGACCGCGAACGCGGCGGACCTGGCGGCCGGGCGGGAGGCCGGGCTGAGCGCGGCCGTGCTGGACCGGCTGGCCCTCGACGAGGCCCGGGTGGCCGACATCGCCGGCGCGCTGCGGCAGATGGCCGCGCTGCCCGACCCGGTCGGCGAGGTGGTCCGCGGCGCGACCCTGCCCAACGGGCTGGAGCTGCGCCAGGTCCGGGTGCCGTTCGGGGTGGTCGGCATCATCTACGAGGGCCGCCCCAACGTGACCGTCGACGCGGCCGGGATCTGCCTGAAGTCCGGCAACGCGGCACTGCTGCGCGGCTCCTCCTCGGCGGCGCACTCCAACGCCGCCCTGGTCGCGGTGCTCCGCGACGCGGTCGCCGGGGCCGGCCTGCCGGCCGACGCGGTGCAGCTCCTCGACGCCAGCACCCGCGACTCGGTCAAGGAACTGATGCGCGCCCGGGGGCTGGTCGACGTGCTGATCCCGCGCGGCGGCGCGTCGCTCATCCGGACCGTGGTCGAGGAGTCGACCGTGCCGGTGATCGAGACCGGGGTGGGCAACTGCCACGTCTACGTGGACGCCGCCGCCGACCTGGCCAAGGCCGTGGCGCTCACCCTGAACTCCAAGACGCAGCGCCTGTCCACCTGCAACACCGCCGAGTCGCTGCTGGTGCACGCGGGTGTCGCGGACGCCTTCCTGCCGGCCGTCCTGGCCGCCTTCGCCGACGCCGGGGTGACCGTGCACGGGGACGCGCGGGTGGCCGCGTACTCGGACGCGGTGGTGCCGGCCACCGACGAGGACTTCGACACCGAATATCTCTCCGCCGACATCTCGGTCGCCGTGGTCGACTCGCTGGACGCGGCGGTCGCGCACATCCGGCGGCACGGCACCGGCCACACCGAGGCGATCGTCACCGACTCCCAGCCGGCGGCCCGCGAGTTCGTGGCCCGGGTGGACGCCGCGGCGGTCATGGTGAACGCCTCCACCCGGTTCACCGACGGGGGCGAGTTCGGCTTCGGCGCCGAGATCGGCATCTCCACCCAGAAGCTGCACGCCCGCGGCCCGATGGGGCTGCCCGAGCTGACCAGCACCAAGTACGTCGTCACAGGCGACGGCCACCTGCGCTGAGCGGGCCGGCTCAGGCGGTGGGCGCCGCCGGCTCGGGCGGTGCCGCCTCCGGTGGCGGGGCGGACGGCGGGGCCGGCTTCGGCAGGGGGACGGCGGGCGGCAGGACCCGGTCGGACAGCGGCGCCGGGCGCGGCGCGGGCACCAGCGGCGGCGCGGCCGGCTGCGGTGCGACGAACGGCGCGCCGGAGACCGGGGCCTCCGGGATGGTCGGCCGGCAGGCGCGGATCGCCCGCAGGGTGGTGTGCACGTCGAACTGGTGGCCGTCGTCGCTGTCCCAGCCGCCGTCGCTGCGCTGGGTCTCGGCGAGCCGCCGCCGGGCCGAGACGAGCAGCCACTGCTCCTCGCCCACGTCGACCCGCCGCAGCGTGGCGGCGAGCCAGGCCACGTCGGCCGGGGACATCTGCGGGATGCGCTCGGCCAGCACCGCCTGGATGCGGGCGGACTCGTAGTAGAGCTGCTGGCGGTGCAGCACGGCCGCGGCGAGCCAGCCCGCCGGGAGAAAGGACGGCCAGCTGCCGTCCGGCGCGAGCTGCGCGGCGAGCGCCTGCGCCGCGGCCTGCACCACCCCGGCGTACGCCCCGCCGACCCGGTGGTCGAGCGGCCCGGCGGCGCGGGCGTCCAGCCCGGCCACGGTGAGCCAGAACCCGGCGTTGGCGGTGAGGAAGAGCCGGGCCTCCGGGTCGCCCGGCGTGGCCCACTCGGGGGCGAACCCGGCCAGCGACGGGTCCTCGTCCCAGCCGCCGTCGGCGAGCTGGCGGGCGGCCAGCCAGTCCAGCGCGTGCCGGGCGGCGGGTCGGCCCAGCGCCCCGAGGTCGTCCAGCTCGGACAGGCGGTAGCAGGTGGCGTCGACCGACGCGACCTCGCCGTCGAGCACCGCGGGCCAGCCGCCGCCGGGCGCCTGCCCGGACTCGGCCGCGTCGAGCAGGTCGGGCGGCACCGGGGCACCGGTGCGTAGCCGGGAGAGACGGGCGCGATCCACCGCGTCGCCGTGTGCCACGACGAAGCCGATCGCCGCCTCCAGATCCACCACGCAGGTCACGCTACCGGCGCAAACGTGGTTACGCCTCGGTAGCTCGGCCAGGGGTGGCCCGGCCCACCGGCGGTACGCGAAGGGCCCTCCCGGCACACCCGGGAGGGCCCTTCGACGGGGACCTCAGTACGCCGGCAGCGCCGGGTCGATCTGCTTGATCCAGGAGAGCACGCCGCCCTGGACGTGCACGGCGTCCTTGAATCCGGCCGCCTTGAGCGCGGCGAGCGCCTCGGCGGAGCGGACACCGGACTTGCAGTGCAACACGATCTGCTTGTCCTGCGGGAGCTTCGCGAGCGCGTCACCCGAGATGATCTCGCCCTTGGGGATCAGCGTGGAGCCGGGGATCCGGACGATCTCGTACTCGGCCGGCTCGCGGACGTCCACCAGGAAGATGTCCTTGCCGGCGTCCTGCCACTCCTTCAGCTCCAGGGCGGTGATGGTCGAGTCG
Organism: Micromonospora sp. NPDC048907; assembly: GCF_055586885.1. NCBI lineage: Bacteria > Bacillati > Actinomycetota > Actinomycetes > Micromonosporales > Micromonosporaceae > Micromonospora > Micromonospora sp. NPDC048907. Next base: position 469,494 of record NZ_JBVJHI010000003.1, read on the forward strand.
ACCACCGCCTCCTGCGCCTCGTCGGAGACCGCGCCGCAGAAGTCCTCGTAGTCCTCCAGCAGGTCGGTGACCGTCGGGTTCTCGCCGCAGAGCACGCAGTTCGGGTCCTTGCGGACCTTGATCTTGCGGTAGCTCATCTCCAGGGCGTCGTAGACCATCAGCCGGCCGACCAGCGGCTCGCCGATGCCGGCGAGCAGCTTGATCGCCTCGTTGACCTGGATCGACCCGATGGACGCGCAGAGCACACCCAGCACGCCACCCTCGGCGCAGGACGGCACCATGCCGGGCGGCGGCGGCTCCGGGTAGAGGCAGCGGTAGCAGGGCCCGTGCTCGGCCCAGAACACCGACGCCTGGCCGTCGAACCGGTAGATCGAACCCCAGACGTACGGCTTGCCGAGCAGCACCGCCGCGTCGTTGACCATGTAGCGGGTGGCGAAGTTGTCGGTGCCGTCGACGATCAGGTCGTAGCCGGAGAAGATCTCCCGGACGTTGTCCCGGTCCAGCGCGGTGTTGTGGATCTCCACGGTGACCAGCGGGTTGATCTCGCGGATCGAGGCGGCGGCGGACTCGGCCTTGGACCGGCCCACGTCGGAGACGCCGTGGATGATCTGGCGCTGGAGGTTGGACTCGTCGACGGTGTCGAAGTCGATGATGCCGAGGGTGCCGACACCGGCGGCGGCGAGGTACATCAGGGCCGGCGAGCCGAGACCACCGGCGCCGACGCAGAGCACCCGGGCGTTCTTCAGCCGCTTCTGCCCCTCGACCCCGACGTCCGGGATGATCAGGTGGCGGGAGTAGCGACGGATCTCGTCTACGGTCAGCTCGGCGGCGGGCTCGACGAGCGGGGGCAACGACACGGTGGACTCCCCGGGATCGGCGGTGGGACCGCGCCATTGTCGCTCGACCCGGTAGGGATCGGCCATGATGAGGGCCACGTCGCCCGACATGCGGGAGCGGGAATAACTCAGACCCCGTCGGTCGGCTCGCCGGAGTAGCGAACACCGTCGACGTACGGCCAGGCGTTCGCCACGCAGCCGTCCAGCCCGTACGTCTGCTGCTGCATGACCGGGGCCGGCGCGCCGGGCCCGGGGCAGGCCTGGTGCAGCTCGCCGAACTCGTGGCCGACCTCGTGGTTCACCACGTAGGTCCGGTAGACCTCCAGCGGGGCGCCGTAGTCGGGCACCGCCTCCATCCAGCGGGCCAGGTTGATGATGACCCGGCCGGGCAGCCGGCAGGAGGTGTACCGCTCGGTGCTCAGCCCGCCCTCGGCGCACATCCGCTCGGACGTGGCCGGGGTGGCCAGGTAGATGGTGAAGTCGGCGGCGGTCGCCTCGGGCACGCGCTGCACCCGCAGCTCGCCCGAGGCGATCCAGCTGCGCGGGTCGCCGAGCACCGCGTCCACGGTGGCGGCGAACTCGTCCACGTCCTGCCCGGCGTCCTGCTCGACCTCCACCCGGTAGCGGCGCAGCGGGCCGTCCTGTCCGTGCACCGGGGAGCGGCCGTCGGCGGCCGCGAAGCTGCCGGGGCCGGCGGTGGGATAGCCGCTCGGCTCGGTCCGGGGCCCGTCGCCGATGCCGTTGGCCAGGGACGGGTCGACGGCGGGCAGCGGGTGCCGGCCGGACAGGTGCACGGGCCCGTCCGGTCCGGCCGACCGGGTGACCGCGGTCGCGCCGGCGCCCCCGAGAAGCAGCGCGACGAGGAGCAGCACGGCCCGCCGCCGGCGGCGGCGCATCCGGCGCAGGCCGGGACGGGCCGGCGGGGCCGTTCCCGGGTGGGCCGGCGGACGGTCGAAGTCGAGCCGGGGCGGGCGGGGCTCGTCAGGCGGGTCGTAAGGGGACGACGACGTCATGTCCCCAGCGTGCCATGTCAATTCGGGCAATTGGCCCTTTTTACCGCTTCCCCCACGGAATACTTCTCATCGCCACGATCAGGTCCTTCACACCGGCGGGCCGGTGTACCGCTTCCCGCCCACGTACGGCCACGGGTTCGGCCGGCAGCCGTTCAGGAAGAGGGTCTGCTGCTGCATCACCGGCGCGGCCCGGCCCTTCCCGGGGCACGCCTCGTGGTGGTGCCCCAACTGGTGACCGACCTCGTGGTTGACGACGTAGAGCCGGTAGGTGTCCAGCGGGACCTTCGCCGCGACCAGGTGCGGCGCCGAGGTCCGCCACCGGTCCAGGTTGATCACCACCTTGCCGGTGACCCGGCAGGACGTGTACGGCACCCCGCCCACCCGGATGTCGATGCCCCCGGCGCGGCAGAGGCGACCCGCCGTGTCCCGGGTGGCCAGGTAGATCGTGAAGTCCGACCGGCTGCCCGGCCCGACCCGCTGCAACCGCAGCCGGCCACTGTCGACCCAGCTCCCCGGCCCGGCCAGCGCCCGCTGCACGGCCTCACCGAAGGCGTGCGCGTCCTCCCCGGAGCCGTTCTCCACCGCCACCCGGAACCGGCGCAGCACCCCGGCCCGGCCCAGCACCCCGCCGGTCCGGTCGTCGTAGCCGAAGCTCCCCCGGCCGCGCGCGGGCACCGGACCGGGCAGCCGCAGAACCGGCGTGCTCGGCACCGGATCCGCCGACGGCGACGACGACGGCGAGGGCGGCGGCACGCTCGACGGCGGTGCGCCGGCCGGCTGGGACGCCTGGGCCGCCGCACCGGCGTTGACGAGCGCTTCGGCCCCGACCGACGGATGTTGCAGCGCGGCCCCGATACCGACCGCGGCGGCGACGAGGAAGGCGCCGACCACAACCGCGGAACGCCAGCGGCCGGCGGGCGGGGCGGTGGGCCGCGCGGCACGCGGACGGACGGAGGTGGGCATCCGGGTCAGCCTGCCATGTCGCGGCGCCGCCCGCTCTCCTCCGTTCCGGTGATCAGTGCCCTGGCCTGCGCCTCCGTCCGCTCCTCATCCGGCGGCGACCCGCCGGGTGACGCCTCGGCGAGCAGCGCCAGCACCGCCCGCGCCACGGTCCGGGGCACCTCCAGCTGGGCCACGTGCCCGACACCGTCGAGCAGCAGCAGCCGGCTGTCCGGGATCACCCGGGCGGCCTGCGGCGCCACCCGCACGTCGACCAGGCGGTCCAGCCGCCCGCCCACCACCAGCGTCGGCGCGCGCACCGCCGCCGCCAGCCGCCACAGCGACCCCGACCCCGGCAGGTACGACCGCAGGAAGCTGGAGACCAGGCCCCGGAAGGTGCGGACGTAGGCCGCGGCGTAGTGGGCCGCCTCGTAGCGGATCCGGATCTCCTCGACCGCCTCCTGCCGGCGCTGCTCGCTGATCCGGGTCAGGTCGGCGATGCACGCCTCCATCACCTGCTGGGCCATCACCTCGGGAGCGAGCTGGACCAGCCGCCGGGCGGCCAGCCGCTCGGCCCGGGGGATCGCCAGCAGCGGCAGCATCCGCCCCTGCAACGAGCGCCGGAAGTCCAGGAAGGGCAGGGCCGGCGAGATCAGGGTCAGCGTCCGGACCAGGTCCGGCCGCAGCGCCGCCACCCGGACCGAGACGGCCCCGCCGAGCGAGTTGCCGAACAGGTGCACCGGCCCCCGGTCGCTGTGCTCGATCCAGCGCACCACCCGGTCGGCGAAGGACGGCACCGTGTAGCGCCGGCCCGGCTCGCTGCGCCCGAAACCGGGCAGGTCGATCGCCTGGCCGTCGAGCCGGTCGGCGAGCAGGCCGGCCAGGTCCGTCCAGTTCTGCGACGAGCCGCCGAGGCCGTGCACGTAGAGCGCCGGCTCCGCACCGGGCGCGGTCGCCGGGGTGTCCCGCACGTACGTCACCGTGCCGTCGAGACGGACGTTCCGGCCGGGCCAGGGCGGCGGGACGTGGTGCGCGGGCAGGAGATGGTCCGGCCAGAGAGCGGCGGGCTTCATGACTCCAGTCTTCCCGGACCGGGCCGGCCCGACACCGGCTCAGGCGAGCAGCGCCTCCAGCCGGCGGTTCACCGCCGCCAGGGTGGCCCGGACCACGGCCTGCCGGGGATCCCCGGCGACCAGGGCGGAACCCGCCAATTGCTCCACCCAGCCGTCGCAGACCAGCAGCACGACGACGGTCGCCACCTCACAGTTGCCGAACGGCACCACGGCGGTGTGCTCGACGAAGCACCGCCCCCGCTCCCCCGCCGGTGCGGCCTGGCCGAGCAGTTCGTCCACCGCCGCGGCCGCGGCCACGGCGCAGAGCCGCAGCACGTAGCCGTCGACGGCCGGCCCGGTGGAGTGCCCCTCCGCCGTGTGGTCCCCCGCGATCAGGCGGACCTCCACGGTGGCGTCGAGGCCGAAGGTGCTCACCTGGACGTGGTCGATCACCACCCGGGGCCCCGGCAGGCCGCCGGTGTCCAGCGGTCGCGACGGCGCGGTCTCCGTCGTGCTCATCTGCCCGCCGGAGTACGAGGTGCCGAGCGTGGCCGGGCTGCCGGTGGGGGTGCCGGCCGGGGCGGTGGCGAGCGACGACTCCTCGACCGCGGCGCGGCCCCGGTGGCCGCCGGCCTGCCGGCGGCGGCGCGGCGGCTCGACCCCCGCGTCGGCGTCCTCGGCCGGCGTTTCGGCGAGCCGGCCGGGGCGCGCCTCGGGCGTGGCGAACCGGCCCTCCCCGGACCGGTTCTCGGCCGGCCGGTTCGGGCCGGACCGCGGACCGGCCGGGTCTGCGGACGGCCGGGACTGCGGACCGGTCAGCTCCTCCACCGGGCCGGGCCTCGGGTCGGCCACGTCCCCGGCCGGGCGGGACCGCGCGGCGGACCAGGCCGGGCCGGGCAGTTCCTCCGCCGGGCGGGACTGCGGAGCCGACCAGGTCGAGCCCGGCACGTCCTCCGCCGGGCGGGAGCGCGCGCCGGACCGCGCCGGGTCCGGCCGGTCCTCGGTCGGCCGGGGCTCGGCGGGACGGTCGGCGCGCGGCTGGGCCGACCGGCGGCGGACCGGGGGCGGCGGGGTCGACGGGGCGCCGGGCAGGTTCTGCGGGGCGGCGGCCAGCCCCATCCGCTCCTGGAGCAGCCGGGCGACCACGCGGCTCACCTCGGCCGGGTCCGCGCCGTCGGCGAGGTCCAGCCGGAGGCTGTGCGCTCCGGCCGGGGTGCGGCGCAGCGCCGCGTCCCGCACGCCGGCCACCTCGCGGACGGCGTCGAGGATGGCGTTGACGTCGAAGCCCTCCGGCCGCTCGCGCAGCGGCGCGGGTTCGTCGTCCCGGCGCAGGTGGGTGGCGATGCGGGCGAGTTCCGGGGTCTCGGCGGGTGGTTCCACGGCGGGCGGCTCCGGCACGACGGGCACATCCGGCTCGGCGGGGACGCGCTGCGGCAGCACCGGGGTGAGGTCGGCCGCCTCGGCGGCCGGCGGCGGCTCCGGGGCGGACCGGCGGGCCGCGTAGGGAGGCGCGCTGGTCGGGGTGGGTGCGGGGGCGCGGTCGACGGGGGCGGCCGCTGGGCCGGCCGGCTCGGCGGGCGGCCGCTCCGCCGCGCCCGGCAGCCGGTACGGGCGGGCCTCCCGATCCTCGGCGGCGCGGACGGGCGGGTAGCCGGTGGGCGGCGGGCCGGTGGGCGCCTCGTGGGGCACGGGCGGCGCGCTGGTCGGCGTGGTGTGCGGGGGCGCGCTGAACGGGGTCACCGGCACGGGCGGCCCGGCCCAGGTGGGCCGGTCGGGGAACTCCCGGGCGGCCGGCTCGGGCGCGGGGCGGGTCTCGGGCGTCTCGTACGGCCGGGACGGCTCCGGGCGTGGCGCCTCGTAGCTCGCGGGCGGCTCGACCCGGGCCGGCTCGTAGGGGCGGACCGGCTCCGGACGCGGCGGCTCGTAGCCGGCGGGCGGCTCGACCCGGGCGGGCTCGTAGGGCCGGACCGGCTCGGGCGCCCACTCCTCGCGAACGGCGCGGCGGCCGGCCGGCTCGTCCTCGCGGGCGGCGCGGCGGCCGGGCTCCTCCTCGCCGGCCGGGCGGCCGGTCGGCCCGTCCTCGCGCGCCCACGGCGGCGCCCAGCCCTCGCCCCAGCTCGATCGGTTCCAGGCCGGGCCGGACCAGGGCGGTTCCCCGGCCGGCCCGGTGGCCCGGTCGCCGGCCGCGGCGCGTGGCTGCTCGGCGGCCGGCCGGCGCTCCTCGGCGGCACCGGCGTCCGGGCCGGCGGGCGGGGCCGAGGTGGCCCGGTCGGCCCAGCCCCGGGAGAGCGACGGCGCCTCGGCCGAGGGCTGTTCCCGGGGGACGTGATCGGCCCGGCCGGCGGCGTGCGGCGGCTCGGTCGGGGGCTGCTCCGGCGGGAGGCGGTCGGCCCAGCCGCGGGACAGCGACGGTGCGGGTTCGGACCGGTCGGCGGTCGGGGCGTGGAAACCGGGGGGCACCTCGAAGCCGGAGGCGGCGGCGCCGACCGGCGGCACCTGGAGGGCCGGCGGCCCGGAGATCGGGCCGCTGTCCGCCCAGCGTGCGGCGCGCCCGGGCGGCTCGTCGGAGGCGTGCCGGGACGGGCCGGGATCGGCCTCGGCGGCCGGCTGCTCGACCGCGGGCGCCGGCCGCTGGGCCGGCACGATGAGCCGGTCGCCGCCGGTCTCCCGCAGCGGCTCGTCCGCGGGCGGGGCGCTCACCGGTGTCTGGCGGGCCACGGGGGGCTCCTCCCCCGCGTGGTGCACACCGTTGACGTGGCGGCCGTTGGCCCGCCCGGGCGGCTCCTCGGCGGTCAGGCCGGGCAGCGGGGCCGGGAGGTCGCCGTGCCGGGGGGACGAGGCGCCCCAGCCGGTGGTGAGGTCGGCGCGGGGCCAGCCGCCGGGCGCCGGCGCGCCCCGGGCCCAGCCGGTCGCCGGGGGCGCCCACCCGCTGCCGGCGTGGGCAAGGTCGTCCTGCTGACCCGTGCCGTCGCCGTGCTCTCCCGGGGTGGCGGCTCCGGGTTGCCCTGATTCACTCACCGCGCGCTCCTTGGTCGCCCCCGCTGAGGCTACCGTGTGGTGACAGTGGCGATAAGTTACAGCGGCGGGCCAATTCCGCGACGGGTTCACGAACCCGGACCGGTTCGGGTGATAAGTGCCGGCTCGTACACAGAAACTCGGAGGTTCCCATGACCGCTGTGGGGAACGGTGCGCAGACCGCCGGCCGGCCCACCCGCCTGCCCCGCTCGGCGCGGCGCAAGCAACTGCTCGCCGCCGCCCAGGAGGTGTTCGTCGCGCAGGGCTACCACGCCGCCGCGATGGACGACATCGCCGAGCGGGCGGGTGTCTCCAAGCCCGTGCTCTACCAGCACTTCCCGGGGAAGATGGAGCTCTACCTGGCGCTGCTGGACACGCACTGCGACGCCATCGTGGCGAAGGTGCACGACGCCATGCGCGGCACCAACGACAACAAGGAGCGGGTCGGCGCCTCGGTGCGCGCGTACTTCGACTTCGTCGACCACGAGAGCGAGGCGTTCCGGCTGGTCTTCGAGTCGGACCTGCGCAACGACCCGGCCGTGCGGCAGCGGGTGGAGCGGGTCGAGCAGGGCTGCATCGCGGCGATCACCGACACCATCATCTCGGACACCGGGGTGAGCCGGGCCCACGCCGAGCTGCTCGCCTCCGGCCTGGTCGGCGCCGCGGAGACCGCGGCCCAGTTCTGGCTGGCCGGCGGTCGCCAGGTGCCCAAGGCGGAGGCCGAGGCGCTGGTCGCGGCCCTGTCCTGGCGGGGCATCGCCAGCTTCCCGCTGCAAGGTGAGTCAGCCTGAACATCGGGCCGCCAGATCGGATAGCCTTCCCACGGTGGCTTTTTCGCCCCAGTTGAGGAGGCACAGTGGAGGTCAAGATCGGCGTGCAGTACGCGCCGCGGGAGCTGGTCCTGGAGAGCGCGCAGTCGCCGGCCGAGATCGAGCAGATCGTGACCGACGCCGTCGCCAAGGGTGAGGGCGCCCTCTCCCTGACCGACGAGAAGGGCCGGCGGGTCATCGTGCCGGTCACGAAGGTCGCCTACGTCGAGATCGCGGAGGCCTCGCCCCGCGCGGTCGGGTTCACCGTCCGCTGATACCGGTCGGCCCGCCGTCGCGGGCTGCCATCCCCGGCCGGCCCGCCGTGGCGGGAAGCCCGTCACGGCGGCGCCCGGCGTTCAGTTGTTCAGCCCCGCGGCGGTCATCCGCGCGGTGTGCGCGTCGGTCAGCCGGCGGAACAGCGCCGGCACGTCCACGCCCTCCCGGGAGATCAGCGCGGTGAGCGCCCCCCGGTCGGCGGCGGCGACCCGGCCCGCCTGGGAGAGCGCCTCGCCGACCAGCCGCCGGGCCCACATGGAGAGCCGGTTGGCCACCCGGGGTTCGGCCTCGATGGCGGCCCGGATCTCGGCGGCGGCGAACTCGGCGTACCGCGAGTCGTGCAGCACGTCGAGGATCAGCCGCCGGTCCGCTCCGTCGAGGCCGTCGGCGATCCCGCGCAGGAAGTCGTCGCTGATGGCGTCGCCCACGTACGCCTTGGTCACCGCCTCCGGCCAGTCCTTCGGCTCGGTCGAGTCGTGGTAGGCCTGCAACGCCTCGACGTAGGGGGCCATGGCCTCGTCGGGGGTCACGCCGAGCGCGGTGATCCGGTCGGCGATCCACCGGTAGTGCGCGATCTCGGCGGCGGCCATCTCGCTCAGCGCGGCCCGGCGGCGCAGGTCGGGGGCGAGGCGGGCGTCGGCGGCCAGCCGGTCGAAGGCGAGCAGTTCGCCGTAGGCGACGAGGCCGAGCAGGTCGACCAGGGCGGGGTCGGGGGCGGACACGAGCGCAGGCTATCGCCCGCACGCAAGAGAGCCCTTTCAGTGACTCAGGTCACACCGGTCACCCCCGGGCGCGCTGCCGTCACCCGGAATCAGGACGGCTCCGGGGCAGTTCAGGTAGGATGAGACAGTTGCCGTGGGCACCGATTCGGTCAGCTCAGCTGATCAGCACCGGCCCCCGGCGCGCGTGCGGCCCGGTCCGGCTCGGCGTTACCGCCGCCGACCGTGTGGCCCGCGCCATACCGTTCGCGCCCTGAGGACATGACGGGGCGCACCACGAGAGGGCACCCCCAAATCCATATGAGCGAGCAGATTCAGGGCCACGAACTGGCCCCCACCGCTCCGGTCCGTCCGGAGGCTCCCACCTTCGCCGAACTCGGCGCCCGGCAGGAGACCGTCGAGGCGCTGGCCGCCGCCGGCATCACCCGCGCCTTCGCCATCCAGGAGTACGCGCTGCCGATCGGGCTGCGCGGCGTCGACCTGATCGGCCAGGCGCCGACCGGCACCGGCAAGACCCTCGGCTTCGGCATCCCGCTGCTGGAGCGCGTCTTCGCGCCCTCCGAGGGCAGCGACGGCGTGCCGCAGGCGCTGGTCGTCGTCCCCACCCGTGAGCTGGGCCTGCAGGTCGCCAAGGACCTCGACGCCGCGGGCCGCACCCGGGGCGTCCGTGTGCTGCCGATCTACGGCGGCGTCGCGTACGAGCCGCAGATCGACGCGCTGCGCAAGGGCGTCGAGATCCTGGTCGGCACGCCCGGCCGCCTGCTGGACCTGGCCAAGCAGAAGCACCTCCGGCTGGACCGGGTGCACGCGCTGGTGCTCGACGAGGCCGACCGGATGCTCGACCTGGGCTTCCTGGACGACGTCGAGAAGATCCTGGCGATGCTGCCGGAGGACCGGCAGACCATGCTCTTCTCGGCCACCATGCCGGACCCGATCGTCGCGCTGTCCCGGCGCTTCCTGCGCCGGCCGGTGACGATCCACGCCGGGCACACCGCCGAGACCGGCCCGTCGCCGCAGACCCAGCAGCTGGTCTACCGCACCCACTCGATGAACAAGGTCGAGATCGTGGCGCGCATCCTCCAGGCGGAGGGCCGCGGGCTGACCATGATCTTCACCCGCACGAAGCGGGCCGCCGACCGGGTGGCCGAGGACCTCGACTTCCGCGGTTTCGCGGTCGCCGCCGTCCACGGTGACCTGGGTCAGGGCGCGCGGGAGCGGGCGCTGCGGGCGTTCCGGGCCGGCAAGATCGACATTCTGGTCGCCACCGACGTGGCGGCGCGCGGGCTGGACGTCACCGGCGTCACCCACGTCATCAACTACGACTGCCCCGAGGACCAGGACACCTACACCCACCGGATCGGCCGCACCGGCCGGGCCGGGGCGTCCGGTGTCGCGGTGACCTTCGTCGACTGGGACGACATGCCCCGCTGGCGGATCATCGACAAGACCCTCGGGCTCGACATGCCCGAGCCGCCGGAGACCTACCACACCTCCGCGCACCTCTACACCGACCTGGACATCTCCCGGGACGTCAGCGGCACGCTGCCGACCGCCGAGCGCACCCGCGCCGGCCTGTCGGCCGAGGCCGAGGAGGACCTGGGCGGTGGCCGGTCGCGGCGCGGCGAGCGCGGCTCGCGGCGCGGCGACGGTCGGGGCGAGAGCCGGGGCGAGGGCCGGAGCCGGGAGCGCCGCCGGGGTCGCGGCGACGACAGCGACGCCCCCGCCGAGGCCGCGCCCGCCGAGGCGTCCGCCGAGGAGGGCACCCGCAGCCCGCGGCGCCGTCGGCGCCGCCGGGCCGGCGAGACGGTCGCCGGCGAGCCCACCGCGGTGATCTCCGCCGAGGGTGGCGCCGAGCCGGCCGCCGCGGCCGCCGAGGGCGAGTCGGCTGCCAAGCCGCGCCGCCGCCGGCGCCGCCGTGGTGGCAGCGGCGGTGGCACCGGTACGCCGGCCGAGGCGACCGCCGACTGACCCGCGCTAGACCCTGACATCCCCCCGCACCGGCCTCCGGCGCGGGGGGATGGTCACCTGTAGCCACCGCCCTTCGCTCCGCCGCCGCCGGCGCGACCCGGCCGGTCGTCTGGTGTCGCCTCCCGGGCGGCAGAGCGGGAGCGCCGCCCGAGCCGGGAGGAGACCCTCCTCCGCTGCCGGGCGGGCGGCGGGACCACGCACGGCCGGCCGGCCCGGGAGGCGGCGGCCGAGAGAAGGAAGAGGACGCCATGCCGGAACCGCTGGACGCCGCGCTGAGCGAGGTGCGGGCGCTGCTGCTCGACCCCGCCCTGACCCGGGCCGTCGCCGCCGGGCGTCGCCGTGGCCAGCGCCCCTCGGTGGTCCGCGCCGAGCTGCGTCCGGTCACCCTCAAGGGTGGCCCGCGGCTCCAGATCTCGACCTCCGACGGCGCCCGGCCGTACACCCGGAACGTGGCACCGGGCGCGGAGGCCGGCGTGGCGGTCGACGCGCTGCTGGCCGAACCCTTCGGCAACTGGCACGTGGAGACCGCCGACAGCACGCTCCAGCTCCGGGTGACCAAGTCGGGCGAGGCGCAGGTGCACCGGGCGGCGGCGAGCCGGCCGGCGCCGGAGCCGGGCGGCCACGACCGGGCCAAGGACTGGCTGCTCGACCCGGGCGACCCGATCTTCGCCGAGATCGGCGGCTCGGCGGCCAAGCGCCGGCAGGTGGACGCGTTCCTCCGGGCACTCGCCGCCACCCTGCCGGACGACCTCACCGGGCCGCTGCGCGTGGTCGACCTGGGCTGCGGCAACGCCTACCTGACCTTCGCGGCGCACCGCTACCTGACCCAGCGAGGGCTGGACGTGACGCTGGTCGGGGTGGACGTCCGCGAGGACCAGCGCCGGCGCAACACCGAGCTGGCCGAGCGGCTGGGCTGGGCCGACCGGGTGAGCTTCGTGGCCGGCACGATCGCCGACGCACAGGTCGAACCGGCCCCGGACCTGGTGCTCGCGCTGCACGCCTGCGACACGGCGACCGACGAGGCGCTGGCCCGCGCGCTGCACTGGGGCGCGCGCTGGGTGCTCGCCGCGCCGTGCTGCCACCACGACGTGGCCGCCCAGCTCCGGGCCCGCCCCGCGCCGGCGCCGTACGAGCTGCTCACCCGGCAGGGCATCCTGCGGGAGCGGTTCGCCGACGTGCTCACCGACGCGCTGCGCGCCGGCCTGCTCCGGCTGCACGGCTACCGCGCCGAGGTGGTGGAGTTCGTCGACTCCCGGCACACCCCGCGCAACCTGCTGATCCGGGCGCGGCGCACCGGCAGCGCGCCGACCGACGACCAGCGCGCCGAATATCGCCAGCTCGTCGACCAGTGGGGTGTGACGCCCCGGCTGGAGACGCTGCTCGCCGACCGCCGCTAGCGGCGGCGGTCACCCCGGTTGCGCTCGCCCCGCTCGAACGCGGGCACCCGGTCGCCGGGCCCGCGGTTGCCGGACCGGTCGGCCTCGGGGGACCCGGTCGGGAACGGCACCACCTTCCCCGACTCGTCGGCGTTGCCGGCGGCGGCGAACGCGTTCCACGAGATGTCGACCAGCAGCCGCTTCAGTTCGGCGTGCCGGACGGCGGCGCTGTGCTGGAGCGCCATCCGCGCGCCCAGCACCACGCCGGCAAGCGTCGTGCTGATCGCTCCGGTGGCGGCGATGAGGTGCACGCCGGTCGCCGGGCCACCGCGCACCGCCAGCACCAGCAGCCAGATCCAGAAGCCGAGAGCGAACACGCCGGCCTTGGCCACGAAGAAGAGGCTGATCGCGCCCGGGCGGTGGGGCACGGGACGGTCCGGCTCGGCCATGCTGCTCCTCGTCGTCGGTCATTCGCTGCTCAACGGGTCCGTCGAGTTTAGTTGACGGCTCACAACTGTCTATGCCCGTGGCGGTCCCGCCCACGGGACCTTCCGACCGATCAGTCAGTTACTTATCCGTCCGGGCGTACTAGGCTCGGTGCCCATAGTCGGGTGCTCCGGCGGAAAGGGACTGACCCCGGGGATGGGCTCCGCAGAGGTTTCGCCGCAGATGGCCTTCGCGCGGTTCGTGCGACGCGCCATCGATGACGCCCGCGAGGAACGCGGCTGGACGGTGACCGATCTCGCCACGCACACGGGCGTGGGGCGGTCGACGGTGTTCCGCTGGCTGGCCGGCGACTGGCAGGACTACCCCGAACTGGCCAAGGTGCGCGGCTTCTGCGCCGCCCTCGACCTGCCGGTGGCGGCCGCGTTCCGCGCGCTGGGGCTGCCCGACGCCGGCGCCGCCCCGCGCCGCCGGGGTGCCGAGGACGGCCCGGTGGAGGCCGACGTCCGGGTGATCCTGGAACGGCTGGCCGACCCGAACGTCCCCGCCGAGGAGAAGCACCACATCCGCGACCTGCTCCGCTACCTGGCCCGCCGCCCGGTCCGCCGGGCGGGCTGACCGCTCAGGCCACCGTCACGGTGAACGCGGCCGTGCGCACCACGCCGCCGACCTGGAAGTCGAGGAACATCCGGTAGCGGCCCGGCCCGGGCGCGGTCAGCCAGAAGGTCACCGCGTCGCCGTCCCGCACCGGCTCGGGGTGCACGTGCAGGTAGCCGAGGTCGCCCTCGCGGAGCGCGACCAGGTGGCCGTACGCGCCCAGGTAGGGCTGTAGCGGCGCGGCCGCGCCGCCGGACCCGGTGACCCGGAACCGCAGCGGCACCGACTGCCCCACGGCCGGTGTGCCCGCGTAGCCGACCGTGAACCCGTCGACCGTGGCCGAGGCGGTCGGGGCGGGCAGCGGCCGGGGCGCGTACCCGCCGGGCGCGACCAGGTCGGCGCCGAGGATCACGGCGGTCTGCCGGCCGTCGTCGGCGACCGCGGTGAAGTCCGCGTACGCCCGCCAGGCGCCCGGCTCGGCCAGCGTCAGCGGCACCGACCAGGTGCCGTCGGCGGCCATCGTCGGGTGCAGGTGCTGGAAGCCGGTGAGGTCGCGGCGCACCACGATGAGGTGCATCGGCTTGTCGTGCACGACGGCGAACCGGGTGACCGCCCGCCGCCGCTCGTCCCTGATCTGGAACCGCAGCTCACCCGCCCGGCCGGGGGTGAACGCCACGCTCGACGGGGCGAGCGTGTAGCCGGCCGAGCTGATCGACAGTCCGGCCGCTTCGGCGTCGCCGCCCTGGGTGACGGTGGCGCCGCCGTGCGAGTGCGCCCCGGTGCCGGGGGCGTGGCTGTGCTCCGCGGCCACCGCCGCCGCCCCGGTGCGGGCCGGGTTCGGCGGCGGGTTGAGCCGGCCGAGGCCGAAGCCGAGCAGCACGGCGAGCACCAGCCCGCCCACCACGAGGGCGAGCCGCAGCGTCGACCGGTCCACCTCGACGGGCCCGCCGCCCGCGGGCGCACCGGTGACCGGCCCGTCGTCGGTGACCGGCGCGTCGGTGAACGACGCGTCGGGGCCGGCGAGGGGCGGTGACTCAGGCAACGCCGGAGGCCAGCTCGTAGCCCGCCTCGTCGACGGCGGCGCGGACGGAGTCGACGGGCAGCGGGGCGGCGCTGGTGACCGTGGCCGTGCCCGCGGTGAGGTCGATCCGGACCTCCTCGACGCCCGGCAGCGCGGACAGTTCCTCGGTGACCGCTCGGACGCAGTGTTCGCAGGTCATCCCGGTGACGGTGTACGTCTGGACGACGGGTCGCTGCTCGGTCATGCGCCCACGGTACCGCCGCCGGGGCCCGAGCCCACCGGTGGTCCGCCGACGGTGGCGACGCTCGCATTCCCGGACCGGCCGGAACTATCCGGACCGGGGGAGCGACGGTTCAGCCGGCCACCGCGAGGGCCAGCGGCAGCACGTCGGGCGCGCCGGCCCGGCGCAGGAGGCGGGCCACCATGCTCATCGTCCAGCCCGAGTCGACCAGGTCGTCGACGAGCAGCACCGGCCCATCCAGCCCGGTCAGCGCGTCGGCCAGGTCGGCGGGCACCGCGAAGGCGTCGTGCAGCGCGCGTACCCGCTGGGCGCTGTTGCCGCGCGGCCCTCCCGGCCCGGACGGGCCGGTGGGAACGACCCGGCCGAGCAGCGGCAGCCGGCCCACCGCGGCGATCCGCTCGGCGAGCGAGCCGACCAGCAGCGGCCGGGTGCGGGAGCCGACCGCGACCACCCCGACGGGGCGGCGCGGCCACGGGTCGTCGCCGTGCGCCCACGCCTTCAGCACCTCGACCACCGCGGCCGCCACGTCGTCGGGGACCGGGCCGTCCGCCGCGTCCGGCCCGACCAGACCGCGCAGCCGCCCGCCCCAGCCCAGGTCGGACAGGCGTCCCACGGCCCGCCCGGACAGCGCCTGCTCCGCCGGGGCGATGCGCCCCTTCAGGGGTACACCGACCGCCTCCAGCCCGGTGGGCCAGAGCTTCTTCGGCGCGATCTCCACGCCGGGGCGGCCGAGGAAGGTCTGCGCGGCGGTGAGTGCGGCGTCGGACACGTCCGTGCCGAACAGCGGGGCGGCGCAGTTGTCGCACCGGCCGCAGTCCCCCGCCCCCGCGTCGTCCAGGCACTCCCGCAGGTAGCGCATCCGGCAGCCGGGCGTGGCCGCGTACTCGCGCATGGCCTGCTGCTCGGCGGTGCGCGCCTCGGCGACGCGGCGCAACCGGGCCTCGTCGTAGACCCAGGGCTCGCCGGTGGCGAGCCAGCCGCCGCGCACCCGGCGGACCGCGCCGTCGACGTCGAGCACCTTGAGCATCAGCTCCAGCCGGGCCCGGCGCAGGTCGACCACCGGTTCGAGGGCCTGGGTGGAGATCGGCCGGTCGGTGTCCAGGGCGGCGAGCACGGCCCGGACCTGCTCCTCGGGCGGGAAGGCCAGCGAGGCGAAGTACCGCCAGATGGCCGCGTCCTCGACGCCGGGCAGCAGCAGCACCTCGGCGTGCTCGACGGCCCGGCCGGCCCGGCCGACCTGCTGGTAGTAGGCGATCGGCGAGGGCGGCGCGCCCAGGTGCACCACGAAGCCGAGGTCCGGCTTGTCGAAGCCCATGCCGAGCGCGCTGGTGGCCACCAGCGCCTTGATCTTGTTGTCCAGCAGGTCCTGCTCGGCGGCCCGCCGGTCGGCGTCCTCGGCCTGACCCGTGTAGGCGGCCACCGACCAGCCCCGGGCGCGGAGGAACTCGGCGGTCTCGCCGGCCGCCGCCACGGTGAGCGTGTAGATGATCCCCGAGCCGGGCAGGCGGTCCAGGTGGTCGGCGAGCCAGGCCAGCCGGTGCGCCGGGCTCGGCAGGTCCAGTACGCCCAACCGCAGCGACTCCCGGTCGAGGGTGCCGCGCAGCACCAGGGCGTCGCCGAGCTGCTCCGCGACGTCCTGGGTGACCCGGGCGTTGGCGGTGGCCGTGGTGGCGAGCACCGGGGTCCGCTCGGGCAGGTTGGCGAGGAAGGTGCGCAGCCGGCGGTAGTCGGGGCGGAAGTCGTGCCCCCAGTCGGAGACGCAGTGCGCCTCGTCCACCACGAGCAGGCCGGTGGTGGCCGCGAGCTTCGGCAGCACGCCGTCCCGGAAGTCCGGGTTGTTGAGGCGTTCCGGGCTGATGAGCAGCACGTCCACGGCCCCGGCGTGGATCTCGGCGGTGATCTCATCCCACTCGTCGAGGTTGGCCGAGTTGATGGTGCGGGCCCGGATGCCGGCGCGCGCCGCCGACTCGACCTGGTTGCGCATGAGCGCCAGCAGCGGCGAGACGATCACCGTGGGGCCGTGCTCGCCGCCCTCGCGCAGCAGCGCGGTGGCCACGAAGTATACGGCCGACTTGCCCCAGCCGGTGCGCTGCACGCAGAGCACCCGGCGCCGGTCCACCACCAGCGCCTCGATGGCCCGCCACTGGTCCTCGCGGAGCCGGGCGTGCTCACCCGCCAGCCGCCGCAGCACCGCCTCGGCGCGTTCCCGGATGGCCGTCCGATCCTGACCCATCCGGCATTTCTACCAGGCGGCCGGCGGGGAGCCGAGTGCCGAGGGCCGGGCGGACGGCGGCTCGGGCGGCAGGAAGAGCAGCACGTCCCGGAGCGGTTCGGTCGCGCCGGGCGGCAGGTGGCACCGTCCGGCCAGCTCCTCCAGCGACCCGTACGGGCCGCGCAGCCAGCGGTCGACCGCGATCTGGCGGCGCTGCTCGACGGTCAGCCCGGGCAGCGTCGCCAGCACCGGCTCGGGCACCGCGTTGACGTCCACCAGGCCGCCGTCGTCGTAGCCGCGGGGCAGGTCCGGGCGGCCGATCCGCAGTTCGGCCCGGGCGGACGGATAGTGGTGCAGCAGGTAGCGGGCCTGCTCGCGGCGCAACCGCCGCTGCTCGTCGGTGCGCTGCCGGCCGGTCCAGAACTGCTCGCCGATGGCCGCCCAGAGCGCGGGGTTGAGCAGCACCACGTGCGCCGCGCCGAGCAGCCAGCAGATGCCCATCGCGATGACGAAGTAGAGCGCTTCGCCGTCGCTCGGCTCCTCGGTCTCCGGCGTGGTGACCGCGAGGACGAACACGCTGAGGACGAGCAGGAAGTAACCGAGGCCGGCCAGCGCCAGCCGCCAGCTCCGCCGCCACAGCGCGTACCCGAGGACCACCGCCCAGGTGAGCGCGCCGAACGACAGCAGCGCGCCGGCGGTGCCGACGACGGTCGCGGCGAGCCGGACCCACCCTGCCGCCTGGCGTGCCACCGGCGCCTCGGCCGGCTGGTTCATGGCGACCAGGAGGGCGTGCGGGACCGGGGCCACCGGCCCGGCGCCGCCCCAGCCCGGCGGGGCCGGCGGGGCCGGGGTGGGAGCGGGGACCGGTCCGGGAGCATCCCTGGTCGAGGCGGTGGGCGTCGTCCCGACGGGAGCCGCTTCCGGCGCGGGGGCCGGCGCCCCGTCCGGCAGGCCCGGCCCGCCGGCATCGGGGACGCCACCGGCCCGGGGAGCCGGCACGGCCTCCGGCCCAGGCGGCGTGGGCGTAGCGGGCGGGGCGGCCGCCGGGGCCGGGGCCGACTGGGCGGCGGGCGGCGCCGGCGGGGCGGTTGTCGGGGCCGGCGGGGCGGTTGTCGGGGCCGGGGCGTGGGGCGGCGACGGCGGGAGGAGCGTGGGGTCGGCGCGGAGGATGCGCTGGTGCAGGCCCTGGAGGGCCTCGCCGGGCTCGATGCCGTACTCCTCGCGGAGCAGGTCGGCGAAGTCGCGGTAGGCGGCCAGCGCCTCGGCCTGCCGGCCGCTGCGGTGCAGGGCCAGCATGAGCTGCTGACGCAGCCGCTCCCGGACCGGGAACTCGGCCACCAGCTCGACGAGCCGGCCGACCAGCTCGCCGTGCCGGCCGCCGGCCAGCTCCAGCTCGGTGCGCGTCTCCAGGGCGACGGCCCGCAGCTCCACCAGCCGGTGCCGCGCCGCGTCGAAGTACGGGCCGGCGAACCCCGTGAACGGCTCCCCCTGCCACCGCTCCAGGGCGGCGGTCACCTCGGTGAGCGCGTCCCCGGTACGCCCGGCCGCGTGCCACTGCCGGGCCCGGTGCACGCCGCGCTCGAAGCGGACGGCGTCCACCGCCTCCGGCGGGATCCGCAGCAGGTAGCCGGCGTCGGTGAGGGTCAGCACCTGCCCGGGGGCACGCGGCGACCGGTCGGGTTCGAGCACCCGGCGCAGCCCGGCCACGTACTTCTGCACCACGTTCGGGCCGTTCGCCGGGGGCTCCTCGGGCCAGACCGCGTCGACGATCTGCCCGGTCGGGACCGGACGGCCCGCGGCGAGCAGCAGCACGGCCAGCACGGCCCGCTGCTTGCCCGGGCCGAGGTCGAGCGGGCGGTCCGCGTACCAGGCCCGTTGCGGGCCGAGGATCTCGAAGCGCAACGCCTCTGACATGCGAGTTCCCGCTCCTGTACCCCCGGTCGCCCCGCCGCGCCGGCCCACGGCAGTCGGACGGCAGCATAACGGCAGCGGGACGGCCGTGGCGGCCGGTCTGATTCAGGGGCAACAGCCACCTGGGAAAGTGAGTCAAACGAGATGACGCAGCGTACCGGCACCGCCGCCACCTTCCGGCGGGTCGCGGCCCTCGCGACCGTCGTGCTGGCCACCACCGCACTGGCCGCGGGATGCGGCACCGGCGGGAGCACCGGATCCGACCCCACCCCGTCACCGTCGGCCGACCCGAAGGCCGCGCTGCTGGCCGCCGTGCCGGACGAGAAGGACCCGGCCTTCCGGTTCTCCAGCGTCGAGGGCACCGACAAGCTGGCCGGCGTGGTGGATCCGGCCGCACACGCCGTGGAGCTGGGGATGTCGGAGAAGAACGACGACCCGGAGTTCACCATGAACGTCACGTTCCGGCTCATCGACGAGGACATCTGGATGCGGGTGAAGCTGACCGGTGCCCCCGGTCTGCACGACGCGCTGAAGCTGCCGAAGCGCTGGATGACGCTGGACCGGACCAAGCTGGACGACGCCGTGGAGATCCCGGTCTACGACGGCGCCGACCCGTCCAACACCGCGGCGATCATCCGGACCGCGGGGACGGTCGAGGACAAGGGCAACGGAACGTACACCGGCTTCGTCAACCTGGCCGACAACGTCGACGTGCGGAACTCCTTCAGCGGGCTCGACGTGTCCACGCTGGGTGAGGCGGCGAAGAAGGTGCCGTTCACGGCGGTGGTCGGCGCGGACGGCAACCTGACCACGCTGACGCTGGACGTCCCGGCCGCCGGCAAGCAGAAGGCCATGAAGCTGGTGACCCGCTACTACGACTTCGGCAAGGCGCCGAAGCTCAGCGCGCCGAGCGGCGACCAGGTGCAGAAGGCGCCCGCCTCGGCGTACGAGCTGCTGAAGGGCTGACCCGCGACGTGGGCAGGGGCGGTGGCCGCACGGGGGGCCGCCGCCCCTGCCCGCGTGCGCAAGGGGTCAACGGCCGAGGACCGAGCCGCCGTTGACGCCGAGCACCTGCCCGGTGACGTAGCCGGCGGACGGGCCGACCAGGTAGCGGACGGCCGCCGCGATGTCGTCCGGCACGCCGGCCCGGCCGACCAGGGTGGCGGCCACCCGCTTGGCGTGCCCCTCCGGGGTCATCCGGTCGCCGAAGAACTGGGTATCGGCCACGTACCCGGGGCTGACCACGTTGACCGTGATCTGTTCCGGACCGAGCTGCGCGGCGAGGTCGTACGCCCAGCCGTGCAGGGCGGCCTTCGCCGCCGAGTACGGCCCGCCGCCGCCCCGCTGGGCGGCGATGGAACTGAGCAGCACCACCCGGCCGCCGGGTCGACGCAGGGCGGGCAGCAGCGCCTCGGTGAGGAGGACCGCGGTGAGCACGTTGGCGTCCAGGTTGGCCCGCCACCAGCCCGCCACGTCGGCCAGGGTGTCGGTCGGCCCGCCCAGGTAACCGCCGGCGTTGTTGACCACCGCGTCGACGGTCCGCTCCCCGACCGCCGAGACGACTGCCGCGACCTGCGCCGGGTCGGTCAAATCGGCGGCCACCGCGGTGACGGCGCCCGCCCGCCCGGACGCCGCCGAGATTCGCGCGGCGGCCTCGGCGAGAACGTCCCCGCGCCGCCCGACGATCACGACGTCGTACCCGTCCAGCACGAGCCCCCGCGCGACGGCGGCCCCGATCCCGGTGCCACCCCCGCTGACCACGGCCAGCCTGCTCTCCGCCATGCCCACCTCCCGCTCAGCTTCCGTTGATCATGAAGTTATCGCCGTCGACACCGGCGTGTCGTGACAATAACTTCATGATCAGCGCGGGTGGGGCCCGGCAGGGCGGGCGGGTCAGCGGCGGCGGGACAGGGACGTCAGGACGGGTTGCAGGCGGGCGCGGAGGCTGGCCAGGCCGCCGGGGAAGAAGTACACCGCCAGGATGAACACCGTGCCCAGGACGAACAGCGGCTGGCTCAGCGGGTGGCTCAGGAACGCCGGCAGGTTGTTCACCGCGTCGCTGGTGCCGAAGGCGGTGAGGCGGTGGTCCAGGTACATGTAGAGGATGCCGCCGAGCACCGGGCCCCAGCGGGTGCCGGGACCGCCGAGCACCACCATGACCAGCAGGGACAGGGTCAGCTCCGACGAGGTGACGTGCGGGCTGGCGCCGCCGACGATCAGGCAGTAGACCACCCCGCCGGCCGTGGCCAGGCCGCCGGCCAGGGTGAACGCGACCAGCTTGAACCGGTACGGGTCGAGCCCGAGCACCCCCATCCGCCGCTCGTCGTCGCGCAGGCCGGCCAGCACCCGCCCGGTCGGCGAGCCGCTCACCCGGTGCACCACGAGGACCACCAGAGCCAGGTACGCCAGCGCCAGCCAGTACAGGTTCACCGTGTTGGTGACCCCGACCAGGGCGGCCGGCAGCCCGGAGACGTCCAGCGGCAACCCCTCCTCGCCGCCGGTGAGCCCGCCGAAGTCCCGGGCCACCAGGATCGCCCCGACCTGCGCGAAGGCGAGCGTCACCATGGCGAACGCGATGCTGACCGTGCGCAGGGCGACCGCCCCGAGCAGCGCGGCGAGGATCGTCCCGCCGGTGACGGTCAGCAGCGCGGCCTGCCAGAGCGGCAGACCGGCCCGGGTCACCAGCACGTCGGTGCCGTAGACGCCGGCGGCGAAGTAGAGGGCGTGCCCGAAGGAGAGCATGCCGGTCCGCCCGAACAGCAGGTCGTAGCCGGCCGCCAGGCCGCCGAAGACCAGGCAGATGGCGAGCAGTTGCAGGGTGCCCGGCGAGTTCAGCGGCCCCTCGAAGATGCCCGGCAGGTTCACCGTGGAGTACGGCAGGACCGCCGCCACCACGAGGGCGACCAGCGGCGCGTACGGGCGCAGGCCGTGCCAGCGGGCGTGGCCGGGGGTCAGCTCGTCGGGCACCGCGGCGGGCGGCGCCGCCACCTCGGCGCTCTTGACCTCGGTCATGCGTGAGCCACCTTTCCGGCCAGGCCCTGCGGACGCAGCAGCAGCACCACGGCGAGCAGACCGACCACGCAGAGGTCACCCAGCCCGGACGTGCCGTAGTAGTTGACGAACTGTTGCAGCAGCCCCACCGCGACCGCCGCGTACGCGGACCCGACCACCGAGCCCATGCCGCCGATCACCACCACGATGAACGCGAAGATCAGCAGTGAGCCGCCCTGCCCGGGCGACACGGTGCCGAAGTAGACCGAGCCGAGCGCGCCGGCCAGCGCGGCGGCCGCCCCGCCGATCGCGAAGACCAGGGTGAACGCCTTGCGCACGTCGATGCCGAGCGCGGTCACCATCTCCCGGTTCTCCACACCGGCCCGGATGATCAGGCCGTACCGGGTGAACCGCAGGAACGCGAGCAGCGCGCCGAGCACCACCGCGGCGGCGACGATCAGCAGGAGCCCGGCGTTCGGCACCTGGGCGCCCAGCACCGAGGTCACGTCCCGGGTCCAGCCGGGGCGCGGGAACGGCCGCGCGTCGGCGCCCCAGGTGGCCTGGAGCAGTGCCACTCCGGCCAGCGACAGGCCGACGGTGACCAGCACCTGCTCGATGGTGCGGGAGTAGAGCGGCCGGATCAGCACCAGCTCGACGAGCACGGCCACGGCCGACCCGGCGAGCACGCCGAACGCGACGGCCACCAGGAACCCCAGGCCGTCCGGGCCGGCCCCGGGCAGGTTGCCCGCCGCCCACCAGGTCGCGTACGCCCCGACGCCCAGGAAGAGGCCGTGCGCGAAGTTGAGCACGTCGGCCAGGCCGAAAACCAGGGACAGGCCGGAGGCGACCAGGAAGTAGAGCGCCGCCAGGCCGAGCCCGGTCAGGGTCAACAGGATCACCGTGCTCACGCCGAGCCACCCTTCGTTCGCGACCGCGGGGCTCGCAAACCCGGCTCACTCCTCGCGTTCACCGGCACCTCCGAACCGACGCCCAGCAGCGACTTCGTCAGCGCGGTCTCCAGCAGCAGGTCCTGCGCATTGCCGGTCCAGGCGACCTGGCCGGCGGAGAGCACCACGGCGTCGCGCGCCAGCCGCCGCACCACGGCCAGGTTCTGCTCGACCAGGAGCACCGGCACGGATTCCGCGACCCGTTCCAGCACCTCGGCCACCTCGGTCACCACCTTCGGCGCCAACCCCTTGGTCGGCTCGTCGACCAGCAGCAGCCGGTTGTCGTTGAGCAGGACCCGGCCGATCGCGAGCATCTGCTGCTGCCCGCCGGAGAGCGAGCCGGCCCGCTGCCGTCCGCGCCGGTCCAGCTCGGGGAAGAGGGCGTAGACCTTGTCGTACGCCGGGGTGGTGCCCCGCCGCTCGGCCAGCCGCAGGTTCTCCGCGACGGTGAGCCCGGCGAAGACGCAGCGGTCCTCCGGCACGTAGCCGAGGCCGCCGCGGACCAGCCGGTGGGTGGGGCGGGCCAGCAGGCTCTGCGCCCCCATCCGGACGGTGCCGCGCACCTCGCCGTTGCGCGGGGTGAGCCCGACGATCGCGCGCAGCGTGGTGGTCTTGCCGACGCCGTTGCGGCCGAGCAGCACGGTCACCCCGGTCGGGGCGACCTCGAACGACACTCCCTGGAGGATGTGCAGCCCGGCGATCCGCACCGACAGGTCCTCGACGGACAGGACAGGTTCGGTCATCAGAGTGCCTCCCCCAGATACGCCTCCTGCACGGTGGCGTTCGCCATCACCGTGTCCGGGGTGTCGCAGGCCAGCAGCGCGCCGTGGTGCATCACGGCGATCCGGTCGGCCAGTTCCAGGATCACGTCCATGTGGTGCTCCACCATGAGCACCGACCGGCCGCTGTCGCCGGTCAGGGACTTGATCACGCTGACCAGCTCGGGCACGTCCTCGGCGCTCACCCCGGCCATCGGCTCGTCCAACAGCATCACCCGGGGTTCACCGGCGAGCAGCAGGGCGATCTCCAGTTTGCGCTTCTCGCCGTGGGCCAGGGTGCCCGCCAGCGCCGTACCCCGGTGGGCCAGGCCCACCCGGTCGAGCGCCGCGTCGGCGGCGGCGGCCACCTCCCGGTCGGCCGCCGCCCGCCGCCACAGCTTCATCGAGCCACCCCGGTGCGCCTGTACGGCGAGCCGGACGTTCTCCCGCACCGTCAGCGACCCGAAGACCGAGGACGCCTGGAAGGTACGCCCCAGACCGAGGCGGGCCCGCCGGTGCGGGGGGAGTTCGGTGACGTCCGCCCCGTCCAGCAGGATCCGCCCCTCGGTGGGCCGGCGCAGGCCGGTGATCAGGTTGAACAGGGAGGTCTTGCCGGCGCCGTTCGGCCCGATCACGCCGAGGAACTCCCCCGGTGCGAGGTCGAGGTAGACGGAGTCGACGATGGCGACCTCACCGATCCGCCAGGTCAGACCGCGGGTGGCGAGCACTGGGTCAGCCCTTCATCTGCGCGACCGGCGGCGCGCTCTCGTCACCGGTCAGGGTCTTCTGCGCGGCCGCCGTGAAGGCGGTGCCGCTGCCGGAGAGCTTCGCCTGGTACATCGGCTGGAGCAGCGCGTGGTCCTCGGCGCGGATGGTCATCTTGCCCTTGACGCCGTCGAACTGCCAGCCCTCCAGCGCCTTGACCATCTTGTCCACGTCGTCGCCACCCTCCTGCACGGCGCGGACGACCATCTGGGCAGCGGCGAAGCCGTCCGGGTGGAACAGGTCGAGCGTGCCGCCCGGGATCTTCGCCTTGGCGGCCTTGGCGGCCTCGGTGTCGCTGGCCCCGTCGAAGTAGTGCGACAGGAAGGAGATCTTGCTGCCGGCCGCCCCGAAGGTGGGCCAGGAGGCGCGGATGTCCAGGCCGGTGACGACCGTGGTGGAGGAGAGCACGCCCTGCTGGTCGAGGGTCTGCCACATGGCCGGGGCGGTGGTGCCCGCCCAGGCGACGAAGAGCAGGTCCGGCTTGGCGGCCTTGATCTGGCTGGCGAACGGGGTGAACTCGGTGGCGCTGGCCGGGGCCCGGACGCTGCTCACGGTCGCGCCGGCACCGCCGATGACGGCCTTGACGGCGGCCTCGTTGGCGTCACCGAAGGCGCCGTCCTGGGCGAAGACGACCACCTTCTTGCCGGCGGCGTCGCCGATGAACGACTTGGCGGTCACCACGTCCTGGTACGACTGCCGGCCCGAGCGGAAGGTGTACTTGTTCGCGCCGGTCACCGCGTCGGTGGCGGCCGGGCCGGAGATGAACAGCACCTTGTTCTGCGCCGCGATGGGGGCGACCTGGAGGGCCACGCCGGACGAGGTGGACCCGGCGATGATCTTCGTACCCTTGCCGATCAGGTCCTTGGCCGCGGAGACCGCCTTCGCCGGGTCGCCCGCGTCGTCGACCTCGGTCAACTCGACCTTCCGGTCGCCGACCTTGCCGGTGCCCTTGGTGGCGAAGTCGAGGCCGGCCTTGAAGCCCTCGATGTACTGCTTGCCGTAGCTGGCCAGCGGCCCGGACTGGGAATACACCAGGCCGACCTTGACCGGTGCGGCGTCGCCGCCGCCGGAGGCGGTGTCCTGCGGGCTGCCACAGGCCGTGGCCGCGAGCGCGGCCGCCATCACCGTGGCGGCGGAAAGGAACACCCGTCGCGTGTGCCGGATCGTCATTGCGACTCCAGGTGGGGACAGGGGAAGTGTCAGTTGTCGGCTCACGCTAGAAGTGACGTCACGCACGGGCTATGTGGCCGAAACACACAAGTAACCCAGGTGGGGTGGCCGGCCGTTACAAGCACCTCGGGACGGTGGATCCCTCCCCCGGCCCCGGTGGCCGCCGCCACCACCGGGCGGGACGCCACTGTGTCGCGCCCCGCCACCGCTGGCCGCGCGGTCGGCAGTCGCCGTCGCGCTCGGCAGTCGCCGTCCTGGTCGGCAGTCGCCGTCCTGGTTGACCCGGAGCGGGAGACAGGCTGCCCTCCAGCCGGGAGTTGGCGGAGACCGGCGCGGCACCTGCGTCGCCGAGCGACCCGGGCAGTTACTCGCGAGCCGCTACGAACTTGATGTCGTGAACGACTCACGCCCACCCGTGCCCGATTCGGCATGCCGTCACCGGCCGCCGCGAACAGGGACCGAACAGGGCGTTGGACAGGGACCCGAACAGGGCGTTGGACAGGGATCCCGGGCAGGGAGGCGGCCGGCCCGGTCGGCTGACTCAGCCGTCCGTTCCTGAGTCTTTTCGACATCGGCTCGGCAGGCGCCACCAGGACACGGTCATCGACATCGGCGCCGGCACTGGCATTGGCATTGCCGGCATCGGCACCGGCGACCTACCTGGTCCTGGAGGAGTCCCCGGCGCTCACCGGGCGCACGCACGACCGGCGCGCGCCGGGCCTCAACCACCAGCACCAGCACCAGCACCAGCACCAGCACCAGCACCAGCAGAGTGACCTGATCCGTCCGTCCGTCCGTCCGATCCATCCACGTCATCAAGTTCGTAGCGGCCTACACCGACATCCCGAGCCGCGGCAGCGACGACGACCCGGCAGCGACGGTCCGGCAGCGACGGTCCGGCAGCGACGACGGTGCGGCGACGACGCGGCAGCGACGACGCGGCGCCCGAGGGCGGGAGGCGCCGCGCCGAGAGCCCCGAGCCGCCCCGGCGCGGAAGGCCGGTCGGAGTCCCGCGTGCGCCGCCACGGCCCCGTGTCGGGATGGTCGCCGAGAGCGTCGTCGAGGCCCGGGCCCTGGAAGAGCTTGATACGTCGCGACGCCGCCTCCTGTCGGCGAGAGGCATGGACATGAGAGCGATCCGCGTTGGCCGCCAGTTGGTCGGTTCCTGACCTGCCGGTGAATCTCCGGACGGAAGATGACCTGGTGCGCCACCTGCTCCGGAACCCCGTACGGCTGGTGCCGTTCGGGTTCCTGGCGGTGATCCTGCTCGGCACCGGCCTGCTGATGCTGCCCTGGGCCACCAGCGAGAGCCGCTACACCCCGTTCGTCACGGCGCTGTTCACCTCTACCTCGGCCGTCTCGGTCACCGGGCTCGCCGTCAACGACACACCGAACTACTGGAACAACTTCGGCCTGGTCATGATCACGGTGCTCACCCAGCTCGGCGGCCTGGGCATCCTGACCGTCGCGGCGCTGGTGATCCTGGTGGTCTCCCGGCAGCTCGGCCTGCGCAACCGGCTGCTCGTGCAGGCCGAGACCGCCGAGTTCGGCCTCGGCGACGTGAGCTGGCTGCTGGTCCGGATCGTCGCCACGGTCCTCGTCACCGAAGCCGCGATGATCGTGGTGATCACCGGCCGGCTCTGGCTGGTCTACGACTACTCCCCGGGCCGGGCGCTCTGGTACGCCAGCTTCCACGCCGTCCAGGCGTTCAACAACGGCGGCTTCACCCTCTACTCCGACGGACTGGTCGCCTTCTCCCGCGATCCGTGGGTCGCGCTGCCGCTGGCTTTCGGCGCGATCGTCGGCGGCGTCGGCTTCCCGGCGCTGTTCGAGGCCGTCCGGCTCTGGCGGCGGCCGCGCCGGTGGGCGATCGCCACCAAGCTGACCATCTGGGGCACCGTCGTGCTGATCGGGTCGGGCGTCGTGTTCCTGCTGCTCGCCGAGTGGACCAACCCGGCCACCATCGGCACCTACGACTCGGCCGGCAAGGTGCTGGCCTCGTTCACCCAGATCGCGCTGAGCCGCACCGGCGGTTTCGACGTGATCAACACCGACCGGCTCGCCGACGAGAGCTACCCGCTGCTGATCGTCCTCATGTTCATCGGCGGCGGCAGCGCCAGCACCGCGGGCGGCATCAAGGTCTCGACCTTCTTCCTGCTCGCCTTCGTGATCTGGGCGGAGCTGCGCGGCGAGCCGGACGTCACGGTGGGCGGGCGGCGGGTGGCCACGGCCAGCCAGCGCCAGGCGCTCACCGTGACGCTGCTCAGCGTGGCGCTGGTGGTCCTCGGCACGATCCTGCTGATCCTGTTCACCGACAACCTGCGCAACTTCGCCGCGGTGTTCGAGGTGACCTCCGCGTTCAGCACCACGGGCCTGTCCACCGGCCTCGCCCCGGAGCTGTCACAGCCCGGCAAGTACGTGCTCATCGTGCTCATGTTCATCGGCCGGGTCGGCCCGCTCACCCTCGGGTCGGCGATCGCGTTGAACACCCGGCGACACCTGTACCGCTACCCGGAGGAGCAGCCCGTTGTCGGCTAGAAAGAGGGACGACAGCAGCGTCGTGGTGATCGGCCTGGGCCGGTTCGGCTCCCGGCTGGCCGGCTCGCTGCTGCAACTCGGCCACGACGTGCTCGCCATCGACCACCAGCAGGACCGGGTGCAGCGCTGGGCGTCCCGGCTGGACCGGGTGGTCCAGGCGGACACCACCGAGGAGAACGTGCTGCGCCAGGTGGGCGTCGCGGACTTCCGGCGGGTGGTGGTCGCCATCGGCGCGTCGGTCGAGGCGAGCGTGCTCACCGTGCTGGCCCTGACCGAGTTGGGAATTCCGCAGATCTGGGCGCGAGCGACCTCCGAGAAGCACGCGAAGATCCTGCGTTCGGTGGGCGTCCACCACGTCATCTTTCCCGAGGCGGAGACCGGCGACCGGGTGGCGCACCTCATCGTCAGCCGGATGCTCGACTTCATGGAGTTCGGCCACGACTTCGCGATCGCCAAGGTCCGGGTGCCCCCGTCGCTGGTCGGCCGGTCGCTGCGCGAGCTGACCCCGATCGACCGGTACGGGGTGATGGTGGTCGGCGCGAAACCCGCCGGCGAGCCGTTCCGCTACGCGGACTCGGACACCGTCCTCGAGCCGGAGAGCGTCCTCATCGTGGAGGGCCCGATCGATCGGGTGCAGCAGTTCGCCGGGCTGACCTGACCGTCACTTCTTCTTGCCCTTGCCGCCGGGCCCACCTCCCTTCCGCCGGTCTACCGGCCTTTTCCCTTGCCGTCCTCCTTGCCCTTGCCGGGCTTGGCCTTCGCGACGGGCTTCGCGGGCGCCTTCGCCGGCGCCTTGGCCGCCGGCGCCTTCGCGGGTGCCTTGGCCGGCGGCTTGGCGGGTGTCGTGGTGGGCGGCGGCGCCGTGGTGGGCGCCGAGCCGGCGACACCGGACACCTGCACGCCGCAGGTGCTCTCGCCGACCTTGAACTCCACCGGCAGCGGGTTGCCTCCGGTGTAGCTGCCCGTCAGCGAGACCTTCTTCGAGGCGCCCGGCGCCAGCGCGGCGTCGGTCGCCGGGGCCTGCACCAGCACGGTCTTGCCCTGCTGGCGTACCGCGGGCTGGGCCGCCCCGACGGTCTGCCTGCCCGGGAACGTGAAGCTCATGGTCCAGTCCCGCAGCTCGCGGCTGCCCGTGTTGGTGAGGGTCAGGTCCGCGGTGAAGTCCTTGCCGGAGTCACGGCGCAGCACGTAGTCGACCGCGCAGGGGGCCGGCTCGGGCAGCCCCATCCGGGCCTCGGTCGGTTCCACCCCGCCGCTGGCCGGGCTCTTCGAGGTGACCCCCCACAGGGCGGCGGTCACCGCGATCAGGCCGGCCGCGGCCACCCCGGCCTCCACCCTGCGCCGCCGGGCCGCGGCCCGGCGGGTCTTCGTGCGGATCGCCGAGAAGGGCAGCGCGTCGGTCGCCGCCGACCACGGCAGGATCGTCGTGCCCGCGTTCTCCATGAGCGTCGGGTCGAACTGGCCGAGCGCCGGGGAGACCGGCACGATCGCCGCGATCCCGGCGGCCTCGGCGAGCGTACGGGCCACCTCGACCGTGGCCGGGCGGTCCTCCGGGCGCTTCGCCAGGCAGCGCCGGACCAGGTCGGCGACCTCGTCGGGAAGTCCCACCACGGGCGGCATCGGGTCCGGCTCGTTGTACATGTGGGCGCGGAGCATCTGGGTGGTGGTGCTGGCCTGCCAGGGCAGCCGGCCGGTGAGCATCCGGTAGAGCAGCAGGCCGACCGCGTAGACGTCGGTGGCCGGGGAGACCTGGCCGTTGTCCAGCCGCTCCGGCGCCAGGTAGGCGGGCGTGCCGAGCAGCGCGCCGTCCGGGCCCTTCTCGCTCTCTCCCACCAGCGCCGAGATGCCGAAGTCGACGACCTTCACCCCGGTCGAGGTGAGCATGACGTTGCCGGGGGTGACGTCCCGGTGCACCACGCCGCGCGCATGCGCGGTGGCCAGCGCGGAGGCCACCTCCGCGCCGATCGTCAGCGCCTCCCGCCAGGGCAGTTGCCCGCCCCGGCCGAGCCGGCTGCTCAGCGGGCCGCCGTCGACCAGCTCCATCACCACGTACGGGACGGTCAGCCCGACCTGTTCGGACTCCCCGTAGTCGTACACGTTGGTGATGTTGGGGTGGCAGAGCCGCGCGGCGGCCTGCGCCTCGATCCGGATCCGGTGCCGGAACGCCTTGTCGCTGGCCAGCCGCGAGGCCAGCACCTTGATCGCCACCTGCCGGCCGAGCACCTCGTCGTAGCCGCGCCAGACGACCGACATGCCCCCCGCGCCGAGCTGCTCGACCAGCCGGTACCGCTCGCCGAGCAGCTGCGCGCCGTTCCTGACCGCTGCACCCATGGTCGGTCCAGTTGCCCGAGGCCGGCCCTCGTACACCTCAGGGGTCGAAATCGGTCAGCGAAGTCACCCGATCAGGCGGTCGCGAGGAGCTGGTCCACCGGCGCGTAGTCGTCGGTGAGCACCAGCGCGTCCCCGACGAACTCGGCCACCTTCCCCCCGTCCAGCAGCTTCGCCGGCTCCGCGAGCAGCCGCAGTCGCGCCGGGACGTCGGCCAGCGGCAGCGGCGCGTCGGAGGCCACGATGAGGAAGTTCGCGCCGTGCTGCCCGGCGATCGCGCCGGGCGGGGCGATCAGCGCCACGTTGCGGAACTCGGCCGCCACCGTGGCCAGTTCGGCGCGGATGAACCGGTCCGGCGGGTAGTCGATGACGTTCTGCACGTAGATCCCGTCCGGCCGGAGCACCCGGCGGATGTCGGCGGCCATCTCCCGGGTGGCCAGGTGCCACGGCACCACCAGGTGACCGAAGGCGTCGCCGACGATCAGATCCCGGCTGTCGGTGGGCTCGGCGCCGAGCAGCATCCGCGCGTCCCCCACCCGGGCGCGCAGCTGCGGCCCGGTGCGCACGCCCAGCTCCCGCCGGTCCAGCTCGACCAGGCCGCCGTCGATCTCGAAGACCAGGTTGTCGCTGCCCGGCCGGGTCGCGGCCAGGTAGCGCGGCATGGTGAAGCCGCCGCCGCCCAGGTGCAGCGCGTCCACCGGCTGCCTCGCCGGCCGCGCCACGTCCGCGACCAGGCCGATCCACTGGGTGTACGCGTACTTCAGGTGGGTCGGGTCGGCCAGGTCCACGTAGGAGTGCTCGGCGGAGTTCAGGTAGAGCGTGCGCCCCTGGGCCCGCTGCCCGTCCGCCTCGACCCGGGCGCAGTGGTAGGCGGTCTCCACGTCGCACGGGTTCGGGGCGACCGCGGAGAGGCCGGCCGCGGCGAGGCCGAGCACCCCCAGGGCGGCCCTGGCGCGGGCCGGGCCCGGCAGCGCCGCCCCCGCCTGCCGGCGCAGGTACGCCCCGAGCGCCAGCCCGGTCACCCCCAGCACGCCGGCCAGCGCCAGCACGATCACCGTGCTGGGCAGCGCCGCCACCAGGACGAACCCGGTGGCCAGGGTGGCCGTGATGCCGCCGAGGGTGCCGATGCCGGAGAGCCGGCCGACCACCTGCCCCGTGCGGCGCAGGTCGGCGAGCTGGAGCTTCACCACGAGCGGCGTGACCCCGGCCAGCAACGCCGCCGGCAGCAGCACCGCCAGCGCGGTCAGCAGCAGCACCGCGCTCGCCGCACCGCCGCGCAGCGCCTCACCGGCGTACCGGACGGCGGGCAGGGTGACGGCGGTGGCGATGCCGGCCAGCACCAGGGCCGGGGCGAGCAGGGTGCGCGGGTCCCGCCGGTCGGCCAGCCAGCCGCCCATCCACGCCCCGTACGCGATGGCGGCCAGGGCCATGCCGATCACCGAGCTGGTCACCTGGAGGGTCACCCCGACGTACGGGCCGACCAGGCGGAGCGAGACCGTCTCCAGCACCAGCACGGCCCCGCTGGAGAGGAAGACCAGGAACGCGGCGAGCCCGTTCGGCAGGGCCCGGGGCGGGACCGGCGCGCTCGGCGCCGGCTCCGCGACGACGTCGGACGATGTGCTGCTCACCGTGGCGATGCTACGCAGCGTTCCCCACGGCGGGGGTCAATACATCGAGATGTGAACATGGTTTGTGTGGTCGGCGGCGGGACTGCCGCCCCCGCTGTACGACCGCCAGCCGGTGTTCGGCATCCAGATCTGCCGGTACCAGATGACGTACATGATGCCGAGCCGGCTGGCGTTGTTCTTGGCCCAGCTGGCGAGGCTGTCGCCGTAGGACTTGTCGCCCCCGGTGGCCGAGACGTCCTCGAAGCCGCCGCTGGCCGCGGCGAAGTCGCAGGCCCGGCCCTTCGGGTGCTCGCCACCCCCGCCGCTGCGGTGGCAGGAGACGTAGCGCTTGTAGCCGGCCGCCTTGGCCTGCTGGAGCATGTGCAGGGTGCGCGGGGTGATGCAGCCGTCGGCGGGCGTCGGGTCGGTCACCGAGCAGGACTCCGACGGCCACGAGCCGTCCGGGTTGCGGGGCGCCGGCTTGGCCGACGACGAGGTGCCGCCGAAGCCGGAGCCGGAGCCGGAGCTGACCTTGGCGAGCGCCACCTCGGCGTCCCGCTTCTTCCTGGCCAGCACGGCGAGCTGCTTCTGCTGCTCCCGCACCTCGATGTCGATGGCCACCTTCGCCTCGGCGGCCTGGGCCTTCGCCTCGTTGAGGTCGTGCAGGCGCTTGCTGTCCCGCTGGGCCATGACGTCCAGCTCGGCGGCCCGCTTCAGGAAGTCGTCCGGGTCGGAGCTGCCCAGCAGCATCGACACCGGGGTCAGCCGGCCCAGCCGGTAGGACTGTGCGGCCACCTCGCCGACCTGCGCGGACAGCTCGACCAGGCGTCCCTCGACCTGCTTGAGCTGGTTGGCCAGCGCGACCTGCCGGCGCTTGGAGTTGTCGAGCCGGTTCTTGGCGTCGATGTGGCCCTTCGCCGCCGCCTCCAGTGCCTCGCGGAGCTGCTTGCTGCCGCCCTCGTCGGGGGCGCTCGGGGTGGGCGCGGCGGCGGCCGCCCCGGCGGGGGCGGGACCGGCACCCAGCAGCAGGGCCGTCGCGGCGAGCAGGGCGACCAGCGAGCGGCCGATGGGCCGGCGGGTGAGCCTGGTCCTGGGCACGTGAGGGTCCTTCCGTCGACCGCCGGCCCCCGAGTCGACCTTGCGCGGCGGCGGCTCCACCGGCGCCGGGCGGCGGCCTGCGGGCGGAGACCGCCGGTCACGATACCGGACCGCGGGCCGCGCGCCACGCCCCCGACCTCGGACGACGCGGATCGTCGACGGAGCGTGCCAGGGCCGTCGCGGACCGCTCGCTCAGCCGCCTAGGAGGGCGGCCCGGACCTCTTCCCAGGTGTCCTCGCTGGCCGCGACCAGCAGACCCTTGCCCTCGTCGGCCGGGTGGTAGTCGGTGCCGTCGAAGCGGCGGGCCACCCCGCCGGCCTCCCGGACCAGCAGGGTGCCGGGGGCGTGGTCCCAGGGCAGGGTGCGCCAGAAGAGCACGAACTGCTGCGCGCCGGTGAGCACGTCCAGGTATTCCCGGCCGGCGCAGTGCTGGCCGGGCAGCAGCTCGCCGAGCCGCTCGCCGCCCGCCTCCACGCTCCGCCGGAAGTCCGGGGGAAGGAAGCGGGTCATCGCCGTGCCGCGCAGCGCGCCGACCTCGGGCTCCCGCCCGGCGGTGCGTACCGGGTCGCCGTCCAGCCAGGTGCCGTCGCCCACTCGGCAGGTGGCCAGCGCGCCGTCCAGCGGGTCGTAGACCCAGGAGGCGACCGGCGCCCCGTCGGTCAGCAGCGCCACCATGAGGGCGAAGGGACGCCGGCCGGCGGCGAAGTTGGAGGTGCCGTCCACCGGGTCGACCAGCCAGACGTCACCGGCGCCGCGCAGGTGCCGCAGCAGGGTCGGGTCGTCGGCGACCGCTTCCTCGCCGACCACCACCGAGCCGGGGCGCAGCCGCCGCAGCCCGGCGGAGATCAGCGCCTCGGCCTTCCGGTCGGCGACGGTGACCACCTCGCCGGGAGCCTTCTCGGAGATGTCGGAGTCGTCGAGGCGGCGGAACAGCGGCACCACGATGTCGGCCGCGGCCTCCTGCAGCAGCGCGCCGACCTCCTCCAGCAGCGGGTCACCCACGCGGCGGCAACTTGACCACGCTGACGAAGAACTCGTCGATCTGGCGGACCACCGAGATGAAGCGCTCGAAGTCCACCGGCTTGGTCACGTAGGCGTTGGCGTGCAGCTGGTAGCTGCGCAGGATGTCCTCGTCGGCCTGGGAGGTGGTGAGCACCACGACCGGGATCCGGCAGAGCTGCTCGTCCTTCTTGATCTCCTCCAGCACCTCCCGGCCGTCCCGGCGGGGCAGGTTCAGGTCGAGCAGGATCAGGTCGGGGGTCACGGCCTCCGCGTACTGGCCCTCGCGGCGCAGGTAGGCCAGCGCCTCCGCGCCGTCGGAGACGACGGTGAGCCGGTTGCGGAGCTTGTGCTCCTCGAACGCCTCCTGGGTCATCAGCACGTCGCCCGGATCGTCCTCGACGAGCAGGACCTCGATCGGGCTCTTGCCGTCCGCCGGCGCGGTCATCCCACCGTCTCCTTCATGCCACCCGTCTCACTGTCTCGGGCCGCCCCCTCGGGCGTCTCTTCCCGGGCCGTGCCGTCCGGCTGCCGGGTCACGCTCACCGCGGCGTCGTCGACGCCGTCCCCGGTCGCCGCGACGTCCCCGGTCGACTCCTCGGCCCCGGCGGCCGGTTCCGCCGCCGCGACGTCCTCGGGCAGGGCGGGAAGGGTGAACCGGATCGTGGTGCCCTCGGGGGTGTCGGTGTCCACCCACACCCGGCCGCCGTGGTACTCGACGATCTTCTTGACGATGGCCAGCCCGATGCCGGTGCCCGGGTAGGCGTCCTTGGAGTGCAGCCGCTGGAAGATCACGAAGATCTTGTCGGCGAACTCCGGCTCGATCCCGATGCCGTTGTCGCGGCAGCTGATCTCCCACTCGCCGTCGACCAGCCGGGCCGAGACGTGCACCTTCGGCGGCACGTCGGGGCGACGGAACTTGATCGAGTTGCTGACGAGGTTGGCCAGCAGGTTGGTCAGCAGCGGCTCCTCGCCGCGGATCACGGGCAGCTTGTCCCAGCTCAGCTCGGCGTGGGCGTACTGCCGGGCCGCCTCGGTCTGGCCGGCCACGTCGCCCATCACCTTGTTGAGGTCGACCTCGACGAAACCGGTGGTGAGCCGGCCGATGCGGGAGAACGCGAGCAGATCGTTGATCAGCCGCTGCATCCGCTGCGCGCCGTCGACCGCGAACGCGATGTACTGGTCGGCCCGCTCGTCGAGCTGCCCCGCGTAGCGCCGCTGGAGGAGCTGGCAAAAGCTGGCCACCTTGCGCAGCGGTTCCTGCAGGTCGTGCGAGGCGACGTACGCGAACTGCTCCAGGTCGCGGTTGGACCGGGTGAGCTCCTCGGCCTGCTTCTGGAGCTGGCTGTTGACCCACTCGATGCGCTCGCGCGCCTCGCGTACCTCGTCCAGCTCCCGGGCGATCTTCTGCCGCATGAGGTCGATGTCGTCGGCGAGCAGGCGGAACTCCGGCGGCCCGGACCCCTCGATGTGGTGCCGGTAGTCACCCGAGGCGACCTTCCGCACCTGGCCGACCAGGCCGGAGAGGGGCCGGATGAGGATCCGGTCGAGGGAGAGCAGCAGGACCGCGCCGGCCACCGCCACCACCAGGGCCGCGATGATCAGGAGCACCACCAGCACGTTGCTCGTCGCGTTGACCTTGTCGGCGGTCTCCTTCCGGACCTGCAGGATCTCGGCCTGGAGGGCGTCGACCGCCGTCCGGATGCTGTCGAACTGCTGCCGGGTCTGGTCGGTGATCAGCGCCTGGCCGGCGGACGGGCCGCTGCGCTCGGTCGTGGCGATGACCGGCTCGGCGACGGCGGTCCGCCACGCGGCGGCCCGCTGCTCGACGACCCCCATCTCGCGCAGCACGTCC
This sequence comes from Micromonospora sp. NPDC048907, assembly GCF_055586885.1. Classification (NCBI taxonomy): domain Bacteria; kingdom Bacillati; phylum Actinomycetota; class Actinomycetes; order Micromonosporales; family Micromonosporaceae; genus Micromonospora; species Micromonospora sp. NPDC048907. Next base: position 504,979 of record NZ_JBVJHI010000003.1, read on the forward strand.
GGGTAGTCGACGGCAAGCTTGCGCATCTCGGCGACGGTGTCCCGCTCCCGCCGCAGGCCGTCCTGGTAGGGCGCCAGGTCGTTGCGGTCGGCGTTCACCGCGTAGCCGCGGACGGCGGTCTCCTGGTCGAGCAGGGCGCTCATCAGCTCCTGCGCCTGGACCCGCAACGGACCGGTCTTGAGCAGCACCGCGTCGATGTTCTGCCGGTTCTTGGCGGCGAGGGTCGCCTCGGCCGCGGCCAGCCCGAGCAGCAGCACCAGCACCACGCCGAGCAGCGCGACCACGCGCCGCCGCAGGGTCCACCCCTGCTGGTACGCCTTCACCGCACGCTCTCCGTTCCCGACCGCGGGGCCCGGTGCGCGGTCCGGGCGCTCACCGGCCACCGCCGCGGGTGACCAGCAGCATGGCGACGTCGTCGGCGAGCGGACCGCCGTTGAGCTGCTCGGCGCGGCCGACCAGCCAGGCGGGCAGCTCGGCCAGGGACACCGCGCGGTTGGCGGGGTCGGCGAGCAGGTCGGTCAGCCCCGGCACGTCCAGCCGGTCGTCACCGCTGCCCACCCGACCCTCGATGAGGCCGTCGGTGTACATCAGCAGGGACCAGTCATCGGTGTCGAACTCCAGGTCGAAGGCAACGGGTCGGCGCGGCCGCACACCCAGCAGCAGACCGCCCGGGGCCGGCACCGGAGCGACCTTACCCCCGCTGAGCAGCAGCGGCGGCGGATGGCCGGCGAGTCGCACGGTGGCCCGGTTGGCCGCCAGGTCGAGCCGGGCGGTGGCCACCGTGGCGAAGATCTCCTGGAGCCGGCGCTCGCTCATCAGCACCTGCTCCAGCGCGGGCAGCACCTCGTCGTCCGGCACCCCGGCCAGGACCAGGGCCCGCCAGGCCACCCGCAGCTCGACGCCGAGGGCGGCCTCGTCCACGCCGTGGCCGCAGACGTCGCCGACGATCAGGTCGATCCGGTCCGGCCGGGTCTGCACCACGTCGTAGAAGTCGCCGCCGATCAGCGCGGCGTGCCGGCCGGGGCGGTAGAAGGTGTGCACCGCCACCTGGTCGGTGGTCATCAGCGGCTGGGGCAGCAGACCGCGCTCCAGGCGGGCCGACTCGGCCTGGCGCAGCTCCACCTCGCGCAGCCGGCGGGCGTTCTCGTCGGCCCGCTTGCGCTCCACCGCGTAGCGCAGCGCCCGGGTCAGCAGGACGCCGTCGACCTGACCCTTGACCAGGTAGTCCTGCGCGCCCTCGGCGACCGCGACGATGCCCAGGTGCTCGTCGGAGCGGCCGGTGAGCACGCAGACCGCCGCCCCGCTGGCCATCTCCAGCACCCGGCGGAGCCCGTCCAGGCCCTGCGCGTCGGGCAGGCCCAGGTCGAGCAGGACGCAGTCGACCCCCATCACCCGCTGCCGGGCCTCGCTGAGACTGGTGGCGACCAGCAGGTCGATCATCGAGTTGGTCTCGGCGAGCAGCTCGCCGACCAGGAAGGCGTCGCCCTCGTCGTCCTCGACCAGCAGGACCCGCAGTCGCTCGCCGGGCGGCACCCGACCGTAGTGCCCCAGCCCGGCCTGCGGCGCGACGGGGACGCCGGGCAGGCCGACGCCCCGGTGCGGCCGGGTCACCGCCGCGAGACGCGGGAGTTCGCTGGTGATGTCGGGGCTCCTTCCGAGTGCGCTGCTGATCCTGTATCAGACAACGGTCGCACACAACACGACCGGAGTCGGCGCGGGCGGGGTGAGCGAATCCACTCGACGAACAGCGGCACGGCCAACGCCCGATGGTACGCCGCGACCGGGGTCCGGCCGGGAGCGCACCGGCCGGCGGGAGTGCCGCCGCAGGCCGCGGGGGTGCAGGATGATGCCCACCCCCGAAGCACCCCGAGGAGCCACCCGTGGGCGTACCCCCCACCCGCGCCGCCGACCGCGCGCCGGCCCGGCCGGGCCCGCCTCCCACCCGACCGGCCGACCGGGCGCTGGCCCGGCCGCGCCGGCGGCTGCCCGCCGCGCTGGCCGCGCTCGCCGCGCTGCTCGCCGTCGGCGCCGTCGTCCTGGTCGACCTGGCCACCCCGGCGCCCCGCCCGGCCGACGCGCCCGCGGGCGCGTTCAGCGCCGAGCGGGCGTACCAGCAGGTCAAGGTCATCGCGGCGCGGCCGCACGTGGCCGGCAGCGCCGCCAACGACCAGGTCCGGGAGCACGTCGTGGGCGTGCTGCGCGGGCTGGGCCTGGAGACCGAGGTGCAGGACACCGTGGCCCCGGAGGCCGGGCAGCTCAGCGGGGCGGCCGGTGGCGCGACCCTGGCCCGCGTCCGCAACGTGGTGGCCCGGCTGCCCGGCACCGACCCGACCGGACGGGTGTTCCTGGTGGCCCACTACGACTCGGTGCAGTCCGGGCCGGGCGGCAACGACGACGCGGCCGGCACCTCCACGATCCTGGAGGTGGCCCGGGCGCTGGCCGCCGGCCCACGTCCCCGCAACGACGTGGTCCTGGTACTCACCGACGCGGAGGAGGCGTGCCTGTGCGGGGCCGCCGGCTTCGCCGCGGACCATCCGCTGGCCGCCGACGGCGGCGTGGTGCTCAACCTGGAGGCGCGCGGCTCCACCGGCCCGGTGATCATGTTCGAGACGTCCCGGAACAACGCGAAGCTGGTGGAGGCCTTCGGCCGGGCCGCCCCGCACCCGGTGGGCACCTCGTTCGCCGTGGAGATCTACCGGGCGCTGCCCAACGACACCGACTTCACCGCCTTCCTCGACCACCGGTTCGTCGGGCTGAACTCCGCGTACATCGACGGCGGCGCGGTCTACCACACCCCGCTCGACGTGCCGGCCGCCATGAACCGGGGCAGCCTCCAGATGCACGGCGACAACGCGCTCGGCCTGGCCCGCGAGTTCGGCCGGACCGACCTGCGCGACCTGCGCTCCGGCCACGACGACACCTACTTCCCGGTGCCCGGCGGGCTGGTCCGCTACCCGGGCTGGCTGACCCTGCCGCTGGCGCTGGCCGCCCTGCTCGCGGTCGGCGTGCTCGGCGCTCTGCTGCGCCGGCGCGGCCGGGCCACCAGCGGACGGCTCGCGGCCGGCGCCGCGCTGGCCCTCGTCCCGGTCGTCGCCGCCCCGCTGGGCGCGTGGCTGCTCTGGACCGCGGTCACCACCGTCCGCCCCGGCTACGCCGAACTGCTCGACCCGTACCGCCCGGTCTGGTACCGGCTCGCCGTGGTGGCGCTCGCCGCCGCGATCCTGTTCACCTGGTACGCGCTGACCCGCCGCTGGGCCGGCCCGGCCGCCCTGGCCTTCGGCGGCCTGGTCTGGCTGGCCCTGTTCGGGGTGCTGCTCGCCGTGCTGGTGCCCGGCGGCGCGTACCTGACCACCCTGCCCGCCCTGGCCGGGGCGCTCGCCGGCCTGGCGGCGCTGGCCACCCGCCGGGACGGCCCGTGGCCGGTGGTCGCCGTGACCCTGGCCGGCGCGGTCGCCGTGGTGATCCTGCTGCCCACCGTCGTGCTGCTCTTCCCGGCGCTCGGCATGGGCATGGGCGGCGTGGCGGCGCTCGTGGCGGTGCTGCTCGGCCTGGCCGCGCTGCCCGTCGTGGACCTGCTGCACCCGCAGGCCGGCGGCCAGCGCGGCCTGCTCGCGCTCCGGGCCCGCCGGCTCGGCGCGCTGCCCGCCGGCGCCGCCGCGCTCGCGGCCGTGGTGCTCGCCGGGGTCGGCCTGGCCGTGGACCGCTTCGACGCCGCGCATCCCGTGCCGACCCACCTCATGTACGCCCTGGACGCCGGCACCGGCAAGGCGCAGTGGCTCAGCCACGAGGAGGACCCCCAACCCTGGACCGACGGGTACGTGGACCGCACCGTCTCGGTGGCCGACGACTTCCCGGGGCTGGGTGACGCGGAGCTGCGGAGCGGGACGGCCCCGGCGGCGAACCTGCCCGCCCCGAAGGTGGAGACCCTGTCCGACACCCGCTCCGGCGACCAGCGGGTGCTGCGGGTGCGGGTGCTGCCGCAGCGGCCGGTCCGGCTGCTCTCCCTGCACGTGGACACGTCCACGGCGCAGGTGCGGTCGGCCACCGTGGCCGGGCGGGACGTGCCGGTGAAGGCGCGCGACGGCCGGTGGGGCTTCGGCGTCGTCTTCCACGCCCCGCCGCCGGAGGGCGTCGAGGTCACCCTGACCCTGGTGCCGAAGGCGGGACAGGTGAACCTGCGCGCCATGGACGCCAGCGACGGGCTGGGCGGACTGCCCGGATTCCGGGCCCGGCCCGCGGGCGTCGGCGTGGTGGGCTCGCACAGCTCGGAGATGCTGGCGGTCGCCCGGACGTATCCGATCTAGCCGATACCCGGGAACAGGGACGGCCCGGGCACACCGGGTGTGCCGGGCCGCCCCTTGCCGATCGCGGTCAACTCTCAGGCAGCCGAATCGGGCTCACGCGGTGGTAAATGTTCCAGAGGGCACTCTTCCCGTCACGACCATAGAGCCCTAGGAAAGCGTCGTAGCCGCCATAGACCTGACCGGAATCAGCAACCATCAGGACGAGGTGATTGGACGCAGCCAACCCGACTGGGGCAAGTCTGCAGCCGACGCGCTTCTCATATCGATCGACGGTGGAAAGGCTGACCGCGCCGGTCGCACGGACCGCGTCCAGCACGCATTCGTCATGGCCACCGACGACAGCGTGTCGCGGATATTCGAAGGAGATGCCGTCGAATTCGGCGACGAAACCAATGGCAGCCTCCGACGGCAGGTAGCCTCGCTCCTTCCACAGGGACACGATCCCCGCCGAATCCACCCGGCGGCCCGGGCTCCACCCCAGTCCCGTCAAGAAGGTGCCGAGTGACGCGTCGGGGACCGGCCCTTCGGTCATCTTCCCGTCCTCTCGCTCGCGCCACCGCCGATCAGGATATGGCGGCACCATCCACACGACGGGTAGGGAGAGCCGTCCTCTTTCCGGACGGTCCCGTACTCGATCTCGTCCAGGTGAGCGTCGACATCGTTCATCACGTTGTTGCATGCGTGGAACTCGGCACAGACGCCGGGGTCCCACTCCTCCAGGTGGACTCCGTTCGCCTGCATCTCCTGCGCTTCCTGCAGGCGCGGCAGCAGTCGCGGGTGGACATTCGCGGGAACCGCCCCACTCTCGGCGGTCCTGACCTCGCCCGTGTACGTGTCCCGAGCGGCCGCGACGGCCGTGTTGTTGGTGTTGCTGGTCGACCCCGCCCGCCTGGCGACATCACACAGGTCGTTGTTGTTGTGTACGAGGATCGGCACGTCGTCGGGGACCACGTAGTAGGTGTGGACGTCCGCGACGGTGAGGTCGCGCATGTTCTGCGCGCCGACGTGGTTGCGCACCTCGGCCACCGCGGCGGTGCTCGGGCCGATCGAGAGGAGCGCCGCTCCCGCGGTCAGCGCACCCGCCATCACCCACCAGCGCGACGACTCGTTCCAGAACGGGTGGTTCTGGGTGGTCTTCAGGGTGGACTTCGCAGCGGCCTTGCCCTTGGTGCGGGTGGTGACCGTGACGTCGGCCAGGTCCCGGTCCCGGTTGAGGTGCAGGGCGGTGACCGGCTTGGCCGTCGTCTCGCCGGTCTTCGGGTCGGTCGCCTTGACCTTGTCCCCGATGTTGACGTCCTTGATCGGGCGGATGCTCCCGTCCGCCATGAGGACACGGGTGCCGGGTTCGAAGCTGTGACAGGCGCTGCTGGATCGACCCTTGCTCATGCCGCCGGTCAGACCACCGACACCGCTGGCCAGGGCGACCTGCGTCAGGTTGACGTGACCGGTGGTGGCCAACTGGGTGAGAGCGTCCGCCGTGCCACCACCGATGGCACCGGTCAGCATGCGCCCGCCCAACGAGCCGGCGAAGCTGCCCAGGCGGCTGCCCACGGCGCTGGCGATCCGGCCACCGACGATTCCGCCCAGGCCACCGACCGCCCCGCCCAGGGCCCCGAGCGCAGTGCTCTTCAGCAGGTCCATCCCCCGCTCACCGTTGATCAACCCGGTGACCAGGGAACCGGCCGCCCCGGCGAGTGCTCCACACGCGATGGCACCGACTCCGGTCCAACCAATCAGGGCACCGCAGCCGAGGCCGACGACCGCGCCGACGACGAAGCCGGCGATGTCGGCCTTGTGCTCCTGCACCCATTTCTCGGTGGCCTTGTAGGCGTCGACGACGCCGTTGACCGTCTTGGCGACGAGCTTGTTGCTCATCACCTTCGTGACCATGCCCTTACCGGCCTGCTTGACGTTGCTGGCCAGCTGTCTGGCCTGGCGTTTCAGCTCCTCCTTCCGCTCCTCGACCCACTTACGCCCCTCGTCGATCTTCTTCCGGCCCCAGTCCTTGGCCTTCTCGTATTTGTCGCGCGCGGATTTCCCGAGGTCAGTGGCCCACTTCTTGGCCGCGTTCCACTTCTGCGACAGGTAGTTGGTGGTGTAGTTCCACCCCGCCGAGACCAGGCTCTTGGTCGTGTTCCAGGCGGTCGAGAGGGTGCTGGTCGTGGCACGCCAGGCGCTGGAGACGCCGGACGTCACGGACTTGAAGGTCTTGCTCCAGTTCGGCCAGTGGCCGGTGGGGTCGGTTGCGGTGAGCGGGTTCTGGTCCGCGTAGGCGAAGCGGTTGGCGCTCACCGAGGTGGGCGTCGCCGTCAGGTTGGCCGAGTCACGGGTGTCGAACTGGCCCGTCTCCGGGTTGTACCAGCGGGACCACATGTTGACCCGTCCGGTCGCCTCGTCGGTCCAGCCCGACTGGTAGCCGAGGTTGCCGGTCATGCCGGCGCCGGCCAGGCGCCGACCCAGCGGGTCGTACGCCGTGGAACCGCCGAGTGCGGTGGCGGTGCCGGCGAACTGACCGACCACGTCGGTGTGCCGGTCGACCCACGCGTACCGGTTCTCCGCCCCGGCCCGGACACCGATGAGATCGTCCGTGACGTCCCGGGTGTAGAGCGCGGCACCGTCGGCGGCGAGGGTGTTGCCGACCCCGGTGTACTGGAACCCGGGGCGCTGCGCCCGGCCCAGACCGTCGTACTCGTAGGTCTGCGTGCCTCCCCCGGCCACGCTCTGGGACCGCACCTGACCGAAGGCGTCGGTGGCCGTGGTCGCCGTGCCACCAGCCGAGTCGACCGAAGCCAGCGTGCCGCGCGCGGTGTACCGGTAGCTGGCGCCGCTGCTGGAGCTGGTGAGCTGGTTTCGCTCGTCGTAGGCGAACGTCACGGTGCCCGCCTGGACACGGTTGCCCGACTTGTCGTAGGCGTACACCACCGGGGTCGTGCCGTTGTCCCAGCTCGTCAGCCGGTTGGCCAGATCGTAGGTGTAGGTGTTGGTGGTCGAGCCGGCGAAGCCGGTCGTCGTCTTCGAGATCTCGTTGTCGTTCGCGTCGTAGTCGTAGGCGATCCTGGCGACCGTGTCACCGGCCGGCGTGCTCAGCGTGTCGCCGGTGAGCCGGTGCAGGCCGTCGTAGGCGAGTTTCCGCGTGTTCCCCCCGGCGCCGTACCCGATCGTCTCGACCTGCGAGAGCGAGTTGTAGGTGTAGCTGAGGGCGACACCCGCGGTCGGGTTGGATACGGTCGCTGGTCGGCCCGCCGTGTCGTAGCCGTAGGTGGTGACGCCCGCGGCGTCGGTACGGGTGGCCATCCTGCGGTCCGGCGACCAGGTGAAGGACGACGCACCGGACGGTCCGTCGGCGGTCAGCAGGAGCCCACGGTCGTCGAAGGTGAAGGTGTTCGTACCGGAGGTGCCCGACACCGAGGTCAGCCGGCCGGCCCGGTCGTACCCGAAGGCCCGGTCAGGGCTCGTGACCTCCGCGCCGGCGCCGACCTGGGCGACCAGTCGGCCGACGTCGTCATAGCTGTTCGTGACGGTGACGCCGCCTGGCGCCCGTTGCTCCGCGACGTTCCCGCCCGGTTCGTAGCTGACGGTGAAGGTACGGTCCGCCACATCGGGGAACCGCGAGGTGGCCGGCTCGATCCGCGACTCCGGCAGGTTCCACGCGTTGTAGGTGGTGATGAACCGGTTGCCGCGCCCGTCGGTCAGCCGGGTCGGATTCCCCGCCAGGTCGTAGCCGAAGGACGTGGTGATCGAGTCACTCGCGGAGATCGGCTCCACCTGCGAGACCAGCCGTCCGTCGGCGTCGTAGGCGAACGTCGTCGTGGTCTCGCGGGCGTCGGTGGACCTGATCGGGCGGCCCGCCCGGTCGTACGCCCAGGCCTTGCCGCGCAACCGGGTGCCGTCGGCCTGGTAGGAGGAGGCCGACACGGTCCGGCCCGCCATGTCGTATCCGAGGGTGTCGTACGTCCCGTCCGGGAGGGTGGTGCGGACGAGCCGGCTCAGCCCGTCGTAGTCGTACCGGGTCACCTTGCCGGCGCCGTCGGTGCGGGTAACCGGCTCCCCGGCGGCGTTGTAGGTGGTGGACGTGGCCACCCCCGCGGGCGAGGTCACCGAGGACAGCCAGCCTCCCGGCCCGTAGGCGTAGCTGGTGGTATGACTGGCGCCGGTCTGCCGGACGATCTCGGTGGAGGTCACCTGACGACCGAGGAAGTCGTAGGTCGCTTCGGTGCGCGCCCCCGCCGGGTCCGTCGCCGAGAGCTGGTCACCGGCGAGACTGTGGGTGAAGCGGCTGACCCCGCCGTCCGGTGCGGTGACCGTGGCCAACTGGCCGAGCTGGTCGTAGTCGTAGCTGGTGGTCTTGTTCCGGGCGTCGGTCTGGGACTCGAGCTGGCCCAGCTCGTCGTAACTTCGCCGGGTGACCGGGTGCACCGGTGTCCCGGATCCCGGTGGCGTGTAGCTGGGCAGGTGCGTGGCGACGATCCGTCCGGCGCCGTCGTAGTCGTTGACCGTGACGTTCCCGTTCGGGTCCTTGGTCTCCGCCACGCCGCCGAAGGTGTCGTACCCGACGTAGGAGACTGGCCGGGCCTGCACCGCCGTACCTCCACCCGTCTCGGTGGAGACAGCCGGGCCCACCGTCACCGAAGGCCGGCCGGCCTCGTCGTACTGGGTGTCGGTGGTGGCTCCGGTGGGGTCGGTGGTCGCCCGCACCAGACCGCCGTTGTCGATGTCGTAGGTCGTCCGGACGACGGACAGGGTGGCGGCCGGAGCGGTGCCCGCGGCCACCTGGGCGGCCTCGGCGGCCGGGAGCGTCCGCTGGTACAGCTGCACGTCGTCCAGTTGGCCGGACCAGAAGGCGCCGGTCCCGGCGGCGGTCGTCCCGGCACCGAGCTGGAGCGGCCGCCGGGTGGTGAAGGAGGCCGCCCCGGTGCCCGTGCCCTCCAGCACCCCACTGACGTAGAGGCGGATGGTCCCGGTCGTGGCGTCGTAGGTGCCGACCAGGTGGGTCCAGGTGTCGGCCTGCGGGGTGCTGGTGGCCGTCGCCGCGACGACCGTGCCGTCGACCGAGTCGGCCGAACGCAGGGCGAACTGCCACCGGCCACCGTCGAGCCCCAGCTCGAAGGCGGATCCAGCCGCGCCCGGTCCGGACACCGCGGTCTTCGTACCGACCTTGTCCGAGGCCCGGACCCAGGCGGCGACCGTGAAGCTCTGCGCGGGATCGACCACCGGGGCCGTGCCGGTGAGCACGGCCGTGCCGTCGAATTCGGCGATGCCGCCCCGGGCCGTGCCCCAGTCGACCGGGCCGGTGGCGCTGACCGGGCTGTTGCCCGTGGCATCGGACAGGCGGGCCGTGGCGTCACCGTCGAAGGTCCACCGGCTGACGGGTGAGTTCACGCCGAGGTACGTCGTCTCGCTCAACGGACGGCCCATCGGGTCGTACGTCGTCTGGCGGCGCTCCCGGGTCGCCTCCGGATCCCCGAGGGTCTCACTCACAAGCTGGTCGTCGAGGGAGTATTCGAAGTCGGTGTAACGCTGGAGACCGTCCGGGTCCATGACGGTGCGCGAGACGCGGTTAGCCGGGTCGACCGTGTTGGTGGTGACCGTGGCGCCGCCGTTGGTGGTCACCGTGACCGGGTTGCCGGCGCCGTCGTACTCGGTCTTCTTCACCAGGAAGGTCGCACCGGTGCTCGGGTCCTTCCGGGTGATGGTCGCGGTCAGGCCGTTGTCCGTGTACGTGTACCTGGTCTGCCAGCCCATCGCGTCGGTCTCGGTGGCGAGCCGGCCCGCCGGGTCGTACTCCTTCGAGGAGAGGACCAGGTCCCGGGCCGGCTGGGGCGCGTTGGGGTCTCCGGTCCAGCCGAGGAGAGTCGTGGCCAGTTGCTGCCCGGCCGCGTCGTAGGTGGTGAGGATCTGCCCGCCGTCGGGGCCGATCTCCTTCACCGCACGGCCGTAGGAGTCGTACTCCAACCGCGTCACCCGCCCGGACGCGTCCGTCGAGCTGTCCTGCTGCCCGAAGGCGTTGTAGGTGGCCGACTCGGTTCGCGGCGAGTCCCCGCCCGTGGTGTCGGTGACGGTCTCGGAGAGGACGAAGCCGTCGTCGTCGTAGACGGTGCTGTTCACGGGGGTGTGCACGGCACCGGTGACCCGGTTGGTGGTGGCCGGATCGATGCGGGTCACGACGCGGCCCAGCTTGTCGTACTCGTAGACGGTGTCGAGGCCGCTGGGGAAGGTCTCGGTGATCTCCTTCTTCGCGGTGACCCGGCCGATGCCGTCGTACGTGTAGCGGGTCTCCTTGCCCGCCGCGTCCACCGTGCGCGCCAGGTCGCCGCTGGCGAAGTAGAACAGCTGCTGGCTGGTGCCGGCCGGTGAGGTCACGGTCGACGGCAGGCCCGGTGGGGCCACCCCGCCGCCCTCCGCCCCCGTCGAGCCGTCCGTGTACGTGGTGGTCGTGAGCCGGTCGAGCGGGTCGGTCACCGTGGTCCGGTTGCCCTGTTCGTCGTAGCCGAACGTGGTGAGGTAGCGGTTGTCGGAGACCCCGGAGGTCGACCGTCCGTCCCGCATGGTCAGCATGGCGTCGTTGCGCGGGTCGGGGCCGCCCGCGCCGAGCTTCTCGGGGGTACCCGTGGCCCACCCGCCGGTGCCGTTACCGCGCATGAGGTACAGGTCGCGGTCCGTGCTGCCGCGCCGGATCACGTCGGCCTTGCGGTCGCCGTTGAAGTCGCCGGGAGACAACAGCGCGTCGACGTCCGCCCAGCCCGCGCTGACCAGCACCGACGTTCCGGTCAGCCAGCCACCGGTCCCGTTGCCCTTGACGATGTAGAGGCTGTTGTCGGTGGACTTCCGGTAGAGCACGTCCGACTTGCCGTCACCGTCGAAGTCACCGGGCGAGAAGATCATCTGAGCCGATCCCCAACCGGTGCCGATCTGGATCGGCGTGCCGGTCAGCCAGCCACCGGCCCCGTTGCCTTTCACCAGGTAGAGGTTGTTGTCCGTCGACTTGCGGAACAGCACGTCCGGTTTGCCGTCACCGTCGAAGTCACCCGGGGAGAAGACCATCTGGGCGGTAGCACCGAAGGTCGACGGGATCACCTTGTCGGTGGTGGCGGCCCACCAGCCCTTGCCGTCGCCGCGCCAGAGACGGAAGTTGCTCTCCCCCGGAAGGTGGGAGATGACATCCCGTTTGCCGTCGCCGTCGAAATCGCCCGGGGAGAAGATCTGGTCCGGGCTGCCCCAACCCCCGCCGAGCTTCGCGGGAACGCTGGTGAGCCAGCCGCCGCGGCCGTTGCCCCGCATCAGGTAGAGGTTCTTGTCGCTGTTGTTGCGATAGATCACGTCGCCCGCACCGTCGCCGTCGAAGTCACCCGGCGAGAAGATCGGCCCGGCGTCCTTCCACAAGGCCGGAGGGGTCGAGTTGACGGAATAGGTGTAGTAGACCGTCGAGCACTTGTTCTGCGACCGGTCCTGGCACGTCGTCGAGGCGACGACGTTGCCGCGCGGATCGTGCTCGGTGGTGGTGACGTTGCCGTTCGGGTCGGTCGTGGTGCGGAGGAAGCCCGCGACGTCGTAGCCGAAGCGGGTGGTCCGACCGAGGGCGTCCGTCTCTTCGATCTTACGGTCGGCCAGGTCGTGCACGTAGACGAGCTGCTTGTTACCCGGATCCGTCACCCGGTACGTCTTCGTCAGCGCGCCGGAGGACTTGGACCTCGCCGTAAACTGGGCTCCGGCGTCGGCCGCCGTGAGCTGGCCGCGGTAGACGGAGACCTCGGCGATCTCACCCTTGTAGTAGCCGTTCGCGTTCGTGGGAGCGGCGGCCCAGCCCACCGCCCGGCCCGCGCCGACGTAGGCGTTGACCGCGCCGTACGAGGAGAGGGCACCGGCGATGGTGCCCACCGCCACCCCGTCGAGGTAGAGGGTCTGGCTGATGTCCGAGGCGGCGAGCAGCGCGTGGTGCCACTTCCCGTCGTTGACCGAGCCGGTCGAGGTGATGGCCGTGTTGTTGCCGTTCCAGAACTTGCCGCGAAGCTTGCCGTCGGTGCCGACGTAGAGGTGGGGACTCCAGCCGCTCGCCGGGGTGCCGGTGGCATCGACGGTGGCCACCTGCGACCCGAAGAGCACCCCGCCGCCGGTGTACCCGGCGGGCGTCTTGAACCACATTGCGATCGACTGCGGGCCGGTCCCGGGTACGTCGTTGTCCGGCATCTTGAGGTACGAGGAGGTGCCGTTGAAGGTTGCGACAGCGGTGTTGTCATCGCCGCGGGCCGGATCGTCGAACGGCCCGCCGGCGGTGCCCAGGGTCACCGAGTTGTAGCGGGCGATGCCGCCGTTGACCTCGTTGACGGCCTCGGTCGTGCCGCTCTCGGCCAGCCGCCAGTAGTCCGCCGGGTCGGCGCCGAGCACCGCACCCGCGTGGACGCGGTAGGACCCCGCCGCCGTGCCGGCCCCGATCTTCCACACCCCGCCGTGCTCGTCGGTGACCTGCTTGACCCGCCCGGTCACCCCGTCGTACTGCACCGCGGTCTGGACGTTGCCGGACGCCCGCACGACGGAGCTGATCGGCGAGGCCCCGCTGTTGGCACGGTCCAGGTCGTCCACCTCGAACCGGTTCAGCGCCCGGTCGAAGAGCGCCACCTCGGCGATGGAACCGGGGAAGAAACCCTTGCTGTTGGTGGGGCGTGCCGGCCAGATGTTCGTCTCGCCGGCACCGACGTAGACGTACTTCGCCGGATAGGTCTGCGGCACCAGCGGCTTGTTCAGCGTCCCCTCGGGGAAGCCGTCCAGGAAGAGGGTCTGACTCGTCTTGTCCCCGACGAGCGTGGCGTTGTGCCACTGGCCGTCGTTCACAACGCCGTAGGAGGTGATGGGTTCGACGGCTCCCGTCCAGAACTCACCGCGCAACTTGCCGTCGGTGCCGACATAGAGGGCCGGCGTGAAGTTCGACGTCGGACCGAGGGTGATCGGCGCCGTCTGGTAGGCAAACAGCGTGCCGCCCGCGGTGGAGCCGGCGTTCATCTTGAACCAGAGGCTCACCGACTTGTAGCCGGCGGGGTCGACGTCGGTCACCGGAAGGCTGACGTAGGAGGACGTGCCGTTGAAGACGGGCGCCGTCGCGGTGGTGCCGGGCAGCGCACCGGGCTGGCCCAACGTCACCGAGTTGTAGGTGCCGCTCTCCGCGCCGGCGGCCTCCAGCACCCCGTTGGCCGCGGTGGTGCCGGACGACTCCCCGAGCCGCCAGTACGCACGCGGGTTGGCGCGCAGCAGGGTCTCCGGGTAGCGGTTGCTCGTGGTGTACGTGTAGGTGGTGCACTTGACCGTCGAGGTCGGCGGACACACCTTCGTGAGCAGCCCGCCGCTGTACTCGTAGTTCCAGGTCGAGACGGTGGTGTCGTCGCCGGGGACCGCCGGGTCCGTGCTGACCGACAGAAGCCGGTAGACCTCCCGGGCTGTCGACCATTTCAGGTGCAGTGACCGCCCGTTGGCTGCCGTGATGGTCGTCGGTCGCCCTTCGACAGCCTCGTAGGTCCAGTGCAACCTCAACGTGCGGCCGTTGCTGTCCGTGATGGTGGTGAGGTCATACTGGCCAGGCACGGTGTAGCCGGTGCGAAAGGTGTAGGTGGTGCCGTCCTTGTCGACGAGTTCGTACCCGCCGTCCGGCTGCTCGGACAGCCTGGCGAACCGGCCGGGCGGTGGAGTGAAGGAGCCGTCGGCATTGCGGCCGAACGCCACCTCCTCGCCGGTCGGATAGGTCACGTTCAGATACGGCGGCGGGTACATGATGAACGCCCAGGGGTCCACGATCCGCATGTCGAGCACGCTCGACCAGCCCTCACCGAACGAACCACGCCGCTTCGACAGGCTGTTGTAGGAGCGGGCGATGGCCAGCGGCGGCCCGACCGTCGGGACGGAGGCGTCGGTGACGTTGAACGTGTAGTTGCCGGCGCCGGGGTCGAACCCACGATCACCGTTCTGTGCCAGCCCTCCGGCGGCCAACGGTTGTTGCACCGCGGTCGAGAAGGACTGCAACTGTTGAGAGGTACTGGCCAGGTTCCCGTCCTTGACGATGACCGTCCAGGTGTAGCCCTCGTTCCACTTGAGCTTGCCCGACGGCACCACCCAGGTCATGTACGGCTGCCAGCCGGACTCCGCGATCTTGGTGGCGCTGCGGTCGTACACCATGAAGTCGAAGCTCAGCGCGGACGGGAAGGCGTCCGGGTCGACGGCGTTGGCCAGGAGTTCGGGCGTGAGCGTGTTGACAGTGTGGCCGTGCGGCGGGTACTGCGAGTTGACCTGCGGCGCGACGTTGTCGGTGTAGGTCAACTCCAGGTACGGCGTGAAGACCGGGTTGGGCCCCTCACGGGACGTGAACCGCTTGAACTGAGGGTTGTTGGTCTGGTTGGTGTTCAACGCGAGGCCGTAGTTGGCGCCCCCGTTCGCCCAGTTCTGGAACGTCGACACGGGCAGATCAACGGTGACCCAGTCGCCGACCGCGCGGTCGGCCCCCGTGTTGCCACACGCCTTCGCCGAGTTGGGTGACAGCCTGGCCAACGTGCTCCCGAGCCCCGGGCCGGCGTAGGGGATGCCGCCGTACCGGGCGGTGGAGGCGCTCCAGGACTGGGTGAGGGTCTGCACCCAGAACTCCTGGGCCGTGCAGTTGTACTGCCAGGTCAAGTAAAGCTTGAGCTTGACCGCACTGAGGTTCTTGTAGTTGAACGCCGAGCCGAAGTTCTGGAATGCGAGCAGCGAGATAGAGCGGTGGGTGCCGCCGTCCCAGCTGCCGACCGCGAGGTTGTCCTCGCCCGAGTGGTTGATGTCGTTCCCGTACTGCATGTAGGTGTCGGCAGTGGTGTCGTACCCGTTGGTGACGGAGGGGTCGACGGTCACCGGGAACAGCCGCTGGGGATCCTGCAACCATTCCCGGTTCGCCGTCACGCGCAGCGCCTGGTCGCCGTCGAGGTCGATCAGCTCGTAGGAAATCGCCTGGGACGTGGTGAATTCCCCGGATCCCGGCTCCATGTGCGAGTCGTGCATCGAACCGGCCGGGATGGCGCCGACGGCATTGCCCGATGCCTGCCGCAGAGCGATGGAGCCGTCCGGCTCGAGGGTCGCCGTCAGCCCCTTGAGCGTCAGCGGGAAGACCCAGGAGTTCGCCGCTGTCGGCGAGTGCAGCACCAGCTCTTCCTTGAGCCCTCGCGGGCCGGCGGTCAGCCGAAGGTCCGTCTCGGGCAGGACCGAGGGGTAGAGGGCAGACGATTCGGTGACGACCGGCGGGACGGCGGCCGCCCCCTGGAGGCTCCAGGAGATGGAGCGCTCGGCGTCGAAGCGGAAGACGGCGAGCCGTGGGTCGTCGGCCTGTGCCGCCAGGTCGATGGCGAGCGGGCTCGCCTTCTGCTTCAACCTGGTTCCGGACCTGGTCCAGGTCCGGTCGATGGGCTGCCACGAGCCGTCCCCGGCCCGGTAGTTGATCGGCAGCTCGTGCAGCTTGCGGGTGACCGAGCCGTCCGGGTTCCGGTAGAGATCCGCATTCGCCTCGGCCTGCTCGCCGACCCGTCGGCTCCGGGCGGGATCGAAGCCCCGGCTGCCGGGGATCGGCGGGGTGGTCATCCGCTTGACACCCGGTTCCCGGGGCTGCGTCACACCGTTGGCGCCGGGGGCGTGTCCGGCCGGACGGCCGGCGCCGCCATCGGCCGTTGTCTCGGCGGTCGACGCGTAGTGGTCCCGACCGGCCGCTCCCCCCGCCGACCGTTGGGCCGGCCCGTCCGACACGGCCGCCGACCACGCGGCGCGCTGCGGCACCCAGGACCAGAGCCAGCTCAGGGGGAACGTCCCCTCCTGAGGCACGGCCCCGGGAGGTACCGCCACCAGGAGACCCAGGGCGAAGATGAGCACAATCCCCACACGTCGGAAGGGCGCCCGCGAGGAACGCCTCCCCCGGCCCTTCGGCCGAGCACTCCCGAACACGTTCCGCAACATCGCCGGACCTCCCCGTCAGGTCGCATTGACGAAGAGGAATCATCGGCCTACCAGCGGCCAGCGGACAGAGCCGAAGCGCTGAACAAACCTGACTGTCCGGCGGCACATTCACCGCCGCAAGATCTGCTATACGTCGACCAGCGTCACCCGGCCCCGACGGCGTCCCGGATGGCAGCCCCCACCTCGATACGGAGGGCTTCCGGGGATCCGCTGAGCCAGGTGAGGTTGCCCCGCGCCTCGCCGGGTTGATCACTGATGGCGACGAACCGTTGTTCCGGGAAGCGACCGGCGGCCGCCACGGCAGCGGCACGGGGCGCTTCACCGGTGAGGATCACCAGATCACACCGCGACTGGACCATGCTGGCGACGAAGGTCGCGGCGTTGTCCGCCGTCTGCCCGCCGATGACGGACAGGTACTGGACCTTGGTCAAGGTGGCCAGCGAGGCATCCTGCATCCCGGCCCACGCGGGGGCCGCGGCGGCGCCCGCGATCCCCTCCTGGTCGGTCAGCAGGCAGCTGGTGAAGGCGCCGTAGCGACGGCTCCGGACCTCCTCGTCGCCGCCCCCGGTAAGAAAGATCACACCGACGATGCCGGCGACGAGCACGACGCCTGCCGCGACCCATCGCACGCGCCTGTCCTTCACTGTCCCCTCCACTACCGGTGGTAGACGGTTGGCAGGCGTCCCACCGGCACGGCCGCCGCGCGGGGATCTTATGAGGCAGACGGCTCGCCCCGCCGCCCCGACGCAGGACACCGTCGGTCTCCGGTCAGCCGGGGCGCCCCCGCAGCGGGGGACGGGCCGCCCGCCCACCCATCGTGTCCCCGACCACCACCCCGAGCAGCACCAGCACGACGAAGGTGGTGACCAGCACCGGCGGCCAGCCACCCACCCACGGCATGGCGGCCAGCAGAACCACCAGCCAGAACACCCGGTGCACCGGAAACGTGCCCACGATCCGGTAGGTGAACAGGGTTCGCCCCACCAGGAAGAGCGCGGGCCCGCCGAGGATCAGCGCGATCCACCGCACCGGCGTGTCACCGGTGGGCCGCTCGACGACCAGGTCGAACGCGGCGGCGGTGCAGACCACGCCGGTCAGCATGACCAGGTGGGTGTACGGCGCCAGCCGGGTCGCCCGCCGCAGCAGCCCCGGCGCGGTGGTCCGCACGATGGAGCCGGCCCGCAGGACGTAGATCTGCCAGAGCAGCAGCATCGAGGCGAAGGCGGTCAGGAACGCGACCGACCGGGCCAGGGTGAACTCGGAGGCGCTGATCTCCAGGGTCGGCACCAGGATGACGTCGCCGAGCGCCAGGATGATGAACTGCTGGTAGCGCTCACCCAGGTGGTCGGTCGTCTTCTCGTACTGGGCGAACGGCACCCGGCCGAGACCGGGCGTCGGGTACCGCGCCGCGGCCGAGATGTAGTCGATCGTCACGGCGACGGCCCAGAGCGCCCACGCCCAGCCGTGCGGCAGCAGCGCCCCGCCGAACCAGAAGAAGCTGGAGATCACGAACCAGAAGAGGAAGCGGGCGGCCCGCCGCTCGGCCAGGGGATGTTGCCGGTGCAGCACGGTCACCAGCACCACCCCGCGCACCAGGTGCGGAATCACGTAGCCGGCCGCGAAGACCAGCGCGTGCGAGTCGACGGCCAGCGCCGCCGCCGTCACCACGGCACCGAGCATGGTCACCATGAGGATGGTCTGGATGGGTCGCTGGTCCGGATCGTAGAAGTCGGTGGTGGTCGAGGTGATCGACCAGGTCCACCAGATCGCCATCAGCATGATCACGACGGGCGCGACGCCGTTCCACGAGGTCCGGTTCGCGATCAGCATCGAGACCAGCGCCAGCGCCGCCACGAAGACGACGTCGAAGAGCAGTTCCAGCAGGGTGGCGCGGGTCGAGGCGTTCGGCGGGCGCACCAGCTCGCTGCTGCCTCCGCTCGTCATGCCGGCCTCCCGCCGCCCAAGGGCGCCCCCTTTGCGGAAATTATCCCGGCGCAGCGGCTCGCCGGGACGCCAACCGGAGATCGCACATCGAACCTTGACCTATACGTCGATCATCTGCTTATGTAGACGGCATGACTAGGCCCTTCGCGGCGATGCGCGAACCCACCTACTTCATCCTGGCCGCGTTGCAGGACGAACCCCTGCACGGCTACGCGATCGTCAAGCGGGCGCAGGAGTTGTCCGACGGGCGGGTACGCCTCACCACGGGCACCCTCTACGCCGCCCTGGATCGGCTCACCGGTGAGGAGATGGTGCTGGTGGCCGAGGAGGCGGTGGTCAACGGTCGCGCCCGCCGCACGTACGAGCTCACCCAGCGAGGCAGGTCCGCGCTGAGCGCGGAAGCCGAGCGGATGGCCGCGGCGGCCAGCGTCGTCCGGAACCGTTCCGTCCGTCCGACGGCGGCGGGGCGGGTGGTGCCGGCATGACCGAGCTGGAGCGCCGTTACCGGTGGCTGCTGCGGGCCTACCCCCGCGCCTACCGGCAGTATCGCGCCGACGAGATGCTCGAAACCCTGCTCGCCACGGCCGACAACCCGCGGCGGCCGAGCCTACGAGAATCGGTGGCGCTCGTGGTCGGAGGCCTCCGCGCCCGCACCGGTGTCGACCGCCTCGGCTCGCGATCGGCGCTGGGACGCTCCGCGCTGCGGCTGTCCGCGCTGTCCCTGCTCGTGTACGGCCTGACACTCTGGGCCGGAGGTCCGATCGCGGTCGTGGCCATGGTGCTGTTGGACCCCGCGTACAGGCCCGACGCGTGGTGGTTCATCGCTGCCCCGGCACTGCTGACCATCGCGCTCTTCGCTGCGGCGGGGGGTAGCTACCGACTGGCGTTCGCCGCGGCAGTATCGACCGTGGCCGCGCAATACTGGTCGGACAATTGGTGGGACCAATCGGCCTGGTTCTGGTCGGCCCACAGCCTCCAGGGCGCGATCAATCCCAGGTTCTGGCCAGCGGTGCTGGCTTCGCTGGTGCTGCTCCCTCTGCTGCGAGCCCCCCGAACGCCCGCCACCAGACCGTGGGCCTGGCCCGTCACCGCCGCACTGGCAGTCGCCGCTCTGACGCCGAACCCGGTCAACGGCTGGTCGGACGCACCACTGATGTCCCTGTACGCGTTCGCCGCACTGGCCGTGATCACCGCGTCCATCGATGCGCGAATGCCCATGGTCGCCTCCGTGCTGCTCCTGGCGCCGGCCTCGGCACAAGCCACCTACCAGCTCTACTTCCACGGAGCAGGGTGGGAGCTGGGAACCACCGTCAGCACGATCCTCGTCCTCGCGGCGGTCATGGTGATCACGCTTGCCGCCGGCACCATCGCCGGCCGCCGCCAGGCCCGCATGTAGAACCGGGAACGCCCCCGCACAGGTTCCGTGAAACGCGAATCAGGCCCGCTACCTGGTCGTGCTACGTTCCCGATCGTGACGGTCGACCGGAGGCTGGATCTGGATCTGGGTGTCGAGCAGCGCCCGTCCGACTCCCCGTACGTCGAGCGGATCTACCGGGCCGGCGAGATGACGGGGTCGTCGCCGGCGCGGATGCGCTCGGTCGCGAACTCGAACTGGGAGCTCGTGGTCTGGCACGACCGGGGCGAGACGAACGTGGCGGTGCGCGGTCCGGAGACGACGCCCACCGTCCTGGACCTGGCCCCGGGAGACGGCGAAACCTTCGGGATCATCTTCAGGCACGGTGCGTTCCTGGCGCCGATGCCGGTGTCCGGCCTGGTCGACACCGCGGTGCTGAGCCCGCACACGACGGCACGACGGTTCGTCCTGCAGGGCGACGAGTGGCAGCTACCGACCTATGACAACGCCGACGTCTTCGTGGACCGTCTGGTCCGTGCCGGCCTGCTGGTCCGCGATCCGCTGGTCACCGATGTTCTCCGCGGGGACACGACCACCCTGGTCACGCCCCGGTCCGTGCAGCGCCGGGTGGTCGCGGCGACCGGGCTGACCCAGGGCACGATCCGCCAGATCGAGCGGGCCAGGCGAGCCGCGATGCTCCTGCTCGGGGGCGCGGCGGCCATCGAGGTGGTGCAGCGGGTCGGGTACCACGACCAGCCGCACCTGGCGCGTTCGTTGACCCGCTTCCTGGGACGTACGGCGACCCAGTTGCGGCGGCTCGACGCCGACGAGGTGCTGTCGCTCCTGTACAAGACCGACACCGAGGTACGCCCATAACGTGGTGTCGACGCCGGAACGCACCGGCACCACAGAGCGTCCCGAAGGGCACCGAGATGGCTTACACGCAGATCTACGTCAACCTGCCGGTCGCCGACCTGGAGGCGAGCAAGAAGGTCTACGCGGCGATGGGCGGCACGATCAACCCGCAGTTCACCGACGACACCTCCGCGCAGGTCGTGCTCAGCGAGGCGATCGCCGTGCAGCTGATGACCCACGAGCAGTTCGCGACGTTCACCAGGCGGCCCATCGCGCAGGGCGCCACGGAGGCGATCAACGCGCTCGCCGCCGGGTCGCGCGAGGAGGTCGACCGCCTCGCGGACGCGGCACTCGCCGCCGGCGCCACCGAGCCACGCCCGGCCCAGGACCTGGGCTGGCTGTACAACCGGGCGATCGACGACCCGGACGGCCACAGCTGGGAACTCCTGGCCTACGACCCGAGCGCCATGGGCGACGGTCCGGCCATCGGCCAGGACTGAGCCGGTCTCGCCGGATGCCGGGCTACTTCCAGCGGAAGTGGACGAAGAGGCGGCCGAAGTTCTTCGAGTCCTTCTCGACCCGGTGGTAGAGCTGCTTGACGTCCTTCTGGTCGAGGAAGCGCAGCACCTTCTTCTTGAGCTGGCCGGAGCCCTTGCCGGGGATGATCTCCACGAGGGTGGCCTTCTTCGCCACGGCCTCGTCCATGATGCCGCGCAGTGCGCGGTCGATGTCGTGGCCGCGGTTGTAGATGTCGTGGAGATCGAGCTTGAGCTTCACCAGCCCATCGTAGGTACGCCGAAGGGCAGCCCGGCAGGGCTGCCCTTCGAGGTCGTCCGTCAGCGGCCGCCGACCTTGCCCTCCACCCGGCGCAGCGCCGCGGTGTAGTCGGCGTTGGTCGAGTACATGGCCGCCGCGATGCGCAGGTGGCGCAGCGCGTCGACGGGGCGGTTCATCCGCTCCAGCGTGCGGCCCAGCACGTGGTGCGCGTAGTGGTCGCTGGGGTCCCGGTCGACCAGCTCGCGCAGCTGCTCCTCGGCGCGGTTGAGCTGGGCCGACTGGAAGTACGCCCGGGCCAGCAGCTGCCGGACCGAGGAGTTGCCGGGCTCGGCCTCCACGATCGGTTCGAGCAGCCGGGCCGCTCCGGTCGGGTCACCCGCTTCGAAGAACATGGTCGCCCGCCGGTACTCCGCCAGAAGATCCACTCGACCCACCTCCTCGTGTCGCGCCAGCCCTTCCTCCGACGCTGGCACAACACCAGCCGTACCGCGAGTGTTCCTTCGGGGAAGATCGCGCTCAGGAGGTCGGGTCGTACCGGTCCCCGACCAGCTCCCAGGCCCGGACACCGCCCACGATCCCGGCCGTGTTCGGGACGACCACGACATCGTCGCCCATCCGGGTCAGCTGGTCCGGCCGGATCAGTCGGGAGTTCCCGCCGCCGAGGTAGAGCCGGTCCCAGCGGAACACCGGCCGCAGGCCGTCCACCACCTGGCGGATCCGCCGGGACCAGAACGCGTCCCCGAGACGCCGCCGTTCCGGTTCCCCGACGTACGTGTCGTAGGTGGTGTTCCAGCGCACCGGCGCGTGCGACAGCTCCAGGTGCGGGGCGAGCACCCCGCCGTCGAAGAGCGCGCTGCCCAGCCCGGTGCCGAGGGTCAGCACCAGCTCGCAGCCGGTCCCGGCGACCACGCCCGCGCCGTGCACCTCGGCGTCGTTGAGCACCAGCGCCGGCACGCCGAACGCCTCGGCCAGGGCGCTGCGCGCGTCGTACCCGGACCACTCGGTCACCAGGTCGGGGTCGACCCGGCTCCGCGGGCCGGAGCGGGTCACGTAGTGCGGGGTGGCCACCACCACGCCGTGCCGGATCATGCCGGGCATCCCGACGGTGAGCCGGTCCGCCGGGGGCAGCCGGCCGCCGAGATCCAGCAGCGTCTTGACGAACAGGGCGGGCGGCAGCGGGTACGGCGTGGGGACGCGCAGCGGCCGGGCGCGCATGGTCCCCGCCGCATCCAGCACGGAGGCCTTGATCCCGCCGCCCCCGCAGTCGATCGCCAGAGTGGTCACCACGGCTGTGAGTCTCCCTCACCCCGGTCGGGCCCCGAGCCCGGGTCGTCCGATCCGGGCCGCCGGTAGGCTTGATCTCCTCATGAGCGCCACGTTGATCGCCAAGGACCTCACCGCCGGGCACGGCGACCGCCTCCTCTTCACCGACCTGGACCTGGTGGTCGCCCCCGGCGACGTGATCGGGCTGGTCGGCGTGAACGGCGCCGGCAAGTCCACGCTGCTGCGCACCCTCGCCGGGCTCCAGCCACTGGAGCAGGGGTCGGTGGTGTCCAACCCGCCCACCGCCACCGTGGGCTACCTGCCGCAGGAGCCGGAGCGCCGGCCGGGCGAGACGGTCCGCGGGTTCCTGGCCCGGCGCACCGGGGTGACCGCGGCGCAGGCGGCGCTGGACACCGCCACCGAGGCGCTGACCGCCGGGGCGCCGGGCGCGGACGACGCGTACGCGACGGCGTTGGAGCGCTGGCTCGACCTGGGCGGGGCGGACCTGGACGAGCGGGCCGAGCAGGTCGCCGCCGAGCTGGGGCTCCGCGTCGACCTGGACCACCCGATGACCGGGCTGTCCGGCGGCCAGGCGGCCCGGGCCGGGCTGGCCTCCCTGCTGCTCAGCCGCTACGACATCTTCCTGCTCGACGAGCCCACCAACGACCTGGACCTGGCCGGCCTGGACCGGCTGGAACGCTTCGTCACCGGCCTGCGCGCCGGCACCGTGGTGGTCAGCCACGACCGGGAGTTCCTCACCCGGACGGTCACCCGGGTGGTGGAGCTGGACCTGCACCAGGGCCAGGTCAACCACTTCGGCGGCGGCTACGCCGCCTACCTGGAGGAGCGGGAGGTGGCCCGCCGGCACGCCCGCGAGGAGTACGAGGAGTACGCCGGCACCCGGGCGCAGCTGGAGGCGCGGGCCCGGACGCAGCGCTCCTGGATGGAGAAGGGCGTGAAGAACGCCCGCCGCAAGGCCACCGACAACGACAAGATCGGCCGCAAGTTCCGCTCCGAGTCCAGCGAGAAGCAGGCGGCCAAGGCCCGGCAGACCGAGCGGTTGATCGAACGGCTGGAGGTGGTCGACGAGCCGCGCAAGGAGTGGGAGCTGCGGATGGAGATCGCCGCCGCGCCCCGCGCCGGCGCCGTCGTGGCCTCGCTCCGGGGCGCCCGGGTACGCCGGGGCGACTTCACCCTCGGCCCGGTGGACCTCCAGATCGACTGGGCCGACCGGGTGGCGATCACCGGGGCGAACGGCTCCGGCAAGAGCACCCTGCTGGCGGCGCTGCTCGGCCGGCTGCCGCTGGACGAGGGGCACGCCGCGCTCGGCCCGGGCGTGGTGGTGGGCGAGGTGGACCAGGCCCGAGGGCTCTTCCTCGGCGACCAGCCCCTGCTGGACGCGTTCGGCGCCGCCGTACCCGGGTTGAGCCCGGCGGACGTGCGGACGCTGCTGGCCAAGTTCGGCCTCCGGGCCGACCACGTGCTGCGGCGGGCGGCGACCCTCTCCCCCGGCGAGCGCACCCGGGCCGCGCTGGCCCTGCTGCAGGGCCGCGGGGTGAACCTGCTGGTGCTCGACGAGCCGACCAACCACCTGGACCTGGCGGCGATCGAGCAGCTCGAATCGGCCCTGGCGAGCTATCCGGGGACGCTGCTGCTGGTGACCCACGACCGGCGGATGCTGGACGCGGTGAGCGTGAACCGGCGGCTGCGGGTGGCGGACGGGCGGATCGCCGAAGATTGAGCCGTGCCGACCCGGCGGCGCGGGGTGAGAATGAGCCCATGCTCAAGTGGGAGTACGCGCTGCTGGTCCGCCGGCGGCAGGCCGCCACCACCGACATCGGGTGGGAGGTCGTCTTCATCTGGTACGGCCCCGACGGATCCATGATCGACGTCACGCCGTACGGCGACACCGCGCTGGCCCACCTGAACCGGGCCGGTGACCAGGGCTGGGAACTGGTCGCGATGAGCGAGGACCCGTCCCTGCCGGGCAACAACGAGCTGCACCGCTACCACCTGAAACGGCCGAAGGCGCCCGCCCCGCAGCCGCGCCAGCGGATGCGCGGCTCCCGCGTCGCCCGCCGCACCATCGCCGGCTGACCCCGCGCCGGCCGGGGGCGCCCGGTCCCAGCGGGGGAGGCATATCGGGCGGGGATGCGGGTATCGCGCCGCCCGGAGGTGGGCGCATGGTGGCGGTGGCGCAATCCGCACTCTCGGGCGAGCGGCTGCGGGAGGTCGACGGCTTTCTCGCCGAGGCGTGGGCCGATCAGGCCCGGCACGACGAGCGGCTGCGCGGGCTGACCGTGGAGGTGCGCTTCGACCGGGGCGTCGCCCACCTGGACGGCGCGGTCGCCGACCCGGCGCAGCTGCGGCTGGTCCGGGACCTGGTGGGCCGGCTCGACGGCGTGCTCGGCGTCTGGTGCCGGGTGAGCGTCGCGGGCCGGGCGCCGGTCGTGGTGGACCTGGGCTGCGGGGCGACCAAGCAGTGGCCGGGCAACCTGGGCCTGGACATCTATGCGGCGCCCGGGGTGAACGCGGTGGCCGATCTGTCCGGCTCGCTGCCGCTGGCCGACGACTCGGTGGACGTGCTCTTCGCCGTGCACATCCTGGAGCACCTGATCGACTTCCTGCCGCTGCTCGACGAGTGTCACCGGGCGCTGCGCCCGGGCGGGGTGCTGCACGTGATGAGCCCCTGGTGGCGGCATGTGAACGCGGTGGCCGACCCGACCCACGTCCGCCTGCTCGACGTGCAGACCTTCAAGGGCATCTGCGGCCAGCGCCCGCCCGGCACCCCGCGCTGGTACCCGCTGCACGTGGGCTGCGACGGCGCCTCGATCTTCGCCGACCTGACCCCGCTCCCACCGGACGCCCCACCCCCGTCCAGTTCCCACCTGGCCCGCTTCTTCGACTGACCGGGTTACGGGGCCGATTCGCGGAGGGCCAGGCGGTGAGGGGCGACCAGTTCGCGGGGTGGGGCCTCCGGGTCCGCGGTGAGGCGGTTGGCGAGGAGTTCGACCGCCAGGCGGGCGATGCGCTCCTTGTCGGGGGCCACCGTGCTCAGGGTGGGGATGGAGAAGCGCCCGTCCTCGATGTCGTCGAAGCCGGCCACCGCCACGTCGTCGGGCACCCGCAGGCCGGACTCGTGCAGGGCGCGTAGCGCGCCGAGGGCCAGGGTGTCGTTGAAGCAGAAGACGGCGTCGGGGCGTACCCCGGTCGAGAGCAGGTGCCGGATGGCGGCCGCGCCGTCCGCGCGGTGCCAGGCCGGTGCGGGCGCCACCAGGCGCTCGTCGTACGCGATGCCGGCCTCGGCCAGGGCGGCGGCGTAGCCGGCGAGCCGGAGGCGCGCGCTGGCGCCCTCGGGGGTGCGCTGCGAGCCGATCGCGGCGATCCGGCGGCGGCCGAGCCCGACCAGGTGGGCGGTGATCTCCCGGGCGGCGGCCACGTTGTCGACCACGACGTGGTCGGCGGGGCCGTGGTCGACCCGCTCGCCGAGCAGCACCATGGGCATGCCGTCGAGGCCGGCGAGGTCGTCGGCGGTGAGCGCGAGGGGGCTGAAGATGAGACCGTCGATCATGTGGTCGCCGATGCCGCTGGCCGCCTTGCGTTCCTGCTCCGGGCCGCCGCCGGTCTGGTCGATCAGCACCGTCCAGCCGTGCTCGGCGGCGGCGGTCACGACGTGCCGGGCCAGCTCGGCGAAGTAGGGGATGTCCAGCTCGGGCACGGCCAGGGCGATCACGCCGGTGCGGCCCTTGCGGAGGTTGCGGGCCGAGAGGTTGGGGCGGTAGTTGAGTTCGACGATGGCCGCCTCGACCCGGGCCCGGGTGTCGGCACGGACGTGCTGGTAGCCGTTGACGACGTTGGAGACCGTCTTCACCGACACGCCGGCCCGTTCCGCCACGTCCTTGAGCCTGTGCCGCACTGCGCTTCCTCCCGGTGACTGCTGGGGCGCACTCTACCGCGTCACGACGACGTAACGATCGCTTTACAGCGTCGCTTACAACGTTGTACAAACCAGGGACACCCGGTGACCGAGGTCACCGGGACAGCACCGAGGAAAGGGTGGCACCAGTGCCGAACGCGCAGCTCACGATCGACCCGACCTTCACCATCGGCGCGGCCGACCGTCGCCTCTTCGGTTCGTTCGTCGAGCACATGGGGCGCTGCGTCTACGGCGGTGTCTACGAACCCGGCCACCCCACCGCCGATCCGCGCGGCTTCCGGCGCGACGTGCTGGAGCTGACCCGCGAGCTGGGCGTCTCGGTGGTCCGCTACCCGGGCGGCAACTTCGTCTCCAGCTACCGCTGGGAGGACGGCGTGGGCCCGGTCGGGGACCGTCCGCGCCGGCTCGACCTGGCCTGGAAGACCATCGAGACCAACGCGTTCGGCCTGGACGAGTTCATGACCTGGGCGGCCGAGGCCGGCGTCGAGCCCATGATGGCCGTCAACCTCGGCACCCGCGGCGTCCAGGAGGCCTGCGACCTGCTGGAGTACACCAACCACCCGGGCGGCACCCAGCTGTCCGACCTGCGCCGCAAGCACGGCGCCGAGAACCCGTACGGGGTCCGGCTCTGGTGCCTCGGCAACGAGATGGACGGGCCGTGGCAGGTCGGCCACAAGACCGCCGACGAGTACGGCCGGCTCGCTGCCGAGACCGCCCGCGCCATGAAGATGATCGACCCCTCGATCAGCCTGGTCGCCTGCGGCAGCTCCAACCGGGGGATGCCGACCTTCGCCTCCTGGGAGGCGACCGTGCTGGAGCACACCTACGAGCACGTCGACTACATCTCGGCCCACACCTACTACGACCCGTCCGACGGCGACCGGGCCAGCATCCTGGCCTCGGCCGTGGACATGGACAGCTTCATCCGCGAGGTGGTCGCCACGGCCGACCACGTGGCCGCCAAGCAGCGGCAGAAGCGCAAGCTGAAGATCTCCTTCGACGAGTGGAACGTCTGGTACCAGTCCCGCCTCCAGGCCGACCTGGACCGGCGCGGCTGGGTCGAGGCGCCGGCCCTCATCGAGGACGACTTCACGGCGGTCGACGCCGTGGTGGTCGGCGACCTGCTGATCACCCTGCTCCGGCACGCCGACCGGGTCGGGGTGGCCTGCCAGGCGCAGCTCGCCAACGTCATCGCCCCGATCCGCACCCGCAACGGCGGGCCGGCCTGGCGGCAGAGCATCTTCCACCCGTTCGCCCTGACCGCCCGGCACGCCCGGGGCACGGTGCTGCGCACCGAGCCGGTCGGCCCGACGTACGAGACGAAGCGGTACGGCGAGG
The DNA here is from genome assembly GCF_055586885.1 of Micromonospora sp. NPDC048907. Taxonomy (NCBI): domain Bacteria; kingdom Bacillati; phylum Actinomycetota; class Actinomycetes; order Micromonosporales; family Micromonosporaceae; genus Micromonospora; species Micromonospora sp. NPDC048907. The sequence continues at coordinate 532,703 of NZ_JBVJHI010000003.1, forward strand.
TGCCGGTGCTGGACACCGTCGCCGTGCACGACGAGGAGACCGGCGAGCTGGCGGTCTTCGCGGTCAACCGCGGCCCGAACGAGCTCCCGCTCGACCTGGACCTGCGCGGGCTGCCCGGCCTGCGCGCCGTGGAACACGTCACCCTCGCGGCCGGCGCCGACCCGGCCGCCGCGAACACCGAGGCGGAGCCCGACCTGGTCACGCCTCGGGAGGCCACCACCCCCACCCTCGACGGCGGCCGGTGCTCCGTGGCGCTGCCCGCCTGCTCCTGGAACCTGCTGCGCTTCGCGTCCCAGTCGTGACCAGGCAATACTTCAACCCGTCCCCCCAAGGAGTAAGCATGATCCAGAACGAGATGAGCCGGCGCCGGCTGCTCGGCCTCGGCGTCGGGCTCGGCGCGGCGGCGACGCTGACGCTGGCCGGCTGCGGCGGCGGCAGCAGCACCAAGGGGTCCACCGCGGCCGGCAACGGCGGCAAGGACTACACCGGCCCGAAGGTCGACCTGAAGCTCTGGAACGGCTTCACCGGCGGCGACGGCGACATCTTCAAGAAGCTGGTCGAGCAGTTCAACAGCGAGCACCAGAACATCGCGGTCAGCGTGATCACCTACGAGTGGCAGGACTACTACAGCAAGCTGCCCGGCGCGGTCACCAGCGGCAACGGTCCGGACATCGCGGTCATGCACATGGACCAGCTGGCCACCTTCGCGGCCCGCGGCGTGATCACCGAGCTGGACGACGTGGCCAAGGCCCTGGAGCTGAGCGAGGGCGACTTCGCCCCGACGGTGTGGAAGGGCGGCATCTACCACGACAAGCGGTACGGCATCCCGCTGGACATGCACCCGATGGGCTTCTACTACAACAAGGCCGTGATGCAGAAGGCCGGCCTCGACCCGAACAAGCCGCCGGCGACCCGGGACGAGTACACGGCGGCGCTGACCGAGCTGAAGAAGTCCGGCGTGCAGGGCTTCTGGGTCAGCCCGTTCCAGTTCACCGGCGGCATGACCTTCTACAGCCTGCTGCACCAGTGGGGTGGGACGCTGTTCGACGGCGAGGTGGCGAAGGCGACCTTCAACTCGGACCCGGCCGTCGAGGCGTGCACCTGGCTGGTCGACATGATCAAGCAGGGCTTCTCCCCCGCCAACGTCGGCCAGGACGCCGACTACCTGGCGCTGAAGAGCGGCAAGAACGCCTTCAACTTCAACGGCATCTGGCAGATCAACGACCTGAAGAAGAGCCCCCAGGTGCAGTGGGGCGTCGCCCCGTTGCCGCAGATCGGCAGCCAGAAGGCCACCTGGGCGAACTCGCACAACTTCACGATCGTCAAGCAGCGCAGCGCCGAGAACAACAAGGTCTCCGGGGCGAAGGTCTTCATCAACTGGCTCAGCCAGCACTCGCTCGACTGGGCCAAGGGTGGCCAGATCCCGGCCCGCAAGGAGGTCCGGGAGGGCGCCGAGTTCAAGGCCCTGCCGGAGATCAGCGCGCTCGCGCCGGAGCTGGAGTACGCGGCCTTCCCGCCGGCCTCGCCGGGCCTCGGTGAGGTCATGACCACCTTCTACAACTCGTTCAACGAGGCCGCGCTCGGCAAGAAGTCGCCGAAGCAGGCGCTGGACGACGGCGTGGCCAAGGCGAACAAGCAGCTCGAGGACAACCGCAAGAAGTACGGGAGCTGATCCGCTGTGGCGGACGTGATCGAGGTCGGGGCGGCGCGTGGTGACGCGCCGCCCCCGGCGGGCCGCAACCGCCGCCGGGGCGCGACGGAGCGGGGGCACCGGGCGACGCCCTACCTCTTCCTCGCGCCGTATCTGGTTCTCTTCCTGGTCTTCGGGCTGGCGCCGATCCTGTTCGGGATCTGGATCAGCCTGCACCAGTGGGACCTCCAGCTGCCGAACCGGCCGTTCATCGGGCTGGAGAACTACCGCGACCTGTTCTCCAGCGACTCGGCCGACTACGCGGACTGGTGGGCCAGCGTCCGGGCGACCGCGATCTTCACCGTGCTGTCGGTGCCGCTGCTGGTGGTCGTCCCGCTGGGCCTGGCACTGCTGCTGAACGAGAAGTTCCCCGGCCGGACGTTCTTCCGGGCCGCCTTCTTCGCCCCGTACGTGCTCGGCGTCGCGGTGATCGGCCTGCTCTGGCGCTTCCTGCTGGACGCGAACCTCGGCCTGGTCAACCGGTTGCTCGGCGCGGTCGGGCTGCCCGCGGACACCCCCTGGGTGACCGACGTGCCCTGGGCCTGGGTCTCCCTGGTCGGCGTGACGGTCTGGTGGACCTGCGGCTTCAACGCGGTGATCTACCTGGCCGGGCTCCAGGACATCCCGGCCGAGCTGTACGAGGCGGCGCGGGTCGACGGCGCGACCGCCTGGGACCGGTTCCGCCACGTCACCCTTCCCGGGCTGCGTCCGGTGCTGCTCTTCGTGCTCACCACGACGATCCTCGCCTCGGCGAACGTCTTCGGGCAGTCCTTCCTGATCACCCAGGGCGCGCCGGGCGAGCAGACCCGGACGGTGGTCTGGCGGATCGTCGACGAGGGGCTGCGCAACTACGACGTCGGCCAGGCGTCCGCCATGAGCGTGCTCTTCGCGCTGCTGCTGGCGGTGGTCAGCATCGTCAACTTCCGGCTGTTCCGCTACCGGGAAGACTGAGGGGACGACCATGACGAACGTGCGTCGGGTGGTGCGCTACGGCGCGCTGCTCCTGATCACCGCGGTGTTCGTGACCCCGCTGGTCTGGATGCTCCTCACCTCGCTGAAGACGTACGAGGACGCGCAGCAGGACCCGCCGAGCTGGCTGCCGCACCCGTTCTCCACGTACGGCTTCGACGCGATCCTCAACAACACCGCCAACCCGGTGCTGCGCTGGTTCCTCAACAGCATGCTGGCGGCCAGCCTGCACACGCTGCTGGTGCTGGTCACCGCGTCGATGGCCGCGTACGCCCTGGCCCGGCTGCGGTTCCGGGGCCGGAAGGTGAGCTTCGCGCTGATCGTCGGGACGCTGTTCCTGCCGCCCACCTCGTTGATCATCCCGAACTTCGTGATCGCCGACCAGCTGGGCTGGATCGACACCCTGACGGTGATCGTCGTGCCGGGCGCGGCGAGCGCGTTCGGGGTCTTCTTCCTGCGCCAGTTCTTCCTCTCCATCCCGGCCGAGCTGGAGGAGGCGGCGGTGCTGGACGGGGCGAACCACTGGCAGGTCTTCTCCCAGGTGTTGCTGCCGCTGTCGAAGCCGGCGCTGGCCACCCTCGCGGTGTTGTCGTTCCTGACCAACTGGAACGACTTCCTGTGGCCGGTCTACGTGCTGTTCAGCCCGGAGCGGCTGACCCTGCCGGCCGGCCTGGGCCTGCTCCAGGGCGCCTACGTGACCGACTACCCGGTGATCATGGCGGGGGCGGTGCTGGCCAGCGTGCCGGTTCTGATCCTCTTCGTGCTCGCCCAGCGGCACATCATCCAGGGCGTGTCGCGCAGCGGTCTGAAGGGATGACCGTCCGGCGGACCCGGCGACGCGGCGCGGCGGCCCTGGCCGCCGCGCTGCTCGTCGCCGGTTGCGGCAGCGGAGAAACCCCGTCGAGTACGCCGGAGGGCGCCCACGTGTACACCAACCCGGTCATCCGGACCGACGCCCCCGACCCGCAGGCGATCCGGGTCGGCGACACCTGGTACCTGTTCCACACCAACTCGGGCGGCCGGAACGTCCCGGTGCTCACCTCGCCCGACCTGGTCGGGTGGACCGAGGCGGGTGACGCCCTGCCGGAGCTGCCGGCCTGGGCCGACGCCGGGAAGACCTGGGCGCCGGAGGTCATATCGCTCGCCGCGGACCGGTTCGTCCTCTACTACACGGTGGCCGACCGGGCCTCCGGCCGGCAGTGCCTCGGCCGGGCGGTGGCGGCCACGCCGCTCGGGCCGTACCGGGACGACGCGGCGGGGCCGCTGGTCTGCCAGGCGGAACTGGGCGGCTCGATCGACGCGAGCCCGTACCGCGACACGGACGGGAGCCTCTGGCTGCTCTGGAAGAACGACGGCAACGCCATCGGGGTGGACACCTGGCTCTGGTCGCAGCGCCTCTCGCCGGACGGGCTGCGGCTGGTCGGCGCCCCGACGAAGCTGCTCAAGCAGACCGAGCCCTGGGAGGGCACGCTGATCGAGGGGCCGTTCTTCCACCGGCACGACGGGAAGCTGCTGCTCTTCTTCGCGGCCAACGCCTACGACCGGGACACCTACGCCGAGGGCTACGCGGTCTGCGAGGGCCCCACCGGGCCGTGCGTGAAGGCCGCCGAGAACCCGATCCTGAGGTCGAACGCGGTCGCCTCCGGCCCGGGGCACGCGTCGATGGTCGAGAAGGACGGCCGCACCTGGCTGCTGTACCACGCCTGGCCGCCCGGCCAGGAGGGCAGCACCGACCCGGGCCGGCAGGTCTGGCTCGACGAGGTGGTCTGGACCGACGGCCGGCCGGTGGTGAAGGGTCCGACGGCGGAGCCTCAGCCCCGCCCCTGAGCGCACGGCGAGGGCCCCTTCGCCACCGAAGGGGCCCTCCTTGCACCAGGTCAGTGGGCGGCCGGCGCCGGTTCGTCCGTGGCCGCCTCGCGCCGGGCCAGCCGGTTCTTCCGGTGGCCGTAGCCGAAGTAGATGAGCCCGCCGAGCAGCATCCAGGCGAGGAACCGCAGCCAGGTTTCCACCGACAGGTTCAACATGAGGTAGAGGCAGGCCAGGGCGGACACGATCGGCAGCACCGGCGAGAACGGCACCTTGAACGGACGCTCCAGCTCCGGGCGTCGCCGGCGCAGGATCGGCACCGCGATCGAGACCAGCACGAACGCGCAGAGCGCGCCGATGCTGACCAGGTCGGCCAGCGCGGAGAGCGGCAGGAAGCCGGCGAGCAGGGCCACGCCGACCGTCATGATCGCCGAGATCCGGTACGGGGTGCCCCAGCGCGGGTGGACCTTGGCGATGGACGGCGGGATCAGCCCGTCCCGGCCGATGGCGAAGCCGATCCGGCCCATGGCCACCAGGTCGACCAGGATCACGCTGGTCAGGCCGGCGACGGCGGCGATGGAGACGAGGACGGCGGCCCAGCCGGCGCCGACCGCCTCGAAGGCCGAGGCGATCGGGGCGCCCTCGTCGATGTCGGTGTAGCGGACCATGCCGACCAGCACCAGCGAGACGCCGATGTACAGCACGGTGGAGATGCCCAGCGTGCCGAGCAGGCCCAGCGGCAGGTCCCGGCGCGGCTTGCGGGTCTCCTCACCGAGGTTCGCCACGGCCTCGAACCCGGTGTACGCGAAGAACACCACCGCGGCGGCGGTCAGCACCCCGGCGAAGCCGAAGATCGACGGTTCCAGCCCGAAGACGGCCTGGGTGACCGGTTGCCGGATGCCGTCCTCGCCGCCCCCGGCCGGCTCGGTGGTCGGGATGAACGGGCTGAGGTTGGCGGCCTTCACGAAGAACGCTCCGGCGACCACGATGAACACGCAGATGGCGACCTTGACCAGGACCAGCAGGTTGGTCACCCGGGCGGACTCGCGGATGCCGACGATGCCGATCGCGCCGAGGATCAGCACGATGGCGATCGCGCCGAGGTTGACCACGCTGCCCTCCTCGGCGAACCAGGCGCTGGGCAGGTCGAAGAGTTCGGCCAGGTAGCCGGACCAGCCGCGGGCCACCACCGCCGAGCCGAGCGCGAACTCCAGCAGCAGGTCCCAGCCGATGATCCAGGCGACGATCTCGCCCATGGTCGCGTACGCGTAGGTGTAGGCGCTGCCGGCCGTCGGCACGCTGGACGCCAACTCGGCGTAGCAGAGGGCGGCGAGCAGCGCGACCGCGCCGGCGATCGCGAACGAGATCACCACGCCGGGGCCGGCGTGGTTCTTCGCCTCGATGCCGGTCAGCGTGAAGATGCCGGTGCCGATGACGATGCCGATCCCGAAGCCCATGAGGTCGATCGCGCCGAGTCGACGGCGCAGTCCCGGCCGGCCGTCCTCGCCGTCGGCCTCACCCTGGGCGAGCACGTCCCGGATCGGTTTGGTCCGCAGGACGGACATTGACCACCTCCCACCGTGCGACCACCACGGTGGCGGTCCGTGACCGGGCAAGCTACCCAGGCCCTTCGCCGGCTAATCCGGTACGGGAGGTGTCGGACGGGTCACGGACCGGGCTGTGGCCCGGCTCACCCTCGGACGTTCGGCCCCACCTGCGCATCGATCCGTCCGGAGGTCTTGCGCCGCATCCGGATTGATGAAAGTTTTCTACCGGGGACGGATACAGTGCGGCGAATCTTGCCGGATGCGCCGCCCGTCCCCCGCCACCCGACACGCCCCCGTGAGCCCCAACGAAGGGACCGCACCGCATGAAGGCAACTCGGCTCGGAGCCGCCGGGCTGGCCCTGGCGCTGCTCGGCGCGCTCGTCGCCGGCACCCCCGCGAGCGCCGCGGAGAGCACCACGGCGACCGATTCCACCGCCACCACCTGCGTCACCGACCCGGCCGTCCCGAAGCGGCAGTTCCGGGCCATGTGGATCGCCTCGGTGACGAACATCGACTGGCCCAGCAAGGACTCCTGGACCGCCCCGGACCAGGTCGCCAAGCAGAAGGCCGAATACCTTGCCTGGCTCGACCTGGCCCAGAAGCTCCACCACAACGCCGTCGTGGTCCAGGTCCGCCCGACCGCCGACGCCTTCTGGCCCTCGGAGGTCGAGCCCTGGTCGGAGTACCTGACCGGGGTCCGCGGCCAGAACCCGGGCTGGGACCCGCTGGCCTTCCTCGTCGAGGAGTCGCACAAGCGCAACCTGGAGTTCCACGCCTGGATGAACCCGTATCGGGTCTCCATGCCGGCCCCCGGCGGCGCGGGCGCCGACATCTCGAAGCTCGCCCCGAACCACCCGGTGCGCCAGCACCCGGACTGGGTGTTCGCCTACCCGCCGGCCGGGGTCGCCGGCAGCCGGCTCTACTACAACCCCGGCATCCCGGCGGTCCGCGAGTTCGTGCAGACCGCGATGATGGACGCCGTCAAGCGGTACGACATCGACGGCGTGCACTTCGACGACTACTTCTACCCCTACCCGAGCGGCACGTACCAGTACCCGGACGACGCCACCTTCGCCGAGTACAACCGGGGCTTCACGGACCGGGCCGACTGGCGGCGCGACAACATCAACCTGCTGATCCAGGAGATGAACGCCAAGATCAAGGCGGTCAAGCCCTGGGTGAAGTTCGGCGTCAGCCCGTTCGGCATCTGGCGCAACAAGTCGGCCGACCCGAACGGCTCGGACACCACCGGCTCGCAGTCGTACGACATCATCTCCGCCGACACCCGCAAGTGGGTCAAGGAGGAGTGGATCGACTACATCGTGCCGCAGCTCTACTGGTACATCGGCCAGTACCCGGCGGCCGACTACGCCCGGCTCGTGCCGTGGTGGGCGGAGACCGTGCGCGGCACCGACGTCCAGCTCTACATCGGACAGGCCGACTACAAGAGCGGTGACCCGGCGTACGGCTCGTTCTGGATGAACCCGCAGGAGCTGTCGAACCACCTGACGCTCAACCGGTCGTACCCGGAGGTGCTCGGCAACGTGCACTTCTCCGCGGTCCAGGTGCGGGCCAACCGGCTCGGCGCCACCGACATCTACGCGGCCGAGCACTACTCCCGCCCGGCGCTGGTGCCGACCATGTCGCAGCTCCCGGCCAAGCCGCTGCTCTTCCCGGTCGTGACCGGCGCCGAGCGGCGGGCCGACGGGGTGCGGCTGAGCTGGCGGCAGCCGGCCGACGGCAAGGGCCCGTTCGGCACGGCCACCAGCTACGCGATCTACCGGTTCGACGGCGTCGGCCTGGCCGGCCGCTGCGACTTCGCCGACGCGTCCCACCTGGTCGCCACCGTCCGGGCGGACGGCGACGTGCAGTCCTGGGTGGACACCACGGCGGCGCCCGGCGCGCGCTACACCTACTACGTGACCGCGCTGGACCGGGTCTGGAACGAGAGCGCGGCGAGCCCGCCGCGCTTCGTGCGCTGACCCGTCACGACAGGGGACGCCCGGGGCCTCGCGCCCCGGGCGTCCCGCCGTCCTCAGGCGGCCTTGTGCAGCCGCACCTCCAGCCCGATCAGCCCGTCCCGGTCCACCTCGGCGCCGCCGAAGGCGCTCTCCGCGGCGAGCCGGGCGAAGGCGTCGGCGGTGACCGCCCGCCGCCGCAGCATCCGCAGGGCCGAGCGGGTCCAGAAGGCGTCCAGCCCGCTCAGCCCCATCCGGGCCACCTCCCGCTCGATGTCCGCCGGCGAGGCGTCGGCGGACAGGTCGTGGATCACCGCCCGGCCGCCCGGCCGGAGCACCCGGTGCAGCTCGTCCAGCGCCCGCACCGGGCGGACGAAGTTCTTGAACGCGGCCTGGCAGACCACCAGGTCGAACGAGCCCGCCGGGAACGGCAGCTCGTGCACGTCGCCCTGGCGGAAGGTCACCTCGACCCCGGCGCGCCGGGCCGACTCCCCGGCCAGCTCCACGAACGTGTGGCTGACGTCCAGCCCGGTGATCCGGTAGGCCCCCAGCCGGGCCAGCTCGATCGCCAGGTAGCCGGGGCCGGGCGCCACCTCCAGCACCGCCGCCCCGGCGGGCAGCCCCTCGGCCAGCCGGGCGGCCTGCCGCCGGTACTCGGCCAGTTGCGCGGCGGAGCCGCGGTTTCGCGCGTACCAGCGGGCGGTCCGCCCCTCCATCTCGGGCAGCAGCTTGCGCTTGGGCGCGCGCAGGTCCTTCGTGCTCATCTCTTCCTCCGGTCTCGGGTCGTGCGGGCACGAACCGACCCGGGGACGGGAGCCCGGTTATCGTTGCGGTTGCCACCTTGCGGCCGGGTTGCCGTTCCCGCGGTCTCGGTTCGCAGGTCAGGGCCCCGGCGGCGGTGTTCCCGCACCCCCGCCGGGGTCCACTCTCAGTGCGGCTCGGCCCCCCTCTCCGCCAGGTCCGCCGGGTTTCCGTGCGGCTCGGTCCCCCGGTCCGCCAGGTCCGCCCACTCGGGCGGCACCGCGCCGGTCTCGTGCCAGGCCCGCCACTCGGCCAGCCCCGGCAGCGCGCCGGTGGTCAGTTCGTCGAGCAGGCCGCGCACCCAGGTCGCCTCGGCCTCCCGGACGGCCAGGTCGTACTCGGCCTCGATGAGGAAGATCCGGGGCACCTCGCGGGCGTGCCCGGCCAGCGCCGCCCGCTGCGCGGCGAGTTGGCCCTCCAGCCGGTCGAGGCGCTGCCGCAGCAGCTTCAGGGCCTCGTCGGGCCCGAGGACGCCCAGCACCGACAGGCCGGCCTCGAACCGGGGCTGTTCCCGCTCCGGGACGGCGACCAGCTCCCGGGTCCAGTCGACGAGTTCCGCGCGCCCCGCCTCGGTGATCCGGTAGACGGTGCGCTCCGGACGCCGCCCCTGCCGGCCGCTCTCCACCGCGGCGATCAGGCCGTGCCGCTCCAGGTTCGCCACCACCGTGTAGAGCGAGCCCCACTTGATCGGCATGTCCTGGTCCTTGCCGCGGGCGCGCAGCACGGCGGCGATCTCGTAGGGGTGGCGGGGCCGCTCGACCAGCGCCGCGAGCACGGCGAGGGCCAGCAGGTTCCCGACCGGGCGTCGCTTCGGCACCGCTGCCTCCTCGTAACCGATTACTCGTAGGCGAGTATACGACCGGCGAGCCCGCGCGCAAGGCATTCGTCTGTTTCGACGCATGTCACCAACACGTCGCCCGAGGCATCGCCCACGGTTCCGCCATTGATCGACAATCGTCGACATATGGCCCCCACACCCCGGGGAGGTAACCGTGTCCCGACGTCTCACCACCCTGCTCGCCGCCGGCACGATCGCCCTGCTCACCGCCATCGGCGCGGCAACCCCCGCCGCCGCCGCGGTGAGCCGCGAGCAGAAGCTCGCGGTGCTCTCCAGCTGGACCCAGACCAGCGCCAGCAGCTACACCGCCTGGAACTCCGCCCGGGTGAACCGGGCCCCCTGGACCGAGTACGCCTTCGACTGGTCGACCGACTACTGCTCGTCCAGCCCGGACAACCCGCTCGGCTTCACCTTCAGCCTCTCCTGCTACCGGCACGACTTCGGCTACCGCAACCACAAGGCCATGGGCATCTTCCCGGCCAACAAGTCCCGGCTCGACAGCGCCTTCTACGCCGACCTGAAGCGGGTCTGCGCCACCTACAACACCGTGGTGCGGCCGGCCTGCTACAGCCTGGCCTGGACCTACTACCAGGCGGTGAGCGTCTTCGGCTCGGTCGCCGCCGTCCAACAGTCCGACCTGGACCGCGCCGCGCGGATGAAGGCCGACGCCGAACGCGCGGCCGCCCGGCACTGACCCGCCCCGCCGACCGGGAGGTTCGCGTCGCCGACGGAGCCCGACCGCGACGCGAACCTCCCGGTCAACTCGCGGTGGAGCGCCGCGGCGCGGGAGTCGTGAAGCGGGGGCTGTGCGGGGTGGTCAGGTCCGGGTGTTCCAGGTCGAGGGCCAGGGCGGCAGCCTCCTCCAGGCGGAGCGCGGCGCCGCTGGCCCAGGCGGCGTCGAACGCGGCGTCACCGAGGGAGCGCCGCAGGTCCGCCTGCCGGGCCAGCCAGTAGGGTCCGTGGATCCCCGGGGTGGCCCGCAGGCTCGCCCGGGTGGCCTGGGCCGCGCCGAACAGCCGGGCCGCCGTCACCGGCTCGCCGCCCACCGCGCAGCGCACCGCTATCGCGTTCAACGTGTCGCAGGCCCGGCCCAGGTAGCCGTGGTTCATCCGGGAGCGGAGCGCCACCAGCAGATGCTCGTGCGCGGCGACCAGGTCACCCCGGGCCAGCGCGACCAGGCCGAGCAGCATGTCCACCGAACGGCGACCCCGCTCGACCGGGCGGGCCGCCTCCACCGGGCGGGCCGCGCCGAGCACCTCGGCCGCCTCGTCCAGCGCGCCCCGGCGCCACAACAGCTCGGCGAGGTTGTAGACGGCGAGCAGCGCGTCGGAGACCACGTCCTGGGCGTACGCCCAGTCGACGACCTCCCGGCAGACCCGTTCGGCCTCGACGAACTGGCCCATGTCGACAAGCGGCGCGGCCCTTCCCGCCAGCACCCGGGCGAGCAGACCCAGGTCGCCGGCCTGCCGGGCGGCCGCCTCGGCCCGCTGCGAGTAGCGCAGCTCCTCGGCGAACTCGCCGTCCGCCCCGGCGTGCAACGAGTGCATGTGGTACGCCGCCGCCAGCTCCGCCTCCGGGATCGACTCACCGGTCTCGGCGATCCGGCCGTACAGCCGGAACAGCCAGAGCCGCCCCTCCCGGGCCAGCCCCCGCTCCCGCCACCACTGGTCCAGCCCGCCGGCCAGCCGCAGCCCGGACCGGGCGCTGCCACCGGTGGCGCACCAGCGCAGCGCGGCCCGCAGCTCACCGGCGAGCGGGTCGAGCGCGTACAGGGAGAGGGTGACCGGGCGGCCGTCCGGGCCCAGGTGGGCGCGCTCCAGGGCGTGCCGCGACCAGGCGACGTGCCGGTCCCGGGCGGTCTGCTCCTCGCCGGCCTCGATCAGCCGCCGGGCCGCGTACGCCCGGATCGGGTCCAGCATCCGGTAGGTGCTGCCCGCGGCGCGCGGCTCGGCCAGCACCATCGACTTGTCCACGAGCACCGACAGCGGGTCCAGCGGGTCCTCGTCGAGCAGCCACTGCACGGTCGGCAGGTCCACCGGGCCGGCGAAGACGGCCATCCACCGCAGCAGCCGCGCCGAGCGCGCCCCCAACGTCCGGTACGACCACGTGACCGTGGCCTGCATGGTCAGGTGCCGCTCGTTCGCCGAGCGCTGCACCGCGCGGCTGGCCGGCGTCGCCGGAGCGGCCCCGGTCGCCGCCGCCACCAGGTCGACGGTGTCCTGCTGGTTGCCCGTCCAGCCGGCCTCCACCACGGGCGGGTCCAGCTCCTCCCGCCCGGCGTCCAGCGTGCCCAGCATGTCGTCCAGGCGCTCGGCGAGCTGCCCGGCCGACAGCACCCGCAGCCGCGCGGCGGCCAGCTCGATGGCGAGCGGAAGCCCGTCCAGCCGGCGGACCACCCGGCGCAGGTCGGCCTGCTCGGCGGGCTCCGGCGCCCGGCCACCCCGGGCCGCCGCGGTGCGGTCCAGCAGCAGGGCCACGGCGTCGCTCGCCCCGCCGTCCGGGCCCGGGTCCACCGACAGCGGCGGGATCCGCCACACCACCTCACCGGGTACGCCGAACGACTCGCGGCTCGTCGCCAGCACCCGCACGCCCCGCCCACCGGCCAGCAGCCGGGAGATCGCCTCGGCCGAGGCGGCCGGCTGGGCGTCGCAGGTGTCCAGCACGACCAGCATCCGCCGGGCCGCCGCGTACTCGACCAGGGTGTCCACCATGGGCCGGCCGGGCTCCGGGCGGAGCCCGAGCACGGCGGCGATCTCGAACGCCACCAGCCCCGGGTCGGTCACCGCGGCGACGTCGACGAACCACACCCCGTCCGGGTACGCCTCGACCACCCCGGAGGCCAGCTCGACGGCCAGCCGGGTCTTCCCCGCCCCGCCCGCCCCCAGCACGGTCACCAGCCGGTACGTCTCGACCAGCCGCCGCAGCTCGGCCCGCTCCGCCTGCCGGCCCACGAACGAGGTGACCTGGGTGGGCAGGTTGTGCGCCACCGCGTCGGCGGTGCGCGGCCGTGGGAAACTCCGCTCCAGGCCGGGCGCGACGAGCTGGAACAGCCGTTCCCGGTCGTCGAAGCCACGCAGCCGGTGCAGCCCGAGGTCCAGAAGGGACGCCCCGTCGGGCAGCGGGTCGGCGTGCCGGGCGGTCGCCGCCGAGCAGAGCACCTGTCCACCGTGGGCGGCGGCGGCCACCCGGGCGGCCCGGTGCACCTCGGGGCTGGCGTACTCGCCGTCGCGGGGTTCGGCGTAACCGGTGTGCAGCCCCATCCGGACCCGGGGCGCGGCCTCCGGAGTGGGCCACTCGTGGTCGGCCAGCGCGCGCTGCGCGGTGAGGCAGGCGTGCACCGCCGCGCCCGCGTCCGGGAAGGCGAGGAAGAACGAGTCGCCCTCGGTCAGCAGCTCAGCCCCGTCGGTGCCGGCCAGCGTGTGGCGCAGCAACCGGCGGTGTTCCCGCAGAACCGGGCGGTAGCCCGGACCGAGCAGCTGGGCCAGTCGCGTGGAGCCCTCGATGTCGGTGAAGACGAAGGTCACCCAGCCGCTCGGGAGGTGGATCCGTGGCGACATGCGTGGAACCTCCGCCCCGTGACGTCGGTCTCATGCTGCCCTATGGTCACGCGGTCACGCATCGTGAGAACGGCCGGGCAGATTCCGACCCAAGGTGCCAAAGGATCACACGGGCGGCAAGCCGGGCCGACCAGCGGGCCGAGGATGGGCGGCCGGTCAGCAGCCGCAGGCACCACCGCAGCAGCCGCCGCCGGCCGGGGCGGACGCCCCGCCGACCGGACCGGACCCGCCCCGGCCGGTGACCGCGACGGCGGAGAGCAGCTTCACCGTGTCGGCGTGTCCCTGCGGGCAGGAGGCCGGCTGAGCGGCGTCGGCCATCGGGCGGTTGACCTCGAAGGTGTCGCCGCAGGTGCGGCAGCGGAACTCGTAGCGGGGCATGCCACCAGGGTACGGCGGACCTGACGCCGCGGCGGTCATGGGTGATACTCGACGGGTGGCGGACGGCGAGCAGCGATCGACGGTTCGGCCCCTGCGACCGGCCGCGCCCCCCGACGGCGGCGCCGGCCCCGTCCCCCGCCCCCGCCGCGACGCGACATCCGCCCGGGCCGGCGGCCCCGAAGCCGACCCGAAGACGGAGCCGGCAACCCTGAAGACGGAGCCGGCCGACCCGAAGGCGACGCCGGCCGAAGCGAGGACGGAGCCGGCCGACCCGAAGGCGACCCAGGCCGAGGCGAGGACGGAGCCGGCCGAGGCGGAGACGACCCCGACCGAGGCGAAGGCGGCGCCGGCCGGTGGGGAGGCCGCCCCGGCGGACAAGCCGGCGGCCGGCCGCCGGCGGCGGGTGCCGTTCGCGCACGCGGTCCGGATACCACCGCCCCGGCAGCTCGCGGTCGGCGCGGCCCGGGCCACCCGCGCCTGGTCGCGCCGTCCCAGCGGGCGCACGACCCTGCCCGGCCTCTTCCTGCTCGCCCTGGTCGCGGCCACCGCCACGGCCGGCGCGGTGCTGGTGCCCGCGGCGGTCCGCAAGCCGCAGCCGGTGGCCGTCGACGCCACCACCAACGCCCCGGTCCAGGGCGTACCGCAGGCGGGTGTGGTGCCCGGGGCGACCGGTGTGCCGGTGGGCCCCGGCGCGACCGGGCTGCCCGGCACCGTCGGCCCGACCGGCACGGCCGTCCCCGGTGGCACACCGACCGGGCCGGTGGCTCCGGCCCCCGGCCGCCCCGCCGACGCGCTGGCCGCCTGGGCCCAGCAGGTCAGCGCCACCACCGCGATCCCGCCGGTCGCCGTGCAGGCCTACGGCTACGCCGAGCTGGTCCTCGCCCAGACCAACCGCAGCTGCCAGCTGAGCTGGACCACGCTGGCCGCGATCGGCTACGTCGAGTCCCGCCACGGCGCGGCCAACAAGGCCACGCTCCGGCCCGACGGGGTGGCCGCGCCGGAGATCGTCGGCGCACCGCTCGACGGGCAGGGCGGCCGCTCCCGGATCCTCGACACCGACCAGGGGCAGCTCGACCACGACCCGGTCTACGACAAGGCGCTCGGCCCCATGCAGTTCATCCCGAGCACCTGGCAGGAGATCGGCGCGGACGCCGACAACGACGGCCTCAAGAACCCGCACGACATCGACGACGCGGCCCTGGCCGCCGGCCGCTACCTCTGCAAGGGCGGCCGGAACATGACCATTCCGGGCGACTGGTGGGGCGCGATCCTCTCCTACAACGATGTGCGCCGCTACGCCCAGGACGTCTTCGACAAGGCCGACGAGTACGGACGGCTGAGCGGTACGTGACGTGACCGGTCGCATACATTCGCGGACTGGACCCTTCCCCCGGGCTGCCGATGACGGCAAGCTAGACGGGTGATGGTGCGCGAGTGGGACCCTCGGACCGCGTCGTCCGCTGAGATCGCGTCGCTCCTGGACACGCTGAACGCGGTCCTGGCGACCGACCTGCCGCAGGATCCGCCCTGGCGGGAGAGTTCCATGCGGGAATACCTCTCCGAGGTGATGCCCGGTGAGCGACGGATCTCCTGGGTCTACCAGGCCGATCCGGCGCCCGACGGCACGCCGGGGGCGATCCTGGGCCACGTGCACGTGCTGCTGCTCGGCGGCATCGGCGTGCTGGAGGTGCTGGTGCACCCGGCGCTGCGGCGCACCGGGCTCGGCCGTGAGCTGGTGCGGGTGGCCGCCCGCCGGGTCTGGGACGAGGGCTTCCAGTCGATCGGCGTGGAGGTGGTCGGCGACACCCCGGCCGTGGCGTTCTACGAGGCGCTCGGCTTCACCAGGGAATACGTCGAGACCCGCAGCGTGCTCGACCTGGGCGCGGTCGAGTGGCCGGTGCTGGCCGAGATGGCCACCGAGGTGGGCGCCGGTTACCACGTCGAGTTCTGCCCGGGCGGGCCCCCGGACGACCTCATCGAGGCGTACGCGCGGGCCAAGGCCGAGGTGCGCGACGTGGACGACGGCGAGCTGCGACCCAGCTCCTACGACCCCCAGCGGCTGCGGGACAGCCTCGACACGCTGCACCGGCGGGGCATGAAGCCGTACATCGTGCTGGCCCTGCACGAGCAGACCGGCGAGGTGGCCGGGCTCACCGAGGTGGTGGTGCCGGCGCAGCACCCCACCCGCGCCGACCAGTACGACACCATCGTGGTCCGCGACCACCGGGGCTACGGCATCGACCGCGCCATCAAGGCCCGGATGCTGCTGGAGCTGCGTTCCGCCGAGCCGGAGCTGGCCGAGGTGCAGACCTGGAACGCGCAGGCCAACGAGGCGATGCTGAAGGTCAACGCGGAGCTGGGCTACCGGCCCGACCGGGACTGGTGCGAATACAGCGTGGATGTGGCCGAGCTGGTGCACCGGCTCGACAGCCAGCGCTGACGGATATTCATCAAACGGCTGCCCGGGGGATGGACGGCGGACCGGAACGGCCCTTAACGTGCGTTAGTTCCTGTCCACCCATCGTGGAGGCTCCATGCGCCCGCGCCGCACCTTAGCCGCGCTCGCGACCACCGCCGCCGTCTCCGTCACGGCCATCGGGATCGCACCCCCAGCGGCCAGCGCCGCGCCCACCGACCTGTTCATCTCCGAGTACGTCGAGGGCCTGTCCAACAACAAGGCCGTCGAGCTCTACAACGGCACCGGCGCGCCGATCGACCTGGCCGCCGCCGGCTACCAGCTCCAGCTCTTCTTCAACGGCGCCACCACGTCGACAAACGTGCCGCTGACCGGCACGGTCGCCGCCGGTGACGTCTTCGTCTTCGCCGCCTCGACGGCCGCGCCGGCGATCCTCGCCCAGGCCGACCAGACCTACGGCGGCTCGCTCTACAACGGCGACGACGCGATCGTGCTGCGCAGGGGCACGGCGGTGGTCGACTCGATCGGCCAGGTCGGCGTCGACCCGGGCAGCGAGTGGGGCACCGGGCTCACCAGCACCGCCGACAACACGCTGCGCCGGCTCCCCTCGGTGAGCGCCGGCGACACCGACCCGTCGAACGCGTTCGACCCGGCCGTGCAGTGGGAGGGCTTCGCCACCGACACCTTCGACGGGTTGGGCAGCCACCGCATCGACGACGGCGGCCCGGTCGACCAGGCGCCGACGCTGACGTGCGGCGGCACGCTGACCCTGGAGGCGGGTGCCACGGCCACCCGCCAGGTCACCGCCACCGACGCCGACGACACCGTTACCGACCTCGCGGTCACCGCTGTCGACCCGGCGCCGGCGAGCGGCTCGATCAGCCGTACCGCGTTCACGCCGGCCACCGCGACCGGCGGCACGGCCACCGCCACCTTGACCGCCACCGGCCTGCCGGCCGGCGCCTACTCGGTCACCGTGACCTTGACGGACGCCGAGGGCGGCACCGCGACCTGCACGCTGACCGTGCAGGCCACCACCGTGCTGTCGGTCGGCGAGGTGCAGGGCCGCACCGGCGACGACGAGGACGGCCGCACCGACCGGTCGCCGCTCGCCCCGGCCAGCGGCAACGGCACCAGCTCGATGCTGTACGACGTCCGCGGCGTCATCACCCAGAAGTCGCTGACCCGCACCTCCGCCGGGGCCGACCAGTGGGGCTTCTACCTGCAGAGCCGCACCGGCACCGAGGACGGTGACGCGCTCACCTCGGACGGCATCTTCGTCTTCATGGGCTCGTTCACCACGCTGATCGGCGGCTACGCCCCGACCGTCGGCGACGAGGTGGTGCTGCGCGGCCGGGTCTCCGAGTACTTCAACCAGACCCAGCTCTCCAGCGCCTCCCTGGTGCGCAAGCTCGACTCCGGCCTGGACGTGGACACCGCCGTCCGGGTGGACGACGCCCGGCCGCCGGCCGACGCGGCCGCCGCCGGACTGTTCTGGGAGCGGCACGAGGGCGAGCGGATGCGGGTCCGTTCCGACAGCGGGGTCTCCGCCCCGCGGCACATCTTCGCGTCCAGCCTGGATTCTGAGATCTACGTGCTGGACCGCGAGGACCCGATCATGAAGCGGTCCGACCCGTACGCCCGCCGGGTGTTCCGGGACGCGCACCCGCTCGACGACATCCCGGGCACGCTCTTCGACAACGGCAACAACCAGCGGATCCTGCTGGGCGCCGGCGGCGTGAAGGCGACCGCCGGGGACTCGACGGCGCTGCTGCCCGAGGCGCGCACCTACGACACGCTGACCGAGGACGCCTACGGCGCCATCTCGTACGCGTTCAGCAAGTACAGCGTGCAGCCCGAGCAGCTCACGCTGACCGGCGGCGCGGACCCGGCGGAGAACAACCCGCCGCGCCCGGCCGACCGGGGCAGCGAGGTCGCGGTCGCCACCTACAACGTGGAGAACCTGTACGACTACCGGGACGACCCGTTCGACGGCTGCGACTTCACCGGCAACCCGGGCTGCACCGGCGTGAACCCGCCGTTCGACTACGTGCCGGCCAGCGAGGCCGCCTACACCGAGAAGCTGGGCGTGCAGGCGCGGCAGATCACCGGCGCGCTGCACAGCCCGGACCTGGTGCTCGTGCAGGAGGCCGAGGACCAGGACATCTGCACGGTGGCCGACGGCAAGCTGGTCTGCGGCGACACGAACAACGCCGACGGCGCGCCGGACACCGTCCAGGAGTTGGCGCTGGCCATCGCGGCCAACGGCGGCCCCGCCTACGCGGCGGCGTACGACCGGACGGGCGCGGACGCCCGGGGCATCGCCTCGGCGTTCCTCTACCGCACCGACCGGCTGACGCTCGCCCAGGCGAGCGCGACCGACCCGCTGCTGGGCTCGGCGCCGACCGTGCAGTACCGCTCGGCGGCCCTGCCGTCGAACGCCGACGTGCAGAACCCGAAGGGGTTCAACGCCGTGCTGCCGGCCGACGTCGACCGCTCGACCGGGGTGGACGGCAACAACGTCTACACCCGGGCCGTCCAGCTGGCCAGGTTCACCGTGGCGGCGGCGCCCGGCTCGGCGGAGCACTTCACGCTCTGGGCGGCCACCAACCACTTCTCGTCCGGCCCGGACAGCCGGGTCGGGCAGCGGCGGGAGCAGGCGGCGTACGGCGCGGCGCTGGTGCAGGCCGTCGAGGCGGCCGACCCGAACGCGCGGGTGATCTACGGCGGCGACCTGAACGTCTTCCCGCGCCCGGACGACCCGATCGCCACGGGGGCGAACCCGACGCCGTCGGACCAACTCGCCCCGCTGTACCAGGCCGGCCTGCACAACCTCTGGGACGACCTGGTGGCGGACGTGCCGGCGGCGGCGTACTCGTACACCTTCGACGGGCAGGCCCAGACGCTGGACAACCTCTTCGTCAACGACCCGCTGCACGAGGATCTGGTCCAGGTCCGCACGGCCCACATCAACGCCGACTACCCCACCGACGCCGAGGGCCTGGGCGACCGGGGTGCCAGCGACCACGACCCGCAGGTGGCCCGGTTCCGCTCCCGCGCGTCGCTGCGCGTCTCCGACGCGGCGGTGGCCGAGGGCGACAAGGGCGACAGCACCATGACGTTCACGATGACCGTCTCCCGCCCGCTCTCCGCGCCGGCCCTGATCTGCGCCACGACCTACGGCACCACGGCGCAGGCCGGGTCGGACTACGACCCGTACGTGGGCTGCAAGACCCTGGCCGCCGGCCAGACGTCGCTGACCTTCCCGGTGACCGTCCGCGGTGACCGGAAGCGCGAGGCGGACGAGCAGCTCAAGCTGTACGTGGCGGGCGTGCCGGGCCTCCGGCTCGCCGACGTGACCGGCATCGGCACCATCCGCAACGACGACTGACGGTCGTACCGCGAAGCGGCCCGTCGCCCGGCTCACCAGCCGGGCGGCGGGCCGTTGCGGTATCCGCACCGCTGCGGATCGCGCGGCGGCGGCACACCCCGGTACTTGGCCACGCGCACTTCCCATTGACTGCGCCGACGGAGAGCGTCGCGGTATGCCCGATCCCGGTAGAAGGTCTCCGGTGGGCGGGCCAGCCCGTAGAGGTCGGCCCACCACTCCCCCGGCTCCGGGTCGGCGATCACATCCAGGTGGGACGGATATCGGCGTTCGGCGCCGTCTCGCAGGTCGTCGCGGTCCCGCATCGGGGCAAGCACCCGGCCGAATTCGTCGACCACGGCGAGACGGAACCCGGCCACGCCGATGATCCGACGCAGCATGGCGATGCTCGGGGTCAGCGTGCCGGCCTCGATTCGCCCGATGGTCGACGAATGGACCTGGGCAACGCGGGCGAGCTCCCGCTGGCTGACGTCGGCCCGGCGGCGGATCGCCCGAACGATCCCAGCGGCGGGCCACGGGATGTCGAAGGGGTCCGTGAGCATCGTGGGCGGCTCGACAGGTTCATCGGTCGTGACCGCCGGCTCGTCAGGGTTGGCGGGGGCGCTCATGCGGCCACGCTCTTCCCTCGCCCGGAAATCGGCAACCCCGACCGGTCCGGCTGTGGACAACCACGGTGGCTGTGGACAGGCCGCGTCTGCCGGCCATCGCCCGCAGCCCTGCCCCGGGGCCGGAAACCAGGACTGAGCGTGAGGGTAGCGGAGCGTCACCGAATGCACGATGTCCTCGGCCCGGCCCGAGCCGCGCGGACTCCGAAACGCTCGCAATCCGGACGAGGCAGGCGCGTTCGTCGTGGTGGCCCACCCCCTTCCACCCCGCTTTGCTCTGCAGCCATCCGCGCACCGGACACGCAGAGTTGCCGCTGCGCCGACGGCTGCAGAGCAAAGCGAGCCGGGGTGAGGGGCGGGGCGCGGATGCAGGGAACGCAGAGTTACCGTGCGCAGCCGCCTGTCCCGCCCCGGCCGGGCCGTCGGGCTCGGATGCCAGTCCCGGTCGGTCGGTCCAGCGGCCGACACCGGCGCCGGCGCAGCGGCTGATGCTGAGTGGCGGAGGCGGCACCGTGCGACCGCACCGGGCCGGCCCGGAGATCGGCCTGGTCGCGGGCGCCACGGACGAGCTGCGCAGCGACGGCGCGGTGCTCCGGCACCGGGTCCCCGCCGGTTGGCAGGAGACAGTGGCGCTGCCGGACGGACGGTTGGTCGGGCTCAAGCTCACCGACCTCATGCCCGGCGTGCGGCGCACGGACGGCCCAGACGTGGCGGGCTTCTCGATCCGGCTCTCGCCGGACGGCACCCTGGTCGCGGTTCCCTGCCGCCGCCCGAACGGTCGGAACCTCGACTACCGGCTGGCAATCCTGGACGCCGTTACCGGGCAATTCCGGGCCGACCAGCCGCTCGGGACGGCCAGCCCGACCTACGGCCTGACGGGTGGCGGGACCTGGGGTGCCGCCTGGGTCGACGACACCACCGTGCGTGTGGTCTGGGCGCAGCTACCGGACCCGCTCCGGAAGGTCTACTCCGTCGCGGAGCTGGCCCGGGTGGTGACGGTCGGAGTTCAGTAGCGCTGGCGGAGGAGCTGGGCCGCCTCGACGCCCCAGTAGGTGAGGATGATCTGCGCGCCCGCCCGGCGGATCGAGGTGAGCGTCTCCAGGATCACCCGCTCGCGGTCGATCCAGCCGTTCGCGGCGGCCGCCTCGACCATCGCGTACTCGCCGGAGACCTGGTAGGCGGCGACCGGCACGTCGACCGCGGACCGGACCGCCGAGACCACGTCGAGGTACGGCAGGGCCGGCTTGACCATGACCATGTCGGCGCCCTCGGCGACGTCCAGCTCGACCTCGCGCAGCGACTCCCGCAGGTTCGCCGGGTCCTGCTGGTAGGTGCGCCGGTCGCCTTCGAGCGCCGACTCGACGGCGTCCCGGAACGGGCCGAAGAAGGCGGAGGCGTACTTGGCGGCGTACGCGAGCACCGAGACGTCCTGGTGCCCGGCGGCGTCCAGGGCCCGGCGGACCACGCCGACCTGGCCGTCCATCATCCCGGACGGCCCGACCACGTGGACCCCGGCGTCGGCCTGGGCGACCGCCATCCGGGCATAGGCCGCCAGGGTGGCGTCGTTGTCCACGTCGCCGTCGGGGGTGAGGACGCCGCAGTGCCCGTGCGAGGTGAACTCGTCCAGGCAGAGGTCGCTCATCACCACGGTGGCGTCGCCGACCTCGGCGATCACGTCCCGGATGGCCACGTTGAGGATGCCGTCCGGGTCGATGCCGCCCGACCCGGTCTCGTCCCGCGTCGCCGGCACCCCGAAGAGCATGATCCCGCCGACCCCGGCCTGGACCGCCTCGACGGCGGCCTTGCGCAGCGAGTCCCGGGAGTGCTGGAGCACCCCCGGGAGCGACGCCACGGCCCGCGGCTCGGTCAGCCCCTCCTTGACGAACATCGGCACGACCAGCTCGGCCGGGTCGACGCGGGTCTCGGAGACCAGCCGCCGCATGGCCGCGGTGCGGCGCAGCCGGCGGGGCCGGATCTCGGGGTACGACATGGGGGGCCTCCTGTCAGCGGAACCTCAGGGCGGTCGGGCCCTGCACCTTCGAGCCGCGGCGCTGCTTGGCCGGCATGGCGGCGAGCTTCTCGCGCAGTTCGACGGCGTAGGCGGCGAGCGCCTCCACCAGGTCGGGCACCGAGGCGTGCGGCGGCTGCACGTCGACCCGCAGGCCGAACTCCGTGGCGGTCTCCGCCGTCTTGGGCCCGATAACCGCAACAACCGTCCGCGCGTGCGGCTTCCCGGCGATGCCGACCAGGTTCCGGACGGTCGATGACGAGGTGAAGAGCACCGCGTCGAAGCCGCCCGACTTGATCGCGTCGCGGATCTCGGCGGGCGGCGGCGCGGCCCGGACGGTCCGGTACGCGGTCACGTCGTCGACCTCCCAGCCCCGCTCGGTGAGCCCGGCGGCCAGGGTCTCGGTGGCGATGTCGGCGCGCGGCAGCAGCACCCGGCCGACCGGGTCGAGGATCTCGTCGTGCGGCGAGAACTCGGCCAGCAGGCCCTCGGAGGACTGCTCCCCGGAGGGGATCAGCTCCGGCTGGATGCCGAAGGCGCGGACCGCCTCGGCGGTGGCCTCACCGATGCAGGCGATCTTGACGCCGCCGAAGTGGCGGGCGTCCAGGCCGTGCTCGGCGAACTTCTCCCAGACCGCCCGGACCGCGTTCACTGAGGTGAAGATCACCCAGGCGTACCGGCCGTCGACCAGGCCCTTGACCGCCCGCTCCATCTGGGCGGGGGTGCGCGGCGGCTCGACCGCGATGGTCGGCACCTCACACGGGATGGCCCCGTACGCGCGCAGCCGCGCGCTCATGGCGCCGGCCTGCTCCTTGGTGCGGGGGACGAGCACCTTCCAGCCGTACAGCGGCCGGTTCTCCCACCAGCTCAGCTTGTCGCGCTCGGAGACGCCCGCGCCGACGGTGAGCACGACCCGGCCGGTGAAGCCGAGCGCCGCCGCCACGAAGGAGTCCACGGTCGACGTGGTGGTGTACTGCGTCTCGCCGGTGCCGTCGCCGGTCACCGCGACGGGGGTGGCGCCGTCCACGCCGGCGGCCAGCAGGCCGTCCCGGATGGCGGCCAGGTCACCGGCGTCCACGGCGACGGCCAGGGAGCCCCGGCCCACGGCGGCGGCCAGCGCGTCGAAGTCCAGCGTGGTGACGTCCTCGACGTCGGCGGCGGTGCGCACACCGGGCAGCGGCACACCGGCGTAGGTGGCCACGCCCTCGGCCTGGCCGACGCCCGGCACCACCTCGAAGTGCGCGGCGGTGCGTGCCACCGCCTGCACCTCCTTGACCACCGAGTCGTGGCCGAACGGGTCACCGGCGACCAGGTGCACGGCGTTCTGGCCGGACCGGGCCGCGGAGATCAGCACCTTCGCCACGTCCCCCGGCACGCCCTCGGCGGGGCTGAACTCGGCGTCGGACCTGGCCTGGGCGCGGACGTGTTCGAGCAGCGACTCGGGGACTCCCCGGTCGTACACCACCTGGTCGGCGTCGACCAGGGCGTCCAGCGCCCGGCGGGTCAGCAGGCCCGGGTCGCCGGGACCGGCCCCGACGAACGCGATCCGGCCTACGGGCTTACGGGTGCGGGTCATTCTGTGCTCCCAAATTGCTGGGTCCCCGGGCCGGCGTGTCCTTCTTGGCCGAGGATCGAGTCGGCGCCGAGTTCGAGGAGTTCGGCGGCGAGTGCCTTGCCGATCTCCGCCGCGTCGGCGGGCGTTCCGGTGCGGGACAGCCGGAGGTCACGGGTGCCGTCCGGGCTGATCACCGCCCCGCGCAGGTAGATCTCCTCGCCGGCGTCACCCTCGGCGAGTTCGCCGTAGGCGGCGACGGGTGCGCTGCACCCGGCCTCCAGGGTGGCCAGCAGTGCCCGTTCCGCGACGACCGCGGCGCGGGACGGTGCGTGGTCGAGCACGCCGAGCAGCTCGACCAGGTCATGGTCGTCGATCCGGCACTCCACGGCCAGCGCGCCCTGTGCGGGCGCCGGCAGCATCAGCATCGGATCGAGGGTCTCGGTGATGGCGTCGGTGCGGCCGATGCGGGCGAGCCCCGCCCGGGCCAGCACGACGGCGTCGAGGTCGGCGTCGGGGCCGAGCACCCGGCCGAGGCGGGTGTCGATGTTGCCCCGGATCGGGGTGACCTCCAGTTGCAAACCGAGGGCGTGCAACTGGGCGATGCGGCGCAGCGCGCCGGTGCCGACCCGCGCGCCGGGCGGCAGCTCGGCGAGGGTGCGGCCGTCGCGGGCGATCAGCGCGTCCCGCGGGTCCTGCCGGAGCGGCACGGCGGCGATGTGCAGGCCGGGCGCCGCCGCGGTGGGCAGGTCCTTGTACGAGTGGACGGCGAAGTCGATCTCCCGGGCGGTCAGCGCGTCCCGCAGCGCGGAGACGAAGACGCCGACGCCGAGCCGGTGCACCGGTGCCGTGGAGCGGTCGCCGGCGGTCACCACCTCGACCAGCTCGACCGGGCGGCCGGTGGCCGCGGTGAGCGCCTCGGCGACGTGGCCGGACTGGGCCATCGCCAGGGCGCTGCCCCGGGTGCCGAGGCGCAGGGGGGCGGTCATCGCGCACCTCCGGTGGGCGGGATGGTGTCGGCGGGCATGATGATCTCCGCCTCCACCACGTCGGGAACGGTGTCGACCGGGGAGGTCTGCGGCACCTCGAGGTCGAACAGCTCGCGCAGCAGGGCGGCGTACTGGTCGCCGCCCGGCTCGGCCGCGAGCTGGCGGACCCGGACGGTGGGCTGGTGCAGCAGCCGCTGTACGACCCGGTGCACGGTGCGGGCGACCTCGGCGCGCTGGTCGTCGGAGAGGTCGGGGCGGCGCTGGGCCAGCCGGCGCAGCTCGGCGGTGACCACGTCGTCGGCGCGCCCGCGCAGGGCCGCCACGGTGGGGGCGACGTCGGCGCCGCGCAGCCAGCTCAGAAACGCCTCGACCTCGCCGGCCACGATCCGGGCCACCTCGGCGGCGTCGGCGGCGGCCGGGCCGTCGGCGAGGATCCCCGCCATCCGGTCGATGTCGATCACCTCGACGCCGGGGAGCGCGGCGACGCCCTCCTCGACGTCGCGCGGGACGGCCAGGTCGAGCAGGACCAGCGGGCCGCGGGCGGCGTCCCGGCGGGCCAGCGCCCGGGTCACCACGTCGCGGGTGAGGACCGGTTCGGTGGCCGCGGTGGCGGCCACCACGATGTCCACCGTGGTGAGCGCGTCGACCAGCTCGGCCATCGGTACGGCGGTCGCGCCGTACGACTCGGCCAGCCGGACGGCCCGCGCGGCGCCGCGGTTGGTGACGGTGAGCGGGCCGGCGCCCAGCCGGGAGAGGGTGGCCACGCCCAGCGAGCCCATCGCCCCGGCGCCGACCACCATGGCGGGCCGGCCGGTCAGGTCGCCGTCGAGCAGGCCGGCCGCCAGGTCGAGCGCGGCCGTGACCACGCTCTGCCCGGCCCGGTCGATGTTGGTCTCGGCGTGCGCGCGCTTGCCCACGCGCAGCGCCTGCTGCATGAGCTCGTGCAGGAGGCGGCCGGCGGAGTCGGCGCCGGTGGCCGAGTGGTAGGCGTCGCGGAGCTGGCCGAGGATCTGCGCCTCGCCGACCACCATCGAGTCCAGCCCGCTGGCCACCCGGAACACGTGGTCCACGGCGGCGGCGTCGTAGTGCACGTAGAGGTGGGCGGCGAGCGCCGCCGGCGGCGCGCCGGCCTGCTCGGCCAGCACCGCGCAGATGTCGCCGAGGCCGCCGTGGAAGCCGGTGACGGCCGCGTACACCTCGACGCGGTTGCAGGTGGAGACGAGCACGGCCTCGGCGACGTACGGCTGGGCGACGAGGCGGTCCAGGGTGCGGGTGAGGTCCGCGGGCGGGACCGCCAGCTGCTCCAGCGTGGCGACCGGTGCGGTGCGGTAGGACGCGCCGACGACGAGCAGTTTCACGTGCCGATCGCCTCCTGGGTGTCGGTGGCCGCGAGCCCGCCGGGGAGTGCGGTCAGCGACGCCTTGCGGTGTTCGTGGAAGGACAGGATCTGCAGCTCGATCGCGAGGTCGACCTTGCGCACGTCGACCCCTTCCGGAACCGAGAGTACGCAGGGTGCGAAGTTGAGGATGCTCGTCACGCCGACCGCGACGAGCTGATCGGCGACCGCCTGCGCGGCCGGCGCCGGGGTGGCGATCACGCCGATCGAGATCGACTCCTCGACGGCGACCCGGGCCAGCTCGTCGACGTGCCGGACGACCAGCCCGTTGATCTCCTCACCGACCCGGGAGGGGTCGGCGTCGAAGAGCGCGGCGATCCGGAAGCCGCGGCTGGCGAAGCCGTCGTAGCCGGCCAGGGCGTGACCGAGGTTACCCACGCCGACCAGCGCGACCGAGCGGCACTGGGTGAGCCCGAGCACCGACTCGATCTGGTCGATCAGCAGCGTGACGTCGTAGCCGACGCCCCGGGTGCCGTACGAGCCGAGGTGGGAGAGGTCCTTGCGGAGCTTCGCCGAGTTGACCCCGGCGGCGTTGGCCAGCCCCTCGCTGGAGACCGTCTCGTGGCCGGTGTCGGCGAGCGCGTGCAGCGCGCGGAGGTATTCCGGGAGCCGCGCGACGGTCGCCTCCGGGAGATCCGGGAGCGCCGGTACGGCACCGGCGCGGCCGGGCGCGCCTGGGTGACGGTGCTGACTCATGAGACTCCGTGCGGTGCGATCCTCGACCAGCGACGGTGGCAGGTCGTTCCGGGACTCCCGCTTGCGACCGATGTTGCCGGCTGTGCTAGCAGGGCGCGTCGGAACTACAGAGTAGGCGCTTGTGAAGAGGTGCACAAATCGCGATCTTGCTAGCTCGCGACGCGCCTCCACCTGCCACTCCATTCCCGCAAGATCGATAGACCGAGCTCCCTCGGCACCGCGTGGCGATTATTGCTCAATCCCGACTTCTCTGACCAATCGCGCGCGCCCGGTAGCGCTGTGTCACCGTCCGGGAGAGGTGCGCGTCACGTCCGCAGACTCCGGTGCCGGTCCCGGAGGTAGGGAGAACCCCACCCCGGAGAGACCCGCGCACGGGATGGGTCGGGCCGTCCCCGGCCCATAGCCTCGAAACATGACCGCCGTACCGCTGGGCGCCGCGCCCGCCCCCACCACACCCGTCCGGGGCCTCGTCCGCCAACTCCTGAACGACTCCGGCTACGTGCTCGTCAGCCTCCCGCTGGCGCTGGTCGGCTTCGTGCTCGCCGTGGCGGGGATCTCGCTCACCGCCGGGCTGCTGGTCACCACGCTGGGCCTGCCGGTCCTCGCCGGCACCCTGTACGTGGCCCGGGGGCTGGCCGACCTGGAACGGCTGCGCCTGCCCGCCGTGCTCCGCAAGCCCCGGGTCCGCCCGATCTACCTGGCGCCCGTACGGGGTTCCGGCTACTGGCGGCGGATCCTGACCCCCATGCGCGACCCGCAGTCCTGGCTCGACCTGCTGCACGCCTTCATCCGGCTGGTGGTGACCCTGCCCACCTTCGTGGTGCTGGTGGTCTGGTGGGCGCTGGCCCTCACCGGCACGCTCTACGGCGCGTACGACTGGGCCATCCCGCGCGGTCCCGGTGACCAGGACCTGAGCCAGCTCCTCGGGATGGGCGACGGGGCCGGGGCGCGGATCGCCCTGAACACCGCGATCGGGGTGTTCGCCCTGTTCACCCTGCCCCTGGTGGCCCGGGCCTGCGCCGGGATCCAGGCCGGCCTGGCCTACTCGCTCCTGACCGGGGTCGCCGAGATGCGGCAGCGGATCACCACGCTGGAGGAGCAGAAGCGGGCCGCCGTGTCCGCCGAGGCGTCCGCCCTGCGCCGGCTGGAGCGGGACATCCACGACGGCCCGCAGCAGCGCCTCGTCCGCCTCGCCATGGACCTCAGCCGGGCCCGCCAGCAGCTCGCCGCCGACCCCGAGGCGGCCCGGCGGACCCTCGACGAGGCGGTCACCCAGACCCGGGACACCCTCGACGAGCTGCGCGCCCTGTCCCGGGGCATCGCCCCGCCGATCCTGGTCGACCGGGGCCTGCCCAGCGCGCTGGCCGCGCTCGCCGCCCGCGCGCTGGTCCCCACCGAGCTGGTGGTCGACGACGAGCTGGGCACCGCCGGCGGGCGGCTCGACCCGGCGCTGGAGAGCACCGCCTACTTCGTGGTGGCCGAGGCGCTGACCAACGTCGCGAAGCACAGCCGGGCGGACGCCTGCCGGGTCGAGGTGACCCGCAAGGTCGGCCGGCTGGAGATCACCGTGGCCGACGACGGGATCGGCGGCGCCCACCTGGCCAAGGGGCACGGGCTGAGCGGCATCGCCGACCGGGTCCGGGCCGCCGGTGGGACGCTCGAGGTGGCCAGCCCGACCGGCGGGCCGACCCGGATCCACGCGGAACTCCCCCGGTGACCTCCGACGGCCGGAATCCGGCCTCGGCGCCGCCGGCGGACGCACCGGACGGCGCTCCGGACCGGACGAAGGCCGCGCTGTGGGTCCTGGACGTGATAGACACCGGACCCATGCGGGTGGTGATCGCGGACGACGCCGTACTGCTCCGGGAGGGGCTGGTCCGGCTGCTGACCGAGTCGGGACATGAGGTGGTGGCCGCCGTCGGCGACGGGGACGCCCTGGTCGAGGCCGTGGTGGCGCACCGGCCGGACGTCTCGGTGGTGGACGTGCGGATGCCGCCGTCGCACACCGACGAGGGGCTGCGGGCGGCCGTGGAGGCGCGCCGGCGGGTGCCGCGCACGCCGGTCCTGGTGCTCTCCCAGTACGTCGAGGTGTCGTACGCCGACGACCTGCTCGCCACGACCGGCGGCGGTTCCGGCGGTGGCGGGATCGGCTACCTGCTCAAGGACCGGGTGGCCGCCATCGACGAGTTCCTGGACGCGCTGGCCCGGGTGGCGGCCGGCGGCACCGTGCTGGACCCGGAGGTGATCAGCCAGCTCCTGGTCCGGCGCCGCCGCAACGACCCGCTGGCCGAGCTGACCCCCCGGGAACGCGAGGTGCTCGCCCTGATGGCCGAGGGCCGCTCGAACACGGCCATCGCCCGCGCCCTGGTGGTCAGCGACGGCGCCGTGGAGAAGCACGTCCGCAACATCTTCACCAAGCTGGACCTGCCCCCGGACGCCACCAACCACCACCGGCGGGTCCTCGCGGTCCTCACCCACCTCCGCGCCTGAGGCGCCCGGCGCGGGTCAGCACGCCTGGGCGAGGGTGACCGCCTCGGTGAGGGTGTCGGCCACCGGGTGCCCGGAGGCGCGCAGGCGGGCCGGGTCGGAGAGGCCGCCCGTGTAGAGGACGCAGCGCGCGCCGACGGAGAGCGCGGCGTCGGCGTCGTCGAGCGAGTCGCCGATGAGCACCACGTGCCGGCCGTCGAGGCCCAGCTCGGCGAGGTGCTTCTCCAGCCATTCCGCCTTCGGGCCGCCGCCGACGGCGGAACGCAGCCCGTCCACCCGGGCGAAGTGCGGGGTCAGCCCGTACGTGTGCACGGTGGGGACCAGCTCGTCGTGGAACCACATGGACAGCAGGGACTGGCTGCCCGGCCAGGCGGCGATCGCGGCGGTGGCGTCGGCCGCCAGCGCGCAGCTCGTCAACCCGGTCCGGTACGCCTCGTGGAAGATCCGGTCGAGCCGGCCGAACGCCTCGTCGTCGATGGCCTGGCCGAGCATCTCGGCGTAGTAGTCGGCGATCGGCCGGCGGAACCGCACCCGGTGCTCGTCGGCGGTGACCGCCGGGCCGCCGGCGCTGGCGAAGGCGACGTTGGTGGCGCGTACCACCAGGTCGAGGTCGTCGAGGAGGGTTCCGTTCCAGTCCCACACCAGGTGGCGGCGCGCTGCGGTCATCGGTGCACTGTAAAGGGGCGTTCAGAGCTGCGGGGTGGTCAGGTCCCGCAGCAGCCGCTCCTCCTCGACCCGCCAGTAGCCGTGCTCCTTGCCGTCGAGCAGCACCACCGGCAGCCGGTCGCCGTAGTCGCGCTCCAGTTCGAGGTCGCCCGTCACGTCCTTCTCGACCCAGCGGTCCCCGGTGACCGCCACCACCCGGTCGAGCGCCGCCTTCGCGTCCTCACAGAGGTGGCAGCCGGGCCGGGTGATGAGGGTGAGCCGGGCGTCACTGGACATCGGAAACCTCCGTGCGGATCTGGGTCGGCGGCGCGGGCGCGGGCACCCGGTGTGCCGCCGGGCGGAGCTCGGTCTTGCGTACCTTGCCGATCGCCGAGTGGGGCAGGTCGTCGACGAACTCGACGGCGGTCGGGCACTTGAACCGGGCCAGGTTACGCGCGCAGTGCCCGAGCAGCTCCTCCGCCGTCACCGCCGAGCCGGCCGCCCGCACCACGTACGCCCCGACAGTCTCGCCGGTCCGCGGGTGCGGCACCCCCAGGACGGCCGACTCGGCCACCCCCGGATGCGCCTGGAGCACCTGCTCCACCTCGTGCGGGTAGACGTTGAAGCCGTTGACGAGGATCAGCTCGCCGAGCCGGTCGACGAGGAACAGGTCGCCGTCGCCGTCGGCGTAGGCGACGTCGCCGGTGGGCCACCAGCCGTCCGGGTCCGGGCCGCCCCGCCCGTCCGGCCAGTAGCCGTCGAACAGGTTGGCGCCGCGCACCACGATCTGCCCCGGGTCGGTGCCGGTCGGGTCGTCGGTGAGGTCCAGCTCGTCGGCGTCCTCCTCGACCGCGGGCACCCCGTCGCGCCACAGCTCGGCGCCGTCGGCCCCGACCAGGCGCAGCTCGACGCCGGGCAGCGGGCGGCCGATGGAACCCGGCTTCGGCTCGCCGCCGACGAGCGTGGAGGTGAGCACCGGGGCGGTCTCGGTGAGCCCGTACCCGACGTGCACCGGGTGCCCGGTCACCTCGGTGAAGCGCGCCCCGACGGCCGGCGGCAGCGGCGCCGCGCCGCACACGGCGACCCGCACCGAGTCCAGCGCCGCGGGCCGGTCGCCGGCCGCGTCGGCCCAGGCCAGGAACATCGACGGTACGCCCACCAGCACGCTGACCCGGTGCCGGGCGATCTCGTCGAGCGCCCCGGTCGGGCCGGGCTCGTCGACCAGCACGCCGGTCGCGCCGTGGTGCACGACGGCCCCCAGCCCGGAGTTCAGCCCGTACGCGTGGAAGAGCGGCAGGGCGAGCAGCACGGTGTCGCCGGGGCCGACCACCGGCGGGTCGATCCGGTCGACCTGGTCGTGGTTGGCGGCCAGGGCCCGGTGCGACAGCATGGCGCCCTTGGGCCGGCCCTCGGTGCCGGAGGTGTAGAGCAGGACGGCGAGGTCGTCGCCGCCCCGGGCCGGGAACCCGTCGGCCTCGCCACCGTGGGTGACCGGCGGGGTGGTGTGCACGGCGGTGAGCGCGGGCAGGTCGTCGACGGCCACCCGGTCGGCCACCTCGGCGGCGGCGACCAGCACGGCGGCCCCCGAGTCGGTGAGCACGTGCCGCAGCTCCCGGGCGGTGAAGCCCGGGTTGACCGGCACCGCCACCAGCCCGGCCCGGAGCACGGCCAGGTAGGTGACCACGAAGTCCGGGGTGTTGCCGAAGGCGATCGCCACCCGGGCCGGTGGGCCGTCCGGAGCGGACGGCGGCGCCGCGGCGGCGAGCGCGCGGGCGGTCGCGGTGACCGAGGTGTCCAGGGCCGACCAGGTCAGCGTCCGGTCGCGCCAGTGCAGCGCGGGACGGTCACCGTGGGCGGCGGCCGCCCGGCGGAGCCGGTCGGCGAGGTTCGGCGCGGAGCTGTCGACTGCGTCCTGCACGGTGGCTGAGTCTGGCACAGCCGCGTCCGCCCGGCCACGCCCGAACGCCGGGGGCGCGCCGCGCGGCGGCGCACCCGCGCCCCGGACACGCCGGCCCGGCGTCCCCTGCACGGGACTGTCCACCCCGGCAGGCGGGATTCCCGAACGCGGGACGTGGCCTCCACCGGTCGGCGGACGCGGCCCGCCGGGCAGCCGGATCCGGGCGGGCCGGGCCGCCGCCACGACACGCCGAGGGCGTGAGAAAAATGCCTCCGACCAGGACTTTCCACTCCGGACCAGGTAGCGGCGCGAAAGTCAACCACACACGACGGACAAGGCGTCCGCCATTTGTGCGACGGGACCGGAAATACTTCCGCTCTGTGTAACGGACTTGCCACGCGCGGGTGACGTTGGCCCTATCATCACTCGGGTCGGCTCACCCCATTTGCCGTGAGTCGACACCCCTCAGCCCGAGGAGGCCCCCGTGCCTGTGAGCGCATTGGACCAGCAGCTCAAGCGGACGTGCCGCCCGTCGGCCCGTCCCGGAACCGCCGCGCCCGACCGGGGCGTACCCGGTCCCG
Organism: Micromonospora sp. NPDC048907; assembly: GCF_055586885.1. Taxonomy (NCBI): domain Bacteria; kingdom Bacillati; phylum Actinomycetota; class Actinomycetes; order Micromonosporales; family Micromonosporaceae; genus Micromonospora; species Micromonospora sp. NPDC048907. Next base: position 564,907 of record NZ_JBVJHI010000003.1, read on the forward strand.
CCGCGACGCCGCGGCGCCCGGTGCGGCCCTGCCCCGCCTGGATCGGGGAGGCGCGGTGACCACCTTCGGTTACGCGGACCGACCGGCCGGGGTGACCGGCCCGACCCAGCGAACACCCCTGAACGAGCGCCTGGAGCCCGCTCCACGCGTCGCCGCCGACGGGACCCGCGGTCTCGCCGTCCGCGGTGAGGGGCGGCGCGTCCGCAACCGCACGCACCACAACGAGGCACCGGCGCGCCCGGCGGCGCCCGGCGGCAACGCGATGCCGGCCGCCGGCCGGCTCGGCGCGCCGTCCCGGCCGACCATGCCGGCCCAGGGCAGGCGCGGCGAGGCCGCGGCGGACAGCGAACCCTCGGCCGCCGAGACCGCCGTGCTGCCCGCGGTGGCCGCCGGCGACACGGCCGTGCTGCCGGCCGTCCCGGCCGCCACCGCCCCGGCCACCGGCTTTCCGAGCCGCCCCGACCCGTCCGACCCGGCCACCGAGGTCTGGGCGCTGGTCGAGCGGGCGCAGGCCGGCGAGGCCGAGGCGTTCGGCCTCATCTACGACCGCTACGTCGACACCGTGTTCCGGTTCGTCTACTTCCGGGTCGGCAACCGGCAGCTCGCCGAGGACCTCACCTCGGACACGTTCCTGCGGGCGCTCAAGCGGATCGGCAGCTTCACCTGGCAGGGCCGCGACCTGGGCGCCTGGCTGGTCACCATCGCCCGCAACCTGGTCGCCGACCACTTCAAGTCCGGCCGCTACCGGCTGGAGGTGACCACCGGCGACGTGCTCGACGCCGACCGGGAGGACCGGGGTCCCGAGGGCAGCCCGGAGGCCGCGGTGGTCGAGCACATCACCAACGTCGCCCTGCTCACGGCCGTGAAGCAGCTCAACCCGGAGCAGCAGGAGTGCATCGTGCTCCGCTTCCTCCAGGGCTTCTCCGTGGCCGAGACGGCCCGCGCCATGGGCAAGAACGAGGGCGCCATCAAGGCGCTGCAGTACCGGGCGGTCCGGGCCCTGGCCCGGCTGCTGCCCGACGGCTTCCAGCCCTGACCCGACCCGTCCCACCCGCCCGGCGACCCCCGCCTGGGCGCGGGCGAACGTACCCTCCGCAGCTCGTGACCGCGATCACTCTTGGTGATTTCGCCACCGACCGGGCCGTAACCGGCGACCGCCGCGAACCGTTTCTCCGGGTGCGACCAGTGGTTGTCCCGGCGTCCCCCGGGCCACCCGGTCCGGCGGGTCAGGTCGACCGTTCCGGTCGATCCTCGGCCTCACGCTGCCACCGGTCGCTGGTGACGACGACGGCCAGCACGGCCGTGACCAGCGAGAGGGGGTGCCTGCGGTGGACAGCGACCTCTTCTCCCGTCGGCGTGCCGAGCGCTTCGCGCAGCTCCTCGACGAGGCCAACGGCGGCCGGCGGCACCACGTCCGTTCCCGGGCCGACGACGAACTCACCGCACTCGTCGCGGTGAGCCGGCGACTCACCGCCGACCGGCCCGACGTCGAGGTGGACGGCGAGTTCCGCACCGGGCTGCGGGCGATGCTCGTGGCCACCGTCGAACGCGAGGGCGTCGGCGCCCCGGCGAAGACCGGCACCGCCAGCGGCGTCCGCGGTTCGCTGCTGCCGGCCATGACCGGGCGACGCGCCCGGGCCCGGGGCGCGATCCTGGTCGGCGTGGCCGCCGGCGCGATCGCCCTCTCCGGCATCTCCGCCGCCAGCGAGAACGCGCTGCCCGGCGACGCCCTCTACGGCATGAAGCGCTCGACCGAGCGGGCCCAGCTCGCCCTGGCCAGCTCCGACATCAGCCGCGGGCAGCTCTTCCTCGACTTCGCCCGCACCCGGCTCGACGAGGCCGCCACGGTCCGCGACGACCGGCTGGGCTTCAGCGCCGTGCTCGACGACATGGACGCCGACACCCGGCAGGGCGTACGCCTGCTGACCACGGTGGCCGCGCAGCGCTCCGACCCGGCGGCGCTGGACGCCGTCGACACGTTCCTCGGCGGCCAGCGCCGGGCGGTCAGCGGGCTGCTCGACCGGTCGGACCACGCCGACCGGGACCGCACCCGCCGCTCCCTCGCCCTGCTCGACGCGGCCGGCCGGCGTGCCGACGCCCTGCGCGAGGCGATCGCCTGCGGGCTGCCGGGCCCGACGGCCAGCGACGCGCTCGGGCCCACGCCGACCACCTGCCCCGGCGACCGCTGACCCGGTCCGGGCAGCCGTCCACGCCACACTTCTCCCGCCGGACACCCGTCCGTCACATACCGCCGGATAGGCTCGGATGTGGCGTACGCGGTCGTCGAGGGGAGGTCGTCGTGACCCGGAGCCGGAAGGTGACGGTCAGCACCGACGTCCACGGGCACACCGCCGGCTGGGCGGAGACTCCCGAGGCGCCCCCGGTCACCGCCACCGCCGACCCGACGGCCGCCGCGTTCTTCGACGTGGACAACACGATGATGCAGGGCGCGTCCATCTACTGGTTCGCCCGCGGGCTGGCCGCCCGGAACTACTTCACCACCGGTGACCTGGCCCGGTTCGCCTGGCAGCAGGCGAAGTTCCGGCTGCTCGCCACCGAGCACGCCGGCGACATGTCGCAGGCCAAGGAGGCGGCGCTCGCCTTCATCCAGGGCTGGCGGGTGGACGACGTGGAGCGCCTCGCCGAGGAGATCTTCGACGAGCTGATGGCCCCGCGCATCTGGGCCGGCACCCGCAAGCTGGCCCAGCGCCACCTCGACGCGGGCGAGCGGGTCTGGCTGGTCAGCGCCGCCCCGGTGGAGATCGGCCGGGTCATCGCCACCCGGCTCGGCCTGACCGGGGCGATCGGCACGGTGGCCGAGGTGGTCGACGGGGCCTACACCGGCCGGCTGGTCGGTGAGCTGATGCACGGGCCGGCCAAGGCCGAGGCGATCACCCAGCTCGCCGCGGTGGAAGGGCTGGAGCTGGGCCGCTGCGCGGCCTACAGCGACTCCGCCAACGACCTGCCGATGCTCTCCACGGTGGGGCGCCCGGTGGCGGTCAACCCGGATCCGGCGCTGCTCCGGCGGGCCCGTGAGCGGGGCTGGGACGTCCGTGACTTCCGCACCGGGCGGCGGGCCGTGAAGATCGCCGTGCCGTCCACGGCAGCCGCGGGGCTGCTCGCCGGCGCGGTCACCGCCGGGCTGGCCCTGCACCGGCGCCGCCAGCGCGTCGACTGACGCCGCGCCCCCGGCCCGCGGGTCAGGGGCCGAACGGGTCCGGGCGGCGTTCGAGCAGCCGGTGCAAAGTCTGCTGGATGGTCTCCCGCACCTGGTCGGCGAGGTTGAACACGACAAGTGGGTCGTCGGCCGAGTCGCGCAGGTGCGCGGTCGGGATCGGCGGGCAGAACTCGATCAGCCACTTGCTCGGCAGCGGCACCATGCCCAGCGGCCCCAGCCAGGGGAAGGTCGGCGTGACCGGGAAGTAGGGCAGCTTGAGCAGCCGGGCCAGCGGCTTGATGTCGGCGAGCATCGGATAGATCTCCTCGCCGCCGACGATCGCCACCGGCACGATCGGCGTGCCGGTGCGCAGCGCCGCCGAGACGAAGCCGCCCCGGCCGAAGCGCTGGAGCTTGTAGCGGTCGGAGTAGAGCTTGCCGACCCCCTTGAAGCCCTCGGGGAAGACGCCGACCAGCTCGCCGTTGCCGAGCAGCCGTTCCGCGTCGGGGTTGCAGGCCACCGTGCCGCCGGTCTTGCGGGCGATCTCGGAGACCACCGGCATCCGGAAGACCAGGTCGGCGCCGAGCAGCCGCAGGTAGCGGCGCGCCGGGTGCCGGTCGTGCAGCGCGGTGGCGAGCACCAGCGCGTCCAGCGCCACCGTGCCGGAGTGGTTGCCGACCACCAGGCCGGCCCCCTCGGCGGGCACGTGCTCGATACCGCCGACCTCGGTGCGGAACCAGTCGCGGTAGAGCAGCCGCACCAGCGGATGGAAGACGGCGTCGGTCAGGTCCGGGTCGAAGCCGAACTCGTCCACCTCGTAGTCGCCGGCCAGCCGCCGCCGCAGGAAGGCCAGCCCCTTGGCGACCTTCCGGTCCCAGTGGTCCCCCGGCCGGTCCGCCACCGCCGGCCCGGGTGGAGTCGGGTCGCCCGCCTCCCGTTCGGCGGGCCCGCCCGCCGACTTCCCAGCGACGGCCTTCTTCGCGACGGCCTTCTTGGCCATGGCCTTCTTCGCGACGGGCTTCGCCGGGGCGGCGTCGCCCGTCCGCGGTGCCGGAGCCGGCTCGTCCGTGGAGGTGTCCGGCTCGTCGCCGGCCGCCGGCGCCGCCTTCATCGTCGGCTCGGCGGCGGCCGCCGCGGCCCGCCGGTGCCCGTTGCGCCGCGCCGGCTCCGCGTCCGGCCCGGGCACGGTCAGCGGTACGTCGTAGCGGGCGTCGCCCCGCTCCTCGGCCGCGCTCACGAGCGCTCCCGCACGGCCGCCCGGACCTGCCGGATGCCCTCCAGCACCACCTGCTCGGCCGTGGCCAGCTGGTCCCGGGTCACCACCACGCCGCCGTGGTGGGCGCGGATGAAGTCGTCGAAGGCGGCCGCCGTCGAGCGGGGCGTGAAGCCGTACTCGCGCTCCAGCCTCGTGGTGTCCACCACCCGACCGTGCACGAAGAGGTCGACCTGGTCCAGCCCGTAGCGGCCGAAGCCCATGCTGCGGGCGATCGCGGCCACCCCGGCGAGGCCCGGCTCCAGCACCGGCACGGCCACCCGGCCCGAGCGGCGGATGGCCTGGGACAGCGAGAGCACGCCCGGCCCGGCCACGTTGTAGGTCCCGGCGTGCTCCTCGGCGACCGACCGGTGCAGCACCTCCAGGGCGTCGTCGAAGTGGACGAACTGCAACCGCGGGTCCCGGCCGAAGACGGTGGGCACCACCGGCTGGGCGAAGTACCGGGTGAGCGTGGTGTCGGCGGTCGAGCCGATGAACGGCGCGAAGCGCAGCACGGTCGCGGTGACGTCGGGCCGGCGGCGGCGGAAACCGCGGACGTACCCCTCGATGTCGAGGATGTCGCGGCCGAAACCGCCGCGCGGCACCTCGCGCGGCTCGGTCTCCTCGGTGAAGACGGCCGGATCCCGGAACGACACCCCGTACGCGGCGGTCGACGAACGGACCACGAGCTTGCGCAGCCGGGGCGCCCGCTGGCAGGCCGCGAGGAGCTGCATGGTGCCGATGACGTTCTGTTCCTTCATGGCCGCCCGGCCGCCCTGCTGGGGGTCGGGGGCGGTGACCAGCGCCAGGTGCACCACGGCGTCGACGTCGAGGTCGACCAGGAGGCCGCCGAGCGAGTCGAGGTCGAGGCGCACCCGCTCGACCCCGGACAGCAGGTCGGCCAGCTCGGGATTGGGGCTGGCCGGGTCGACCCCGATGACGCGGTCGATGCGCGGGTCGGCGGCGAGCCGGGCGGCGACGTGCGCGCCGAGATAGCGGCCGACCCCGGTCACGACGACGACCCCCGGAGCACCTGGGGTGCCACCGGGGGTCATGCCGTGCGCCTTGGCCGGCAGGTGGGATCGAGCCGGGACGTCCGCGGCCTGATCACCTGAGCCTCCGGGGGTCGACAGAAGGCAAGTGGTGCCGGGTGCCGGGCCGAAGCCCGGCCCCGGTCACTTGCCGAGACGGCGACGCTGGACGCGGGTCTTGCGCAGCAGCTTGCGGTGCTTCTTCTTAGCCATGCGCTTGCGGCGCTTCTTGACCACCGAGCCCATACGACAGCCTTTCGATGCAACGTGCGGGGCGGACCGGTAGACACCACAGGGGGTGGTGTCGGTGACCGCTTGCGGACAACGGACCGGACCAGCGTGGTGGGCAGGGCACACCAGAGAGCGGTCACGGTCGGGGTCCAGGGTAGCCGGAGTGCGTCAGCAGGACCAACGCGCCCCCGTCGATGCCCGTTACGTCGCACTCGCCGGCTGGCCGGCGACGTGTCAGGCGGTCTCCTGGAACGCGCCCCGGAGGTATTCGTGCACGGCGTGCTCGGGCACCCGGAACGACCGACCGACCCGCACCGCGGTCAGCTCACCGCTGTGCACGAGACGGTAGACCGTCATCTTGGACACCCGCATGACCGTCGCCACCTCGGCGACGGTCAGGAACCTGACATCCGACAGTCGAGCGTCGGACTGCGACCCGGCCATGGCTCACCGACCCATTCCCATGCCCGGCGCGTGCCGCCGGGCAGGTTGCTCCCGCCACGACGAGCGACGCGCGTGTTACCAGTACGGTAGCGGGACGGCTGTGACCGGCGCGATCCCTTCCTCCCTTTGATCATGGACGACTCCCTGGTCACCCCGCGTTGAGCTGGCGTTTTTCGCCCGGACGGGTGGCCTGTCCCGTTCACCGGAGCCCGCCTCGTGGTCGGGACGTCACTCGGCGCGCAGCGCCACCACGGGATCGAGCCGGCCGGCGCGCTGGGCGGGCACCACCCCGAAGACGATGCCGACGGCCGCCGAGACCCCGAACGCGAGCGCCAGCGACCACCAGGTGATCGCCGCCGGGATCGGCGAGACCGCGTCGACCAGCAGCGCGGTGCCCACGCCGAGCGCCATCCCGGTCAACCCGCCGATCGACGTGAGCAGCACCGCCTCCAGCAGGAACTGCACGCCGATGTCCCGGGGCCGCGCCCCGACCGCCTTGCGCAGGCCGATCTCGCGGGTCCGCTCGCGCACCGAGACCAGCATGATGTTGGAGACGCCGACGCCGCCGACCAGCAGCGAGATGCCGGCGATGGCGGCCAGCACCCCGGTGAGCACGCCGAGGATGTCGCCGAGCACGCCGAGGATCTGCTGCTGCGTGACCGCGCTGAACTCGGTGTCGGGGTGCCGGCGGGACAGCTCCGCGACGATCCGCTCGCCGAGCTGGTCGATCCGCTCCCGGTCGGGCGCCTTGACGGCGATGCCGTCGATCCGCTGGGTGCCCCAGAGCCGCTGCGCGGCGGTCACCGGGATGTGCACCTCGTCGTCCCGGTCCACGCCGAGGCTCTGGCCCAGCGGGGTGAACACGCCGATCACCCGGAACCGGACCCCGGCCAGGGTGACCTGCTGGCCGAGCGGGTCCCGGTCGGGGAAGAGCGCCCGCGCCACGGACGCGCCGAGCACCGCCACCCGGCGGCTGGTGTCCACGTCCGCGCCGGTCAGGTAGCGGCCGCGGGCGAGCGAGCGGGTGAAGACCGCGGGCGTGGTTTCCAGCACCCCCTGGACGGTGGTGAAGTCGGACCGGGTGCCGGCCCGGGCGGTCGCGCCGGAGGCGATGGTGACGGCCACCCGGCCGGGGTCGCCGACCACCCGGGAGACGGCGTCCACGTCCTTGAGGTCCAGCGGCGAGACCACCGGCGCGGTGCCGACGTCGAGCTTGCCGGGCACCACGAGGAGCAGGTTCGAGCCGAGCCCCTCGACCTGCTGTTCGACCTTCTGCTTCGTGCCGGTGCCGATCGCCACCAGGAGCACCACCGAGGCGACCCCGATGATCACACCGAGCATGGTCAGCGCGCTGCGCATGCGGTTGGCCCGCAGCGCGTCCAGCGCCACCCGCCAGGCCTCGGCCACCCTCACCCGGCACCCCCGGGCGCGGCCTGCGCGCCGGTCCCGCCGGTGCGCGGAAGGCGTCCGGTGGCTCCGGTGGCGCCACCGGAGCCACCGGACGGGTGCCCCGGGCCGCTTCCGGACGCGGACCGGGGCTCCGCGCTGGGAGCGGCGTCCAGTGTCTCAGGTCGACCGTCGCCGCCGGACAGCGGTCGATCATGAACGGTGTCGAAGCGGATCAGCCCGTCCCGGACCGCGATCCGCCGGCGGGCCCGGGCCGCCACCTCCGGGTCGTGGGTCACCATCACCAGGGCCACGCCGGACTCGGCGTTGAGCTGTTCCAGCAGCTCCAGCACCGCCTCGCCGGTGGCACTGTCCAGGTTGCCGGTCGGCTCGTCCGCGAGCAGCACCGTCGGATCGGTGACCAAGGCCCGGGCGATCGCCACCCGCTGCTGCTCGCCGCCGGAGAGCTGGTTGGGGCGGTGGCCCAGCCGGTGTCCCAGCCCGACCCGGCCGAGCATCGCCGCGGCGCGTTCCCGCCGCTGCCGCGCCCCGACGCCCCGGTAGACCAGGGGCAGCGCCACGTTGTCCACCGCGGACGTCCGGGGCATCAGGTGGAACGCCTGGAAGACGAAGCCGATGGTCTCGTTGCGCAGCGTCGCCAGCTCCGGCGCGGTCAGGGTGGCCACGTCCCGGCCACCGATCACCAGCCGGCCGCCGGTCGGGCGGTCCAGCCCGCCGAGCAGGTGCATGAGCGTGGACTTGCCCGAGCCGGAGGGCCCGATCACCGCCACGTACTCGCCCTGCCCGATGGTGAGCGACACGCCGCGCAGCGCGGGCACCGACACCCCGTCCAGCTCGTACGTGCGGGACACGTCGACCGCCTCGATCGCGGCGACGGTCACCGGAGTTCCTGGCCGTCGTGGACCTGGTCGGCGCCACGCACCACGATCCGGTCGCCGGCGTTCACCCCGCTGACGATCTGCACCAGGTCCTGGCCCTGCACGCCCACGGTCACCGGCACCTGGTCGGCCTTCCCGTCCCGCAGCAGCCAGGCCGCGTCCCGCCCGTCGGCGGAGAAGACCGCCGAGGCGGGCACGGTCACCGCGTCGGCCGCCTCGCGCACCCGGAGGTGGACCACGGCGTTCATGCCGGGGCGGGGCGCCGGCGCCCGCTCCCCCTCGCCGAGCCGCCCGGCGCCGAGCCCGAGCCGGACCCGGTAGGTGACCCCGCCCCGGGCCGAGCTGGTCGGCAGCACGTCCACCGAGCGGACCGTGGCGTCGTACGTCGCGCCGGTCACCGCGTCCAGCTCGACCGAGGCGGTCAGCCCGGCCCGGACCAGCAGCACGTCGGTCTCGTCCACCTCGGCGAGCAGGCCCAGCTGCCCGGTGTCCACCACGGTCAGCACCGGCGTGCCGGCGGTCACCCGGCCACCGGTCGGCACCGCGTCGTCCACCCCGGCCGGCGGGCCGCCCTGCCCGGCCCCGCCCAGGGCCGACGGGTCGAGCCCGGGCACCCCACCCCCGGCCGCGCCGAGCAGCCCGCTGAGGTCGGTCGGGGCGGCCGCCCGGGTCCCGCCCGGCTGCACCACGCCGGCGACCGGGGCGCGCAGGGTCAGCGCGTCCACCGTCGCCTTCGCCAGGTCGTACGCCTGCTGGGCCTGAAGGCGCTGCGCGGTCGACAGCGCGCCGACGGCGCTGTTCAGCCCGGCCACCCCGCGCTGCACCGCGTTGACCGCCCGGTCGGCGGCGCGGGCGGCCGACGCGTACTGCCGCTGCGCCGACTCGACCTGGAGGAGCAGCGCGGACCGCAGCTGCGGATCGCCGATCTTCCCGGCGGCCCTGCGGGCGGCCGCGAACGCCTCGTCGGCGGCCCGGTCGGTGTCCCGCCGGCTCCCGCCCAGGTCACCGGCGCCGACGCCCCGGCCGGCCCGCTTCGCGGCCCGGAGCGCCTCGCGGGCCTGCTTGAGCCGGCCCTGCGCGGACGGCGAGTCGATCACGGCGAGCACCTGCCCCCGGGCGACCCGCTGCCCGGGCTCGACGCGCAGGCTGGCCAGGGTGCCGTCGGCGGGGGCGGTGAGGGTGGCGGCGGCCCGGGCGGTCACCGTGGCCGGCGCGTCGATCACCTCGGCCACCGGGGAGCGGCCCACCTCGGCCACGGTGACGGCGGGCGGATCGTCGCCGCACGAGGCGGCCGTGGTGCCGGTCAGGGCGACGGCGGCGAGCAGGGCGACGAGGAGGCGCGGGCGGCGGGCCGCGGGCAGCCGCGGCGAGGGGGTGCGGGCCACGCGGCCATGCTACGACCCGTCGACCAGCGTCGACGTCTAGCCGGCGACCGCCCGGAGGTAGGCGACGCAGTCGTCGTGCAGCGCCGGCCAGGGGTCGCCGAACACCTCGTCGGCGGCCGCGGCCATCGACCGGCGCTGGTGCACCACAGCCCGGAAGAAGTCCAGCACCCGCTGCTCCCCGTACCTGTCGACCAGGTGGCGCACGGCCAGGTAACCGATGCCGTAGGCCCCGCCGACCCGGTCGTCGGCCGCGTCGTCGGCCGGGGCGAGGGCGTCGAGCCGGCCGTTCCACCCGCCCCGGACGAGCTTGCGCGCCTCGGCCAGGCCCTCGTAGCGGTCCACCGGCTGGCCGTCCGCGCCCGCGTACTCGGCGAGCCCCTCCACCAGCCACCAGTTCGACCGGTCCGCGTAGCCCCGGTTCGGCAGCGACGCGGCATGGGTCAGCTCGTGCCGCAGCAGATCGTCGACGCCGGTCGGGGTCAGGCTCTGCGCGTTGAGCACGACGTCGTGGTGCCCGCCGCCGACGCCGACCGCGTACCCGGCCGTCCACTTCGGGCGGCCGCCGCCGTACCAGCGCTGCCACTCGGCCCGCCCGGCGTAGTAGACGAGGTAGCGGTCGGGCGGCGTGCCGTTCACCGCGTACAGGTCGGCGACCTTCGCGGCGGCCTCGGCCTGGGCGAGGAGGCCGGGCAGCTTGCCCCGCAGTGCCGGGGTGGTGGCGACCACGGCCCGCTTCCCGACCGCCACGGCCAGGTCGCTGACCTCCCAGGGCCGCGCGCCGGCCGGCGTCGCCCGGGACTCCTCGACCGCGGTCAACCGCGGTTCCCCGTCGCCCGCGACCCGCCACCGGGTGCCCAGCCCGACGCTGCCCGGCGTGCAGCCCGGCACCACGAAGCAGTAGCCGACGGTCACCGCCAGCCGCCACTCCCCCGGCCGCCCGTCCACCGCCACCGGCACCCCGTCCGCCGCCGGCCGCCAGGCGGTGACCCGCAGCGCGCGCAGCGCCGCGTACCGCCGGGTGAGCGCTGGCCGGGCGGCGGGCTCGGCGACGGCGAGGAAGCCGGCCCGGTCACCGTCGAGCAGCGCCGCGGCCTGCCGGTCGAGCTGGGCCACCATCCGCTCGCCGAGACGCCGCTCGGCCGCCGTGCCCCGGTCGCCCCGCTCCGCCGACGGCCGTCCGGCCGCGTCGCGCACCAGCCCGAGCAGGAGTACGCCGGGAACGCCGCACGCCACCAGCACGAGAACGAGCCCGACGGCGGCCCAGAGCCGCCACCGCCGCCGCCCCGGCGGACGCTGCGGTGCCCACTCCGGCGACGCCCCGTGGGGGGCCACGGGCGGGGAGACGCCGGCCGCCGTGGTCAGGTGACCGGTCGGGTCCGTCCCAGGCACCGGGGCGACGTCGCCGGCCTCGACCGCGGTCGTCCGCTCGGCCGAGCGGTCGCCGTCGCGCTGCGCGGTAGGCGGCTGCTCGGCGGTGCTCGCGGTCGGCCCGGCGGGCTGCTCGTCGCCGCTCGCCGCCGCCCCGGCAGTCTGCTGGGCGCTGCCCGCCGCGGGCCCGACGGGCTGCTCGGCGGGCTGCTCGCCGCCGCTCGCCGCGGGCCCGGCGGGCTGCTCGGCGGTGCTCGCGGTCGGCCCGGCGGGCTGCTCGTCGCCGCTCGCCGCCGCCCCGGCGGGCCGCTCGTCGCCGTCGGTCACCGGCGAAGAGTACGACCAATCGGGCGATCCGGGAAGCGTCCCGCGCCCCATCCGAGCCGGCCCATCCTCCCGGTCACGCCGCTGTCGACCTGATGTCACCAACGACTCGGACCCGCCCGGCAGCTCCCTTCCGCCTCCAGCACCCGCAGCGACCCACGCGCCTGCCGCCGCGACAACACCCGGCGAGATCTTGGTAGGAAACGGCCCCTACAGGGGCCGGAATCGTCCAAGATCCAGGGCTGGCAGGCGGCGGGCGGCAGGCGGCGTCTGGCGGGTTAGATCTTGGCGGCGGAGAGGGTGAGGAGGGTCTTGTCGACGGCCCACAGGGCCACCAGGATCGCGCCGGGCACCGGCCGCCCGGCCAGGGCGAGCAGCAGACCGCCGGTGACGAAGCAGGCGGCCTGGACGCCCAGCTTGGCCGGTGCGGGCAGCGTCACGCTGGCCCGGGGCGAGCAGAACAGCCCCCAGACCACGGCGATCGCGAGCGGCGCGCCGAGCCCGGCGAGTAGCCGCACCGGCCAGCCGGCGTCGAGGGTGAAGCCCCACCAGCCGGCGGCCGCGAGCATGGCCAGCTCCAGCAGGAAGATGAGCGTGAGCAGGGCTGCCTTCACCGGGCCCCCCAGTTGCGGTACGCGGTGTCGAGTGCGGCGACCATCTCGTCGAACGAACGGTCGATGTCCCGGGGCAGCCCGAACCCGCCGGCCGCCTCGAGGGTGATGAACCCGTGCACGGCGGCCCGGAACATCCGGGTGGCGTCGACGGCCGCGTCGCCGCTGAGGTCGTACCCGCGCAGGATCGCGTAGACGGCGCCGACGGCCCGCTCGGCGGCGGCGAGGTGTTCGGGGTCGTCGGGGTCCGGCGCCCGCTGGGTGGCCGGGTAGCGGCCGGGGTGCCGGCGGCCGTACTCCCGGAGGGCGGTGGCGGCGGCGCGCAGCGCGTCGCCGCCGGCCCGGCCCGCGGCGGCGCTGGTCAACTCGGTGGCGATCTCCGCGGTGGCCAGCACGGCCAGCTTCTGGTGCAGCGCGTCCGCGCCCCGGACGTGCTTGTAGAGGCTGGGCAGCGCGACCCCGAGCCGGGCGGCGAGCGCGGCCAGGGTGAGCCGGTCGTGGCCGACCTCGTCGGCGAGCACGGCCGCCTCGCGGACCACGGTCTGCGGGGTCAGGCCGGCCCTAGGCACGGGTGGTCACCGCCAGGAACTCCAGCAGGTCGGCGGCGGTGGCGTCGGGCTGGTCGGCGTGCGGGTAGTGGCCGGAGTCGGCGATCATGCGCGCCTCGGCGGTGGCGAAGTGCCGGCGGGCCGCCCGCGCCTCGGCGCCCGGGTCCGGGAAGTCCGGGTCCTTCGTGCCCATGAGCACCAGGACCGGCTGCCGCACCTCCCGGGCCCGCGCGGTCCAGTGCGGGTCGACCGGGGCCACCACGCCGCGCACCGCGTCCATCCGGCCGCGCAGCTTGGCGACCAGCTCCTTCCGGTACGCGGCGTCGTCGGCCGGCCGCCCGCACGGGAACAGGGAGCGGTGGAACATCCCGAACAGCCGTGGGCTGCGCAGCACGACCGCCTGGGCGGCTCGCAGCACCGGGTTCGGCTTCGGCGGGGTGACGAACGGGCTGACCTGCACGATGCCGTTGACCAGCGTGGGGGCGTCTGCGGCGGCGAAGACCACGGCGGCGCCGCTGGACGAGCTGCCGACCAGGGTGGCCGGGCCACCGCCGAGCGCGCGGACCACGGCGAGCAGGTCGCCGCCCACCTCGGCCGGGGCGTAGCCGGGCCAGCGCGGGCTGGAGTCGCCGTGCCCGCGCACGTCGACCGAGGCGACCCGGTAGCCGGCCGACACCAGCCGGGGCACCAGGTGCCGGAAGCTCCCCCGGTTCTCCCCCATGCCGTGCGAGAGGACCACGAGCGGCCCCTCCCCGTGCACCTCGTAGGCGATGGTTCCGCCGTCCCGCGCCACCTGGCTAACAGTCATAGCTGCAAAGCTAATGCCATTAGCTTCAACCGTCAAGGGTTGACCTCAAGTCGGGTGGAGGTCGGAGGATGCCGCTCATGCCGCTCACCGCAGACACGCACGTACGCCTGGCCCGTCCGAGCCGCGACCTGGCCGCCGCCGAGCGGTTCTGGGCCGAGGGCCTGGGCCTAAACGTGCTCTACCGGGGCGCCGCCGACGGGCCCGGCGAGCACGACCTGGTCATGCTCGGCTGGCCGGGCGCGAGCTGGCACCTGGAACTGGTCGGCGGCGCGCAGTTGGCCGTCGCGCCGAACCCCACCGCCGAGGACCTGTTCGTGCTCTACGTCGACGGGCCGGTCGACGACGAACTGGCCGGCCGACTGGAACGGGCCGGCGGGACCAGGGTCTCCGCCGGCCCGTACTGGGACCGCTGGGGGGTGACGTTCGCCGATCCGGACGGCTACCGGCTGGTGCTCTGCACCCGGACCTGGTCGAACGCCTGACTCACTTCTTCGACATCAGCGCGCGGCCGAAGAAGATCATGTTGGCCGGGCGCTCGGCCAGCCGGCGCATGAGGTAGCCGTACCACTGGTCGCCGTAGGGGACGTAGGTGCGCACGGTGTAGCCGTCGCCGACGAGGCGCTTCTGCTCCTCGGGGCGGATGCCGAAGAGCATCTGGAACTCGAACTTGTCCGGGCCGCGGTCGAACCAGCGGGCCCGGTCCTCGCCGATGGCGATCAGGCGCGGGTCGTGGGTGGCCAGCATCGGGTAGCCGTCGCCGGACATGAGCACGTTCAGGCAGCGCACGTACGACTTGTCGACCTCGCGGGCGGACTGGTACGCCACCGACTCGGGCTCCTTGTACGCGCCCTTGCAGAGCCGCACCCGGGACCCGGCGCCGGACAGCTCGCGGCAGTCCGACTCGGTGCGCCGCAGGTACGCCTGGAGCACCGCGCCGGTCGACGGGTAGTCCTTGCGCAGCTTCGCCAGGATGTCCAGCGTCGAGTCGGTGGTGGTGTGGTCCTCCATGTCCAGGGTGACCGTGGTGCCGGCCGCGTCGGCCGCCGCGCAGATCGCCCGCGCGTTGTCGTACGCGAGCTGCTCGTCGAACATCTGCCCGAGCGCGGAGAGCTTGACGCTGACCTCGGCGGCCGGGGTGAGCCCGGCGGCGCCCAGCAGTCGCAGCAGCTTGAGGTATTCGTCCCGGGTGGCGTTCGCCTGCTCCGGGGTGACGGTGTCCTCACCCAGGTTGTCGAGGGTGACGGCCTGACCGTCGGCGACGAGTGCGCGGGTCGCGCGCAGCGCGTCGTCGGTGCCGGCGCCGGCGACGAACCGGCGGACGACGTCCCGGGTGAACGGGGCCGTCGCGACGAGCCGCTCGACCTGGGATGACCGGGAGGCGGCGAGGATGACGGAACGGAGCATGAGCCGAGCGTAACGCCCGGCGGTGGGCCCCCGCCGGGGGGCGGCGGGCAACGTCACGCAGCGTTCCGGTGGACACCGCGGGGCGGCCCGGCTGGCGGGCATCCGCTACAACGATCACGTGGAACGACGCCCCCGACGCCGGCTCCGGTCGGCCACCGTGCAGCTCGGCGCCCTGACCGCCCTGGCCCTCGCCCTGTCCGGCTGCAACAACGGTTACGACGACGACGATGACGACTGCGCGCTGGGTCCGGCCGGCGGGGGCGGCGACACGGTCGCCGTGGCCCTGCGGCTCCCCGCGCCGGCCACCGCCGCCCGGGACACCCCGGCGCCGGTCGCCGCGGCCCTGCCCGGGCGCGGCGGCTTCGGCACCCACCTCGCCTCCTGCGGCGGCTGACGTGCGGCGCGAGGCCAGCACGCCGCGCCCCGACTGGGACGCCACCGTCCGGGCCCAGGGCCTGGTGTACGTCGACACCGAGCTGCCCGACGGCGGCGTCATGTCGTACTGGGACGAGACCGCCGCGTACGCCTTCGAGCTGGACGAGGTGCTCCGGCTGGAGGAGGCGACCGAGGAGCTGCACCGGATGTCGGTGGCCGCGGCCGAGCACGTGGTGGCCCGCAACCGGTACGCCGAGTTCGGCATCCCGGGGTGGGCCGCCGAGGCGGTCGCCCGGTCGCTGCGGGAGGCCCCGCCGACCCTCTACGGCCGCTTCGACCTCTGGTACGACGGCAGCTGGCCGCCGAAGCTGCTGGAGTACAACGCCGACACCCCGACCGCGCTCGTCGAGGCGAGCATCGTGCAGTGGTACTGGCTGGAGCACACCCGGCCGGACGCGGACCAGTGGAACAGCCTGCACGAGCGGCTGGTCGGCGCCTGGGCCAAGATCGGCGCCGGCCTGCACGACCCGCGGGTGCACGTGGTCTGGTCGGCGGAGGAGGAATCCGGCGAGGACCAGATCACCGCCGGCTACCTGGCCGAGACGGCCCGCCAGGCGGGGCTCGACGTCACGCTCCTGCCGATCCAGCGGGTCGGCTGGGACGGGCGGCGCTTCGTCGACGGCGACGACCGGCCGATCACCACCTGCTTCAAGCTCTACCCCTGGGAGTGGATGCTGGCCGAGCCGTACGGGCCGCCGGCGCTGGAGCCGGGCACACCGACCACGTGGATCGAGCCGGCCTGGAAGCTGCTGCTGTCGAACAAGGCGCTGCTGGCGGTGCTCTGGGAGCTCTACCCGGGCCACGACTACCTGCTCCCCGCGTACCTGGACTCGCCGCGCGGGATGACCGAGTACGTGGCCAAGCCGCTGCTCGGCCGGGAGGGCGGGTCGGTGCGGATCGTCACCGGCGGCACCGAGATCACCAGTCCGGGGATCTACGGCGACGAAGGCTTCTGCTACCAGGAGTTCCGGGCGCTGCCCGAGTTCGCGGGCAGCCGGACGGTGCTGGGCAGCTGGATCGTGGACGGCGAATCGGCCGGCGCGGGCCTCCGGGAGAGCGAGAGCCTCATCACGGACGGATACGCGCGGTTCCTGCCCCACTACATCGACGCGCCGCGTACCCCGTGAGTCGTCTACCGTTGGGGTCGTGAACTTCGACGCGTACGCCCGGACCGGTGTTGATCTCGTCAACGCCCGCCTGGACGACCTCGACGACCTGCGGGCCCTCTTCCCGGACGACAACGCGTGGATGCGCGACGAGGTCGCCGATCGGGACCTGGCGATCTTCCGGCGGGCGCAGAAGCGCCTGCGCGACGTCTTCGAGTACGGCACCTCGGGCCGGGACGCGGAGGCGGTGACGGAGCTGAACACGCTGCTGGAGGCGTTCCCCGTCCAGCCGCGCATCTCCGGCCACGACTCCTCCGACTGGCACATGCACGTGACCAGCCGGGGCGCCTCGGTCAGCGCCGAATACCTGGCCGGCGCGGTGTGGGGCCTGTCGGTCTGGCTCTGCGAGTACGGCAGCGCCCGGTTCGGGGTGTGCGCCGACGAACGCTGCGGCAACGTCTACCTGGACACCTCGTCGAACTGCTGCCGGCGGTTCTGCTCGGAGCGCTGCGCCACCCGCTCGCACGTGGCCGCGCACCGGGCCCGCAAGCGGGCCGCCGTCGGCGAGCAGGTGACCGTCCCGACCCAGCCCGAACCGCTCGCCCCGGTCAGCTGACCCGCCTGCCCCCGTGGTCAGGCGTCGACCGGGGAGGGGGCGGTCAGGTTGGCCCGGGCGAACTCGAGGGACTCGCGCAGGTCCGCCTCGCGGACCGCGCGGCTCTTCGCGCCCCGGGTGGTGACCTCGACCGCCACCGAGCCGGCGAAGCCCCGGCCGGCCAGCGAGCGGAGCAGCTCGGCGCAGGGCTGGCCGCCCCGCCCGGGCACCAGGTGCTCGTCGCGCCCCTCGCCGGTGCCGTCGCCCAGGTGCACGTGGGCCAGCGCCGGCCCCATCCGGTCGGCCATGGCCAGGGCGTCGGTGTGCGAGGCCGCGCAGTGCGACAGGTCCAGCGTGTACGCGGCGTAGCCGGTGTCGGTCGGGTCCCAGCCCGGCACGTACGGGACGAACTGCCGGCCGGCCATCCGCACCGGGTACATGTTCTCCACGGCGAAGCGCAGCCCGTCGAAGCGGCCGGCGATCCGGTCGAGGCCCTCGGCGAAGTTGCGGGCGTAGTCGCGCTGCCAGGTGAACGGCGGGTGCACCACGACGGTGGGCGCCTCCAGCGTCTCGGCCAGCTCGGCGGCTCGGCGCAGCCGCTCCCACGGGTCGGGGCTCCACACCCGCTGGGTGACCAGCAGGCAGGGCGCGTGCACCGAGAGGACCGGGACGCCGTAGTGGTCGGCGAGGCCGCGCAGCGCCCCCGGGTCCTGGCTGACCGGGTCGGTCCAGACCATCACCTCGATGCCGTCGTAACCGAGCGTCGAGGCCAGCTGGAACGCCGCGGCGGTCCGCTCAGGGAAGACCGAGGACGTGGACAGGAGCACCGGAACGCGGGAAGTCACGCCCCTCAGGGTAGCCGCACCCGCCACGGCGCATCGGGACGAGCATCCGCAAAGCGGACGACACCTCCCGCTCGGAGCGCCTGACGCCACGCCGCGACCCGGCGCCGTCGCCGGCGAAGGATCACATCGGCGCCAGCTGATCCAGCCGGCGCAGGATGACTCCCTCGCGCAGCGCCCAGGGGCAGATGTCCAGGCTGTCCACGTCGAGCCGGCGCAGCACCGCCTCGGCCACCACCGCCCCGGCGAGGAGCTGGTGGGCCCGCTGCGCGCTGACCCCCTCCAGCTCGGGCAGCTGGGCCGGCGGGATGTGCCGGATGAACCCGAGCACCTGCCGCAGGCCGGTACGGGTCAGGCTGCGCCGCGCCCACAGCCCGGCACCGGAGGGCGCGGCGCCGGCCAGCCGGGCCAGCGTCCGGAACGTCTTCGAGGTGGCCACCGGACGCTCCCAGCCGACCTCGGTGAGCTGCTCGACCACCGGATCGAGCTGGGCGTCGACGTACTCCCGCAGCTCCTCCACGGCCTCGGCCGGCGGCGGCGCGGCGCCGGACGGGTCGACCTTCAGCCGCTCCCGGCTCAGCCGCCCCGCGCCCAGCGGCAGCGAGACCGCCACGTCGGGGCCTTCGTCGATGCCGGCGGCCAGCTCCAGCGAGCCGCCCCCGATGTCCATCACGAGCAGCCGGCCGGCGGACCACCCGAACCAGCGCCGCACCGCCAGGAAGGTCATCCGCGCCTCGTCCGCGCCGGAGAGCACCTCCAGGCGTACGCCGGTCTCGTCCCGCACCCGGGCCAGCACCTCGCCGGCGTTGGTGGCGTCGCGGACCGCGCTGGTGGCGAACGCCAGCAGGTCGTCGGCGTCCAGCCCGTCCGCCGCCGCGCGGGCCATGCTGACGGCCTTGACCAGCCCGTCAGCGCCCACGTCGGTCAGCGCCCCGTCCGGGCCGATCTGCTCGGCCAGCCGCAGCACCACCTTCTCCGAGTGCGCCGGCCAGGGGTGTGCGCCGTGATGGGCGTCGACCACCAGCAGGTGCACCGTGTTGGAACCGACGTCGAGGACACCCAGTCGCATGGTGACGACCCTAGGGCCAACACGTTTCGCCGGCTCGCCAGCCGGGCGGGGTCACCGCGCGTACGCTGGTCCGGGTGACTGGGCAGATCGAGCTTCACGTGCTGGTGGACGACCCTGACGACCCCCGTAGCCGGGAGGTCGGGCTGGACTTTCCCCGGGAGTGGATCGAGTTCGTCGACCCGGCCGACGCCAAGCACGTGGTGCGCGCCGACCTGACCTGGCTGCTCTCCCGCTGGACGTGCATCTTCGGCCAGGGCTGCCACGGCATCGTCGCGGGCCGTGCCGCCGACGGCTGCTGCTCGCACGGCGCGTTCTTCACCGACGGCGACGACGAGAAGCGGGTCCGGGCGGCGGTCAAGCGACTCACCCCGGAGACCTGGCAGCACTTCCGCCGGGGCTTCAAGAACTGGACCGAGAACGACACGATCGACGGGAAGAACCCGGCCCGCCGGACGGCCACCCGCGCCGTCGACGCGCCCTGCGTCTTCCTCAACGACGTCGACTTCCCCGGTGGGGGCGGCTGCGCGCTGCACGCCCAGGCGCTGCGCGACGGGGTGCACCCGCTGGAATACAAGCCGGACGTCTGCTGGCAGTTGCCGATCCGCCGCGACCAGGACTGGCACAAGCGGCCGGACAACACCAAGGTGCTGGTCTCCACGCTCGCCGAGTTCGACCGGCGCGGTTGGGGCGCGGGCGGTCACGACCTGGACTGGTGGTGCACCTCGTCCACCGACGCGCACGTCGGCACCGAGCCCATGTACGTCTCCTACGGTCCCGAGCTGACCGCCCTGATCGGCGCCCCCGCGTACGCGAAGCTGGCCGAGCTCTGCGCCGCCCGGCTCCGCCAAGGCCAGGTCGCCCCGCACCCGGCGTCGTCCGAGAGCTGAGAACGCCGCTGGCCGGCACCCCGTGTTCCGGGATGCCGGCCAGCTTGCGTTAGGTCAGCTGTTCCAGTGCTGGGCGACGATGTCGGTGGCCTGCTGCT
The DNA here is from genome assembly GCF_055586885.1 of Micromonospora sp. NPDC048907. NCBI lineage: Bacteria > Bacillati > Actinomycetota > Actinomycetes > Micromonosporales > Micromonosporaceae > Micromonospora > Micromonospora sp. NPDC048907. Next base: position 584,787 of record NZ_JBVJHI010000003.1, read on the forward strand.
CCCACTGCGCGTAGGCGTCGGGGTAGGCCGAGACCTGCACGGTCTGCGCGGCCTCGGTCAGCGGCATGGTCTCCCAGCCGTCGACCTGCTTTAGACCCTTCTCGAACGCCAGGGTCGCGTACTCCGGGTTGGTGATCTGCTCCGGCGTGCCCCAACCCGAGCTCGGGCGCTGCTGGAACAGGCCCAGCGAGTCGTGGTCGTTCTTGTCACCCAGGTGGCCCAGGTTCTCCAGCTTCGACTCCTGCAGGCTCGTGGCGATGGAGATGACCGCGGCCCGCTCCGGCAGGCCGGCCTTCTTCGTCGCCGCGATGATCGCCTTGGCGTTGGCGGTCTGCTCGTCGTTCAGGTCAATGTGCGACTGGGCGCCCTGCACGCTCGCCACCGCGGCCGGCTTGCCCTCGACGGGGCGGGCGTCGGCGTGGGCGGCGACCGGACCGGCGAACACACCACCGGTGAAGGCCAGACCAGCAATACCCAGCACGCTCTTACGCAGCATCGTGTTCATGGGGGTAGCTCCATTCGGGGGTTGGCACACACGCCGACGGGGGTCGGCTGTGCGCAAGCACCGTCAGGCGCTCAACAAAGTCTTGGGGGGATCATCCGGCGCACGGGGCGAAGGCCTCTTCGTCGCGCCGGGACCATGTACAACGACCGGCCGGCCACCATCATTCCCGCAGGGCCCGGGTCGGGCGGGCGGGTCGCGGGGGCCGGGCACCCCGTCGGGGCGGGGCCGTGGTCCTCGGTCGTGCACCGGGTATAACGACCCCCGCCCACCGGCCATTCCACCGCCGGGATGCCCCCGGTCACCCGCCGAAACGGACACCACACCCACCCGCGCACGCTCAGTGGAGCGCCATGGAGGTATCCGGGCGCCGGAGACATCCATAGCGCTCCACTCACCGCCGGAAGCCGGGCCTGAACCGGACATTCGCCCCAAGCTCACCGCCCGTGCCGGGCGCAACGTGACGACCTGGCTGGATCGGCGCGCCGGCCCCCACCCCACCCACAGGCCACGCAGCCACCCGCCCAACCCCGCCCGACCCGCTTTGCTCTGCAGCCATCCACGCACCACCTACGCTCCGTGCCCGCTGCGGGGATGGCTGCAGAGCAAAGGCGGACACGCAGCAACCCACCCCCACCCCGCCCGCACCTGCCATGTTGCGTGCACGGGTGCAGAGCAAAGGCGACACGGAGCACCCCGCCCGCACCTGCCGTGCCGCGTTGCATGGGTGCAGAGCAAAGGCGGACACGGAGCACACCGCCCACACCTGCCATGTTGCGTACATGGGTGCAGAGCAAAGGCGGTGGTGGAGCACCTGCCGCCCGGCGCACCCGGTGCGGATCAGACGGACAAACGGTCAGCGGTCGGCGGTCACGGCTCGAACTTGTAGCCCAGGCCTCGGACCGTGACGATGTAGCGCGGGGCGGACGGCTCCGGCTCGACCTTGGAGCGCAGCCGCTTGACGTGCACGTCCAGGGTCTTGGTGTCGCCCACGTAGTCGGCGCCCCAGACCCGGTCGATGAGCTGACCTCGGGTGAGCACCCGGCCGGCGTTGCGGAGCAGCAGCTCCAGCAGCTCGAACTCCTTGAGCGGGAGCTGCACGGCGGCGCCGTCGACGGTCACCACGTGCCGCTCGATGTCCATCCGGACCGGCCCGGCCGCCAGGGTCGGCGCACCCGACTCGGTCGCGTCGGCGCTCTGCCGGCGCAGGACGGCCCGGATGCGGGCGACCAGCTCGCGCGGCGAGTACGGCTTGGTGACGTAGTCGTCGGCCCCGATCTCCAGGCCGACCACCTTGTCGATCTCACTGTCCCGGGCGGTGACCATGATGATCGGCACGTGGGACCGCTGCCGGAGCTGGCGGCAGACCTCGGTGCCCGACATCTCCGGCAGCATCAGGTCGAGCAGCACGATGTCGGCGCCGGTCCGGTCGAACTCGGTGAGGGCGGAGGGGCCCGTCGCGGCGACGGAGACCTCGAAGCCCTCCTTGCGGAGCATGTAGGACAGGGCGTCGGAGAACGATTCCTCGTCCTCCACCACCAGTACGCGGCTCAACGGGGTGTTTCCTTCCTGTGGTCAGACCTGCCGGAGCTCGGCCGGGCCGGCCTCGATCTCAGCGGAGGAGAGTGTCGCCTCCGGGTCGTCCGGGGGGCGGGCGGGCAGCCGGAGGGTGAACGTCGACCCCCCACCAAGAGTGCTCGACACATCCACCCGGCCGCCATGGTTGCTGGCGATGTGTTTGACGATGGCCAGGCCCAGGCCGGTGCCCCCGGTGGCCCGGGAGCGGGCCTGGTCGGCCCGGTAGAACCGCTCGAAGATCCGGTCGACCTCGTTCGGGGCGATCCCGATGCCCTGGTCGGCGACGGCGACCTCGACGTGCTCGTCGGTGGCCCGGGCGGTCACCCGGACCGTGGTGTCCTCGCCCGAGTAGTTGACGGCATTCTCCACCAGGTTCGCCACGGCGGTGGCGAGCTGGCTGTCGCTCCCGTACGCGGTGAGCCCCCGCTGCCCGTCGACGACGATCTCCACGTGCCGGGCGGTGGCCGCGGTGCGGGTCCGGTCGAGCACCTCGGCGATCACCCAGTCCAGCGAGACGGGCTCGGGGGCGGGCTGCGGCTCGGCGCCCTGGAGGCGGGTCAGCTCCAGCAGCTCCTGCACGAGCCGGCCGAGCCGGGTCGACTCGTGCTGGATGCGCTCGGCGAACCGCCGGGCGGCGACCATGTCCTCGGACAGTTCGGCCGGTCCGTCGCCCGCCGGCTCCGTGGCGTCGACAAGCGCCTCGGCGAGCAGTTGGAGGGCACCGATCGGGGTCTTCAGCTCGTGGCTCACGTTGGCCACGAAGTCGCGCCGGACCCGGGCGAGCCGGTGCGACTCGGTGACGTCGGCGGCCTCGATCGAGATGTAACCGGCGCCCAGCCCCATGGCCCGCAGGTGCACGCCGAGCGGGTTGTCCCCCGCGCTGTCGCGACCGCGGGGCAGGTCCAGCTCGATCTCGCGGCGCACGCCCGTGCGGCGGACCTGCCCGGCGAGGGTACGGATCAAGGGGTGGGCGGCGATGGAGCCGGGCGTCGCCCCGGTGCGGAGCAGGCCCATGGCCCGGGCGGCCGGGTTCACGAGCACCGGCATGTCGTCCGCGTCGAGCACCACCACGCCGGCGCGCAGCGCGTCGACCGTCTTGCGGCCGAGCCCGGAGAGCCCGCCCTGCTGGTCGTCGGGAATCGCGAGCCTCCCTGAGCTGCGGCGGGAGGCGGTGCCTCCCGGCGACACCAGCCGGCGCCGCCATTCCTGGACGGGTCCGGACAGCAGCAGGCCGGCGACCAGTCCGGTCACCAACGCCACGGCCACCGCGACCGCCACCGCCCATTCCACCCGGCGATCGTAGGGTCATTGTTAACCCGGCCATCGGGCAGAACGGGACGAACCACTCTCACTTTCGGGAATGTTCACTCGCGGGCCCCGCGTCGTTCACCCGCGTTCATCTTGACGCCGGTTCCCCGGGCCTACCGTGGGTCGCGCACCTGCTCACGCCGTATCCGGCCATCCGGTCGGAAGGGCGAACACCGACCCCAGGAAGTGACGATGCGCGACGAGTTCCGGGCCGACCTGCAGATTGTCAGCCAACTGCTGGTGGACATGGCCGAGGGGGTGCGGGCGGCCATGCGACAGGCCACCCGGGGCCTGCTCACCGCGGACCGCTCCGCGTCCGAGACGGTGATCGCGCGGGACGCCGAGATCGACGAGCTGTACCGGCACGTGGAGGAGCGCGTCTGCGACCTGCTGGCCCGCCAGGCGCCGGTCGCCTCCGACCTGCGCGCCATGATCACCGCCCTGCACGTGGCCGCCGACCTGGAGCGGATGGGCGACCTCGCCGACCACGTCGCCAAGACGGCGCTGCGCCGGCACCCGTCGCCGGCGGTGCCGGCCGAGCTGCGCCCGGTCTTCACCGACATGGCCGCCATCGCCGACCGCATGGCCGAGAAGATCGCCTCGGTGCTGGCGAAGCCCGACGCCGACCTGGCCGCCGAGCTGGACCGCGACGACGACGCCATGGACGACCTGCACAAGAGCCTCTTCGGCGTGCTGCTCGGCGACGACTGGCCGTACGGGGTGGAGACCGCGATCGACGCGACCCTGCTGGGCCGCTTCTACGAGCGCTTCGCCGACCACGCGGTGAACGCCGGCGAGCACGTGGTCTACCTGATCACCGGCGAGACCGCGCCCTCGGCGAGCTGAGTCGGACACGACGAAGGCCCCCGGTCGCCCGGGGGCCTTCGTCGTCGGCGTCAGCGGCCCTGGTTGGCGACCGCGGCGGCGGCCTCCTTGGCTGCGTCCGGGTCCAGGTAGGTCCCGCCGAGGACCTGCGGGCGCAGGTTCGCGTCCAGGTCGTAGCGCAGCGGGATCCCGGTGGGGATGTTCAGCTTGGCGATCGCCTCGTCGGAGATCTCGTCGAGGTGCTTGACCAGGGCGCGCAGCGAGTTGCCGTGCGCCGCCACCAGCACGGTCCGGCCGGCCAGGATGTCCGGCACGATCGAGTCGTACCAGTAGGGCAGCATCCTCTCGACGACGTCCTTGAGGCACTCCGTACGCGGCATCAGCTCGGTCGGCAGCAGCGCGTAGCGGGGGTCGCCGACCTGCGACCACTCGTCGGCGTCGTCGATCGGCGGCGGCGGGGTGTCGTAGGACCGGCGCCAGAGCATGAACTGCTCCTCGCCGTACTCGTCGAGGGTCTGCTTCTTGTTCTTGCCCTGCAGGGCGCCGTAGTGGCGCTCGTTGAGCCGCCACGACCGGCGCACCGCGATCCAGTGCCGGTCGGCGGCGTTCAGCGCCAGCTCGGCCGTGCGGATGGCGCGGCGCATGACGCTCGTGTGCACCACGTCCGGCAGCAGGTTGTGCTCGCGGAGCAGCTCACCGCCGCGCCGCGCCTCGGTCTCGCCCTTGGCCGTCAGGTCGACGTCGACCCAGCCGGTGAAGAGGTTCTTGGCGTTCCAGTCGCTCTCGCCGTGCCGCAGCAGGACCAGCGTCCCGACGGTGGGCCCCTCGCTCGCAGTCATGCGGATCATCCTGCCGTACCGCGCCGGGGGACACGCGCGGACGGGTCGTGACGACCACCACGTGGAAAAGCTGATGACCGGCCTTCCGGGACGGGACTAGGTTGTAAGGCGCTGAGGATAGCTCGGTCATTACCACAACGGGGGCGCGGGGATGCGGTCGGTACGGGGCTGGTTCGGGGACACCACAGGCGGGCTGCCGAGGACCTTCTGGTACCTCTGGACCGGCACCCTGATCAACCGGCTCGGTTCGTTCGTCCTGGTCTTCCTGGCCATCTACCTCACCCAGGAGCGCGACTTCTCCGCCTCGCAGGCCGGCCTGGTCATCGGCCTCTGGGGCGTGGGCGGCGCGGTCGGCACCACGATCGGCGGCACCCTGACCGACCGGTGGGGACGCCGGCCCACCCTGCTCACGGCGCACCTGGGCGCGGCCACCATGATGGTCGCGCTCGGCCTGGCCCGGCCGCTCTGGGCGGTGGCGCTGGGCGCGCTGCTGCTCGGCACCTTCGCCGAGGCCGCCCGTCCCGCGTTCGGCGCCATGATGGTCGACGTGGTGCCGGAGAAGGACCGGCTGCGCGCCTTCTCGCTGAACTACTGGGCGATCAACCTGGGCTTCGCCTGCGCCGCGGTGCTGGCCGGTGTCGCCGCCCAGGCCGGCTACCTGCTGCTCTTCCTGGTCGACGCGGCGACCACGCTGATCACCGCTTTGATCATCTTCACCCGGGTCGGTGAGACCCGGTCGGCGCACTCCGGCCCGGTGAGCAAGGGTGCGGCCGCCCCCGCGGGGGCCCTGCGGACCATCCTCCGCGACCGGGTGTTCCTGGGCTTCGTGGCGCTCAACCTGTTCGGCGCGCTGGTCTTCCTCCAGCACATCTCGATGCTGCCGATCGCCATGGGCGACTCCGGGCTGAGCCCGGCGACCTACGGTTCGGTGATCGCGCTCAACGGGGTGCTCATCGTGGTCGGCCAGCTCTTCGTGCCCAAGCTGATCAAGGGCCGGAGCCGCTCGCACGTGCTGGCGCTCGCCGCGCTGGTCATGGGCGCCGGGTTCGGGCTGACCGCGTTCGCCGACACCGCCTGGCTCTACGGCCTGACCGTGCTGATCTGGACGGTCGGCGAGATGCTCAACTCGCCGTCCAACGCCACCCTCATCGCCGAGCTGTCCCCCGCCGCGCTGCGCGGCCGGTACCAGGGCGCCTTCTCGCTCTCCTGGCAGCTCGCCGGGGCGACCGCGCCGGTCCTCGGCGGCCTGCTCCGGGAGCACGCCGGCAACACCGCGCTCTGGCTGGGCTGCGCCGTGGTCGGCGCCGTGATGGCGGTGGCCCACCTGGTCTCGGGCCCGGCCCGGGAGCGCCGTGCGGCCCGGCTCCGCGGCGCGGGAGCCCTGGTCACGCCGGTCACCGTGGTCCGGACCCCGGTGCCGGAGGCGGCCGAGGCCGCGGCCACCGCGCCCGCCGAACCGGTCCGCGCCGCCTCCTGAGGTACGCCGTCCGGTGGTCGTGACGAGCGCCACCAGGCGAACGCCCGACCGGGCCACTACGGTCAGCAGGGCGGATCGGTTAACAAACTTTCCCAGGAGGACGGGTGCGCGGCCTGCGGCGCTGGTGGGACGACACGGCCGGCGGCCTTCCCGCCACCTTCTGGTACCTCTGGTCCGGCCTGCTCATCAACCGCGCCGGCGCCTTCGCCATGCTGTTCCTGTCGCTCTACCTGACCGCCGCGCGGGGCGCCTCGCCGTCGCTCGCCGGCCTGGTGGTCGGGGCGTACGGGGCCGGTGGCGCGGCCGGCACGCTGGTCGGCGGGGTGCTGGCCGACCGGTGGGGCCGGCGGTCCACCCTGCTCGCCGCCCACCTGGCCGCGGCCGGCCTGATGGTGGCGCTGGCGTTCAGCCGGCACCTGGCGGTGATCGCCGTGCTGGCCGCGCTCGTCGGCGTGGCGCACTCGATGCCCAGCCCCGCGTTCGTCGCCGCCATCGTAGACGTGGTCCCCGAGGCGCGCCGCTCGCGTGCGTTCAACCTGCAGTTCTGGGCGTTCAACCTGGGCATGGCGGTGGCCTCGCTGCTGGCCGGGGTGCTCGCCGAGGCCAGCTTCCTGGCGCTCTTCCTGGTCGACGCCGCGGCGACCCTGGCGGCCGCCGTGGTCATCGCGCTGAAGGTGCCGGAGACCCTGACCCGCCGCCCGGCGGTCACCCTGCGGGCGGTGGCGGGCCGGCGACCGGGGCTGCACACCGCGCTGACCGACCGCACCTTCCTGACCTTCGTCGGGCTGACCTTCCTGCTGGCCGTGCTCACCATGCAGACCTCGACCATCATGCCGCTGGCGATGCGGACCGACGGCCTGCGTCCCTCGGCGTACGGGCTGGTGGTGGCGCTCGGCGGCGCGCTGATCGTGGTCGGGCAGCTCTTCGTGCCCCGGCTCATCGAGCCGTACCGGAAGTCGACGGTCCTGGCCGTCTCCACCGGGCTGATGGCGCTCGGCTTCGGTGCGCTGACCGTCGCCGACGGGCTGCCCGTCTACCTGGGCGCGGCGGTCGTGTGGACGGTGGGCCAGATGCTCGCCGCGCCCCCGAACGCGCAGATCAACGCGGATCTCGCCCCACCCGAGCTGCGCGCCCGCTACCAGTCGGTGTTCTACCTGACCTTCCCGGCCGCGTCCTTCGTGGCGCCGGCGCTGGGCGGGCTCAGCCTCCAGCACCTCGGTGAGCGGCACTGGCTGGTGGTGGGCTCCCTGGGCCTGGTCGCGGCGGCCGGTCACCTGCTCGCCGGGCCGCCGCGGGAGCGCCGGGTGGCCGCGTTGCGGGCCGCGGCGCGGCGGTCGGAGACGGTGTCGGCGGGGCACTGAACGTCCCCCGGAAACGGCTCGAGCGCCCACCACGACCCCCGTCGTGATGGGCGCTCGCACCGTACGCCCGGCGGCGGCGGGCGACCCTCACCCCCGTAAGCGTCGCCCGCTCGCGCCGCCGGTCCACGGGTGGCACCGTCCCCCAACGGTGAGCTCCACCCGATCCTCGCACCTCGCTTGCGCGGATCTGATCGATCCGCCGCTCCCCCGAACGATTCCAAGCGTGGCGCGGTGCAATAAAGTTAGTTCGCCCGGATTCCGGATTCAACCCGGATCGCTGTCTTACCCGTCACAGCACCCGTGTCGGAAACCCGGCTGTCCCTGCTCCGGTCTCTTCCCTGGCCAACACGCGAATCCCCGCCGACCATTCCCCTAAACCTCAGCCGTCCTCGCGATTCGGGTTCTCGGTCCGGAAGAAGTTGCTCTGCCGGCCGTCCCGCATCTGCTCCTGGTAGATCAGGTTCAGGCCCCGCAGGTCGAACGTCCGGAACCAGTCGTCCCAGCTGACCTCGCGGATCCGGCTGCTCTCCCGGTATCCGGGGATGTTGAACGTCAGCACACCGGGGCGGTCACCGCGCTCGGTACCGGCGATCGTGGCGGGCTTGGCGTTGCGAGCCCGGGCCCACCGCTGGATGACCTCGTGGTTGGTCGTCACCAGGCTCCGGCCGGGACGTTCGGGGCGATCGTCCAGAGACATGATCTGCTGGGACGAACCCACCGACCGGGACGCCGACCGCCCGCTCCGGATCTGGGTGGTCGTCGCGGCCGTACCCCGTGCCAGGGCCGGCCCGGGAGCGGCGGCCGCCTTGCGCGCCGGGGCTGCCTTCGCCCGGGTGCCGGCCGCCTTCTTCGCCGGCACCGCCCGGGCCCCCGCGGCCTTCCGCGTGGGCGCGGCCTTCGCCCGGGTGCTCGCGGCCTTCTTCGCCGGGGCCGCCTTCGCGCGAGCGCCCGCCGTCTTCCGCGCGGGCGCGGCCTTCGCCCGGGTGCCCGGCGCCTTCCGCGCCGGGGCGGCAGTCGCCCGGGTGCCCGCCGTCTTCCGCGCCGGAACGGCCTTCGCCCGGGTGCCCGCCGTCTTCTTCGCCGGGGCCGCCTTCGCGCGGGCGCCGGTGGCCTTCGCCGCCGGCGCGGCCTTGGCCCGCGACGGCGCGGTCCGGCGCGCCGCGGTCGTCTTCTTCGCCGCGGCCGTCTTCTTCGTGGCCGACGGCCGGCCGGCCGGGCCGGTGCTCTTCCGAGCCGCCCCGCCCTGCTCGGACCGCAGCGTCCGGACCATGGTCTTCACCAGGTCCGGCTTGCGCATGGCCGAGATCCCCGAGACCCCGCGCCGGCGCAGCTGGCCCCGGATGTCGTCGACCTTCATCCGGGAGATCTCGGATTCGTTGATGCCCGGGGTGTTCGCCGTCTGGTTGCCCGGCTTGCGTTTGGTCGCAGTCGTGCCGCGACTTGAGCTGTTGCGCTGAGCCATGGGACACGCTCCTCGACAGTCCGTCCTCGGCACGCGGTGGGTCCCAATGCCGCACCGCGCGGTGCGGCATACCCGTCAGGAGGGGTCCGAACCTCCGGCAGCCGACCCGGCCGGGGCCGACGGCTCGAAGAGGTGGGCGAACGCGGCCAGGTTGGCCGTCGACTCGCCCCGCTTGACCCGCCACTCCCACTCCCGGCGGATGGCGGTGCCGAAGCCGATCTCCAGCATGCTGTCGAAGGACTCGTCGGCGTAGGTCAGCACGGAGCCGAGCAGCCGGTCCAGCTCGTCGGAGTCCACCCCGGCGAGGTTGACCCGCCCGGTCAGGTAGACGTCGCCGACCGCGTCGATGGAGAACGACACCCCGTACATCCGGGCGTTGCGCTGGAGCAGCCACGCCCACAGCTCCTCGCGGCGCTCGTCGGGCTGGCGCATCACGAACGCCTCGACCCGCAACGCGTGCTCACCGACGATCAGGTTGCAGATCGTCTTGAGCTTGTGGGTGCCCGGCAGGGTGACCGCGTACGACGTCTCGCCGGTGGACTCCCACTCCAGCTCGCGCTCGGCGCAGACGGCCTCGATCAGCGCGGCGACCTCACTCCTGCGGCTCATCGCACCCACTCTACGGCCGACCACCGGAGGCCGCCGGGCACGGCGGCGCTCACCAGGAACAGGTGAGGGCGGGGTCGCCGAGCCGGCCGGCCAGCCGCACCCGGTGCTCAGCCATCGCCTCGCCGTAGACGGCGAGCAGGCCGGAGACCGTGCGGTTCCAGGAGAAGTCCCGGGCGTGCCGCTCGGCGCCCCGGGCCAGGGCGGCCCGGCGCCGCCGCTCGGGCAGCAGGTGGCCCAGCGTACGGGCCCAGTCGACCGGGTCGTGGCCGTCGATGAGCACCCCGCTGACGCCGTCCCGGACGGCGGTGACCAGCCCGCCCACGGCGGCGGCCAGCACCGGCGTGCCACACGCCTGGGCCTCCAGCGCGACCAGCCCGAACGACTCGTTGTGCGAGGGCACCGCGACCAGGTCGGCCGCGCGGTAGAGGGCGGGCAGGTCGTCGCCGGTCTGCGGCGGGAGGAACCGCACCCGGTCGGCGACGCCGAGCGAGCCGGCCAGCTCGATGAGGGCGGTGGGCCGGTCCAGCCCGGTGCCGCTCGGGCCCCCGCAGATCACCACGGTCACCTCGTCGGCGAGCGCGGGCTCCCGCTCGCGCAGCGCCGCGACCGCCCGGATCAGCACGTCCGGCGCCTTGAGCGGCTGGATCCGGCCGACGAAGGCCACCACGTAGCCGCGGGTGGGCAGGCCGAGGCGGCGGCGGGCCGCCAGCATCGCCGCGTCCCGGTCGCCGGGAGCCGGGCGGAAGCGGTCGAGGTCCACGCCGGGCTCCACCACGGCCACCCGGGTCGGCTCGGCGTCGTACCTGTCGACCAGGTCGCGGGCCTCGACCCGGGTGTTGGCCACCAGCCGGTCGGACTCGGCGACCACCTGCTCCTCGCCGATGACGCGCGCCTTGGGCTCGGGCCGGTCCCCCGCGGCGAGCTGGGCGTTCTTGACCTTGGCCAGGGTGTGCGCGGTGTGCACCAGCGGCACGCCCCAGCGCTCCTTGGCCAGCCAGCCCACCTGACCGGAGAGCCAGTAGTGCGAGTGGATCAGGTCGTAGTGGCCCGGCGGGCGGGCCGCCTCGGCGCGGAGCACCCCGGCCGTGAAGGCGCAGAGCTGACCGGGCAGCTCCTCCTTGGTCAGCCCCTCCAGAGGGCCGGCCGTGACGTGCCGGACGCTCACCCCGGGCGTCATCTCGACCACCGGCGGCAGGTCGCCGGAGGTGGCCCGGGTGAAGATCTCCACCTCGACGTCGGCCTCGGCCAGCCGCCGGGCGACCTCCAGGATGTAGACGTTCATGCCGCCGGCATCGCCCGTGCCGGGCTGGTGCAGCGGCGACGTGTGCACGGAGAGGGTGGCGATCCGGCGCGGCCGAGGCCACGGCAGGGCACCTCGCTGACGACCGACACCGGTGTGCAATTCCGCCACGTCCGCTCCCTCTGTCACGGTTGATGCCGTCCCGCACGACCGGCGCTTCTTCGGTCAACCTCCGCGCCGGATGTCATCTTCCCCATCGGGCTTCGGAAATGCGTCGCGGCGGGTCCCCGGCGTGACGGACCTCATCACCGCGCCGGGCGGGGCGCCGGGTGAGAATGGCCGGATGAGCTCAGTCGCCATCGTCACCGGGGCGTCCAGCGGGATCGGCGCGGCCACCGCCCGCCGGCTGGCCGCCGAGGGTTTCCACGTGCTCGCCGCCGCGCGGCGTACCGACCGGCTGGCCGGCCTGGTCGCCGACATCGAGGCGGCCGGCGGCGCGGCCACCGCGGTGGAGTGCGACGTGACCTCGGACGGCTCGGTCGCCGGCCTCGCCGCCGCGGCCGCCGCCGCTCCCGGCCCGGTCACCCTCCTGGTGAACAACGCCGGTGGGGCGCGCGGCCTCGATCCGGTGGAGTCCGCCGACGTCGGCGACTGGCAGTGGATGTACGACGTCAACGTGCTGGGCACGCTCCGGGTCACCAAGGCGCTGTTGCCCGCGCTGGAGTCCTCCGGCGCCGGCACGATCGTGATCGTGAGTTCCACCGCCGGGCACGTCGTCTACGAGGGCGGCGGCGGCTACACGGCGGCCAAGCACGCGCAGACCGCGATCGCCGGCACGCTGCGGCTGGAGCTGTGCGGCCGGCCGGTCCGGGTCATCGAGATCGACCCCGGCATGGTCCGGACCGAGGAGTTCGGCCTGGTCCGCTTCGGCGGCGACGCCGACCGGGCCGCCGCCGTCTACGCCGGGGTGGCCGAGCCGCTGGTGGCCGAGGACGTGGCCGACTGCGTCGCCTGGTGCGCGACCCGCCCGCACCACGTCAACATCGACCAGCTCGTGGTCCGCCCGCTGGCCCAGGCCGCCCAGCACAAGGTGCACCGGACCATCGTGAAGCGCGAGGAGTGAGCCGGGTCTACGAGCCCCGCAGTCGCGAACGGGGACGGTGCTGATGGTCCGGCCGCTCGGGTTCGTCACCCGGGGCACGACGAACCCGAACCGGCTCCGGCGGGTCGACAACTGGATCGCCGCGACCTGCGGCGACGCGCTGCGCGCCGCAGCCGACCCGCTCGTGGTCGACCTGGGCTACGGCGCCACCCCGGTGACCGCCGTCGAGCTGCGGGCCCGGCTCGCCGCCGCGGTCCGCGCCGACGTCCGGGTGGTCGGGCTGGAGATCGATCCGGTACGCGTGGCCGCCGCCCAGCCGGCCGCCGACCCGCCCGGGCTCACCTTCGCCCGGGGCGGCTTCGAGCTGGCCGGGCTGCGCCCCGCCCTGGTGCGCGCGTTCAACGTGCTGCGCCAGTACGACGAGAGCGGGGTCGCCGACGCCTGGCGCGCGGTCACCGGGCGGCTCGCCCCGGGCGGACTGCTGGTCGAGGGCACCTGTGACGAGTTGGGCCGGCTCGGCGCCTGGGTGCTGCTCGACGCCACCGGCCCGCGCACGCTGACCCTGGCCGCGAAGCTCACCACCCTGGAGAGCCCGGCCCAGCTCGCCGAGCGGCTGCCCAAGGCGCTCATCCACCGCAACGTTCCCGGCGAACCGATCCACGACCTGCTCCAGGCCCTGGAGAGCGCCTGGCACTCCACCGCCGGCTACGCCCCCTTCGGCCCCCGCGACCGCTGGACCCGAACGGTCGCCGCGGTCCAGGCGGCCGGCTGGCCGGTCCTGGACCGCCCCCGCCGCTGGCGCCTGGGCGAACTGACCGTCCCCTGGCCCACCATCGCCCCCACCTGACCCGCCCTCGCCGCCCTCGTGGGACCCGGGGTGGGGGCAGCCGGGGGTCAGATGGCGCAGTTGACCAGGACCGGTTCGGGGTGCAGGGTGACGCCGAGGCGGGCCTGCACGCCGTCGCGGATCTCGCGGGCCAGGGCGATCAGGGCGGCGCTGCTGGCCGTGCCGGTGCGGTTCGTGAGGGCGAGGGTGTGCTTGGTGGAGATGGCGACGCCCTCTGGGCCGGTGTAGCCCTTGCCGAAACCGGCGCGGTCGATCAGCCAGGCCGCGCTCACCTTGACCAGGTCCCCGGGGCACGGCCAGGACGGCGGCTCGCCCAGGTCGGCGGCACGCTCCCGGAGCCGCTCGTACGCCTCCGGCTCCAGCACGGGGTTCGTGAAGAACGAGCCCACCGACCAGGTGTCCGGGTCCTGCGGGTCGAGCACCATGCCCTTGCCGGCGCGCAGCCGCCGCACGGTGGCCCGGGCGTCCCCCAGCGGCACCCGGTCGCCCACCTCGACGCCGAGCGCGCGGGCCAGCTCGGCGTAGCGCACCGGGCCGGAGAGCGGGGAACGGGTGAGCCGGAAGTCGACCGAGAGCACCACCCAGCGGTCGCTGTACTTGAAGATGCTGCCCCGGTACGCGAACCCGCAGTCCGCCGCCGGGATGCGGACCACGGTGCGCCGGGTGCGGTCGTACGCCTCCACGCCGGTGATCGTCTCGGCCACCTCCTGGCCGTACGCGCCGACGTTCTGGATCGGGGTGGCGCCGGCCGAGCCGGGAATGCCGGAGAGGCACTCCAGCCCCGACCAGCCGCGCTCGACGGTGGCGGCGACCAGGTCGTCCCAGGGCTCGCCGGCTTCGACGCGTACCGTGACGGTGTCGGCGTCCTCGGCGACCACCTGGAAGCCCCGGGAGCGGATCAGCACGACGGCGCCCGGGAAGCCCTGGTCGCCGATCACCACGTTGCTGCCGCCGGCCAGCAGCAGGACGGCCTGCTCCCGCGCCTCCGCCTCCTGCACCTTCCGGACGATCTCGTCGGCGCTGGTGGCGATCTCCAGCCGCCCGGCGGGGCCGCCGAGGCGCAGCGTGGTGTACCGCGCCAGGGTGGCCGGGTCGGTCGGGTCGGCTCCGGTCGTCGGTTCGGCGTAGACGTCTGACACGCCTCTCACCCTAGGCTGAGGGGTAGCCGCGGCACCCACTGGTGGCCCGGTCACCCCCGGGAGGATTGCGATGAGCAGACTGCACGGCACGAAGGACTTCTGGATCGGCGCGTTGCGGACGGAGGGTCCCGCCTTCGCCGCCGCCGTCGCCGAGGCACCCCCCGACACCCCGGTGCTGTCCTGTCCCGGCTGGACGGTCTCCGACCTCGCCCGTCACCTCACGAGGACGTACGTCTGGGCCCGCACGGTGGTGACCGCCGGGACGACCAGCCGGCCGGAGCGGCACGACCCGGAGCCGCCGGCCGGCCTCACGCCGGCCCAGTGGTACGGCCAGGAACACGAGCGGCTTCTGGCGGTCTTCGAGGCGCTGGATCCGGAGGCCCCGGCGTGGAACTTCGCCCCGCAGCCGAAGAAGGCGGCGTTCTGGCCGCGCCGGATGGCGCACGAGACCGCGGTGCACCGCTGGGACGCCCAGCTCGCGATCGGCGCGGGCGAGCCGATCGAGGCCAAGCTCGCGGCCGACGGGGTGGGCGAGGTGCTGGACACCTGGCTGCCGGCGGGCCGGCGGGTCCAGCCCGGCCAGTGGCACGGGGTGGTCCAGTTGACCGCGACCGACGCCGCCCAGGAGTGGTACCTGCGGCTGCGCGGCGAGGGCATGGCCCTGCTGGACACCGCGACCATCCTCGACCACGACGAGCACCACGCCCGGGCGCAGCTCACCGGCACCGCGAGTGACCTGCTGCTGGCGGTGATGGGCCGGATCAGTTTCGACGCCCTCGGGGTGGCCGGCGACCGCCGCCTGCTCGACGGGCTGCGGGTGGGCTGACCCCGCCGGGGGGGGTCCTGCGGACATCGGGCGGAGAGCGGCGTTTCCCACCGGAGCGCCACTCTCCGCCTTTTTCCGGACGCTCTGAGAGCGCTCGCTTGACACCGTCCGGGGCAGCCACCACCCTGTCGTGAGAGCGCTCTCTCAGTACCGGAACCGCCCGCCACCACCCGATACACGTAGAGGGGTCAGATAAGAGATGGTCACCTTCACCCGCCGCCGCCTGGCCGCGGTGGCCCTGGTCGCCACCACCGCCCTGCTGGGCGCCACCGCCTGCGCGGGCGGCGACGACGAGGCCGCCGCCGGCGGCCCGGTCACGCTCACCGTCGACGTCTTCGGCCAGTTCGGCTACGACGAGCTCTACAAGGAGTACATGGCCAGCCACCCCGACGTGAAGATCGTCGAGCGGGGCACGGGCAGCAACCTGGACGAGTACTCGCCGAAGCTCACCCAGTGGCTCGCCGCGGGCAAGGGCGCGGGCGACATCGTCGCCATCGAGGAGGGCCTGCTCGTCGAGTACAAGGCCAACCCGCAGAACTTCGTCAACCTGCTCGACCACGGCGCCGCCGACCTCAAGGGCAACTTCCTCGACTGGAAGTGGAACCAGGGGCTCACCGCCGACGGCAAGCAGCTCATCGGCCTCGGCACCGACGTCGGCGGCATGGCCATGTGCTACCGCAAGGACCTGTTCGCCAAGGCCGGGCTGCCCACCGACCGCGAGGCCGTCTCGAAGCTCTGGCCCACCTGGCCGGACTACATCAAGGTCGGCGAGCAGTTCAAGGCGAAGAACACCGGCGCCTCGTTCCTCGACGCCGCGACCAACACGTTCAACACCATCCTGCTCCAGACCGCCGGCAACACCACCGGCTACAGCTACTACGACACCGCCGACAAGCTGGTCGTCGACAGCAACCCGGCGGTCCGGCAGGCGTACGACACCACCATGGACATCATCGACTCCGGCCTGTCCGGCCGGTACGGGTCGTGGTCGGAGGAGTGGGTCTCCGCGTTCAAGCAGTCGAAGTTCGCCACCATCGCCTGCCCGGCCTGGATGACCGGTGTCATCGAGGGCAACGCCGGCCCGGGCGCCAAGGGCAAGTGGGACATCGCCCAGGTCCCCGGCAACGGCGGCAACTGGGGCGGCTCCTTCCTCGCGGTGCCGAAGCAGGGCAGGCACCAGGCCGAGGCGATCGAGCTGGCGAAGTTCCTGACCAGCGCCAAGGGCCAGATCGGCGCGTTCAAGGCCAAGGGCCCGCTGCCCTCCTCGCCGCAGGCGCTGGCGGACCCGGCCGTCGTCGACTCGACGAACGCGTACTTCTCGGCGGCTCCGGTCGGCAGGATCTTCGCCGAGGGTGCCAAGAGCCTGAAGCCCGTCTACATGGGCCCGAAGAACCAGGCCGTCCGCACCGAGGTGGAGAACGCCGTCCGCTCGGTGGAGCTGGGCAAGCGCAGCCCGGAGCAGGGCTGGGCCGATGCGGTCGGCAACGCCAAGAAGGCCGCTGCCAAGTAACCCGAGCCAGGCGTGCGGGCGGTCCCCGGTCGACGGGGTGCCGCCCGCACGGCGGAAAGGAGTCCCGGGCCATGACAGTCCAGCTCGACGCCCGGCCACCGGTCGCACCGGCGCCCGGCACCACCCGCCCCTCCCGGGGCGTCCGGCTCAGCCGGTTCGACACGAGGTACTCGCCCTACCTGTACATCGCCCCGTTCTTCCTGCTCTTCGGGGTCTTCGGGATCTACCCGCTGGCCTACACCTTCTGGGTCTCGCTGCACGACTGGGACCTGCTCGGCGCCGACCACCCGTTCGTCGGGCTCGACAACTACAGCGAGTTGCTGGCCGACCCGGACTTCTGGCACTCGGTGGTCAACACCCTGGGCATCTTCGTCATCTCCACGGTCCCGCAACTGCTGCTCGCGCTCTGGTTGGCCAACCTGCTCAACCGGCAGCTCCGGGCCCGGACCACCTGGCGGATGGCGGTGCTCATCCCGAACGTCACCTCGACGGCCGCGGTGGCGATCGTCTTCGCCGTGCTCTTCGGCCGCGACTTCGGCATGATCAACTGGCTGCTCGACCACGTCGGCGTCGACGCCATCGACTGGAAGGCCAACCGGCTCGCCTCCTGGGTGGCCATCTCCGCCATGGTGGACTGGCGGTGGACCGGCTACAACGCGCTGATCTTCCTGGCCGCCATGCAGGCCATCCCGCGCGACCTCTACGAGTCCGCGGCCATCGACGGCGCCGGCCGGGCCCGGCAGTTCTGGTCGATCACCGTGCCGCTGCTCAAGCCGACGATCGTCTTCGCGGTCATCATCTCCACCATCGGCGGCCTCCAGCTCTTCACCGAGCCCCGCCTGTTCAACTCGGGCACCAACGCGATCCGCGGCGGGCCGCTGCGCGAGTCGCAGACCGTGACCATGTACATGTTCGAGAACGCCTTCGCGCCGCACTACAACTTCGGCTACGGCTCGGCGATCGCCTGGCTGCTCTTCGCGCTCATCGCGGTGGTCGCGGGCGTCAACGTCCTGCTCCTCCGCCGGCTCGGCGGCGGCGCGCGCAAGGAGGACACCCGATGACCCGCCTCTGGTCGGCCGGCCGGCTCACCTACCTGGCGCTGGCCGTCACGGCCCTGATGTCGATCTTCCCGATCTACTGGATGTTCGTGGTGGCGAGCCGAACCAGCGACGCGATGGGCCAGGTACCGCCGCCGCTCACCCCGGGCGGCAACCTCGGGGCCAACATCGCCCGGCTGTTCGACAACACCGACGCCTACTTCCTCACCGGACTGATCAACTCGGCGATCGTGGCCGGCACGGTCACCGTCTCCGTCGTCTTCTTCTCCACCCTGGCCGGGTTCGCCTTCGCCAAGCTGCGCTTCCGCGGGCGCAACGCGCTGCTGCTGGTCATCGTCGCCACCATGATGGTGCCCACCCAGCTCGGCGTGATCCCGCTGTACCTGTTGATGACGAAGCTGAATTGGAACGACCGGCTGCCGGCGGTCATCGTGCCCGCGCTGGTCACCGGGTTCGGCGTGTTCATGATGCGCCAGTACGCCGGCCAGGCCGTCAGCACCGAACTGATCGAGGCCGCGCGGATGGACGGCTGCAACACCGCGCGGATCTACTGGAACGTGGTGCTTCCGGCGCTGCGCCCGGCCGCCGCCGTGCTGGGCCTGCTCACCTTCATGACCACCTGGAACGACTTCCTGTGGCCGTACGCGGTGCTCAACGATCCGGAGAACCCGACCGTGCAGTTGTCGCTGCGGGCCCTGTCCGACGGCTACTACCAGGACATGTCGCAGGTGTTCACCGGGACGGCCATCGCCACCCTGCCCCTGCTGCTGGTGTTCGTCGCGTTCGGCCGCCAGATCATCGGCGGGATCATGGAAGGTGCCGTGAAGGCATGACCGAACTCCGATTCCCCGAGGGCTTCGTCTGGGGCGCGGCCACCGCCGCCTACCAGATCGAGGGCGCCGCCCGGGAGGACGGCCGCGGCCCGTCCATCTGGGACACCTTCAGCCGTACGCCGGGCCGGGTGTTCCAGGGGCACACCGGCGACGTGGCCTGCGACCACTACCACCGGTACGCCGAGGACGTCGCGCTCATGGCGGACCTGGGGCTGCGGGCGTACCGGTTCTCGGTCGCCTGGCCCCGGATCCGGCCCGACGGCACCGGGCCGGTCAACCCGCGCGGCCTGGACTTCTACGACCGGCTGGTGGACACCCTGCTGGCCCGGGGCATCGACCCGTTCGTGACGCTCTACCACTGGGACCTGCCGCAGGCGCTGGAGGACCGGGGCGGCTGGACCGTCCGGGAGACCGCCGAGCACTTCGCCGACCACGCCCTCGCCGTACACCAGCGCCTCGGCGACCGGGTCCGCACCTGGACCACGCTGAACGAACCGTGGTGCTCGGCGTACCTGGGCTACGGCAACGGGGTGCACGCGCCGGGCCGGCGGGACGCGGGGGCGGCCTTCCGGGCCGTACACCATCTGCTGCTCGGGCACGGCCTGGCGGCCCGGGCGCTGCGCGCGGCCGGCGCGGAGGTCGTCGGGATCACCCTCAACCTGGCCGACGTGCGGCCGGCGGACGCCGGCAGCGCGGCGGACGCCGCCGCGGTGCGGCTGGTCGACGGCCTGCAGAACCGGATCTTCCTGGACCCGCTGACCGGCGCCGGCTACCCCGACGACGTGCTGGCCCACCTGAGCCGGATCGTCCAGCCGGACTTCCTCCGGGACGGGGACGAGAAGCTGATCGCCGGGCCGCTCGACCTGCTCGGAATCAACTACTACTCGCCCACCTACGTGGCCGGCCGGCCGGGCGGCGCGGGGAACAGCGCGTACCCGGGCACCGCGGGCGCCGTCGAGTTCCGGCCGCCGGTCGGGCCGCTCACCGACACGGGATGGATGATCGAGCCGGCCGGCCTCACCCGGCTGCTGGAGCGGGTGGCCACCGATCACCCGGGGCTACCGTTGATCATCACGGAGAACGGCGGGGCCTTCCCCGACCGGGACACCGACGGGACCGGCCGGGTGGCGGACACCGACCGGATCGCGTACCTCGACGGGCACCTGCGCGCCGCGCACCACGCCGTCGCCCGCGGCGTCGACCTGCGCGGTTATCTCGTATGGTCGTTGCTGGACAACTTCGAATGGGCCGAGGGCTACCGGAAGCGGTTCGGGATCGTCCACGTCGACTACCTGACCCAGCGGCGCACACCGAAGGAGAGCGCCCGTTGGTACCAGGAGGTGATCTCCCGGAACGGGCTGTGACGAGGTGGTGGTGACGGGGATGACGACGGCGCAGCGACCGACCCTGGAGGCGGTGGCCAGACGGGCGGGGGTGTCCCGGGCCACGGTCTCCCGGGTGGTGAACGGCTCCACCACCGTCGCCGAGCCGATCCAGCAGGCGGTCCGCCGGGCCGTGGCGGAACTGGGGTACGTCCCGAACCTCGCCGCCCGCAGCCTGGTCACCCAGCGCACCGACTCGATCGCGCTGGTCCTGCCCGAGGCGGCGACCCGGGTGTTCTCCGACGACCAGGTCTTCCCCGGCATCATCCGCGGCGCGGCCCAGGAGCTGGAGGCGGCGGACAAGCAGCTCGTGCTCATGCTGGCCGGCTCGCCGGCCGGCCACGAGCGGGTCGAGCGCTACACGACCGGGCGGCACGTCGACGGCGTGCTGTTCGCCTCCCTGCACGGCGAGGACCCCCTTCCCGGGCGGCTGGCCGAGCTCGGCATCCCGGTGGTGTGCAGCGGGCGCCCGCTGGACGGCGCCCAGGTGCCGTACGTGGACGTCGACCACGTCGGCGGGGTGGCCGAGGCGGTCCGCCACCTGATCGCGAACGGTCGGCGGCGGATCGCCACCATCGCCGGGCCGCAGGACATGGTCGCCGGCATCGAGCGGCTGATCGGCTACCGGGAGACGGTCGCCGCGGCCGGCCTGCCGGAGCTGATCGCGTACGGCGACTTCACCCGGGAGTCGGGCACGGCGGCCATGCGGCAACTGCTCGCCGCCGACCCGGAGCTGGACGCGGTGTTCGCGGCGTCCGACCTGATGGCGCACGCCGCGCTGCGCACCCTGCGGGAGGCCGGCAGGCGGGTGCCGGACGACGTGGCGATGATCGGGTTCGACGATATCGAGACGGCGGCGTACACCGAGCCGCCGCTGACGACCGTGAAGCAGCCGATAGTGGAGCTGGGGCGGGCGATGACCCGGCAGCTGCTCCGGATCGCCGCGGGCGAGCAGGTCGAGCAGGCCCTGCTGCTCCCCACCGAACTGGTCGTCCGCGACTCCGCCTGAGCCGTAAACCCGTCGCCGGGGACGGTCGGCGGCTCTAGGGTCGGCCGGATGACCGAGGACCCGATCAGACCTGCCCGCCCCGACGACGCACCCGGTGTGGTGGCGCTGCGCACCGTCGTCCACCCGTACCTGGTGCGCGGCGTCGAGTCGACCCGCCGCATGATCGCCCAGCCGCCACCCGGCGAGGACTGGGCGGCCTGGGTGGCGGAGGCGGACGGGCAGGTGGTCGGCTGGGTGTCGGCGTACCGGAACAGCGCCACCTCGACGGCGAACGTCGGGGAGGTGTCGACCCTGCACGTCCACCCGGCGCACCGGCTCCGGGGGCTCGGCACCGCCCTCCTGGAGGCCGCGCTCGACCACCTGCGCCTGCTCGGCGCGAAGCGGGTGCTCACCTGGGCCCAGCCCGACTCCCTGCCGTTCGCCCGGCGGCACGGCTTCACGTCCAGTCGAGAGCTGCGCTATTCGGCGCTGGACCTCCGGCCCGCCCCGCCGATGCCCGAGCCGCCGCCCGGCGTGCGGCTGCTGTCGGCCGCCGAGGTGGACCCCCGCCGGATCCACCAGGTGGACGCCGAGGCATCGCGGGACGAGCCGGGCGACGTCCCGACCGACGCGCTCGGCTACGACACCTGGCACCACGAGGTCTGGGAGAACGTGGGCCTGGACAAGGGTGCCAGCACGCTGGTCGAGGTGGACGGCACGCTGGCCGCCGTCAGCCTGGTCAAGCGGGACGGCGACCGGATGTGGTCGGACTTCACCGGCACCGTCCCGGAGCACCGTGGCCGGGGGCTGGCCCGGCTGGCGAAGCAGGCGGCGCTGCACCGGGCCGCCACCTCCGGGGTACGCACCGCGTACACCTCCAACGACGAGGCGAACGGGCCGATGCTGGCGATCAACGCCCGGCTCGGCTACCGGCCGGTCGGCAGCCAGTGGTCCTGCGTGCGCGACCTCACCTGAGCCCGGCGAACAGGTCGTCCTCCGGGGTTCAGCCCGCGGCGACCCGGACGGCGGTCGCGTAGGTGTCGGCGCCGAAGAGCACCAGCCGGGCCTCGGTCACGAACCTCGGGGTGGCCGCGTGCAGCGCGGCCAGCGCCTGCGCCACCGCGTCCTCGACCGGCCAGCCGTAGATGCCCGCGGAGATCAGCGGGAAGGCGACGCGCGCCGCGCCCAGGCCGTCGGCGATCCGGAGGCTGTTGGCATAGCAGTCGCGCAGCAGCACCGACCGGTCCTCGCGCGGGGAGAAGACCGGCCCCACGGTGTGCACCACCCAGCGGGCCGGCAGGTGTCCGCCCGTGGTGGCGACCGCCTGGCCGGTGGGCAGCCCGTCCGGGTAGCGGGAGGCACGCAGCGCCCGGCACTCCTCCAGGATGGCCGGCCCGCCCGCGCGGTGGATCGCGCCGTCCACGCCCCCGCCGCCGAGCAGCGAGGAGTTCGCCGCGTTGACGATCGCGTCGACCTGCTGCGCGGTGATGTCCCCCTCGATCAGGACCGTCTCCATGTCACCCCTCCTCGACGACGGACTGCCCGAGCGCCCGGCGGGCCAGCAGGGTGGCCCCGGCCACGGCGGCCGGCATGACCAGCACCGCGCCGAGCGGGATCAGGAAGCAGAGGAACACCGCCACCCCGAAGCCCAGGGTGGCCGGCCGGTCCGCCCTGAGCAACGACCGCCGCTCCGGCAGTCGCATGCCGCGCCGGTAGAACGGCGCGCCCACCAGCTCCAGGGCGAGGAACCAGCCGCCCACCAGGGCGCCGACCACCGGGACCACCGTCTGCCCGACCACCGGGATGAAACCGGCCACGAAGAGGGGTACGCCGACCAGCGCGGAGATGGCCACCAGGCGCACCGAGTCGAGGATGCTGCGCCGCAGCGAGGCCCAGAAGGGCACCTCGACCGCACCGGGCGTACCGCCGAGGCGGTCCTCCACCCGCTCGGAGATCTTCTCGTAGAACGGGTCGCCCACGGCCAGCGTGACCGCCGTGAAGGTGAGGACCCCGAGCAGGCCGGCCAGCCCGACGACGGCCAGCCCGGCCGCCACCCGGACCAGGCTTCGCCAGGTCTCCGACCAGTCGTCCGCGAACGGGGTGACCAGCGCGGCCAGGTCGTCCACGAAGTAGAGCAGGGTGGCGAACAGGGCCACGAAGAGCACGCCGGAGATCAGCGCCGGCACGATACCGAGCAGCATGAGGCCGGGGCTGCGGACGTAGAGGCCGAGACCACGCAGCAGCAGGCCGGCGCCGGCGAGGAAACGGGTGACGGCGCCGGTCACGGGCGCGGCGAGGCGGGGTGCGTCCACGACCGCAGAGCCTAGTCCGGTGGATCACCCGTTGAGGTACGCGAGCACGGCCCGGACCCGACGGTGCGCGTCGTCGGCCGGCGGCAGGTCGAGCTTGGCGAAGATGTTGGTGATGTGCTTCTCGACGCTCACCGGGGCGAGCACCAGGGCGGCGCAGATCGCCGAGTTCGACATCCCCTGCGCCATCAGCCCCAGCACCTCGCGTTCCCGCGGGGTCAGCGCATCGACGCCGGACCGCCGGCTGTTGCGGGTGAAGAGCTGGCGCACCACCTCCGGGTCCATCACCGTCCCGCCGGCCGCCACGCGGTCCACCGCGTCCAGGAAGTCGTCCAGCGCGGTCACCCGGTCCTTGAGCAGGTAGCCCACCCCGCCCCGACCGTCGGCCAGCAGTTCGGCGGCGTACGCCCGCTCGACGTACTGCGACAGGATCAGCACCCGGGTGTCCCGCCCGCCGGCCCGCAGCCGGAGCGCTGCCCGCAACCCCTCGTCCCGGAAGCCGGGCGGCAGCCGGACGTCCACCAGGGACAGGTCGGGCCGGTGCCGCTCGACGGCGCCGAGCAGTTCGTCGGCGTTGTCGACCGCGGCCACCACCTCGTGCCCGGTGTCGGTGAGCAGTCGCACGAGCCCGTCCCGGAGGAGCAGCAGGTCTTCGGCGATCACGATGCGCATGGCAGCTCCGCGTGCAGGACGGTGGGACCGCCCGGTGGACTGGTGAGGGTCAACGTGCCGTCCAGCGCCTCGACCCGGCGGCGCAGCCCGTCCAACCCGCTGCCCGCGAGGTCGGCGCCGCCCTTCCCGTCGTCGGTCAGGCGCACCGTCAGCGTGCCCGTGCCCGGGGCCAGGACGATGGTGCAGCGGGACGCCTCGGCGTGCTTGGCGGCGTTCGCCAGCCCTTCCGCGACCACGAAGTAGGCCGCCGACTCCACCGCGGCCGGATGGCGCGCGTCCGGATCGCCGGACAGGCTGACGTCGAGCGGGCTGTCGGCGGCGAGGGCGGCGAGGGCGGCGTGCAGGCCCCGGTCGGTGAGGATCGGCGGGTGGATCCCCCGGACCAGCCGGCGGAGTTCCGCCAGTGCCTCGTCGAGCTGGGACCGGGCCAGGTCCACGTCGGACACGGCGGGGCCGCCGGCCCGCAGTTTCCGGGCCGCCAGGGCCAGCGTCATGCCGGCCGCCACGATCCGGGCCTGCGCGCCGTCGTGCAGGTCGCGCTCGATCCGCCGCAGCTCGGCGGCCTGCGCGTCGACGACCCGCGCGCGGGTCTCGGCGAGCCGGGCCGCCTCGTTGACGAGGCGCAGGTGCGCGCCGGGCGCCAGCAGGGCCCGCGAGCCGGACGCCACGCCCCGCGCGAGCGTGCGGACCAGCCAGGCCGCCACCGGAAGGACCAGGAGTCCGATCGCGGCGAGCGCGAACCGGCCCGGCGTGGTGGTGAGCAGGGGTCGCAGCGGCCACGGCGCGTTCCCGTTCGGCACCGCCCACAGCCAGGCGGGCGCGAGGGCGGTAGCCACCGGCACGACGGTCAGCACCGTCCCCACCACCCCGGTGACCAGCCCGACGGGGAAGCACAGCACCAGCCAGGCCAGGTCCCGCCAGGTGGCCGGCTGGCGGGCCACGGCGGCGACCCGCTCGCGCACCGTGCCCGGCGCCGCCGGCTCGTACGGCTCGTCCACCGGCCGGCCGAGCACCCAGCCGGCCCGGTGCCGCTCGGCGGTGGCGAGCCGGCGGGTCAACCAGGCTGCGCCGAGGAACACCGGGCCGCCGAGCTGGGTCACCGCGAGCAGGGCGACGGTGACCAGCGCGGCCACCGTCCAGGCGAATCCGGCGGCACCGGCCAGGATCCCGGCCGCCAGGTACGCCACACTCCGGGCGGTCGCCGTCGTCACCCGGCGGATCGTAGCGGCCCGGGCCGCCGCCGACGTGCCGGCGACGGCCCGGGAGCGTACGGTCACCGGTCCCCGAGGGCCGGCAGGTCACGGCGCCGGAGCACGAACCGGACCGGGAGGGCGCCCGCGGCCAGCCCCAGACCGGCGACCCCGGCGAGCAGGACCAGGTACGTCGCGGGCGCCACCACGAGCCGGAACACCCCGTCCTGAGCGACGCTGAACGGGACGACCACCGCGCTGGTGACCGCGATGCCGAGGGCCAGCCCGGCCGTCACCGTTATCAGCGCCTCCCGGTCCACCAGGCGGTGCACCTGCCGGGCGGTCGCACCCGCCAGCCGCAGGTCCGTGAACTCCCGCCGGCGGGCGGCCGCCGAGATGGCGAACGTGTTCACCACGGCGATCGCGACGAAACCTAGCGAGACCGCCACGAGCAGTTCCCACGCGCCCTGCTGGTTGCCGTCGTCGGTACGGGTCGCCGCCGCGGACGGCACCACCCGCAGGTCGGGCCAGCTCTGCCGGACCCGTTCGGC
The DNA here is from genome assembly GCF_055586885.1 of Micromonospora sp. NPDC048907. Taxonomy (NCBI): domain Bacteria; kingdom Bacillati; phylum Actinomycetota; class Actinomycetes; order Micromonosporales; family Micromonosporaceae; genus Micromonospora; species Micromonospora sp. NPDC048907. Next base: position 610,395 of record NZ_JBVJHI010000003.1, read on the forward strand.
CACCGCGCCGTCGGGGTGCCGCAGGGCGACCATGGTCACCAGGCCGCGTGGATCGTGGGCGGCGACCAGGCCGGCCGGCAGGGTCAGCTCGCCGAATCCGCGATGCCGGGTGTAGCGGGCCGAGAGCCGCAGGACGACCCGCTCCCCGTCGGCGAGCCAGAGCGGCACCTCGTCGCCGAGCCGCCAGCCGTACGCGTCGGCCAGGTCGGTGCTGGCCGCGAACGTGCCGTCCCCGGCCAGCGCGCCGGACTCGACCGCCAGGTCGAGAGCGCCGTCCGCGCCGGTGCGCAGCAGACCCTGCGCGGCGTAGTCCTGAGGCTTGCCGCCCTGGGCGAGCACCACGCGGGTGGGCACGGTCGCCACCGCCCCGGTGACGCCGGGCAGTGCGGCCACCCGCGCCGCGGTGTCCAGCGGCAGGCCGGTCGCGCCGGTCACCAGGGTGGTGGCCCCGGCGAGCCGCGCCGCCTGCTGGTCGCCCGCCAGCCGGGTGAGCAACTCGCCGTTGAGCAGCAGCGGCGCGTTGATCGCGAACATCAGCACCAGCGGCACGGCCACGGCGGCGGTACGGCGGACCTCCGCGCGGGTGGTGGCGGCGGCCAGCCAGCCGGCCGCCCCGGTGCCGGCGCTGAGCCGCCGGGGCACCGCGGCGACCAGGCGGACCAGCAGCGGGCCGAGCGCGGCGACCGCGCAGAGCAGCAGCGCCGACGAGATGAAGGTCATGCCCATGCCGAACGGACCACCGAGCGGCACGAAGGTCAGCACGGCGACCGCGCCGGCCGCGGCGACCAGGGCGACGACGCCCCGGGCCAGCATCCCGCCGCGCGGCGCGACGGCGGTCTCGGTGAGCGCCTGCGCCGGCGCGATCCGGACCGCCCGGCGGCCGGCGAACCGCGCGGCGACCAGGGTGACAAGCGCCCCGGCGAACCCGGCGAGCAACAGCACCACCGGGTTCACCCGCACGGTGAACTGAGCCGGCACCACCCCGAGGTGCCGGAACCGAGCCGCAACCAGGTGCGCGACGAGCACGCCGAGCGGCAGCCCGGGCAGCGCGGCGACGGCGGAGAGGACCAGGCTCTCCACCCCGAGCAGCCGCCGTAGCTGGCGCGGGGTCGCCCCGATGGTCCGCAGCAGCGCCATTTCGCGCAGCCGCTGCCGGACCCCGAGCGCCACCGTGCCGGTCAGCACGAAGATCGCGGCGAAGGCGGTGATGCCGATGGTGAAGCCGAAGACGGAGATCGGTCCGATGTAGTCGGGCAGCGCCCCGGGCAGGTCGGCGCGGACCCGGTCCGCCCCGGTCAGCACCGGCGCCTCCCCGACGCCGGCCCGGACAGCCGCGAGCAGGGCGGCCCGATCGGCTCCAGGCTGGGCCAGCACCGCCACCGCGGTGGGTCCGGCCAGGCCGGAGACCGTGGCGACCATACCGTCGGCGAGGAAGAGCGCCCCCTGGGCGGGCAGCGCGTCCCGCCCGGCCGGGGCGGCGATGCCGGCCAGCCGCAGGCTGCGTACTCCCGTGCGGGTGGTGATCCGGACCTCGTCCCCCACGGTGAGGCCGCCCCGGGCGGCGAGGTCGGCGTCCACGACCGCCTCGCCGGCCGCCGGCGGGTGCCCGGCACGCAGCCGGTACGGGGTCAGCGCGGCCGACGACCAGCCGTGGCCGATCACCGGGGCGGCGTCGGCGCCGCGCAGCGGCCCGGCGGCGGTGGCCAGTTCGACGGGGAAGGCGGCATCCGGGACCACCCGGGCCACCCCGGGCAGCGCGGCCAGCCTGGGCGCGAGGTCCGCGGGCAGCGTCCCCGCACCGCTGAGCCGTTCGGTCTTCGTCTTGGTCTTCGTCTTGGTCTTGCCCTTCTTGTGCTTCTCCCTCGTCGTGGTGAGGGTGATCTCACGGGCGCCGGAGATCACCGCCGTGGCGGCCTCGAACCGGTCGGCCGGCGGGGCGGCGGTGAGCACCGAGAAGAGCAGCAGGCCGGCCCCGGCCAGCAGTGCCACGGCGAGCAGCGCGGCGAGGAAGGTGCCCAGGTACGCGCCCCGGTGGCGGCGCAGCGTTCCGATCGCGAGGCGGATCATGCGGCCGTCACCGCCGTCATGCGCGCGGCCACCGTCTCCACCGTCGGCTGGGCCAGTTCGCTGACCACCCGGCCGTCCGCGAGGAAGACGACCCGGTCGGCCCAGGCGGCCGCCGCCGGGTCGTGGGTCACCATCACCACCGACGTACGCAGGTCGTCCACCGCCTCGCGCAGCAGCGCGAGCACCTCCCGGCCGGCGCCGAGGTCGAGGGCTCCGGTCGGCTCGTCCGCGAAGATCACCTCGGGTCGCGCGGCGAGCGCCCGGGCGAGCGCCACCCGCTGCCGCTGCCCGCCGGAGAGCTGCCCGGGCCGGTCGTCCTCCCGGCCGGCCAGGCCGACCCGGTGCAGCACCTCCCGGGCCCACGCCCGGTCGGGCCGGGTGCCGGCGAGCCGCTGCGGCAGGAGCACGTTCTGCCACACCGACAGGGACTCCATCAGGTTGTACGACTGGAACACGAAGCCCACCCGCCGGCGGCGGGCCTGGGTGAGCTTCGGCTCGCGCAGCCTCCCGAGCTCCTGCCCGGCGAGCCGGACCTGCCCCCCGTCCGGCCGGTCCAGGCCGGCGGCACACTGCAGGAGTGTGGACTTCCCCGACCCCGACGGTCCCATGACCGCGTTGAACGTTCCGGCCGTGAAGGCGACCGTGACACCGGCCAGCGCGGGCGTCCCGCTGCCGCCGGCATAGCTCCGCACCACATCGACCAGTTCGACGACCGGCCCGCCAGCTACGTGATTTCGCATGCCCCCAGCCTCGTCACCGGGCGGCCCGGGCAACACACGGTCACCTCGTATCTCCGGGGTGGGGACAGCCCTACCGCGACGGAGGCCGGGCAGGATGGGCGGGTGCGCGCGTCCCGGCTCATCTCGCTGATCCTGCTGCTCCAGTCACGGGAGACGATGACCGCCGCCGAGCTGGCCCGCGAGCTGGAGGTCTCCGAGCGCACGGTCTACCGGGACGTGCTGGCGCTCTCCGCCGCCGGGGTGCCGGTCTACGCCGACCGCGGCCGGGCTGGTGGCTACCGCCTGCTCGGCGGCTACCGGACCCGGCTGACCGGGCTGACCCGGGACGAGGCGGAGGCGCTTTTCCTGGCCGGGCTGCCCGGCCCGGCCGGCGACATGGGGCTGGCCGACGCGGTGGCCGGCGCCGAGCTGAAGGTGCTCGCCGCGCTGCCGCCGAGCCTGCGGGACGCGCCTGCCCGCACCGGCCAGCGGTTCCACCTGGACGTGCCGGGCTGGTTCCGGGAGTCCGACCCGCCGCCGTGGCTGGCCGAACTGGCCCGGGCGGTCTGGCGGGACCGGCGGGTCGAGCTGCGCTACCGGCGCGGCGAGCGGGAGGTGACCCGGTCGGTCGCGCCGTACGGGCTGGTGCTGAAGAACGGCGTCTGGTACCTGGTTGGGCGGGTCGGCGACGGGTGGCGGACGTACCGGGTGGACCGGGTGGTCGGCGTCGAGGTGAGCGGGGAGGGTTTCGAACGCGACGAGGGCTTCGACCTCGGGGCGTACTGGCGGGAGCAGGCCGGGGCGTTCCTGCGGGAGATTCTCCGGGCCGAGGTCACCGTGCGGCTCACCCCGGCCGGGCTGCGCGCGTTGCGTCACCTGGTCGACGCCCCGTTCGTCCACGTCGAGGCGGTCGCCGCCGCCGGCCCGCCCGACGGGCAGGGCCGTGTGGTGCTCCGGCTGCCCGTCGAGTCGGTCGAGGTGGCGTACGCCCAACTGCTGGCGCTCGGCCCCGAGGTGGAGGTGCTCGACCCGCCGGAGCTGCGGGCCCGGTGCGCCGAGGCGGCCCGCCGCGCGGCCGCGCTCTACGCCGGGGAGCCGGAGGACGGTCAGCGGTAGCCGGTGTCGTCCGCCGGCTTACCGGGCCGCACCACCTCCTCGTAGTAGCGCGCCCAGTGCGGGCGGGTGCCGTCGAGGTCGGTGAAGCCGTACACCTGGGCCAGCCCGCCGCTGTCCACGGACTTCCCGTTCCAGCGGGCCCGGTCCGGGTCGGCGGCCAGGGCGGCCACCGCGCGCCCCACGAAGGCCGGCGTCTCCGACATGACGAAGTGCGGCTGTCCGGCCGCCGCGTCGCGCCAGTTGGCCTCGGTGACGCCGAACAGTTCCAGCATCGCCTCCGAGCGCAGCCAGCCGGGGCTGAGTGCGACCGCCGTGCACCCGTGCGGGGCCACCTCGTGCGCCTGGCTGAAGGCGAGCCGGTTCACCGAGACCTTCGCGAGGTCGTAGAAGAGCGAGACCCGGTACTCGGTGTCGTTGTACTCCTTCGTGCCGTCGCCGATCTCGACCACCAGGCCGCCCGGGTTGCGGACCAGCAGCGGCAGGGCGAAGTGGCTGGTGATGATGTGGGTGTCCACGGCCAGCCGGAGCAGCCGGAAGCCGGCGTCCAGGGGCTGCTCCCAGACCGGCTTGTCCCAGGTGATGAGCGGGTCGCCGCCCCACACGTCGTTGACCAGCACGTCGAGGCGGCCCTGCTCGGCGTCGATCCGCGCGACCAGGCGGCGGACCTGTTCGGGGTCGAGGTGGTCGACGGCCACGGCGATGCCCGTGCCGCCGGCCGCGGTCACCAGCTCGGCGGTCTCCTCGATGGTCTCCGACCGGCCCATCTCCGAGCGGCGCTCCCGGGTGGAACGGCCGGTCGCGTAGACGGTGGCCCCGGCGGCGCCGAGCTGGACGGCGATCTGCCGCCCGGCGCCCCGGGTCGCGCCGGCAACGAGCGCGATCTTCCCTGTCAGCGGTGTCGTCATGTGACCACCGTGGCACCGATACCTGACAGCGGAGGTCCGGATTCGGCAGCGTCACGCGAACCGCTCCGGCCGGCCTCAGTCCGCCAGGCGCACCCGCACCCGGCGGTTGGCGCGGCCCTTGCTCTCCACCTTGACCACCTGGACCTTGCCGATCTGGGCCGTGGAGGCGACGTGGGTGCCCCCGTCGGCCTGCACGTCCAGCCCGACGATGTCGACGATCCGCACCTCCTGCTCCTCCGGCGGGATCAGGTTCGACTGGGTACGGATGATGTCCGGCAGGGCCAGCGCCTCCGCCCGGGGCAGCACCCGGACGGCGACCGACCGGTCCGCCGCGACCTCGGCGTTGACCAGGTCCTCGATGCGGGCCTTGAAGTCCGGTGGCACCTCGGGGAGGTTGAAGTCCATCCGGGCCTCGCCCGGTTCCATGTTCCCGCCGGTGACCAGCGCGCCGAAGTCGCGGAACACCACCCCGCAGAGCACGTGCAGGCCGGAGTGGGTGCGCATCAGCATGGTCCGCCGGGCGTCCTCGACCGCGCCGCCGACGGCGGTGCCGACCGGCGGCAGCGGGTCACCCTCGGCCGGGATGAGCCACAGGTCGTCGCCCTTCCGGGTGCCCACGATCCGGGTCTGCACCCCCTGCCAGAGCAGCACCCCGTGGTCCGGCGGCTGCCCGCCGCCACCGGGATAGAAGGCCGACCGGTCCAGCACGATGCCCTGCTCGGGATCGGCCGCCAGCACCGTGCACCGCCACTCCCGCAGGGTGGGGTCGGCGAGGTCGAGACGGTGGGTGCGGCCGTGGTGTGTGACGCCCATGACCGCCGACGTTACCCGTTGAGGAACGCCGAGATCCGCTCCCGCAGGTCGGCGCGTTCCGTCCAGAGCACGCCCGGCCGGTCGTACACGTGCAGGGTGGCCCGGGGCAGCGCGGCGGCCAACTGCTCGGCGACGGCGACCGGATGCAGGTCGTCGCCCGCGCAGCCGATCACCAGGGCCGGCACCGTGACCCCGGCGAGCACCCCGGCGTCGCGCAGCGGGGCCTGCTCGGGCAGGCTAGCCAGGCCCGGCGCGAGCCCGTCCCGGAGCAGCTGGTCGAGCCGCTGCCGCAGGTAGGCCCAGCCGGCCGGGGTGTTGCGGACCGAGGGCGGCAGCTCCAGCGACACCACGTCGGCCAGCGCGGAGGCGTCCCCGTCGGCCACGGCGTCGAGCAGGTCGGTGAGCCGGGTCCGGGCCGCCTCGCCGCGCGGGGTGTCCAGCACGGCCGGCAGGAAGAAGACGAGCTTCTCGAAGCGGTCCGGGCTCTCGGCGAGCAGGCGGCAGAGCGCCCCGGCGCCGAGGCTGGCCCCGAAGGCCCGGGTGGCGCCGCCCAGGTCGGCCACGGCGCGGAGGTCACGGGCCAGGTCGAGGTAGCTCCACGGGCCGGGCGGCGAGTCGGACCGGCCGTGCCCGCGGAACTGGAAGAAGACCCGCCGGCCGGTGACCCCGCTCCCGAACGGGCGGGTGGTGGCGATCCCGTTGCCCAGCCCGTGCGCGAACACGGTGACCGGGTCACCGGTGCCGGTGACCAGCCGCTCCAGGCGTACGCCGTGCGGGGTGGTGACCAGCTCGGTCTCCGGCTCCGGCAGGGCCGGCCGGCCGGTGCGGGGCGCGCCGGGGCCGGGGCCCCAGGTGCGGGGACCGCCGTCGGGCGGTGGTGGCCAGCGGAAGCCTCTCACCAGGAGCCTCGGCCGTCGTGCAGGTCGCGCAGCCCGACCCGGACGTCGAGCAGGTAGATGAGCGCCGCCGCGATGCCGATCAGGCCGAAGATGCTCAGCACGCCACCCCCGACGCCGAGCAGGGTCAGCACCATGCAGACCGCCAGGATGGCGATCCACCCGCCCTTGGGCAGGGTGCCGATGGCCGCGAACGCGTCGGAGCGCTGGGTGATCGCGTGCACCAGGGAGACAGCCTCGATGACCAGAGCGAACACGAGCAGGATCAGCTCGATCACGAGGCGGACGTCGTCGAAGAAGAGCGGCGCGGCGTAGGCCATGTCGGCAAGCTTATGCCGAGACCCCGGAAACGTCCGACAGGACGGCGTCCGGGGTCTCGGTCCAGGTTCGACTCACTCGGCGGGGCGGGTCCGCTTCGTGGTCTTCGGCAGCTTCGCCGACGGGGTGGCCTTGGCGGCGGTCGCCTTGGTGGCCCGGGTCCGCTTCACGGCGGCGGGCTTGGCCTCGACGACCTCGGCCACCTCGGCCGGGGTGGGCACCTCGGCCGGCGGGGCGGCCGGGGTGGTGACGGCCTCGGTCGCCTCGATGTCGGCGTTCACCGTGTCGGCGGCCTCCAGCACGCCCGCACCGACGACCCGCTCACCACGGGCGACCAGCTCGGCGTACGCGGCCAGGGCGCGCTCCTGCGCGGCCTGCGCGCCCGCCAGCACGGCGGCGGCGTTGCGGCCGGCGGCCTCCCGGAGCTTGTCCAGGTTGGTGGCCTCGCGGAGCTTGTCCAGGTTGGCGGTCTCCCGGAGCTTGTCCAGGTTGGCGGCCTCGCGGAGCTTGTCCAGGTCGAGGTCGGCCGAGCCGGCCTTCTCCCGGAGCCCGGTCGCGGTCAGGTTGGCGGTCCGCAGCGTCTCGGTCGCCTTCTGCCGCAGCTCGAAACCGGTGATGACGGCCTTGCCACCGAGGTCGGCGACGACCCGGGTGCCGAGGTCACCGACCACCGTGGGCAGCTTGCGCAGCTGCTGGAGGGCCAGCTCGCCGGCACCGGCGGCGGCGTAGACGGGGGCCGGGATGCGGTTGGTCTTCGGCTGGGGGGTCATGACTGCTCCTCTTCGGCCGCACCGGCGGCCTTCCGGACCACCCTGCGGGCGGTCTTCTTCTGGGGGACGGCGGTGGTCGGGGCGGGCGCGTGGCCCGCCTCGGTGACGGCGACCGACTCGAGGACCGCCTCGGTCGGGGTGCCGTCCGGTGTCGTGGGGCCGGTCGCGGCCGGCGCGACGGTGGCCGGGGCCTCCGGCGCAGCGGCCGGTTCGGCCGGTTCGGCTGCCGCCTGGGCCGTCGCGGTCGCCTCGGCGAGGCGCGCGTTCTCCCGGCGGAACGTCTCGTAGATCTGGGTGAGCGACTGCTTCTGGGCCATGGTCAGCTCGGGGTCGACGGCGATCGCCGCGAGCACGCCCTGCCCCTCCTTGTCGTCCAGCAGCCCGGCCCGCAGGTACATGGCCGGGGTGGAGACGCGCAGGGCGCTGGCGAGCTGCTGGAGCACCTCGGCGCTCGGCTTGCGCAGGCCGCGCTCGATCTGGCTCAGGTACGGGTTGCTCACGCCGGCCTGCTCGGCGAGCTGCCGCAGCGAGATCTTCGCGTTGCGGCGCAGGTCGCGAATGAACCCGCCGACGTCGGGAAGGTCCTTGCTGGTGGCCATGACTCCACGCTAGCCCGCGCTGCTAGCTGCTGCAAGCAAAATGCTTGCCAGAGTTAGCGACGTCACCGAAGGCGGTTGCGAACCCGGTGGTGCGTCCGTACGGTTCCCCCGTGGCCAAGATCGAAGTCAACGGTTCCTCCCTCGCCTACGACGAGGCCGGTAGCGGCAGCGTGGTGGTGCTGCTGCACGCCGGCATCGCCGACCGGCGGATGTGGCGCAGCCAGGTGCCCGCGCTCGCCGCCCGGCACCGGGTCGTCGCCGTCGACCTGCGCGGCTACGGCGACTCCGAGCTGCCCCCCGCCCCGTTCGCGCACCACGACGACGTGATCGGCCTGCTCGACGCGCTGGGCGTGGCGCAGGCCGCGCTGGTGGGCTGCTCGTTCGGCGGCAAGGTCGCGGTGGACACCGCGCTGGCGTACCCGGAGCGGGTCGCCGCGCTGGCCCTCTTCGGCGCCCCGGTCTCCGGCAACGAGTGGTCCGAGGAGACCGAGCAGCTCTGGGAGGAGCTGGTCGGCGACGTCGACCCGGAGGACTTCGGTGCGACCGCGGCCGGCGAGGTGCGGTTCTGGGTCGTCGGCCCGACCCGCGAGCCGGCCGACGTCGACCCGGAGCTGATCCGGTTCGCCGAGGAGATGGACCGCCGGGCGCTCGCCGCCGAGCAGGCGCTCAGCGCGGTCGAGGCGGGCGAGCTGGACCCGCCGGCGATCGACCGGTTGGCCGAGCTGCGGATGCCGGTGCTGGCCGCCGCGGGCGCGGACGACCTGGCCGACATCCGCCGGCTGGCCGACCGGATCGCCGCCGAGGCTCCCCGGGGCGTGCGGCTGCCGGACGTGCCGGACGCCGGTCACCTGCTGCCGCTGGAGCGCCCCGAGCCGGTCAACGCGGCGCTGCTCGACTTCCTCCCCTGACCGCCCGGATCACCAGACCGGGCGGACCGCCCCGACCGGCAGGCCGCCGCCGAGCAGCGGGATCTCGGCGTACTCGGCCAGCACGGGGGCGTCGACGCCGAGCCGGCGCAGCGCCGACACCAGCACCGGCATCCGGGCCCGCCCGGCGCCGTCGTCAATCTTGAGCGCGACCGCGCCGACCTCCGGCACGGCCGCCGCGATCACGCCCTCCGCGCCGACCTTGGCCAGCAGTCCGGGTACGCCGCGCATCAGCCGGGTGTCGTCGGCCTGGGTGCCACCCACCAGCTCCGGGTACGCCCGCATGGCGTCGGCCACCGTCCGCTCGACGGTGCCCGGCTCCGCGGAGACCAGCCGCAGGAAGGCGCGCGCCAGCCCGGTCAGCGAGACGGCGAGCACCGGGGCACCGCAGCCGTCCACCCCGACGGCCGCCGCCCGCTCCCCGGTGAACTCCTCGATCGCGGCGGTGAGCCGCTGCTGGAGCGGGTGCTCCGGCCGCCAGTAGCCGTCCAGCGGCCAGCCGGCGGCCAGGCAGGTGAGCAGCATGCCGGTGTGCTTGCCGGAGCAGTTCATCAGGACCCGGGACGGGCCACCCCCGGCACGCAGCACCGCCTCCCGGGCCGCCTCGCCGACCGGCAGGTCCGGCGGGCAGTGCAGCGCCTCCTCGGCCAGGCCGGCGCCGCGCAGCAGGGCGCGGACCCGCTCGACGTGGAACTCCTCGCCGGCGTGGCTCGCCGAGACCAGCGCCACGTCGGCCGGGTCGGTCAGCGGCAGGCCGGCGCGGAGCATCCCGATCGCCTGCATGGGCTTGTTCGACGACCGCGGGAAGACCGGCGAGGTGGCGTCACCCGCCCCCGACACCGGTGCGCCGGCGGCGTCGAGCACCGCCACGGACCCCCGGTGGAAGCCCTCCACGAACCCGGACCGGACCACCTCGGCGAGCGGCACGCCGCCCTCGTACGTCTTTCCCACGCAGTGGACGGTACCGACGGGCTCGACCGGGCCGGCACCGGGGTGACCAGGGACGCCGGCCGCCGGCGTACAGGGGGTGGCGGGCCGACCGTCGCTTACAGGCCGAGCAGCGCCCGGGCCTCGGTGGTGGTCAGCGGGGGGCGCTGGGCGAGTTGGGCGAACCCGACCGCGCGGGCGACCAGTTGCATGTTGGACTCGACCGGCCGGCCCTTCGCGTAGGTGACCGTGTCCTCCATGCCGACCCGCAGGTGACCGCCGGCCGAGAGCGAGGCCAGCAGCACCGGGATGGTGGTGCGGCCGATGCCGGTGGCCGAGAACGTGGTGCCCTCGGGCAGGTCGCGGAGCATCTGCTGGGCGGCCACCAGGGTGGCCGTGGTGCCCGGCATGCCACCCGGCACCCCCATCACGAAGTCGACGTGCACGTGCCCGCCGTGCGGCAGGCCGTACTTGCCGAGCAGGCGCTGGAGCGCCGTGAGGTGGCCGAGGTCGAAGATCTCGTACTCGGGGACGACGCCCTTGTCCTGCATCCGGGTGTGCAGGTCGACGATGAACTCCCAGCGGTTGAGGAACACGTCGTCGCCGAAGTTGACAGTGCCCATGGTGCAGGAGGCCATGTCGGGGCCGGCGTCGAGCACGGCCAGCCGGGCGGCCTCCGGGTCGGTCACCGCGCCGCCGGAGGAGAGCTGCACGATGAGGTCGGTGCTCTGCCGCAGCGCCGCCACGGTCTCCCGCAGCCGGCCCTGGTCGAGGGTGGGCTTCGCCTCGTCGTCGCGGATGTGGACGTGGATCACGGCGGCGCCGAGCGCCTCGCACTCCTTGGCGGTCAGCAGCAGCTCGTCGAGGGTCACCGGCAGCGCCGGCACCTCCGCCTTGGCCGACTCCGCGCCGGTGGGGGCAACCGTGATCAACGTCCCTGTGGTCATGCCGGGATCCTAGACCGCCGACTCCCCTCCGGTCGACAGCCGGAATCAGCAGAATCGGCCGCGGCGGCGGCAGGAAACAGAAGATTTTCCGCTTTGCCGCCGCCTGAGCGGCATCCCTTACGCCGGATCGATGGCGGCGGCCGTCTCCCCCACCATCAGCCGGGCGTCGTCGGCCACGTTCCGCTTGACCACGGCGAGGGCGATCTGGCCCAGCTCGAAGTGGTGCGCCGCGGTGCCCACGAAGCCGACCGCCCGGCCGTCCAGCGTCACCGGCGTGCCGGCGGCCGGCGGCTGGTCGGTGGTCACCCCGTCCAGGTGCAGCAGGACGAGTCGCCGAGGCGGCTTGCCCAGGTTGTGCACCCGGGCCACCGTCTCCTGGCCGCGATAGCAGCCCTTGTCCAGGTGCACCGCCGACCCGATCAGACCGGCCTCGGCGGGAATCGTCCGGTGGTCGGTGTCCACCCCGGCCCGGGCCTGCCGGGCGGCCACCCGCACCGCCTCGTACGCCCACAGCCCGGCCACCGGCACACCGGCGCCGCGCAGCTCGTCGACCACCTGGGGCATCGCCGCGCGGGGCACCAGCAGGTCGACGCCGAGCGCCACCCGCCGCGCCCAGCCGCCGACGGGCAGCGGCTTCACGTCGTACACGACGGAGGGCCGGGACGGCAGCTCGCCGGAGCGGAACTTCGGACCCGGCACCGCGACCACGTCGGCCGCGGCCAGGCCGGTGACCCCGAGGGTGTCGAGCGCGCCGGTGGCCTCCGGCCCGACCAGCGAGAGCAGCGCGTGGTCGGCCGTGACGTCGCGCGGGTCGACCTTGCTGAAGAACCGCATCTTCTCCAGGTAGGCAAGGAGGCCGCCGGTCATCCCGGGCTCGGTGTCCAGCCAGGTGGTCTCCCCGTCCTCGGCGACCAGGGCGTGCTGCTCGACGTGCCCGTGCGGCGAGAGCACCAGCAGCTCGGTGCCCTGCCACGGCCGCAGCGCGGCCAGGTGCTGGCTGGTCAGCGTGTGCAGCCAGGTCATCCGCTCCTCGCCGGGGACCGCGATCACGCCCCGGTGCGAGCGGTCGACCAGGCCCACGCCGGTGGCCAGGGTGCGCTGCTCGCGCATCGGGTCGCCGTAGTGGGCGGCCACCGGGCCGACCCCCGCCGCCCGGTGGGCCGGCTCGGGCTGCTCCCGGGTCTCCTCGTCGATGGCCTCGGCGGCCACCGCGCCCGCGATCTCGATCATTTGCGTTCCCCGTCCTCGCACTGGCCGCAGACGCCGAAGAGCGCCACGTGCCCGATGTCGACCTGGAATCCCCGCTGCGCGGCCAGCTGGTCGGCCAGCGGCCGGAGCAGCTCGGGGTCTATCTCGTCGATCGCACCGCACTCCCGGCAGACCAGGTGGACGTGCTGGTGCTCACCGGCCGCGTGGTAGGTCGGCGAGCCGTGCGACAGGTGGGTGTGGGTCACCAGGCCGAGGCGCTCCAGCAGCTCCAGCGTCCGGTAGATGGTGGTGATGTTGACCCCGGCGGCCACCTCGCGCACCGCCGTGTGCACCTGCTCCGGCGTGGCGTGCCCCAGGTCCAGGACGGCCTGGAGGACCAGCTGCCGCTGCGCCGTCAGCCGCAGCCCACGGGAGCGGAGCAGTTCCGCGAGCGAGGATTCGGACACCGTCCGATCATAGTTCGGCCGCCGCGCCGGTCCGCCCGCCGCCGGGGTACGCCACTACGCTGCGCTCGTGGTGGCGAGGCGGGTGGCCGTGCCGGGCCGGGGCGTCGTGCCGGCCGGTACGGCGGTGCTGCGCGGCGACGACCGGGGCGTGCTGCACGGCGACGGCCTCTTCGAGACGATGCACCTGCGCGCTGGTGGGCCCTGGCTGCGCGACGCCCACCTGGCCCGGCTGCGGGCCGGCGCGGCGGCCATCGGGCTGGCCCTGCCCCCCACCGGCGTGCTGGTCGAGCTGCTGGACACGGTCCGCGCGGGCTGGCCCCCGGAGGTCGAGGGCGCGGTGCGGCTGGTGTGCACCCGGGGGCCGGAGGGCGGCGGGCCGCCGACGGTCTACGCCACGCTGGGCGAGGTGCCGGCCGCCGCGCGCCGGGCCCGGCGGGACGGGGTGACGGTCGCCACCCTGCCGCTCGGGGTGGCCGCCCGGTCCCGCCCCGAGCTGGGCTGGCTCCCGGCCGGTGTGAAATCCACCTCGTACGCGCTGAGCACCGCCGCCCGCCGGTGGGCCGATCAGGCCGGGGTGGACGACGTGCTCTGGGTCTCCACCGACGGCTACGTGCTGGAGGCGCCCACCGCGAACGTGGTCTGGCTGAGCGGCGGGACCCTCTGCACGGTCCCGGCCGCGGCCACCGGCGTCCTCCCCGGCATCACGGCCCACTGGCTCCTGGACCACGCGGGCGAGCTGGGCCTCACCGCAGCCGAACGCCTACCCACCCTCGCCGACCTGCACGAGGCCGACGCCATCTGGCTGACGTCGTCCCTCCGCGGCCTGGCAGAGGTGACCGCCCTGGACGGCTCCCGCCGCCCCCGCTCCCCCCTGACCGCACCCCTGCTCACCCTCCTGGGCTTCCCCCACGACTGACCACCACCCCCCGACCGGCGGCGTCGATCCAGCCGCCCTCCTCCTCGGCGGCGTTGATCATGAAGTTATTGCGCCGACACGTCGGCGCGAAGGGCAATAACTTCATGATCACCGGGGCGGGGCCGGAGGGTGGGGTGGGTGGGGGTGGGGTTAGCCGGCTACTCGGGTCAGGCGGGCGGACAGGTGGGGGCTCAGGGGGTGGCCCAGGGCGGCCATCTCCTGGGCGTACAGGAGGGCGCCCTCCACGATGCCGAAGAGGCGGGCACCGGCAGTGACCTCCTTGGCGGTGGCCGTGCGCACGACCGCGTCGGTCGCGAACTCGATCTGGGTGCCCTTGCGCTTGCCGATGTGCAGCTCCATCACGCCGGTGGGCGTGGTCATGAGCGCTTCCAACTCGTCGGTGACCCGGTCGCCGTCCAGCACCGGACGCCACCAGCCCACCTCACGGCCGGCCGGGCGGACCGGGCGGCTCTGCTCGTCGAGGATCCAGGCGCGGGACTCGTAGAACAGGAACGGCCGGCCGTCGTGGCTGATCCGGATCTCCTGCGCGAAGTCGAAGTCCTCGATGGTGGGGAACCCGCCGCGACCCCGCCCGCGCCACACCCCGATGTACGGCAGCAGGCCGTCCAGGCTCCGGTGCAGCTTCGGGCCGACGCGCAGGTCGTGGCTCTCCTCGTACGGGTACGGCTCGACCGGCGGCGCGTTCAGCCACGGCGGCTGAAGCGGGTTCTCACTCACCGCGCCACCTTCGTTCGCGACTGCGGGGCTCGCAAACCCGGCTCACTCCTCGCGCTCACCGCGCCACCTTCGTTCGCGACTGCGGGGCTCGCAAACCCGGCTCACTCCTCGCGCTCACCATTTTCCTCTCGAAATTCGTACGGCAAGGTAGACCAGGCCACCGGCGAGCGCGCCCAGGCCGGCGACCAGCAGGCTGACGAACCCGATCTCGGTAACCATCCCGGCCATCCTATGCTGGGCGTCATGGCCCGCACTCTCGTCGTCAAGGCCACCGCCGGAGCCGACGCCCCGGAGCGTTGCGCGCAGGCCTTCACGGTCGCCGCCACCGCCGCGGCCGCCGGGGTGGACGTGTCGCTCTGGCTCACCGGGGAGTCGACCTGGTTCGCGCTGCCCGGGCGCGCGCAGGAATTCGAGCTGCCGCACTCCGCGCCGCTGGCCGAACTGCTGCACGTCATCCTGACCACCGGCCGGGTGACCGCCTGCACGCAGTGCGCGGCCCGCCGCGACATCGGCCCGGACGACGTCATCCCCGGCGTGCGGATCGCCGGGGCGGCGGTCTTCGTCGAGGAGGCGATGGCCGAGGGCGCCCGGGCCCTGGTCTACTGACCGACCCGGCCGCGCGGCGGATGTCCGTTCCGCGTGGACTGCCGATCCTTGCCCGACATGTCCGGCCGCTGCCTACGATCCTGATGTGGGCGAAGCGATCGAGCGGTTCTTCGCATCCCTGCCGGCGCGTGCCCCGGCGGTGCTGCGCGGGCCCACTCGCGGCCGCCTCCAGCTGGACCTGACCACCGGCAACCGCACCGAGCATTGGCTTCTCGAACTGGCGCCCGGGAGCGTCCGGGTGACCCGGGAGCAGTTGCCCGCCGACGCCGTCTTCACGGTCAGCGCCGACCTGTTCGAGGGCCTGGTCACGGGCCGGGAGGCCGGCATGGCGGCGGTGCTGCGCAACGAGGCCACGTTCAGCGGCCAGGTCGTGCTCTTCCTGCTGTTCCGCCGGTTCTTCCCCGACCCGCCCGGTGTGCGGGACCCCCGGGAGACGGCCCGCGAACAGGTCCGGCGATCGACGTGAAGGAACGCGTCAGCATCCTGGACGGCAACACCTTCCTGGTCAGCGACCGGCGCGGCGACATCGAGCCGTCGTTCGACTTCCCCACCGGGCTGTTCTCCTTCGACACCCGGTTCATCTCGACCTGGCTGCTCACCCTCAACGGGCAGCGGCTCCACGCGCTCTCGATCGACGACACCCTGTCGTACCGGACCCGGTTCTTCCTGGTGCCCGGGGAGCCGACGCACTACCTGGACGCCAAGGTCTCGATGATCCGCAGCCGGTCGATCGGCGGCAGCTTCGAGGAGGAGCTGACCCTGCTCAACCACTCCGGGCAGGAGGTGGAGTTCGTCGTCCGGCTGGACATCGGCTCCGACTTCGCCGACCTGTTCGAGATCAAGCACCGGCGGCAGAAGAAGGGGCACACCACACCCACGGTCGGCGAGAACCAGCTGCGGCTCACCTACCGGCGGGAAGGGTTCCACCGGGAGGCTGTGGTGGAGAGCAGCGCGCCCACCGAGGTCGACCGGGAGGGGATGACCTTCCGGCTCCGGGTCGGGCCGCACGGCGAGTGGACCACCCGGCTGCACGTGGCGACGAAGATCTACGGGGCCCGGGGCGAGGACATCCGGTCCACCCTGCCGCTCGGCGGCCAGCGCTCGGTGGGGGCCATCAACGCCGAGCAGAACGCGCTGATCGCGCGGGCACCGAAGCTGGGCTGCGACTGCCAGCCGCTGGCCGGGGCGTACCGGCGCAGCCTCAACGACCTGGCCGCCCTCCGGTACGAGTCGATCGCGCTGGGCGTGCGGCTGCTCGCCGCCGGCCTGCCCTGGTTCATGACCCTGTTCGGGCGGGACAGCATCTTCACCTCGCTCCAGGTGCTGCCGTTCCTGCCGGAACTGGTCCCGCCGACCATCCTCATGCTGGCCGGCCTCCAGGGCAGCCGGGTGGACGACTTCCGGGACGAGGAGCCCGGCAAGATCCTGCACGAGCTGCGCTACGGCGAGACGGCCGGCTTCGAGGAGCAGCCGCACTCGCCGTACTTCGGCTCGGCCGACACCACGGCGCTCTTCGTCATCCTGCTCGACGAGTACGAGCGGTGGACCGGGGACGCGAAGCTGGTCAGGCAGCTCGAACACGAGACGCGGGGCGCGCTGGCCTGGCTCGACACGTACGGGGACCTGCTCGGCACGGGCTACGTCTGGTACATGACCCGCAACCCGGAGACCGGCCTGGCGAACCAGTGCTGGAAGGACTCCTGGGACTCGATCTCCTACTCCGACGGCCGGCTGCCGCCCTTCCCGCGGGCCACCTGCGAACTGCAGGGCTACGCGTACGACGCCAAGCTGCGGGGCGCCCGGCTGGCGCGGACCTTCTGGAACGACCCGGCGTACGCCGACCGGCTGGAGCGGGAGGCCGCGGCGCTGAAGGAGCGCTTCAACCGGGACTTCTGGATTCCCGGGCGGGAGTACTACGCGCTCGCCCTGGACCCGGACGGGCGGCACGTGGACGCGCTCAGCTCCAACATCGGCCACCTGCTCTGGAGCGGCATCGTCGACGAGTCCCGGGCGGCGACCGTCGCCGGGCACCTGCTCGGGCCGCGGCTCTTCTCCGGCTGGGGCGTCCGGACCCTCGCCGACGACCAGGGCCGCTACAACCCCATCGGCTACCACGTGGGCACGGTCTGGCCGTTCGACAACTCGATCATCGCCTGGGGCCTGTGGAAGTACGGCTTCCGGGACGAGGCCGGGCAGATCTGCGACGCGATGCTGAGCGCGTCCCGCTTCTTCAACGGGCGGCTCCCCGAGGCGTTCGCCGGCTACGAGCGCGGACTCACCGACTATCCGGTGGAGTACCCGACCGCGTGCAGCCCGCAGGCCTGGTCGGCCGGCACCCCGCTGCTGCTGCTGCGGGTGATGCTCGGCCTGGAGCCGCAGGGCGAGCATCTGATCATCGATCCCGCCGTTCCCGGCGGGATGGGCCGGGTGGAGCTGCTGGACATCCCCGGCCGGTGGGGCCGGGTGGACGCCCTGGGGCGTAGTCGCGGGCCGCACGACCAGCGCCACGGGCACTGACCGCGGGGTCAGGCCGGGCAGGGACTGGTGACCGCCACCCGCACCCGGTCGTCAACCCGCTCGGCGAGCACCGCGAAGCTGCCGCGCAGGGCGTACTCCTCGGCGGAGTCACGGAGCACCAGGGAGCCGCCGGCGGCATCCGGGAAGGCCGCCGCGAGCGGAGAACCGACCGGTCCGCCGGCCGTCTCGGCCCGGGCCGTGCGGACCGTTCCCCCTCCGGGGCAGGGCGCCGCGAGGACCTGGACGGGACCGCCGGCGCCGCCCCAGCGGCCCACGGCCCGGCCTGCCTCCGCGGTCTCGGCCGGGGCGTCGGCTGCCGGCGGCCGGTAGCCCGCCCCGACCGGACGGCAGCCGGTGGCCGCGGTGAGCTCCACCCGGCCGGGCCCGGCGGGCCGGCCCTCGACGGTGACGAACTCCCCCGCGTCGGCGCGCAGCCGCGGCTGGCCGTCGAACGCCGAGACGCCCGCCCGCCAGTCCGGTGGCAGCCGGTCGGCCACCCGCTGGAGCAGTTGGCGTACGTCGTCGTCGCCGGCCAGCACGACCGCCACGCCGCGCTCCAACTCGGCGCCGTCGTCCAGGGGCGTGATCCGGCAGCCCCGCTCGATCCGGTCCGGCAGGAGCGCCGGCACCCCGTCCCGCCCGACCGCGGCGGTCAGCCGGCCGAGCGCCCGGTCCACCACGGGACCGGCCTGGTCCAGCGAGCGCTGCTCCTTCACGGTCGGCGGGTCGTGCCGCACCGACCACCAGGTGAGCCCGGCGAGCAGCACCGCCCACGCCGCCGTGGCGGCCACCAGCCAGCGCAGCCGACGCCGGCCGGGGGCCGGCTGGTCGGGACGGGTCGGCGGGGCGTATCCCGCCTGGACGGCCTCACTCACCGGGCCATGGTGTCACGCCGCGACGACCGACCGTGCCGCGCCTCGACACACCCGGCGATCAGCCCGCCGGGCGCCGGAACGGCTCGTGGCCCGCCGTCCCTCGACGTTCGGCGGAGCGGGACGGCGGGCGCCGGAACGGCTCGTGGCCCGCCGTCCCTCGACGTTCCGCGGAGCGGGACGGCGGGCGCCGGAACGGCTCGTGGCCCGCCGTCCCTCGTGGGACGGCGGGCCACGATCAGAGCGTGGGTCAGGCGGCGACCGTGACGGTCACCTCGTTGATCCCGCGGGCGGCGGTGACGGCGGTGTCGCCGTTGCCGTGCCGGGAGAGCGCCCGCAGGGTCCAGCTGCCCGGCGCGGCGAAGAACCGGAACTGGCCGGCCGGGGAGGTCACCACCTCGGCGGTGAACTCGCCCGTCGAGTCGAGCAGCCGGACGTACGCGCCCGGCACGGCCTCGCCGGACTCGGCCGTGACCAGGCCGGTGATGACGGTTTCCTTCTCCAGGTCCAGGCTGGCCGGGAGGGGGGCGGCCTGGTCCGGGGCGGCGCAGCCCGCGGCGGTGGGAGCAGTCACCAGAATCACGCCCCCCCGACAGAGCTGTCCGACCCGGCTTCGCCGGGAGTGTCACCGAGCGCGACCGGCACGCCGACCAGCGAGCCGTACTCGGTCCAGGAGCCGTCGTAGTTCTTCACGTTGCGGTGGCCGAGCAGCTCCTGGAGCACGAACCAGGTGTGCGAGGAGCGCTCGCCGATCCGGCAGTAGGCGATCGTCTCCTTGCCGTCGTCCAGGCCCGCGTCGGCGTAGATCCGGCGGAGCTCGTCGTCGGACTTGAACGTGCCGTCCTCGTTGGCCGCCTTGGACCACGGGACGCTGATCGCGGTCGGCACGTGGCCGGCCCGCTGGGCCTGCTCCTGCGGGAGGTGGGCCGGGGCGAGCAGCCGGCCGGCGTACTCGTCGGGGCTGCGCACGTCGACCAGGTTCTTGGTGCCGATCGCGGCGACGACCTCGTCGCGGAAGGCGCGGATCGAGGTGTCCGGCGCCTGCGCGACGTACTGCGTCGCGGGGCGCTGCACCGTGTCGGTGACCAGCGGGCGGGCGTCCAGCTCCCACTTCTTCCGGCCGCCGTCGAGCAGCTTGACGTCCCGGTGGCCGTAGAGCTTGAAGTACCAGTACGCGTACGCGGCGAACCAGTTGTTGTTGCCGCCGTAGAGGATGACGGTGTCGTCGTTGCCGATGCCGCGCTCGGAGAGCAGCGCGGCGAACTGGTCCTGGTTGACGAAGTCCCGGCGCACCGGGTCCTGGAGGTCGGTGCGCCAGTCGAGCTTGACGGCGCCCGCGATGTGGCCGGTGTCGTAGGCCGAGGTGTCCTCGTCGACCTCGACGAAGACGACGCCCGGGGCGTCGATGTTCTTCTCGGCCCACTCGGCCGAGACGAGTGCGGTGTCGCGACTCATCAGATCACTCCCTGTGAGGATGGATGGTGAGCCAGCGCGCGGAGATCGAAGTTGGTGATTGTCGCACCACGCGCGGGACCCAGAGCTAGGAACGGATCACGGGTACGTGCGACGGCGCCGCTGCCGGGCGAAGAGGGGAAACCGGAGGGTACGCGGACCCTGTGTGCCGGTGGCCGCTAAGCGGCCGAGGACAGCCCCGCCGTCAGATGACGGGGCGACACAGGCAGGTGGCCACGCGGCACAGGTCGACCGCGCGCCGTTTGGTGAGGAGCGTCCCCATGGAAAGGGAGACTACCAGTCGGCCCGGAGGCTGCCACCGGGCCGACCAGCATCCGGGACACGGCCGGGACGGCGGGCGGCGGCTCAGCCGGCGGAGTTGATCGGCACGTTCCGCGCGTCGGCGGTGACCACGAGACCCTCCGGCTTCGGCTCCACCTTGCGCACGTTGAGCTGGAAGGGCAGCTCCGGCAGGGGCACGTCGATCGAGATGCCCTTGGCGTAGTTGGCCAGCAGCGTCTTGGCGAGCGGCAGGTTGGGCAGGCCCTCGGCGGTCACGTCGTTGAACCGCAGGGCCACCTTGCCGCCCGCGACCGTCACGTCGGCGGTGCCGTTGACGGTCAGCTTGGCACCGAGGATGTCCACCGGCGCGGTGACCGCGAGCTTGCCGTTCCGCTCGCCGAGGGTGAGCCCGGGGCGGTCGAGCAGCTTCGCCAGGCTGTCGTAGGTCACCGTGCCCCGGCCGTCGACGGTCTCGGCCACCACGTCACCCTGGCCGGAGCGGAGGGTGTCCAGCGACGCCTTGACGTCGCGGGCGTCCACGTCCAGCCGCGGCACGCTGACCGCGTCGCCCTGCACGTTGCCCTGCACGTCGGTGAGCACGATCGAGATGTGCTCGTACTTCCCGGCGAGCACCTGGGTGAGGAACGGGAAGCCACCGACCTCGACCCGGGGCGCTGAGGACTGCGCGTCCTGCTTGGCGACCTCTTTCTTCACCTGGTCGGCGATGGCGCGCTCGGCGACGCCGGCGGCCACCCGGTCGGCGACCACCAGGAGCCCGGCCAGGACCAGCAGCAGGACGACGAAACCGACCAGCACCTTCCGGCCCCGCCGCCGGGGTCGGCCCTCGTTCGCCGGGTACGCCTCTGCCACGCCGCCTCCTGACTCCGCCGCATCACCGCGTCTCGCGGCGCAACGGTACTTACCCGAGGCGCCGTCGCCCCAACCGCGGGCTCAGAGGAAGAGCACGCACATGGCGTACGCGGCCGGCGCGGCGAGCGCGAAGCCGCCGAGCGGGCCCTGCATGTGCCGGGCCACCCACATGGTCGGCGGCTCGCCGGCCATCAGCCGGCCCGCCTCGGCGTACCCCACGGCGAGGTCGGCCAGGACGGCGGTGCCGGCGGTGACCAGGCCGACCAGCGCGGCGCTGGTCGGGGTGAAGCCGACCAGGTAGCTGCCGAGCACGGCGCTGGTCAGGGTGCCGAGCATGGCGCCGGCAACCACGCCGGCGGCCCCCCGGGGCACCTGCGGGGCGAGCCGCGGCCAGGGGGCCACCGCGTCGGTCAGCCGGGCCACCAGCAGGGCCACGCCGGTGGCGGTGAGGCAGACGGTGATCGCCTGAGTGCCTTTCGGGATCCGGCTGAGCACGATCAGCGTGGCGAAGGCGACCACCCCCACGACGATCAGCAGGGTGCCGCCCAGCGAGTCGGTCACCCGGACCCGGTCCACCCGGCGGAAGAGCTGGCCCAGCACTGCGAGCACCAGGCCGGCGGCCGCCGCGTAGCCGAGGGGGGCCAGGCCGGCGATGTCCGACTGCACCGCGGCGGCGTCGGCGATCCCGGCCGCGGCGGCGCTGACCAGCGCGACGACCAGCAGCGCGGGCGGCCGCATGGCCATGGTCCAGGCCAGCACGAAGAGCAGTTGGACGCCGAAGATGATGAACGCGAAGGGCAGCCGGTGCCCGGGGCCGGCGGTCTGCGCGCCGAGCACCAGGCCGACGCCGAGCAGCGCGGCGAAGCCCGCGACGGTCAGCGCGAGCGGGCGGCGCACCGGGACCGGAGGCACCTCCTCCTCGGGCGTCTCCTCGGGCTCGTCGTCGGGGCGCCGGCCCGGCCCGCCCTTGCGGAGCCGGCGGGGGCCCTTCCGCTCCCGCCCGCCGCCGCTGTCGTCGGCCGGGCCGGTGCGCGGGGCCGGCGGGTAGCCACGGGCGGGGCCGGCGGGCCTGGAGGCCGCGTCGTCGGGCCACGGTTCACGGCCGGTGTCGGGCGAGGTGGAGGGAAACACGCACCGATCGTGCCAGACCCGGCCGGTCGGGCGGAGTCACGGTTTCGGCAACGTTAAAACCTGAGCCGCGATCAGGGGCAGAACAGACAAACAGGAAAGGGTGCGGAGGTGACGGCCGGGCGATCGGTTACGCTCAAGCCGTTACCCGCCCGTCAGCGACGCCGGGACCCACGCAAATTCTCAGCGCCACCCGTCACGGAGTGCCGCTGGTCGCGCGCGGCCGGAGGGCCGCCGGGACGGAGGTGATCGTGTGGAGCTCCTGCTGCTGGTGACCGCGCGCGCAGGTGAACCATCGGCGGTGCTGCCGGCGCTCGACCTGCTGCCGCACTCGGTCCGCACCGCGCCGCGCGACGTCCGCACGCTGGTCTCCGGCCCGACCCCGGACGCCGTCCTGGTGGACGCCCGCGCCGAGTTGAGCGAGGCCCGCGCGACCTGCCGGATGCTGCACGCCACCGGGCTGGGCGTCCCGCTGGTCGCGGTCGTCACCGAGGCCGGGCTGATCGCGCTCAACGCCGACTGGGGCGTGGACGACGTGATCCTGGCCGGCGCGGGTCCCGCGGAGGTGGAGGCCCGGCTGCGGCTCGCGGTCGGCCGGCTGAGCAACGCGACGGCGGGTGCCGGCGGTTCGATCCGGGCCGGCGAGCTGACCATCGACCCGGACACCTACGCGGCGAAGCTGAAGGGCCGCCCGCTCGACCTCACCTACAAGGAGTTCGAGCTGCTGAAGTTCCTGGCCCAGCACCCGGGCCGGGTGTTCACGCGGGACCAGTTGCTGCGTGAGGTCTGGGGCTACGACTACTTCGGCGGCACCCGCACGGTCGACGTGCACGTCCGGCGGCTGCGCGCCAAGCTCGGCTCGGAGTACGAGTCGATGATCGGCACGGTGCGCCAGGTGGGCTACAAGTTCGTCGTGCCGCCGTCGCGCTCGCTGCCGGAGTCGGAGCCCGCCTCGCTGCCCGTCTGAGCCCAGGCTTCCGCCACGTCCCCGATCGGGGAGGATTACCCCCTTTAGCCCTATTTGCCCGCTCGGTCAGCCCTACTCTGACTGCCGGGATCTGCCGGGCGAAGGGGGCGACGGTGCGTGTGTTGACCACGGGGGCGAAGAACGGCCGGGCGGGCTGATGTCGGCCTCGACGCTCCGGGCGGCCGGGATGGTGACGGTGGTGGTGGCCGCGCTGCTCGGCTCCGCGTTCGCGCTCGGCCGCAGCCTCATGCCCGAGCAGCCGCACCGGAACGCCGGCGTGGCCGCCAGCGTCCACGCCCCGCGCTACGGCGACCAGCCGCCCAGCACCGAGTTCCCCGGCCCGCCCGCCGGCGACCACGGCGAGCCGAGCCCCGACGCCAGCCCGAGTGCCCCGGGCAGCGGCCGCCAGGCCGACGACAGCACGGGCCCGTACGGCGCGGAGATCAGCACCGGCTCGGCCCGGATCGCGCTGACCTTCGACGACGGCCCCGACCCACAGTGGACACCCCAGGTGCTCGCCCTGCTCAAGGAGTACGGGGTGCGGGCCACCTTCTGCGTGGTCGGCGAGAACGCCGAGGCCCACCCGGACCTGGTCCGGTCGATCGTGGCCGACGGTCACACCATCTGCAACCACTCCTGGAACCACGACATCACGCTGGGCGAGCGCTCGCCGGAGGCGATCCGGGACGACCTGGTGCGCACCAACGACGCGATCCTGGCGGCGGCACCGGACGCGCGGATCGCGTACTTCCGGCAGCCGGGTGGCGCCTGGACGTCCCCGGTGGTGTCGGTCTGTGAGGGGATGGGCATGACGCCGCTGCACTGGGCGGTGGACCCCACGGACTGGCAGGCGCCCGGCGCGGACAAGATCACCGAGGCGGTGCTGTCCCAGACCGGGCCGGGCTCGATCGTGCTCATGCACGACGCGGGCGGCGACCGCTCCGGCACGGTCGAGGCGTTGCAGCGCCTGCTTCCCGAACTGCTGCGGCGTTTCCAGCTCGAGGCGCTGCCCACCGGCACCACGTGACCACCGCCACCGCCCGGTGCCCGCGTCCGGCATGATCGGCGGCCCGCCGGCCGCTACGGTGGCGGGATGAGCAGCACCACGCCGACCGCCGACCGTGTCGCCCGCGCCGACCGGCTGGCGCCGGTCGAGGTCGCCGAGGTGCTGGCGCTGGCCCGCACCGCCGGTGACGCGGACGGCGCCGACCCGCTCGACGAGCACGTGCTGCTCCGGCTGCGCGACCCCGAGGCCCCCGCCGTGCACCTCACCGCCCGCGCCGCCGACGACACCCTGACCGGGTACGCCCACCTCGACACCACCGACCCCGCCGAGGGGATCGGCGTGGAGCTGGTGGTGCATCCGGCGTACCGGCGGCGCGGCACCGGGCGGGCCCTCGCCCGGGGCGTGCTGGCCGCCGCCTCCGGGCCGCTGCGCGCCTGGGCGCACGGCGACCACCCGTCGGCCGCCGCGCTCGCGGTCGACCTGGGCTTCACCCGCGCCCGGGTGCTCTGGCAGCTGCGCCGCCCGCTGACCGCCGCGCTGCCCGAGCCCGCCCTGCCGGAGGGTGTACGGCTGCGCGCGTTCCGCCCCGGCGAGGACGACGACGCCTGGCTGGCGGTCAACAACGCCGCCTTCGCCCAGCACCCCGAGCAGGGCCGGTGGACCACCGACGACCTGCGGGTGCGCCTCTCCGAGCCGTGGTTCGACCCGGCCGGTTTCCTGCTCGCGGAGGACTCGGCCACCGGCCGGCTGCTCGGCTTCCACTGGACGAAGGTGCACGAGCGCCCGGGCTCGGCCCGGATCGGCGAGGTCTACGTGCTCGGCGTGGACCCGTCGGCGCACCGCGGCGGCCTCGGCCGGGCGCTCACCACGGCCGGCCTGTCCTACCTGCGGGACCGGCGAGGGCTGGACCGGGTGATGCTCTACGTGGACGACTCCAACGGCGCCGCCGTGGCCCTCTACGAGCGCCTCGGCTTCGCCCGCTGGTCGGCGCACGTCAACTACCACCTCGGCTGACGCCCGGCGCCACCTCCTCGACCCCGCGGCGGCGGTCACGACCGCGTCACGCGGTGGCCTCGGCCGGATAACGGCTGCCCGGAAAAATCGTATTATTGGCGATAGCGGGCTGCGGGTTCACGAAATGGACAACGGGCCCTCAGGCGACGGCCATCCGGCCGGCCGCGCCTGTTCATCTTCCGTTCATTTCCGACCGGCGAACCGTCTACCTGGCACTTCTACCTTTCCTTTCAGCCGGTCAGCGCCGGCACCCGGGAGACCGGGCGACCTGACAAAGACGTGAAGGGAAACCCCTCAGGTGAAGCTCCAGCGGCACGGCGCCATTGCCTGCCTCGCTCTTACCGCGGTGCTCGGTCTCAGCGCCTGCGGCTCGGACAACAACGAGCCGACCGGCACCTCCGCCTCCGGCTCCGCCGCCGCGGTCGACTGCGGCAAGGGCACGCTGAACGCGCAGGGCTCCTCCGCGCAGAAGAACGCCATGGCCGAGTGGATCAAGGCGTACCAGCAGAAGTGCTCCGGCACCACGATCAACTACGAGCCCAGCGGCTCGGGCGCCGGCGTCCAGGCGTTCATCGCCGGCACCGCCGACTTCGCCGGCTCCGACTCCGCGCTCAAGGAGGACGAGCAGCCGAAGGCGGACGCCAAGTGCGCCGGCGGCCAGGCCCTCAACCTGCCGATGGTGATCGGCCCGGTCGCGATCGTCTACAACGTCAGCGGCGCGGACAACCTCCAGTTCAGCCCGGCCACCCTGGCGAAGATCTTCGCCGGCAAGGTGACCAAGTGGGACGACGCGGCGATCAAGGCCGACAACCCGGACGCCAAGCTGCCGTCGACCGCGATCCAGGCGGTGCACCGCTCCGACGAGTCGGGCACCACCGACAACTTCACCAAGTACCTGTCGAAGACCGCCGAGGCGGACTGGACCTTCGAGAACTCCAAGGCGTGGAAGGCCCCGGGCGGCGTCGGTGCGGCGAAGTCCGACGGCGTGGCCAGCAAGGTCAAGGGCACCGAGGGCACGATCAGCTACGTCGAGTGGTCCTACGCCGAGAACTCCGCCCTGAAGATGGCGAAGGTCAAGAACGGCAACGGTGAGTTCGTCGAGCTGACCGGCGACTCGGCCGGCAAGACCATCGCCGGGGCCAAGTTCGAGGGCCAGGGCAACGACCTCAAGATGTCGATCGACTACAACACCAAGGAGGCCGGGGCGTACCCGATCGTCCTGGCGACCTACGAGATCGTCTGCAGCAAGGGCCTCGCCGCCGACAAGCTGCCGCTGGTCAAGGGCCTGCTGAGCCACGCCGCCAGCTCCGAGGGCCAGCAGGAGCTGGTCGAGCTGGGCTACGCCCCGCTGCCCGAGACCGTCCGCACCAAGGTCGAGACCGCGGTCAAGAGCCTCTCCTGACGCACTGACCACACACCTCCTCTACCGAAGCGAGCGAGCAGATGGGTGACACCCCTCACCGCTCGGCGCACGCCGGCACCGGCGGGACCCGCGTGGCCACGAGCCACGAGTGGCCCGCCGGTGCCTCGGCGCGTGTGGCCGAGCCCTCCGGCATCCCTGGCATCCCCGACAACGGCCTGGGTGGCGGCGGCGGGCTGCCCCGGGCCCGCGCCTTCGGCGCGGAACGCGCGTTCCGTGGCCTGACCCTGGCCGCCGGCACCACCGTCCTGGTGGTCATCGCGGCCATCGCGGTCTTCCTGATCGCCAAGGCCGTGCCGGCCCTGCGGGCCAACAGCGAGTCCTTCTGGACCTTCGAGGGCTGGTTCCCGAACGACGACCCGCCGAAGTTCGGCATCGGCGCGCTCGCCTTCGGCACCGTCCTGAGCTCGCTGCTGGCGCTGCTCATGGCGGTGCCCGTGGCGCTCGGCATCGCCCTCTACCTGTCGCACTACGCCCCGCGCCGCCTGGGCAACGCCCTCGGTTTCCTCATCGACCTGCTGGCCGCCGTGCCCAGCGTGGTCTTCGGCCTCTGGGGCCGGGACTACTTCGCCCAGCCGGTCGCCGACCTGTCGGCCTGGCTGAACAAGTACTTCGGCTGGATCCCGATCTTCGGCGAGGGCCCGTACGGCAGCTCGATCCTGCTCGGCTCGGTGGTGCTGGCGATCATGGTGCTGCCCATCGTCACCTCGCTCTCCCGCGAGGTGTTCCGGCAGACCCCGACCGCCAACGAGGAGGCCGCCCTCGCCCTGGGCGCCACCCGCTGGGAGATGGTCCGCACCGCCGTCCTCCCCTACGGCCGGCCGGGCGTCATCGCCGCCGTGATGCTGGGCCTGGGCCGGGCGCTCGGCGAGACCATCGCGCTGGCGCTGACCCTCGGCTCGACGTACGCCATCTCGTTCAACATCCTGCAGAGCGGTGGCAACTCGATCGCCGCGAACATCGCGAACCGGTTCGCCGAGGCGAACGACACCGGCCGGGGCGCGCTGATCGCCTCCGGCCTGGTGCTCTTCGCGATCACGCTGATCGTCAACATCACCGCGCGGGCGATCATCTACCGCCGCCGCGAGTTCACGGAGTCGGCCGCATGACCACCACCGTCACCTCCCACCGCCCGCAGCCGCCGGCCCAGCCGCTCACGCTGCGGGCCCGGCGACTTCCGGCGTACGCCGCACCCGCCATCGCCGTTGTGGCGCTGCTGGTCTCGGCCGGCATCGTCTACGGCGCCGGCATCGGCGGCCCGGTCCTCGTCGTGGTCATCGCCGCGCTGCTCTACCTGGCCGGCCTCTACACCGCCGCGAAGGCGGTGGAGGGCCGGCGGGCCGCCCGCAACCGGACCTGGAGCGCGCTCATCCACTCCGCCTTCGTGCTGGCGGTGCTGCCGCTGGCCTCGGTGGTCTGGACCCTGGTCAGCAAGGGCACCGAGCGGCTGGACGGCAACTTCTTCGGCACCTCGATGAACAACATCGGGGCCCGGGACGCCAACGGCGGCGCCTACCACGCCATCATCGGCACCCTGGAGCAGGTCGGCATCGCCACGCTGATCACCGTCCCGCTCGGCGTACTCTGCGCGATCTACATCGTCGAGTACGGCCGGGGCCGGTTCGCCTTCACCATCCGCTTCTTCGTGGACGTGATGACCGGCATCCCCTCGATCGTCACCGGCCTGTTCGTGCTGGCCTTCTGGGTGCTGGTCGTCTCGCCGTGGTTCAACGACGGCCGGCCGGGCTTCTCCGGCTTCGCCGCCGCGCTGGCCCTGAGCGTGCTCATGCTGCCGACCGTGGTCCGGTCCACCGAGGAGATGCTCCGCCTCGTGCCGGCCCCGCTGCGCGAGGGCGCCTACGCCCTCGGCGTACCGAAGTGGAAGACCATCCTGCGGGTCGTGCTGCCGACCGCGCTGCCCGGCATCGTCACCGGCATCATGCTCGCCATCGCGCGGGCGGCCGGCGAGACCGCGCCGGTGCTGCTCGTGGCCGGCGGCGGCGCCGCGATCAACTTCAACCCGTTCGAGAACAACCAGTCGTCGCTGGCCCTCTTCGTCTACCAGCAGGCCGGCGAGGCCTCGAAGTACTCGCCGGCGCGGGCGTGGACCGCGGCGCTGACCCTGGTCGCCCTCGTCCTCGTCCTGACCGTCGCGGCGAAGGTGCTGGCCCGTCGTAACCGGCTCGGCCGATGAACCCCGGAGGTACCACCACCATGGCCAAGCGCATCGAAGCCACCGGCGTCTCCGCCTACTACGGCGGGTTCAAGGCGATCGAGAACATCAACCTGACCGTCGAGCCGAAGACGGTCACCGCCCTGATCGGCCCGTCCGGCTGCGGCAAGTCCACCTTCCTGCGGTCGGTCAACCGGATGCACGAGGTGCTCCCGGGTGCCCGGGTCGAGGGCAGCCTGACCATCGACAACCAGGACATCTACGACCGGGACGTCGACGTCACCGCGGTCCGGCGGATGATCGGCATGGTCTTCCAGCGGCCGAACCCGTTCCCCACCATGAGCATCTTCGAGAACGTGGTGGCCGGCCTGCGGCTCAACGGCGTGCGGCGCAAGTCGATCCTGGAGGAGGCCGCCGAGAAGGCGCTCCGCTCGGCGAACCTCTGGGACGAGGTGAAGGACCGGCTCGGCAAGCCCGGCGCCGGCCTCTCCGGCGGTCAGCAGCAGCGGCTCTGCATCGCCCGCACCATCGCGGTCGAGCCGCAGGTGGTGCTGATGGACGAGCCCTGCTCGGCGCTGGACCCGATCTCCACGCTGGCCATCGAGGACCTGATGTTCCAGCTCAAGGACAAGTTCACCATCATCATCGTCACGCACAACATGCAGCAGGCCGCCCGGGTGTCGGACCGGACCGCCTTCTTCTCCATCGAGAAGACCGGCGACCCGGGCCGGCTCATCGAGTACGACAACACCCAGAAGATCTTCAGCAACCCGAGCCAGAAGAAGACCGAGGACTACATCACCGGCCGCTTCGGCTGAGCCGCTGCCGTCCCGGTCCGCGGGGGCCCCGGTCGATCCCGACCGGGGCCCCCGGTGTGTCCGCGCACCGGCTCCGCTCAACGCAGCGCGGCGAAGAACTTCCGCAGGTCCGCCGCCAGCAGGTCGGGCACCTGGTGGGCGGCGAAGTGGCCGCCCCGGTCGTACGTGTGCCAGGAGACGATGTTCTTGTGGTCCCGTTCGGCGAGCGTGCGGATCGACTGGAAGTCCCAGGCGAAGTTGGCCAGGCCGAGCGGCACCGTGGTCGGCTCCGGCGCCGCCGTGCCCCGCCCGTTGACCTTCTGCGTCGGGTGCACGGCCTCGGCGTCCTCGTAGTAGTAGCGGGCCGCCGAGGCGGCCGTGTTGGTCAGCCAGTAGATCGTCGTGTTGGTGAGGACGTGGTCGGGGTCGATCTGGTCACCCATGAGCTGGCCCAGCCAGCCGAGCAGGCCCACCGGCGAGTCGGCCAGCGCGTGCGCCACGTTCTGCGGCTCGGTCGAGTGCAGCTTGTCGTAGCCGCCCCGCCGCTGCACGAACCAGTCGGCGAACGCCACCTTGCCGCGCTCCTCCTCGGTGAGGGCGGCCAGCTCGGCCGGATCACCGGACGGCAGGGAGAAGACCTGCGTGACGTGCACCCCCAGCACGTGCTCCGGGTCGGCCCGGCCCACCTCCGGCGACACGAAGGCGCCGAGGTCGTTGCCGGCCGCGCCGTACCGCTCGTAGCCGAGGCGGCGCATCAGCTCGGCCCAGGCGCAGGCCACCCGGTGGCGGTTCCAGCCGCGTTCCCGCGTCGGCCCGGAGAAGCCGAACCCCGGCACCGACGGGATCACCAGGTGGAAGGCGTCGGCCGGGTCGCCGCCGTGCGCCCGCGGGTCGGTCAGCGGGCCGATCACGTCGAGCCACTCCGCGACGGTGCCCGGCCAGCCGTGGGTGAGGATCAGGGGGGTGGCGTCCGGCTCGGGCGAGCGGACGTGCAGGAAGTGCACCCGCTGGCCGTCGATCTCGGTGGTGAACTGCGGGTACGCGTTGAGCCGCGCCTCCCACTCCCGCCAGTCGTAGGTGGTGCGCCAGCGCTCGGCCAGCCGCCGCACCCAGCTCAGCGGGACGCCGTACTCCCAGCCGGGCGGGATCGGGCCGGCGGGGGCGGCCGCGTCGGGGTCGGCGGGCAGCTCCTCGGCCCAGCGGGTCCGGGCCAGCCGGTCGGCGAGGTCGTCCAGGTCGGCCTGCGGGACGTCGATACGGAACGGGACGATCGCGGTGTTGTCTGCCATGCCTCTGAGCGTAGGAAGAATTTAGGAACGTTCCGTTCCTAATGGGCTGGCAGCATCCGGGAAATGTTGGAGACCTCGGCGCGGCTGCTGCGCCTGCTGTCGCTGCTGCAGACCCCGCGCGACTGGACCGGCGCCGAACTGGCCGAGCGCCTCGCGGTGAGCACCCGGACCGTGCGCAACGACGTGGAGCGGCTGCGCGAGCTCGGCTACCCGGTGCACGGCACCCGGGGCGCGGTCGGCGGCTACCGGCTGGGCGCCGGAGCGGCCCTGCCCCCGCTGCTCCTCGACGACGAGGAGGCGGTGGCGGTGGCGGTCGGGCTGCGGACCGCCGCGGGCGGCAGCGTCGCCGGCATCGAGGAGACCTCGCTGCGCGCGCTGGCCAAGCTGGAGCAGGTGCTCCCCCACCGGCTGCGCCGCCGGGTCACCGCCCTGCACACGCACACCGTCCGCGTGCCGCACGACCAGCCCGGGCCGACCGTGGACGCCGGGACGCTCAGCGTGATCGGGGCGGCCTGCCGGGACCGGGAGCGGCTGCGGTTCGACTACGTCCGGCACGACGGGACCGCCGACCGGCGGGACGTCGAGCCGTACCGGCTGGTCAACTGGGGCCGGCGCTGGTACCTGGTGGCCTTCGACCCGGCGCGGGACGACTGGCGCACCTTCCGGGTGGACCGGATCAGCCCGCGTACCCCGACCGGCCCGCGGTTCGCGGCGCGCGAGCTGCCCGGGGACGTGGTGGACCGGGTGCGGCACGGGGTCTCGTCGGCCGCGTGGCGGCACCGGGCGCGGATCCGGGTGCACGCCCCCGCCGAGGTGGTGGCCGACCGCATCAACCCCGCCGTCGGCACCGTCGAGCCGGCCGGCGACGCGGCCTGCCTCCTGCACACCGGTGCCGACCGGCTGGAGACGATCGCAGTCTGGCTCGGCCTGCTCGACCTCGACTTCACCGTCGAGGACCCGCCCGAGCTGGCCGACCTCCTGCGCTCCCTCGCGGAGCGCTACCTCCGCGCCGCCGGCTGACCCTCAGGAGAGGCGGAAGCGGGGCGCCTCGGCGTCGGAGAGGTCGAGGTGCGGGGTGACCGGGGTGCCCGGGTCGCGCCCGTCCGCCGCGCGGGCCACGCCGGCCAGGTCGCCGGCGGCGGCGACCTCGCCGAGGGTCACCATCGTGGGCGGCAGCATGGTCAGCTCGCCGGCCTCCGCCCGCGCCAGGGCGTCCGCCGGGCGCAGCCACAGCGTGTGGTCGGCCTCGCCGGAGACGTCCCGGGTCCGCTGCCCCTCGGGCAGCAGGGCCACGAAGAAGTACGTGTCGAAGCGGCGCGGCTCGAACTCCGGGGTGATCCACCGGCTCCACGGCAGCAGCAGGTCGGACCGGAGGGTGAGCCCCTTCCCGGCCAGCAGGTCGGCGAAGCCGGTCCGCCGGGCCACCAGGTCCTGCCGGGCCGCCTCCCAGTCGTCCCCGCTCACGTCCCCCACCACGGTCCCGCCGTCCGGGCCGGCCAGCAGCACGCCCGCCTCCTCGAAGACCTCCCGGGCGGCGGCGCAGACGACCGCCTGCGCGGCGGCCGGGTCGAGGCGGAGCCGCTCGCCCCACCCGGCCGGTGCCGGGCCGGCCCAGTCCAGGTGCGCCTGCGAGTCGGAACGGTCCACGCCGCCGCCGGGGAAGGCGTACATCCCGCCGAAGGTCATCGCGGCCACCCGCCGGATCAGGTACACCTCGAAGTCGGCGCCGGCCGGGCGGAGCAGCAGCACGGTGGCGGCGACCCGCGGCAGGGCCGGCACACCACCCTCGGCGCGGAACCGGCGGGCGTGCTCCACCAGGGCGGGGGGTGCGGCGAAGCCGTCGATCGTCATGCCCCGAGCCTAGTTCCCGGCTCATGGATCATGCGTTCACGCGGTGGCGGCCCCAATCTTGGAGGGTTGCCGTTCGTGAGGAACGACAACTCTCCAAGATCACGCCGGCGGGGCGGACGGTCGACGGCGCGACCGTGCCGAGGAGCGGTCGGGACGGCCGTGCTCACCGGAGCCTCAGCGCGATGGCGCGGGCCTCCTCGTCGGTGAGCGGCAGGAACCAGAGGAAACGCTTGACGATCTCGGGCGGGGTAGGACCGCCGGGTCTTCCGCGAAGGTCCCGGATCGCCCTCCGGGTGATGCGGGAGAACTCGGGGATGAGAGTCGCCCGACGTTCTGCCGTCGTGGGCGCGGACCGGAGCACCGGACACGGCCAGGGCTGGCCGCACTGGTCGCACGCCCAGGCCGGGCCGTTCGCGACGTGCGCCGAAGGAGGAGCCGGACGGGAAGGCGCCTGCCGGCGCGACACCGGAACGACCTTCGTCACCCGGCCCGCGCCTCGGTGGGGCGGATTCACCGGCCCGATCGGTCCCGGCACAACCGCGAGGGCTGGCGGCGGGTCACGCCGCGGCTGCGCGGGCTTCGGCTGTGGCGTCTGGTCGGGCATGGCGCTCCCCTCGTGCGGCGGTCAGGGAGGGGCCGTCGCTTGAGTGCTCGCCCACGGCGACGGCCCCACGGAACGCGACCGCCGGGCTTCGCCTCCACCAGCCGCGCTTCTACGCGAAACGCTCGCAGCGAGGTGCGGACGGTTGAACCGCCGGCGTGCGACCATCGAGGGACGTCTAGGAAAGGTCCCTCGATGCCACGAAACGACGTGCTGCGCGACGCGCTGACAATGGCGGGCATGACGGTTGGCGACCTGGCCGCGAAGTGCCATGTGGACGCGAAGACGGTCGAGCGGTGGATCAGTCGCGGTCGCCTTCCCCATCCACGTTCCCGAGTGCGCGCCGCGGAGGTGCTGGGTAAGGATGTTGACGTGCTCTGGCCCGAAGTTGTGCGCCGCGCAGTCAAGGTCGGAAACGACCGCGAACTCGTCGGCGTCTACCCCCGTCGCTCTGACCTTCCGCACTCGCTGTTCCGCGACCTCATCGAACGGGCTGGCACCCGGCTGTGGTTCGGCGGATACACCAGCTACTTCCTCTGGCTCGAAAATTCCCACGCCGCCGCCACGCTCGGTGCGAAGGCCCGCGATGGCGCGGATGTGCGCTTCCTCCTGGGCGACCCCGACAGCACGGTGACGGCCGACCGCGACCGCATCGAAGCGACACCGCTCAACCTCGCTACCCGCATCGCGATGTCCCGGGCGGAGATCGCAAAGTCACCGACCGAACTACCCGTGCGGTTGTCCGACCGGCACATCGCCATGTCCGTGTGGATCTTCGATGACGAGGCGGTCGTAGCAACACACATCGGCGCATCACTCGGTCAGGATTCAGTGACCTTGCACCTGCGCCGCCGCGATGCGGGCGGGCCTTTCGACCGATACGTCGAGCACTTCGAGGCTCTCTGGGCAGACGCCAAGGTCGCCGAGCACAGCTGACCGGTCACGGGGCTGCGCCCACCGATGCCGCATGGCAGGGTCGTGGCCCATGATCGATGATTTCGCGAAAGAGTATCTGCACAGCGACCTGCGCGACATCCGCGAGACGATGCTGTGGAAGCTCGACGGATTGTCCGAGTACGACGTACGCCGCCCCCTGACCGCGAGCGGAACGAACCTTCTCGGCCTCGTGAAGCACCTGTCGATCACGGAGGCCAGGTACTTCGGCGAGGTCTTCGGCCGGCCGTTCCCCGAGCCCCTGCCGCCGTGGGACGCCCCCGACGACGGCACCGACATGTGGGCGAGCGAGCACGAGACGCGCGAGGAGATCATCCAGCGCTACCGCCGGGTGTGGGCGCACTCGCACGCGACGATCGAGGCCCTCGCCGTCGACGCGCCCGGCCACGTGCCCTGGTGGCCACGCCCGAACGTGAAGCTGTTCAACATCCTGGTCCACGTGCTCAGCGAGACGAGCCGGCACGCCGGCCACGCCGACATCCTGCGCGAACAGCTCGACGGCTCCACGGGGGCGGCAGCCGAGTACGCGCACCTGGAACCCGACCGGGCGACCTGGGCCGCGCGGTGCGCGACGATCGAGGCGGCCGCCCGGGCAGCCGCCGCCGGCGCGCCGCACTGAGCTTTCCCGACGGGTGGATCTTCGTGCCGGTCGCCCGACGGTCCGGGATAGCGTGCCGGCATGACGCGTTGGGGAATCCTGGCCACCGGAAACATCGCCGCCCGCTTCGCCGAGGACCTGCGGCTGGTGCCGGGGGCCGAGCTGGTGGCGGTCGGCTCGCGTACCCGGGAGAGCGCCGAGCTGTTCGCCCGCCGGCACGACATCCCCCGGGCGTACGCCTCCTGGGCGGAACTGGCCGCGGACCCGGACGTGGACGTCGTCTACGTCGCCACCCCGCACGCCGCGCACCACGAGGCGGCCCTCACCTGCCTGGCCGGCGACAAGGCCGTGCTGGTGGAGAAGCCCTGCACGCTCGACCTGGCCACCACCACGGAGCTGGTCGAGACGGCCCGCGCCCGCGGCCTCTTCCTCATGGAGGCCATGTGGATGCGGACCAACCCGCTGATCCTCCGCGTGCTGGAGCTGATCGGGGACGGCGCGATCGGCGAGGTGACCCACGTCCGGGCGGACTTCGGCGCGGCCGGCCCGTTCCCGCCGGAGCACCGGATGCGGGCCCGCACGCTGGGCGGCGGCGCCCTGCTCGACCTCGGCGTCTACCCGCTGAGCCTGGCCCACCTGGTCCTCGGCGTGCCGCAGCAGGTGCGGGCCTGGGCGAAGCTCAGCCCGGAGAAGGTGGACGAGAACACCGGCATCGTCCTCGGCTGGGACTCCGGGGCGGTGGCCACGCTGAGCTGCGGGATTGTCGGGGCCACGGCGATCACCGCCGCGATCACCGGCACGACCGGGCGGATCGACCTGCCGGAGCCGTTCTACCGGCCCGGCGCCGCGGTGCTGCACCGGCTCGGCGCCGAGCCGGAGACCATCCCCGCCGACCTGACCGGCGGCGGCTACCAGTACGAGGCGATCGAGGTGCAGCGCTGCCTGGCGGCCGGTCTGATCGAGAGCCCGCTGGTGCCGCACGCCGCGACGCTGGAGGTGATGGGCCTGCTGGACCACATCAAGGACCGGATCGGCGTCTCCTACGCGTGAGGGGTCCCCCGCGACGACGGGGGACCCCTGCAGCGTCAGGCGCTCAGAACAGCGGGCGGACCAGCAGGTACGCCAGGCAGGCGATGGCCGCGGAGGCCGGGAACGTGATGATCCAGGCGATCACGATGTTGCCGGCCACGTTCCAGCGGACCGCGGAGAGCCGCTTGGTCGCGCCCACACCCATGATCGCCGAGGTGATCGTGTGGGTGGTGGAGATGGGGGCCTTCAGCACCAGGGCGTTGAAGTAGAGCACGGCGCTGGCCACGGTCTCGGCCGCGAAGCCCTCCGGCGGGCCCAGGTCGATGATCTTCCGGCCCAGGGTCCGGATGATCCGCCAGCCGCCCGCGTAGGTGCCGGCCGCCAGCATGGCCGCCGAGGTCCAGAACACCCACTGCGGGATGTGCGTCTTGTTGTCCTGGTACCCGCCCGTGTAGAGGGCCAGCACGATGATGCCCATGGTCTTCGCGGCGTCCTGCATGCCGTGGCCGACCGACATGGCAGCGGCCGAGGCGGTCTGCGCCCAGCGGAAGCCCCGGTTCAGCTTGCCGGGCTGCCCCTTCCGGAACAGCCACAGGATGGCCAGCATCACCAGGAAGCCGAGCACGAGGCCGACCACCGGGGACAGCACCATCGGGATGAGGACCTTCTCGACGATGTTGCCCCACTGCACGACGCCGTCGGCGGCGAACAGGGTGGCGCCGACCAGGCCGCCGAACAGGGCGTGCGAGGACGACGACGGCAGGCCGAAGTACCAGGTGATCAGGTTCCAGGCGATCGCGCCGAGCACGCCGGCGAAGACCACCCCGAGGCTGGCCACCCCGGGCGGCAGGGTCACCAGGCCGTCGCCGACCGTCTTGGCCACCCCGGCGCCGAAGTGCGCGCCGACGAAGTTGCCGACGGCGGCCAGCGCGAGGGCGACCCGGGGTGTCAGCGCCCGGGTGGACACGCTGGTGGCGATCGCGTTCGCCGCGTCATGGAAGCCGTTCGTGTAGTCGAACGCCATGGCGACCACGATCACCGCCAGCACGGCGATGAGTTCGGGGGTCACGGGCTCAGGACTCCTTGACCGCGATGGTCTCGACGGTGTTGGCCACGTGCTCGAAGGCGTCGCAGGCGGCCTCCAGCTCGTCGGCCACCTCCTTCATCTTCAGCACCGTGAGCGCGTCGTACTCACCGCTGAAGAGGCGGACCAGCAGCATCCGGTACGCCTGGTCACCGTCGTTCTCGAGGCGGTTGCACTCGATCCAGTAGTCCTCGAGATCCTTCATCGACTTCAGCCGGGGCATCGCCTCGGCGGTCAGCTTCGCCTGCTGGTCGAGGACGTTCACCAGCTCGTGCATCTCGCGCGGCAGCGACGGCAGCTTGGTGAGGCCGTAGAGGTAGAGCAGGTTGCCGACCGCCTCCAGGTGGTCCATCACGTCGTCGAGCAGCGAGCCCAGACGGTAGATGTCCTCCCGGTCGAACGGCGTGATGAAGGTGGAGTTGATCTTCTTGTAGAGCTCGTGGGTGATCTGGTCGCTGTCGTGCTCGACCTCGGTGAGCCGCTCGCTCACCGACTGGACCTCGACGTCCGGCAGGCCCAGCTCGTTGAGCAGCTCGGTCCCCTTCACCAGGTTCTGCGCGGCCCTGGTGAAGAGCTCGTAGAAGGCGCCCTCGGTGGGACGGAAGGAAAACTTCACAGCACGGACCTCGTCGTGTCGGTGGAAGGGTGGCGGTCGCCCGAGAGGACGCCTGCTCTGCGCATGCTAGGTACCCGGTGGAACCGGGCAGCCGCCGGCCCACCCCTGGTCAGGCCCGATTCACCGCTCGTTCACCTGCCGTTCACCTTGCCCCGTACCGCCCTCGCTCCGCAGCCGGTCCCGCTCCCGCGCGAGGTCGAAATCGGCAGGCGGATACCCCAGATCCAACCCGTCGAACGTCTCCCTGAGCAGGTGCGCCACCGCCCAGTCGCGGTACCACTTCCGGTCCGCCGGCACCACGAACCAGGGCGCGTCGTCCGGGCCGCACCGCTCGATCGCCTCGGCGTACGCGGCCTGGTAATCGTCCCAACGGGCCCGGGTGTCCAGATCGCTCGGGTTGTACTTCCAGTACTTCGTCGGGTCCGTGAGCCGCTCCATCAGCCGCTCGCCCTGCTCGGCGTGCGAGATGTGCAGCATGACCTTGACCACGGTCACCCGGCTGCCGGTCAGCTCCCGCTCGAAGTCGTTGATCAGGTCGTAGCGGCCCCGCCAGGTGGCCTCGTCGACCAGGCCCTCGACCCGGGCGATCAGCACGTCCTCGTAGTGCGAGCGGTTGAACACGCCCACGTAGCCGGGAGGCGGGAGGGCCCGGCGGATCCGCCAGAGGAAGTCGTGCCGCCGCTCCTCCTCGGTCGGCGGGCCGAACGAGCGGATGTGCAGCCCGAGCGGGTTCATGGCCCCGGCCACCCGCTTGACCGTGCCGTCCTTGCCGCCGCAGTCCATGGCCTGGAGCACCAGCAGCACCCGGCGCGGGCGGTCGCCGGCCAGGTCGGCCTCGGCCTGGGTGGGTGCGCTGGTCGCGCTGGCCGGGCCGGCCGCGCCCTTCGCGGTCGCGTACAGCATCTCCTGCTGCCGGCCGAGCTCCGCGCCGAGCAGCTCGACCTGCCCGCGCGCCCACTCCTTGCGCCGCTTGCCGCGCCCGGCCGCCGCGGGCAGCCCCGGGGTCGACCGCGGATCCACCGCCGCCAGGTCCACCGCGCCCGGGCCCGCCCGGAGCAGTTCCCGCATCGACCCGCCCTCGGGTCGCACCACCTCGTCGACACCGCTCATCCCACGATCCTCACCCACCCCGCCCGCCCCCGCCTCCCGAGGGATGTCACGGCCGGGGGCGGCGGGGCATCCGGAGGTACGGGGAGAATGGAGGCCCGGGCGGGAGGAGCACGACGTGCACGAGCGGGCGGCGGAGTTCGAGGCGGAACGCGGGCACCTGCTGGCGGTCGCGCAGCGCATGCTGGGCAGCCGGAGCGAGGCCGAGGACGCGGTCCAGGAGACCTGGCTGCGCTACGCGGGCGCGCTCGGCGACCCGGCCGCCCGGGAACAGATCCGTGACCTGCGCGGCTGGCTCACCACCACCTGCTCGCGGATCTGCCTCGACGTGCTCCGGTCCGCCCGCGTACGGCGCGAGGCGTACCCCGGTCAGTGGCTGCCGGAGCCGGTGGTGAGCGCGGCGCCGACCGCGGACGGGTTCGCCCCCGACCCGGCCGAGCGGGCGGTCCGGGCCGACCAGCTCGGCACCGCCCTGCTCGTGGTGCTGGAACGGTTGACCCCCGAGCAGCGGGTGGCGTTCGTGCTGCACGACGTCTTCGCCGTGCCGTTCGCCACGGTCGCCGAGGTGCTCGGCACCACCCCGGCGGCGGCCCGGCAGCTCGCCTCGCGCGGCCGCCGCGCGGTCACCGCGCCGGACGTCCCCCGGCACACGGCCGACCTGGCCGAGCAGCACAAGGTGCTCGCCGCGTTCGTGGCGGCCGTCGAGTCCGGCGAGCTGGACCGGCTGGTCGAGGTCCTCGCCCCGGACGTGGTGGTGATCGGCGACAGCGGCGGGCACTTCCCGGCCGCCCGCCGGCCGGTAGTCGGCGCCGAGCTGGCGGGCCGGTTCATCCTCGGCCTCTTCGGCCAGGCCGCCCGCTGGGGCGGCCCGCTGCACGCCCGCCCGGTGCTCGTCGACGGCACGCTGGGCTGGCAGGCGGAGACGGCGTTCCGGGACGGGCGGCCGTTGCGGATGGTCACCTCGTTCGCCGTGCACGAGGGGCGGATCACCGGCGTGTTCAACCAGCTCAACCCCGAGAAGGTCGCCCACCTGGACGCGGTGGGGGCCGACGAGGACTGGCCGCCGCGCTACTGAGGGCGGCTCAGACCACCAGGGCCAGCCACTTCCGGTAGGAGGTGGCGAACGGTTCGGTGCCGTCGTCGAGCGCGCCGAGCAGCCAGCGGGCCGCGGCCTCGGCCTCGGCCACCACGTCGTCCGGGTAACCCCAGCGGGCCCGGTGCTCGGCGAACTCGTCCTCGTCGCGCAGCTCGACCAGGCCGGTCTCCCGCCGGCGCACCACGTCCAGGTCGAGATCGACCAGGTGGACCGTCTCCTCGCCCTCCCAGCGGGCCGGGGTGGCGATGTCGCAGTAGACCTCGCTGGTGCGCGGGGGCGGGTTGAACATGCCCGTCCACCAGCCCTGCCGGGGCACCAGCAGGACGAACGGGATCTGCTCCACGGAGGGCCGGCCGTGGTAGACCGACTCGGTGCCGGCCGGGACGCCGAGCCAGACGCCGAGGTCGTCCTCGGCGAGGCGGCGGGCCGGGTAGTCGCGGTGTGCGCTGCCGTCGTACTTGCGGTAGATCACGCGGACCACGTCGCTCGGCATGACTGGCACCCTAACCGATTCCGGCCACGCGACGCGATCGGCGGGTAACCGGACGCGACAGGCCGGCCACGCCACGCGGCGGAGCGGCAGGCCCCCTGTCGGCGGAGGCGGGTACGGTCGCACGGTGACCGCGCCCCGCACCGCCACCGGCCCCGTCCCGAAGAAGCGCCGGGGCGGCCGGCCCGGCGGCGCCGAGCTGCTGGCGGCCGCGGTCGGCGCGGTCCCCGGCGGCGCGGCCCGCCCCGGCCAGCAGCAGATGGCCGAGGCGATCGAGCGGAGCATCGCCTCCGGCGAGCACCTTCTGGTGCAGGCCGGCACGGGCACCGGCAAGTCGCTGGCCTACCTGGCCCCGGCGCTGACCGTGGACGGCCCGGTGGTGGTCTCCACCGCCACCCTGGCGCTGCAGTCCCAGCTGGTCGACCACGACCTGCCCCGGCTGGCCGACGCGGTCGAGCCG
The DNA here is from genome assembly GCF_055586885.1 of Micromonospora sp. NPDC048907. Classification (NCBI taxonomy): domain Bacteria; kingdom Bacillati; phylum Actinomycetota; class Actinomycetes; order Micromonosporales; family Micromonosporaceae; genus Micromonospora; species Micromonospora sp. NPDC048907. Next base: position 650,986 of record NZ_JBVJHI010000003.1, read on the forward strand.
GTGCTCGGCCGGCGTCCCACCTTCGCCGTGCTCAAGGGGCGGCACCACTACCTCTGCCTGGCCCGGCTGGACAGCTCGGTCGAGGAGGAGCCCGAGGACACCCTCTTCGACGCGCCGCGGTCCGCGGGCGGCACGAAGTGGCTCGGCGAGGCGGGCCGGCTCGGCAAGCAGATGCAGCGGCTGCGCGACTGGGCGGAGAAGACCCCCACCGGCGACCGCGACGAGCTGGACCCGGGCGTGGACGACCAGGTGTGGCGGAGCATCTCGATGCCGGCCCGGGAGTGCGTGGGCGCCACCCGCTGCCCGTTCGGCCAGGAGTGCTTCGCGGAGGCGTCCCGGGCCCGCGCCCGCGAGGCCGACATCGTGGTGACCAACCACAGCCTGCTCGCCGTCGACATGCTCGCCGGCCGGCACATCGTGCCGCCGCACAAGCTGCTCGTGGTCGACGAGGCGCACGAGCTGGCCGACCGGGTCTCCTCGGCGGCGCAGGCCGAGCTGGAACCCCAGCTCATCGACCGGTCCGCCCGCCGGGCCCGGCCGCTGCTCCGCCCCGAGGTGGCCGAACGCCTCACCGAGGCCGGCGACGCGCTCGCCGTGGGGCTGGCCGAGGCGCCGGCCGGGCGGATCACCGCCGGCCTGCCGCCCGCGCTGCGCGAGGCGTGCACCCTGCTCGACGCCGCCACCCGGGCCGCGCTGGAGGCGATCGGCGACGTCAAGGCCGACGACCCGGACCCGGTGCGCAAGCAGCAGGCGAAGGCCGTGCTCGACGAGCTGTCGAAGACCGCGCAGCGGCTGCTGGAGGAGGCCGACCACGACGTGGCCTGGGTGGAGAAGCCGGAGAACGGCAGCCGCCGGGCGCTGGTGGTGGCGCCGCTCTCGGTCGCCGGCACCCTCGCCACCCACCTCTACGACGAACGCACAGTGGTCGCCACCTCGGCCACCCTGGCGCTGGGCGGCCGGTTCGACACGGTGGCCCGGGCACTGGGGCTGGACGCGCCGCCGCCCGCCCCGCCGTCCCCGGCCGCCGCCGCCCTGGCCACAGCGGCCGCCGCCGGCCGCGCCGGCACCACACCGCCGGTGGCGAGCACCGACGGCAGCCGGGCGGCGATCGGCACCGTCCCGGCCACCGAGGGTCCCGGCTGGACGTCGCTCGACGTCGGCTCGCCCTTCGACTACGCCCGGCAGGGCATCCTGTACGTCGCCGCGCACCTGCCCCGGCCCAGCGTCTCCGGGCTGCCCGAGGCGGCCGGCGAGGAGCTGCTGGCGCTGGTCGGCGCGCTCGGTGGGCGTACCCTCGGGCTCTTCTCCTCCCGGCGGGCCGCCCAGCAGGCGGCGGAGCTGCTCCGGGCGCGCACCGACCTGCCGGTGCTGCTCCAGGGGGAGGAGGCGCTGCCGCTGCTGGTCCGCCGGTTCCGCGAGCAGCGGGAGAGCTGCCTGTTCGGCGTGATGTCGCTGTGGCAGGGGGTGGACGTGCCGGGCGATTCCTGCCAGCTCGTGGTGATCGACCGGCTGCCCTTCCCCCGCCCCGACGAGCCGCTCGCAGCGGCGCGGGCGGCGGCCGTGGACGCCGGCGGCGGCTCCGGTTTCGCGGCGGTGAGCGTGCCGATCGCGGCGGTCCGGCTGGCCCAGGGGGTCGGCCGGCTGATCCGGGCCACCGGCGACCGGGGCGTGGTGGCGGTGCTCGACTCCCGGCTGGAGACCGCCCGGGGCTACGGCCCGTTCCTGCGCCGCTCGCTGCCCCCGTTCTGGTACACCACCCGTCCCGACGTGGCCCGGGGCGCGCTGGAGCGGCTCGGAAAGAGCTGACGCCCGCGCCTGCCCCCGGCGGGGGCGACGCGGGCGTCCAGTGCTCGGCCGGTCAGGGGGCCTGGGAGGCGACCACCACGGCGTCGGGCGGGGTGTCCGGCACGGTCCGCGCGGCCAGCCGGCGGACCGCGGTGTTGAGGACGGCGATCAGCGGCACCGCGACCAGCGCGCCCGCGATGCCGGCCAGCACCACCCCGGCGGCGATGCCGATGATCACGGCGAGCGGGTGGATGGCCACCGCCCGGCCCATGATCAGCGGCTGGAGCACGTGCCCCTCGACCTGCTGCACACCGATCACCACGCCCAGGATGATCAGCGCCGTCACCGGGCCGCTGTCGACAAGCGCCACCAGCACGGCCACCACGCCGGACAGGAAGGCACCGACGATCGGGATGAACGCGCCCAGGAAGACCAGCGCGGCCAGCGGGAACGCGAACGGGATGTCGAAGATCACCAGGAAGATGCCGATGCCCACGGCGTCGATGAAGGCGACCAGAACGGTGGCCCGCACGTAGGCGCCGAGCGTCGACCAGGAGGCCCGGCCCGCGTCGTCCACCTTCCAGCGGGCCTTCACCGGCAGCAGCCGGACCAGGAACCGCCAGATCTTGCTGCCGTCCCGGAGGAAGAAGAAGGTCGCGAAGAGCACCAGGACCGTGCCGGTGAGCACCTCGGCCAGGGTCGCCGCGGTGTTGAGCGCCCCGCTGGTGAACTTCTCGGTGTTGTCGTTGATCCAGCTCTGCGCCTCGTCGATGTAGCGGTTGAGCTGGCTGTCGGAGAGGTGCAACGGGCCGGTCTTGAGCCAGTTCTGGATCTGCCGGACGCCCTCCGACGACTTCTCGCTCAGCTCCGGCACACCCTGGATGAACTCGTTCACCACCAGGGTCAGCGTGCCGATCACCGCGGCCAGGCCGCCGACCAGCACCACGCCGGTGGCCAGCGAGCGGGGCAGGCGGGCCCGGAGCAGCCAGCCGACCGCAGGGGCGAGCAGCGCGGAGAGCAGCAGCGCGACCGCCAGCGGGATGATCACGATGCGGATCGTGCCCACGATCTTGAGCAGCGACCAGGTGACGATGCCGACGACGATGAGCCGCCAGCACCAGGCCGCGGCGATCCGCAGCGCGTGCGGCACCTCCACGTCGTCCTGGCTGTTCGTCGAGGCGTGCACGGGGGCCGGAGGCTCCGCGCCCACCACGGTCGCCGCCGGAGGCGCCACCGGGCCCGGCGAGGACGGCGAGGCCAGGCGCGACTCGTCCGCCGACCGGTCCGGGTCCGCCCGCCGGGCCCGCGCCGACTCGCGGCCGGACTCGTACGCGCGGCGGAGCCGTCCGCGCATCCGCTCGAAGCGGCTCAAGCGCACCTCCCGCAAACTGGTCCGCCCACGACACAGGGGGGACAGGATACGTCCGTCCGCCCCACCCTAGGGCGACTCCGCCACACATTGCCCCCCTGCCGCTCCGCCCAACCACACCGGGATCGACCGGCGGGCACGCGGTAGCGTCTTCGCGTGACCGCCGACCAGAACCTCGACGCCGGCCTGCCGATCCGCCTGCTGCACGACCGCGTGCTGGTGCGCACCGAGAACGGCGAGGGGGAACGCCGTTCCACCGCCGGCATCGTCATCCCGGCCACCGCCGCCGTCGGCAAGCGGCTGGCCTGGGCCACCGCCGTGGGCGTCGGCCCGCACGTCCGCTCCATCGTCTCCGGGGACCGGGTGCTCTTCGACCCCGACGACCGCTCCGAGGTCGAGCTGCACGGCCGGGCGTACGTCCTGCTCCGCGAGCGCGACGTGCACGCCGTGGCGGCCGAGCGGGTGGAGAAGGAGCCGACCGGCTCGACCGGCCTCTACCTGTAGGGCCGGCCCCGCCGTTTGCGCCGCCGCCCGCCGGGAAGCCCCAGGCACGACCGCGCCCTGGGGAGGGACCATGCCGGTAGTCGTGAAGAAGATACTCGCCTGGGGATTCCTCGCGTTCCTGATCTACTTCATGGCCTTCCGGCCGGACGGCGCGGCCCAGCTGTTCAAGGGGATCGGAGTGGCCCTGATGGCCATCGCCCAGGGGCTCGGCGATTTCCTCACCGGCCTGATGACCTGACCCGCTCCGCTCCGGCCGGAGTCAGGCCGGGGGCCAGGGGGCGGCCGAGCGGTGGCCGTGCCAGCCGGACGGGCCGTAGCCGGGCGGGAAGGCCGGCGGTGGCGGCGGGGCCAGCACCACCGGGATCGGCACCACCGGCTCGTCCGGGGCCTCGACCGGGCGCCGTGACCCGTCCGGGAAGCGCAGGTGGTAGCGCTGCCCGTCCCAGACCCCGACCGGCGCCTGCGGGTCCCGGCCCACGAAGAACGCCCGGTACGCCCCGATCGCGTCCAGCAGCTCCCGCTCCTCCCGTGCCGTCCGGTCCCGCTCGGCGGGCTTGCGGTCCAGCCCCCGGCGCATCCCGTCGCGCAGCAGGGCCAGCCGGGTAGCGGCGAACTGGTAGCCGCGCATCGCCTTCACCCCACCGTCGCCGGCCACCCGCCGCGCCCAGGTCCGGGCGGCGTGCCGCCGTCCCAGGCTGCCCAGCGCGGCCACCTCGGGTGGGGTGAGCCAGCCCGCCCGGACGTAGTCCGGCAGGGTCCGCTCGGTGAGCCGCCCCTCCCAGGCGCGCAGCCAGACGGCCAGCCCGACCATGCCGAAGAAGATCGGCACCATCACGCCGATGTAGCCGTAGAGCGCGATCAGCGGCTGCCCGGTGGCGGCGGCCAGCGACGGCAGCAGGTTCCAGGTGCCGTGCAGCATCATGGCCAGCAGCAGGCCGGCGATCGGGGCGAGGAAGCGCACCCGCCGGTCGGCGGTCCGCGCGGCGACGCCCAGCCCCACACCGGTCATCGAGGTGAACAGCGGGTGGGCGAAGCCGAAAAGCAGGATCCGCACGATGAAGATGGCGATCACCTGACGCGCGCCGGTCGCCGGGCCGTACTCCTCGACGCCCGTGCGGTAGCCGTAACCGCCCAGGTAGAGGATGTTCTCCACCATGGCGAAGCCGACCGCGGAGAGCCCGCAGTAGACCAGGCCGTCGGTGATCCCGGAGAACTCCCGGCGCCGGAAGATCAGCAGCAGGAGCGGGCCGGCCGCCTTCGTCAGCTCCTCGATGAACGGGGCGACCAGCACGGCGGTCAGCGCCGAGGGCAGCCCCCAGCGGTCGAACAGCCGGGCGCCGGTCTCGTTGACCAGCAGCGAGATGGCGGTGGAGACGAACGCGCCCCAGGCGAAGCAGAAGATCAGATACTTCAACGGCTCCGGCTCGTACCGGTCGAGCCAGAGGAAGCAGGAGACCAGCACCGGCACCGGCAGAATCGCCGCGATGACGCCGACCAGCAGCGCCTCCGCGCCGAGGCTCTCGCCCAGCGTGAAGACCATGAAGACCGCGCCGGCCGCGATCAGCAGCACCACCCCGGCCAGCGCCAGGAACCGCCGCCAGCCGAGCCGGCGCAGCGGCATCCGGGGAGCCGGCGTGCCGGGCGGAACGGCGGGCGCGGTCGGCGGCGGCGGCAGGGCTCCGCCGGGCGGGGTGACGGCCATGCGGTCAGCGTAGTCACCCGCGACCCACTGGTCCGGTCGCATCGCGACCGCTATGCTCCCGGTCAGGTCACGAGTGCCAGCGTCAAGCCCCGGCTTGCTGGCCGGCAACCCTCGTCGAGTTCGCGGTGGGGTGCCCCGGGTGATGACCGGGCCCAGCCCGATCCGCGTGCTGGGCAAGCGCGGACCCCGTCCCGGTGCCCACCCACCCGGGGTCCCCCTGGACCCGGGAGGCTCCGCATGACCGTCACCCTCGTACCCTCGCTGCCCACGCTCGTCACCCCGAGCCGGCCGGACCCGCTCGGCGTGCTCGGCGTACCGGGGGAGATCAACCTGGACTACGCGGCCAGCGCGCCGTGCGCGCGGGCCGCGGCCGACGCGGTGGCCGAGCTGCTGCCCTGGTACGCGAGCGTGCACCGCGGCGCCGGCGCGCTGTCGCGGCGCTGCACGCTGGCCTACGAGCGGGCCCGGCAGACGGTCGGCGACTTCCTCGGCGCCCGGCCCGACGACCACGTGATCTTCACCCGGAACACCACCGACGCGCTGAACCTGCTGGCCCGGGCGCTGCCCGCCGGCACCACGGTGGTCACCTTCGCCGGCGAGCACCACGCGAACCTGCTGCCCTGGCCGCGCGGCTCGGTCCGGCTCCCGGTGCCGGACGGCCCCGGCGGCGCGGTCCGCTCCCTCGACGCCGCCCTGAGCGAACTGTCCCGCGACGCCCGGCCCGGCCTGCCCGTGCTGGTGGCGGTCACCGGCGCGAGCAACGTGACCGGGGAGCGCTGGCCGGTCGCCGACCTGGCCCGGGTCGCCCACCGGCACGGCGCCCGGATCCTCGTGGACGCCGCGCAGCTCGCGCCGCACGCCCCCGTGGACCTGGCCGCGCTGGACGTCGACTACCTGGCGCTCTCCGGCCACAAGCTGTACGCCCCGTTCGGCGCCGGCGTGCTGGCCGGCCGGTCGGACTGGCTGGACGCGGCCCCGCCGTACCTGGCCGGCGGCGGGGCCACCAGCCACGTCGGGGCGGCCACCCACGAGGTGCGGTGGGCCACCGGTCCCGCCCGGCACGAGGCGGGCACCCCGAACCTGCTCGGCGCGGTGGCCCTGGCGGCGGTCTGCGAGGCGCTGGCCGGCGCCGACCGGGACGCGCTGCACGCCCGCGAGCAGGCGCTGGTGGCCCGGCTCCGGGCGGGCATCGCGGCCCTGCCGCACGTGGTGGAGCTGCGCACCTTCGGGCCGGACGCGCCGCGGGTGGGCATCGTCAGCTTCGTGGTCGCCGGCCGGGACTCCGCCGAGGTGGCCGCCCACCTGGCGACCGCGCACCGGATCGGCGTCCGGGACGGCCTGTTCTGCGCCCACCCGCTCGCCCGCCGCCTGCTCACCGAGGCGGCCACCCGCAGCGGCCGCCGGGACCTGCCCCCCACGGCCCTCCGCGCCAGCCTCGGCCTCGGCACCACAAGATCCGACGTGGACGCCCTCCTGACGGCCCTGGCCACCCTGTCCTGACCCGCCGGGCCTGCCACCCGGCCCTGCCCGCCCTGCCCTGCCCGCCCTGCCCCGCTCCGCTCCGCTCCGCTTCGGTGATCATGAAGTTAGCGGCACTGGAAAGCGCCTTCCCTGGCGCTAACTTCATGATCACGGGGGCGAGCGGGGGCGAGCGGGGGCGAGCGGGGGGCGAGCGGGGGCGAGCGGGCACCGGATCGGACGGGCACCGGGGAGGGCCGGGGTCGGGCGGTCGGGCGCGGGTCAGCCGACCGGGGGTGCGGTGGGGGGTTTCGGGGCGGGTTCCTGCTCGGTGGTTTCGCCGGAGCGCTGCTCCCGGTCGCCGAAGGACTGGCGGACCAGGCGGTTGGCGTCCTCCTGGTCGATGCCGGAGGCCACCAGGAGGTCGCTCGCCGTGGTCCGCACCTGGGCGATCACCACGCTGCCGGAGAATCCCACCCCCTCGGCGTACGCCCGGCCGGCCTCGCTGACCGCGCGCAGGGATCGTTCCCGGGCCTTCTCCGGTTCCTCGCCGACGGCGAACTCGTGCCGCAGCAGGCGGACCGACTCGGCCAGGTGGGCGATCGAGTCGGGCATCGGCTCCGGGATCGGCTCCTCGTCCTCGATCATGGTGACCGAGCGGCGGATCAGCGTGCCGCTGTTCCGCATGGCCCGGTCGATCGGGTCGGCCGCCTCGGCGTAGTGGGTCAGTTCGTCCCGGCGGTGCCAGCGGGCCGGCGAGATGGTGATGGTCTCCTTGGCGCCCTCGATCGCCTCGGAGAGCGCCGCCAGCTCCTCCTTGTTCTCCCGGAGCCGGAACAGCGCCTGCTGGGCCGTGCCCCGGTCCCGGTTGCGCAGCGCGTCCGCGCAGATGTCGAGCTGCCCGGCGAGCAGGTCCAGCGCGGGCCGGGCCGCCCGGTTGATCACCCGTAGCGGGTTGAGCGGCAGCAGGATCGCGGTGACCAGCAGCGCGATGCCGCCGCCGAGGAACGCGTCGACGAAGCGGGGGATCTCCAGGTTCTGGGTGGACGGGCTGAGCGTCACGATCAGCACGGCGGTGGCCGCCGCCTGGATCACGATGGCCACGCTCGCCCCGGCGAAGACGGTCAGCAGGATCGCCGCGGTGACCACCAGGCCGAGCTGCCAGGCGCCGGTGCCCAGGAAGTAGATCAGCAGGTCGCCGACGGCGACCCCGACCGCCACCCCGACGATCAGCTCGACGGTACGGCGGAACCGCTGGCCGACCGAGGCGGCCAGGGTGCCCACCGCCGAGATCGGCGCGAACACCGGCTGCGGATTGTTCAGCAGCCGGTGGGAGATCAGGTAGGCCAGCCCGGCCGCGAGGCCCGCCTGGAGCGCCAGGCCGGCCGCGGTGCGCACCCGGTGCAGCCGGTCGTGCAGTGTGGCCTTGCCCCGGTGCCGGAGCTGCTCCACGGCCTCGGAGATCCGCGCCCCGTCGACGTCGACCAGACCCTCCCGCAACGGGGTACGCCGGAGGAACTGCGGTCGACGGTCCCGGGCCACGGCCATGGCCGGTACTACCCGTCCCGCCCGCGCTGAATCCTCGGTACCGGCCGGGGTGGGGCAGACTGCGCAGGGTGGACGAGCTGATCGATAGGTGGCGGGACGCGAGCCGGGCGGCGGGGGCGACCGATCCGGACGGTGTCGAGCGGGCCGGGGCTCGGCTGCTGGCGGGCTGGCGGGAGCCGCACCGGCACTACCACACGGTGATCCACCTGCGGGCCGTGCTCGACGTGGTCGACGCGTACGCCGGGTCGGCCCGCCGCCCGGACCTGGTCCGGCTGGCGGCGTGGTGCCACGACGCGGTCTACGACCCGCGGGCCGGCGGCGACGCCAACGAGCGGGCCAGCGCCGAGCTGGCCGGGGAGCTTCTCACGGCCGCCGGGTTGCCCGCGGACGCGGTGGCCGGGGTACGCCGGCTGGTGCTGCTCACCGCCGGCCACGCGGTCGGGCCCGACGATCCCGACGGGGCCCTGCTCTGCGACGCCGACCTGGCGGTCCTGGCCGCCCCGGCCGCCGACTACGACCGCTACGCCGCCGCGGTCCGACAGGAGTACGCGCACGTCCCCGACCCGGACTTCCGCGCCGGCCGGGCCGCCGTGCTGGGCGGCCTGCTGGCCCTCCCGGCGCTCTACCGGCTTCCCGGGCCGCACGCCCGCTGGGAGCCCCGCGCCCGCGCCAACCTCACCCGGGAACTGGCGACCCTGCGCTGATCCCGGGGCTCCGCGGCGCCGCCGGCGACCCCGCGCCGACCCCGGGGCTCCGTGGCGCCACCGGAGCGGCGGGATCGGTGACCGCCCGGGGCTTGGGGCGGCGCAGGTCGGCGGCGCGGAGGAGGCGGACGATCTCGCGGGACGGGACGAGCCGGGCACCAAGCCAGACGGCCATCGGGACGCGTTCGGCGGGGAGGTCGTAGTGGTCCCGGTCGAAGCCGCGCCGGGGCAGGCCGAGCGCCTCGGCGAAGGCGTGCAGCTCGGCGTACGAGACGTCGCTGACCAGGTGCGACCAGAGCCGCCCCCGCCAGGGCACCGCGGGCGGGTCCAGGTAGAGCATGACGACAAACGGTACGCCCGGTTGGTCATCCCCGCCGGCACGACCTAGCCTTCCCGGCATGGCCGCCCATCCCCTCGTCGACGACCTGCGAACCGCTCTCGGTGACGCCGCCGTGCTGACCGACCCGGACCTGCTGGCGACCCACTCGCGGGACGAGGCCGACCTGTGCGAGGCGGGCACCCCGCTGGTGGTGGTCCGCCCGCGCGAGACCGCGGACGTCGTGGCGGTGGTCCGTGCGGCCGCCCGGCACGGCGTACCCGTGGTGCCGCAGGGGGCGCGGACCGGGCTGGCCGGCGCGGCGAACGCGGTGGACGGCGCGGTGGTGCTGAGCACCGTGGCCATGGACCGGATCCGGGAGGTCGACCCGGTCAGCCGGATCGCCGTGGTGCAGCCCGGCGTGGTCAACGCGACGCTGGCCCGGGCGGTCCGCGAGCACGGCCTCTGGTATCCGCCCGACCCCGGCTCCTGGGAGTCGTCCACCATCGGCGGCAACGTGGCCACCAACGCCGGGGGCATGTGCTGCGTGAAGTACGGCGTGACCACCGAGTACGTGCTCGGCCTGGAGGTGGTGCTCGCCTCCGGCGAGGTGCTGCGCACCGGCCGGCGCACCGCCAAGGGCGTCGCCGGCTACGACCTGACCCGGCTGTTCGTCGGCTCGGAGGGCACCCTCGGCGTGATCACCGAGGTGACCGTGGCGCTGCGCCCGGCGCCCGAGGAGTCGCTGACCCTGGTGGCGGTCTTCCCCACCACGGCGGCGGCCGGCACGGCCGTGGCCGGGATCGCCGCGCGCGGGCTCACCCCGAGCCTGCTGGAGCTGCTGGACCGCACCCACCTGCGGGCCATCGAGGCGTACCGGCCCATGGGGTTGCGGACCGACGCCCAGGCGCTGCTGCTGGCGGCCGTGGACACCGGCTCCCGGGCGGCCGACGACCTGGCCCGGCTCGCCGAGGTGTGCACGGCGGCCGGGGCCGACGAGGTCTACGCGGCCACCGACGCGGCCGAGGCGGCCGCCCTGCTCCAGGCCCGGCGGCTGGCCCACCCGGCCATGGAGAAGTTCGCCGCGGACGCCTTCCCCGGCGGCAACGGCGGCCTGGTCATCGACGACGTGGCGGTGCCGCGGGGCGCGCTGGCGGCACTGCTCGACGGCGTGGCCCGGATCGCCGAGGAGTGCGCCGTGCCGATCGGCGTGGTGGGGCACGCCGGCGACGGCAACATGCACCCGAACATCGTGGTCGACCGGGCCGACCCGGCCAGCCTGGCGCGCGGGCGGCGGGCCTTCGACGAGGTCATGCGGCTCGGGCTGGAACTGGGCGGCACCTGCACCGGCGAGCACGGCGTCGGCCTGCTCAAGCGGGACTGGCTGGCCCGGGAGATCGGCCCGGTCGGCGTACGGGTGCACCAGGCGATCCGGGCCGCGCTGGACCCGGCGGGGCTGTTCAACCCCGGCAAGGTGTGCTGAGGCTCAGCCCTTGTCCTCGGCCGGGGTGGCCTGGGTGATCAGCAGCAGGACCTGGTAGGCCACCGGAGGCTTCGGCTCGCCCGGGCAGTCCTGAATGGTGACGGTCAGCCCCGGCGGGATCAGCAGCGTCGAGGTCAGGGCGTCGATGCAGCCCTGCTTGTAGTGCCGGGCCTCGTCGGTCTCCTGCGCCAGAGCCGGGTCGGCGAGCATCCGCTGCAACCGCTGCGTCTGCTCGGGAGTGAGCGCCCCGGTCGAGTCCACCCCGTCGCCCGCGCAGTCGCGGCACTGCCACCGCCCGGACGGCTCCACCTCCAGGGTGCGCGGCGGCCCGCCCGGCCCGACCTGCTGCACCAGGGAGACCCGCCGCCCGTCCGGCGTCGGTGAGGGCGCACCCGCCTCGCCCGGTGTGGTGGCACCCTCGGCGCGACCGAACAGCGAGCAACCGGACACGGCGACCGCCAGGAGGACGCCGACGGACAGAGCGCGGACGCGCGACCATGATGGGCGAACCACGCGGGGAAACCTACACTTCCGTAGGTAAGGCCGGAACCCTCCGGACCGACGTTACCCGCGGGTCACCGCGACGGCAGTTCGACGCTGTCCCCGTCGCCGCCCCGGTCCGCCGCGAAGCCGCGCACGTCCGGCGCGCCGAGCCGGGCCGCGTCGGCCGCCACGTCGTCCGCCATCAGCTGCGACTGCCGCTCGGCCTCCACCCGGGCCCGGTAGTGGGCCACCTCGCGGGCGCGGGTCGCCTCGTCCCAGCCGAGCACCGCACCCATCAGCTCCGCGGCGTGTTCCGCCGACTCCAGGCCGCGGTGGGTGGTCTCGATGGAGATCCGGGTACGCCGGGTCAGCACGTCCTCCAGGTGCAGCGCCCCCTCGGCGCGGGCCGCGTACGTCACCTCGGCGGCCAGGTACTCCGGTGCGCCGGCCAGCGGGGAGCCGAGCAGCGGATCGGCGTCGACCAGGGCGAGCAGGTCGAGGGTGAGGGTGCCGTAGCGCTCCAGCAGGTGCTCGACCACCCCGACCGGCACCCCGTGCCGGCGGGCCAGGTCGGCCCGGTCCCGCCACATGGCCGCGTACCCGTCGGCGCCGAGCAGCGGCAGGTCGGCCGTGCGCGACGGCCGGGTCCAGCCCAGCCGGTGCACCGCCCGGTCGACCACGTCGGAGGCCATCACCCGGTATGTCGTGTACTTGCCGCCGGCCACCAGCAGCAGCCCGAGCATCGGCTCGACGACCGCGTGCTCCCGGGAGAGCTTCGAGGTGGAGTCCGCCTCGCCGGCCAGCAGCGGGCGCAGCCCGGCGTAGACGCCCTCGATGTCGGCGGTGGTGAGCGGGCGGTCCAGCACCGCGTTGACGTGCTCCAGCAGGTAGTCGATGTCCTTGGCGGTGGCCGCCGGGTGGGACCGGTCCAGCCGCCAGTCGGTGTCGGTGGTCCCGATGATCCAGTGGCCGCCCCACGGGATGACGAACAGCACGCTGGTGGCGGTGCGCAGGATCAGGCCGGCCTCGCCGGTGATCGCCGAGCGGGGCACCACCAGGTGCACGCCCTTGGAGGCCCGGACCCGGAAGCCGGGGCGCAGCCCCACGTCGTTGAGCATCCGGGACATGTCGTCGCTCCACACGCCGGTCGCGGCGATGACCGTGCGCGCGTGCACCTCGAACTCGGCGTCCGGCGAGCCGGCGGGCGCCTCCAGGTCGCGGACCCGGACCCCGGTGACCTCGCGGGCCTGCCGGATGAGGCCGACCGCCCGGGCGCTGGTCACCACGGTCGCACCGAGGCTCGCCGCGGTGCGGGCCAGCGTCACCACCAGGCGGGCGTCGTCGACCTGGCCGTCGTAGTAGCGGATCGCGCCGGCCAGCCTGTCGGGCCGCAGGCTCGGGAAGATCCGGTGGGCGCCCTCCCGGGTCAGGTGCCGGTGCAGCGGCATGCCCCGCCCGCCGCCGAACAGCCCGGCGAAGATGTCGTAGGCGGCCACGCCGGCCCCGTAGTAGGAGCGGCGGAAGAACCGGCGGGGCAGGTCCCGCACCCCGCCCTCGGCGGGGAGCGGAACCAGGATCGGCACCGGGCGCACCAGGTGCGGGGCCAGCCGGGTGGCGAGCAGCCCGCGCTCGGTCAGGGCCTCGTGCACCAGGTGGAACTCGAGCTGCTCCAGGTAGCGCAGGCCACCGTGGATCAGCTTGCTGGACCGGCTGGAGGTGCCGGCGGCGTGGTCGCGCGCCTCCACCAGGGCCACCTTCAGGCCGCGCGACGCGGCGTCGAGCGCGGCGCCCGCACCGGTCACGCCACCGCCGATGACCAGCACGTCGAACCGCTCGGCGCGGAGTCGGCGCAGGTCATCGGCGCGGCGCTCGACGGAGAGCTGACCGGCCGCGGATCGGGACACATTAGGGTCGCGCACCTGTCCACGGTAACCGGCGCCGCACTCCGGCGGCAGGCACCCGTCGGGCCGTACGGTGAGGGCCATGCAGGCCGGCCCACCCACCGCTCCCGTCCCTCCCTTCCCGCCCCCGCGCCCGGCGACCGGGCCGTGGCCGGTGGTCGCCGCGGCGGTGACCGGCGTCTGGGCCGTGCTGGTCACGGTGCCCGGCCAGCTGATCGGCTGGGTGGTCGACCAGCTGGTGCTGGTCTCCGGGGTGGACCGCGCGGTGGCCGTCTGGCCGGTGGTCGCGCTGGTCACCGTGCTGCTGGTGGGCGCGCCCACGCTGGCGCTCGCGCTGCTCCCCCGCTCTCCCGCGGTCCGGGCGACCGGCCGGGCCTGGCTGGCCGGCACGCTCGTGCTCGGCGCGCTGACCCTGCTCCGTGCACTGCCGCCGGTGCACCACGAGGCGTACCTGGCCGCGCTGGCCGCGACCGCGGCGCTGCTCGCCCTGGCCCTCGCCCGGCTCGCCCGCCGCAGTCGGTCCGCCCCGCCGGTTCCGGCCATCCCGCCGTCCCCGCCCGGCACGCCGGCCGAGCCCGATGACGGTGCGGCGGGGGCGGGCGGCCGGGCGGGGCGGTTCGGGCCGGTGACGCTGCTGGCGGTGGCCGCCGGGCTGGCGTCGCTGCTGCCGTGGGCCTGGGTGGGCGCGCTGGGTGGCTCGCTGGAGACCCTGCTCGCCGGGCTGGCCGCCGCCGCGCTCGGCGCGCTCGCCGGGGTGCTCCTCGGTCCCGCGTTCTGGGCCGCGTTCACGGTCGGCACGCCACCTCGGCCGGCCCGGCTGGTGCTCGTCGGCGGGCTGGTCGCCGGGGTGACCCTGGCGCTGCTCGCCGCGGGGGCCGGTCAGTCCGGCGCGCACCTGCCGGGGCTGCTCCTGCTGCCCCCGCTCGGCTTCGTGCTGGGCGCGCTGGAGGCGGCGGCCCGGCACGCGGGCCGGCCGGCCGGGCCCCGGCCGGTGCGCTGGCTGGTCGGCCTCGCGCTGCTCGGCCCGCTGGCGTTCACCGACCCGGAGGAGATCACCGTCCTGCTGGCGACCACCCGCGACGTCCCGTTCTGGGTCGCGGTCGCGACCGGCGTCGCGTTCGCCGCCGCGGTCCTGCTCGCCATCGGGTACGGCGTGCTGCTCGCCCGGCCCCGCGCCCGCGCGCCCCGGCGCGGCCTGGCCGGGCTGGCCGCCGGAGCCCTGCTCGCCGCCCTCGTCGTGGTGTACGCCGTTCCCGGCCAGCCCGGCCTGCACGGCGAACGCCTGCTCGTGGTGCTCCGCGAGCAGGCCGACCTGACCAACATCCCCGCCGGGGCGCCCGGGCGGGCCGGCCGGGACGCCCGCGCGGCCGAGGTCTACCGGCGGTTGGTGGCCACGGCCGACCGCAGCCAGGGCGACCTGCGCCGCGAGCTGGACCGGCTGCGCCTGCACCCGACGCCGTACTACCTGGTCAACGCCATCGAGACGGACGGCGGGCCGGCCGTCCGGGCCTGGCTCGCCGGTCGACCGGAGGTGGCCCGGGTGCTGGTCAGCCAGCGGCTGCGCCCGTTGCCCGCGGCGGCGCCCCCCACCCGGGGCGACGTGCCGGCGCCGACCGGCCCGACCTGGAACGTGTCGCTGATCGGCGCGGACCGGGTCTGGTCGGAGCTGGGCGTGACCGGCGCCGGCGTGGTGGTGGGCAGCTCGGACTCCGGAGTGGACGGCGGGCACCCGGCCCTGGCCGCCGGCTTCCGGGGCGGCGACGACTCCTGGTACGACCCCTGGGAGCACCGTCCGGCGCCGGCCGACCGGGGCGGCCACGGCACGCACACGGTGGGCAGCGCGGTGGGTCGGAACGGGATCGGGGTGGCCCCCGGCGCCAGCTGGGTCGGCTGCGTCAACCTCGACCGCAACCTGGGCAGCCCGGCGCGCTACCTGGACTGCCTCCAGTTCATGCTGGCGCCGTTCCCGCCGGGCGGGAACCCGCTCACCGACGGCCGGCCGCAGCGGGCCCCGGACGTGCTGACCAACTCGTGGGGCTGCCCGCCGGTCGAGGGCTGCGACCCGGGGGCGCTGCGCCCGGCGACCGCCGCGCTGGCCGCGGCCGGCATCCTGGTGGTGGCCGCCGCGGGCAACAGCGGCCCGTACTGCGGCTCGATCGCCGACCCGCCGGCGCCGTACCCTGACGTGCTCACGGTCGGTGCGGTCGACCGGGCCCGCCGGCTCACCGAGTTCTCCAGCCGGGGGCCGGCGGTCGGGGGCGCCGCCAAGCCCGACCTGGTGGCGCCGGGCGCCGGGGTGCCGTCGGCGTTCCCCGGGGGCGGTTATGCCACCCTGGACGGCACCTCGATGGCGACCCCGCAGGTGGCCGGCGTGGTGGCGCTCATGTGGTCGGCCAACCCGGCGCTGGTCGGCGACCTGGACCGCACCCGCCGCATCCTGACCGAGACGGCCACGCCGGCCGTGACGCCCGCCGACGCGCCCTGCGGCGGCACCCGGAACCTGGTCGGCGCCGGCCTGGTCGACGCGTACGCGGCGGTCCGCGCCGCGCGGGCCGCCGACCTCGGTTAACAACCCTGTCCATTGGCCGGCGGATGACCTAGGGTCGCGTCCATGGACGTGGAGATCATCGAGCTGGGGGCCGACCGCCTGGCCGAGGTCGTCGACCTCTGCCGGCGCGCCCTGGACCTGCCGGAGGACGCCGCCGAGGCGCCGGCGATCGTGGCCACTCTCGCGGACCGCGCGGCCGCCGACCGTCCGGTGCTGCGCCTCGGCGCGGTCCGCGGCGGCTCGCTGGTCGGGGTGCTGGTCGGCTCGCTGTCCGCAGGGGATCCGCGCGTCGGTCACGTCGACCTGGTGGCGGTGGCGCCGGACGAGCGCCGCCAGGGAATCGGTGGGTCGTTGCTGGCCGAGGCGGAGACCCGGCTCGGCGGGCTCGGCGCGGCCGAGCTGCTGCTGGCCGGAAACCCGCCGCACTACGCCTGGCCCGGCGTCGACGTGCGCTACACGCCGGCGGTCTGTGCGGCGTTGCGGCTCGGCTACCGGCAGGACCGGACGGCCTGGAACATGACGGCCGACCTGGGTGAGGGCTCGGCGGCGCTGCGTTCCACCGAGCCCGCCGAGCAGCGGCTGGCCGGGCGGGGCGTCACGGTACGCCGGGCCGAGCCGGCCGACCTGCCGGCGCTGGCCGCGTTCGCCCGTACCACCTTCGGCGGCTCGTGGGACGGCGAGCTGGCCGGCTCGGTCGGCCGGCCGGGCGCGGGCGCGCATCTGGCCGAGCGGGACGGTGAGATCCTCGGCTTCGCCGCGTACGGGTCGTCGCGGCCGAGCTGGTTCGGGCCGATGGGGACCGCTCCGGCGGCCGAGGGCTCGGGGATCGGTGGGGTGCTGCTCCGCCGCTGCCTGCGCGACCAGGCGGCGGCCGGAGTCGAGGCGGCGCAGATCGGCTGGGTGGGCCCGGTGCCGTTCTATTCGGGGGCGGCGGGCGCGCGGATCGAGCGGGTGTTCTTCCTGTACCGGAAGGCACTGAACGGACAGAAGTAACTAAAGTTACATAGACGGCAATAACGCCGTTCGGCCTCCTCGGTCATCGACCGGCCCCTACGGTCGGGGATTAGAGGAGGCGGGCATGACCACGGACGACGAACGGACCGACGACCAGCCGGCGAGCTGGCGACCGGTCGGCGAGCTTCCCGGCCAGCTGCCGTTCGACCGGCTCGACTTCGGCGACGCCGAACAACTCGCGGAGATGACCGGGGCCGACGGACCCTCCGCCGAGGAACCACTGCAACCGGTGGACGAACCGATCCGGCTCGCACCGCCCTACGACCGGGCGCACAAGCGACGCAACCAACGACCACTGCCGACCTGAGACATACGAGAAGGGGGCGGACCGCTGACGCGGCCCGCCCCCTTTCGGCGTGCTGGGTGGAGCTGGACTCAGAAGTCCATCTCCCCGCCACCCGGGCCAGCCGGGGCGGCCGGGGTCTTCTCCGGCTTGTCCGCCACGACGGCCTCGGTGGTGAGGAACAGCGCGGCGATCGAGGCGGCGTTCTGCAGCGCGGAACGCGTCACCTTGGCCGGGTCGATGATGCCCGCGGCCAGCAGGTCCACGTACTCGCCGGTCGCGGCGTTGAGGCCGTGACCCGGGTCGAGGTTGCGGACGCGCTCGACGACGACGCCACCCTCGAGGCCGGCGTTGACGGCGATCTGCCGCAGCGGGGCGTCCAGCGCGATCTTGACGATCTGCGCGCCGGTCGCCTCGTCGCCGGCCAGGTCCAGCTTGTCGAAGGCGGTCTTGCCGGCCTGCACCAGCGCGACGCCACCACCCGGGACGATGCCCTCCTCGACGGCGGCCTTCGCGTTGCGGACGGCGTCCTCGATGCGGTGCTTGCGCTCCTTCAGCTCGACCTCGGTGGCCGCGCCGACCTTGATCACCGCAACACCGCCGGCCAGCTTGGCCAGGCGCTCCTGCAGCTTCTCGCGGTCGTAGTCGGAGTCGCTCTTCTCGATCTCGGCCCGGATCTGGTTGACCCGGCCCTGGATCTGGTCGGCGTCGCCGGCACCGTCGACGATGGTGGTCTCGTCCTTGGTCACCACGACCTTGCGGGCGCGGCCCAGCATGTCGAGGTTGACGGCGTCGAGCTTGAGGCCGACCTCCTCGCTGATGACCTGACCACCGGTGAGGATGGCGATGTCGGTCAGCATGGCCTTGCGGCGGTCACCGAAGCCCGGCGCCTTGACGGCGACCGACTTGAAGGTGCCGCGGACCTTGTTGACCACCAGGGTGGCCAGGGCCTCGCCCTCGATGTCCTCGGAGATGATCAGCAGCGGCTTGCCCGACTGCATGACCTTCTCCAGGATCGGGAGCAGGTCCTTCACCGACGAGATCTTGCTGTTGACGATCAGGATGTACGGGTCGTCGAAGACGGCCTCCATACGCTCCGGGTCGGTCATGAAGTAGGCGGAGATGTAGCCCTTGTCGAAGCGCATGCCCTCGGTGAGCTCGAGCTCGAGGCCGAAGGTGTTGCTCTCCTCGACGGTGATGACGCCTTCCTTGCCCACCTTGTCCATCGCCTCGGCGATGATCTCACCGACGCTGGGGTCAGCGGCGGAGATGGAGGCGGTGGAGGCGATCTGCTCCTTGGTCTCCACGTCCTTGGCGAGCTTCAGCAGCTCCTCCGAGACGTTGGCCACGGCGGCCTCGATGCCCCGCTTCAGGGCCATCGGGTTGGCGCCGGCGGCCACGTTGCGCAGACCCTCACGGACCAGGGCCTGGGCCAGGACGGTCGCCGTCGTCGTGCCGTCACCGGCCACGTCGTCGGTCTTCTTCGCGACCTCCTTGACCAGCTCGGCGCCGATCTTCTCGTAGGGGTCCTCGAGCTCGATCTCCTTGGCGATGCTCACACCATCGTTGGTGATGGTGGGGGCACCCCACTTCTTCTCGAGCACGACGTTGCGGCCCTTGGGGCCGAGCGTCACCTTCACGGCGTCGGCGAGCTGGTTCATGCCCCGCTCGAGGCCGCGGCGCGCCTCTTCGTCGAACGCGATCATCTTGGCCATACGGCGTTGTCCTCCTGGACACTCACGGGCCACCCGAGGGTTCCCGGATGGGCCCGTCTGGTGTACGCACCTTGGGGACGTCGCCACCTGGCGACGACGACGTCTCCTCGGTCGGGCCGGACAGCCCGCGACGACCGGCCCCGTGCCGCTCCGGCGCCATTCCGACACCGGCACGGCCGTGGCCCTACCGCCCCGACCATTGGCACTCACCGTACGCGAGTGCCAATGACTTGTTTAGCACTCTCCCTAGCCGAGTGCAAGCACGCTGCCCCCGCTCAGCCGAGTTCCGCGGCCAGCCGGGCGGCGTTCACTGGGCCTTCGTGGGCCCGCTGCTCGGCGTACGTGGCGACCAGCCCGACGAGCTGCGCCAGGTAGGCCGGGGTCGCCAGCACCGCGCCCACCACGGCCAGCGCCACGGCGCCCACGGCGGTGCCCGGTGCGGCCAGCGGGTCCACCCCGAAGGCAAGCTGGTTGACCAGCCCGAGCACGCCGTCGAGCACCGCGGCGGCGATCAGCGCGCAGATGACCAGCGCCACCCGGCCCAGCACCATGCCGAACCGGTTGTGGAACATCCGCCAGGCCCGGCCGACGGGCTCCTGCCGCTCGAACAGGTAGATCGGGCCGAACAGGGCGAACGCGAACGCCGCGTAGAGGCCGGGCAGCAGGCAGAAGCAGGCGCCGACCGTGATCAGCAGCGAGGTCACGATGGTCCAGCCCCAGAGGCCGAGGGCGCGGCGCAGCCCGTAGCGGAGCGCCGCGCCGACCCCGACCGGCTCCCCGGCCGCCTGGCGGGCCACCACCCAGGTGCCGGCGGCCCAGCCGGCGCTCTGCAGCGGGCCGAAGATCAGGGCGGCCAGGAGCACCGCGCCGTAGAAGGCGAACACGTGCTCGAAGTAGCCGCTGGGCAGCACCGGCGTGCCGTCCGCGCCGGTGACCGGCTGCTCGGTCGGAGCCAGGGCGAGCGAGATGACCGCGATCACCGTCGCCGGGACGGTCTGGGTGAGCAGCATGATCGGCAGGAGCTGCCGCCAGCCGCGCCGCAGCGCGCCCCCGCACCGGCTGAACCAGCCGCCGACGCCCGCGTGCGGCGGGGTGACCAGGGGATCCTGCGGATCGAGACCCGGGTGCCAGCCGTAGGGCTGGCCGGGCAGCGGGTAGCCGGGGTAGGCCGCGCCGGGCATCGGCGCGCCACCGGCCGGCCAGGCCCAGCCCTGCGGCGGCCCGGCCGGGTACGGCTCCCAGGGCTGGCCGCCGGCCCCGGGCTGGCCGGGTGCGGCGAACGCACCGGGGCCGACCTGCGAGCCGGGCGGTGCGAACGGGCCGGGTTGCGCCGGCACTGGAGGGTCCGCCGGAGCAGCGGGCCGGACGCGGTCCGTCGGGGTGGGCGACCCGGGCGCGGTGGGGTCGACCGCATGCCCCGGCGCGGCCGGCGACGCGGGCCGGGTCGGGTCGGCCGGGGCACCGGGCGATGCCGGGGGCACCGGCTCGGCGGAACCCGACGGGGACAGGTCGGACATGAACCCTCCTCAGCAGCGGCGGCTGGAACGGCTCATGATCTTCCACGGCGCGGGCCTGCGCCGCACCCCCCTCGTCGGGGTGACGCGGCCGCCGATCGGGCGGCGGCCGCGCAGGATCAGGCGATGACGCGGACCCGCTCGGCCTGCGGCCCCTTCTGGCCCTGGGCGATCTCGAACTCGACCCGCTGGCCGTCGTCCAACGCCTTGTAGCCGTCCATCTCGATCGCGGAGAAGTGGACGAAGACGTCCTGCCCGCCGTCGACGGCGATGAAGCCGTAGCCCTTTTCGGAGTTGAACCACTTCACGGTGCCCTGTGCCACGGTGCACTTCCTCACTCTGCGCGGCGTTCCACGACCCCGGAAACCGGCGGACCGGCACCGGCGAGCCACCGGTTCGGCGATCGGCGACGACCGCTGAATCGAGTGACCGAAATCGCACGGTACACGAGGCGTGACGACCGCGCACGACCACAAATCGGGCATATTCCGGGCGCGGTCCGGGCCCGGCCGGGCACGGGTGACGGCCCTTCCGGTATGCATGCGACATGACCAGCGCGCCCACCACGACCACCACCGTCCGCCGGGTCCGCCCGGCCGACGCCGCCCGGATGCGGGCGCTCCGGCTGGAGATGCTGGCCGACTCCCCGCTGGCGTTCCTGGAGACCGTGGCCGAGGCCGCCGCCCGGCCGCACGCCGAGTACGCGGCCCGGATCGCCGCGGTCTCGCACGGCGAGCACAACGCCCAGTTCGTGGCCGACCCCGGCGGCCGGCTGGTCGGCCACGCCGGCGGCACGGTCGCCCCGGACGAGCCGGGGCTGACCGTCATCTACGCCGTCTACGTCACGCCGTCCTGGCGCGGCAGCGGGCTGCTCGGCGCGCTGGTGGACGAGGTGGCCGCCTGGTCCCGGGCGTGCGGCCGGCCCGAGCTGATGCTGGAGGTGGTGGTCGGCAACGGCCGCGCCTGCCGGGCGTACGAGAAGCTGGGCTTCGTGGACACCGGGGTGCGCGTCCCGCACCCGAGGATCCCGACGCTCCACGAACTCCAGATGCGCCGGCCCGCCTGAAGCCCGGCGCCGGAAGGGCCCCCTTGCGTCGGCAGGGGGCCCCTCCCTGCGCGGGCTCAGACGTGGCGGCGGCTCTGCACGATGCGGAACCGGTTCGCCACGTACGCGCCGTCGGTCAGCGCCGAGTTCGCCGCCGGGTTCGCACCCGAGCCGTGGAAGTCGGAGAACGCCGCCGACTGGTTGACGAACACCCCGCCGGTCAGGTTGCAGGACAGGTGCACGCCGGCGTCGACGGCCGCCGCCTCGGCCGCGTCCAGCACCGCCTCGTCGGTCGAGTAGACGCCGGCGGTCAGGGCGCCCTTCTCGCCGACGGTGGAGCGGAGGATCTCCAGGCTGTGCGCGGTCGAGTCGGTCGCGATGGCGAACGAGATCGGGCCGAACCACTCGCGGGAGTAGGTCGCGGTGTCGGCCGCGTCGAGCTTCACGACCGTGGGCGTCCGCACCACCGCGTCCGGGAAGGACGGGTGCGCCACGGTCCGCGACTCCAGCACCGGCTCACCGACCTTGGTGACCTCCTCCAGCCGCTCCAGCACGCCGTCGTTGACGATCGCGCCGGTCAGCTCGACACCCCGGGCCGGGTCGGCGGTGAGCTTGGCGACCGCGCCGGCGATGCCGGCGGCCACCTCGTCGAAGCTCTTGTGCCCCTGGTCGGTCTCGATGCCGTCCCGGGGGATCAGCAGGTTCTGCGAGGTGGTGCACATCTGGCCGCTGTAGAGGGTCAGCGTGAAGCCGAGGTTGCGGCAGAGGCCCGCGAAGTCGTCGGTGGAGTCGATCACCACCGTGTTGAGGCCGGCCTTCTCGGTGTAGACGGCGGCCTGCCGGGCGTTGGCCTCCAGCCAGTCGCCGTACTCGGTCGAGCCGGTGAAGTCGACGATCTTGACCGCCGGGTGCAGGGCCAGCGTCGAGGCGAGCTTCTCGCCGGCCGCCTCGGGGGCGAGCTGCACCAGGTTGGGGTCGAAGCCGGCCTCGGCGAGCACCTGGCGGGCGTACTTCACGGTGATGGCGAGCGGCAGCACCGCGCGCGGGTGCGGCTTCACGACCACCGGGTTGCCGGTGGCCAGGGAGGCGAACAAGCCCGGGTACGAGTTCCAGGTCGGGAAGGTGTTGCAGCCGATCACCAGCGCCACGCCGCGGGGCACCACGTGGAAGGTCTTGCTCATCCGCAGCGGGTCGCCCTTGCCGGCGGCCTTCTCCCAGCCGGCCGTGCCCGGGTGCCGGGTCATCTCGGCGTACGCGTAGGCGATCGCCTCCAGCGCCCGGTCGAGCGCGTGCGCGCCGCCGGCCTGGAAGGCCATCACGAACGCCTGGCCGCTGGTGAACTGCACCGCGTTGGCCAGCTCGAAGATGTTCCGGTGCAGCCGGTCGAGGATCTCCAGGCAGACGCCCACCCGGGCCCGCGGGCCGGCGTCACGCCAGGCCGGCAGGGCGGCGGTGGCGGCGGCCACGAGCTGGTCGGCGCCGGCGTGCGGGTAGCGCACGTCGAGCGCCACGCCGAACGGGCTGACCTCGGTGGCGACGGTGTCGCCGTCGCCCGGCTGGTCGAGCGGGAAGTCACCGCCCAGGTACGCCTCGAAGGCGGCCTTGCCGTCGGCGGCGGCGGTCTCGCCGTACACCCGGGGGCTGGGCGACTCGGGATAGGCGGACCAGTACCCGCGCTCCGTGATCGCGGTCAGCGCCCGGTCGAGGGTCTCGGCGTGCCTGTCGTACAGGGGGTGCGGGGTCTCCGTCATGCCCGCCATCATGCAACAGCTTGCCACCAGATCAGTAGTGGCGTGTCACAAGTCAGATCGTCAACCGCCAGTCGGTCGAGCCGGCAGCCGAGCTGCTCGTTGATCACGATCATGTGGTGTTCGAACCGCCGCCGGCACAGCGGCGGGAGATCCGGCTCGTCCACGGATTGCGCCGCGACGGCCGTCCGGTAGACGGCGTCCAGGGTCGCTCGATCGGCGGGATCGAGGAGGGTGACCGGGAGGCCCGCGCCCGTGAGGGTGGCCCCCGCACAGCGAAGGGGCCAGCGGTTTTCCGCTGGCCCCTTCGGACGTTGGTCGGGAGGGACGTCCGCACAACGCCTCCGGCGTTGGGTCGCAAGAACTTGAAAAGTCTCCGGCGGATGCCCTCCCGCACGGAGCATCTTGCGCCGTCCAATTCCTGCCGTCAAGTCCTTGTCGGCGCGTTTTCCGCACTCACAGCGAAAAGCCAGTTACCCAACGGATCACCCCAATCCCCCGCCCGGGCGATCCCCCCATCCCCCGCCCGGACGAGTCCGGCGACGGGGGTCAGGACAGGAGTCCGGCGTCCCGGGCGGCGCGGAGGCTGGGCCGGATCCGGTGGGTCGGCCCGACCTCGGGGGCGACCGCGTCGATGGTCTTGAGGCCCTCGCCGGTGTTGAAGACGACCGTCTCCGCCGCCGGGTCGAGCCGGCCGGACTCGACGAGCTTGCGCAGCACCGCCACGGTGACGCCGCCGGCCGTCTCGGCGAAGACGCCGGTGGTGCGGGCGAGCAGCCGGATGCCGGCGCGGATCTCGTCGTCGTCCGCGTACTCCATCCAGCCCCCCGTGCGGCGCACCGCCTCCAGGGCGTAGAGGCCGGCGGCCGGGTCGCCGATGTTCAGCGACTTGGCGATGCCGGTCGGCTTGACCGGGATGATCGTGTCGCTGTCGGCGTGCAGCGCGGTGGCGATCGGGTTGCAGCCGGCGGACTGGGCGCCGAACACCTTCCAGCCGCCGGCCGGCGCCTCGACCAGCCCGATCTCGACCAGCTCCTGGAACGCCTTGTCGATCTTCGTGAGCAGCTCGCCGCTGGCCATCGGGATCACCACCTGGGCCGGGATCCGCCAGCCGAGCTGCTCGGCCACCTCGTAGCCGAGGGTCTTCGAGCCCTCCGCGTAGTAGGGCCGCACGTTCACGTTGACGAACGCCGTGTCCTCGAACTCGTCCGTCTCCACCAGCTCGCCGCAGAGCCGGTTCACGTCGTCGTACGAGCCGTCGATGGCGACCAGGTCGCCGCCGTAGACGGCGGTGGTCACCACCTTGCCCTGCTCCAGGTCGCTGGGGATGAAGACCACCGAGGGCACCCCGGCCCGGGCCGCGTGGGCGGCCACCGAG
The DNA here is from genome assembly GCF_055586885.1 of Micromonospora sp. NPDC048907. Lineage (NCBI taxonomy): Bacteria > Bacillati > Actinomycetota > Actinomycetes > Micromonosporales > Micromonosporaceae > Micromonospora > Micromonospora sp. NPDC048907. The sequence goes on from NZ_JBVJHI010000003.1 coordinate 675,484, forward strand.
TTGGCCAGGTTGCCGGTGGAGGCGCAGGCGTAGCGGGTGAAGCCGAGCGCCCGGGCCGCCGTCAGCGCCACGGAGACGACGCGGTCCTTGAACGAGTGGGTCGGGTTGCCGCTGTCGTCCTTGACCCAGAGCGGGGCGGTCAGGCCCAGCTCGGCGGCGAGGTGCGGGGCGGCGACCAGCGGGGTCAGCCCCGGGTCGAGGGTGACCCGGGTGGCCGGGTCCTGGCCGGCGGGGAGCAGGGCGGCGTACCGCCACAGGTTCTTCGGCCCGGCCTCGATCTGCTCGCGGGTGACGGCGGCCAGGGCGGCGGTGTCGTAGTCGACCTCCAGCGGCCCGAAGCACTCGTAACAGGCGTGCTGGGCGGCCAGCGGGTAGCGCGCCGAACAGGCGCGGCAGACCAGGGCGCGGGCCGGGCTGAGGCTGGTGTCGATGCCGGAGGCGGCGGGGATCGTCGACGTCATGTCGAGGGTTTCCTCTCATCTTTCCCCGCATCGCCGGGTGCGGCGGGGACGGAATTGGCACCTGCCCGCGGTCGCTCGTCGTCGAGCGCGCGGGTGGTTGCCGGGGCGTCATCGGGCCGTATCCCTCAGCCCCTCTGGATGAGGTATGCAGTTGTGCCGCCGAGTCTATGCGGGCGCCGGGGCGCTGCCGAGCCGGGTTCCCACGGTGTGAGCCGCGGCCCGGGTCAGCGCGCGACGACCGCGACCGGCTCGATCACCGCGGGGTGGTCGGTCACGGCGACCGGCGCCGGGGTGGCGGGCGCCTTCCGGGTACGGGTGGCCAGGTTCGCCGCGACGAGGGCGGCGATGGTCAGCGCGGCGCCGACCAGCTCCACCGCGCCGGGCCGGTAGCCGCGCAGGATCTGCACCGCGAACGTGGTGACCGGGACCAGGTTCATGAACAGCGCCGCGTCGGCCACGCCGAGCCGGCGGATCCCGGTGTTCCAGGCGAGCACCGCGAGGACGGCGGCGACCACCACGGCGTACGCCAGTTGCGGGGCGACCGCGACGAGGTCGGCGGCGGCCGGCGCGTGCTGGAGGCCGGTGACGTCGGCGACGGCGCTGGCCGCGAGCATGGCGACCAGGCCGGCGGCGGAGGTCAGCGTGGTGTAGCGCAGGGGCGACCACTCGGTGAACCGGCTCGCGCCGTGCGTGTAGAAGGCCCAGCCGAGCACCGCGCCGATCATGAGCAGCCCGCCCACCCCGAACTGGTCCAGCCCGTCGAGCCGGCCCCGGGTGATCACCAGCCCGACGCCGAGCAGGGCGACCAGGGAGAGACCGAGCAGCGCCGGCCGGGGGCGTACCCCGTCGCGCGCCCAGCGGACGAGCTGGGTGACAAGCGGGGTGCTGGAGGCGAAGAGGGCGATCTGCTGCGGGGTGGCGTGGCCCAGGGCCAGGTTGGTCAGCACGTTGAAGCCGGCGAAGCCGAGCACCCCGAGCAGCACCACCTCGGTGGCGCGGCGCTGCGTCCGCAGGGCGGCGAGCCCTTCGCGGGCCAGCAGCAGGGTGAGCAGCACGGCGGTGGCGAGCAGGTACCGGGCGGTGGTCAGGTTGAGGGCGTCCACCCGGGTGAGCGCGCTGGCCAGCACGGGGAACATGACGCCCCAGCTCACCACGGCGAAGAGCGGGAAGGCGGCGGAACGGGAACGCATCGAGGCTCCAATGTTCGAGTATCGTCGAACCAACGGAGCCGACTCTAGGAGGTTGTTCGACCGATGTCGAACATAGGTTACGCTGGTCACATGGAGCTGCACGAACCCGAGCTGCGCGAGGTGCCCGTCACCGCCGTGCTGGCCGCCCTGGCCGACGATGTCCGGCTGCAGATCGTGCGCGCCCTGGCCGAGGGCGGGGAGCACGCCTGCGGCACCTTCGAGTTCGGCGTCTCCAAGGCGACCCGCAGCCACCACCTCAAGGTGCTGCGCGAGGCGGGCCTCACCCGGACCCGGGTCGCCGGCACCAGCCGGTACGTCCGGCTGCGCCGCGAGGAGCTGGAGCGCCTCTACCCGGGGCTGCTCGACGCGGTCCTCGCCGCACCCGCCCGCGCCTGACCCCCGTGTCCGGGCGGCGCGGGGCGGGCGCGACCTGGAATGATCGCCGAATGCGGACGGTGGCGGCACGGATCGGAGTCCTCGCGGGCCTGGCGCTGCTCACCGCCTGCGCCCCCGCACCGGCACCCCGTCCCGTCTCCGCACCGGCCCCGCCCACCCCGGCGCCCAGCACGCCACCGCCCCCGCCCGCCTGCTCACCCGACGGGATCCGCATCACGGAGCTCGGGGTGAGCGCCGCCATGGGCCTGCGGGCCATGGGCCTGGAACTGGTCAACTGCGGTGACCGCCCGTACGAGCTGCGGGGTTATCCGGCACCCCGCCTCCGGGACGCCGACGGGGACCCGATCACGGTCCAGATCATTCCGGGCGCCCGCCCGATCACGTCCGGCTTCGACCAGCCGCCCACCCGGCTCGTCCTGCGTCCCGGCGAGCGGGCCGCCGCCGCACTGCTCTGGCGCAACCTGGTCACCGACGCCACGGTCGTGGCCAGCAACGGGGTCCACCTCGACGTCGCCCCGCTGCCGGGCCGGCCCGCCCACCCCGTCGAGCTGGACGGGCCGATCGATCTCGGCAACACCGGCCGCCTCGGGGTGAGCGCCTGGAAGCGCTACGACGGCCCGTCCTCGACGCGTCCACCCGCCCCGAGCGACCTGCCCTCCACGGCACCGACCCCCGACAGCCGCCTCTGAGATCGGCTCCCATCGAGATCTTGGTAGGAAACGGCCCCCTGCGGGGCCACTTCCTACCAAGATCTCGGCGAAGGGTCTGCTCAGGCCGGGACCGAGGGGCGGGCGGCGGGCTCGGGCGCCACCTCGCGGGCCCGGGAGAGCAGCGCGTCCAGCGCCCAGGTGCCCGGGCCGAGCACCGCCACGAGCAGGAACGACCAGCAGAAGAGCGCTGCCGGCTCGCCGCCGTTGCGCAGCGGCAGCGGGCCGTCCGGCTGGTGTACCACGAAGTACGCGTACGCCATCGAGCCGGAGGCGAGCAGCGCCGCGGGCCGGGTGAGCAGGCCGACGAGCACCAGCGCGCCGCAGGCGAGCTGGATCAGGGCGGCCCACCAGCCCGGCCACTCGCCGATCGGGACCGCCCTGCCGGTCATCGGGTTGCCGCCCAGGACGCCGAAGAGGGAAGCCGCGCCGTGGCAGAGGAAGAGCAGGCCGGTGACCATGCGGAACAGGGAGAGCACGGGGCCGTGCAGTCGCGCCGGGACCATCGGAACCTCCATAGATAGGGATGGATATCCCCAGCATGAGGCACCCCGGCATCGACAGTTACTGATTCCTCAGGTTTGGGAAGACTTTTTGGGAACGCTCCCATGGTATCCCGGCGGATCAGCTCGTGACGTCCTTGCGGGTGAACCGCCAGAAGGCCAGACCCCAGAAGAGGGTGGCGTAGGCGACCGCCGAGATGGTGCCGCGTACCACGTCGTCGGTCTGCACCGGCGTGGACAGCAGCCCGAGCCAGGCGCTGCTGTAGTGGGTGGGCAGGAACGCCCGCAGCCCGCCCAGCGCGGTGATCTGGTCCAGGATGCTGGAGAGGATCCAGAGCAGCACCGCACCGCCGACGGCGCCGAGCGCGGCGTCCGTGGTCACCGAGAGCAGGAACGCCAGGCCGGCCACCACCAGCAGGACCACCGCCAGGTAGCCGAGCACGCCGAGCAGGCGGACCAGGCCCTCGCCCGGGGCCAGCTCGGCGGCGACCTGGCTGCGCAGCGGCGACCAGCCGTACCGGAGGGTGCCGGCGAGCAGGGCCGTGCCGGCGAGCAGCACCAGCGCCAGCGCCGAGTACACGAGCGCGACCACCAGCTTCACCGTGAGCAGCCGGGCCCGGGGCACCGGAATGGCCAGCAGGTAGCGCAGGCTGCCCCAGCTCGCCTCGCTCGCCACCGTGTCACCGCAGAACAGCGCCACCACGACGACCAGCAGGAAGGACGACGAGACGAAGATCGAGAAGAGGGTGAAGTTCAGGCCGCCCGAGGTGGCCAGGTCGACCAGGCTGGCGAACTCGCCCCGCCCGTTGTCGTCGTCACCGCCCGAGTCGAACTGGAACGCGACCAGGATGATCAGCGGCAGCAGCACCATGAACCCGAGCGCGAGCTGGGTACGCCGCCGCGACGCCTGCCGGCGGAACTCCGCCAGGAACGGCAGCGTGGCCGACGGCCGGTAACCGACGGCCGCACCGACCGGTCCGACAGAAGACGACTGAGCCATCACCGGTCCCCGCTTCCCCGAGAGTTCTCGCCCACCAGAGCGAGGAACGCGTCCTCCAGGCGCCGCCGGGGCACCACCCGGTCCACTCCGATGCCGGCCCGGACCAGCTCGGCCACCACCTCGCTGCGAGCGGTGCCGTTGGTGTCCACCACCAGCCCGCCGTCGCCGTCGGGCAGCACCCGTACGCCGGCCAGCCGGTCGAGCACGCCGCGCGCCGCGTCCGGGTCGCTCACGTCGAACAGCACGCTCGGCGACTCCCCGACGATCTCCTCGACCGGGCCGGACGCCACGATCCGCCCCTTGTTCACCACCACGGCGTGCGTGCAGGTCTGCTCCACCTCGGCGAGCAGGTGGCTGGAGACCAGCACCGCCCGGCCGTCGGTGGCGTAGCGCTGGAGCACCCGGCGCATCTCGGCGATCTGCGGCGGATCGAGCCCGTCCGTCGGCTCGTCGAGCACCAGCAGTTCGGGCAGGCCCAGCATGGCCTGCGCGATGGCCAGCCGCTGGCGCATGCCGTGGCTGTAGTTCTTCGTCCGCCGGTGCACCGAGTCGCCCAACCCGGCGATCTCCAACGCCTCGTCGAAGTGCGCGTCCGCCCACGGCCGGCCGGTCGCCCGCCAGTACGCCCGCAGGTTCTCCAGGCCGGACAGGTGCGGCAGGAAGCCCGGCCCCTCGACCAGCGCGCCGATCCGCGAGAGCACCGGCGAGCCGGGCACCAGCCGGTGCCCGAAGACGTAGATCTCGCCGGCGGTGGGCTGGGTCAGCCCCATGAGCACCCGCAGCGTGGTGGTCTTGCCGGCGCCGTTCGGGCCGAGCAGGCCGACGACCTGGCCCGGGTGCACCTCGAAGTCCACGTCGGAGACGGCGACGAACCCGTCCGCGTACTCCTTGCGCAGGTTGCGGACGGCGAGCGGGACCCCCGCGTACGTCGGGTGGACGGAGCTGTCCTGGCGGCGGTGCCGGCGGCGGGCGAGCAGGACGACCACGGCGAGCCCGACCGCGATCGCGGCGAGCAGGCCGGCCAGCACCCAGCGCCAGACCGTGGCGGTGGTGGGGATGGGCGTGGCGTCGACAGTGGGCAGCACCAGCGGGCCGTCGCCGGGCGCCACGGTGTACACGGCCGGCTCGGGCGGGGTGGCGTACGCCTGGTCGGAGGTGGCCACCACGACCCGCAGCCGGTGGCCGGCCTCGACCCGCCGGACGATCGCCGGCAGGGTGACCGTGACCGGCCGGGCCTGCTCGACGGTCGCCGGCAGGCCGGTCAACCGGACCGGCGCGACCAGTCCGTCCGGCAGCGTGGCCGCGCCCTGCGGGTCGACGTCGTAGAGCTTCACGAAGAGCACCGCCTCGCCGGTCGCGGAGGCGGCCCGGATGCGCACGGTCGGCGCTCCGACCACGTCGACCGGGTCGGCCAGCGGCGCGGACTCGAACCGGGCGTGCTGGCCGGGGATGTCGCCGGCCACCCCGTCCAGCAGCGAGCCGAGCGCCCCGGCGAACGGCACCGACGAGATCGCCGCCGGGTTGCCGTTGGGCGGGTTGGCGACGGGCTGTGCCGGCCCGGCCAGGGTCACCTCGCGTCGGCCCTGCCCGGTCACGCCCGGGTAGTCGGCGGTGCGGAAGCCGGTGGCCACCAGGCCCCGGTCGAGCGCGTCGAACCCGGCGATCCGGGAGAAGGTGAAGCTGTCGCCGGGCGCCTCGCCGTCGCCCTTGACGTAGTGGTCGAGCCACTGCGCGGTCAGGAACTTCACCCGGTCGGAGTCGGAGGTCGGTCCCGCGCCGCCGTCGTGGCCGCCGGTGAACCAGGCGACCCGCACCGGGGTGCCGGCCGCGGCGATGCCCCGGGCGTTGGCGTCGGCCTCGGTGAGCGGGAAGAGGCTGTCCGCCTCGCCCTGCACCAGCAGCGTGGGTGCCGCGATGCGGTCGAGCACCCCGGCCGGGGAGGAGCGGCGCAGCAGGTCGACCGCCTGGGCGTCGGCCCGACCGGTGGTGGCGATCCGCAGGTACGCGGCGCAGACGTCGGCGGCGAACCGGCCGCAGGACGGGTCGGCGGCGCCGGCCGGGGCGCGACCCGGCCCGGCGCCCGGACCGGCGCCGGGCTGCGGGCTGGGCGCGCCGGCCGACGCCGGGGCGCCCTCCGGCTGGGCCGCTCCGGTGCCGGAGAGACCGGCCGGGCCGGAGCCGGCGTTGCCGCCGCCGCCGAAGAAGATGCCGGCCCAGCCCTTCTTGAACACGCCCTCGGTGGGTGCCTTGCCGGTGCTCTCGGGCAGGAAGGCGCGGGACAGGTCGTTCCAGGTGATCATCGGAACGATCGCGTCGACCCGGCGGTCCTGCGCGGCCAGGAGCAGGGCCAGGCCACCGCCGTACGAGCCGCCGACCACGCCGACCCGGGGGTCCCCGGCCGCGTCGAGGCGGACGTCCGGGCGGGCGGCGAGCCGGTCCAGCAGGCGCTGTGCGTCGCGTACCTCGTAGTCGGGGCTGTCCAGGTGGATCTCGCCGCCGCTGCGCCCGAAGCCGCGGGCCGTCCAGGTGAGCACCGCGTAACCCCGGGCGGCCAGGTCCTCCGCGTCGGAGCGGACCGACTCCTTGGTGCCGCCGAAGCCGTGTGCCAGCAGGACCGCCGGCACGCGGTGCCGGGCCGAGGCGTCGTCCGGCAGGTAGAGCGTGGTGTCGAGGTCGACCGGCTGGTCGCCGGCCGGTCCGGAACGGACGGTCACCAGGGCCGACTCGGTGCGGAAGCCGGGGCGGTCCGGGCGTGCCGCCCAGACCAGGGCGGCGGCGACCAGGACGACCACCACCACCGCGGCGACGAGCCGGCGCGGGCGGCCGGCCAGGGCGCGTCGGATCCGCGCGACAGGCAGCGGTGATCTCATGCGGCACACGGTACGGCCCGCCGGCTGAGCATTCCCTGAGATCCGCCGTACGTCCGTCCGGTTGCACCGTTCGTTGTCCGGGTCCCGTCGACCGAGGAAGGTCCAGAGCGTCCCAGCGGGATGAATTCTGATCCCGTGAATTCACATCTACGCTCGCAAATGCCGCCGATGCCACCTTCCTCCCGCCCATATCGGACGCTCCGTAGGTGCAAGGTCAACCGGACGTGACGCGACCCGAAGTGACGTGAAGCCGACTCGCGGAGCACGCTCCCGCCCCCGCCCGGTTCGACTAATTTTCCGGTCCGGTGCACGGGACTGCGTACGGCGACCTCCCGGCTCCGGACCGTCCCCCGCCGTCGCCGGAGGAGACAGACCATGACCGTCCCCGCGCCGCGGACCCGCCGGCGACCCTCCGTACCGGGCCGCACCGTGCCCCTGCTGCTCGTGCTGGCGCTGCTGGCCCCGCTCGGGCTGCTCTTCGCCCAGGCCGACGGGCACACCGGGGACGACCACGACCTGGCCGCGCGCGAACGGCTCGGCGTCCGCTACCTGCGCGCGCTCGGGCCGGTCACCGACGCGCTGATCGACGCGCAGACCACGGCGGTCGCCGGCCGGCCGGTCTCCCGGGCGGCGCTCACCGCCGCCGTCGAGCAGGCGGCGGAGGTGGACGGCGCGGTCGGTGACACGCTCCGCACCCGGGAACGCTGGGCGGGGGTACGGGCCAAGCTGGAGGCACTGCCGGAGCGCGGGCTCGCCGACCCGGAGGCGGCCCTCCAGGCGTACGGCGAGGTCGCCGACCTGCTGCTGGCCCTGCACCGGAAGGTCCGGGAGGCCTCCGGCCTGATCCGCGACCCCCGCTCCGACTCGTTCTTCGTGCAGGACGCCGTCGGCGCCGACCTGCCCGCGGCCATGGTCGCCGCCGGCCGCCTCGCCGACGTGGCCACCCTCGCCCCGAGCCGGCCCGCGGCGGACCGCCCGAAGACCGTCGCCGAGCTGGCCGAGCTCCGGGTCGCCGCGCTCGGGCCCGGCACCGACCTGGTGGAGGACCTCCGGGCGGCCGTGGGCAGCTCGGAGAGCACCGACCTCGGCCCGACCGTGCTCACCCCGCTCGACACCTACCAGCGCTCGGTGGAGGCGCTCGCCGCGTTCTCGGCGCCGGCCGGAGCGGCCGGGCCCGACCCGGTCCAGCTCGGCGCCGCGCGGCGCGGGGCGCAGTCGGCCGCCACCCAGCTCCGGCAGGTCATCCTCGACCAGCTCGACGCGCTGCTGGCGGAACGGCTCGACCGGCTCGACCGGGACCGCTGGCTGGCCCGGGGCGCCGTCGCGGCGGCCGGGGTGCTGCTCGCCGTGCTGGCCGGGGTGCTGCTCTCCGCGCTGCGGCGCGCCCGCCGCCGGGCCGCCGAGGCGGACCGCGAGCCCGCCGAGGCCGGCCCGCCGCCGGTCACCCTCCACCCCGACCCGCCGGCGTCCCCCGGGAACGGCGACCTCCTGCCCGTCGGCGGCGGACGCGGCGACTCCGAGCGGTGGAGGCCGTTCGATGCTGCTCGGTAGGCTCCGGATCCGGGGCAGGCTCGCCCTGCTGGTGATCATCCCGCTGCTCAGCATGGTCGGGCTGGCCGTGCCTGTGGTCCTCGACCGGGTCGCCGCCGCCCAGCGGGCCGCCGACACCGCCGACACCGTCCGGGTGGCCAGCCGCATCGGCAGCCTCGTGCAGGACCTTCAGCAGGAACGGCTGCTCTCGGTGGGGTCGCTGCTCGGCCGGGTGACCCGCACCGAGCTGATCCAGAAATCCGCCACGGTGGACGACCGGGTCGCCGACCTGCGGGCCGAGTCGCTGCCGGCGCCGGTCCGGGCGGCTCTCGACGGGGTACGCACGCTGGGCGACCTGCGGACCTCCGTGCTCGCCGGCACGGCCACCCCGGACGGGATCATGAGCGCGTTCCGCACCGTCGACATGGCGTTGATCGAGTCGCTGCGGCTGCCGTTCCAGGTGGACACCGGCACCTCGGCGGGGCGGCAGGTGCTGGCACTGGACGCGCTGCTGCGCGCCGACGAGGGACTGGGCGCCTGTGCCACGCTGATCGTGCTGGTCAAGACGACGGGTGACCCGAAGGTGGCGGGCTCGTACATCGCCTGCATGGCCGGCCTCATGGTCGACAACCAGCGGTTCCGCAGCCTGATCACGCCGGAGCAGTACCGGCTCGCCATGCTGGACGACGCGGCGGTCGCCGCGCGCACCAGCCCGACCTTCCTGGTGGACAGCATCAGGGACCCGGTCACGGCGATCGCGGCGGTGCCCGTCGACGCGCTGTTCCCCTCGGTCCGCTCGATGATCACCCTCGGCCAGTTCGTGGAGAAGAAGATCGTCGCGGACGTCATCGCCGAGACCCGCAGGGAACACCGGGACGCGCTCGCCGCCGCCTGGCTGGTGAGCGCGGCGGCCGCCCTGATCCTGCTGAGCGTGGTGCTGCTCGGCATGGCGGTGGCCCGGACGGTGGCCCGGCCGCTGACCCGGCTCACCCGCTCCGCCGACCGGGTCGCCCGGGTCGCCGAGGCCGAGCTGACCCGGGTGGTCGACGACGAGTCCGAGACGGTGGCACCGGTCCGCCTCGACCCGATCGACATCGGGTCCCGGGACGAGATCGGCGACCTGGCCCGGGCGTTCGAGCGGGTGCAGCGCACCGCCGCGCGGCTGGTCGAGCGGCAGGTGGCCGGCCGGCGCAACGTGGCGCAGATGTTCGGCCACGTCGGCCGGCGTACGCAGAACCTGGTCGGCCGGCAGATCGCCCTCATCGACCGGCTGGAGCGGCAGGAGACCGATCCGGGGCGGCTGGAACACCTGTACCGCCTCGACCACATCTCCAGCCGGCTGCGCCGCAACGCCGGCAGCCTCGTGGTGCTCTCCGGCGCGACCGGGTCGGACGGGCACGTCGCGCCGGTCCCGCTGGCCGACCTGGTCCGGCTCGCGCTCGGTGAGATCGAGGACTACACCCGGGTGGACGTGCAGGTCCCGTCCGGGGTGTCGGCGGGGCCCGCGACCGCCGGTGACCTGGTGCTCGCGCTGGCCGAGCTGATGGAGAACGCCACGGCCTTCTCCCCGCCGCACACCCGGGTGCTGGTGGCCGGCGAGCAGACCGACGACGGCGCCCGGCTCATCGTGGTCGACCGGGGCATCGGCATGACCGAGGAGCGCCTCGCCGCCGAGAACGCGCGGCTCACCCGCCGGGAGCGGCTCGACCTGGCTCCGACCGAGGTGCTCGGGCTCTTCGTGGTGGGCCGGCTGGCCCGCCGGCACGGCTGGAGCGTCCGGCTGGCCGCGACCGCCGGTGGCGGGGTGACGGCCCACCTGGACATCCCGGCCGCCCTGCTGGTGGTCCGCCGTCCCGAGCGGGCCGGCGCGGCGGTGGCGCGGGCCTCGGTGCCGTCCCGGGAGCGGCCCGCGCTGCCCGAGCCCGTCCGGATCCCGGCCACCGACGAGCCGGCCGGCTTCGACGTGGCGCTGCTGAGCCGGGCCACCCGCAGCATCGAGGCCGGTGAGTCCTGGAACGCCTTCGGCCACCCGGCCGCCGACCCGCACCCGATCGCCGACCTCGGCACGGTCGCCGGCCCCGGCACTGCCGGTACGTCCGCCGGCGGGCCGCCGACCACCTGGCCGCCCCTCGTGGCACCCGCCACCCCGGTGCCGGCGACCCCCGGTCCCGGCACCCCGGACCCGCCGACCCCGGTCGTCGGCCCGGCACCGGCCGCTCCCCCGGCCGCCGGGCCGGCGACCGGCCCGCCGCCCGCCGGGCCGGCCCTCGCGCCCCCGCCCGCCGGGCCGGCCTGGTCCCAGCCGCTGATCCGGCAGCGGGTACCCGGGGCGACCCTGCCGCCCGCCGAGCCGGCGCCGGGCCCGGTCGCCGCCGCCACCGCCGGCACCGCCGACCCGGCCACGGTCCGGGCCCTGGTCGAGGCGTTCCAGGACGGCGTACGCCGGGCCGAGGACGACGCCGCTCCCACCGTGCCCACCCCCGGCCGGCCCCGGCTCAGCCGGCGGGTGCCCGGGGCGAACCTGGCCGGGTCCCCGGCCCAGACCACCCCGCCGGCAAGCCCGCCGCCGGGGGACCCGGCCGAGGTCCGCGACCTCATCACCGACTTCGAGGCGGGCGTCGCCCGTGCTCTGCGCGAAGTCGGTCCAGACCGCCGCTACGAAGAGGACGCATCACGGTGACCAGCCCGTTCCTGCACGACAACGCCGACCAGACCACCGCCGGCGGCCTCAGCCCCGAGGCGCGCACCTTCAACTGGCTGCTCGACTCGTTCACCTCCAGCACGGCCGGGGTGATGGAGGCGATCGCGGTCTCCTCGGACGGACTGCTGATGGCCATGTCCGCCATCAAGGACCGGTCCAACGCGGAGCGGCTGGCCGCCGTCGTCTCCGGCATGACCAGCCTCGCCGGAGGCGCGGCCAGCTGGTACGCGCTCGGCGGGTTGAACCGGGTGATCGTCGACATGGCCGAGGGCTACCTGCTGATCAGCGCGATCAGCAGCGGCTCGGTGCTCGGCGTGGTCGCCGACCGCTCGGCCAACCTGGGCACCGTGGCGTACGAGATGACGCTGTTCGCCGGCCGGGCCGGCGGTGCCCTGAGCCCCCGGTTGATCGCCGAGCTGAAGAACGCCGTCCAGCAATGACACCGGAGGCGGCCGGCGAGGACCCGGAGCCGGAGGCCGGCACCCGGATCCGCCCCTTCCTGCGCGCGCCGTCCCCCGGCCCCGGGCCGGAGGCGGGCGACGGGGAGCCCACCGGTCCGCGTCCGTTCGTGCTGACCGCCGGACGGGTGGACGGCGATCCGGCGATCGGCCTGGAGACCCAGGTGACCGCCCGGCCGGAGAGCGGCTCGTGGGCGGTGATCGCCCGGCTGGCCCCGGAACTGGCGACGATCGTGGCGCTCTGCGCGGAGCCGATCTCGGTCGCCGAGATCTCCGCCCGCACGCGGATGCACTTCGGCGTGACCCGGGTGCTCGTCGGCGACCTCCGCGCCGCCGGGCACCTCGACGTGCACCTCGGGGACGCCGACGGCGCCCTCGACCCCGACCTCATCCTGCGAGTGATTGATGGACTCCGTGCGATCTCCTGAATGGCCGGCGGCCGCGGCGGGCGGGCCCGTCGCGAACAGCGCCGCCACCCGGTACGCCGCCCCGCCCGCCACCGCCCCACCGGCCGGTCGGGCCGCCACGCCGGCTCCGCCGCCGCCGTACCGGCCGCCGGAGGTGGCCGGCCCGACGGTCAGCCGGGTGTCCGCGCCGCGGCCACCGATCCCGGTGAAGATCCTCATCGCCGGTGGCTTCGGGGTGGGCAAGACCACGACGGTGGGCGCGATCTCCGAGATCGCCCCGCTGACCACCGAGGCGGAGATGACCACCGCCGGGATCGGCGTCGACGACCCGGGCGCGGTGTCGGACAAGACCACCACCACGGTCGCCATGGACTTCGGGTGCGTCACCATCGACCGCAGCCTCAAGCTCTACCTCTTCGGCACGCCCGGCCAGGCCCGCTTCGGCTTCATGTGGGACGACCTGGCCCGGGGCGCGCTCGGCGCGCTCGTGGTGGTCGACAGCGCCCGGCTCGACGACTGCTATCCGGCGATCGACTTCTTCGAGCGGGCCGGGCTGCCGTTCGCCGTGGGGGTGAACGCCTTCGACGGCCGGCTGGCCCTCGACCTGCCCTCGATCCGCTGGGCGCTGGCGATCGGCGAACACGTGCCGCTGGTGCAGTTCGACGCCCGGGACCGGCTCTCCGTACGGGACGCGCTGCTGGTCGTCCTGGACCGGGCGCTGGACCGGGCGACCCGGGAGAAGGGGGCCTGAACCGGCCGCCGGTTCGACCCGTATCACGGAAGGGGTGGACGTGATGAGAGGTGACCTGGACGAGACCCTGGCCCGGCTGGCCCGGCGCGAGGAGGCGCAGCGCCGCCGGACGCCGCTGCCCGGTGAGGCGGACGAGGAGGTTGAGCGCGACCGGCCGGTGGACGGGCGGGTGGGGCACGGCGCGTACCGGTTGCGTGGGGGCGACCGGCCGGAGCGGCGGGACCCGGTCGAGGAGGTGGCCGAGGCGGTCCGCCGGGTGGTCGCGGAGCACCCCGGGCTGGCCGTCGTCCTGCGGGTGGAGCTGGGCGGGCAGGCGTACCCGTTGCGCGTCGCCTGGTCCGGCCCGGACGTGACGGTCGGCGCGGCGTCCGCGCCGGCGCCCCCGCCGGCCTGGCCGATGTCGGTGAAGACGGTGCCGGCCCCGGGGCACGACGGGCTGGTCACCGACCCGGCGGCCCGGCTGGCCGAGATGATCCGGCGCGATCCCTCGCTGCTGGAGGACACCGGCCCGCTCTGAGGCCCGCCGGCACGACGGGGTGCCGGCGGCTACTGTCGGGCGGGTGGCGGAACCCGACCTGACCCTGACCGCGACCCTGCGGCCGGCGGCGCTGGACGCCCGGCGCGGCGTCGTCCGCCTGCACCCCGAGGTGCTGACGGCGCTGGCGCTGCGCCCCGGCGACCCGGTGCGGCTGACCGGCCGCCGGGTGACCGCCGGCATCGCCGCGCCGGCCGACCCGGGCGCGAGCAGCGCCCTGCTCTACGCCGACGACCTGCTGCTGGGCAACCTGGGCCTGCGCGACGGCGGACAGGTCACGGTGAGCCCGCTGCCGGCGGCCCCGGCGCGCCGGCTCACCCTGGCCGGCCCGGTCGGCGTGGTCGCCGCGGTCTCCCCGGAGATGCTCCGGCTCGCCCTGCTCGGCAAGGTGGTCACCGCCGGGGACGACGTCTCGCTGCTGCCCCAGGACGTGCTCCCCGACGCCGCGCTGCGCGGCCTGGTCGAGGCCGCCCGGCGCAGCCTGGCCACCACCGTCGGGTACGCCTGGACCAGCACCCTGCTCACCGTGGTGGCGGCCGAGCCGGCGACCGGCGCGCTGGTCACCATGGACACCGTGGTCGGCTGGGAGCACGGCCCGGCCACCCGCGGCTCCGGCCCGGCCGGCGAGGCGGGCCCGGCGACCCCGGCCACCTCCGCGCCGGCCGACGGCCTGCTCGGGCCCGAGGACGCTCCCGACGTGGACGAGCTGCCCGGGCTGCGGGCCCAGGCCGAGGAGCTGACCGAACTGCTCGACCTGGGCTTCCACCACCGTGAGGTGCTGGGTCGGCTCGGCACCACCGTCTCGCTCGGCGTGCTCGTCAGCGGCCCCGCCGGCTCGGGCAAGTCGGCGCTGGTCCGCGCGGTCGCCGCCCGGGTCCGCGCCCGGGTCCGCCCGCTCTGGGGCCCGGAACTGGCCGCGCTGGGCAACGACGCCGCCGCCCGCCGGCTGCGTGAGGCCGCCGCCGCGGTCCGGGACGGCGGCCCGGCCGTGCTGCTGCTGACCGACGTGGAGGCGGTCGCCCCGGCCGACGAGCCCGGTCCGCTGGCCACGGTGTTCCGGCAGGTGATCGCCGAGACGGTCCGGTCCGGGGCGGCGGTCGTCTGCACGACCGGGCGACCCGAGGCGGTCGATCCGGCGCTGCGCGCCCCGGACCTGCTCTCGCTGCGGATCACCGTGCCGCTGCCCGACGCGGCGCTGCGCCGGGAGCAGCTGACCGTGCTCACCCGGCAGGTCCCGCTGGCCGAGGACGTCCGGCTGGACGAGGTGGCCGGGCGTACGCCGGGGTTCGTCGCCGCCGACCTGGCCGCGCTGGTCCGGGAGGCCGGGGTGCGGGCCGCGCTGCGGCAGAAGGCGGTGGAGACACCGACCGTGGCGATGGCCGACTTCACCGCCGCCCTCGAGGTGGTCCGGCCGACCACGATGGCCGCGTCCACCCTGGAGTTGGCCTCGGTGACGCTGGACGACGTCGGTGGCCTGCACGAGGTCCGGCAGACGTTGACCGAATCGGTGCTCTGGCCGCTGACCTACCCGGACACCTTCGCCCGGCTGGGCGTGACGCCGCCGCGCGGGGTGCTGCTCTACGGGCCGCCCGGTTGCGGAAAGACCTACCTGGTCACCGCGCTGGCCGGATCGGGCCGGGCCAACGTGCTGTCGGTGAAGGGCGCGGAGCTGCTCTCCAAGTGGGTCGGTGAGAGCGAACGCGCGGTCCGCGAGCTGTTCCGCCGGGCCCGCGAGGCGGCCCCCACGCTGGTGTTCCTCGACGAGGTGGACGCCCTGGCCCCGGTCCGGGGCCAGGGCGGCGACGCCGGCACCACCGACCGGGTGGTCGCCGCCCTGCTCACCGAGCTGGACGGGGTGGAGCCGCTGCGCAACGTGGTGGTGGTCGGCGCGACCAACCGCCCCGAGCTGGTCGACCCGGCGCTGCTCCGCCCCGGCCGGCTGGAACGCCTCGTGTACGTGCCGCCGCCGGACGGCCCGGCCCGCGCCGAGATCCTGCACGCGGCCGCCCGGCACGTCCCGCTCGCGCCCGACGTGGACCTTTCCGCGCTCGGCGCGGAGCTGGACGGCTTCTCCGCGGCCGACTGCGCGGCGCTGATCCGGGAGGCGGCCCTCGCCGCGATGCGCGAGTCGCTGGCGGCCAGCACGGTCACGGCCGCGCACGTCCAGGCGGCCCGCGCCCGCGTCCGGCCCTCGCTGGACCCGGTGCAGCTCGCCCACCTGGAGGCCTACGCCGCGACCCGGCGGTGAGCCGGGACCGGGTCAGTCGGTGGGCAGCAGCGGGCCGAGCGGGCCGAGGTCGAGGTTGAGATCCTCGGGAGCCAGACCGAAGTACTCCCGGAGCTGGGTCATCTGCTCCTCCAGCGCCATCAGCGTGGCGCCGACCCGCTCGACCTGCTCCTCGGTCAGGTCGCCCAGGTCGACCCGGCGCAGCGCCTGCCGTTCCATGAGCTGCCGGAGCAGCTCGATCACGGTGAGCACCAGGCTGGCCAGCCCCCGCTCGACGGAGTCCTGGTCCACGGCGAGCCGGCGGTCCAGCGGACGGACCCGGGGCGCCGCCCACGCCGGCTCGCCCAGCGCCGCCGCCAGGTCGGCCGCCTCGTCGCGGCCGGTCACGGCGTGGCCTCCGGCTCGGGCGGGGCGAGCGCGCCGACCGAGGCGATGAGCGCGCGCAGCGAGATGCGGACCAGGTCGATGTCCGCGATGGCGAGGGTGATGTCCCCGGTGATCACCACACCGGTGGCGAGCACCCGGTCGAGCAGGTCGACCAGGGCCACCGGCCGGTAGGCCAGCGGGTCGTCGGCGCTGCTCGGCGCCAGCGCGGTCACGCCCATGCCGGCTCCGCCTCCGGTTCCGCCACGAAGGAGTAGGGCGGCCAGGGGCCGGTCAGCTCCAGCCGCAGCTCCGGATGCCGTTCGGCCAGCTCCCGCGCCAGCCCGGCGAAGCCGTCCCAGCGGTCCCGGTCGACCAGGTACGCGCCGTTGAGCACCATGGCCGTGGGCGCGCCGGAGAGCCGCCGGTCCTGCGGGGCGTGCCGGCGGGCGGCGACCGCGTACCCGGCGAGGGCGGTGTGCACGGCGGCGGCACCGTCGGCGGCGACGCGCTGCCCCTCCTCCCGGGCGGTGAGCTGGGCCCGGCGCCGCCGCAGGTACGCCGCGCCGGCCCCGCCCCCGCCGCCGGGTTCCTCGACCCGCGGGGTGGCGCCGGGCACCACGTACCCCTTGACGCCCAACTCCGCGCGGCCGTCGAGCCGGGCCAGCGTGCCGGCCAGCTCGTCGTGCCGCTCGACCAGCACCCGGGCCACCCGGTCGTCGTCACGGTGGACGGTGGCGAGCCGGGCGGGCACCACCGCGCCGGAACGGGACAGCGCGTCCACCACGGCGTGGTGCGCCCGGGCAGCGCGCTCCAGCCACGCCAGGTCCTCCAGGTTCCGGCGCAGCGCGGCCTCGCCGTACTCGCTGAGCGGGGCGTCGCTGACCACGGCGACCAGGCCGGCCGCGGCCACCGCCCGGACCGGGGTGCCGGCGATGCCGGGAAGCCCGGCGGGCGTGGCCGTCCCGGCGACCACGCCGTGCAGCCAGACCGCGGTCCCGGTGTCCCGGGCGGGGTCAGAGGTCGTGGTCATGCCAGCCCTCCCTCGGGTCCCGCTCGGCGCGGGCCGCCACCCGTGGCCGGCGGGACGCCTCGACCTCCTCCGGGTCGCGCGGGCCCGGCTCGACCGGCGGCCGCGCCCGGGAGCTGAGCCACGGGTCGTGCTCCCACCAGTCGATGCCGATCTGCCGCGCGGTGTCCACCGAGGCGATGACCAGCCGCAGCTTCAGCGTCAGCAGCTCGATGTCGAGCAGGCTGACCCGGATGTCACCGGCGATCACGATGCCCCGGTCGAGCACCCGTTCCAGGATGTCGCCGAGGTTCGCCGGCTCGTGGCCGGCCGGCAGCACCTGACCGGAGTTCTGCACGACCGACGGAGCCCGCCCAATGGTCATCTCAGTCCCCCTTGCCGCGCTGGTAACGGCGCGTCCGCCGGTAGCCGAGCAGGCTGCCGGTCATGTCCAGCTCGACCTCGTAGAGGCCGAGCAGGTCGGTCGACGCCGGGATGCGGTGGTCCTCGACCACCTCCACCCCGACCCGCCAGCCGTCGTCGGTGGGCTGGATGGAGGTGATCCCGAGCGGGTCCCGGCCGGTCAGCGCGACGATCTGACGCAGCCCCTCCCGGGCCGCCTCGGCCGCGCTGACCGCCTCCTCGTCGTCCTCGTCGAGATACCGCTCCTCGGCCCGGCCGCCCCGGTCCCGCCACCGCTCGCGGTCGCCGTCACCCCGGATCCGTGTCGTCATCGCCCTCCCTCTCGTCCGCGGCGCGGCTCGCCCCGGCGGCCGCCGGTCTCCCGCCGGGCGGGCGCCGGCCGCCGGGGCGCGCCGTTACGCCCCGGCGGGATCCGCCCGGAGCCGGCGGCCGGCCTGGTCAGCCGGTCCAGCACCTGCTGCTGCCCCCGGTCCCGCTCCTCCGGGGTGATGTCACCGGCCGCCGCCGCCCGGTCCAGCTCCTCCAGCTCGCGCCGGATGTTGACCGGGTTGTACTGCTGCGACTCCGCCTCCCGCGCCACCACCTTGACCAGCGCGGCGAGCCCGCGCACCGGCGCGTACGGCAGGGTCAGCAGCGTCCACAGGATGTCCACGGGTCACTCCACCAGCTGGTGCGCGCTGACGAAGTCGTACGGGGCCAGCGGGCCACGCAGCCGCATCCGGATCAGGTCGCGCCGCCGCTCGGCGAAGTCCTCCACGGCCCGGACGAACTCGTCCTCGGCGTCGCCCTCCACGAGGAAGGAGACGCGCACGGCGTCCAGCTCGTTGCTGGGCGGGAGGGGCGCGTCGGCCACCGCGTACCGGCCCACCGCGTCGATGAGGTCCCGGTTCTCGGCCTCCCGCCGCAGCTCCACCGCCTGACTGATCATCTCGCCGAGCCGGATCCGCTGCTCCCGGCTCTCGATCTCCGGCCGGCCCCGCACCTCGTCGGCGAGGGCACCGGCGGCGGCGTTCTCCGCCAGGAACCCGGCGATGAACTCCTGCTCGTCGAAGCGCCCGTGCACGGTGTACTGGAGCCGGTCCTCGAACTCGTCGAGGGCGGCGGCGAACCGGTCGTGGTGCGCGGCGAGCAGGTCCTCGACCGCGTCCTCGCCGGTCACCACCGTGCCGAACCGGACCGGCAGCACCGGTGCCACCACCGCCGTCCCGTCCAGCAGCCGCTCGTACGCGGTCAGGTCCGCCGGCCGGCCCAGTGGCTCCTCCAGCCCGACCTCGCTGACCAGCGCGGCCAGCTCACCGTGCCGGATGGCGGTCACCTCGCCGGGCGGGGAGCCGACCCCCTCGGCCTCGGGTGTCGGCTCCACGTCGGACGGCACGATGCCGTAGATGAACAGACCGTTCTCCTGGGCCATCTCAGCGCTCCTCGTCCCGGCGCCGCCGCGGCCGCTCCCGCTCCGGCTCGGAGCCGCGGTCCCGGAGCGAGTCGGCCACCGCGCCGCTGATCTCCTGGGCCGCCTTGCCGAGCCCGGAGACCGCCCGACCCTTGGTGGCCGCGCCGGCCGCGTCACCGACCAGGTCCGGCAGGCCCTTCTGGTCCTTCGGCACGATGCTCAGCCGGTCGACCGCCTCGGCGAACCGGAGGTACGTCTCGACGCTCGCGATCACCACGCGAGCGTTGATCTCCAGGAGCTGGATGCCGACCACGGCGACCGACACCTGCGCGTCGATCACGACGCCCTTGTCGAGCACGGTCTCCACGACGTCGGCGAGGGTGCCTCCGCCGCCGCCGGTGCGTTCCAGGGCGCTGCCCGACTGTCCCGTCGTGGTGGACACGGTCATTCCTCACGCTCCTCCCGCCGGCGGCGCACCACCGGCCGTCGTGGTGTTTCGGGAGCCCGCCGGACGGGGCGTGGCCGCTCGGGTCGCGCCTCCCGCTCCTCGCGCGGCTGGGGGCGGCGCGCCCGCTCGGGGGCGCGGCGGCGCGGCGGCTCCTCCTCCTCGGGTTCCTCGGCGTACTCGTCGTCGTCGAAGTCGTCGCCCTCGTCGTAGTCGGCGTACTCCTCCTCGTACCGGCTGGGACGGCGGCGCGGCGGTGACGGCCGGCGGCGGCCGACGGGCCGGCCCTCCTCCTCCGCCTCCTCCTCGGGCTCCTCCTCGGGCTCCTCGGCGCGGCCCCGCTGCTCACCGCGGCCCGGCCGTTCCCCGCGACCCCGCCGCTCCTCGCCCTCCCGCTCCTGGCGGGCCTCCTGCTCCTCGCGGAGCGCGGTCTCGTGGTCCTTGACCACCTGGGAGTCCTCGATCTCACCGCGCCAGCCCTCGACCGAGTCGGGGTCGAGCACGGTCCGGGTCATGACGTGCCGGACGAAGTGCTTCAGCTCCAGCCGGACCCGGCGGCCCTGGGCGCGCCACAGGTTGCCGGTGTGCTCGAAGAGACCCTGCGGGTGGTACTCCAGCACCACCAGGATCCTGGTCAGCTCGGGACCGACCTCGTGGAAGCTGACCGTGCCGTCGACGGAGCCCTTCTCGCCCTTGGACCGCCAGTGGATGAGCCGGTCCGGGATCTGCCGGACGATCGTCGACTCCCACGTCCGGTGCGACCAGAAGACCTGCGCCTTCCAGGTCATCTTCTCGTCGGAGTCGCAGTCGGCCTGCTCGACCTTCTTCATGAAGCTCGGGAAGTCGCCGAACTGCGTCCACTGGTTGTACGCGACCCGGACCGGCACGCCGACCTCGATGGTCTCGACGATGTTGGTGACCTTGAGCTTCTTGCCCCCGCCCTTGCCGCCCTTGCCACCACCGAACGCCGACATCAACTTCTCCTTACCGCCGGCCAGGCCGGCCTGGAACATGGCCTTGACCGGGGAGTGGCCCTCGGCGAGCTTCTGCGCGCCGGTGGCGGCGGCGACGAGGCCGGGGCCACCGCCCTGCTTGGCGTACTCGCTGAGCCGCCCGGTGGCGCCGGTGATCCGCTCGGTGACCGCGTGCATGGCACGCTCGCCGATGGCCGAGGCGAGGTTGCGCAGCTCGCCACCGATCTGGTCCCGGGCCCGGTCCGTGAGGTTGCCGGTTGCCATGGTCACCGCCCCCGCTGCCGTCGCGCGACGGCCGGGCGCCCGCCCCGGTCGGTCTCGTCCCCGGCCGCGGGCTGCTCGTCGAGTTCCTCCTCGTCGTCGGCGGCCGAGCGCTGGTCGTCCGCCGATCGCTCGTCGCCCGCCGGCCCCTCGTCCGGCCGGCCACCGGCCGTCTTCCGGCGCAGCGCGTCGGCGCCGCCGCGCAGCTTGCCGCTGATCGCGTCGATTCCGCTGCCCGCGGCCGCGGTCGCGGCGGCCCGGCCGGCGGTGGCCAGCGGGGCACCGAGCTTGCTGAGGCCACCGAGCTGGGGGTTCGCGTTCATCAGGTCCGTGCCGAGCTGCTTCAGCCCGCCCGGCCGCTGGCTGGCCCTTCCGGCCGCCACGGCGGCGGCCAGGGTGAGGGCCGCCCGCATCTTCTTCCGGCGCCCGAGGAGGTAGCCGAAGCCCACCGCCAGCGCCACCCGTGCTCCGCTCTTCATCAGTTCTCCTTCGCTCCCCGGTGGAAGCGGACACCTCATGCGTGGAGCAGGCCCGGGAAGCAGCTACCGGGGATCAGCGGGAAAGGGCCTGCGACCGGCGTCCCGTATCAGCGGACCCGGCGGGCAGTACCCGTAACCCCATACGCAAAACATTTCCCCGGAATTGCCGGGGCGCGTGCCGACGCACAATTGGATAGGCGGCTCAGGAGCGGAAGAGGAGGCGCAAAGCGGTCAGAGGAGCCCAGCAGAGCAGGGAGAAGTCGAAGCTTCGCGGGGAGGCGGGTGAAAAACTAATGGGTCGGCAGGGCGGAATCGAGACACATTTCCGCGCGGAGCTTCCCGTCCTTCTCGCGCAATTCGGCGCCACATTTCCGAAGGACCGAGACGGCGCCGTGGTTGTCCGGTGTCGTCTCGGCCACGACGGTGCGCATGCCGGCCGCCGCCGCGGCGTGGAGCAGTTCCCGCAGGGCCGCCGCGCCGAGCCCCTGGCCGCGCGCCGAGCGGCCCAGCCACATCCCGGTCTCCACCGTCCCCGGCTCGCCGCAGCGCGTCATCCGCACCATGCCGACGACCTCGCCGCCGGCCACGATCGCGTACATCTGGGTGCGGGTGGGGCCGTCCAGCCCGCCGAAGCTCGCCCGGTGGAACTCGCGGAAGGCCTCCCGGCGGGCCAGCGACCACCCGGCCGGGGCCTCGACCGGGGGCATGACGTCTTCCGGCTCCGCCTCGGCAGCCGCTACGGAGAGCAACGGCTCCAGGTTTCGCTCGTCCACCGGCTCCAGCCGTACCGCACCCATCACGAGCCGGAGTCTGCCGGTCGTACCGGCCCAAGTCCACCCCTTTGGACTCGGACTGCCGGTCCGGCGGAGGGGGTCGGCCGGTCGTACCCCCGGGGTGTTCCGCCTCACGCTGCGTTGTCAGCCGACCGGCCCGTTTCGACCGTGAGGGTGCTCACCCCGCCGGAGCGAACTCGCAGAGCACCACCGAGGCGTCGTCGGTGCGCTTGCGCCGGCGCAACCGGTCGGGATGGTCCCGCTCGGCCGCCCGGACCCGGTCGATCAGCCCCTCCGGGCCCTCACCCGCCGTCACGTCGAGCAGGCCGGCCCAGTCGAAGAGGCCGAACTGGTCGACCGCGCAGGAGGCGCCGTCGCTGAGCAGCACGGCCCGTCGCAGCGCTCCCGGCCCGCGCAGCGGCAGCGTGCCGGTCACCGCGTGGTACGCCGCGTCCGGGTCGCTGGCCGCCGCCCAGTAGCCGTGCGTCCGGTTCATCCGGGTCCGCTGCACGGTCACCGCCCGGCGGAACCGGGTCGCCGCGTCGACGTCCCCGTCCGGGAGGGCGGCGGCGGTCCGGCGCAGGTCCGCCAGCGCCGCGTCCAGCCGGTCGTCGGAGACCACCTCGATCCGGTCCCCGGTGTCGAGCACGAGCGGGCTGTCGCAGAGGACCAGGTAGTCCACCTGGTCGCCGCCCTCGCGCAGGAGGCAGACGGTCGAGGACGGGGTGCCCGGGTGGTCCAGGTCGCACTCCCCGCCGTGGTCCGCCCGCACGGCGAGGATCGCCGCCGCCAGGCTGTTCATCAGCGTCGCCGCGGGGCGGGCCGCGACGGCCAGGCCGATCCGGGCGGCCAGGTGCCGGACGTACCACGCCGGGCCGTGCACGCAGCCGGTGTCGAAGCCCTCCGGCACGGTCGCCCCGTCGAGGAGGCCGACCAGCGGGCCGATCCGGAAGACCAGGTCCTCGTTCTCCAGCCGGCCGGGGGCCGGATCGGAGGCGGAGCGTACCCGCATCATCGGCGCCGTCCCGACCGGCCGGGCCGGCCGGCTGCCGATCGCGTACCGGCGGTCTGGTGCCCCCATCCGTCTGCTCCCTCCGTCGCCGCCCGCCGCCTACCCGGAGCGCCGGGGCCCATGCCGGCGCGGGCCGACCCGAGGGTGTGCGGGCGGTTCAGCGCCGCCGGTTCCGGGCCCGGGAGGAGCGCAGCCGGCGCAGCCGGCCGACCAGCACCGGCTCGGCGGCGAGCGCGGCGGGCCGGTCGAGCAGCGCGTTGAGCAGTTGGTAGTAGCGGGTCGCGGAGAGCCCGAAGGTGTCCCGGATGGCCTGTTCCTTGGCGCCCGCGTACTTCCACCACTGCTGCTCGAAGGCGAGGATCTGCCGCTCCCGCTCGGTGAGCCCGTCGGCCTCGCCGGGCGCCTCCGGGGCGGGAGCCGGATCCGCCGGCCCGTCGTCCGGCGGCGCGGCCTCGACCGCGGGGGCGGAGCGGGGTGGCGGGACGGTGACGCCGGCCTCCCGGCGCGCGACGTCGGTGGTCCCGGTCGGCTCGGGCCGGTCGTCGGTGACGGCCCGCTCCGTGGCGTCGGCGGGCATGGCGCTCCTCAGCGGGACGGGGCGACCGGCGCGACGACGCCGGCCGGGGGACCCCAGCCTAACCAGGGTCCGCCCGGCCCGCATCGGACGCTAGGTCCGGTCAGGCGATGTCCCGCCGGCGCATCGACCAGAACGCGCCGATCAGCACCGCGGCGGCGCCCACCCCGAACACCAGCGCCGACTGCTGCCACGTGACCACCAGCTTGGCCGGTTCGCACGCGCCCTTGGCGAACTGGCAGGTGTCGTAGTCGAAGAGCTCCGCCTGTTTCATGAACCACGACTGGGCGTACGTCGAGAGGACGTACCGGTCGCCGAACGGGACGGAGAGCACGTTCACCGCGATCCGGATCCCGATCTCGCTGATCGCGAAGATCGCCACGGCTGCGCCGAGCGCCATCGCGGTGTGCCGCCCCAGCGAGGCCAGCGCGAAGGCCACCGCACCGACGAGCAGGATGAGCCCGACCGCGCGCAGGCCGTCGAGGCCGATGGACTGCCACACCCCGGCGGTCACCTTGGCGGTGGTCCCCCGGTAGCGGCCGATGAGCCAGAAGGCGACCGTCCAGAAGGCACCGAGCACCAGGCTCACCCCGAGCACGGTGGTGAGCAGCGCGGCCAGCTTGGTGCCCAGCACGGCGAGCCGTTTCGGTCGCCAGAGCAGCAGGTTCATCATCCCGCCGGTGCTCCACTCGGCGCCCACGTACGAGGCGCCGACGATGAACGCGAAGAGCGCCACCGCCCCGGCGAAGACCGCGATGAACGTGGGGAACTCGGCCCGGAAGTCGAACTGGTAGGGCAGGTTCCACTTCGGGTCGAACATCTCCGGCTGCGGCTGCCAGTCCCGGCCGCAGTTCGGGCCGTACCGCTCGTCGGTGTCCTGGTCGCCGCGGGCCTTGGCGGCGTCGCAGTCGGAGACGGTCCGCTTCCAGTCCGCCACGGCCCGCTGGTACTGGGCCTCGGACTCGGCCTGGGCGGCCGCCACCGTCTCCTTGGAGAGCTGGTGGCTGGAGAAGCTGAAGGCGGTGGCCACCGTGGCCAGCCCGAGCAGCAGCAGGACCAGCAGCAGCCGGGTGATCCGCCGCTTGCTGAGCCGGCGCAGTTCGGTCACGTAGAGGCTCATGCGCCCCAACCTCCTCCGGTGACGCCGCTGCCCGGCTCACCGACCTTCGTGGACTGGTCGACCTGCCGGTGCTGGCCGGGGACCGGCGCGGTGGCGGTCAGTTCGAGGAAGACGCTCTCCAGGTCCACCGCGACGGGGGTCAGCTCGCTGACGTAGAGGCCCTGCTCGGCCAGGACGCGGCTGACCGAGGCCGGCTTGTCGACGCCGGACAGCATGAGGTGGTCGGGCTCGGCGGCGACGCGGATCCCGGCCCGGGTCAGCGTCTCGGCCGCCTGCGGCAGGTCGGTCACCGCCTCCAGGCGGACCCGCACCGCGCCCTGCG
Organism: Micromonospora sp. NPDC048907; assembly: GCF_055586885.1. Taxonomy (NCBI): domain Bacteria; kingdom Bacillati; phylum Actinomycetota; class Actinomycetes; order Micromonosporales; family Micromonosporaceae; genus Micromonospora; species Micromonospora sp. NPDC048907. The sequence continues at coordinate 700,365 of NZ_JBVJHI010000003.1, forward strand.
AGTGCGCGGCGAGCACCTCGTCGACCGGCCCGAACGCGACCCGCCGGCCCAGCGAGATGATGGTGACCGAGTCGCAGATGAGCTGGATCTCGCCGAGGATGTGGCTGGAGAGCACCACGGTCATCCCGGCACCGGCGAGGTCGCGCATGAGCCCGCGCATCTCCCGGATGCCGCCCGGGTCGAGGCCGTTGGCCGGCTCGTCCAGGATCAGCAGCTTCGGGTTCTTCAGCAGCGCGGAGGCGACGGCGAGGCGCTGCTTCATGCCGAGCGAGTAGGTCTTCACCCGCTCACCGGCCCGGTCGCGCAGCCCGACCAGCTCCAGCACCTCGTCGACCCGCTGCCGGGGCAGCTCACCGGCCTGGGCGAGCAGCCCGAGCGTGTCCCGGGCGGAGAAGTGCGGGAAGAACTGCGGGCTCTCCACGATGGCACCGACCTGGCCGGCGACCGCGGGCAGCGCCTGCGGCACCTCCTGGCCGAGGATGGCCATCCGGCCGCCGTTGGGCCGGATCAGGCCGAGCAGCGTGCGCAGTGTGGTGGTCTTGCCCGAGCCGTTGGGGCCGAGGAAGCCGTGCACCTGGCCGGCCTCGACCCGCATGTCGAAGCCGTCGAGCGCGTGGCGGACCCCGCGTTTCCGGCTCCGGTACGTCTTGCGGAGACCTTCGATCTCCAGGACAGCCGACAAGCTGACCTCCCCCGATAAGTAGGTGTCAGCTCGACACCATACGCGGTATGCAGCCGGAGACAATACCCGGTATGCATCGGGGTTTTCCCGGATATGGGTCAGGCGCGCCGGAGACTCCGGTCAGGCGCAGACGACGTGCACGCCCGCGTCGCGGAACGCCTGCACCACGGCGGGGGACGCACCCGAGTCGGTCACCAGCGTCTCCACCCGGTCCACCGGGCAGATCCGGGCGAACGCGTGTCCGCCCAGCTTGGACGAGTCGGCGATGACCACGACCCGCTTGGCCCGGGCCACCATGAGGCTGTTCATGGCCGCCTCGCCCTCGTGGTGGGCGGCCGCGCCGAGCTGCGGGTCGATGGCGTCCACGCCGAGCAGCGCCACATCCAGGGTGACCTCGCGCAGCAGCGCCCCGCCCAGCGGGCCGACCAGCTCGAACGACTTGGGCCGCACCACGCCGCCGGCCACCACCACCTTCATCCGCGAACGCACCAGCAGCTCGTTGGCGATGTTCAGGGCGTTGGTGACCACGGTGAGCTGGGCGCCCTCGGCGCTGGTGTTGAGGTCGGGCCGGACGGCCAGGGCCCGGGCCACCTCCGTGCTGGTCGTGCCGCCGTTCAGACCGACCACCGTGCCCGGGGAGACCAGCGCGGCGGCGGCCGCGCCGATCCGCTGCTTCTCGGCCGAGTGCTTGGCCGTCTTGTACCGCAGCGGCAGGTCGTAGGAGACGCCGTTCGCGACGGCGCCACCCCGGGTCCGCGTGATCATCTGCTGCTGGGCGAGCTGGTCGAAGTCCCGCCGGATGGTGGCCTGGGAGACGTCCAGGCGCCCGGCCGCCTCCTCGACGCTGACCCGGCCGCTGTCGGTCAGCATCTCGAGCAGCGCGTTCCATCGGGCGTAGCGGTCCACGCGGGGCCTCCACTGACTCTGCACGAACGGTGATTGATTGCGTGCACAGTAGTGCGCGAAACTGGCGAGGCGCAAAACCCTGTCCTGCGCGATGTGGGAGGCGGTTGCCACGGCCGACCGGAATCGCGCAGAATGACGCGCGAAAGATGGCCATATCGCGCCGTATTGCGCAAGGTCTCCCCCTGGGCGAGGAGTGGTGATGGCGTACGTGCACGCGGAGATCGCGAGCCAGCCCGACTGCTGGCGGGAGGCGGCGCGACTCGCGCCGACCGTCGCCGACCGCCTGCCGCGCCCCGGCGAGCGGGTCGCCGTCGTCGGGTGCGGCACGTCGTGGTTCATGGCGGCCGCGTACGCCGGCCTGCGCGAGGGCGCCGGCCAGGGTGAGACCGACGCCTTCCAGGCCAGCGAGTTCCCCACCGGCCGCCGCTACGACCGGGTCATCGCGATCACCCGCTCCGGCACCACCACCGAGGTGCTCGACCTGCTCACCGCGCTGCGGGGGCAGCTGCCCACCACGGTCCTGGTCGGCGACCCGGCCTCGCCGGCCGTCGAGCTGGCCGACGCGGCGGTGCCCCTGCCCTTCGCCGACGAGCGCTCGGTGGTGCAGACCCGCTTCGCCACCACCGCGCTCGCGCTGCTCCGCGCCCACCTCGGCGAGGACCTGGGCCGGCTCGCCGCCGACGCCGAGGTGGCCGTCCGGGCTCCGCTGCCGATCGACCCGGCCACCATCGCGCAGGTGACCTTCCTCGGCCGCGGCTGGACGGTCGGGCTGGCCCAGGAGGCCGCGCTGAAGTGCCGGGAGGCGGCCACCTTCTGGGCCGAGGCGTACCCGGCCATGGACTACCGGCACGGCCCCATCTCGATCGCCGCCCCCGGGCGGCTGGTCTGGGCGTTCGGCGGCATCCCGGAGGGCCTGCCCGAGGACGTCGCCGCGACCGGCGCCACCTTCGTGCACAGCCGCACGCACGGCTGCCACACCGTGCTGACGAGTTGGGCGGCCGGCCGCAACCCGGTCGACCCGATGGCCGACCTGATCCTCGCCCAGCGCTTCGCCGTCGCCCTCGCCACCAGCCGGGGCCTCGACCCAGACGCGCCCCGGCACCTGACCCGGTCCGTGGTGCTGGCGTGAGCGCGAGGAGTGAGCCGGGTTTGCGAGCCCCGCAGTCGCGAACAAAGGTGGCGCCGTGAGCGCGAGGAGTGAGCCGGGTTTGCGAGCCCCGCAGTCGCGAACACAGGAGACACGGTGACCCCAGGCGGCGAGGTCGTCGTCGCACTTGACGTGGGCGGCACCGGAATGAAGTGCGCGCTGGTCCGCGCGGACGGCACGACCGCACACGCCGAACGGCACGCCACCGACGCGGCGCGCGGCCCGGAGGCGGTGGTCGGCACGATCCTCGACGTGGCCGAGGGGCTCGCCGGCAAGGCCCGCGCCGACGGCCTCACCCCGGTGGCGTGCGGCATCGCCGTGCCCGGGGTGGTCGACGAGGCCCGCGGGGTGGCGGTCTGGTCGGCGAACGTGGGCTTCCGGGACGTACCCCTGCGGGAGCTGGCGCGGACCCGGCTCGGCCTGCCCACGGCGCTCGGCCACGACGTGCGGGTGGGTGGCCTGGCCGAGGCCCGGCTCGGCGCCGGGCGGGACGCCGGCCACGTGCTCTTCGTCGCCATCGGCACCGGCATCGCCGCCGCCCACGTGGTCGACGGGTCGGCCGCCGTCGGCGCGCACGGCGCCGCCGGGGAGATCGGCCACATCCTGGTACGCCCCGACGGCCCGCGCTGCGGCTGCGGCCGCCCCGGCTGCCTGGAGGCGGTGTCGTCGGCCTCGGCGATCGGCCGCCGGTACGCCGAGCTGGCCGGCACCCCGGCCACCGCCGCCGAGGTGGCCGACCGGGCGGCGGCCGGTGAGCCGCTGGCCGGTCGGGTCTGGCGGGAGGCGGTCGAGGCGCTCGCCGACGGCCTGGCCACCGGTCAGGCGCTTTTCGACGTGGCGACCATCGTGATCGGCGGCGGGCTGGCCCAGGCCGGCCCGCGACTGTTCGACCCGCTGCGCACGGCGCTGCGCGAGCGCCTCACCTTCCACCGCGAGCCGCGCCTGGTCGCGGCGGCGCTCGGCGACGAGGCCGGCTGCCTCGGCGCCGCCCTGCTGGCCCTGGACACCCTGGCGAAGGAGAGCCGATGACCCTGCGCGTGACCGGCAAGGTGGTGACCCCGAACGGCGTGATCCGGCAGGGTTGCGTGGAGATCGCCGACGACCGGATCCGGGCCGTCGCCGAGTACCCGACGGTGCGCGACGGGCACTGGATCGTGCCGGGCTTCGTGGACATGCACACCCACGGCGGGGGCGGGCACACCTTCACCACGGGCGACGCGGAGTCGGCCCGGCAGGCCGCCGACTTCCATCTCGGGCACGGCACCACCACGCTGCTGGCCAGCCTGGTCAGCTCCCCGTTCCCGCTGATGCGCGACGCCACCGCCGCCTACCGGCCGCTGGTCGAGTCCGGGGTGCTGGCCGGCGTCCACTTCGAGGGCCCCTACCTGTCGGCGACCCGGTGCGGGGCGCAGAACCCGGAGTTCCTCCGGGACCCGTCCGCCGAGGAGCTGGCCGAGCTGATCGAGCTGGGCGGCGGCGCGGTCCGGATGGTCACCCTGGCCCCCGAGCGCGACGGCGCGCTGGAGGCGATCAAGCTGCTGGTCGGGCGGGGCGTGGTGGCGGCCGTCGGGCACACCGACGCCACCTGGGAGCAGACCCGGGCGGCCGTGGCGGCCGGCGCGAGCGTCGGCACCCACCTGTTCAACGGGATGCGGCCGGTGCACCACCGCGAGCCGGGCCCGGTGGTGGCCCTGCTGGACGCCCCGAACGTGGTCTGCGAGCTGGTCGCCGACGGGGTGCACCTGCACGACGGCATGCTCGGCTTCGCCAGCTCGGTGGCGGGGCCGGAGCGGGCCGCCCTGATCACCGACGCGATGGCCGCCGCGGGCATGCCCGACGGCGAGTACGAGCTGGGCGGCCAGGCCGTCACGGTGGCCGACGGGGTGGCCCGGCTCAGCCGGGACGGCGCGATCGCCGGCAGCACGCTGACCATGGATGCCGCGCTCCGGCACGCCGTCGCCGCCGGGATCGCCCTGCCGGACGCCTGCCGGATGGTCGCCACCACGCCGGCCCGGGCCATCGGGCTGGGCGACCGGGTGGGCGCGCTCCAGGCCGGCCTGCGGGCCGACCTGGTCGTCCTCGACGACGACCTCAACGTGGTCCGGGTGATGCGCGCCGGCGCCTGGGTGGAGTGACTCCGCCCGGCGCGTAGCCACGGGATCGCCCGGGCCGACCACCGATCAGCCCCGGTTGAGCAGGGCCACGCCCAGCGGGGTGAGCGTGTGGTGGACCGCGTTGCGGTCGCGGGCGCTGGTGACCAGGCCCGAGGAGCGCAGCACGGCCAGGTGCCTGCTCGCCGACGGGACGCTGATGTCGAGCCGGTGGGCGACCTCCGAGGTGGTCCCCCCTTCGGCGGCCAGCACGAGGATGGCGGCCCGGGTGCCGCCCAGCAGAGCCGACAGGGATCCGGCCGCGGCCGCCGTCGACACCACGCGGGCGTGCGGATGGATGGGGTAGACCAGCACCGGCGGCAGCAGCGGATCGGCGAGCACCATCGGCTTCTCGTGCCGCTTGAAATAGCAGGGCACGAGCAGCAGCCCCCGTCCGTCCAGGTGGAGGTCGCGCTCGGCGATGTAGTTGGTGATCGTCAGGACACTGCCGTCGAACCTGGCGGTCGGGTGCAGGTCGTTGAGCAACGCCGACAGGCCCTGATTCAGCAGCCGTCGGGACCGCAACGCCCGATCGGCGTCGAACGCGGAGTGGATCGCGTTCCAGAGGGGCAGGATCGCGAGCCGGTGGTAGAGCTGAAGGCCCGCCCCGAGCTGGCGCAGAGCGGTCACGTCGCCCGCCGCCAGGTCCGCGACGGCCGGCGGTCGCCGGGCCCCCGTCGACCGGAGCGTTGCCAGGTCGGCCGCGAGTCTGACCTTGGGCGTGCGCAGCAGGGCGTCCAGTCCCGGCTCGAACCCGCCGGTGGCCTCGATGGGGGTGAGGAAGTCCGGAAAGTAGCCCGTGGGCGGATTGATCGACAGCGGCAACGCCACCTCGGCCCGGTGACCGTGGCCCTGCTGCAGCAACCCGAACGTCCGGCGCCGCCAACCGGCCAGCAGCGGATCCGGGCACCGGGCCCGCAGCCAGTGCATGCTGAGCATGCTCTCCCACAGCGGGTCAGGCGCGCGGGCGATCCGGGTGCTGGCGAGGTCGGCCGCGGTGAAGTGGATCCGAAGCATGACGGTCCCCGGGTCGGCTGGGCGTGCGTACAGTCTGGCGATCGTCCAGCCGTCGCGGATCCGCCGACCGGATCATGACGGCCGACGCCGGTCCGGCGCCGTCGGACCAGGGTGTTTTCCGCAGCGGGCAAAGACATTGCGGCCCGTGATCGGCCACCACCAGGATCGACGGCTATGAAAACCCTGCTGCGCACCACAGTGGCCGGAGGCGTGTTCCTCGCCGTCCTGGCCCTGCTGGCGCCGACCGCCTACGCGGCGCTGCCCACCCTGAAGTCGGGCGACTATCTCCAGCGGCGATACCTGGAGAACCAACCACCGGGAACCGGGAACCGCTTGGTGAAGAACTCCAGCGGCCAGGTCATCGGCTCGTACGAGCTGTGGGCCGAGGTCTCCACCCCGCGCATCATGCACGTGACCAACCTCTGCGTCCACGACGAACTCGCCAACGGCCGCGGCGTCGTTCTCCGGCTGATGGTCAAGTACGGCAGCAACTCCAGCAAGGATCTCGGCTACTTCAAGGACCGCGCCGACTGCTACTACGGCGTCCAGGTCACCGCGCCCTCCGACATCTGGGCCCTCGATGTCGACCAGGGCGAGGCCTGGTCCGGCACTTCCTACCAGTACACCGGGAACTACCACCGCTTCGGCCTCTGGACGCCCGACACCGACCTCTGGCCATCATTCGACTGAGCTGAACCGAAACGGGGGGATGCAACACCGCTCGACCCTGTCGCAGCAGCGGTCGACCGTGTTGCACCTGCGGTGGGGTCACCTCGTCGAAGGCGGGTGACCTACCGCCGGTGGCTCGGACGGCCTAACCGGCGGTGGGCACCTCGACGCCGAGCACCGCCTGCTCGTCCGGGCGGTGCACCAGCACGTCGGCCAGGTAGGACTGCACCGCCTGGCGCATCCCGACGTCCCGGCCGGCCCGCTCGGAGAGCAGCCACTTGTGCTCGATGATCTGGGCGAACAGCTCCTGCGGCTCCAGCTTGCGGCGCAGGTGCGCGGGCACCGCCCGGACCACCGGCTCGAACACCTCGGTCAGCCAGCGGTGCGCGGCCTGCTGCTCGTCGGTCAGGTCGCTCTCCACCCGGTACGCGTCCAGGTCGTTGAGGAGCTTGCGGGCCTGGTTCTCCTCGGCGTCGAGGCCGGTGAGCCGGAGCAGCCGCCGGGTGTGGTAGCCGGCGTCGACCACCTTGGGCCGGACCAGGTAGCGCCCGTTGTCGACGGTCGACATGGCCACCTCGGCGACGTCGAAGCCCAGTTCGTTGAGGCGGCGGATCCGGCCCTCGATGTCGTGCCGGGCCTCCCGCTCGATCTGCTGCTCGTAGGTGATCTCGTGCCAGAGCCGCTCGTAGCGCTGCACGACCTGCTCGCAGACCTCCTCCGGGTCGATCGACTCGTGCAGCAGGCCGGCGGCCTGGAGGTCCAGCGCCTCACCGAAGATGTTGACCCGGGCGATCTCCAGGTCCTCGCCCCGCTGCCCGTTCGAGAGCGAGGGGTGCAGCGCGCCGGTCTCCGCGTCGACCAGGTAGGCGGCGAAGGCGCCCGCGTCCCGCCGGAACAACGTGTTGGACAGCGAGCAGTCGCCCCAGAAGAAACCGGTCAGGTGCATCCGGACCAGCAGCACCGCCAGCGCGTCGAGCAGCCGGTTCATGGTCTCCGGCCGCAGCGTGCGGGAGAACAGCGCCCGGTAGGGCAGGGAGAACTGGAGGTGCCGGGTGATCAGCACGGGGTCGAGCGGTTCGCCGTCGTCGGTCTGCCGGTCGGCCACGATCGCGATCGCCTCCACCGACGGGAAGTCGATCCGTTCCAGCGCGCGCAGCAGGTCGTACTCCCGTTCGGCGACCCGCTCGCCGGTCTCCTTGACCGCGTAGACGTAGCCGCCGAGCCGGACGAAGCGCACGATGTGGCGCGAGATGCCCTGGGGCAGCGCCACCAGGTGTTCGGCAGGCCACTCCTCCAGCGGGGTCGACCAGGGAAGGTCGAGCAGCGCCGGGTCGACGAGGGCCGAGGTGATCCGCACGGGGACAAGTGTGACCGGTGACCCCCCGGGAGCGCTTCCCTTCGTGGTTGGGCCCACAGCCGCCGATGCCCGCGCCGGTCCGGCGCCGCGGGCGACCGGTAGCGTGGTCGCGTGCGGGAGACAACCGGGGTACGCCGGCAGCCGCGCCTGCGGCCCGTCCGGCCGGCCGGCTGGCGGTGGGACGCGCTGCTGGTCGCCGCCCTGGTGGCGCTCACCGTGGCGCTGGCCGAGGGGCACCTCTTCGGGCTCGACCGGGCCGTCGCCGACTGGTCCGCCGCGCACCGGCCGACCGCCGCACGGTGGGCCGCCATGGGGCTCAACCTCCTCGGCCAGGGCACCCCGCTGACCCTGCTCGCGGCCGGGGTCGGCGTGCTCCTGGCGGTCCGGCTCCGCTCGGTCCGCCCGGTGCTGCCGCCGGTGGCCGCCTTCGTGCTCACGTACCTGACCATCGGGCCGTTGAAGGTGTGGACGGCGCGGCCCGCGCCGAGCGCCAGCGTGAAGGAGCCGTTCCTGGCGCCCGACCAGACCCTGCCGCTGTTCCAGCAGGACCTGCCGGTGCGCTTCGCCCAGTCCTACCCGTCCGGGCACGTGGCCAACGCGATCGTCTGGTACGGCGTGCTCGCCCTGCTCCTGGCCCCGCTGCTGCGCACCTTCGGCCGGACCGTCCCGCCCCGGCTGGTCACCGTGGTCCGGGTGGTGCCGCCGCTGGTGGTCTTCTGCACCACCATCTACCTGGGCTGGCACTGGCTGACCGACTCGGTCGCCGGGCTCGTGCTCGGCCTGCTGCTGGACCGGCTGCTGCGCCGGGTGCCCTGGGACGACCTGCCGTTGCCCGGCCCGCTGCGCCACCGGGACCGGCCGTTCACCTCCACCGCCTAGCCTGCGCCCGTGGCTGAACTGGCGCGCCGGCTGGGCGTACGCGACGCGGTCGTCATCGGGCTGGGTTCGATGCTCGGGGCGGGCGTCTTCGTGGTCTTCGCACCCGCCGCGGCGGCGGCCGGGGGCGCCGGCCTGCTGGCCGCGCTGGCCCTGGCGGGCCTCATCGCCTTCTGCAACGCGACCAGCTCGGCCCGGCTCGCCGCCCGCTACCCGGAGTCCGGCGGCACCTACGTCTACGGGCGGGAGCGGCTGCACCCGTTCGCCGGGTTCCTCGCCGGCTGGGGTTTCGTGATCGGCAAGACGGCGAGCTGCGCGGCCATGGCGCTGACCATCGGGGCGTACCTCTGGCCGGAGCGGGCGCGGCTCGTGGCCGTCCTCGCGGTGGTGGCGGTGACCGCCGTGAACCTGCGCGGGGTGGGCAGGACCGCGACGGCCACCCGGGTGCTGGTCGGCCTGGTCCTCGCCGTCCTCGCCGTGGTGGCGGTGACCGGCGCGCCGCACGTCGCGCCCGACCGGCTGGCCGGTTTCGCCGACCTCGGCGTCCGGGGCGTGCTCACGGCCGCCGGCCTGCTCTTCTTCGCCTTCGCCGGGTACGCCCGGATCGCCACCCTCGGCGAGGAGGTCCGCGACCCGGAACGCACCATCCCGCGCGCCGTGCCGCTGGCGCTCGGCGTGGTGCTGGCCGTCTACCTGGTGCTGGCCGTGGTGGCCCTCGGGGTGCTGGGCCAGCGGCGGCTGGCCGCCTCCACCGCGCCGCTGGCCGAGGTGGTCACCGCGGCCGGGTTGCCCGGCCTGGCCTGGCTGGTCCGGGCCGGGGCGACCGTGGCGGTGACCGGGGTGCTGCTCTCCCTGCTCGCCGGGGTGGGCCGGACCACGCTGGCGATGGCCCGCCGCCGGGACCTGCCGGGCGCGCTCGCCGCCGTGCACCCGAGGTACCGGGTGCCGCACCGCGCCGAGCTGGCGGTGGCCGCCGTGGTGGTCGTCGTGGTGTCCCTGGCCGACGTGCGGGGCGCGATCGGCTTCTCCAGCTGCACGGTGCTGGTCTACTACGCGATCGCCAACGCCTCGGCGCTCACCCTCGGCCGGGATCCGGCCCGGAAGCTGCCGGTGCAGCTGCTCGCCGCGCTGGGGCTGGTCGGCTGCCTGCTGCTCGCGGTCAACCTGCCGCCGGCCAGCACGGTCGCCGGCTTCGGCGTGCTCGCCCTCGGCGCCGCCTGGTACGCCCTCCGCCACGCCACCCGCGCGGCCTGAATCGGGTCAGTCGTCCGGTTGGCGGGCGGCCGGCGCGCCCGCCGGCGCGGGCGGCGGCACCGGGGTGGTCTCCCGGAGCAGGGCGGTCAGCCCGGCCCGCCGGGCCACCACGGTCAGCCGGTCGCCGGCGTGGATCACCATCCGCGGGTCGGTCGACCACTCCGTCTTCTGCCCGGCCCGGGTGTGTGCCAGCAGGCGCACCTCGCCGGGGCGGGCCACCGCGGCGAGCGGCCGGCCGTCAAGCGGGGAGCCGGCCACCACCGGCACCTCGGTGACCAGCAGCGCGTGCCGGTCGACCGGGATGGTGGCGATCACCGCGCGGTCCAGCATGGCCGCCGCGAACGCCGGAGCGGCCAGGTACGACACGCTGCGCGAGATGCCGATGCCGAACGCCTGCTGGATCCGCTCGGCGAAGTCGCCGTCGAAGAGGCGCAGCACCACCCGCAGCTCGGGGTCGAGGGAGCGGGCGTTGAGCGCGGCACGGAGGTTGACCCCGTCGTCGGTGGAGACGACCACGAGCGCCTGACTGGTGTCGACGGAGGCGGCGCGCAGGGTTTCCTCCTGGCCGGCGTCCCCGACGATCAGCGGCACGCCGAGCCGGTGCGCCAGGGGTGCGCCGCGCGCGTCCGGGTTCTTGTCGATGGCCACCACCTCGACGCCGAAGTCCTGCAGCTGGGCCATCACCCGGGTGCCGATGTTGCCCAGCCCGACCACCACCACGTGCCCGGAGCGGTCGGGCTGGATCCGGCCGGCGTGCAGGGCGAGCCGGGCGTTGACGATGCCGTCGACCACGGCCGCCGTGATCAGCGGGATCAGCGCCAGCCCGGCCAGGTTGAGCACCACCTGCATGATCTGGGCGGCCAGGGGTTTGTTCACGTCCGGGTCCTGCCCGCTGAGGGTGGTGACAAGCGTCAGGTAGAGCGCCTCGGACCAGGTCACGTCGGCCGCCCGGGCGTTGAGCCAGCCGAGCACGGCGATCACCGCCAGCAGCACCAGCACGGCCAGGCCGATCTTGCGGGTGGCGAAGCTGCGGAGCGCGCGGAGCAGCACCACGACCGGCTGCCGGCGACGGCGGGCCCGGACCAGCCGGCGGGCGGCCAGCTCGGTGCCGGGCGGCCGGCCGGTCGCCTCGGCCAGCACCACGTCGGCGGAGTCCTCGTCGGCGGGCAGCACCCGGACCAGCTCCGGGTCGCCGGTGACGGCCAGCCCGCTGACCACGTCCTGCGGGCGCACGTCGGCGCGGCGGGCCACGTAGAGGGTGCGGCCGGCGTGCCGGAAGTGGGTGGGGGCCAGCTCGCCGAGGGCGGCGGCCACGAACGCCGGGGCGGAGATCGACGCGTCGGAGAGCACCGCCGAGTCGGGGAAGAGCTGACGCACGCCGTTGGCCAGGCTGGTGTTGAACATCCGGACCACCAGGCGCAGCCGGGGTTCGACCTCCTGGGCGCAGAGCGCGGCGTGCATGTTGCCCACGTCGTCCTGGTGCAGCAGGGCCAGCCCGTCCGCCCCGGCCAGCCCGGCCCGGCGGAAGGCGGCCTCGTCGAGCCGGTCCGCCCGCACGACCTGGACGCCCGGGATGTCCCGCCCGTCCGGCCCCTCGGAGCGGCGCCGCTCGGGCACGACCAGGGTCACCCGGACCCGGCCGGCGGGCGGGTCGGTGGCGAGCAGCGACCGGACCACCCAGTAGGCCAGCGGGTCCGAGCCGCAGACCACGTAGTGCGGGCGGGCGTCGCCGTTCATCTTGAGCCGCCATCCGGTCGCCCGGCGCGCCCGGTCGCGGAGGGGCTCGGCCATGCCCGGATCGTAGTCAGTCGCTCGCAGCGCGCGCAGCCCCCTCGATCATGAACGCATGCCGCCCGCCAGTACGGGTAGAGCACCGGCATGCAGACGTTCCTGCCGTATCCGGACTTCCTGGCCAGCGCCCGGACGCTGGACCAGAAGCGGCTGGGCAAGCAGCGGGTGGAGACCATCCAGGTGCTGCGCGGGCTGACCCGGCCGGACTACGGCTGGCGCAACCACCCGGCGGTGAAGATGTGGGCCGGGTACGAGGAGGCGCTGACCCGGTACGGCCTGGACATGTGCGCCGTGTGGTGCGAGCCGGGACGGGCGGACACCTGCGCGGCCACCATGGCCACCGACCTCGCCACCGCCTGCGGCATCGCGCTCGTCCGCACCCAGCCCGAGCTGGCCGAGGCCGGCGAGCTGCCGCCCTGGCTGGGCCGGGAGGACCTGCACCGCAGCCACCGGTCGTCGCTGCTGCGCAAGGACCCGGCGCACTACGGCCCGCAGTTCGGCGACGTCCCGCCCGACCTGGAGTACGTCTGGCCCGCCTCGGACCGGCCGCGCCGCTGTCTGCTGCCGCCGGCGGCGTGAGCCGGCAGACTGGGGGCTCCCGTCGGGTCGGAGGCGCGCATGGCACTGTCGCGAGTGGTCGGCCGGCTCATCGGCGTACGACGGCACCTGGTGGACCCCGGCGGCGGTGGCGCCCTGCGCGTGCCCCGGCCGGTGCGGGCCGTGGTGGTCGGCGGCGGCATCGCCGGCATGTCGGCGGCGGTGGTGCTGGCCGAGCGGGGCGTCGAGGTGACCGTGCTGGAGGCGGCGCCGCATCTGGGTGGCCGGCTCGGCGCCTGGCCGGAGGAACTGCCGGACGGCGTCCAGCGCAACGAGCACGGCTTCCACGCCTTCTTCCGGCAGTACTGGAACTGGCGGAACATCCTGCGCCGCGCCGACCCCACCCTGGGCTTCCTCAAGCCGGTGCCCGGCTACCCGATCCTCTCCGCGCGGTGGCCGACCGAGGAGTTCGGCAGGCTGCCGCCCGCCCCGCCGGCCAACCTGCTCGCCCTGCTGCTGCGCAGCCCGAGCCTGCGGCTGGCCGACCTGCGTGCCATGGACCGGGACGCCGCGCTGCCGCTGCTCACCTACGACCCGGTGCGCACGTACGACGAGTTCGACACCCGGACCGCCGACGACCTGCTCACCTCGCTGCGGCTGCCGGACCGGGCCCGGGCCATGCTCTTCGAGGTCTTCTCGCACTCGTTCTTCAACCACGAGGCGGAGATGTCGGCCGCCGAGATGATCGCCCAGTTCCACTTCTACCTGCTCGGCAACCCGGAGGGGCTGGCCTTCGACTGCCCGGACCGGGACTACGCGACAGCGATCTGGGAGCCGCTCACCCGGCACGTCGAGCAGCACGGCGCCCGGGTACGCACCGGCACGGCCGCCGCGCGGCTGGACCGGACGCCGGACGGCTGGCGGGTGACCACCGCCGGCGGCGACGCGCACGAGGCCGGGCACGTGGTGCTGGCCGTCGACCCGCCCGCGCTCGCCGCGCTGGTCGCCACCTCGCCCGGGCTGCTCGCGGCGGCGCCCGAGCTGGTGGCGCGGATGCCCGCGTTCGGCCGGCCCGGCCCCCCGTACGCGGTGGCGCGTTACTGGATGGACGGCGACGTGCGCCCGGACCGGGCGGTGTTCAGCGGGGTGTCCCGGCAACCCACCCTGGACTCGGTGACCCTCTACCACCGGCTGGAGGACGAGCCGCGGCGCTGGGCGCGGCGGGCCGGCGGTGCGGTGGTCGAGCTGCACGCGTACGCCTGCGAGCCGGACGTGCCGGCCGGGGAGCTGGCGGAGCGGATGCGGGCCGAGCTGATCGCGCTCTGGCCGGAGGCCGCCGGGCTGCGGGTGCGCGAGCTGCGCGCCCGGGTCGAGGCGCAGGCCCCCGCGTTCACCCCGGGCAGCCACGCGCGACGGCCGGGGGTGTGCACCGACGCGGAAGGTCTCTACCTGGCCGGCGACGGGATCCGGACCGACTTCCCGAGCGCGCTCATGGAGCGGTCGGCGGCCACCGGGATCGTGGCCGCCAACCACATCCTGCGGGCGGAGGGGGCGGCGGCCGAGCCGGTGCACTCGGTCCGCCCGCGCGGCCTGCTGGCCGGCCGGCAGCGAACCCGAAACCGGTCATAAGCTGTCAAAAGCTGCACTAGGCTCGGCTGGCTCCGACGGCACGGGAGGTCGGGAGGGTGAGCACCGCGCTGCGGGTGGACGGCGAGCGGGACGACGCGTACGGGCTGCTCCGCGACGAGCGGGCGTGCGTCGTCACGGCGCTGCGGCTGGGCTGGTCGATGGCGGACACGTATCACCACGCGCAGACCGCCGACCTGGTCGACGGCGCGGACCGGCCCGCGACCGCCCCGCCGAAGCTCTCCAACGTCACCGAGATGCCGGGGCGGCTCCGGGTCCGGATGAACCTCGACGGGGTGGAGGTGGCGCTCGCCCAGATCGCCGCGCTCACCGCACCGGGCCGGCCACTGCCGGCCACCGCCGCCGCGCGGGCCGCCACCGGGGCGGACCGGGAGCCGCTGCTGCTCGCCCTCGACGAGCTGAACATGGACGTGCTGCGCTGGACGATGGCGACCAACCACCGGGTGGGGCTGGCGTACCGGCTCGGTCGGTCGCTCGCCGACACGGTCCGCCACGGCGACGCCGACCAGCTGGTCGGACGGTTCGGCGGGCGGCAGATCCAGATCAGCCGGTGGCTGGACGAGCTGGCCACCGTGCTGCCCCCGTACTCGGCGGCGGTCGTGCGGCACTCGCTGGCCGGGTGGGCGGCGGCGGTCACCCGGGCCGCGGTCGGCGATCCGGGCGAGGCCGGGCTGGCGGAGCTGGCCCGCGAGCTGCGCAACCAGGGTGAGCTGTGGCGGGGCGTGCTCACCGGCGGCCTGCACCCGCGCGACCTGCTGGACGAGGAGAACTGGGCCGTGGTGGCCCGGAACCTCATCATCCGGGACCGCAGGCTGGTGGTGCAGGCGGCCCGGGGCATCTTCTGGCCGGTGCTCGTACCCCTGCTGCTGGTGCTGCTCGCGGTGGTCGGGGTGAGCGCCGCCGCGGCGGCCGGCTCCCCCACCACCCGGGCGGCGGTGGCCCTGGTCGGCCTGGGCGCCGGGCTCACCGCGATCTGGCGGTCGGTCTCCACGCCGGCGCTGTCGGTGGCCGCCGAGGTGAACGGGCCGCTGCTGGAGAGCGAGCTGGTGGTGCAGATGGCCGCCCGGGTCGACCGGCCCCTCGCCGCCGCGCGGGCGGCCGGTCGGGCCGGCCGGCAGCGGCAGCCGTCCGACGGCGGATCGAAATACGTTGCCCGCCTTTCCGGCGTGGATCTACCGTGAGCGCGCAAGGTCAACCACCGCTCCGGGAGCCGTCGATGTCGCTGCGACACGCCACCACGATGCCGTCGTGGCTGCCCGACGACGGTTGCCGAGCCGAAGGTCCGCCGGCCGGACGGCCCGACTGACGCGCCCGCGCGTCCCTGTCGTCGCCGCCCGTCCGCCACGGACCGGGCGGCTTTTTGCTGCCGTACCACCGATCGTGAAGGGAGAGCCCGGTGGACGCCGTCCTCGTCATCAACGCCGACCTCGGCCCGCTGCACCGGGTCACCGTCCAGCACGCGATCCGGATGCTCTGCCGGCGGGTCGCCGAGATCCACGAGGCCGAGCCGGACCAGGTGATCGGCGTCTTCCCGATGCCGCGGGTGGTCCGCCTCGTCCGGTACGTGGTGACCCGGTGGCGGTTCAGCGCCGGTCCGGCCTGGTCCCGGGGCGGCGTGCTGCGCCGCGACGGCCGGCGGTGCGCCTACTGCGACGGCCCGGCCAGCACGATCGACCACATCCTGCCCCGCTCGCGCGGCGGCCGGAACACCTGGGGGAACACCACCGCCGCCTGCTACGGGTGCAACCAGCGCAAGGGCGACCGGACCCCGGCCGAGGCGGGCATGCCGCTGCGGCGGGAGCCGGCGACGCCGAGCTGGGCCGCGCTGGCGCGGTGACGGACGGCCGGCGGGCACAGGGGGTCGCGTCGGAGGTACGCCTCCGGCGCGGCGCCCGCCGGTCCCACGGTGGCGGGGGGGGACGGTCAGCCGGCGGCCGGCGGGGTCCAGCCGAAGCGCGGCGGCCGGCGGCCGTTGACCGCCGCGATCCCCTCGCGGGCCTCGCCGCTCTCCCGCACCTGCGCGTGCCACCAGGCGACGCGATCGTCGTCGGCGCGCCCGTCGACGATCTCCTTGGCCGCCGCCACGGTGAGCCGGGAGCGCTCGGCGATGGTGGCGGTCAGCGCCGCCACCCGCGCCGCGAGCCCGTCGGCCGGCAGCACCTCGTCGACCAGCCCGATCCGCAGCGCCCGCTCGGCGTCGACCAGCTCGCTGGTGAACAGCAGGTGCTTGGCCGCGGACGGCCCGACCAGCCGGGCCAGCCGCCGGGTGGTCGGCGCGGGATAGACCAGCCCCAGCCGCGCCGGGGGTACGCCAAACCGGGCGTCCGCCGCGGCGAGGCGCAGGTCGCAGGCGACGGCGAGCTGGCAGCCGCCGCCCACGCAGGCGCCCTCGATCGCGGCCACGGTGGGCCGGCCGAACGCGGCCAGCCGCTCCTCGGCGGCCACCGCGATGCTGCCGTCCCCCGCCTCCAGCAGCTCGTCCAGGTCGCCCAGGTCGGCGCCGGCGCAGAACGTGCCGCCCGCGCCGGTGAGCACCAGCGCGCGCACCGCCGGGTCCGCCTCCAGGCCGTCGAGCAGCACCGGGAGCTGCCGCCACATGGCCGGCGTCAGGGCGTTGCGGCGGGCCGGGTTCCGGATCACCACGGTCGCCACCGGTCCGCTCACCGTGACGGTCAGCTCCGCGTCCGACATGTCTCCCCCTCGCGCCGCCGGTTCTCCGGCGACCGTAACGGGCGGGGCCCGGCGACCACCCGCGTGGGGGTGGCCGCCGGGCCCGGGGTCGGGCGGTCAGGTCAGGAGACGTTGACCGCGGTGTCGTCCACGACGAACGAGGTCTGCAGCGAGGAGTCCTCGGTGCCGGTGAACTTCAGGGTGACGGTCTGGCCGGCGTACGAGGCCAGGGAGAAGGACTTCTGGCTGTAGCCGGTGGCCTTGTTCAGGTTCGAGTAGGTGGCCAGGGTGGCGAGCACGCCGCCGGACGAGTTGAGCACCTGCACGGTCAGCTTGTCGTACTGGACGCTCGTGGTGCTCTCGGCCGAGTCGATGTGCAGCCAGAAGGTGAAGTTGTACGAGGTGCAGCCGCTGGGCAGGCTCACCGACTGGGCCAGCGTGTCGGTGTGGGTGCTGCCGTAGCCGTCCAGCCAGGCGTTCCAGGTGCCGGTACGCGGCGGCTGGCCGCTGGAGCCGTACTGGCCGATGACGCCCGACGTGGTCGACCAGCCCGTGTTGCCGGACTCGAAGCCCGGGTTGGCGAGCTTCTGGCCGGCGCCGGTGCAGCCGCCGCCGGTGCCGTTCACGGTCAGCGTGTAGGTCGCCGAGTGGCTCACCGAGCCGGCGCCCGTGACGGTCACCGAGTAGGTGCCGGCCGGGGTGCCCGCCGAGGTGGTGATGGTGAGCGTGGACGAGCCGCCCGAGGTCACCGAGGACGGGCTGAACGACGCGGTGGCGCCGGTCGGCAGGCCCGAGGCGGAGAACGTCACGGTCTGCGCGGTCCCGCTCGTGGTGGTCGTGGCGACGGTGGTGGAGACCGATCCGCCCGCGGTCACCGAGCCGGCGGTCGGGGAGAGCGCGACGGAGAAGTCGTTGCCGGTGGAGCCGCAGGGCGCGTCGTTGCCCGCCACGTTCACCGCGGTCCACGCCGCCTGCACGGTCCGGTACTCGGTGGAGCAGTTGCCGTACAGGTCGGTCGCCGCCTTGAGGGTGTAGGCCCGGGCGGTGTTCGACGGGGTGGTGTTGTTGACGTACGAGGTGTTCGAGGTGAAGTACACGTCGAGCGCCCGGTACCAGATCTTCTCGGCCTTGGCCCGGCCGATGCCGGTCACGGCCGGTGCCGAGCCGCAGACCGGCGACGTGCCGTACGCGGTCGAGCCGGTGCCCTCGGCGAGGTTGAAGTAGAAGTGGTTGGCCACGCCGGAGGAGTAGTGCACGTCCTTGTTCTTCGTGCTGGTCGACCAGCAGGAGTCGGACGAGCCGTCCAGCGACGGGTTGTACATGTAGCGCAGCGGCGTGCCGTTGCCGTTGATGTTGATCTTCTCGCCGACCTGGTAGTCACCCGGGTCGCTCGGCGCGGCGGCGTAGAACTCCACCATGTTGCCGAAGATGTCGCTGGTGGCCTCGTTGAGGCCGCCGGACTCGCCGGAGTAGACCAGGCCGGAGAGCGCCTCGGTGACACCGTGGCTCATCTCGTGGCCGGCGACGTCAAGCGAGACCAGCGGGCGGGAGTTGCCCGAGCCGTCGCCGTAGGTCATCTGGGCGCCGTCCCAGAAGGCGTTGACGTAGTTGTTGCCGTAGTGCACCCGGCTGGGCACGCCCGTGCCGTTGCCGAAGATGCCGTTGCGGCCGTGCGTGTTCTTGAAGTAGTCGAAGGTCTTCGCGGCGCCGAAGTGGGCGTCGACGCCGGCGGACTGCCGGTTCGAGTTGGTGCCGTTGCCCCAGTTGTTGTCGGGGTCGGTGAAGGTGGTGCAGGTGCCGCCGGTGCTGTTGTTCATGTCGCAGGTCCGGCCGTTGCCGTGCGCCGGGTCCACCATCTGGTAGGTGCTGCCGGAGAGCGTCGTGTCGATGCTGACCGTGCCGGTGTAGATGCCCTGGCCGCTGCCGACCACCTTCTCGATCTCGTCGTAGGAGCCGATCACCGTGCCGGTGGTCGCGTCCGTGACGACGTGCAGCCGGGACGGTGTCTGCTTGTCCGCCTGCCAGCCGGTGGCGACGGTCTCCCAGGCCAGCCGGCCCCGGCCGGAGCTGGCGTCGACGAAGAGCTCCGGGGTGCCGACCGAGGTGAGCGAGCCGGAGAATGCCTTGCGCGCGCTGGCCTTGGCCGCGGCCGCGCCCACCTTGGCGGTGGTGCCCAGCGTGAGCGGCGCGGCCAGGCCGACCGACGTCCCGGCCAGCGTCCCGTTCGGGGCGGTGTGGACGACGAAGTCCCCGCCGTAGACGCGCAGGCCGTGGTAGGTCCGGGCGTAGCGGGTGTGGGTGGCCCCGGAGGCGTCCACCTTCGTGCGGACGGCCTGGTACGCCTCCCCGGCGGTGCCCTGGACGGCACCGGGGTTGGCGCGGAGCAGGGTCTCCGCGCGGGCTGCGGCGGCGGACTCGGGGGACGGTGCGCTCGGGGGTGCCGCGTACGCCGTGGTGGTGACGCAGGTCAGCACGCCGCTGGTGAGCAGCGCTGCGCTGACGGCGGCGAGAGATCGTTTCACGGGCCCTCCTGAAGGGGGGAAGTTGTGACGGGGGTAGTCACTGATGTAGATATAGCGATACATCGAAGAACGTGAAAGGGTGCGAGCGCTTTCCTGCCGGAGACACTGACCGTTCGGACGATGCGACGGAGCGTGTCGGAACCGGGTGGCCCCGCCGTGCGTCCGATCGGCATGAGAGCCATCCCCGTCGCGGCGACCCTCGTCGCCGCGCTTCTCACCCCGCTCGCCGGCTGCGCCCGGACCGGCGGCGGGCCCGCGTCGGACGGCCCGGCCACCGCCGCGCCGGGCATACCGGTGGTGCTGACGAAGTCCGGCGGCATCGTCGGGCTCAACGACACCGTCACGGTGCAGCCCGACGGTCGGTGGACCCGGGTCGACCGGGCCGGCGCCTCCCGCACCGGCCGGCTCAGCGACGCCGACCTCGACCGCCTGCGTCAGCTCGCCACCGACTCGCGGCTCGCCGCCGAGGCCGCCGCCACCGTCCCGGCCACCATGTGCGCGGACGCGTTCAGCTACCGGCTCACCGTCGGCCCGACCACCACCGGGTACGTGGACTGCCCACCCCAGGCCACCCCGCCGCCCGCCACCGCGGCCCTGGTCGACCTGCTCACCCGCGCCACCGGCTGAACCCGGTCGTCACCAGCCGGCGGCCGCCGCCAGCAGCGTCCGGCGAACCGCCTGCACCTCCCGCCGCCCGGTCACCCCCGGCCGGGCCGCGAGGAAGAGCGTGTTGAGCGGGGGCACCGGCGGCGCGAGCAGCGCCCGCAACGCGCCGGAGGCCAGCTCACCCCGGCAGAGGTACGTCGGCAGCACGCTCACCCCGGCACCGGCCACCACCGCCGCCCGGACCGCCCGCAGGTCGGCCACGACCAGGCTGGGCGTCCGGGTGAGCCGGGTGTCGAAGACGGTCCGCCAGTACCGGCGCAGGATCGGGGCCTCCTCGCCGTACGCCACCAGCGGCACGTCGCGCAGTGCCGCGGCGGTCACCGGGTCGGGCAGCCGCCCGGCCCAGGCCGGCGCCGCCACCAGCACGAACTCCTCGTCGTAGAGCGGCTCGCCGGCCACCCCCCGACGGCGCGGGCGCACGCTGGTCACCGCCAGGTCGAGCCGCCCGGCCACCAGGTCGTCCAGCAACTGCTCCGGCAGCCCGGCCGAGACCCGCAGTTCCAGGCCGTCGGCGACCGGACCGGCCAGCGCCGGCAGCACCCGCTCGGCGAGGAACTCGGCCGGCCCGCCGAGGAACACGGTCCGCGGGTACGCCGTGGTCGCGTCCTCGGCCAGCACCGCGGTGAGCCGGTCCACCGGATCGGCGACCCGGCGGGCCAGCTCGTTCCCGGCGGCGGTCGGGGTGACGCCCCGGGGCAGCCGCTCGAAGAGCGGCCGCCCGACCGCCTCCTCCAGCGCGCGCAGCTGGGCGGTCACCGTGGGCTGGGCCAGGCCGAGCAGCTCCGCCGCGCCGGTGATCGACCCCGACCGGTGCACGGCGAGGAAGCTGCGGAGCAGGTCCAGGGATGCCTTCACATCAGAAAACCTATCGCCGGCTCCGGTTTCGCCTATTGGTCAGCTATGGATCCGCGCGCCAGCATGGTCGGCATGACTCGTGCACTCATCGCGCTGACCAGTCACTCCGAGCTGGGCCGGACCGGCCGCCCGACCGGCTTCTACGTGGGCGAGGCCGCGGAGCCGTGGGAGGTCTTCCGGGCGGCCGGCTACCAGGTCGACCTCGTCTCGGTGGCCGGTGGAGAGCCGCCGCTCGACGGCCGGGACGAGAACGACCGGACCCAGAACGACTTCCTCGCCACGGCCGGGGTGACGGACACCCCGAAGGCCGCCGACGTCGACCCCAGCGGGTACGACGTGATCCTCTTCGCCGGCGGCCACGGCACCATGTGGGACTTCCCCGACGACCCGGACCTGGCCCGGATCGCCCGCTCGATCTACGAGCACGGCGGGGTGGTGGCCGCCGTCTGCCACGGCCCGTCGGCGCTGGTGAACCTGAAGCTCTCCGACGGCTCCCACCTCGTCGCCGGCAAGCGGGTGGCCGGCTTCACCAACGACGAGGAGGCGGCGGTCGGCCTCACCGGAGAGGTCCCGTTCCTGCTCGCCGACAGGCTGACCGAGGCCGGCGCCCAGCACGTCCCGGCGCCCAACTTCACCGAGCAGGTGGTGGTGGACGGCCGCCTGGTCACCGGCCAGAACCCCCAGTCCGCCCGCGCCCTGGCCCACGCGGTCGTCAACCTGCTCGCGGCCTGACCCCCGGCCTCGGCGATCATGAGGTTGGCGGTGCGGAATGCCCGATTCGGCGCCGCCAACCTCATGATCACCGGCAGGTGGTGTGGGTTCAGAGGCGGTAGGCCGGGGGGAGGCCGGTGGCGCGGAGGTCCGGGGGAAGGTGGGCGACGTCGTTCAGGGCGATCAGGGTGGGCGGGGCGGCGGGGGTGTAGCGGATGACGGTCAGGCCGGCGTTCTGGTGGTTCAGGCCGATCCACCGGCGCTCCGGGGCCTCCAGGGCGTGCCGGACCAGCCAGGCGACCAGGAAGTTGTGCGTGACGATCAACTCGCGGACGTCGCCCTCGGCGGGCGCGGTCGCGAAGCGGGAGACGGCCTCCGCGGTCACGCGCGGCCCGTCGAGTCGCTCCCGCTCGGTGAAATCCGCCAGGAAGGCCGCGTACGGCTCGGGCAGGCCGGCCGGATCGGTGTCGTGCGGCAGGTGGTCCCCGGCGCGGTCGTCCTCGTACACCGGGACGCCCGGCAGCGCGGCGGCGACCAGCGCGGCGGTCTCCGCGGCGCGGCGGGACGGTCCGTGGTGGACCGCGGCGAAGTCGGTGCCGCGCAGACGCTCGCCCAGCAGCGTCGCCTGCCGCCGGCCACGCGCCGACAGGCCGGTGTCCGCCTCCTCCTCCGGTCGATCCTGCTCGGCGTGCCGGACCAGGTAGAGCAGTCGGCTGGGCACTCGGGTCACCTCCAGGGTCGGGAGAGGCGAGACTAGCCGCCGACTCCCGACCCTGACGGCCCCGCCGGTCAGGCGCGGGGGTGCATCTGGCCGATGCGGATCCGATTGCCGAACGGGTCGCGGATGCCGAAGTCGATCCCGTACGGCCGCTCGGTCGGCTCGTCGGTGATGTCCACGCCCTTGGCCACCAGGTCCTCGTACGCCTTGCGCGCGTCGTCCGTGGTGAGGCAGAGCCAGCCGCTCATCGCGCCCTTGGTCAGCAGCTCGCGGACCCGCTCGGCGGTCGCCGGGTCGAGGGCCGGCGGACCGGGCTTCTCCAGCAGGATCTCGTGCTCCGGGTCGCCGGGCACGTTGACCGTGAGCCACCGCATGAAGCCGAGGTCCTGGTCGGTGTTCACCTCGAGGCCGAGCTTGCCGACGTAGAAGTCGAGCGCCTCGTCCTGGTCGAGGACGTAGATCTGGGAGCGGGAAATCGAGGTCATCGTCATGCCCGAAACGCTAGAGCAGCCCGCTGACCTGCCGCTTATCCAAAAGTGACAGGTTCGCCCGCGATCCCTGGCTCGGCGACCGCCTCGGGGTCAGGGTGCGGTGTCGCGTCCGCGGGCGGTGACCGCGGGGCTCGGCCGCATCCACGCCTTGGTGAAGCAGCTCGGCACGGCCACCCCCGCCGCCCGGCGGCGCCGGTAGGCCGACGGTGACTCGCCGACGATGTCGTGGAACGTCCGGCTGAACGTGCCGAGGCTGCCGAAGCCGACCAGGTGGCAGATCTCGGTGACCGGCTGCTCCGTCTGCACCAGCAGGTACATGGCGCGCTCGACGCGCCGCCGCTGCAGGTAGCGGTGCGGGGTCTCGCCGAAGGTGGCCCGGAAGGTGCGGATGAAGTGCGCCGGCGAGACGTGCGCGATCCGGGCCAGCGCCGGCACGTCGAGCGGCTCCGCGTACGCCCGGTCCATGGCGTCCCGGGCGCGCAGCATCGCCCGGTTCGACTCCTCGACGGCGCGACTCATCCCCCCACCACCAGGTCGAGTTCCCGGAGCTGCTCGGGGTCGGCCACCACCTCGATGCCGATGATCCGGTCGGTGACCGTGAAGCTGAGCGCGAGGCGGGTCCGACCGTCCACGACGACCACCGCGCCGGGCAGCCCGTCCACGAACGCGGGGACGGCGCCCTGGGCGCGGCCGTTGAAGAAGCCGGCCACCACCGCGGAGCCGCGCGACTCCGCGGTCCCGCCCATCCGCACCGCGGCGGCGTCGCCGCGCATCACCACGTACGGGTCGAGGAGGGTGACCAGGTCGTCGAAGCGGCCGTCCCGGGACGCGGCGAGGAACGCCTCGACCACCCGGCGCTGGCGGGCGGGATCGACGATCGGGTCGGCCGAGCGGGCCTGCACCCGGCGGCGGGCCCGGCTGGCGATCTGCCGCACCGCCTGGGTGCTGCGGTCCACCACCGGCGCGATCTCCTCGAACGAGACGGCGAACATGTCGTGCAGCACGAACACCAGCCGCTCGGTGGGACCGAGGGTGGTCAGCACGACCTCCAGCGCCCGGCCGACCGACTCGGCGAGCAGCGCCTCCTGCTCGGGGTCCCGCCCGCCGGCCGTCTCACCCGCCTCGCCGGTGGCCTCCTCGTGCCGGACGCTGGCGGAGCGCAGCCGGTCGAGGCAGACCCGGCCGACCGTGGTGGTCAGCCAGCCGGGCAGGTTGTCGATGGCGCCGACATCGGCGCGGCTCAGCCGGAGCCAGGTGTCCTGCACGGCGTCGTCGGCCTCGGCGGCCGAACCGAGCATGCGGTGGGCCACCGCGCGCAGGCGCGGGCGCTGCTCCTCGAAGCTGCGGACCAACAGGTCGGTGTCGCTCACGGCCTCGCCATCCCCCACGGCCGCGGGTGACCGCGGTCACATCTGTCACGCCACCGGGCCGGCCCTCGACAACCAGATGACGGACGACGACAGCGGCCGCGCGGCGAACGCCGGCCAGCGTAACAGGACAGGATTGATGGAAATGTCTCTCGATGCTCGCATCCAGAACCCGGCGGCGCTCCTCCCCGACGCCGTGAAGGCGGTCAACCTGCTCTACAAGGCCGCGCACTCGGCCGGCGTGCCGGCCACCACCCTGGAGCTGGTCCACCTGCGGGCCAGCCAGATCAACGGGTGCAGCGCCTGCGTGGACTCCGGGGCGCGCAACGCCCGGAAGAACGGCGAGACCGAGGAGCGGCTCTTCGCGGTGGCCGTCTGGCGGGAGACGCCGTACTTCACCGACGCCGAGCGGGCCGCGCTCGCCCTGGCCGAGCACGCGACCCGGCTCGCCGACCGGAGCGACGCCGTGCCGGACGCGGTGTGGGACGAGGCGGCCCGGCACTTCGGGGAGAAGGAGCTGGCGGCGCTGGTGCTCTGGATCGCCACCACCAACTTCTTCAACCGGATCAACGCCACCACCCGGCAGCCGGCGCCGCAGAACTGGGGCTGACCGGCGACCGGCCCGGGGCGGAGGTGTGCGCACCTCCGCCCGGGCCGGGTCGGCACATCCGCGGACAGCGGTCAGGCGACCGCCGTCGACCGGCTGGTCTCCTCCCAGGCGGCCAGCTCGGTGAGCAGCGCCTCGTGGTGCTCGCGCAGCCCGTCCACGGCGTCGTTGCCGAGCAGGAGCCGCAACGGCGGCCGGTCACTGTTCAGCACGGTCAGGATCGCCGCCGCTCCCTTCACCGGGTCGTTCGGCTCCGCGCCCGACAACTCGTGGGTGAGGCGGCGGGTCGCCCCGGCCGTGTCCTGGTACGCCGCCGTCTGCGCGGTGACGTACTTGTTGTTGTTGAACTCGGTACGGAACGCGCCCGGTTCCACGATCAGCACCCGTACGCCCAGCGGCGCCAGCTCGGTCGCGAGCGTCTCGGACATGCCTTCGAGGGCCCACTTGGCGGCGTGGTACGCCCCGAACCCCGGGTACGTCTTCTGCCCGCCCAGCGAGCTCATCTGCACGATGGTCCCGCTGCCCCGCTCGCGCATCAGCGGTACGACGGCCTTGGTGACCGCGGCCGCGCCGAAGAAGACCACCTCCATCTGCTGGCGCAGCTCCGCCATGGTGACCTCCTCCACCGCGCCGAGGACCAACGAACCGGCGTTGTTGACCAGTACGTCGATCCGGCCGTGGGCAGCGAGCGTGGCCTGGACCGCGGCGTCGATCGAGGCCGGATCGGTGACGTCCAGCGCCGTCGTGGTGATCCCGTCCCGCTCGGCCAGGTCGGCCAGGGTCTCCGGCCGGCGGGCGGTGGCCATCACCCGGTCGCCGGCGGCCACCGCCGCCAGCGCCAGTTCCCGGCCGAAGCCGGAGGAACAGCCGGTGATCAACCACACCCGGCCCTGCGTGTCGTCCTGCATCTTCCTGCTCCCGTTTTGTGGGGTCGTGAACAGGAACAATGCTGCTGGCGGGCGGTCTGGCGCGGCCAACACCGGTTACCTGCCACGGCGGTAGTCTCGGCCTGTGACCCCTGATCTTCGGCAGCTCCGGTACTTCGTGGCCGTTGCCGAGGAGTCGAGCTTCACCCGGGCGGCCAGCCGCCTGATGATCACGCAACAGTCGCTCTCCCAGCAGATCAACGCGCTGGAACGGATCCTCGGCGCGAAACTGTTCAACCGGGACAGCCGGGGCACCAGGCTCACCGATACCGGGGCGCTGTTCCTGCCCGAGGCCCGCGCGGTCCTGGACCGCGCGGACGAGGCCGTCGCCGTCGTCCGGCGGGCCGTCCGCGGCGAGACGGGCCGACTCCACCTGGCGTTCCTGGCCACCACGGCGAACCACCTGCTGCCGCCGGTGGTCCGGGCCGCCCGGGAACGCCTCCCCGACCTGGAGATGGTCACCGAGGAGACCACCATCGCCCCGCTCGTCGAGGGCGTGCTCAGCGGCCGGTACGACCTGGCGTTCACCCGACCGCCACGGGTCCCGGGGCTGGTCGCACGGACCATCGCCACCGAACAGGTGTGCGTCGTCCTGCCCGAGGGGCATCCGCGCGCCGAGCGCGCCGAGCTGACCCTGTCCGAGCTGGCGGACGAACGGTGGGTGATGACTCCGCGCAGTTCCTGGGAACCCTGGCACCGGGCGTTCGACGAGACCTTCCGGGCCGCCGGGTTCACCCCCGACATCGTCGCCCGGGACGCGAGCGTTCAAGGGCTGCTCGGCCTGGTCGCGGCGGGTGTCGGGATCACCCGGCTCGGGTGGTCGGCGCACAACCTGCGCCGCACCGGTGTGGTGTTCGTGCCGTTGGCCGGGGAATTCGCCACCACCGAGATGGTCTGGCTGGCCGACAACCCCTCTCCCGCGCTGCGCCGCGTGAAGGACGTGGTGACCGAGCTGGCCGCCACGACCGACCTGACCGCCACCGGCTGACCGCCCGCCACCGGCGGTCCACAGGCTGCGGCTGCCGCCGTGCCAGGTAATCCGTGTTGGCCGGTTCGGCCCGAACTGGACCAGTATCGTCCTTGCCAATACCGATCGGGATCACGATCCCGCCAAGCACGAGGAACCACCATGGGCAACCCCCACCATTCCCCGGAGCAGGCCGCCGACCGGGTGGCCCTCGGCGAGCTGGTCGACGCCTACGCCCGCCTGGCGGACCGACGCGACGCCCGGGGACAGGCCGCGCTCTTCACCGCCGACGCCCGCGTCGCCGTGTACGACGGCGAGCCCGACACGACCGAGCCGACGCAGGTCCTGAACGGCCGGGACGAACTCGCAGACGCCTTCGGCGCGCTGCGGAACTACGACCGGACGACCCACTTCAACGGTCAGCGCACGGTGACCATCGACGGGGACCGCGCCACCGGAGAGACGTACTGCCTGGCGCACCACCTCTGGACCGAGGAGGGACAGCGCAACCTCATGGTCATGTCGATCCGGTACCACGACACGTTCGTCCGCCAGGACGGCCGTTGGTTCTTCGCCGAACGCAGGCTCGTCACCGACTGGGTCGATCGCCGCACCTCGACGCCGTAGGGCCAGGGACGGCCGGTGGCGCGTCAGCGCCGGCGGCCGGCCCGGACCCACCGGAGCGCTCCGGGACGGAGACCTTCGCTGGTGACACCGTGATAGATGATCATCACGATGATGCCGAGCAGCCCGAGCAGCGGGTTCACGATCCAGCCGAGCAGGCCGGCCAGCCCGTAGAGGAGTAGGCCGGTGATCGGACGGGCCTCCTGCGCGTGAACGTGGTCCTGGTCGATGTGGCCGGCGCGCAGCGTCGGGTGACGGCGCAGGTAGGCGAAGAACACCAGCCAGGGCGCCGACATGAGCGCCGCCGCGAGCGCGTACATGACGACGGCGACCCTCAGGTCCTCGGTGTCGCCGTCGACGAGCGCCGACGCCAGAACCGCGGTCGGAAACGGGATGATCACCACGCCGAAGAGGATGGCGATGTTGATCCAGCTGAGGGCGAGGGTCGTGCCGCGGACCATCCGCAGCAGCGCGTGGTGGTTGAGCCACAGGACGCCGATGTAGATGAACGACACCGTGAACGCCAGGTAGGACGGGCCCTCCCTGAGGAGCGACGCGAGCAGCTCGCCCTTGTGGAACTCGGGCACCCGCAGGTCCAGCACCAGCAGGGTGATGACGATGGCGAAGACACCGTCGCTGAACGCCGCCAGACGGCCGATGTCGGCCAGGCGCGGGGTACCACCCGGCTGAGTCTCCTCGGGACCTGCGGACACCGCCGCACGCTAACAGCGCGGGGACCGTGGGCGGGATCGATCACCGAAACGTCCCGCCCCGGGCGGTCCGCCGCGGCAGGACTCAGCGGGTCTGGTCGGTCGGTCGGATCAGGATCTCGTTGACGGCGACGTGCTCCGGCTGGGTGAGCGCGTACCGGACCGCGGCGGCGACGTCCTCGGCCCGCAGGGTCCGCATGGAGTCCGCCATGTCCCGCGCCGCGGCCCGCATGGTCGGATCGGTGAGGTGACTGGTCAGCTCGGTCGCGACGAATCCGGGCTCGATGACGACGACGCGCACTCCCTGGGCGGTGACCTCCTGCCGCAGCGCCTCTGAGAAGGCGTTGACGCCGAACTTGGTGGCCGCGTAGACGCCGCTCGCGGCCGATGCCGTGCGGCCCGAGGTCGAGGAGATCTGCACCACCGCGCCCTGTGCCGAGAGCAGGTGCGGCAGGGCGGCGTGGACCGCATACATCGAGCCCAGCAGGTTGGTCTCGACCATGCGGGTCCACTCCGCGGTGTCCGCACCGAGGATCGGGCCACTGAGCATGACGCCCGCGTTGTTCACCAGCACGTCCAGGGCTCCGAAGCGCGCCACCGTCGCCGCGACCGCACTCCGCACCGACTCCGGGTCGGTGACGTCCAGGTCGAGGGCCAGCATCTCGCCGGGGGCGTCCGCGGTGAGGGCTCGCAGCCGGTCGGCCCGCCGGGCCCCGACGGCGACCCGGGCACCCGCAGCCGACAGGGCGAGCGCCGTGGCCCGGCCGATGCCCGACGAAGCGCCCGTGACCAGGACGGCCTTTCCTTCCAGCGGGTTTTCCATCTGTTCCTCCCCAGGTTCGGTCCGCGACCGCGGCCGGCGGACACTAAAATGACCGGTCGGTCAGCTTCACCGTAGCAGCTAACCTGACCAGCCGGTCATTTTGGTGATAGGCTCCACAGGGAGGGAGGCGCGCATGACCGAGACGACCGGCGCCGCCGGCCAGCGAGCGGACATGGTGCGCAACCGGCGGCTCCTGCTCGGGGCCGCGACCGAGGCCTTCGCCGAGCACGGCGTGGAGGTGTCGATGGGCGAGATCGCCCAGCGCGCCGGCCTCGCCAAGGGCACCGTGTTCCGGCACTTCGCCTCGAAGGACGACCTGCTCGCGGCGATCATGCTCCAACTGCTCGACCGGCTCACCGGCACAGCCGACCGGCTGCTCCAGGCCGACGACCCGGCGCTGGCGCTCCGGGAATTCATGACCAGCGGCGTCGAGGCGCTCGCCGCCGACCGCGCGTTCTGCGAGGTCGTCGGGCGCCCGTCACTGCAGAATCCCGAGGTACGCGAGGCGATCAACCAGCTCTGCGAGGTC
Source organism: Micromonospora sp. NPDC048907 (assembly GCF_055586885.1). Lineage (NCBI taxonomy): Bacteria > Bacillati > Actinomycetota > Actinomycetes > Micromonosporales > Micromonosporaceae > Micromonospora > Micromonospora sp. NPDC048907. The sequence continues at coordinate 729,584 of NZ_JBVJHI010000003.1, forward strand.
GCCGAGGCGCTCACGGCTCGGGCGCGGGAGCACGGCGCCGTGCGCGACGATGTCACCGGGACGGACATCGTGCTGCTGCTCGGCGGCATCCACCAGACGGCGGCGCCCCTGCTGGCCGCACAGCCGGAGGCCTGGCGCCGATACCTCGAACTGGCCCTCGACGGGTTGCACGTGCCGAACCCGCGCGCACTGCCGGAGCAGCCACCCCGCCGCCTGCCGCTCGACGGCTCGCCGGAGGCCGGCTGACCCGCGATGCGGCTGCGTCGGCCGACCTAGTCTCCTCGCATGGCGAACCAGCCCCGGAAGGTCACATTCGACTTCCAGCAGTACGCGCGTCGGGTGAGCGAAGGGCCGTGCTTCGTCTGCGCGTTCCTCGCCGGCCATCCTGACTACCGGCACCACGTCGTCCACGAGAACGACGAGACCATCGCCTTCCTCGGCCGCTGCCCCCCGGGGTGCCGTACGAGCAGCAGCAGTTCCCGGCGGTGATGGCGCAGAACGGCGTCCTGGAGGTCCACGACTCCAACCACCCGCAGCGCACGGGCCTGCCGCTCGGGTGTTTGTCGGATAGCTTGCCCGGTATGGGCATTGATAATGACCGCCGTCGCGCTGCTACTGGCAGCACTCCGGACGGGAGCGCCCGGGTCTCGTCCCGGCCACCCGCGCCGGTGCTCCTCGCCGCGCTGCTCGTTGCCGCTGGCGCGCTGGTGCCACTCGGGTTACTCGTCCTGGTGCTGACCGGGTCCGAGACCCGGAATCTGGTGCCAGTACTACTGCTCGCCCTGCTCGGCGTGGGTGTCTGCGCATCAGTTGGGTACGGGCTGCGGCGCGGCTGGCGTGGGTCCCGGATCGTGGCCGTGGTGCTCGGCGTGCTGGTTCTGCTGTCGGGGCTGAATTCGCTCGGGTCCAGCAATTTCGGATTTCTGCCGATAGCGTACGGCGCACTGGTGGCGCTGCTCGTGCTGTTTCCCGCCTCCGCCCGAGCCTGGTTCCGTCGCTCCTGACGCGCCCTTCAACATGCACCCTCCGCACCGCGCGGGCTGCTTGCTGACCGGTGTCTTCCTGACCTTCTTCTACGAGCCGGCGAGAACCGCGTTGCTGTCAGCGTTGCTGTCATCGGGCCGTCTCGCGGCGGCCACCGCCGCGAGACACCTGATGGAATTGGAGCCCCCGGCCGGGATCGAACCGGCGACATCTCGCTTACAAGGCGAGTGCTCTGGCCAGCTGAGCTACAGGGGCGCGTGGTCCGGGGTCAGCATAGCGACTGAGGGCCGGTAATCCCGTTCAGCAGGCCTCCCGAGCACGGAAAACGTCAATTTCCCGACCCCGACACCACCGGATCGACGCCCGTGGGCCTCCACACCACGGAGATTGATGCCCGCCCGTGCCCTCCTGACCGTTATGCGTTATGCCCTCGATCCCATCGACCGCACCCCGTCTTGGCAGGCTCGCGAAACCCGTTTACGGTGCAGTGACACGGACGACACTCCGGTTGGCCTCGGCTGCCCGGTCGACCGCCCGTCTGGCCGGCACCTCGGGTGCCGGTCGCTCCTTCACTCGGATCGTCCGGCACGTTCCTGCCGGTGAAAGGAAGCGCTCCACCATGGCTACGGTCACCTACGCGAAGGCCTCCCGGATCTACCCGGGCACCGAACGCCCCGCGGTCAACCAGCTCGACCTCCAGATCGGCGACGGGGAGTTCCTCGTCCTGGTCGGCCCGTCGGGTTGCGGCAAGTCCACCAGCCTCCGGATGCTCGCCGGCCTGGAGGACGTCGACGACGGCGCGATCTACATCGACGACCGGGACGTCACCCACCTCCCGCCGAAGGCCCGCGACATCGCGATGGTCTTCCAGAACTACGCCCTCTACCCGCACATGACGGTGTACGAGAACATGGCGTTCGCCCTCAAGCTGCGCAAGACCTCGAAGTCGGAGATCGACCGGCGGGTCAAGGAGGCGGCCGGGCTGCTCCAGCTCGAGGAGTTCCTCAGCCGCAAGCCGAAGGCGCTCTCCGGCGGTCAGCGCCAGCGGGTCGCCATGGGTCGCGCGATCGTCCGCGAGCCGCAGGTCTTCCTCATGGACGAGCCGCTGTCGAACCTCGACGCCAAGCTCCGGGTGCAGACCCGTACGCAGATCGCGTCGCTCCAGGCCAAGCTCGGGGTCACCACCGTCTACGTCACCCACGACCAGGTCGAGGCCATGACCATGGGTCACCGGGTCGCGGTCATGCTCGACGGCGTCCTGCAGCAGGTGGACACCCCCCGGGCGCTCTACGACACCCCGGCCAACGTCTTCGTCGCGGGCTTCATGGGCTCCCCGGCCATGAACATCAAGACCGTGCCGCTGACCGACAACGGCGCCGCGTTCGCCGAGCTGAACGTGCCGCTGACCCGCGAGCAGGTCGAGGCGGCCCGCGCCGAGGGCGGCGACGGCAAGGTGACCGTCGGCTTCCGTCCGGAGGACTGCGACCTGGTCAGCCCCACCGAGGGCGGCATGCCGGTCGTGGTCGAGCTGGTCGAAGACCTGGGCTCCGACGCCAACGTCTACGGCCACGCCGCGCTGGAGGGCCACAACGAGCGGTTCGTGGTCCGCACCGACCGGCGCACCATGCCGAACATGGGTGACACCGTGTTCGTCAAGCCGCGCACCGGCCGCAGCCACGTCTTCCACGCCGCCACCGGCAACCGGATCTGACGTACGCGAGAAAAAAGGGGCGGCCCGCCACGGCGGACCGCCCCTTTTCCGTGTCCTTGTTACGCCTCGACGGCGCGGCGGCGGGCGACCTCGGCGAGGGTGACGGCGGCGGCGACGCTGGCGTTGAGCGACTCGACGTCGGAGACCATCGGGATGCTGACGGTCAGGTCGCAGGTCTCCCCGACCAGGCGGGACAGCCCGCGCCCCTCCGAGCCGACCACCACGACCAGCGGGCCGACCGCGGCCTCCAGGTCGTAGAGGTCGGTCTGCCCGTCGGCGTCCAGGCCGACCACGATGAAGCCGGCGTCCTTGCACGCCTTCAGCGAGCGGGTCAGGTTGGTGACCTGGGCGACCGGCACCCGCGCGGCCGCGCCGGCGCTGGTCCGCCAGGCGGTCGCCGTGATCCCGGCGGCCCGCCGCTCGGGTACGAAGACGCCCTGCGCGCCGAACGCGGCGGCCGACCGGATCACCGCGCCGAGGTTGCGCGGGTCGGTGACCCCGTCGAGCGCGACCAGCAGCGGGGCGGCCTGCTCCAGCGCCGCCGCCATGAGGTCCTCGAACGGCTCGTAGGCGAACGGCGGCACCTGGAGGCCGACGCCCTGGTGCAGCACGCCGCCGGTCATCCGGTCCAGCTCGGCCCGGCTGATCTCGAGGATCGCGATGCCCCGGTCGGCGGCGGTGCGGATGATCTCGTTGACCCGGTCGTCGATGTCGATGCCCTGGGCCGTGTAGAGGGCGGTCGCCGGCACCTGGGCGCGCAGCGACTCCAGCACCGGGTTCCGCCCGACGAGCAGCTCCGGGCTGTCCTTGACCGGGTTCGACTTACGGCCGGGGGCGACCCGGGGCCCGGACCGGCCGGCGGGCTTGCCGCCGCGGCCCTTCGCGGCGGGGACGCCCCGGCCCCCGCCCCTGCCCCAGGTGGTGTCCTTGCTGCCCGGCTGGCCGATCTTGGGGGCGCGCCCCTCCTCGGCCGCGGCGCGGCGCTCCTTGTCCTGCTTCCAGGCGGTGCGCTGCGGCAGCTTCTCGGTGCCCGAGTAGGCCTTGTGCCAGGGCCGCTCGTCGGCGGGAAGGGTGCGGCCCCGGCCGGCGAGGGAGTCCTTGTTCTTGCCACCGGAGCCCTTGGGGGCACCCGCCTTCGGCGTCAGTCGCCGGCCACGGCGCTGCGAGTTGCCGGCCATCAGTCCTGCTCTCCAATAGTCCAACGGGGGCCCTGGGCGGTGTCCTCGACGACCACGCCGGCCTGCTTGAGCTGGTCGCGTACGGCGTCGGCGGCGGCCCAGTCCTTGCGGCTGCGGGCCTGGGCGCGCTGCTCGAGGGCGAGCGCGACCAGGGAGTCCACCACGCCGCGCAGGTCGTCGGCACGGCCGCCGCCGGTCCAGGCCGGGTCCAGGGGGTCGACGCCGAGGATATCCAGCATCGCCCGGGTGGCGGCGAGCGTGGTGCGTACCGTCACATCGTCGCCGCCGGTCAGGGCGGTGTTGCCGTCCCGAACCACCTCGTGCAGCACGGCCAGCGCGGCCGACGTGTTGAGGTCGTCGTCCATGGCGGCGACGAAGCCGGTGGGCAGCTCCCCGAGCTGGCCCGCGCCGACCCGCTCGGCGGCCCGCTGCACGAAGCCCTCGATCCGCCGGTACGCCACCGCGGCCTCGCGCAGCGCGTCCTCCGAGTAGTCGATGCGGGACCGGTAGTGGGCGGCGGCGTAGTAGTAGCGCAGCTCCACCGGGCGCACCCCGAGGGACGCGACGTAGTCGAGGTCGAGCGTGTTGCCCAGCGACTTGCCCATCTTGGTGCCACCGATGCCGAGCAGGCCGTGGTGGACCCAGTAGCGGGCGAACGGCAGGTCGGCGGCCTGCGACTGGGCGATCTCGTTCTCGTGGTGCGGGAAGGTCAGATCGAGCCCGCCGCCGTGGATGTCGAACTCGGGCCCCAGGTAGCGCCAGCACATCGCCGAGCACTCGATGTGCCAGCCCGGCCGGCCCCGGCCCCACGGTGACGGCCAGTAGGCGTCGGTCGGCTCGCCCGGTTTGGCGCCCTTCCAGAGCGCGAAGTCACGCGGGTCACGCTTGCCCCGCTCCGGGGCGTCCCCGGCGGACTGCATGTCCTCCGGCGACTGGCCGGACAGCGACCCGTAGGCCGGCCAGGACGCCACGTCGAAGTAGACGTCGCCGGAGCCGTCGGTGGCCGGGTAGGCGTGACCGGTCTCGATCAGCCGGGCGATCAGCTCGTGCATCTCCGGGATGTGACCGGTGGCCCGCGGCTCGTAGGTCGGCGGCAGGACGTTCAACGCCCGGTAGGAGTCGGCCAGGATCTGCTCGTTGGCGTAGGCGATCGACCAGAAGGGCCGCTCCTGCTCCGTCGCCTTGACGAGGATCTTGTCGTCGATGTCGGTCAGGTTGCGGATGAAGGTGACCTCGAAACCGGAGGCGGTGAGCCAGCGGCGCAGCACGTCGTAGTTGACGCCGGAACGAAGGTGGCCGATGTGGGGCGGGGCCTGGAGGGTGAGACCACACAGGTAGACCCCCACCTTGCCGGCTTCCCGCGGGACGAAGTCCCGCACCGAACGGGTGGCGGTGTCATACAGGCGTAGCGTCACCTCACAAGGGTAGCCGTCCGTGCATTTCGGGGTAGGCCGGAGCCGGGTCGTACGCTGCGTGCTGTGGACACGGCGGCACGTGCGGGCGAGACGGCGCAGACCCTGGACCGGGGGCTGCGGCTGCTGCACCTGGTCGCCGACGCGCCGGGCGGGCTGACCGTCACCGAGGCGGCGAACCGGCTGGGCATCGGCCGGGCGGCCGTCTACCGGCTGGTCGGCGCGCTGACCGACCACGGCATGCTGCGCCGCGACGGCGAGGGCCGGCTCCGGCTGGGCGCCGGCGTGCTGCACCTGGCCCGGCGGGCCCAGCCGCTGCTCGCCGAGGGGGCGTTGCCCGCGTTGCGCCGGCTCGCCGAGCAGGCCGGGGCGACCGCCCACCTGACCGTGGTCGAGGGCGGCGAGGGGGTCGCTCTCGCGGTGGTCGAGCCGACCTGGACGTCGTTCCACGTGGCGTACCGGACCGGATCGCGGCACCCGCTGGAGCGGGGCGCGGCCGGGCGGGCCATCCTGGCCGGGCGCGCGGGTGCCGCCGGCCCGGTGAGCACCAGCGGCGAGCTGCAGTCCGGGGCGTACGGGGTGGCCGCACCGGTGCTCGGCGTGCCGGGCCTGGAGGCGAGCGTCGGGGTGGTCTCGCTGACCCCGCTCGACGTCAGCGAGGTCGGCACCCAGGTTGCCGCCGCCGCCGAGTCGATCGCCGCCGCGCTGTCCTGACCGGCTCTGCCGGCCCCCGCGGGGCGTGGTTGTGCAGTGTGGTCGCGAGCCGCTAGCACATCGGTCGGGCGCGGTGGTCGTTGTCCACAGGGCGCCGCGTCCCGCGCGGCCGCCGTTGTCCACAGGGGTGCCGGACGGTGGTTCGTCGCCGCCAGGCTGGTCGGCATGCCACCTCAACCCCTTCGACCGCCCGAGTTGGCCTGGCAGGTCTTCCGCGGCTCGGACGCGGTCCGGCGCGAGCTGCTGACCCGGCACCAGCTCCGGGGCGCCTCCTGGGTCCGGCTCCGGCAGGACGTCTACGCCGATGCCCGCCTCGATCACGACCACGCGCTGGCCTGCCGCGCCGCGCTGCTCCGCCTGCCTCCGGGGACGCTGCTCGCCGGGCCCTCGGCGGCGTACCTGCACGGGGTCGCGCACGCCGCCGGCCCGCGGGACGACGTGCACGTCCTGCTCCCGGCGACGGCGCGGGCCGACGCGCAGCCCGGCATCCGGGTGCACCAGGCCCGGTCGGCGCCCGAACGCGTCGGTCTCCTCGTCGCGTCCGGCGGCCTGGCCCGCCCCGCGCCGACCGTCCCCGCCCGGCACGGCGCCGCCGGCATCCCCGCCCGGCACGGCGCCGCCGGCATCCCCGCCCGGCACGGCGCCGCCGGCATCCCCGCCCGGCACGGCCCCGCCGGCATCCCCGCCCGGCACGGCCCCGCCGGCGGTCCGGCGGAGACCATCCCCGGCGGCGGTGCGCCGGGCGCCTCTTCCGGCGCGGACGGCGGTGCCGTCGTGCCGACGGAGACGGTCCGGGCAACGGCGGCCGGTGCGGTCGCGCCGATGGGAGGCGCGCCGGGCGGACCGGTCCGGCTGCCACGCACCGAGCCGGCAGCCTGCGCCTGGGAGACCGCGGTCTGGTCCGACCCGGTACGGGCGGTCGGCGTCGTCGACACCTTGCTGCGGATCGGCCTGGTCCGCCCGGCGGAGCTGGCCGACGTCGCGGACCGGAACGCCGGGCGGCCGGGTGGCCGGCGGGCGCGCTGGGTGTTCGGCCTGGCGGACACCGGGGCGCGGTCCCCGGCCGAGTCGCACCTGCGCGTCCGGCTGGTGCTGGCGGGCCTGCCCCGCCCGGTGGCGCATCACCCGGTGCGGGGGCCGTCGGGTCTCGTCCTGCACCCCGACCTGGCCTGGCCTGAGTTCCGCGTCGCCGTCGAGCACGACGGCCGGTGGCGCCGCGACCCGGATCAGCCGCACCCGGACCGGCTCCGGCAGCTCGTCGCGGCCGGCTGGCTCGTCCTGCCCGTGACCGACCGCCGCCTGCACCGGAACTTCCCGGTCCTGGTCCGCGAGATCCGCGCCGCCCTCGTGGCCCGGGGCTGGCGGCCGTGAGGCCCGCCCCGACGCCGACGTGGCGGCATCCGGACGTCCCGGACACGCACCGACCGCGATCAGGCCTTCGCGGCTTCGAGGTGGGCGAGCACGTCCGGCAGATCGGCCAGGGTGGACACCTCGGCGTCCGGGCTGAGCCCCGGCGGGCGGGGCAGCCGGCCCCGGTTCAACCAGACCGCCCGCAGCCCGGCGCGCTGGGCCGCGAGCACGTCGTGCTCCGGCGAGTCCCCCACGTGGACGATGTGCTCGGCCGGGAGGCCGGCGGCGGCCACCACGGCCGCGGAGAACTCCGGCGCGGGCTTCTTGTGCGCGAGGGCGAGCAGGGTCTCGTCGGCGTCGAAGACGACGGCGCTGCGCGGGTCGGTCATCGTTCCGCGGCCAGGGCCGGCTCGGCCGGGGCCGGCGGGGCCGCGTCCGCCGGTGCGCGCAGCTCGTCCACCCGGACCAGGGCCACGCCGGCCACGATGAGCGCACCGCCGAGCAGTTGCACGCCGTTCGGCAGCTCGCCCAGCACCAGCCAGGCGATCAGCACCGCGAACATCACCTCGGTCAGCCCGACGAAGGAGGAGAGGCGCGCGCCGAGCAGCCGGGCCCCGGCGACGCCGGTGAGGTAGGCGACCACCGCGGCGATCAGCGACAGGCCGGCGATCGGCACCAGCCAGGTCATCTCGTGCCCGGCGAAGCTCACGTCGGCCGTGCCGGCGCGCAGCGGGAGCGCCCCGACCAGCCCGAGCAGGAGCAGCACCACCGCGCCGACGGCCATGCCACCGCTGGCCATCACCACCGACGGCAGCGCGGGGTCGACCCGGCCGGCGATGACGAAGTAGCCGGCCAGGCCGACCCCGGCCCCGAGCCCCCACAGGACGCCGACCGGGTCGAGGCTGCCGGCGCCGGTCAGGTCGAGCACGAACACCAGCCCGCACAGGGCGGTCACGGAACCGGCCACGGTGAGCACCCGGGGCCGCTGGCCGTGGACCAGCCACATCCAGCCGACCACCAGCACGATGCCCAGGTATTCGAGCAGCAGGGCGACGCCGACCGGCAGGTAGCGGACGGCGTTGAAGAAGCAGGCCTGGGCCAGGGCCACCCCGAGCAGGCCGAAGACCACGAGCGTGCCGGCGTTGCGGCGCAGCACCGGCCACCGGCCGCGCAGTGCCAGCAGGGCGGGCACGGCGAGCACCAGCGCGGCGATGCCGACCCGGGCGAGCACCACCGCCTCGGCGGACCACTCGCCGGTGATCAGCGGTCGGGCGAAGGTGCCCGAGGTGGCGAAGGTGAGCGCGGAGAGCAGCGCCAGGCCGAGGCCGACGCCGGGCCGTTCACGCATCGACAGCTCCTAGGGTCGACCGGACATGGGTCAAGTGGCGTTATGCTGATGACGCTAGGCCGGCACCCCGACAGGAGTCAAGTTGCTTTTCGCTCATGACACCGAATGCGGCCTGATCGCGGCCACGGCGCTGGTCAACACGGCCGGCCCCGACCGGGAAGGGCTGCCCGACGTGACCGCCCTCGACGAGTTCTTCACCGCGTACGGGTGGACCGGCCGGCACGAGCACAGCGAGGCGGAACTGCGCGAGGTCCGCGCGCTGCGGCCCCGGCTCCGCCGGATCTGGTACGCCGACACCGACGAGGTCGTGGCCGTGGTCAACGGGCTGCTCCGGGAGTCGCACGCCCTGCCCCAGCTCGTCCGGCACGACGACGAGCCGTACCACCTGCACGCCGTGCCGCGGGACGCGCCACTGGCCACCCGCATGGCGGTCGAGGCCGCCATGGCGCTGGCCGACCTGATCCGCATGGGCGAGCTGAGCCGGCTGCGCCTCTGCGACCACCCCGACTGCGAGAACGTGCTGGTCGACCTCTCCAAGAACCGGTCCCGCCGGTTCTGCGACGGCGGCTGCGGCAACCGGGCGGCGGTGAGCGCCTACCGGGCCCGCAAGGCGGCCGCCCACCCCTGACACAGCAGCGGTGGGCGGCGCCCCCGACTCAGGGGTGGGTCATCCGGAGCAGGTCCAGGGCCTCGTCCAGCTGGGTCTCGCTGAGCTTGCCCGAGTCGACGTGCCCACGGGAGATCACCACCTCACGGATGGAGACCTGCTTGGCCAGCGCCTCCTTGGCGATCGAGGCGGCCTCGTCGTACCCGAGGTGGCGGTTGAGCGGGGTGACGATCGACGGCGAGCCCTCGGCGTATGCCAGGCAGACCTCGGCGTCCGCGACCAGGCCGACCACCAGGCGGTCGGCGAAGAGCCGGCTCGCCGCGGAGATCAGCCGGATCGACTCCAGCAGGTTGCGGCCCATCACCGGAAGCATCACGTTCAGCTCGAAGTCGCCCTGCGAGCCGGCGAACGCCACGGCGGCGTCGTTGCCGATCACCTGCGCGCACACCTGCCGCATCGCCTCGGCGACGACCGGGTTCACCTTGCCCGGCATGATCGACGAGCCGGGCTGGAGGTCGGGGATGCGCAGCTCGCGCAGGCCGGCGCGGGGGCCGGAGCCCATCCAGCGGATGTCGTTGGCCACCTTGTAGAGCCCGACGGCGACGGTGCGGAGCTGCCCGGAGGTCTCCACAAGCGCGTCTCGGGCGCCCTGCGCCTCGAAGTGGTTGCGGGCCTCGGTCAGCGGCAGCCCGGTCGAGGCGCGCAGCTTCTCGATCACCCGCGCCGCGAAGCCGAGCGGGGTGTTGATGCCGGTGCCCACGGCGGTGCCACCGAGGGGCAGCTCGGCCAGCCGGGGCAGCGCCCCCTCCAGCCGCTCGACGCCGTAGCGGACCTGGGCCGCGTAACCGCCGAACTCCTGCCCGAGGGTCACCGGGGTGGCGTCCATGAGGTGGGTACGCCCCGCCTTCACCACGGTCTCGAACTCGGCGGCCTTGTCCTCCAGGGCGCCGGCCAGGTGCTTCAGCGCGGGCAGCAGGTCCTCCACCACCGCCTGCGTGGCGGCCAGGTGGATCGAGGACGGGAAGACGTCGTTGCTGGACTGAGAGGCGTTGACGTCGTCGTTCGGGTGCACGTTGCGGCCCAGTTCGCGCCCGGCCAGGGTGGCGATCACCTCGTTGGTGTTCATGTTGGACGAGGTGCCGGAGCCGGTCTGGAAGACGTCGACCGGGAACTGGTCGTCGTAGCCGCCGTCGGCGACGTGCGCGGCCGCCGTGGCGATCGCCTCGCCCACGTCCGCGCCGATCACCCCCAGCTCGGCGTTGACCTGGGCGGCCGCCCCCTTGATCTGCGCCAGGGCCTTGATCTGGGCCGGTTCGATGCCCCGCCCGGAGATCGGGAAGTTCTGCACCGCACGCTGGGTCTGCGCCCGCCACAGCGCCTCGGTGGGCACCTCCACCTCACCCATCGAGTCGCGTTCGATCCGGTAACCGGTCGCCTCTGGAGTCGTCACGCGTACCATCCTGCCGCGACTGCCGCCGACTCGCAGATGATCGCTCAGTCCAGCTCCGACAGCAGCCGTTCCACCCGGCCGATCCCGCGACGAGGGCGCCGGGTGCGATCCACCCGGCGCCCTCTCGCGTACGTCGTAGGTCAGCGCCGCCCGACGGTGAGCACCGGCTTGGTGACCTCGGCGAAGAAGTCCTCGCCCTTGTCGTCGACCACGATGAAGGCCGGGAAGTCCTCCACCTCGATCTTCCACACCGCCTCCATGCCCAGCTCGGGGTATTCGAGCACCTCGACGTGCTTGATGCAGTCCTGGGCGAGGCGGGCGGCCGGGCCGCCGATCGAGCCGAGGTAGAAGCCCCCGTAGGCCTGGCAGGAGCGGGTGACCTGGGCGGAACGGTTGCCCTTGGCCAGCATCACCATCGAGCCGCCGGCGGCCTGGAACTTCTCCACGTAGGCGTCCATCCGGCCGGCCGTGGTGGGGCCGAACGAGCCGGAGGCGTAGCCCTCCGGGGTCTTGGCCGGGCCGGCGTAGTAGACGGCGTGGTCGCGCAGGTACTGCGGCATCGGCTCGCCGGCGTCCAGCCGCTCGGCGATCTTGGCGTGCGCGATGTCCCGGGCCACCACCAGCGGGCCGGTCAGCGACAGCCGGGTCTTCACCGGGTATTTCGACAGCTCGGCGCGGATCTCGTCCATCGGCCGGTTGAGGTCGACCCGGACCACCTCGGAGCTGTCCAGGTGGGCGTCGGTGACGTCGGGCAGGTAGCGCGCCGGGTCGGTCTCCAGGCGCTCCAGCCAGACGCCCGACGGGGTGATCTTGGCGACCGCCTGGCGGTCGGCCGAGCAGGAGACCGCGATGGCCACCGGGCAGGACGCGCCGTGCCGGGGCAGCCGGACCACCCGGACGTCGTGGCAGAAGTAGCGCCCACCGAACTGCGCGCCGATGCCGAAGTTGCGGGTCAACTCCAGCACCTCGGCCTCCAGTTCGAGGTCGCGGAAGCCGTGCGCGCTCATCGAGCCCTGCGTCGGGAGGGCGTCGAGGTATTTCGCGGAGGCGTACTTGGCGGTCTTCAGCGCGTACTCGGCGGAGGTGCCGCCGATGACGATGGCCAGGTGGTAGGGCGGGCAGGCCGCGGTGCCGATGAGGCGCAGCTTCTCCTCCAGGAACTGCATCATCCGCGTGGGATTCAACAGCGCCTTGGTCTCCTGGTAGAGGTAGGACTTGTTGGCCGAGCCACCGCCCTTGGCCATGAAGAGGAACTTGTACGCGTCGGCGTGCCCGTCCGGGTCCTCGGCGTAGAGCTCGACCTGGGCGGGCAGGTTGCTGCCGGTGTTCCGCTCGTCCCACATGGTCAGCGGGGCGAGCTGGGAGTAGCGCAGGTTCAGCCGGGTGTAGGCCTGGTAGACGCCCCGCGAGATGGCCTCGGCGTCGGTGCCGTCGGTGAGCACGTGCCGGCCGCGCTTGCCCATGACGATCGCGGTGCCGGTGTCCTGGCACATCGGCAGCACGCCGCCGGCAGCGATGTTGGCGTTGCGCAGCAGGTCCAGCGCGACGAACCGGTCGTTCGGCGAGGCCGCCGGGTCGTCGATGATCGACCGGAGCTGGGCCAGGTGGGCCGGGCGGAGGAAGTGGGCGATGTCGTGCATCGCCTCGGCGGTCAGCGCGGTCAGCGCGGCGGGTTCCACGGTGAGGAACCGTCGGCCACCCGGGCCGTTGACGACGTCGACGCCCTCATCGGTGACCAGGCGGTACTCCGTCTGGTCGGGTCCGGTCGGCAGCAGGGGGGCGTACGAGAAGGCGGCGGCACTGCTCATGACCGAAAAGCCTAGGGCAGAGCCGTCGATCGGTGGCACCCGCCGGGTGGGTCGTGGGACGCCGCTCTCACCCGGCGTCACTTGCCGTCGGCGCAGAGCTCGTTCTTCGGGCCGCAGCTGCCCTGGTCGGCCGGGGGTCGCCAGGTGTCGCCCGGGTCCGGCGCGGGCACCGCGCCCTCGTCCGGCGGGGGCACCACGGCGGCGCCGGCGCCCCAGCGGACGTACCCGATCTCCCGGCCCTCCCCGATGATCATGCCGTTCGGACCGACCGCCAGGGCGTTCGCCGAAGTCCGCAGGAGGACCAGCTCCCGACCGCTGCGCGGCTCGACCGCGATGAGCCGGGACGGCTTGTCCTCGGCGATCAGCGCCGCGTACGGGGTGAGCGCCGCGCCGGTCTTCCCGCCGGCCGGCCGGGTCCACCGGGTGCGGTCGGCCGACAGCTCCCGGCCGAGGAGGGAGTCCTTGTCGGCGCTGCGCACGAGCGCGTAGCGGTCGTCGACGGCGAGCAGCTTCTCGCCCTCGGCGCCGACCTGGAGCAGCCGGCCGTCGTATCCGTCGATCACCGCCTCGCGCCCGTCCGGCGCGACCCCGATGAGCACGTTCCGGGCGCCCTGCGGGTCCTCCCGCTGCACGCAGCCGGCGTAGTCGGCGGTCCGCAGGTTCACCCCGTTGCGTCGCCACACCTGCTGGCCGGTGGCCGGGTCGACGGCGGTGAGGGCGAAGTAGCAGGTCCCGTCGCGGGAGGTGGCGGCGATCCGGAGCAACCGGCCGCCGACCACCGCGAGCCGTTCCTCGCGGCCGGGCTCGACGTTCTGGAGAACCCGCCCGGTGGCGGTGTCCACCACGTGCACCCGGCCGTCGACCGGGAAGCCGAGCAGCGGCGGGACCGGCTCCGGCCCGGCGACCCCGCCGTCGATGCGCGAGGCGCCGAGCCGCCGGGTGCCCAGCAGCTCGGGGTTGTCGGCGAGCACCCCGCTGTTCACGCCGGGCAGGAACGCGCTCCAGCGCGGTGCGGTGCCGCGCGGATCCCAGGCCCGCAGGGTGCAGTCGGTGGACTGCACGCAGTAGGCGTCGAGCAGCAGGTTGCGATAGGTCCAGACGGCCACCGCCCGCTCGTCGCGGCGGCGCACCACGCCGGTGGTGGGGTCGAGCACCTCGTAGCCCTTGTCCAGGAGCTTGCCCACGGCGACGACCGCGTCCCGGTCGCCGCCGGCCACCGCCGCCCAGTCGGCCTTGCGCTCCCAGAGCTGCGTGCCGTTGGCCAGGCCGCGCGCCTCGACCCGGGTGCGCTGCTCGACGATCACGGTGTCGCCGGCGATGGTGACGCTTCTCGGGGTGCCGCCGACCCGCTGCTGCCAGACCACGTCCGGCTCGGAGATCGGCTTGCTCCGGTCGACCCAGTCCCACAGGGCGGGGAACGGGTTCCACACCCCGGTGGCGGCGAGGACGACCACGGTGATGAGCCCCAGCAGCAACCAGCCGCGTACGCCAAGGCCCTTCACACCGCACACGGTAGCGACGATCACCGGTGTGCCGGCCCCCCGAACGGCCGTGTCGCGCCGCTTTCTCGGTCGGTGGCCGTGTTATGTGCCGCGTGCGGCGGAACGGACGAGGGGCAGGGTGCGGTAGGGGATCTGTTCGGCCAGCGCGATGATCGTGGAGGCGCGGCGGATGCCCTCCGAGGCGACGATCTGGTCGATGACCCGCTGGAGGTCGGTGTTCGACCGGGCCACGATGCGGCAGAGCAGGTCGCTGGAGCCGGTGATGGTGTGCGCCTCCAGCACCTCCGGGATGGCGGCCAGGTGCGCGGTCACCGGGTCGTGGCCGTGCCGCTGGCTGATCTCCAGGGTCACGAAGCTGGTGACCCCGAAGCCGATCGCGGCCGGGGAGATGTCCGGCCCGAACCCGCCGACCACCCCGCGCTCGACCAGCTTGTCGAGCCGGGCCTGGACGGTGCCCCGGGCCACGCCGAGCCGCCGCGAACACTCCAGCACCCCGATCCGGGGTTCCTCGGCGAGCAGCTCGATCAAGCGCGCGTCCAGCGTGTCGAGCTGTACATCCTGACCAGCGTTCATGGGGTTTCATATTACCGAATGCACAACCTGACCAGAGTTTCCGCCGACTATTGCCCAACTGGCGGCGGCGCAGCGATCCTCGCCAGAACAGCAGAGCAACGGCGGCCCACGAGGCCGGCCGGTACGCAAGGGAGGCCATCATGACCCAGGCGATCGACCGACCCCAGTCGACCGAGGAGGTCGACGTCGACGCCCTCGTCGGCGCCGTCGACCACGACATCACCCGCGACCCGTTCCCGGTCAAGGGCCTCGACCACGTGCACTTCCTGGTGGGCAACGCCAAGCAGGCCGCCCACTACTACTCCACCGCCTTCGGCATGACCTGCGTGGCGTACCGGGGACCGGAGCAGGGCTACCGGGACCACGCCCAGTACGTGCTGACCAGCGGCTCCGCCCGGTTCGTGCTGACCGGCGCGGTCCGGCCGGACGCCGAGGGCAGCGAGCACGTCGCGAAGCACAGCGACGGCGTCTCGGACATCGCGCTGGAGGTGCCGGACGTGGACGCCGCGTACGCTCACGCCACCGCCCAGGGCGCGACCGGCCTGGTCGAGCCGCACGACGTCAGCGACGAGCACGGCACCGTCCGGATGGCGGCCATCGCCGCGTACGGCGACACCCGGCACACGCTTGTCGACCGGTCCCGGTACACCGGCCCGTTCCTGCCCGGCTTCGTGGCCCGTGGCCCGATCGTGGATCGGCAGCCGATGATCGACGCCGGCATCCAGCCGAAGCGCTTCTTCCAGGCGGTCGACCACGTGGTCGGCAACGTGGAGCTGGGCCGGATGGACGAGTGGGTCGAGTTCTACAAGCGCGTCATGGGCTTCAGCAACATGGCCGAGTTCATCGGCGACGACATCGCCACCGACTACTCCGCGCTCATGAGCAAGGTGGTCGCGAACGGCACCCGCAAGGTGAAGTTCCCGCTCAACGAGCCGGCCGTCGCCCGCAAGAAGTCGCAGATCGACGAGTACCTGGAGTTCTACCAGGGCCCGGGCGCCCAGCACATCGCGGTGGCCACCAACGACATCCTGGCCAGCGTCGACGCCATGCGGGCCGCCGGCGTCGAGTTCCTGGACACCCCGGACTCCTACTACGAGGACCCGGAGCTGCGCGCCCGGATCGGTCAGGTGCGGGTGCCCATCGAGGAGCTGAAGTCCCGCAAGATCCTGGTCGACCGGGACGAGGACGGCTACCTGCTCCAGATCTTCACGAAGCCGGTGCAGGACCGCCCGACCGTCTTCTTCGAGCTGATCGAGCGGCACGGCTCGCTGGGCTTCGGCAAGGGCAACTTCAAGGCCCTGTTCGAGGCCATCGAGCGGGAGCAGGAGAAGCGCGGCAACCTGTAACACTGTCCGCGTGACCGAGCCTTCCCCCGCGTCTCCGCCGCCCGCCGGGCCCCCGCCCGCGGGCGGCGGCTTCGCGCCGCCGTCCGGGCCGTACCTGCCGCCGCAGCAGCACACCCCGCCCACGTACGCCGGGCTGCCGAGCTACCCGCCACCACCCCCGGGGTACGCACCGCACGCCGCCTTCGTGCCGCCCACCCGGGCTCCCGACGGACAGCCGCTGGCCGGTTTCGCCGACCGGCTGGTGGCCTGGCTGATCGACACCGCGGTGGCGTGCGGGGTCGCCATGGTGCTCTTCCTGCCGGTCTTCCTCTGGCTGTGGTTCCGGATGTTCAACGAGATGATGACGGTCGCCCCGGACGGGACGACGGCCGAGCCCGATCCGGCCACCATGTTCGCCGACTTCTTCCTGCCGATGCTGCTCGCCGAGGCCGGGCTGCTGCTGGTGATGTTCGCCTTCTACTGGCTCTACCACGTCGAGTACGCCCGCCGGACGGGCCAGACGCTCGGCAAGAAGGCGATGAAGCTCCGCATCGTCCCGCTCGACCCGGGCGCGCCGCTGACCCGGGGCGTCCTCGGCCGGCGGTACCTGGTGGAGTTCGTCGCCGGTTCGCTGGTGCCGTTCGCCAACTACCTCGACGGGTTCTGGCAGCTCTGGGACAAGCCCTGGCAGCAGTGCCTGCACGACAAGTTCGCCGGAACGGTCGTCGTTAAGGTTGCACCGTGAGCGTGAGGAGTGAGCCGGGCTTGCGAGCCCCGCAGTCGCGAACTGGGATGACGCCGTGAGCGGGCACCGCGAGGCACGGCCGTGAGCGTGCAACCCGGCTGGTACGTCGACCCCGCCGACCCCGAGACCCGCCGGTACTGGGACGGCGAGGGGTGGCTCGGCGCGCCGATCCCCGTCGACGCCACCCCGCCCGACGGGCCACCGCCGCCCGAGCCGGCCCCCGCCGCCGCACCGGCCACCACCTCGGCCGCGCCGCACCCGGGCCAGCCGGCCCCGGCGCCGGTCACGCACCCCGGCCCGCCGGCGCCCGGGCCGTACCCGGGCCCGCCGGCCGGCGGCCCGGGACAGCCGTGGCCGGGGCAGGCCGGCCCGTGGCCCGGCCAGCCCGGACAGCCCGGCCAGCCCGGCCCGTGGGCCGGCCAGCCGGGCCAGCAGGGTCCGCCGCCGGGCTGGCCGTACCCCGGCTGGCCGGGGCGACCCCCGGCGCCGCGCCCGCACGGGCTGCCGCTCGCCTCGTACGGCGCCCGACTGGTCGCCCGCCTGATCGACCTCGGCGTGGTGTTCCTGCTCAACGCCGTGGTCAACGGCTGGTTCGTCTGGCGCTACGTCGAGGAGATCTCGCCGTACCTGCGGGAGTCGGTGCGCCGGTCGCTGGCCGGGGACACCTCCACCGACGGGCTGCCCCAGCCGGGCGAGCAGGCCGCCGGGCTCCAGATCGCCATCCTGCTGATCGCCACCGCGCTCTGGTTCGCGTACGAGGTGCCCTCGATGGCCGCCCGCGGCCAGACCTTCGGCAAGCGGCTGGTGGGCGTCCGGGCGCTGCCGGTCGAGGCGGACCAACCGCTCGGCTTCGGCCGGGCCACCCGGCGCTGGAGCACCCTGGGCCTGCCCACCCTGCTCTGGTACTGCTGCGGCCTGGGCCTGCTGCTCCAGTTCGTGGACGCGGTCTCCCCGCTCTTCGACCAGCCGCTGCGCCAGGCCCTGCACGACAAACGGGCGCAGACCGTGGTGGTCCAGTTGCCCCGCACCCGGCCCGACACCCGCACCACCCCGCGCGACCGCGCCAACCCCCCGGAGGACACCCCATGACCGACACCGGACGTCACCAGCCTCCGCTGCGGCTCACCCGCGCCGACCTGGACGCGCTGCCCAACTACGTGCCCGGCCGCAGCCCGGCCGACCTGGCCCGCGAGCTGGGCCTGCCCGAGGCGATCAAGCTGGCCAGCAACGAGGTCCCGTACGGGCCGCTGCCCGGCGTCGTGGAGGCGGTCGCCGAGGCGGTGGCCGGTTCGCACCGCTACCCCGACATGGGCGTGGTGGCGTTGCGCCAGGCCCTCGCGGAGCGGTACGGCGTGGACGCCGACCGGATCGCCACCGGTTGCGGCTCGGTGGCGCTGGCCGAGCACCTGGTTCGGGCCACCTGCCTGCCGGGCGACGAGTTGCTCTACTCGTGGCGGTCGTTCGAGGCGTACCCGATCATCGCGGCGACCAGCGGCGCGACCAGCGTGCGGGTGCCGAACGACGCCGGCCACGGCCACGACCTGGCCTCGATGGCGGCGGCGGTGACCGACCGGACCCGGATGATCCTGGTCTGCAACCCGAACAACCCGACCGGCACCGCGGTCCGCAGGGCCGAGCTGGACCGCTTCCTCGACGCGGTGCCGGACGACGTGCTCGTGGTGATCGACGAGGCGTACCGGGAGTTCGTCACCGACCCCGAGGTGCCGGACGGCCTGAGCTACCTGGACCGGCCGAACGTGGCGGTGCTGCGCACCCTGTCCAAGGCGTGGGGCCTGGCCGGCCTGCGGATCGGCTGGCTGGTCGCCGAGCCGACCGTGGCCGCCGCGGTGCGCAAGGTGGTCACCCCCTTCTCGACCAGCATGGCCGCGCAGGCGGGCGCGCTGGCCGCGCTCGCGCAGGCCGACGAGGTCGAGCGCCGGTGCGCGCTCGTCGTCGCCGAGCGGGACCGGGTCACCGAGGCGCTGCGCAAGTTCGTCCCGGACGTGCCGGACAGCCAGGCCAACTTCGTCTGGCTGCCGCTGGGCGAGCGGGCCGTCGAGTTCGGCCGGGCGTGCGAGGCGCGCGGCGTGATCGTCCGGCCGTTCCCGGGCGACGGGGTGCGGGTCACCATCGGCACCCCGGTCGAGAACGACGCCTTCCTGGTCGCCGCCGAGGCCGCGCTGGCCTGACGGCGCAGGTCCGGGGCCGGTCCGTCAACCCCCTACGGACCGGCCCCGGACGTCTCACCCGACGGTCACCGGTTGCCGGAACCGTCGGCGGTAGGTGTGGACCGCGAACAGCAGCAGGATCAGCAGGGAGCCGGCCGCGCCCGAGGCGAGCACCAGGCCGCTGGCGTCCCGCCTGCCCGCCGGCGCGGCCGAGGTCGCGCCGAAGTCGACCGAGCCGGTGGCCGTCCGCTTCGTCCAGCCGCTGGCCAGTTCCAGCCGGGCCTTCCAGGGGCCGTCCGGCAGCCGGTGGTCCAGCCCGACCCGGACGGTGGTCCGGCCGCCCAGCGGGAGGGTTCTGGTCTCGGCCCGCACCGGGCCCGCCGCGAGGCCGCCCGGCCCCTCGGAGAGCCACAGGTCGCCGGCCAGGTCGAGGGCGCGCCGCCCGGTGTTGCGTATCTCGGTCGTGACGAACGGGGTGCCGTCGGGGCTCCGGCCGCCGGTGAGCGGGCCGACCTCGAATCCGGAGGGCGGCTCGCCGCCGGGTCCGACCGACAGGTAGACCCGGATGCCGGCGCGCGCCACCTGCTTCACGGTCCGGCCGTCGTCCCCGGCGGTCTCGGCCCAGACCACCGCGTACCGCTCGCCGGCCTCGGCCTTCTCCGGCACCCGGATGGTCACCCAGACCGTGGTGTCGTCGTCCGGCCCCAGTCGCACCTGGGCCCGGTCGACCTGGATCCAGCTGCTCAGCTCGTTCGCGGTGCGGTCGGGCGCCAGGACGAACCCCTTGTCGGTGACCTCGGCCGCCGCGGGGTAGACGGCGACGTCCCGGCGGATCTCCGACGGGTTCTCCACCACCATGCGGCGGCGGATCGTGGTGCCGGGATGGATGTGGTCCACGATGTACTTGTGCGCGCGGGTGTCGTCCCGACGGTTGACCGGGGCGTCGAGCAGGCGCACGCCGACCGCCGCCGGGGCGCCCTCGGGGGTGGGACTGGCCGACGGGCGGGGCCGGGGGGAGTTGTCGCGGCGCAGGCCCGGGTCGGCGCCGGCCGGTGCCGGGATCCCGGCGGCGACCGTCAGGGTCGCCGCCAGGACCGCGACGCCTCGCAGGTCAGGACACCGAATGGGTGATCACCCCCGAGTACGTGCCGCCGACTGCGCCGCCCGGGATCGTGATCCGGATCGACGGGTTCCAGGTCGCCGAGTTGTTGCCACTGCCGGAGGTCTTGCTGAACGCGACCCGGGGCACGTTCAACGTCACCGCGTCGGAGGAGGTGGGTTGCCCCGGCACGAAGGTGCCGGTGCCGGTGTTGGAGACGAGCGGGCCGGACCAGTACTCCACGAGGTTGGGCAGGATGGTCTCCTCGCCGGAGCCGCTGCCGGTGGTGAAGGCGCTGCTGCTCACCGTGGCGGTCCACGTCGAGGTGAGCGCGGCGCGGCTGTCGGTGACCGTGACGTTGCCGAGCTGACCGGTGGCGGTGGAGCCGGCGAAGACCGCGCCGAGGTTCACCGAGGGGGGCACCGAGATGTCCAGGTTGGCCGTCGAGATGGTGAACGTGACGACGGTGTCCCCGGACGGCGCGGCGGCGGCGGGGGCCGCCAGCGCGAGCACGGCGACCGCGGCGGCGGACAGGCTAAGAAGTGGCTTCTTCATGGATCTCACGCTAGGTTCGGAGTGGCCCTGAACTGGACAAACAGCCATAAATCACTCATCAGGCGACAGAGTGGACGATAGTTCCGCGGTACGTTCCGGCCACGATGCCCGTCGGGACGGCGACGCGGATGGTCGGCGTCCACGCCACCACGTTGTTGCCGTTCCCGGCGGTCTTGCGGAAGGCCTCGCGGGGCACGTCGAGCGCGACCGCCTGTGCCGCGGTGAGCTGCCCGGGCACCAGCGTTCCCCCACCGGTGCTGCGCACCACCGGCCCGGACCAGTAGGAGATCCGGCCGTTCGGGATGGTTCGCGACGCGCCGCCGGCCCCGGTGGTGAAGACCGTCGCGCTGACGGTGGCCACCCAGAGGTTCGGGTTGACCGGCCCGCGCTTGTCGGTCACCTCCACGGTGCCGAGGTGGCCGGTGAGCACCCCGCCGACGAAGCCGGTGCCGAGATTGACCGAGGCGGGCACGGTGATGTCGACCCCCACGGTGAGGTTGAGCTGGACGACGCCGGCGACGGGCGCCGCCTCCGCGGGCACGACGCCGCCGAGCGCGAGGAGCAGACCCAGCGGGACGGTAAGCGGACGCACGCGGTGAACTATAAGGTCGTTTGTCCGTTTTGTCGAATACCGCGAGCGGTTCAGGTACCGGCCAGGAGCACCGGCTCGGCCATCAGGAAGTACCCCTGGTCGTCGTCGTCCGGGCGGGCACGCTCGCGGAGCCGTTCCACCGCCACGTAGCCGTCCACCGCGTGCGCCCGGCCGGGCTGCCACCCGGTCCCGTCCCGGCCGATGTCCATGGTGAACCGGGACCGCTCCGCCCCGGTGGCCGGATCGATGGTGACCAGCTCCCGCGCCCCGGTCAGCAGGTGCACCCGGCCCGGCTCGACCGCCAGGATCCGGACCTGCCCCAGGTCGTTCCGGCGCCACACCTGCGCGCCGGTGCGGGCCGACCGCCCGGTGACCACGCCGCCCGCGGCGCCCACCGCGTGCTCGCCGTCCAGCTCGCTGTCCGGGCCGTCCAGGGCGGGAGCGGCGACCGGCTCACCCGCGCCGGGGACCAGCCAGCCCCGGCCGGTCCCGTCGCCCCGCCCGGAGGTGCGCAACCCGCGGCAGGCCGAGTGGCCGTCCCGGCAGCCGAGCGGCGTCACCACGAGGTGCTCCGGAGCGTCCGGCGGGCGCCAGCGGGTCCGTACCGCGCCGGTGGCGGCGTCCCGGAACTCGACAGTGGCCGGCCCGGCGCAGGAGTCGACCCCGAACAGCTCGCCGGCGGCCGTGGTGCCCACGTCGGCGCGGCAGCCCCGCGCCACCTCCGCACGCCACAGCCGGCGGCCGTCCGCCAGGGCATACCCGCCCACCCCGCCCGGACCGGCCGCGACCAGCACGGCCCGGCCGTCGGCGGACCGGGTGGCGTGCAGGCCCGCGGGATCCCAGACCGTGGCCGCGTAGGTGCGGCGGGGCTTGGGCACCTCGCCGGGCTCCGGCCCGTCCGCCCGCCAGGCGACCCGCCCGGTACGCGCGTCCAGCGCCACCAGCTTCCCGTCGGACCACCGGCTGACCACCGTGGTGCCCTCGGCGAGCACCCCGACCAGCTTGGCCGGCCACCGCCGGTACGACCAGAACGGGGTGACCCGGTGCCTGCCGGAGACGGGCTGGTCCGCGTACACCTGGCGGGCGCCCGCGTAGACACGGAGCCGGCCGTCCACGACCAGCGGCGCCACCGGCAGCCGGCCGATCACCCCGGCCGGCGGGGTCGGCGCGGCCGGGTACGCGCCCCGGGCGACCGTCTCGACCTCGGCGGGCGCGAGGACCCGGACGACCACGGCGGCCGCCGCCGCGACGGCCAGCACCGCCACGACCGCCACCATGATCCGCCGCCCCGCGGGCTCGCCCATGCCGCACCTCCGCCCGGCACCCTACCCAGCGGCGGTCCCCGGGGGCCGCGCGCCCGGCCCGGGCCAGATCCGCCCGCGGCGTCGGTTCAGGCGGCCTCGGCGGACCGGGTGGGCCCGGCGGCCAGCGCCAGGTCGGCCAGGTCCCGGCGGAGAGCGCCCTCGACCGCACGGGCCGCCAGGCCGCCGAGGATCAGCGCCAGCACCCGGCCGTACGGCCGGGTCGGCACCGCCTCGTGCTCGACGGTGACCTCGGTGCAGCCGCGCCGCCGGCGCTCGACGGTGCGCAGCGTCCAGGTGATCCGGTAGTCCGCGCCCGCGCCCCGCGAGCTGAGCACCAGCCGCGCCGGGGCGACCGCCTCGACCACCAGGAACTCCTCCGGCTCGGCGACGCCGTCCGGTCGCACCCGGGTCTCCCGCCACGCGGTGCCGGCCCCGAGGTCGCCGGGGGTGAGGATCTCGACGTCGCCGACCGCGGAGAGCCAGTCGGCCCGCGCCGCGAGGTCGGTGAGGAGCCGCCAGACGTCGACGTCCTGCGCTTCGATGAATGCGGAAACCGTCACCGTCGACATGGCACCTCCCGTGTCGTCCACGGTACGGGCCGTCACCGGCCAAGGGGAGCCTTGCGGTGACATTTCCACCACCGGTGCCCCGATCGCGGGGCACCGGGCGCGGCGAGCGGTCAGGAGCGGAAGGCGTCACCCCGGATCGCGGCGACGAACGCGGTCCAGCCCGGTGGGCTCACCGCGAGCGCGGGACCCTGAGGGTCCTTCGAGTCGCGTACGCCCACGACACCGTGCGCGCCGACCACGTTGGTCGCCACCTCGACGCAGAGGCCCTGATCGTTGGAGCGGCTGCTGGTGCGCCAGATGGCGCCGGTCAACTCGGTCATCCTCGCGGTCCTTCCTGTTCCACTCGGGTGCGCCCCGGCCCGCACCGCCGGGGCGTACGCAATCCGCGACGATCAACGGCGCAGGAAACGTCCCCGGTCGCACAGCGGGTGCGACCGGGGACGGAGAGTGAACAGGGCGACTCAGCGCGCCGGCAGGATGCTGCCACTGACCTCGCCGAGGGCGATCGTGGTCCCGTCCGGGCCGGGCGCGGTGGCGGTGATCGTGACCGTGTCGCCGTCCTCCAGGAAGGTGCGCTCGGCGCCGTCGGCGAACTTGACCGGCTCGGCCCCGCCCCAGGTCAGTTCCAGGAACGAGCCGACCTGCCCGCGCTCGGGCCCGGAGACGGTGCCGGAGGCGTAGAGGTCGCCGGTGCGCAGGGAGGCGCCGTTGACGGTGAGGTGGGCGAGCTGCTGGGCCGGGGTCCAGTACATGGTGGCGAACGGCGGTTCGGCGACCCGCTCGCCGTTCCACTCCACCGACAGGTTCAGGTCGAGCCCGAGGTGCGGGGTGGCGTGCAGGTAGTCCTGGACCGGCGGGTCCTGGTCGGGCGCGGGCACGAAGGCGTTCGCCAGCGCGTCCAGCGGGGTGACCCAGGCCGACACCGAGGTGGCGAAGGACTTGCCCAGGAACGGCCCGAGCGGCTGGTACTCCCAGGCCTGGATGTCCCGGGCCGACCAGTCGTTGACCAGCACCACGCCGAAGACGTGGTCGGCGAAGTCCGCGACCGGGACCCGGTCGCCGAGCCGGCTCGGCACCCCGACGACGAAGCCCACCTCGGCCTCGATGTCCAGCCGGACGGAGGCGCCCGTGGTCGGGCCCTGCGCGGTGGCCCGCTGGCCGGTCGGGCGCACCACGGGGGTGCCCGAGACGACCACGGTGCCGGCCCGGCCGTGGTAGCCGATCGGCACGTGCTTCCAGTTCGGCAGCAGCGGCGGCTGGCCGGGGCGGAAGATCTGCCCGACGTTCGACGCGTGGTGCTCGGACGAGTAGAAGTCGACGTAGTCGGCGACCTCGAACGGGAGCAGCAGCTCCACCTCGCGCAGCGGCACCAGCAGCGGCTCCACGGCCGGCCGGTGTGCCGGGTCGCTGAGCAGCTCGGTGACCCGCTGCCGCACGGCGGTCCACTGCGGACGGCCGAGCGCCATGAAGTCGTTGAGGGTGTGCCGGCCGAGCGCGCCGGCGGCCAGCACCAGCCCGGCGGCCTCCGCGCCGGCCAGGTCCAGCACGAAGTCACCGATGCGCACGCCGATCCGCGGCTCGCGGTCGCCCTGGCGGAACACCCCGTACGGGAGGTTGGCCACCCCGTACGCGGAGCCCGCGGCACCCGTCACCCAGCTCATGCCGCCACTCCGCTCCGCTCCGTGGCGCCATGAGGCACCAACGCACTGCACCTGCTGATTCGCTCGCTGCGCTCGCTCATTCCTCGTAGCCCCCGTTCACCAGCCCCAGCCGGATCAGATCGGTAAGTGGTTCGGAGATGCTGCACGAGCCGTAGCCCACCCAGAGCGGGCGCTCGGCGTCCTGGTGTGCCCGGGCCTGCTCGACCACCCGGAGCGGGTCGGTGACGGCCAGCAGCTCGGCCACCCCGTCGACCTCGGCGCCCCCGGTGGCCGCCAGGGTCGCCGCCAGCACGTTGACGAACCCGTGGTGGGTGAAGCCGGTCTCCGGGTCCCGGTGCCGGATCGCCTGGTGCAGCCCGGCGGTCAGCTTGAACGGCAGTTCCCGGTCCCGGCAGGCGCAGATCACCGCGGCCAGCTCCACCGGGGTCGGGAAGAGTTCGGCGGCCAGCCCGCCGGTGCGGAACTTGGCGGCCACGGGCAGCCCGCCGGCCCGCGCCGCGGCGAGGGCGTCGAGCGCGCCCATGAGCCCGAAGGTCAGCGGGATCTCCGCGTACACGGTGGCGCCGGGGAGGCGCTCGGCGAGCTTGAGCAGGTCGGCCAGGCCGGGCTGCGGGTCCTCACCGCGCTTGGCGACCGGCGCCTCGACCTGGCGGACGGTGAGCCGGGCGTCGGCCTCGGCGAGGGCCGCCTCCAGCCGGCCGACCGGCACGTCGCCGATCACGCCGACCGCCAGGGCCGCCTGCGGGGCGAGCAGGTCGGGCAGGTCCGGCAGGGTCGAGGCGGGCAGCAGCAGCGGGCCGACCAGGTCGGCGTACCACCCGGCCCGGTGCCGGTGATGCGCGGTCACGGCGTCCGGCAGCGCGGCGCTGCCGGGCGGGAAGACCGCCGCGTCGTCGACGAGGCCGGCGAAGAGGCGGGGCACCTGCGTTGACACGGAACAAGAATCTACGGGACGCTACAAGGAACGGACAACTGCGTCCGATTATCGGACGTCTCCGGCCGGAGAACGGGACATATCGGGAGGCGAGATGCCGTACTACCGCAGCGTCGGCGAGGTGCCCCGCAAGCGCCACACCCAGTTCCGCCAGCCCGACGGCACCCTCTACGCCGAGGAGCTGGTCGGCCAGGAGGGCTTCTCCTCCGACTCGTCGCTGCTCTACCACCGGCACGCCCCCACGGCGATCGTGGCCGCCGAGGAGTTCACCCCGCCCGCCTTCACCCGGGTCCCCAACCTGCCGCTGAAGCCGCGGCACCTGCGCACCCACAAGCTCGACGGCGCCGGCGCCGACCCGGTGCTCGGCCGGCAGTACCTGCTCGCCAACGACGACGTACGCATCGCCTACGTGCTCGCCGACCGGCCGTCGCCGCTGTTCCGGGACGCCACCGGCGACCACTGCCTCTACGTGGAGTCCGGGACGCTGCGGGTGGAGTCGCCGTTCGGCGTGCTGGAGGTGGTGGCCGGTGACTACGTCATCATCCCCACCTCGACCATCCACCGCCTCGTGCCCACCGGCGACGAGCCGACCCGGCTGCTCGCCATCGAGGCCGCCGGCCACGTCGGCCCGCCCAAGCGCTACCTCTCGGTGCGCGGGCAGTTCCTGGAGCACTCGCCCTACTGCGAGCGGGACGTCCGCGGGCCGGACACCCCGCTGCTCGTCGACGAGACCGACGTCGAGGTGCTGGTCCGCCACCGGCGGGGCTGGACGAGGTACGTGTACGCGAACCACCCGTTCGACGTGGTCGGCTGGGACGGGCACATGTACCCGTGGGCCTTCTCCATCCACGACTTCGAGCCGATCACCGGCCGGATCCACCAGCCGCCGCCCGTGCACCAGACCTTCCAGGGCCCGAACTTCGTGATCTGCTCGTTCGTGCCGCGCAAGGTGGACTACCACCCGGGCGCCATCCCGGTGCCGTACAACCACCACAACGTCGACTCCGACGAGATGCTCTTCTACACCGGCGGCAACTACGAGGCTCGGCGCGGCTCCGGCATCGAGCAGGGCTCGATCTCGCTGCACCCGTCCGGCTTCACCCACGGCCCCCAGCCGGGCGCCGCAGAGCGGTCGATCGGGGCGGAGTTCTTCGACGAGCTGGCGGTCATGGTGGACACCTTCCGCCCGCTCGACCTCTGCGACGCCGCGACCGCCTGCGAGGACGACGCGTACGCCTGGACCTGGGCGCGCCGGGCCTAGCGCCGGGGATGGTGGCCGGGCCGCGCGAGCACGACGAACTCGGCCACCACCGTCGCCGTGATCCCGGCGACCAGCGGCCACGGGCCGCCGACCAGCGCGTAGAGCACCAGCAGCACCGGAGCGGCGGCGACCGCGCACACGGCCAGGGCCAGGGCCGGGTCGGCGCGGAACAGCCCGGGCACGATCGTGCCCAGCCGGTCGGGCAGCCGGACCGCGTACCGCCGGGCCAGCAGAGCCCCGCCCAGCGCGGTCAGCACCGCGAAGATCCGGGACGGGCCCGGCGCCACCGGCGCCAGGAAGGCCACCAGCACGCTGGCCACCAGCGACCAGCCCGCGCCGTAGAGGACCAGCTCGCGCAACCCGTCGGCGACGGTCCGGCCGGTGTGGCCGCCCGCCGGGTCCAGGACCGCCGACTCGGCCAGGTGCTCCAGCGCCTCCGCGTAGCGGCGCTGGTCCAGCCGGATCACGCCCATGTCGTGCCGCGCCTCGGCCAGCTCCGGATCCAGCCGCAACGCCTCCCGGTAGGCCCGCTCGGCCAGGTCGTACAGCTCCAGCCGGGCCGCGACCAGACCGAGCACCAGGTGCGCCTGGGCGGTCTCCGGGGCCAGCTCCACACCGCGCCAGGCGGCGTTGAGCGCCGCCTGCCCGTTGCGCGCCCCGGCCAGGATCGCGGCGGCGCTGCGCTGGGCGTACGCGTCGTCCGGGCCGAGCGCGAGGATCTCGTCCCCGGTGCTCGCCGCGGCCTTCCACCGGGCCAGGTCGACCAGGGCGAAGCCGCGCGCCACCAGCGGGGACAGGGCACCGGGGGCGGCGGCCACGGCGGCCTCGGCGGCCGGTAGCGCCTCCGCCGGCCGGCCGGCGGCGAGGTGCACCCGGGCCAGCATGGTCAACGCCCCGGCGTTGCCCGGGTCGGTGCCGAGCGCCCCGTCCAGTTCCTCGGCGGCCTCGTCGTACCGGCCCAGCTCGGCGAGGAGCTGCGCGCGCTGGACGTAGCCGTCGGCGGCGGACTGGTCGGGGGCGGCGTCGTTGGGCATCACGCCGAGCGTAACCGCCGCCCGCTGCCCGCCGCCGGCCGCGAACGGCGGTCAGGCGCTGTGGCAGCGGGACCGGTCCAGCGAGCGCCCGCAGGTGCCCAGGCTGCACCAGCGCCGCAGCCCGCTGTCGTCCAGGAAGAGCCAGCCGCACCGCTCGTCCGGGCAGATCCGGAGGGTGAGCCGGCGCGGGTCGGCGAGCAGTTGGGCGGCACTCCACGCGACCGCGTGCAGGGGCATCCGGAGCCCGGCCGCCAGCTCCGGCCACCAGCGTCCCCGACCGTCGGCCTCGCGGCGGAACACCAGCTCCTTGGCGGCGGCCTCCGCGTACCGGGCGACCACCTCGAACCCGTGCCGGTCGTCCGGTCCGGTCAGGCACCCGTACAGCGCGTGCCGCAGCTCCCGGGCCTCGGCGAGCACCGCCTCGGCCCGGCCGGGGTCCCGCCGGCCCAGGTGCAGCAGCCGGCTCACCGAGACGTCGTCGACCAGCCCCACGTGCCCGGCCCACACGGCCAGGGTGCGGTAGCCGCGCAGCCACTCGGCCCCCGGCAACGGCGGTTCGTGCCCCCATCCGGCGAAGGTGTTGCAGAAGTCCAGCGCCGGGTGGCCCCCGACGCTCCACGGCAGGCACTCGTCGCGTACCCGGACCTCGTAGACGGGCCGGCCGGGCCGGTCCAGCCGGTCGTCGCCGCGCAGGATCCGGCGGTGCACCTCCCGCAGGCGCGGCCCCGGCTCGACGCCCAGCTCGTCCACGAGCAGCCGCCGGGTGGTCCGGTACAGCCGCAGCGCGTCGGCCTGGCGGCCGCCCCGGTACAGCGCGGTCATCAGGACGGCGACGAGCTGTTCGCGGGTCGGGTGCCGGACGGCCAGGGGCATCAGCTCGGCGACCGCCCGGGCGTGCTGGCCCAGCGCGAGCTGCGCCTCGGCGCGCAGCTCGACGGCGACCAGCCGGAGCTCCTCGACCGTGCCGTGCAGCCGGTCCCGCAGCTCGCCGTCCGCCGCCCCGGCGAGGAGCGGCCCCCGCCAGAGGGCCAGTGCCCGGTCGAGCAGCCGTACCCGCTCGGCGGGGTCGGCGGCGGCGCCCGCCGCCCGCACCAGCTCGCCGAACTCGTCGACGTCGACGTGGTGCCCGTCGGCCTCCACGAGGTAGCCCTCGCCCCGGGTGCTGATCCGCACCCCGTACGGCGTCAACGCGCCCCGCAACCGCCCGATGTACGTCTGCACGGCACCGCGCGCCGAGGCCGGCGGCCGGCCGTTCCAGAGCAGGTCGATGAGGCGTTCGGTCCGGACCACCCGTCCCGTGTCGAGCAGCAGCACACCGAGCAGGCAGCGCTCCTGGCGGCGGCTGCCGACCTCGACCGGCCGGCCCCGGTGACGGGCCTCGAAGGGTCCGAGCAGTCGGAATTCCATACCGGACAGGACGGTCTGGCCCGGGCCGCCGGTTGTCATCCGGCGGTGAGCGGATGGTGGGCTTCCCGGCGCACGACCGGGACCGGGGCGGGCTCGGCCCGGTGGCAGCCGGAATGGTGGTGAGTCCGTGGTGAGCGGGCCCGGTGATCCTGGTGCGGCCCTGACCTGGAACACGGATGGAGTGACCATGCGTCTGAAGATGAGCGTCGCGGTGGCGTCGGTCCTGGCCGCGATCGTCGCGGCACTGCCCGGCTCGGCGTCCGCCGCGAGCGGCGGCAGCGGCCCGGGCGCCTGGGAGCCGGCCCCGCAGGAGGCGTTCGAGATGCCCGCCGGAGCCCGGTGCGACTTCGCGGTACGGGTCGAACCGATCGTCGACGAGGTCCGGAAGCTGACCCTGGCGACGTACCCGGACGGCTCGCCGAAGCGGGAGCTGTTCACCGGCGCACTGATCGACCGGGTGACCAACCTGGAGACCGGGGCCACGTCCACGGCGGACGCGAGCGGCACGTCGCTTGTCGTCTACGGCACGGACGGCTCGATGACCTGGTACGTGACCGGACCGGTGCTGCTCGGCTTCCGGGAGAACGCGGGCTCACTGCCGAAGGGGCTGTGGATCGTGGACGGCCAGTTCGCTGTGGAGTTCACGCCCACCTTCGAGAAGACCATCACCATGCTGCACGGCACGACCCACAACGTCTGCACGGACGTCGACTGACCGGGCGCGGCGACCGGGTCATCCCGGTCGCCGCGTCACACCGCGGGCGCCTCGTAGACCAGCGCCACCGCGATCCCGGTGAGTCCCTCGCCGCGCCCGGTGAAGCCCAGGCCGTCGGTGGTGGCGGCGGAGACGGTGACCGGCGCGCCGACCGCCGCGGAGAGCACCCGCTGCGCCTCCTCCCGGCGCGGACCGATCTTCGGCCGGTTGCCGACCACCTGGACGGACACGTTGCCGATCTCGAAACCGGCCGCCCGGACCCGCCGGGCGCTCTCGGTCAGCAGGGCCACCCCGGACGCGCCCGCCCACTCCGGCTGGTCCACCCCGAAGTTGGCGCCCAGGTCGCCGAGGCCGGCCGCGCCGAGCAGGGCGTTGCAGGCGGCGTGCGCCGCCACGTCGGCGTCCGAGTGGCCGGCCAGGCCGTCCTGGTCGGGCCAGTGCAGGCCGGCGACCCAGCAGGGCCGCCCGGCCGCGAAGGCGTGCACGTCCGTGCCGATGGCCACCCGAGGAACGATCATGGCCCGAGGGTACGCGTCAGGCGCCGGTGGCCAGCAGGTGCTCGGCCAGGGCCAGGTCGAACGGGCGGGTGATCTTCAGGGCCAGCTCCGACCCGGGTACGCAGACCACCGGGACGCCCAGCTTCTCGACAAGGCCGGCGTCGTCGGTGAGCGGGTCGCCGGCCGCCTCGTGGGCGGCGGTCAGCACCGACCGGCGGAAGCCCTGCGGGGTCTGCACCGCGCGCAGGGCGGCCCGGTCGACCGTGCCGAGGACCCGCTCGCCCGCGTCGACCTCCTTGACGGTGTCGACAACCGGCAGCACCGGGATCACCCCGCCGTGGCCGGCGCGGACGGCCGCGGCCACCGACTCGACCAGCTGGGGTGGGGTGAGCGCACGTGCCGCGTCGTGCACGAGGACGATCTCCGGCCCCGCGGGGACGGCGGCCAGCGCGGCGGCCACCGACGCCTGGCGTTCGGCGCCGCCGGGGACGACGGTCACCGGGGCCACCGGCGCGAGCATCAGCCGGACCGACTCGACGTCGGCGGCCGGGGCGGCCACCACGATCGTGTGCACCGAGGGTGCGGCGGCGATCCGGCGGACCGCGTGGACCAGCAGCGGCTCACCGGCGAGCGGCCGGAGCGCCTTGGGAGCGCCCGGGCCGAGGCGTACCCCGGCTCCGGCGGCAGGAACAAGGACCGCGACGTCACCGCGCGGATTGAGCTGCGCGGTCACGTCGCGGTCCTCGGATTCGTTTGCTACGGGGTGGGTACGACGACTGCTGTGGATCAGGCCTCGGTCAGCACCTTGTCGAGCAGCGTCTCCGCCTCGTCCTTGGTGCTCTTCTCGGCCAGCGCGACCTCGCCGACGAGAATGTCCCGCGCCTTGGCCAGCATGCGCTTCTCACCCGCGGAGAGACCCCGCTCCCGCTCCCGGCGCCACAGGTCGCGGACGACCTCGGCGACCTTCAGCGGGTTACCGGAGGCCAGCTTCTCCAGATTCGCCTTGTAACGCCGCGACCAGTTGGTCGGCTCCTCGGTGTGCGGTGCACGGAGCACGTCGAAGACCTTACCCAGGCCCTCTTCGCCGACCACCTCGCGCACACCCACGATCTCGGCGTTCTCGGCGGGCACCCGGACCGTCAGGTCACCCTGCGCGACCCTCAGGACGAGGTACTGCTTAGGCTCGCCCTTGATGACCCGAGTCTCGATTGCCTCGATGAGTGCGGCCCCGTGGTGGGGGTAAACAACGGTCTCGCCGACACTGAAAACCATAGGTTCGAAACCCCTTTCGCTGTGTCTAGGGTAACACGCTCAGGCACCGATGTCTCACCGCTGTCCTGACCGTTGGCGCAGCTCAGGGGCCCTGTGAGAGGTATTTCTTCAGCTTGACAGGCGGTCAAGCCGATGGTTCCGACACGCTCCGTGACCATCGGATGACAACCCGGTAAGAGTGACGGAAGCGTTCATATCTAGGGCTATGCGCTCCTTCCATGGTAGCTCCGGAATTCCAGGTGCGCCCAGGTGTGGCGGTACGACGACCGGTGCGGGACCCTGGGGATGGACTGACGTCCGCTCACCGAGACGGTTCCTGGGGGTCCGATGGGCATGCCTGACGCTGACGGCCACGGGCCACCGGACGGGCTTCCCGACCTGCCCCCGGAGTGGGGCCGGGTGGTCGTCCCCGACGACGCCTCGGCGCTGGCCGAGGAGGCCCGCCGGGTGCGCCGCGAGCTGCGCCGGGCGAACCGCCCGGCCGGCGGTGGACGCCGCCTCAACCCCGCGGGCCGGCCGCCGGTCGGGCTGCCCGTGCTGGTCCTGCTGGTCGCCGTCCTGATCACCCTCACCGGGCTGGCCGCCGTCACCTGGCCTCGGTCGAGCCGCTCCGGCGGCGCGCCCACCGTGCTGCCGTACCCGACGGCTCCCGTCGGGCCGCTGCCCGCCCTCGACCTCGTCGACCCCGACGACGCGCCGGTGCCGCTGCGCGGCCTGCTGCCCGCCATGATCGTCCTGGTTGATGCGTGCGCCTGCCCGGAGCAGGTCAGGACCGCGGCCGCCGCTGCCCCGCCGGGGGTCACCGTGGTCACCGTGACCGAGGACCGCACCGCCGCGGCCGCCACCGCACCCGGGGTACGCCCGCTCGCCGACCCGGCCGGCGGCCTCCGCTCGTACCTGCACCTCTCGCCCCACCCCGGCACGGCCGCCGCCCTGCTGGTGGACCGGCAGGGCACCCTGGTCCGGGTGGTGCCCGAGCTGGGCCCGGCGGCGGACTACCGCGACGACCTGGTCCGGCTGGGCGGCTGACCGCCGCTCAGCCCATCCCGTCCAGCCGGGCGTCGAGGTCGACCTGGTTGCCGAGCGCGACGAACCGGACCAGCAGCGGCCCGCCGCTCGCGCCCACCACCGGGATCGAGGCGGCGGTCGGCCCGCCGCAGCTCAGCACCCGCTCCGTCCCGTCGTCGGACGAGCCGGTGAATGCGACGGCGACCGCGCCCCCGCCCGAGCAGCTGACCGTCAGCAGGAAGCGGTTCCCGTCCGACGCGTTCGCCCGGCGCGTCACCGGGGCCCCGTCGGGCGTCAGGCGGGACCGCTCCCGCCACACCTCGTAGAGGACCTCGCGCCGCCGCGCCACGCCGCCGGGCTCCTCGTGGACCACCACCGGCGCGTCCGGATCCGCCTCGGGACCGGACAGCATGACCTGGTCCAGCACGCGGCCGGTCCGCGGGTCCACCAGCACTCTCGACCCGACCGGGGAGCCGCTCGGGCCGACCCGGAGGCCGGGTTCGAGGAAGGCACCGGCCGACGGGGTGGGCTGCGGCCCGCTGCGCCCCGCCGCCGGCGCCGCCGCCCGCCACCAGGCCGCGCCGGCCGCCAGCGCCGCCACCGTCAGCCCGGTCAGCAGCGCGCTCCGGATCCGCTCGTCGGGAGCCACGCGCAAAGCGTATCGGCGCGGGGCGCCGGCCACCGTCCCGTCAGTCGGTGCGCTCCAGCAGGACGGCGTAGAGCGTGAGGCCCGGCCCGAAGGCCAGCATCACCACCCGCTCCGGCGGCGTCGCGGCCCGGCGCAGCCGGTCCAGGATCAGCAGCACCGTCGGCGACGAGCAGTTGCCGTGCTCGTCCAGGACGGCCCGGGACGCCGCGAGCGCCGCCGGCGGCAGGGCCAGCTCCCGCTCCACCACGTTGAGGATGCGGGGGCCGCCCGGGTGCACCGCCCAACCGTCCACCTCGTCACGGTGCCACCCGTGCCGGGCCAGCAGGTCGTCCACCAGCCCCCGGACATGGTGCGAGAGCACCTGCGGCACCTTCGGCGACAGGCCCATCCGGAAGCCGGTGTCGGTGACGTCCCAGGTCATGTGGTCGGCCGTGGAGGTGTCCGTGACCGAGGTGACCTCGCGCAGCGCGTACCCCCGGCCACCGGGGACGACCACGGCGGCGACCGCGGCGTCCGAGAAGAGCGCGTGCGAGACGATCTGCTGGGTGTCCACCCGGGCGCCCGGCGGCTGGATGTGCAGGCTGGTCAGCTCCGCGCAGAGCAGCAGCGCGGGACGGCCCCGGGCCGTGACGAAGTCGCTCGCCGCGCCGAGCCCCGGCAGGGCCGCGTAACAGCCCATGTGCCCGACGAACATGCGCTGCGTGTCCGGGGCCATGCCCAGGTCCCGCGCGAGCAGGATGTCCAGCCCGGGGGTGGCGTACCCGGTGCAGGAGCAGACCACGAAGAGGCCGACGTCACCGGCGTCCAGACCGGCGGCGGTCAGCGCCCGGCCGACCGCCTCCTTGCCCAGCGGCAACGCCTCGACCTGGTAGCGCCGCATCCGGCGCTCGGTGGGCCACTCGGACACGTCCTCCAGCAGCGGGTTCACCGCCGCCTGCCGCCGGGACACCCCGGAGTTGGCGAAGATGCGCTCGGCCAGCGCCCGGGTGGTCCCGGAGAAGTGCTTCGCGAAGAAGCCCGCCCACAGCTCGTCCTGCGCGGCGGACGGCGGCTGCGCCGTACCCAGGCCCGCGATCACCGGCACGCCCATGTCCCCCACCTCTCGTCCCGCAACCCCACGCTTCACCAACGAGGCCCGCCCGCTTCCGACTGCGGGCCCGGCAAAAACCGATTCACCACGCCGCCCTCCGTCCGCGACCGCGCCCGCCAGACCCCGCCCACTCCCCCGCTCACCACCGGGGCGCCGCGCCGTCGCGGTCCGGATCGCCGCCGAGCGCGGCGATGCCGAGCCAGTCGGCGCAGACGTCGGAGGTGGCCGGGTGCAGCGAACCGCACCGGGCGTCCCGGTAGAGCCGCTCCAACGGATGCCCCCGCCGGGTGGCCGAGGTGCCGGCCGCCTCCACCATGGACGCCGCCACGTCGGCCGCGGTGGTGCCGGCGAGCAGCTTCGCCCGCCACACCCAGCGGTTGGTCTCCGCGTCGCCGGGCGCCTCGTCGACCCGGCGGGCCGCCTCGGCCACCACCAGCCCGGCCGCCGCGACCGCCGCGTCGGCCCGGCCCAGCCGGGCCCGGACCGCCGGCAGGCCGGCCAGGTCGCGGGCGTTCAGGTGCTCGGCCGCGGCGTCGATCGAGGCCCGGGCCACCCCGACGTAGACGGCCGCGTAGCTGGCCACCAGCCAGTGCGGCATGAGCTGGGCGACCACCAGGGCCAGGCCCTCCACCCCGCCGAGCAGCCGGTCGGCCGGCACGGTCACGTCCAGGTGCACGTCATGGGAGGAGGTGGCGCGCATGCCCAGCGAGTCCCAGGTGGGCTCGACGGTGATCCCCTCCCCGGCCGGCACCAGGAACTGGGAGACCACCGACTGGTCGGTGGCGCTGCGGGCGGCCACCAGGTAGCCGTCCGGATGGCCCGCGCCGGAGCAGAACGCCTTGCTGCCCTTGAGGTGCCAGCCGCCCTCGACCGCCTCGTAGACCGTGCTGAGCTGGGACAGCCGGGCGCCGGCGCCGCGTTCGCTCATCGCCACCG
Organism: Micromonospora sp. NPDC048907; assembly: GCF_055586885.1. NCBI lineage: Bacteria > Bacillati > Actinomycetota > Actinomycetes > Micromonosporales > Micromonosporaceae > Micromonospora > Micromonospora sp. NPDC048907. The sequence goes on from NZ_JBVJHI010000003.1 coordinate 765,042, forward strand.
CGTACCAGGCGCCCCCGGCCGCCGCGCGGAGCAGCCGGTCCCGGGCGGCCAGCGCCTCGTCCGGTACGCCGAGCGTCTCGGCCAGTTCCTCGTCCACCGCGCCGAGCGCGCCGGTCACCGAGGCGTGCATGTTGAACACCAGCGCCGTCGCGCCGTTGCCCCGGGCCAGCTCGGTGGCGACCGCGGCGTACTCGGCGAAGGTGGCGCCCAGGCCGCCCAGCTCGCGCGGCACCATGAGCCCGAACAGGCCGGCCGCCCGGAGGTCGGCGAAGTCCTCGACCGGGAACGAGCCGTCCCGGTCGTGGTCGGCCGCGCGGGCGGCCAGTCGCGGCACCAACCTGCGCGCCGCCTCCAGCGCCTGCACAGTCATGAAGCCCCCTTCTCGGCGTCCCCTTTACCCCGGGCGGCCCGCGCTACCCGCTCCGGTGCCCACGGCCCTGGTAGAGCACGGCGGTCGACCGGGTCGGCACGATGCGCGGTTCCCTCCGGGTGGGACGGCCGTCGCCACGCCGGCGCCGCCACAGCCAGGCCAGCGTCCCGCCCAGCTCGGGGCGGACACCACGCAGCCGCAGGGTCACGCCGTGCCGGGCGCACTCGGCGACAAGCGCGCGGGCGTCCACGAACAACCGTGGATCGTGGATGCCGCGCGGCACGGTGGGCAGCCGCTCACCGAGCTCCACCGCGACCAGCCGGGCCAGCAGGGTGTCGTTGAGCGTGTCGAGCACGAGCAGGCCGCCGGGCCGCAGCAGCCGACACGCCTCGGCCACCGCGCGCCGCCAGTCCGGCACGTGCTCCAGCAGCTCGCCGGCGGAGACCACGGCGGCGCAGCCGTCCGCGAGCGGGACCGCGGTGGCGTCGCCCTGGATCACCGTCACGCCGTGCGCGGCGGCCTGGTCGAGGGCGGATCGGGTCAGGTCGACCCCGACGTGCCGGTAGCCCTTGCCGGCCAGGTGCGGGGCGAGCAGGCCGGCGCCGCAGCCCAGGTCGACCAGCAGCGCGTCCCTTTCGGACGCCGGCGGCACCATGGCCGCACGGGCCCGGGCCAGCCAGTGCAGCATCGCGAAGGCGCCGTCCGGTCGCCACCACTCGCCGGCCAGGTCGTCGTACTGCCGGGGATCGTTGGGCGGCAGCACCCGGGGCGGGGTGGACACCGGTGCCGCGTCTCGCATGGACCGAGCGTGGCACGACTCCCCGGTAACGACCAGACTTCCCTTATGTCGATGTCGGTGTTAGGGCTGGTCAGGGCGAGCCACCCGGAACCGGCCGCCGCGGTGACCGTGGTGGCCGGGCTGCTCGCCCGGGCGGTCGGGCACGGTGCGGGCGGGGTCGCGGCCGTGTCGCTCACGGTGCTGGCCAGCCAGCTCGCGGTGGGCTGGAGCAACGACCTGATCGACGCCGACCGGGACGCCACGGTGGGTCGTACCGACAAACCGGTGGCCACCGGCGCGGTCTCGCGGCGGGTGCTGGCCCGCGCCACCGTGCCGGCCGCCGTGGCCACCCCGCTGCTGGCGCTGGCCCTCGGCCCGGCGGCGGCGCTCTGCGCCACCCTCGGCCTGGTCGCGGCGCTGCTCTACAACTGGCCGCTGAAGTCGACCCCGGTCTCGGTGCTGCCCTACGCGGTCTCGTTCGGCGCGCTGCCCGCCTTCGTGGTGCTGGCCCTGCCCGGCACGCCCGTGCCGCCGGTCTGGCTGGTCGCCGCCGCGGCGCTGCTGGGCGCGGGTGCGCACTTCGCCAACGTGCTGCCGGACCTGGCCGACGACGCGCGGACGGGCGTGCGCGGGCTGCCCCACCGGCTCGGGCCGGCGGGCAGCCGGGCGGCCGCCGCCGGGCTGCTCCTCGCGGCCACCGTCGCGCTTGTCGTCGGGCCACCCGGACCGCCGTCGTGGGCCGGGCTGGCGGCGGTCGCCGCCGCCGTCGGGGTGCCGGCCGTCGGCTGGTACGTCGGACGCACGGCGACCGGGACCGGCACCCGGCCGGTGGCCGCCTTCCGGGCGGTGCTGGTGGTGGCGCTGATCGATGTGGTGCTCCTGGTGGCGAGCGGTCGGGTGGTCTGACCGGTCCCCTGGAAGGTGGCATTACCGGGTCGGCGTGCGGCCCTCGATCAGCTCCAACTACCCTGGAGCGCGGTCTGCGCGGGTATGGCCACCCCGTGTCCGGCGTCCGGCCGGGTGGGGATCGTGACGAGGAGGACCGACGTGACGCGCTCGATCAGGGGTTCCCGGCCGGCGGCCCTGTTGCTGGCCGGTACGGCGGCGGCGGCGAGCCTGCTGCTGACCGGGTGTGGCGCCGGCCAGGTGGCCGAGACCGCCAACAAGATCCCGTCGGTGCAGGGCGTCAACGTCCAGACCCCCGACAACCTCTACAAGGTGCGCGGCCTCTACCTGGAGTTCCCCGGCCCCGAGGGCTACAAGGCGGGTGCGCAGGCCCGGGTCAACGTCGTGGTCTACAACGACAGCCGGGAGCCGGTGACCGTGACCGTCACCACCGACAGCGCCCGGGAGATCGTGCTCAGCGGCGCCGCCACCGGCAGCGACGGTGCCACCCCGACCGGCTCGCCGACCGAGCCCGCCTCCGCGTCGCCCACCGCGACCGACCCGAGCGCCTCGCCGAGCCAGTCGCTCGGCACCGAGGAGTCCCCGTCGGCCAGCGGCTCCGCCTCGGCCAGCGGATCGGCCTCGGCCAACCCGTCGCCGTCGACCAGCTTGGCGCCGAGCGGTCAGCCGGCCCGGTTCGAGATCCCGGCCCTGGGCTACCTCCCGCTGACCACCAGCAGCCCGCAGTTCCTCCAGCTCGTCGGCCTGAACCAGGACCTGCTCGTCGGCCAGCGGGTCAACCTGGCGTTCGACTTCGGCGGCGGCAAGGTGATCAAGACCGGTGCGGCCGTCGGCGTCCCGCTGACCCCGCCCGCGCCGGCCTCGCCGGTCGTGCAGCCGCGCGAGGAGGGTGGCGCCGGGCACCCGGGTGGCCTCGAGGAGGGCGGCAGCGAGGGCGGCGGCCACAGCTGACCGATCCCGCGATCGTCGACGACACCGCCGCCGTGGCCAGCGCCACGCCGGCGGTGTCGCCGTTTCCGGGTGGGCTTTCGTCGTACCGTCCGGTTAGCGTCCTGGGGTGACCACGTCCCGATCGCCCTCGCCCCGCGCCGCCGCCGGCCGCGGCCGCGCCGCCGCCCGTGAGCCCCGCCCGGCCTACGAGTGCGACGCCTGCGGTCACCAGCCGCCCAAGTGGGTCGGGCGCTGCCCGGAGTGCGGCGAGTGGGGCTCGGTGGTCGAGTGCACGGTGAGCGGCCCGCTGGTCTCCGGCCGGGTGGTCAGTTCCCGGATGCCCGCCGAGCCGGCCCGCCCCATCGCCACCATCAGCGCCGCGCCCGCCCGGGCCCGGGCCACCGGCGTCAGCGAGCTCGACCGGGTGCTCGGCGGCGGCCTGGTCCCCGGCGCGGTGGTGCTGCTCGCCGGCGAGCCGGGGGTCGGCAAGTCCACCCTGCTGCTCGACGTCGCCCAGCAGTGGGCGGCCAACGCCGGCAGCCCGTCGCTGGTGGTCAGCGGCGAGGAGTCGGTCAGCCAGGTGCGGCTGCGCGCCGAGCGGATGGGCACGCTGCACGACCAGCTCTACCTGGCCGCCGAGAGCGACCTCTCGGCGGTGCTCGGCCACCTCGACGCGGTCAAGCCGGGGCTGCTGGTCCTCGACTCGGTGCAGACCATCTCGACGACCGGCACCGAGGGCGTTCCGGGCGGGGTCACCCAGGTCCGGGCGGTCACCGCGGCGCTGGTCGCGGTCGCCAAGGAGCGCGGCGTCGCCACCGTGCTGGTCGGGCACGTCACGAAGGACGGCCAGGTCGCCGGCCCCCGGGTGCTGGAGCACCTGGTCGACGTGGTGCTGCACTTCGAGGGCGACAAGCACTCGTCGCTGCGCATGGTCCGCGGGGTGAAGAACCGGTTCGGCGCGGCCGACGAGGTGGGTTGCTTCGAGATGCACGAGGGTGGCATCAGCAGCCTGGCCGACCCGTCCGGCCTGTTCCTGACCCGCTACTCCGAGCCGGTCCCGGGCACCTGCGTGACGGTGGCCATGGAGGGGCGGCGGGCCCTGGTCACCGAGGTGCAGGCGCTGATCGGTGCCACGGTCGCCGGCTCCCCCCGGCGCACGGTCTCCGGGCTGGACGGCGCGCGGCTGGCCATGGTGCTCGCGGTGCTCCAGCGGCGCACCGAGCGGCTGACGCTGCACGACCGCGAGGTCTTCGCCGCCACGGTGGGCGGCATCCGGGTGGTCGAGCCGGCGGCCGACCTGGCCGTGGCCCTGGCGGTCGCCTCCGGCGGGCTCAACCTGGCCCTCAACCCGCAGCTGGTGGCCATCGGCGAGGTCGGGCTGACCGGCGAGGTGCGCCGGGTCGGTGCGGTGCCCCGCCGGCTGGCCGAGGCCGCCCGACTCGGTTTCCGGCTGGCCCTCGTGCCGCCCGGCTGCGGCCCGGGCAGCAGCGGGGTGGCCCCGGAGAACATGCGGGTGACAGAGGTCACCGACGTCCGGGCGGCCCTCCAGGCTGCCGCGCGCGCGTCGGCGGAGTGACCGTCCGTAGGCGTACGGTGGGACCGGCCGGGCGATTCCGGACAGCCGGCGCAGCCGGTCGCCGACGGGGAGAGCCGGACATCGTGACACATCACAGTAACCACGAGAGCACCCACCGCACCGCAGTCCGTAGACTGTGCCCGTGCCGATCGACCGCGATGCCACCAAGCCCGCCGCGACGACGCCGCACGCCCGCACCGGCGCCGTGGGCTCCCCCGCCCGTCCCATCAGCGTGAGTGTCACCGGAAGCGTCGGCGGGGCCGGCGGCGACCCGTTGCGGGCCAACCTCGCCCTCATGGCGCCGGGCACGGCGCTGCGCGACGGCCTGGAGCGGATCCTCCGCGGCCGCACGGGCGCGCTGATCGTGCTCGGCTACGACAAGATCGTCGAGCAGATCTGCACCGGCGGTTTCCCGCTCGACGTCGAGTTCTCCGCAACCCGGGTCCGCGAGCTGTGCAAGATGGACGGCGCCGTGGTGCTCTCCAGCGACGGCACCCGGATCGTCCGCGCCGCGGTGCACCTGATGCCCGACCCGTCGATCCCCACCGAGGAGTCCGGCACCCGGCACCGCACCGCGGAGCGGGTGGCCCGGCAGACCGGCTACCCGGTCATCTCGGTCAGCCAGTCCATGCGGATCATCAGCCTCTACGTGAACGGCCAGCGGCACGTGCTGGACGACTCGGCGGCGATTCTCTCCCGGGCCAACCAGGCGCTGGCCACGCTCGAGCGCTACAAGCTCCGGCTGGACGAGGTCTCCGGCACGCTCTCCGCCCTGGAGATCGAGGATCTGGTCACCGTCCGCGACGCCGTGGCCGTGGTGCAGCGGCTGGAGATGGTCCGGCGGATCGCCGACGAGATCGCCGGCTACGTCGTGGAGCTGGGCACCGACGGCCGCCTGCTCGCCCTCCAGCTCGACGAGCTGATGGCCGGGGTGGACGCCGACCGCACCCTCGTCATCCGGGACTACCTGCCGGTGGGCCGGAAGTCGCGCACCCTCGACGAGGCGCTTGTCGAGCTGGACCTGCTCAGCGCCACCGAGCTGATCGACCTGGTCGCGGTGGCCAAGGCGATCGGCTACCCGTCCGCCTCCGACGCGCTCGACGCCGCCGTGAGCCCGCGCGGCTTCCGCCTGCTGGCCAAGGTGCCCCGGCTCCCCGCGGCCGTGGTCGACCGGCTGGTGGTGCACTTCGGCAGCCTCCAGCGCCTGCTGGGCGCGACCGTGGAGGACCTGCAGGCGGTCGAGGGGGTGGGCGACGCCCGCGCCCGGGGCGTGCGTGAGGGCCTGTCCCGGCTCGCCGAGGCGTCCATCCTGGAGCGCTACGTCTGACCCTCGGTCAGCCGGTGATGGTGAGCTTCACGGGCTCGCTGAGCTTGGTGCCCACCCGGGCGAAGAGCTGGTACGTGCCGACCGGGGCGTACGGGCCGTTGGCCACGCCGTTGGCGCAGCGGCTCACGTCCCGCCCGTTCCAGCCCAGCTCGTAGGACCGCTCGAAGTTCGGCGTGAACGACTGCACGTCGGAGCCCTTGCCGGTGCCGCAGGTGTCCGAGGACCACACCTTCGCCGCGCCGGCCTTGATGTAGAGCTCCTGCAGGTCGGCACCGACGTCCCGGCTGCAGGTGCGCTCCGAGATGTTCTTGACCTTGAGGCGCAGGGTGACCACCGTGCCGCGCTGTGCGGAGGCCGGCAGCGCCACCGGGGTGACCTGGATCTCCGAGTCGGCGCAGGTGCCGTCGTCGGCCACCGGGGCGGCCGGCGCGCCACCGTCGTTCGTGCCGCCACCGTTCGTGCCGCCGCCGTTCTGGCCGCCGCCGTTGTCGGTGCCCGTGCCGCCCCCGTCGCTCGTCCCGTTGCCGCCGCCCGACTCGCCCGGAGTGGGCGACGGGCTGGTGGACCGCGGGGTCAGCAGCGAACCGGTCGGCCCGGGAGCGGCCGCCGACGGTGAGCCTCCGGCATTGCCCCCCGCGTTGCCCGACGGCTTGTCGGTGCGGTCGGTGCCGGTGCACGAATAGAGCAGGACAATCAGGAAAAGCAGCCCGGCTCCGAAGACGACGGCTCGACGCCGCCAGTACACGGCGGGAGGCAGTGGGCCGACCGTCAGACGCATGATGCGTTCACCGTAGCGGCGCGACGCCCGGCCTGCCGGTCCGACGCGCCGAACGCCCTTCGCCCGGGTTCCACGACGCTCCACAGAGGACGGCGCAGCTCGCTCAGCGGTGCCACCCGGTCACGGCCGGTCAGAGGTAGACCTTGCGCTGGTAGACGGCGTGCGCCCCCGCCACCCGGTCCAGGAACAGCAAGCCGGCGCAGTGGTCGATCTCGTGCTGGAGCGCCCGCGCCTCGAACCCGTCGGTCACCAGCCGCACCGGGTCACCGCTGCCCGGCAGCACACCCTCGACCACGAGACGGCTGGCCCGCTTCACGTCGCCGGTCAGGTCGGGCACCGACATGCAGCCCTCCCGCCCGGCCTTCCAGCGGCTCGCCTCCACCACCGTGGCGTTGCACAGCACGAACGCGCCGTGCACGGTGACGGCCTTCGGGTGCCCGGTCACATCCACCGCGAACACCTGGGCGCTCACCCCCACCTGCGGCGCGGCCAGGCCCACGCAGCCCGGCGACACCCGCATCGTGGCGACCAGGTCGGCGGCCAGCTGGACCACCTCGGCCGAGGTCGGGTCGACCGCCGGACCGGGCCGGCTGAGCACCGGGTCGGGCGCGGCCACGACCGCGCGTACCGCCCCGGGGACGTCGAGCTTCTCCGGCGTCCACCCGCCCAGGCCGGCGTACTCCTCCGCGGTCACAGCAGGTCCGTGTCCGCCGGGCGGAGGCTGACCCCCACGCCCAGCTCCGCGGCGGTACGGGCGAGCCGGCCGGCCACCTCGTCGGCGCTGCCCGGCGGCAACTCGACCTCGGCGACGACCACGTACAGGGAACCGGTCAGCCGGGTGCTCAGGTCGGTCACGTTGCCGCCCGCGTCGGTCAGGACCCGGGTCATCGCCGCCACGATGCCCATCCGGTCCGCGCCGTGCACCGCCATCACGTACGGCTCGCCGCCGGGAGCGGTCTGCCCGTCGGGGGTGACCGCGCGTACGGTGGCCAGCAGCTGACCCTCGGCGGCGAGCGGGGCCAGCGCGGCCTCGACGTCGCCGGCGGCCGGCCCCACGCAGATCAGGGTCATGGCGAAGTGTCCCCGCAACCGGGTCATCGTCGAGTCGGTGAGGTTCGCGCCGAGCCGCGCGAGGACCTCGGCGACATCGGCCACGATGCCCGGCCGGTCCCGGCCGATGACGGTGATCGCGAGCTCGTTCATCCGGACATTCTGCCCCGTCGCCGCCGGCCGGCCGCGACGGCCCGCCCGCCCCGCCCAAACCGCGGGAAAGCCGCCCGTGACATCCTTGGCGGCGCGATGTCTGAGCCCACCTTCGCCACCCTGGTCAGCCGGTGGTACGAGCGCAACGCCCGCGACCTGCCCTGGCGCGAGCCGGGAATCGGTGCCTGGGCGATCCTGGTCAGCGAGGTCATGCTCCAGCAGACACCCGTGGTCCGGGTCCTGCCGGCCTGGGAGGCGTGGCTGTCCCGCTGGCCGACGCCGGCCGCGCTGGCGGAGGACACGCCGGCCGAGGCGATCCGGATGTGGGGCCGGCTCGGTTACCCCCGCCGGGCCGTACGCCTGCGCGACTGCGCGGTGGCCGTCGTGGAACGGCACGGCGGGGAGGTGCCGGATCGGCTCGACCACCTGCTGGCGCTGCCCGGGGTCGGCACGTACACGGCCCGGGCGGTGGCGGCCTTCGCGTACGGGCAGCGGCACCCGGTGGTCGACACCAACGTCCGGCGGGTGGTGTGCCGGGCGATCGCCGGTGAACCCGACGCGGGACCGGCCACCCGCCCCGCCGACCTGGTCGCCACCGAGGAACTCCTGCCCGCCGAGCCGGCCGCGGCGGCCCTGGCCAGTGCGGCGTTCATGGAACTCGGCGCGGTGGTCTGCACCGCCCGGGCCCCGCGCTGCGGGGTGTGTCCCGTCGAGGCGGTCTGCGCCTGGCGGGCCTCCGGTCAGGCGGCTCCGGCCGGCCCGACCCGCCGCCCGCAGCGCTACGCCGGCACCGACCGCCAGGTGCGCGGCCTGCTCCTGGCGGTGCTCCGCGACGCCCCCGGGCCGGTGCCGCACCAGCGGCTGGACCAGGTCTGGCACGACGACGTGCAGCGGGCCCGGGCGCTGGCCGGGCTGGTCACCGACGGCCTGGTCGAGCCGGTCGGCGAGGAGTCCTTCCGGCTCGTCGGCGACGGCCCTCCGGTCCCGCTCCCCCGCCCCTGAGCCACCCGCTTCGCGCCACTGCGGTCCCGCTGACCCACCCGCGCTCCGCCGCTGCGGCCCCGGACGAGGAAAGGCGACGGCCCCGGCGGCTTTCGCCTGCCGGGGCCGTCGCCCTCGATCGTTGCCCGAACTTACGCGGCGTCGTCCGCGCCCGTGGCGGCGGTGCCGCCGAGGTCCGCCGGGACCGCGTCCGGCACGGCCACCGGCCGGTCGGCGCCCCGGAAGACGAGCTTGGACTTGTCGATGTCGCTCGGGTCGCCCTCGCAGTCCACCACCACGATCTGACCCGGGGTCAGCTCGTTGAAGAGGATCCGCTCGGACAGGTTGTCCTCGATGTCGCGCTGGATCGTGCGACGCAGCGGCCGCGCGCCCAGCACCGGGTCGAAGCCCTTCTTCGCCAGGTACTTCTTGGCGTTGTCGGTCAGCTCCAGGCCCATGTCCTTGTTCTTCAGCTGCGTCTCGATCCGGGCGATCATGATGTCCACGATCGAGAGGATCTCGTTCTCGCGCAGCTGGTGGAAGACGATGGTGTCGTCGATCCGGTTGAGGAACTCGGGCCGGAAGTGCTGCTTGAGCTCGTCGTTGACCTTCTGCTTCATCCGGTCGTAGTTCGACTCGGAGTCCTCAGAGGCCTGGAAGCCCAGCGACACCGCCTTGGCGACGTCCCGCGTGCCGAGGTTGGTGGTCAGGATGATGACCGTGTTCTTGAAGTCCACGATCCGACCCTGGCCGTCGGTGAGCCGCCCGTCCTCCAGGATCTGGAGGAGCGTGTTGAACACGTCCGGGTGGGCCTTCTCGATCTCGTCGAAGAGGACCACCGAGAACGGCCGACGGCGCACCTTCTCGGTCAGCTGCCCGCCCTCGTCGTAGCCGACGTAGCCGGGAGGGGCACCCACCAGCCGGGACACCGTGTACCGGTCGTGGAACTCGGACATGTCCAGCTGGATGAGGGCGTCCTCGCTGCCGAACAGGAACTCGGCGAGCGCCTTGGACAGCTCGGTCTTACCGACACCGGACGGTCCGGCGAAGATGAACGAGCCGGACGGGCGCTTCGGGTCCTTCAGGCCGGCCCGGGTGCGCCGGATCGCCTTCGAGACCGCCTTGACCGCGTCCTCCTGGCCGATGACGCGCTTGTGCAGCTCGTCCTCCATGCGCAGCAGGCGCGAGGTCTCCTCCTCGGTCAGCTTGTAGACCGGGATGCCGGTCCAGTTGCCGAGCACCTCGGCGATCTGCTCGTCGTCGACCTCGCTGACGACGTCCAGGTCACCGGCCTTCCACTCCTTCTCCCGCTGGGCCTTCTGCCCGAGGAGCTGCTTCTCCTTGTCACGGAGCTGCGCGGCCCGCTCGAAGTCCTGCGCGTCGATCGCGGACTCCTTGTCGCGGCGGACCTGGGCGATCCGCTCGTCGAAGTCACGCAGGTCTGGCGGCGCGGTCATCCGGCGGATGCGCATCCGGGCACCGGCCTCGTCGATCAGGTCGATCGCCTTGTCCGGCAGGAAGCGGTCGGAGATGTAGCGGTCGGCCAGGGTGGCGGCAGCCACGAGAGCCGCGTCGGTGATGCTCACCCGGTGGTGCGCCTCGTAGCGGTCCCGCAGGCCCTTGAGGATCTCGATGGTGTGGGCCAGCGAGGGCTCACCCACCTGGATCGGCTGGAAGCGGCGCTCGAGAGCGGCGTCCTTCTCCAGGTGCTTGCGGTACTCGTCGAGCGTGGTGGCGCCGATGGTCTGCAGCTCGCCGCGGGCCAGCATCGGCTTGAGGATGCTGGCGGCGTCGATCGCGCCCTCGGCGGCACCCGCACCCACCAGGGTGTGGATCTCGTCGATGAACAGGATGATGTCGCCCCGGGTGCGGATCTCCTTGAGCACCTTCTTGAGGCGCTCCTCGAAGTCACCGCGGTAGCGGGAACCGGCGACCAGCGCACCGAGGTCGAGGGTGTAGAGCTGCTTGTCCTTCAGCGTCTCGGGCACCTCGCCCTTGATGATCTTCTGGGACAGCCCCTCCACCACGGCGGTCTTGCCGACGCCGGGCTCACCGATCAGGACCGGGTTGTTCTTGGTCCGGCGGGAGAGCACCTGCATGACCCGCTCGATTTCCTTCTCGCGCCCGATGACCGGGTCGAGCTTGCCCTCACGGGCGGCCTGGGTCAGGTTCCGGCCGAACTGGTCCAGCACGAGGCTGGTCGACGGCGCGGCCTCGCCCGGCGCGGCGCCCGCCGCGGCCGGCTCCTTGCCCTGGTAGCCGGAGAGCAGCTGGATCACCTGCTGGCGGACCCGGTTGAGGTCGGCGCCGAGCTTGACCAGCACCTGGGCGGCGACGCCCTCGCCCTCACGGATCAGGCCGAGCAGGATGTGCTCCGTGCCGATGTAGTTGTGGCCGAGCTGCAGCGCCTCGCGCAGCGACAGCTCCAGCACCTTCTTGGCCCGCGGCGTGAACGGGATGTGCCCGCTCGGCGCCTGCTGGCCCTGGCCGATGATCTCCTCGACCTGCTGACGGACGCCCTCCAGGGAGATGCCGAGGCTCTCCAGGGCCTTTGCCGCGACACCCTCACCCTCGTGGATCAGGCCCAGCAGGATGTGCTCCGTACCGATGTAGTTGTGGTTGAGCATCCGGGCCTCTTCTTGGGCCAGGACGACAACCCGTCGCGCTCGGTCGGTGAACCGCTCGAACATGCCCTCGTGCTCCTCACGTGCCGTGCGCCTTGATGGTCAGATCTCGGCGGGGCCGGTGCGCGGACGTCCGGGACGGGCGTCCGTGCCTCCTTACTCTATCGCCGCGGACCGACTCCGCTGAGGTCGTGTGTCCCCGCGAATGGTCGTGCACGCGTCGTTTCTGACAACCGTCCGCGCTCAGGAGGTGTTCCGGTACCCCCGCCTGTACGCGCAGAGCGAAATTCGACCGCCGGTGGAAAAGCCCGGTCGAGGGGCTGGAGCGGGGGCGTCGACGCCCGGCCGCGGTCTTCCACAACCTGTGGACAGAATCTCCACCGCCTGTGGACAACGGCCCCGGGCGCCGGTTTCTTCCCGTGCGGGGCGGCGCCGCGCCACCCGCCCGGCACGGACCGGACAGACGGCGCGCGCGGGCGGAAACGGCGACGCCGGCCCGGAGTGGCACTCCGGTCCGGCGTCGTGTCGCCCGCTGCGGGGTCGTCGGGGTCAGTGCCCCGCCTTCGCGTGGTACTCGTCCACGATCTCCTGCGGGATGCGCCCCCGGTCGGAGATGTCCTTGCCGGCCTTCTTGGCCCAGGCCCGGATGGCCTTGTTCTGCTCGCGGTCGGCGGTCGCACCGCCCCGCCCACGGGCGGCCCGGCCACCCACGACCACGCCGCCACGGCCGACCTTCGTGCCGTGCGCGATGTACTGCGCGAATACGTCGCGCAATTTTTCAGCGTTGGAAGCCGAGAGGTCGATCTCGTACTGCACACCGTCGAGCGCGAACTTGACGGTCTCGTCAGCGTCCCCGCCGTCCAGGTCATCGACCAGCTTGTGAATGATCTGCTTGGCCACGTCCCACATTCCTTTCGAGCAGGGTTGTGCTCCTGCAATACAAGAGCACAATAGCCCGCCCGCCGCTCGCTCCGTCAATAGGACGCGGTAACGACCCGGAGAAGCTCGTGTGCTACTCGGGCCGGACCAACGGGAACAGGATGGTTTCCCGAATTCCCAGGCCGGTCAGCGCCATCAGGAGCCGGTCGATTCCCATTCCCATACCGCCGGCCGGCGGCATTCCGTACTCCATCGCCCGGAGAAAGTCCTCGTCCAGCCGCATGGCCTCGTCGTCGCCCCGCGCCGCGAGCTGGGCCTGGGCCACCAGCCGCTCCCGCTGCACCACCGGGTCGACCAGCTCCGAGTACGCGGTCCCCAGCTCGAAACCGAGCACGTAGAGGTCCCACTTCTCGGCGAGCCCCGGCTCGCTGCGGTGCGCCCGGGTCAGCGGGCTGGTCTCCTCCGGGTAGTCGCGGACGAAGGTGGGCGCCTGGAGCGACGGGACCACCAACTCCTCGAACAGCTCCTCGGCCAGCTTGCCCGGGCCCCACTTCGGGTCGACGGAGAGGCCGACCTTGTCCGCGTACTCGACCAGGCGTGACCTTTCGGTGCGGACGGTGACCTCCTCGCCGAGCGCTTCGGAAAGAACGCCGAACAGCGACACCGAGCGCCACTCGCCGCCCAGATCGAACTCGCGGCCGTCGGCGTGGGTGACCACCGTCGAGCCGGCGACCGCGAGAGCGGCCTGCTGCACGAGATTTCGGGTCAGCTCCGCCATCGTGTTGTAGTCGCCGTACGCCTGGTAGGCCTCGAGCATCGCGAACTCCGGCGAGTGCGAGGAGTCGATGCCCTCATTACGGAAGTTGCGGTTGATCTCGAAGACCCGGTCGACGCCGCCGACGACCGCGCGCTTCAGAAACAGTTCCGGCGCGATTCGCAGATACAGATCGGTGTTCAACGCATTGCTGTGGGTCACGAATGGGCGGGCCGCCGCGCCGCCGTGCAGCAACTGGAGCATCGGCGTCTCGACCTCGACGAAGTCCTGCCCGTGCAGGGTGTCCCGGAGGCTGCGCACCGCGGTGGCCCGGGTGCGGACCATCTGCCGGGCCTGCGGGCGGACCACCAGGTCCACGTAGCGCTGGCGGACCCGGGCCTCCTCGCTGAGCGGCTTGTGCGCCACCGGCAGCGGGCGCAGCGCCTTCGCGGTCACCGCCCACTCCTCGACGAGCACCGACAGCTCGCCCCGCCGACTGGTGATCACCTCGCCGGTCACCCCGACGTGGTCGCCCAGGTCGACCAGGCGCTTCCAGTCGTCCAGCCGCTCGGCGCCCACCCGGTCGAGGGAGAGCATCGCCTGGAGTTCGGTGCCGTCGCCGTCCCGCAGGGTGGCGAAGCAGAGCTTGCCGGTGTTGCGCACGAAGATCACCCGGCCGGTGACCGAGACCCGGTCGCCGGTGGCCGTGTCGGTGGGCAGCTCGGCGTACCGCTCGCGGATCGTCGCCAGGGTGCTGGTCCGCGGGAAGCCGACCGGGTACGGCTCGACGCCCTCGGCGAGCATCCGGTCCCGCTTCTCCCGGCGGACCTTCATCTGCTCCGGAAGGTCGTCGGCGGGGTCTACTGGCAGGGCGTTCTGCTCGGTCACGGCACGCTTCCTCAGACGGAGAATTCGGGCGGGGTCAGGCCCCGAGCGTACTCAAGGGGCTGCCGGGCCGTTACGGGATAACCTGCCCGCCATGACCGACCCCACTGAGGCGCTGTCGTTCGGCACGGCCGCCGCCGACTACGACCGCTACCGGCCCCGCTACCCCGGGGCCGCGCTGCGCTGGGCACTCGACGACCTCACCCCGCCGACCCGCACCGTCGACCTGGGCGCCGGCACCGGGATCGTCAGCCGCGGCCTGCTCGCCCTCGGACACGAGGTCACCGCCGTCGAGCCCGACCCGGCGATGCGCGCCCAGTTCGAGGCCGCCACACCCGGCGTCGACGCCCTGGCGGGCAGCGCCGAGTCGGTCCCGCTGCCCGACGGGTACGCGGACGCGGTGCTGGTCGGCCAGGCGTACCACTGGTTCGACCGGGAGCGGGCGCACCCGGAGATCGCCCGGGTGCTGCGGGCCGGCGGGATCTTCGCGGCGGTGTGGAACCTCCGGGACGACCGGGTCGGCTGGGTGACCGAGCTGAACCGGATCGCCGAGATCGGCGACACCGTCGACCACCTGCGCGAGACCGTGACCGGCTTCGGTCCCCGGTTCGCGGCGCCCGAATGGGCGGAGTTCGACCACACCACCCCGCTGACCGCGGACGAGCTGCTCGGCATGGTGCGCACCCGCTCGCACTACCTGACCGCCGGACCGGAGCGCCGCCGGGCGGTCGACGCGGAGCTGCGCGACCTCCTCGCCGGCCACCCGGAGCTGGCCGGCCGGGACACGATCGGCCTGCCCTACCGCACGCTGGTCGCCCGGGCCCGGCGCACCTGACCCCGCCGGCCGGGCGCCGCCGCCCCCCGCACGCCCGGCCGCCGCACTAGCCTCGCCTCATGGTCGACGTCACCCCGGCACTGTCTTTCGGCGCCGCCGCCGCCGAGTACGACCGTTTCCGCCCCCGCTACCCCGAGGAGGCGCTGCGCTGGGCGCTGGACGGGCTGGCCACCCCGGCCCGGGTGGTCGACCTCGGCGCCGGCACCGGCATCCTCACCCGCGGGGTGCTCGCGCTGGCGCACGGCGGCTCCAGGTCGCGGCGCGGCGTCAGACGCGCCGAGCCGGAGCCGTGGCAGGTCGTACCCGTGGAGCCGGATCCGGGGATGCGGGCGCAACTGGCGGCCGCCACCGCGGGCACCACGGCGCTGGCCGGCAGCGCCGAGTCGGTGCCGCTGCCGGACGGGTCCGCCGACGCGGTGCTGGTGGGTCAGGCCTACCACTGGTTCGACCGGGAGCGGGCGCACGCCGAGATCGCGCGGGTGCTGCGGCCGGGCGGCACGTTCGCGCCGATCTGGAACGTCCGGGACGAGCGGGTGCCCTGGGTGGCGGAGCTGACCCGGATCGCCCGTCTCGGCGACAACGCCGGCGACGTGACCGAGAAGTACACCGACTTCGGCCCGGCCTTCGAGCCGGTCGAGCTGGACGAGTTCGCCCACACCACCACGCTGACCCCGGACGAGGTGGTCGGCATGCTGCACACCCGCTCGTACTGGCTGACCGCCCCGCCCGACGAGCGGGCGCGGATCGACCGGGAGCTGCGCGAACTCTTCGCCACCGACCCCGACCTGGCCGGCCGTGCGGCGGTCGAGCTGCCCTACCGCACCCTCGTCCTCCGCTCCCGCCGCCGCTGAGGCTCAGAGGTTGCGCTCGTACACCATCCGCAGGCCGATCAGGGTGATCATCGGCTCGTGGTGGGTGATGGTGCGGCACTCGCTGAGCACCAGCGAGGCCAGGCCGCCGGTGGCGATCACGGCCTTCACCTCACCCAGCTCCTCGGTCATCCGCTCGACGATCCGGTCCACCTGGCCGGCGAAGCCGAAGTAGAGGCCGGCCTGGAGGCACTCGACGGTGTTCTTGCCGATCACCGAGCGGGGCTTGGTGGCCTCCACCTTGCGGAGCTGGGCGGCGCGGGCGGCGAGCGCGTCGAAGGAGATCTCGATGCCCGGCGCGAACGCGCCGCCGAGGAACTCGCCCCGGCCGCTGATCACGTCGAAGTTGGTGGTGGTGCCGAAGTCCACCACGATGCACGGCCCGCCGTAGAGGGTGTACGCGGCCAGGGTGTTGACCACCCGGTCCGCGCCGACCTCCTTGGGGTTGTCGATGGCGAGCTGCACGCCGGTGCGCACGCCGGGCTCGACGATCACGCTGGGCAGGTCGGCGTAGTAGCGGGCCAGCATGGTGCGCAGCGAGCGCAGCGCCGCCGGCACGGTCGAGCAGGCGGCCACCCCGGTGATCTCCACGGCGTCACCGGCCAGCAACCCGCGGAACATCAGACCCAGCTCGTCCGCGGTGGACCGGGCGTCGGTCTTGATCCGCCAGTTGTGCACCAGCTTGTCGCCGTCGAAGGTCGCCAGCACGGTGTTGGTGTTCCCGATGTCGATGCAGAGCAGCACGGTCGCAGCCTAGACAACCGCCTCGCGGGCGGGCGCGCAGCGGCGGCCGAACCGTATCCTGAACACATCGCGGCATGAACATGGTTCTATCCACGGCACGGCCGGACGGGGAGCGGACATGTCGAGGATGTGGTGGGTCCGGGGGCGCAGCGCCCTGCTCCGGCGGCGCCGGCACGTGCTGGTGCTCGCGGTGCTGGCCGGCGGGGCGCTCTGGATGATCGTCCAGGCCGCGCAGTCGTGGCAACGCCACGGGCAGACCTTCCGCGGCGACCTCTACCTCAACATCGGCGCCGCCCTGATCATGACGCTCCTGACCTACCTGGTGCTCAACCCGCTCTTCCGGGAACTCCGGACCGCCACCATCATCGAGCACCCGCGGCTGGACCGGGACGCGCTGATCCAGCGGGTGGCGCAGTCCCGCGAGGTCGTGGCCATCCTGGAGACCTTCACCAGCATGCTGGAAGGGCCGTACACCACCCGGTTCCTCGCCGCGCTGCGCTTCGCCCTGGCCAACGGCGCCACGGTCCGGGTGCTGCTGCTCGACCCGGACTCCCCCGCCGTCCGGCTGCGCGCCGAGGAGCTGCGCCGGGCCGACACCGCCGTCGCGATCATGAACAACCTCTACCACTTCGGTCGACTCCAGCAGCAGCTCGCGCCGGCCGCCCGCTCGCGCCTCCGGGTACGGATCTACGCCACCGCCCCCTCGGTCCAGATGTACCGCTGGGACGACAAGGCGTTCATCTCGTTCTTCCCCGTGCACGGCAAGACCTTCGACGCCCAGCAGCTGGAGGCCTACGTCTCCACCCCGCTCGGCGAGTTCGTCGACGACCGGTTCAGCGAGCTGTGGGAGACCGCACCGGTGCGCGACCTCGACGCCTGCCTCACGCTCAACGTCTGCCTCCGCCGCGGTGACACCGAGCTGGAGTCCTGCGACGCGCGCTACGTCCGGCTGGACGGCACCTGGTACATCGCCGGCGGCGACCTCGTCCGCAACGTCGCCCGGCACGGGCTGGCCGGGCTGACCGTGGTCCTGCCGCACCGGCCGGAGGCGGCCGGGCAGGCGTTCGCCCTCGCCGAGGCCGACGAGCTGGAGGCCGAGATCTACCACCGCGCGCTCCAGCTCTTCCGCGCCAAGTACGGGCTGGACGCCCGGGACGACACCGAGAGCCAGGTCATCTTCAACCTGGTGCCCGCCACCGCGCTCACCGCCCGGGTGAGCTGACCCTCACTCCTCCCGCAGGTCCAGCGCGATGTCGAGGATCGGCGACGAGTGGGTCAGCGCGCCCACCGAGAGGAAGTCGACGCCGGTCGCCCCGTACTCGGCGGCCACCGGCAGGGTGAGCCCGCCGGTCGCCTCCAGCTCCGCCCGGTCGCCCACCGCGGCCACCACCTCGCGCAGCCGCGCCGGGGTCATGTTGTCCAGCAGCAGGAAGGTGGCGCCGGCCTCGACCGCCTCCACGGCCTCGGCCAGGGTGTCCACCTCCACCTGCACGGGCACGTCCGGGAACGCCTCCCGGACCCGCCGGAACGCGGCGCCGATCCCGCCCGCGGCCACCTTGTGGTTGTCCTTGATCATGGCGACGTCGTGCAGGCCCATCCGCTTGTTGGTGCCGCCGCCGGCGCGGACCGCGTACTTCTCCAGGGCGCGCAGGCCCGGCGTGGTCTTGCGGGTGTCCAGCACGGTCGCCTTGGTGCCGGCCAGCGCGTCGGCCCAGGCCCGGGTGTGGGTGGCCACCCCGGACATCCGGGAGAGCAGGTTCAGCGCCGTCCGCTCGGCGGTGAGCAGCAGCCGGGTCGGGCCGGTCACCGTGGCCAGCACGTCGCCGCGCGCCACCCGCTGCCCGTCGCGGGCCACCAGCGACACCTCGACGGTACGGTCCGCCCGGGTCACCTCGCCCACCAGCTCGAACACGGCCGCGGCCACCGGCAGCCCGGCCACCACGCCGTCGGCGCGGGCGACCAGGTCGGCGGTGTCGTTCTGCGCGTCCGGGATGGTGGCGACGCTCGTCACGTCGAGGAAGTCCGGGCCCAGGTCCTCGGTGAGCGCGTCGACGATCACCCGCCGGACCTGCTCCGGGTCCAGGCCACCGGCCCGCAGCGCCTGCTCCGTCGACTCCCTCACTGTTCCTCCCAGCGCTCGGTCAACAAGCCCTTCGCCCCGACACCGGCCACGAGGTGGCCGCGCCACCGCTCGTCGGCCGTCGGGAAGTCCTCCCGCCAGTGGCAGCCCCGGGTCTCCCGGCGGGCGTACGCGGCCGCGACCAGCGTCGACGCCACGGTGAGCAGGTTCGTCGCCTCCCAGTCGGCGGTGCGCGGCACGCCCCGGGCCTGGCCCAGCTCGCTGAGGGCGGCGGCGGTCCCGGCGAGGGTCGACGCCGAGCGGAGCACACCCGCGCCCCGGGTCATGGCCCGTTGCAGGGTCGGCGTGGCCCCGGCCGGCACGAGCCAGCCCTGACCGCCCACCCAGGCGCCGACCTCGGCCGGCTTCGCCTGCTCGGGCAGCCCGGCGGCGATGTCCTCGGCGATCCGGCGGGAGAAGACCAGCCCCTCCAGCAGCGAGTTGCTGGCCAGCCGGTTGGCGCCGTGCACGCCGGTGCAGGCGACCTCGCCGCAGGCGTACAGGCCGGGGATCGAGGTGCGGCCGCGCAGGTCGGTCCGGACGCCGCCGGAGGCGTAGTGGGCGGCCGGCGCGACCGGGATCAGGTCGGTGGCCGGGTCCACCCCGATGGCCAGGCAGGAGGCCACGATCGTCGGGAAGCGCCGGGCCAGGAAGTCGCCGCCGAGGTGGCGGGCGTCCAGCCAGACGTGGTCGGCGCCGACGGCTCCCGGTCGCGGCGCGGCGTCAGACGCGCCGAGCTGGGGTTGCCGTCCGGTGGCCAGCAGCGCCCGGTGGATGCCCTTGGCCACGATGTCGCGGGGCGCCAGCTCGGCCAGCTCGTGCTGGCCCACCATGAACCGCTTGCCGTCACCGTCGACCAGGTACGCGCCCTCGCCGCGCAGCGCCTCGGAGACCAGTGGCTGCTGGGCGAGACCCGCGCCCGGCTCACCGGCCGGCACGATCAGCGCCGTCGGGTGGAACTGGACGAACTCCAGGTCGGTGACCGCCGCGCCGGCCCGCAGCGCGAGCGCCACCCCGTCGCCGGTGGAGACGGCCGGATTGGTGGTGGCCGCGAAGATCTGCCCCATCCCGCCGGTGGCCAGCACCACGGCCCGGCCCAGGATGGCCCCCACGCCGTCCTCGCTGCCCTCACCGAGCACGTGCAGGGTGATCCCGCAGGCCGGGCCGAGCCCGTCCGGCCCGTCACCGGGCGCGCGCAGCAGGTCCAGCACCAGGGCGTGCTCGACCAGCCGGATCCACGGGTCGCGGCGCACCGCGGCGTGCAGCGCCCGCTGCACCTCCGCCCCGGTGGCGTCGCCGCCGGCGTGCACGATCCGGTCGGCCCGGTGGCCGCCCTCGCGGGTGAGCATGAGCGAGCCGTCCGGGTTGCGGTCGAACTCCGCCCCGATCCGCATCAGCTCGCGCAGCCGGGTCGGGCCCTCCTCCACGAGCACCCGGACCGCCGCCGGGTCGCAGAGGCCGACGCCGGCCACCTCGGTGTCGTACGCGTGCGCGGCCGGCGTGTCCGCCGGGTCGAGCACCGCCGCGATGCCGCCCTGCGCCCAGCGGGTCGAGCCCTCGTCGATGTTGACCTTGGTGACGACGGTGACGTGCAGGCCGGCCTCGCGCAGGTGCAGCGCGGCGGTCAGCCCGGCGACCCCGGAGCCGACGACGACCACGTCGGTGGTCTCCACCCAGCCGGGTGCGGGCGCGGCGAGCAGCCTCGGCAGGGCCGGCAGGTCGACGGTCGGAAGGTCCATGGGAACAGTCAACCCGAAGGGCTCTCGTCCCGGGCGCCGGGGGCGGGACGAGTGGTTTCGGCTACCTCGTCCGCACCGGGAGGCCCGCCGGGCCGGCCCCCTTGAGCGAGGTGGTCACCGTGCGGTCGCTGAGCCAGAGATAGCAGCGCACGCCCCGGTCGCCGACCGCCCACCGGCCGGCGCCGGGCGGGCGCACCACCACCCCGCTGCGGAACCGCAGCGTCGGGTCGTCGGGCACGCCGGCGTACGACGCCAGGACCGTGTTGCAGCCGGTGTAGAGGGGCGCCCAGTCGGCGTCCTTCCTCGGGTACGGGCGGTCCGGCGCCGCCCACACCCCGACGAACTCGGCGTCGTGGGCGGTGCGGCAGTCGACCGGGGTGAGCGTCTGCACCCGGCGCGCGTCCCGGCCGGTGCGCTGGCAGCCCAACCGCAGCGGGGACGGGCCCTTGAGCGCGTCGCGCAGGCTGCCCGTCCGGGTCACCACGGTCGCCGCCGCCTCGACCGTCGTCAGCTCGGTCAGGTCACAGCGGTACCAGCGCGACCCGGCCGCCCAGCCGGGCCCGGTGGGCAGCGCCACGGCCAGCCGCAGCCGGCCGGCCCGCCAGTTGTCGCCCACGTAGCCGCCGGCCCGGGTGTCGCAGTCGGCGAAGGCGGTCCGCAGCTCGGGCGAGCCGAGCACCGGCGGGCCGGCCCGCCCGACCGTGAACGTGCCCACGTGCACCGTCTCCACCCGGTGCGGCAGGTCGCAGCCCACCGGGTCGTAGCCGGACAGTCCCACGGCGGGGGTGAAGTCGGCGACCTGGCAGACCCCGGCGGCCGGGGTGAACGCGCCGGCCGGCGGCAGGGCGCCCCAGTCGTCGGTGAGATCCCCGTCCAGCCCGCCCGACGGGGCACACCCGGCCAGCGCCGCCCCCGCGACCAACGCGGCGACGAGGCTCCGCATCGCCCGGCCCATCGCGCCTCCCCCAGCCCGACGACCGTCGATTCCGACGGTCCGACAAGGGTAGCGGGAAATGACCTTCCGGTGACAGACCGTGCGTGCGGCCCGGGATCAGTTGAGGGCTGCGGCCAGCGGGTTGGGAACCGGGTCGCCGGCGGTGCCCGGGGCGGCCGTGGTCGGGTCGGCGGTCAGGTCGACGACCCTGTTGTCGGCGTCGACGTGCACCACCCGCGGCTGGTAGGAGCGCGCCTCGGCGTCGTCCATCTGCCCGTACGAGATGAGGATGACCAGGTCACCCGGGTGGACGAGGTGCGCCGCCGCGCCGTTGATGCCGATCACGCCGCTGCCCCGTTGCCCCGGGATCACGTACGTCTCCAACCGGGCGCCGTTGGTGATGTCGACGATCGCGACCTGCTCGCCCGGGATGAGGTCGGCCGCGTCGAGCAGGTCCTCGTCCACGGTCACCGAGCCGACGTAGTGCAGGTCCGCCTGGGTCACCGTGGCCCGGTGGATCTTCGACTTGAGCATGGTGCGGAGCATCGGGGTGCCTTTCCGAGGGATCTGGTCGGGTCAGGAACGCGGGGCGAGGTGGATCGCCGTGTTGTCGATGAGGCGGGTGGCGCCGACCCAGGCGGCGATCAGCAGCCGCGCCGCGCCGGAGACCGGGCCGGGCTCCAGGTCGGCGTCGGTGAGCACCAGGTAGTCCAGGCGGGCGCCGGGCGTACCCGAGTCGAAGGCCCGGTGGGCGGCGGCCAGCACGGCGCCGGCGTCCGCGCCCCCGTCGGCGGCCTCGACACCGGCCCGCAGCGCGGCGGAGAGGCTCAGCGCGGCCCGCCGCTCCTCCGCCGACAGGTAGCGGTTGCGACTGGACAGGGCCAGCCCGTCCGGTTCGCGGACGGTCGGCACGCCGACGATCTCCGTCGGCACGTCCAGGTCGCGGACCATCCGCCGGACCAGGGTGAGCTGCTGGTAGTCCTTCTCGCCGAAGAAGGCCAGGTCGGGGCGGGTGAGCTGGAGCAGCTTCATGACCACGGTGAGCACGCCGT
This sequence comes from Micromonospora sp. NPDC048907, assembly GCF_055586885.1. Lineage (NCBI taxonomy): Bacteria > Bacillati > Actinomycetota > Actinomycetes > Micromonosporales > Micromonosporaceae > Micromonospora > Micromonospora sp. NPDC048907. The sequence continues at coordinate 787,325 of NZ_JBVJHI010000003.1, forward strand.
GGAAGAAGCCGGGGCGGCTCAACCCCTCCAGGTCCTCACCGAGCGGGCCCGGGTTCAGCCGCACCTTCGGTTGACCCTCCGGATACATGTCCTCCACGGCGGGCGCGAACACCACGTCCGCGCCGGCCCGCCGGCAGATCTCCAGGTCGGCGTCGAGGGTGCGCGGGTAGCGGTCGAAGTCCTCGTTCGGGCCGAACTGGAGCGGGTTCACGAAGATCGTCACGAGCACGTGGTCGGCCCGCTCCCGAGCGGCGCGCAGCAGGCTCTCGTGCCCCGAGTGCAGCGCGCCCATCGTCATCACCACGCCGACCGTGCCGGTGAGGCCCTCGCGGGCCGCCGCCAGCTCCTTGCGGGTGTGCACCAGCTCCGTCATCAGTGCCTCCTCGGTCCGGGACTGCGGGGTCGGCAGGACCGGCTCACGCCGGCACCTGCATGCCGTCCAGAACGTCCAGCAGCGGCGCCGCGTCGGCCGGCCGCAGCCGGCCCGCCGCGACCGCCCGGTCCGCCGTCCGTCGGGCCAACGCCAGGTAGGGGGGCACGGATTCCGGGGCGGTCGCTGCCAGCCGCTCCAGGTGCCGGCGCACGGTGCCCGCGTCGCCCCGGGAGACCGGGCCGGTGAGCGCGTCGTCGCCGAGCCGCAGCGCGTTCTCCAGGGCCGCCCGCAGCAGCGGGGCGAGCACCTTCTCCGGCCGGTCCACCCCGGCGTCGCGCAGCCGGTCGGCGGCCTCGTTGACCAGGGTCACCAGGTGGTTCGCGCCGTGCGCCAGCGCCGCGTGGTACAGCGGCCGGTCACCCTCCGCCACCCACTCCGGCACTCCGCCCAGGTCGGTCACCAGCCGGGCGGCGAACGCGCGCAGCTCGGCCGGGGCGGTCACCCCGTAGGAGATGCCGGCGAGGCGGGCCAGGTCGTCCGGCGTACCCGTGAAGGTCATGGCCGGGTGCAGCGCGAGCGGCCGGGCGCCCGCGGCGGCCGCCGGGGCGAGGACGGCCAGGCCGTGCGCGCCGGACGTGTGCGCGACCACCTGGCCGGGGCGGAGCGCGCCGGCCTCGGCCAGGCCGGCCACCACGCCGGCGAGGGCGTCGTCGGGGACCGCCACGACCAGCAGGTCGGTGGCGGCGCGGGCCACGGCGGCGGCGGAGCGGGTGGGGGTCTGCGGGAGCAGCAGCGCCATCCGGGCCCGGGTCGCGCCGGAGGCGCCGGCGGCCGCGACCACCCGGTGGCCGGCGGCGGCGAGGGCCGCGCCGAGCACGGCGCCGACCCGGCCGGCGCCGATCACGCCGACCGTGAGGGTGCGCGGGAAGACGAGCGGGGCGCCGGCGGCACGCGGTGCGGCGGCCGGACGCGAACGCAGGGGTGCGCTCATGGCAATCGATCCAGTCCTCGAAGGGGGTACCGGTCGATCGCAAGTATGCGCCGGGGTCACAGAGCCGAAACAAGGATGTGTGAAAACCTTCACCGACGGCGCCGAGGGGCCGCTCCGGAGGCGCGGAGCGGCCCCTTCTGCTACGTCAGCGCGGACTGCGGAGGAACCCCGCGTCGACGAACTTGAAGTCGGTGTCGGGACGCGCCCCGCCATCCTCGCCGGGCGCCTCCGGGGTGTTCCGGCCGTCGTGCACCACCAGCAGACCGCCCGGGAAACCGGGCAGCGGGGTGGCGGTCACGGCCGCACCGTCGCACTCCTGCGCGCCGTCGACCCGGCCGCCGACCACCGCGAACCGCCCGATCGGCCGGTCGGTGCGCCGGTCGTAGGTGTAGAAGGTGTCGTCGCCCTGGCTGGAGACGATCAGGGTGCCGGTGAACCGGCCGGTCCGGTGGATGGTCAGCCCCTCGACGTCCTGGGCGATCCGCCCGCCGAAGCCGGGATCGGCGGAGTGGTCGGTGACACAGTCGTCCTCCTCGGCGTCGAAGGCCGCCGGGACGCCGTACTCGCGGACCCGCTCCACCGACCGCGGGGCGCCGGCGAACCGGCCGCCCACCAGCCGGGTCCGCCACAGGCCGACCTTCTCCTGGGCCAGGTAGACCACCCCGGTGGCCGGGTCCACCACGGTCCCCTCGACCTGCGGGCCGTCGCCCGGGTCGGTGCACGGCGACCAGGCGGTCCCGTCGGGCAGGGTGAACGTCGACGGCAGCACCAGCCGGTCCACCGGCCGGTAGCTGACCCGGCCCGCCCGCTCCACCAGCCGGAACACCCCCACCTCGGGGGTGCTGCGCCGGCTCACCACCGCGTACGCGGCGCCGTCGGTGTCCACGAACGTGCCCAGCCCGTACGCGGTGCGCTGCTCGTTCACCTCGGCCTGGTCCCGGCTGAACGCGAACGGCACGTCCGGCGCGGTGACGTCGGTGAGCAGGCGGGTGCCCGGGTCGATCCGGTAGAAGCGCAGCTGGTCGCGCCCCCGGTCGGTGACCACGGCCAGGTCGGCGGCCCGCCCGGCCAGCCGGAAGCCGGCCACCAGGTCCACGTTGTTGAACCGCCCGGACTCGTCGTCGGGTCCCGGCGCCGGGGGCGTGGCGATCGCCTGCCGCTCGCGGGCCCGCAGGTCGTACACCCGCAGGCCGCCGTTCTTCGCGGTGGCCACGACCAGGCTGCCCGCCCGGTCGGTCGGGTGCACCCAGATCGCCGGGTCGTCGGCGTCCGCGTCGCCGCCGGCCTCGTCGTCGAAGAGGGAGGCGGTCTCGGTCACCGCCCGGACCGGGCGCGGGGCGCCGTCCGCCGGTGCGGCCACCGCGGGGGTGGCGGCCAGCAGCAGGGGTACGACGGCGAGCGCGGGGACTGCGGTTCGTCTCATGTCCGCTGACCGTAGGGTCGGCACGGTGACGCCCCCTGAACGAGGAATGAACTGATGGCGCTCCGCTGGCGCGACGCGATGTCGACGGCCCTCTACGGACCGGACGGCTTCTTCGTCTCCGGGCCGGGGCCGGCCGCCCACTTCCGCACCAGCGTCCACGCGTCTCCGCTCGTCGCCTCCTGCCTGTCCCGGCTGCTGTCCTCTCTCGATGCCGCGCTCGGTCACCCCGCTCGTCTCGACGTGGTGGACATCGGCGCCGGTCGGGGGGAGCTGTTGCGGTCGTTGTCGGTCGCCGTGGGGGCTCCGCTGGCCGAGCGGGTACGGCTCATCGCCGTCGAGAAGGCGCCCCGGCCGGACGACCTGCCGGTGGGGATCGAGTGGCGGGACGAGATCCCGCAGGGCGTCACGGGTCTGTTGGTGGCCACCGAGTGGCTGGACAACGTTCCGTTGGACCTCGCGGTGCACACCCCGGCGGGCTGGCGGTACCTGCTGGTGGACCCGGCGACGGGCGAGGAGTCGACGGGTGATCCGGTGACCGCCGAGGACACCGGCTGGCTGAACCGGTGGTGGCCCGCCCCCGTCGCCATTAACGGGGCGGGGGGCCGGGTCGAGGTGGGGCGGAGCCGGGACGAGGCGTGGGGGGACGCCGTGGCGCGTCTTGACCGGGGGCTGGCGCTCGCCGTGGACTACGGGCACCTGCGTGCTGACCGGCCCGTTGACGGGACGTTGACCGGCTATCGGGGTGGACGGCAGGTCCCGCCGCTGCCGGACGGGTCGTGTGACGTGACGGCGCACGTGGCCATGGACTCGGTCGCCTCCGCCGGTGAGCGGGTCGCGCGGTGTGCGTACACCCTGGTGTCGCAGCGGGAGGGGCTGCGGGCGCTCGGGGCCGACGGCGGGCGACCGCCGCTGAGCCTGGCCTCCCGCGACCCGGCCGGCTACGTGCGGGCGCTCGCCGCCGCGTCGGCGGCGGCCGAGCTGACCGATCCGGCCGGCCTCGGCGGGCACTGGTGGCTGCTGCAACCGGTCGACATCGCCCTCGATCCGCTCATGGCACGATGACGGGCATGACCACCGACGCCGGCGACCTCCGCGAACTGACCGTCGGCACCGGCGCCGGCGGGGAGCAGCTCGGCACCGACATGGTGCTCAACATCGGGCCGCAGCACCCGTCGACGCACGGCGTGCTCCGGCTGAAGCTGGTGCTCGACGGCGAGCGGGTGGTCTCCGCCGAACCGATCGTCGGCTACATGCACCGGGGCGCGGAGAAGCTGTTCGAGGTCCGCGACTACCGGCAGATCATCGTGCTGGCCAACCGGCACGACTGGCTCTCCGCGTTCTCCAACGAGCTGGGCGTGGTGCTCGCCGTCGAGCGGCTCATGGGCATGGAGGTGCCGGAGCGGGCGGTCTGGCTGCGGATGGCGCTCGCCGAGCTGAACCGGGTGCTCAACCACCTGATGTTCCTCGGCTCCTACCCCCTGGAGATCGGCGCGATCACGCCGATGTTCTACGCGTTCCGCGAGCGGGAGACGATCCAGGCGGTCATGGAGGAGGTCTCCGGCGGCCGGATCCACTACATGTTCAACCGGGTCGGCGGGCTCAAGGAGGAGGTGCCGGCCGGCTGGACCACGCGGGCCCGGGCGGCGATCGGCGAGGTCCGCCGCCGGATGCCCGACCTGGACAACCTGATCCGGCGCAACGAGATCTTCCTGGCCCGCACCGTCGGCGTGGGCGTGCTGTCCGCGGCCGACGCCGCCGCGTTCGGCGCCTCCGGGCCGGTCGCCCGGGCCTCCGGGCTCGACCTGGACCTGCGCCGGGACGAGCCCTACCTGGCGTACGACCAGCTCGACGTGCCCGTGGTCACCAAGACCGCCGGGGACTGCCACGCCCGCTTCGAGGTGCTGCTCGACCAGGTGTACGCCTCCCTGGACCTCGCCGAGCAGTGCCTGGACCGGGTGGACCGGCTCAGCGGGCCGGTGAACACACGGCTGCCCAAGGTGGTCAAGGCGCCCGAGGGGCACACCTACGCCTGGACCGAGAACCCGCTCGGCATCAACGGCTACTACCTGGTGTCGCGGGGCGAGAAGACCCCGTGGCGGCTCAAGCTGCGCACCGCCTCGTACGCGAACGTGCAGGCGCTGGCGACCCTGCTCCCGGGCTGCCTGGTGCCGGACCTGATCGCCATCCTCGGGTCGATGTTCTTCGTGGTCGGCGACATCGACAAGTAACCCGGGGCTCAGCGCCAGCGGTCGGTCGCCCGGGCAGCGCCGGCCCGGGGAGCGTCGTCGCGCGGCGGATAGCCGTAGCGGGCCGGTTCGGGCTCGACCTGGCGCCACTCGGGCTGGCCGGTGCGCTGCGTCGGGGGCCGCCACTCGTCCGGCACCGGCACCCCGCCGGCCGGGAGCGCCGGCCGGCCCTCCTCGGCCCAGCCGCCGCCCGCCTCGCCGGGACCGGTCCCGCCGCGGACGGACGCCCAGCGGTCCTCGACCCGGTACTCGGTGCCCCCGCCGTCGGCGTGCACCGCGGCCCGCCGCTCCCCGACCCGGATCTCCCGGCCTTGCTCGTCGTCGCGGACCGCGGCCCACCGGTTGCCGGTGCGCAGCTCGGACCAGTAGTCACCGTCCGGGTCGTCGGCCACCGCCCGGCCGGGCTGCTCGGCCGGCGTCCAGCCGGCACCGGTCGCCGCCCGCTCGCCGTAACGGCCCCGGTCACCCTGGCCCGCCCAGCCGCCCGGACCGGTGCGGTCGCCCTGCTCCGCCCAGCCCACCTGGCCGCCGTGGACGGCCTCGTCGCGCGGGGTGGGGGCCCACCCGGCCTCCTCGCGGCCGCCGGGTCCCGGCGGCCAGGACCGGTCGCCGGCCGGCCCCTGCGGGCCCGGTCGCCAGGTCCGATCGGCGGCCGGTCGGGATCGCTGCTCGTCCGGGCCGGCCGACCAGGACCGGTCGTCGGCCGGGTCGCCGGACCAGCCCCGGTCGTCGCCCTCCCGGGCGGACCAGCCGCGATCCTCGTCCTCCCGCGGGAACCGGCCGCGGTCGTCGGCCTCCCGCTCGGACCAGCCACGGTCGTCGCCGGCCCGGCCCACGCCCGCCCACGGGTGCTCGCCGCCGGGCGCCGGTGACCAGGAGGCGTCGTCCCGGGAGCCGGACCAGCCGCCGCCCACCTGCGCGGACCGGGAGCGCTCGTCGTCGGCGCTCCGGTATCCGGCGCGGGGGCGCTCCTCCGGCTCCGCGCCGCTCCACGACCGCTCCTCGGGGGCCGGAGGCCAGCGGCCGGCGTAGCCGCCGTACCGGGTGCCGGCCGGGTCGGCGTCCCCGCCGACGATCGTGTGGCGGGTGGTGACGTGCACAGTTTCGGTGTGGTGCACGACCCCGACCTGCCGGGGCTCCGCCCGGATCTCCGGCTCGGGGGCGCGGGGCGCGCCGTAGACCCCGGACTGCGGGCGGTCGGCGCCGTAGACCCCGGGCTGCGGGCGGTCGCTGCCGTAGACCCCGGGCTGCGGGTGTTCGCTGCCGTAGGTCCCGGACTGCGGGCGGTCTGGGCCGTAGATCCCGGGCTGCGGGCGGTCGGCGCCGTGGCGGGGGTGGTCGGCGGCGGGGTCCGCGCCGTACCGGGCGGCGGGCTGCGGGCGGCGGATCGCCTCGTCCTCGTCGCGGGCGGGCTGCGCCCGGCCCGGCTCGGTGCGGGCGCGCCCCTCGTCGTAGGGCTCGGTGGCCGGCACCCGGGCGCGGCCACCGGGCTGCTCCTCGGCGGCGGACGTGGTCAGCCCCGCGGCGGCGGCCATGCCGGCGGCCGCGGCGTCGAGCCGGCGGCGCAGCGCGGTGACCGACTCCTGGGTCCGCTGGGCCTGGTCGAGTGCCTGGTTGCCGCGCTGGGCGGCGGCCACGATCTCGCTGCGCAGCTCCCGGCGGAGCTGCTCGATCTCCTCGCGCAGCTTTTCCGCGCCGGCCCCGCCGCCGCTCTCCGCCCGCAGCGCGACGGAGAGGCCGATCAGCACCACGGCCAGGATCGCCAGCACGGCGCCGAACCGGAGCGGGCCGTTGCCGTCGGCGACCAGCAGGATGAGGGCCGCCAGGGGCGCGAGCGCCACTCCGATCCAGAACAGGACGGTCAGCAGCTGCGGACTGCGGTTTTCGGCGGGGGCGACCGAGGCGGGCATGGCTGAGCAGACTACCGAGAGTTGCCCCGGTAGGGAACGGGCCGAAAGCATCGATGTAAAGGCCGGTGACCAGGGCTTCCCTCCCGGCCCTCACGGCTGCCCCGCGCCGGCGGGCCCGGGGGCCCGCCGGCGCGGCGGCGGTGGTCAGCTGGCGGCGAGCGCGGCGTCGGAGGAGAACACCAGGCCGACGCTGGCCGCGCCGGTCTTCAGGGCGTTCTTGGTCTGCGGGCCGCCCGCGTCGAGCGAGCTGAACGAGCCGGCCTTGAGGTCGTAGACCTCGACGAGGCCGGCCTGGCACTTCGGCCGCTGCGGGCACTCGGGCGGGCCGGCCAGCACGGTGGCCGTGCCGGAGCACTTGGCCGCCAGGTCGGAGAGGCTGGCGACCTGGTACTTGTCGGCGAACGCCTTGGTGACCGCGAAGGCGTTCTGGTCCTGCGCCTGGGCGGGCTGGCCGAAGCTGATGCCGACCTTGTCGCCGGCCGCCTTCAGCGCGCTGACCGTCTTGTCCAGCTCGGGCGAGGAGACCGGCTGGGCGTCCTTGCCGTTGGCCTTGGTGTTGAGGAACTCGGCCATCGTCGCCGCGTACTCGGGAACGACCTGGATCTGGCCCTTCTCCAGGGCCGGCTCGTAGAGCTCGCGGTTGCCGATGGTCTGCACCTTGACCTGGTAGCCGGCCGCGGTGAGCGTGATCTTGTAGAGCTCGGCGATCGTCTGGCTCTCGCTGAAGTTGCCGGCGCCGACCGTCACCTGGCCGCCGGGGCCCTTCTCGACGCCCTCGGTCACGCCGTTGGCGTCGGCGAACTCCTTCGCCGCGACCTGCGGGGTCTTCCGGTCGACGTCGACCGCCCGGTTCAGCTCGATCAGCTTGGGGGTGTCGAGCTTCGCGGAGACCTTGTCGAGCGCGGCGACGAGCTGCGGCGTGGCCGCCTTCGTGTTGATCGCCGGGATGACGTTGTCGGTGTTCTGGAGCTTCTTGTCGTCGGTGAGGACGACCAGCTTGTCGCCGGCCACCGGGGCGCAACCGGCCCCGGAGGCACCCTGCTGGGGGGCGTCGGTGCCGGAGGAACCGGCGTCACCGCAGCCGGTGAGGAGACTGGCCGCGGCGAGGGCGCCGAGCGCTCCCGCAGCCAACCGTGAGCGTGCGTGCATCAGGTGCCCGCCTTCCGTGTCCCGGCGCGACCCGTCCCGGGCCGGCCGCGTGTCCGACGGGCGGTCCGATCGAACGCCCGCGACTCCAGCCAATATCTTCCGGAGCCGACCGACAACTTCGAGCGAGTTTCGTCACCGGATCGTCATCGGTGCGGCTCAGGTGCCCGCCGTGGCGTCGGCCGCGCGGCGGGTCGCCGCCCGGCCCGCCCGGCGCAGCGGGCGCGGGGTGACCGCCCGCTCCACCAGCGCCAACACCCCCTCGACGAGCAGCGCCAGCCCGGCCACCAGGACGCCGCCGGCGATGATCTGGCCGCCGCCGGCCGCGATGTCGAGCCCGAAACCGGCCCGGATGATCTGCCCGAGCCCGCCGCCGTTCACGAACGAGGCCAGCGCCGCGGTGGCCACCACCTGCACGGCGGCGGTGCGGAAGCCGGCCGCCAGGTAGGGCACCGCGAGCGGCAGCTCGACCCGGCGCAGCACCTGCCCGCCGGAGAGCCCCATGCCGCGCGCCGCGTCCCGGGCCTCCGGGTCGGCCTGCCGCACCCCGGTGTACGCGGTGGCGAGCAGCGGCGGCACGGCGAAGACCGCGAGCGCGACCACCACCGCCGGCCGGCCGAAGCCGAGGAAGGTCAACGGCAGGATGGTCAGCAGGGCCAGGGTCGGGATGGCGAGAGTGACGTTGGACACCAGGAGCACCAGGCCGCCGCCGCGGCCGGTGTGGCCGAGCCAGAGCCCGATGGGCCAGGCCACCAGGCAGCCGAGCAGCACCGCCAGCGCGGACAGGGTGAGGTGCTCGCCCAGCCGGTCCAGGATGCCGCCCGGGTTGGACCAGTTGAGCGGGTCGTTCAACCAGACGACCGCCTGCTGCACCGGGTTCACGAGCTCCGCCTCCGCAGCCAGGGGGTGAGCAGCCGGCCGACGCCGGCCAGGATCAGGTCGAGCACCAGCGCCAGCAGCACGCAGAGCACGGTGCCGGTCATGATCTCGGCCTTGTAGAAGTTGTTCTGGAACCCGGCGAAGATGAGCTGGCCGAGGCCGCCCCGGCCGACCACCACGCCGACCGTGACCAGCGCGACCGTGGAGACCGTGGCGAGCCGCAGGCCGGTGAGGATGCCGGGCAGCGCCAGCGGCAGCTCGATGCGGAGCAGGCGGCCCCAGCGGCCGTAGCCCATGCCCTCGGCGGCCTCCCGCACCTCGGGAGGCACCTGGTTCAGCCCGGCCAGCGCGTTGCGCACGATGACCAGCAGCGCGTAGAGCGCCACCACGGTGAGCACGGTGATCGCGCCGATGCCCAGGTAGGGCGCGAGGAAGGCGAACAGCGCCAGGGAGGGGACCGTGTAGAGCACCCCGGTCAGGGCCAGGATCGGGCCGGCCAGCGAGCGGAACCAGTACGCGGCCACGGCGAGCGGCAGCGCCACGAGCGCCGCGATCAGCACGGCCCGGGCGGTCAGCCAGGTGTGCTCACGCAGGGCGGCGAGGATCGTGTCAGAGTTGTCCCGCACGTACTGCCAGGAGAACCACGGGTTACCGGGCGCGGCCCGGTAGCTCAGGTGGAGGGACACACGTGGACGTTACCCCGGCCGCCGGACACGGCGCGGCCTCGATCACCCTGGAGCGCATCCGCAAGCGCTACCCGGACGGCACGGAAGCGGTGCGGGAGCTGAGCCTGGAGGTCAGGGCCGGCGAACTGGTGGTGCTGATCGGCCCGTCCGGCTGCGGCAAGTCCACGGTCCTGCGGATGATCAACCGGTTGATCGAGCCCACCGACGGGCGGATCCTGCTCGGCGACGACGACGTCACCCGGGTCGACCCGGTGACGCTGCGCCGCCGCATCGGCTACGTCATCCAGAACGTCGGCCTCTTCCCGCACCAGACCGTCGCCGCCAACGTGGCCACCGTGCCGGGGCTGCTCGGCTGGCCCCGGGAGCGGACGCGGGCGCGGGTGGACGAGCTGCTGGAGCTGGTCGGCCTCGACCCGGGGCAGTTCGGCCGCCGCTACCCGCACGAGCTCTCCGGCGGCCAGCGGCAGCGGGTCGGCGTGGCCCGCGCGCTCGCCGCCGACCCGGTGGTGCTGCTCATGGACGAGCCCTTCTCGGCCGTCGACCCGATCGTCCGGACCCGCCTCCAGGAGGAGTTCCTCCGGCTCCAGGCCGAAGTCCGCAAGACCATCGTGCTGGTGACCCACGACCTCGACGAGGCGGTCCGGCTGGGCGACCGGATCGCGGTGCTCTCCGAGGGCGGCCGCCTGGAGCAGTACGACGTCCCCGCCGCCCTGCTCGGGGCGCCCGCCTCGCCGTTCGTCCGCGAGTTCGTCGGCGCCGACCGGGGCATCCGCCGGCTGGCCGTCACCCCGGTGACCCGCGAGGTGCTCGACCCGCTCCCGGCCGGTGGCGGGGCCGACCTGCCGACCGTGCCCCTGGGCGGTTCGGCGTACGACGCGCTGGGCGGGCTGCTCACCTCCGGCGCCGAGCACGCGGTGGTCACCGAGGACGGCAAGCCGGTGGGGCTGCTCAGCCGGGCCCGGGTGCTCGGCCTCGGCGTGCCGGACTGACCGGTCCGACGGCCGTGCCGGGGCGGACCGTCAGGCCCGGCCGCCCAGGCTGGCCAGGCCGACGATCCAGCCGGCGAAGAAGCCGTAGGTGACCCCCGTGCTGGCGGACTGGAAGGCGGCGAAGAGCGACCCGTGCGGCCCGAGGAGGGTGGCCAGCAGGGCCGTGACCCCGCCCGCCAGGGCGTACGCGCCCCAGCCGGAGAAGAACTGGCTGCCCGAGCTCTCCACCCGGGCCACCTGCGGGCCGGGCAGCAGGTAGAGCAGCGCCGCGGCCAGCACGACCAGCAGGATCGCCCGCAGGTTGGTAGCGAGCACGCCCTGCGACGGGTCCTCGGCGTGCAGCCGCCAGGCCGGCCAGGCGAGCAGCCGGAGGAACCAGCCGCCGGCCCCGGTCGGGTCGGTGTGGTCCTGCACCCAGCCCACGTACATGGGGCTGCCGCCGACCGCGACGAGCAGGAGCACGGCGAGCGTGCCGGTGCCGGCGGCCGTGCCGTACGAGGCCACGGTGCGGGGGCGGTTGGTGAGGGCCATGGGCCGGTCAGTTCCCGGCCCACCGCGCCGGGCAAACCTGCGTACCCGGTCTGCCGCCGAGGGTCGGCGGGTGGTCATCGCTCAGTGCTTCATGAGGTAGTCGATGAAGGCGGCGCGCAGCAGCGGCGCGGACTCCTCGTAGCCGTGCCCGGCCATCTCCCGCCACAGGGCGTTGGCCTCGTCGATGATCGGCCCGACCGAGTTGGGGGCGCCGTCCAGGACCGAGGCCTCGTCGGCGTTGGGCATGTGCCGCAGCACCGACCAGAAGAACTCGACGTCGCGGCGCTCCCGGGCCAGGTGGAACGCCTGCTCGCGCAGTTCCTCGGTGGAGAGCTTGTCCAGCTCGTCGAAGGTGCGGCCGCCGGGGGCAGGAGTGTCCGTCATGCCGCCGAGCCTAACCGGCGAGATCACCTGCGGCCCGCCGGACTCGGCGCCGGCACCGGGCGGTCAGCGGTCCCCGGCGTCCCAGCGGCGCGGCTCGCTCTCCCAGCGCGGCGACTCCCACGAGTCGACCGTGTCGGTGTTCCGCACCGGCAGCACCGACGGCCAGGCGTCCCCCGGCTCGGGCGGTGGCGTCAGCGCCCAGCCGGTGCTGATCGCGCCGTCGCCGGCGGGACCGGTCGGGCCGGCCGGGAGCGGGTTCGGCGGCGCCGGCCGGGGCCGCCCGAACGTCTCGACGAGCCGGGTGACCAGCAGCCCGGCGCCGAGCGCCGCCCCGCCGACGGCCCACCGGCTGATCGTCCAGTCCTGTGCCGCGGCCCAGGCCAGGAAGACCTCCACGGCGCAGACCGCCAGCAGGGTGCCGAAGATCCCGCCCCGCCGCCCGTACGCGCTGGTGCCGCCGAGCATGACCGCGCCGATCGCCAGCACCGACCGGTCGAGGCCCGTGGTGGGCGCCACCGGCCCGTCCAAGTTGGCGGCGATGAGCACCCCGCCGAGCACGGCCAGGACCGTCGAGCCGATCAGGGCCAGGGCGGCCACCGTGGCGGCCGCGGCACCGCGCCGCTGGGCCGGGTCGGCGACCGGCCGGAACCGCCCGAGCAGCCGGCGGACCGGTTTGATCGCGCCGAAGAGCCCGCCCAGGACGGCCACCGCGGCGAAACCGACGAAGAGGTAGAGGGCCGTGCGCCGGGGGTCGTAGCCGCCCTGCACCACGATCGGGGTGGTCCGCCGCTCGATGTACACGATCACGCCGGCCGCGCCGGCCAGGCTGGCCGCCCAGGCGGGCACGTGCAGCACCACCACGGCCAGCGCGAGCGCCAGCCCGCCGAGTGCCGCCACCGCGAGCGCCGGGAGCAGCGCCTCCCGCAGGCCGCGGTCGCCCTGCTCGGCGAAGTGCAGCGCGGCGGCCAGCGCGACCGGCCCCACCGCCAGGTTCACGGCGGCGGCCCGCAGGCTGAGCCCGGCGGCCAGGGTGAGCAGGCCGAGCCCGGCCACGTCGACCAGCAGCGTCTTCAGCGCGCCGCCCCGCAGCGCGTCCGCGTCCTCGCGCCAGAGCAGCCAGGTCAGCGCGGCCAGCCCGAGCAGCAGCAGGAACTCCCAGGCCACGTGCACGGCGATCCGGTCCCGGCCGGGCTCGCCGTGGCTGGGGTCGTCGAAGACGTTCTCCAGCACGGCCGCGGGCACCCCGGACGACGTCTCCACCGGCGCAGTCCGGCCCGTCTCGTCGTACCCCATGGCCCGCGCCTCCCACATGGCCGGCCGCGTGGTCCGACGCGCGGGCGGACCGGCGGCGGCCGTTGCTCTCCGGTCGCCAGGCACGGTACCTGCGGGGGAAGACGCTGGGAACCCCCTGATCAGAGGCGGCCGCGGGGAGTCTCCCGGTCGCCGGGCTCGCGGTCCTCGTCGTCCTCCTGCTCGGGGACCCGGCAGGACCGCTCCAGCCAGAGCGCCGCCGCGACCAGCGCGAGCGACGCGAGCAACCCGGCCCCGCTGGCCGGCCGGTCGCCCACCGCGGCGTTGGTCCGCTCGACGAAGAGCCAGCCGGTCAGCCCGGCGTAGAAGCCGGCGAAGATGGCCCCGGCCAGGGCGGACGCCTTCGCCAGCACCACGAACCGGGCGACCAGCAGCGGGTTCACCGGGTCACGGCCGGGGCGGCGCTCGATGCGACCGCGGGTGTTGACCGCCGCGTACCCCTCCAGCACGGCCAGGCCGGCCAGCGTGACGACCGGCAGCCAGGGCAGGTCGGGGGCCATCTCGTAGTAGAAGGCGCTGATCAGCAGCCAGGCCAGCGCGGCGGCGGCCAGCGCGGCCACCACCAGCGTGGAGATCCGGGTCGGACCCATCCGGAAGCGGTCCGGGTCCCGTGGGGATTGCGCCTGGCTCATGCCGTCCGGCTCCACAGGGTCATGTGTCCGACTCTAACGCCAGATCGGGGCGCGGACTGAGTTCCAGCGCGTCGGAGGCCAGCGGCTCGGCGTTGAGCAGGTCGGTCAACCAGCCGTGCCCGGGCAGCCGGCCGTGCGGCTCGATGTCGATCCACGGCCGCAGCACGAAGGCCCGCAGGTGGGCCCGGGGGTGCGGCAGCGTCAGCTCCGGATCCGCGCTGCGCACCGGCTCCCCGGCCGCGTCCCACACCGCGATCACGTCCACGTCCAGGGTGCGCGGCCCGTACCGCCGCTCCGGGTCGCGCGTGCGCCCGGCCGCCGCCTCGGCGGCCCGGGCCCGCGCCAGCCAGTCGCGCGGGGTCGCCGCCGGATCGCCGACCAGCACCGCCGCGTTGAGGTACGCGGGCTGGTCGGCGTCCCCCCACGGTGGAGTCTCGTAGACACCGGAGACCACCAGCACGGTGTCGCCGAACGAGGCCACCGCGGCGCGCAGGTGGGCGAGGCGGTCGCCCAGGTTGCTGCCGATCGACAGCACGGCCCGGGTCATCGGGTACGCCGCATCGTCACCGCCACGTCCGCGAAGGTGTGCGGGATCGGGGCCTCGGGCTTGTGCACGGTGACCGTCGCGGCGGCGACCAGCGGCTCGGCCAGGCAGATCGCGAGCAGCCGGTCGGCGAGCGTCTCGATCAGGTTGACCGGCTCGCCGGTGACCACGGCGACCAGCTTCTCGGCCAGCTCGCCGTAGTGCACGGTGTCGGTCACCTCGTCCGACCGGGCGGCCGGGGCGAGGTCGAGTTCGAGCACCGCGTCCACCACGAACTCCTGGCCCTTGGCGCGCTCGAAGTCGTAGACGCCGTGCCGGCCGTGCGCGCGCAGGCCGGTCAGCTCGATCCGGTCGGTCATCGCTCGTCCTCTTCCTTGGTGGACCGGGCCAGGCGGGGGCGGCCGGTGGCCCGCCAGACGGCGAGCGCGTCGGCCGTGCCCCGGACGTCGTGCACGCGGACCCCCCAGGCGCCGGCCGCCACGGCGAGCACGCTGGTGGCGACGGTGGCCGCCTCCCGCTCCGCGGTCGGCCGGGGGTTGCCGTCGGCGTCGGCCAGCAAGCGGCCCAGGTAGGACTTGCGGCTCGACCCGAACAGCAGCGGGAAGCCGAGGTCGACCAGCTCGGGCAGGCGGGCGCTCAGCTCCCAGTTGTGCGCGGCGGTCTTGGCGAAGCCCAGCCCCGGGTCGACGATGATCCGGTCGGCGGACACCCCGGCGGCCAGGGCCTCGTCGACGCGCAGGCTCAGCTCGGCCCGCACGTCGGCCACCACGTCGGCGTACCGGGCCAGGTCCCGCATCTCGCGCGAGTGGCCCCGCCAGTGCATCAGCACCCACGGGCAGCCGGCGTCCCGGACCACCCGGGCCATGTCCGGGTCGGCGAGGCCGCCGGAGACGTCGTTGACGACGTCCGCGCCGGCGGCGAGGACGGCCTCGGCCACCCGGGCCCGGCTGGTGTCGATGCTGACCGGGATGCCGGCGGCGCTCAGCTCGCGGATCACCGGCAGCACGCGGGCGATCTCGGTCTCCGCGTCGACCCGCTCGGCGCCCGGCCGGGTCGACTCGCCGCCCACGTCGACCAGGTCCGCGCCGGCCGCCCGCAGTCGCACTCCGTGTGCGACGGCCGCGTCCAGGTCGGCGTATCTGCCGCCGTCGGAGAAGGAGTCGGGCGTGACGTTCAGGACGCCCATCACCACCGGGGCCTCCGCCCGTACCAGATCGGTCACGGACCCGACAGTACCGGTCGCCAAGAGGGCTTCCGGCGGCCCGGGCGACCGCGCCGGACGGCGGCCCTGACGTGCCGATTGGAACAGGTGTACGATCGGTCTTCGGGCCCGTTCCGGGTCGACTCTTCGCGGGTTGTCGCAAAGGGGGCCGGGCCGTACGCTTTGGAATTGCCCAGCATCGAGATGGCGAAGCCTGGAGGGAGGGCCGAAGCGGGACGAAATCCCCCAAAGCTCGCCACCCTGTGTGGTGGGTGACGAACGCAGCGTCGCCGACGCTGTGCGGAACGAGCACCATCCCGCCAGGCTTTGCCCACATGCACCACCGCGGCGCCGCCGGCCGCGACCTTGGGGAGGTTTTCCAGTGATCGCCATCGAGCTCATGGGGACGGCGTCCGCCGCCGTCGACCACGCGCTCCACACCCTGGCGTCGACTCCACTCGCCGAGCCGGCCCCCAAGGGCATCGACACCAACGGTGTCGTCTCCTTCTTCGCCAGCAAGATCGCGCCGATCCTGCTCGCGGTGCTCGGCGTGATCTTCATCGGCCGGGCCAGCCGGGGCGAGATCTCCAAGGTGCTGACCAGCTCCGCCATCGCGATCATCGGGTTGGCCTTCATCGCCGGCGCCGCCACACTCTTCTTCGTCGGCGACTACCTCATCAAGCTGATCTTCGAATAGGCGTTGGGCGACGATGCGGCTGCGCACCGACGACGACATCTACCGGGCACGCCTCGTCTACCTGGGGCCGCCCGGGTACACCCTTCCCGTCCACCTGCCGTACGCCCAGTACGGCCTGTTCATGCTGCTCGTACCCCTCTACATGTTCATCCACTGGTTGTTCACGCTCCAGGTCGAGCTCTTTCCCGCCTGGGAGATCTCGCTCGCCATCGTGACCACCTCGTTCATCTTCCGGTACGTCGACCCGGACCGGCCGGCGCGCATGGTCATCCGGACCGCGCTGACCGACTGGCGACGCACCCGGGAGCCGGCCGCCGAGCTGCGCGACCCGCGCCTCGTCGCGAGCCGGATCAGGATCCGGGAGGAACTGGCATGACCGGGCGTACGCCGACGGCGCAGACGAACGACGCGGGTGAGGCGGTCGCATGAGTCGCTCTTCCACGCCGGGTTCCCCGGCCGGACGTCCGGCCGGACCCTACGGTAACCGTGCGCGTTCGTTCGACTACCCACCGGACGAGGAGCTGGACGAGGCCACCCTCGACCCGGCCCTGGTGACCAGCCCTCAGCACGGTCGCGTCGGGGTCTTCCAGCCGCCCCGGCCGCTGGCTCCCCGCGGTGCCGAGCAGCGGGAGCCGGTGGTCGGCGACAGCGGCGACATCGACTCCCCCTTCCTCGACCTCTTCGGCGGCGCGCAGCCCCGGGTCCGCCGGCCGGCCGGCCCGCCCGCCGGCCCGCCCGTTCCGGTGGAGCCGGTGGTGGCGCCGCCCCGGCGCGGCGTCGGCCGCGAGCCGCTGCCCATCCCCCACCAGCACGCCGCCCCGACCGAGCCGGCCCCGCACCCCGCCCCGATCGAGCCGGCCCTGCCGGCACCGCCCGCCGTGCCGGCCCTGCCCTCGGAGCCCACCACGGCCCTGCGGGAGGCGCCCGGCGTCCGCCCGGTCGGCCGGCCGCGCGAGGCGCCCGAGGCGGCCCGGCCGCCGGGGCACACCGCTCCCGAGCCGCCCGCTCTTGAGCCGCCGCCAGCCCGCACCCGGGTGCCGCACCAGGCCGGCGACCGGCTCCCGGCGCTCCGGTCCACCGTCGAGCCCGAGCCGGCCGAGTCCGAAAGGCCGGTCGAGCGCCCCGGCCGCCGGGCCGACCGGCGGGCGGCCGAGCCGGCCCGTCCCGACGGGCGCGAGATGGCCGCCGCCACGACCCGCGAGGTGACCCCGCCGCCCGGCCGGGAGGTGGCCCCGCCCCGGCAGCGGTCCCCGGAGCGCGGCGGGAAGCCCGCCAAGCCGGTCCGGGTCCGGGCCCCGAAGATCAAGTTCGGCGACCGGGACCCCTCGGTCGAGCTGGCCATCACGGAGATCGCCGGTCACCTCACCTTCACCCCCAACACGGTCACCGCCTGGTACTGGCTGCCCGAGGTGCGCTGGGCGTTCCGCCCCGACGCCGAGCGCGAGGCGCTGCTCTCCGCGATCTCCGAGCAGTACGCCGGCCTCGCCGGCTTCCGGCTGCACCTGCGCCGCACCACCCGCCCGTTCCCGGCCGACGAGTGGGCCCGCACCATCGACGCGCACACCGCCGCGCCGCTGCCCGACGTGCCCGGCACCACCGGCTGGGCCGACCACCTGGTCGCGGCGCAGCGGCACCTCATGGCGGTCAACCACGCCGAGGGGCAGACCTACCTCGGCGTCACCTTCGCCCGCCGGTCGCTGGGCGACTCGCTCACCGAACGGCTGTTGCGCACCTTCGGCCGGGGCACCGCCGACGGCGAGCGGCGCCGGCTGGGCCGCACCGTCGAACAGTTCGACGAGGTGCTCGGCGCGTTCGGCATGCGCGGCCGCCGGGTCACCGCGCAGGAGCTGGAGTGGCTGCTCTACCGCTCGGTGGCGCTGTGCATGGCGCCGCCCGGCGTGCTGTCCCCGATCACCAACGGGCGGTGGGAGCGCGGCGACCTGCTGGCCCTCACCGAGCAGGTCGAGCGCTACCGCACCCCGTACGGCTCGACGGTGAAGTTGGTCAACCGGATGACCGGCGAGGAGCGGCACGTGGCCGTGCTCGCGGTCGGCCGGATGGAGCCGCTGGAGATCCCCGAGCGGCACGAGCCCTGGCTGCACTTCCACGAACGGCTGCCGTGGCCCATGGAGCTCTCCACCCGGGTCGACATCCTCGGCCCCGGTGACTCCTTCCGGAACCTCGAACACCGGCTCCGGATGATCCGGTCCCAGCAGCTCGACTACGCCGAGCACGGCATCGACGCGCCGCCCGAGCTGGAGCGGCTGGCCAAGCGGGCGCTGGTGATCGGCGACGAGATGACCACGGGCCTGCCGGTGGACTCGGCCCGCGCGCACGGCTGGCACCGGATCGCGGTCGGCGGCCGGACCCGCGAGGAGTGCCTGGAGCGGGCCCGCCGGCTCATCCAGCTCTACTCGCGTGAGCTGCGCATCTCGCTGCAGCACCCGAAGAACCAGGACTGGCTGGCCCGCGAGTTCATCCCCGGCGAGCCGATCGCCAACACCGGCTACGTGCGGCGGATGCCGGTCAACCTGCTCGCCGCCGCCCTGCCCCAGGCCGCCTCCACCGTGGGCGACCGGCGCGGCGACCTGATCGGCCGGACCGCCGGCACCTGCCGCCGCCCGGTCTTCCTCGACCTGCACTTCCCCATGGAGGTCCGCGAGCGCTCCGGCCTCGCCGTCTTCGTCGCCGAGCCGGGCGGTGGCAAGTCCACCCTGCTCGGCGCGCTCGGCTACCTGGCCGCCCGGCGCGGCGTGCAGGTGACCCTGCTCGACCCGTCCGGCCCGCTGGCCCGGCTCTGCGCCATGCCCGAGCTGGCGCCGTACTCGCGGGTGCTCAACCTGACCGGCTCGGAGCAGGGCACCCTGGCGCCGTACGCGCTGATCCCCACGCCGCTGCGCAGCGAGTTCGGCGCCGGGGCGTCCGGCGACCGGGAGTTCGAGATCGCGGTCTCCAACGCCCGGGCCGAACGCCGGATGCTGGTGCAGGACATCTGCATGATGCTGGTGCCGCCGCAGGTCGCCCGGGAGGCGTCCACGGCCACCCTGTTCCGGCACGCCGTACGCCAGGTACCGGCCGAGGAGACCTCCACCCTGGACGACGTGGTCGCCTGCCTGCAGGGGCTCGACGACGACGCCGGCCGGGAGCTGGCCAACCTGCTCCTCGACACCGCCGAGATGCCGCTGGCCATGCTCTTCTTCGGCCGGCCACCGGAGGGGCTGCTCGGCGCCGACGCGGCGCTCACCGTGATCACCATGGCCGGGCTCCGGCTGCCCGACCTCAAGATCGAGCGGGAGTACTGGTCGGCCGAGGAGGCCCTGGCCCTGCCGATGCTGCACACCGCGCACCGGCTGGCCGTCCGCCGCTGCTACGGCGGCTCGATGTCCTCCCGGAAGCTGGTCGGCCTGGACGAGGCCCACTTCATGGAGGGCTGGCGCTCCGGCCGGTCGTTCCTGGTCCGGCTGGCCCGCGACTCCCGCAAGTGGAACCTCGCCGCGCTGGTCGCGTCGCAGAACCCGAAGGACATCCTCGGGCTCGACGTGCAGAACCTGGTCTCCACCGTCTTCGTCGGCCGCATCGCCGAGGACACCGAGATCGCCTCCGAGGCGCTGCGCCTGCTCCGGGTGCCGGTCAACGACGGCTACGAGGCCACCCTCGCCTCGCTGTCACAGGCCGACAGCGGCTCGGCCGCCCGGCTCGGCTTCCGCGAGTTCGTCATGCGCGACGTCGACGGCCGCGTGCAGAAGGTCCGGGTCGACGTGTCGTACGTCGACGGGCTGCTCGACCACCTGGACACCACCCCCGCCGCGGTCGCCCAGGCCGCCGGGCAGCTGCCGACCGTCCTGGCTGATCTGGAGGCGTGACATGGCGAGGGCCCGGGCACGGATCGCGGCGCTCCTCCTCGCACTCGGCCTGTTGGCCGGGGCCACCATCTCCTGGCCGCTGGTCGGGGCGACACCCGCGTACGCCGCCGCGCCCACCGCCCAGGCCCGGGCCGAGCTGTGCAGCACCAAGCAGTGGCAGGCCGACTTCCGCTCCTGCGTCGCCAAGCTCAAGGCGGTCAGCGAGGACCAGGTCGAGTGCCGCAACGCGCCGGTGCCCGGGGCGCCGGACTCCGGCCTGGCCGGCTGGTTCGCCTCCCGTCCCGACTCCGCCAAGCAGCCCGGTCCCAAGGGCCTCTACAGCGACTACGGGTACGCCGGATACAGCTACACGACGTACGACGTCGACGGCGGCTGCGCCTCCTCGGTGCTGCATCCGGACTACCGCTTCACCACCATGGTCGCCAACGGCGAGTTCATGTTCGCCAACGCGATCATCGGGGCGTCCAACGCGCTGCGAGAGCGCGCCTGGGACCCGCGGACGATGTGGCGCTGGGCCGACCCGCTGGTGGAGCAGGCCACCAAGGCCGTCTACCAGAAGGTGTTCAGCGTCTTCGGCATCATCACCATCTGCGTGGTCGGCCTCTACCTGCTGTGGCGCTCCCGCCAGTCGGACATGAGCAACGCCATGACCACGGCCGGCTGGGCGATCCTGGTGATGGTGGCGGTGACCGCCCTGGCCGCCTGGCCGGTCAAGTCGGCGAACATCGCCGACAGCACCCTGATCACCACCCTCGGCGTGGTGCACGACGCGGTCGGCCCGGCGTCCAAGGACATCCCTCCGGACAAGTGCGCCCTGCCGAACCCGAACGCCTGTGTCGACAAGCGTCCGCCGGCCGTGCGGGCCAGCGACACGGCGACCGAGACGATGCTCTACCGCAACTGGTTGCGGGGAGTGCTCGGCTCGGCCGACAGCGAGACCGCCAAGAAGTACGGCCCGGCGCTCTATGACGCCAAGTCGTTGACCTGGGATGAAGCCGAGTCGATCCGCGCGAATCCCGCAACCCGTGATGTGGTCATCAAGGCGAAGCAGCAGCAGTGGGCCCGGGTGGCCGAGCAGATCAAGTCGGAGGACCCGGAGGCGTACGAGTACCTCCAGGGCGTCCGGGACATGGACCGGATCGGGGCCGGGTTCATCGCGGTGCTGGCCTCGCTGCTCTTCGCGATGTTCGACCTGACCGCCTCGGTGCTGGTGCTGCTCGGCTTCCTGATCTTCCGGTGGGCGGTGATCGCCGCGCCGATCCTGGGCACGGTCGGGCTCATGCGCCCGGCGAGCGCCGGCCTGCGGCGCCTGGCCAACGCCGTGGTCGCCGCGGTGTTCAACATCGCCATCTTCGGCACCGGCGCGGCCATCTACCTGTTCGCCGTCGATCTGATCATGAATACGCCCACCCTGCCCGGCTGGCTCCAGGTGGTCCTGGTCTGGCTCTGCGGCGTGGTGGGCT
Source organism: Micromonospora sp. NPDC048907 (assembly GCF_055586885.1). Taxonomy (NCBI): domain Bacteria; kingdom Bacillati; phylum Actinomycetota; class Actinomycetes; order Micromonosporales; family Micromonosporaceae; genus Micromonospora; species Micromonospora sp. NPDC048907. The sequence continues at coordinate 808,594 of NZ_JBVJHI010000003.1, forward strand.
GGCTGCTGCTCCGCCCGTACCGGCGGATCACGCAGCTCGGCGGCAAGGACAGCAGCGAGGCGGTCAGCTCGGCCGGGTCCTGGCACCGGCGGTTCTTCCGCGACATGCGCATCGCGGCCCGCCTCGACGTGGCCGAGCCCGGTGGCACCGCCGAGCCGGCGATGGGCCGGCGGCGCGCCGTGACGGCCGACCAGCGCAGCCTGCGGCCGGAGGCCCGGCACGAGGACCCGGCGCACACGGTCAGGGTGGTCGAACGGGAACGGCCCGACGGGCGGGACGGGCCCGAGGACGCCCCGCCGGCCGAGCGCGGCTCGGGCCGCACGGCCGCACCCCGGCAGCGCCGCGGGCCGGCGGGCTGGACCGGGCCGGACGTACCCGAGGAGGCGCCCTCCTTCGCCGTCTACCGGCCGGACTCGGCCGAACGCACCCCGGCGCCGAAGCCGGCGCCGCGGATCCGCTCCGAGGCACGGTGAGACCGGTGCGACGGGCACTGGAATTCCTCGTCACCCGGATCCTGCGGTCCCGGCTCGGCGTCGCGCTGGTGATCGCCGTCCTGGTCTTCGGCGTGATCGGCGCGGCCCGGCTGGTCTCCGGCCCGGTCGACCCGACCCTCGGTCTGAGCGCCCGCCCGAGCCAGCCGATCAGCACGGTGGACCCGCACGCCGGTGACGACGGGGTCCTGGCGAGCCCGCCCGCGGCGGTCTCGCCGAAGACCCGACCAGGCGAGGCCACCCCGGAGCAGACCGCGAGCCGGTTCACCACCGCGTGGCTGACCGGTCCGGGCAGCAGCGGCGAGGCGTGGCAGTCGCGCCTGCGGCCGCTCTCCACGCCCGCCCTCCTCGACAAGCTGACCGGCGCCGACCCGGAGAGCGTGCCCGCCAGCCGGGTGGCCGGCGCGGTCACCCTCCGGCCCCGGACGGAGTCCTTCGTGGAGGCGTCGGTCCCCCTCGACGACGGCCGGCTCCGGCTCGAACTGGTGGCCACCGACGGCCGGTGGCTCGTGGACGCGGTCGACTGGGAGCGGCAGTGAACGCCACGCCGGGCGTCGCCGCGCCGGTCCGCCGCAAGCTGCGGGTCGGCGTGCTGCTCACCGCGGTCACCACGGTGCTCACCCTGCTCTGCTGCGTCGGCGGCGCGGGCGCGTTCCTCCTCACCGAACTCGGCGGCGACCAGAAGGACGGGGTGCTCGCCGGCCTGAACTGCGACCCGGCCTACCAGGTCAACCTCACCGGGGACATGCCGCGCTTCACCGAGTACGGCGACGCCCAGCTCCGCAACGCCGCCGTCATCATCAAGGTCGGCCAGGACATGAAGGTGCCCGCCCGCGGCTGGGTGATCGCGCTGGCCACCGCCATGCAGGAATCCGCGCTGCGTAATCTCGCCAACAGCACGGTTCCGGCGTCGCTGGCCCTGCCGCACGAGGGCGTCGGCGCCGACCACGACTCACTGGGCCTGTTCCAGCAGCGGCCCGGCTGGGGCAGCGTCGAACAGCGGATGACGCCCTCGTACACGGCGCGGAAGTTCTACGAGAAGATGGTCAAGGTGCGGAACTGGCAGGACCGCCCGCTGACCGTGGTGGCGCAGCGGGTGCAGGTCAGCGCCTTCCCGGACGCCTACGCCAAACACGAGGACCTAGCGGGCCGGATCGTGGACGCGCTCGCCGGCGGGGCCGCCCGGACCGTCGAGATCGCCGGCAAGGCGGTCTGCGACGCCGCCGCCGGCGCCCGGATCGCCGCCTCCGGCTGGACCGCGCCGCTGCCCGGCGGCGTGGTCTCCGGCTTCCGCACCACCCAGCGGCCCAGCCACAACGGGGTCGACCTCGCCGCGGACAAGCGCACCGAAATCCACGCCGCCTCCGCGGGCCGCGTGCTGGTGGCCCGCTGCGACCCCGACCACTCCGGGAAGCGCGACTGCGACCGCGACGGTTGGCCGGGTAAGGGCGGCTGCGGCTGGTTCGTGGACATCCTGCACGCCGGTGGTTACGTCACCCGCTACTGCCACATGATCGAGCGCCCCCGGGTGGTCCCGGGCCAGAGCGTGGAGGCCGGCGAGGTGATCGGGCTCTCCGGCACCAGCGGCAACTCCTCCGGCCCGCACCTGCACTTCGAGGTGCATGTGGACAGCGACCGGTCGAGCCGGGGTGCGATCAATCCGGTGCCGTTCATGCGCGAGCGTGGCGCACCGGTGGACGGGACCTCGTGAGGCGCACCCGCACATGAGCAACCCGCTGCCCGACCCCTTCGCGGAACGGCCCGACTGGGCCCCGCAGCCGCCCCGCCCGGTCGAGGTCGTCCCGGCCACCGGCCGGATCGAGCTGCGCGGCCGCCGCGTGCTGGTCGGCCTGCCCGGCCTCGGCTGGCGCGGTGACCTGCGCGCCGACGAGCGGGTCGTGCAGGGCAGCCGGACCTACGTGCCGGTCATCCCCGAACACGAGTGGTACCGCGCCGAGTCCGAGCAGGTGGAGGTCTTCGCACCGCTGGTCCCGGTGGAGCGGGTCTGGGTGGAGACCGTCGGCGAGCGGCGACCGCCGGCCGAGTCGGGCATCCGGCTGGTCTCGCTCGACGTGCCCACCCGGCGCCCGCCGACTCCGGTGTTCGAGGCGGACGCGGTCACGGGTCGGCGCGTGGTGCACGTTGCCGGGTCCACCGAGCAGCGCGACCTGCGCGCGGTCACCGAGACCTACTCCGGCGCGGACGGGGACATCTGCGTCCGGGTGGCCCCGGAACTGGAGTGGTACCGGTGGGCCTGGCGCGGCCAGGCACCCACCACGTTGGAGGTGCCGGTGCACCTACTCTGGCTGGAATAGGTGCCTCAGCCGATGCGCTCGGCCGCGCAGACGCCCCAGCCGTCGCTTCGCCTGGTCTTGAACCGCCAGGCCTGCCGATCACTCTGGGAGATCCCATCGACGTAGGCCGAGATTATGAGGTCGACTCGAACAAGGGCTTCATCACCAGACTTCTCGGTGCTCAACGCGCCCCAGCTCACCGAGATCGTCGTGTCGAATCTCTTCTCGCGCGCTACTAAATCATCCCGCACTGCCCGCAAGCCGTCGAAATCGGTCGGACCCTCGCAAGTGAACTCCTGCGCCTTCGTGTCGTTGCGGTCCGCCATGAATGCCTGGATGTAGTTGGCCACCACCACGTCCGGGGCGCTGCGGTCGGGCGCGGTGGCGCGGTCGTACAGCACGAACCCGACGATGCCGCCGCCCGCACAGACCAGGGCCAGCACCCCGGCGACCACGGCGAGCACGGTCCGCAGCCGCCGCCTGGGCGGCGCCGGCGCCGGAGCGGGCGCGAGCGGCGCCGACTGCTCCGGCGGGGTCCGCTGCGCCGGTACGCGGGAGACCTGGGAACCGGCGGGGGGCTGCACTGATTCCACCTCCTGAGGCTATCGGCTGCGCGCCGCGTACCCAATGCCTCGGAACTGGCGGATCTGCGGCATAGTTCGGCCTCCGCGCCGTCGGCGGCGCTCCGTCCGGATGAGGGCCGTGCCGATCCGCCCCGGGTGAGGCTGCTCACCGCGGAGCCGAGCACCGCGCCGACCGACATCCCGGAGGACGGCCGCCGGCTGGGATACCGTCACCACCGGGGAGGAGATGTCGGCCTCGGGAAGAGAGGTGGACGGGTGGCGAGTCCGAAGGCGCGCGCCGGCCGGGCCGCCGCGCTGCACCGCAGGGCCGAGGCCACCGCGACCGCGGCGGCCGGGATCCTCGACGAGATCCGTCCCGCCCCCGCCGACCACCACCGGCAGTACGAGCTGGCCGAGCGGCTCCGCGCCGCGGCGGCGGTCGCCGCGCCGGGCTGGGCCGGCGACTCGCTGGAGGCGCTGACCCCGGCGGCGCCGCCCGGGGACGGTCCGCCCGCCTTCGTCCGGGTGGGCACCGCCGCGCCGCTGGACGACGCCCGGTTCCCCGCGCTGGTGCCGCTGCTCGGCAGTGGACATCTGAGCATCGACGCGGACGCCGCCGACCCGCGGGTGGCCGGGCTGCTCCGGGCCCTGCTGCTGCGGCTGTTCGCGGCCGGTCCGGCCGGCGCCCTGCTGGCCCGCGCGGTCGACGGCGCACGGGGTGACACCTTCGCCGGTTACGCGGCGCTGGCCGACGCGGGCCTGCTGCCGCCGCCCGCCACCGACCTGCCCGGGCTCCGGGCGGTGCTGGCCGAGGCCGAGCAGTGGGTGGCCGCCGGCACCGCCCGCCAGCGCGGGCACGACCGCACGCTGCTGCTCATGGTGGCCGGCCTGCCCGACGGAGCCGCACCGTCCGATCTCGACCGGCTCGCCGGACTGGCCGCCCAGGGTCCCCGGGCCGGGCTGCACCTCGTGCTGGCCGGCTGGCCCGCCGGGGTGCCGCTGCCGCAGGCCACCCCGCTCGCGGTGCGCACCGCGTACGCGCTGGTCGGGGACCCACCCGCCGCCGGGTTCAGCAGCCCGGGGGCGGAGTCGACGGGCGGGTTGAACTGCCCGGTCTTCCTCGACGAGGATCCGCCCGCCGAGCTGGTCGCCGGGGTGTGCCGGCGGCTGGCCCGGCAGATCGAGGACGGCTCCCGCCTGGCCCTCACCGACCTGCTGCCCGAGGGTGACCTCTGGGCGGAAGGCTCGGTCGACGGACTCACCACGACGGTCGGTGACGCGGCCGGCCGGCCGGTCAGTCTGGGCTTCACCGAGCTGACCCCGCACTGGCTGGTCAGTGGCCGCTCGCAGGCCGGGCGGTCGGCGTTCCTCACCGACGCGCTCTTCGGCCTGGCGGCCCGCTACGGCCCTGACGAGCTGGTCCTCTACCTGGCCGACGTCGACGACGGCGAGTCGTTCGTGGAGTTCCTCCAGACCGAGCGGGACCGGTCCTGGGTGCCGCAGGTCCGGGCCGCCGGCATGGCCGCCGACCGCGAGTACGTGGCGGACCTGCTCGGCGAGCTGGAGGCCGAGCTGCACCGCCGGGAGGAGGCGGCCCGGCGGGCCGGCGGGCAGCGCTACGCCGAGCTGCGCCAGCACCAGTCGCTGCCCCGGATCGTCTGTGTGATCGACAACTTCCCGCTGCTGCTGCGCGAGCGGGACCGGCTCGCCGCCGACCTGCTGGCCCGGCTCGACGGGCTGGCCCGCGCCGCCCGGTCGTACGGGATCCACCTGGTCCTGGCCGGCGAGGGCGACCTCAGCATCGGCGGCCCGCGCGACCCGCTGCTCGGCCAGTTCCCGGTCCGGGTGGCGCTGCCGGGCGGTGCGGCCGTCCTGGAGCCGACCAACGACTCGGCCGCCGGCCTGCCGGTGGGCACCGCCGTGGTGAACACGGCCGGCGGGCTGGGCGGGCCGCGGGGCGCGACCCGGGGTCACGAGCGCATGATCCGGTTCCCCGATCCGCACGAGGACCCGGTGGTCCTCGCGGACCTGCGGCACCGGCTCTGGTCGGCCCGGCCCGAGGGGACCGCCCCGCCGGTGGTCTTCGCCGGGTTCGCCCGCCCGCTGCTCGCCAACGATCCCCGGCACCGGGCCGCGCTGGCCGGCCGGGCTCACGCCCCGGCCGCGCTGCTCGGCCGGGCGGTGGACGTCCGGCGCTCCACGGTGGCCGTGCCGCTCGGGCCGGCCGCCGGCCGGAACCTGGCGGTGCTGGGCCGGGACGACGAGGCCGAGCGGCTGCTGGTCACGGCGGTGCGCAGCGCGGCGGCGGCCCACCCCGGCGCGGCGCGGTTCGTGCTGGCGCCGCTGGCCAACGGGTCGGCCGAGCCGGCTGGCGTGCTCGCCGCCGAGCTGGCCGGCCGGCACCGAGTGGAGACGGTGGACGTGACCGGGCTGCGGGCGGCGATGGCAGCCGACGAACCGGGCTACCTGGTGGTGTTCGGGCTGGACGTGCCGGACGCGACCGAACTGCCGCCCGAGCTGCTGCGCGCGCTGCTGCTGGAGGGGCCGCCGGCCGGCCGGCACCTGCTCGGCTGGTGGCGGACGGTGGCGCCGCTGGCCGGGCTGCTCGGTCCGGAGGGCGAGGTGGACAAGCTGACCGCCGTGGTGGTCACCGACGTGCCGGGCGGCCGGCTGGAGCAGCTCTTCGACCGGCCGGTGCTCTGGCGACCCCGGCCGGGCCGGGCGGTGCTCTGGGACGGCCCGGGCGAGCAGGGCACGGTGCTGGTCCCGTTCGGGGAGGACGCCCATGAGTGAGACCGGCACGGCGGTGCCCGCGCCCCGGTCCGGCGGCCCGACTGTCGACCTGGACCCGGCCGGTGCGGCCTGGGCGGACTACGTGGCCGCCGCCCGGCAGCTCGACGGCGTACGCCGGGCCGCGGCGACCGCCGCCGGCGAGCAGGCCCGGTCCGTGGCGGCCGCCCGGGAGGAGCTGACCGCGGTCCGGGAGCGGCTCGCCCCGCAGCAGTCCCGGCTGCGGGAGCTGGGCGTCCCGGCGATCTCGCTGGTGCCGACGCCGCCGGAGGTGTCGGAGGCGGCCCGCCCGATGGCGGCCGGTCCCGCGGCCGTGCTGGCGGCCCTCCGGACGGCCCGGGGCTGGGCGGACGCGGCGGACGACAGCCTCGCCGCGCGGGGCCTGCCCCGGCTGGCGCGCTGGCCGGCGTATCCGCGCAACCTGCTGGTCTACGGGCCGCTGGCGCTGGTGGTGCCGCTCATCCAGCTCACGCTGCTCCTCGTCGCCGGCACCGGCCCGGTGACGGTGGTCGCGCTGGTGGTGGGGCTGCCGCTGCCGGCGGTCGCGTTCATGCTGGGCTGGCTGGCGGTGGGGCGGCTGTTCCGGCCCCGCCCGGCCGACCGGGTGGACCGGACGCCCCGCTTCGGCGCGCTGGTCTGCCTGGTCCCGGCGGTGCTGGCCACGGCCGGCCTGCTGCTGGCCATGCTGGCCGGCTGACTCCGGACACGGAACCGGGCCCCTCCCCTTGGGGAAGGGCCCGGTGTCGGTGCGGTCAGCGCGGGATGATCAGGGCCATCGCCTCGGCGCGCGACTTGGCGTCGTGCTGGAGGGTGCCCCGGACCGCCGAGGTGATCGTCTTGGCGCCGGACTTCTGGATGCCGCGCATCGCCATGCACATGTGCTCGCACTCGAGCACCACCACGACGCCGCGCGGTGCCAGCTTGTTCATGAGCAGATCGGCGATCTGGGAGGTGAGCCGCTCCTGCACCTGCGGGCGCCGGGCGAACACCTCGACGAGCCGGGCCAGCTTGGACAGGCCGGTGATCCGGCCGTCCGGCCCCGGGATGTAGCCGATGTGCGCGCTGCCCCGGAACGGCAGCAGGTGGTGCTCGCAGAGGCTCATCACGTCGATGTCCCGGACGAGCACCAACTCCTCGTGGTTGGCCTCGAAGGTGGTGCTGAGCACCTGCGCCGGGTCCACCCGCAGGCCCGCGAAGAGCTCCGCGTACGCGCGGGCCACCCGGGCCGGCGTCTGCCGGAGGCCGTCCCGCTCGGGGTCCTCACCGACGGCGATCAGGATCTCCCGGACCGCCTTCTCGATGCGGCCCAGGTCGACGCTCTCCTCCACCGGCCGCCCGGTCAGCTTGCCGCTGATCAGGCGCGCGGCGACGTAGTCGAGCGCGTCGTCCCCGTCGGGCTCGGTCGCGGAGACGGCCAGCTCCCGGTCGGGGGAGCTGGCCGTCGGGTCGGTGGTCAGTGGGTACCGTCCGAGTTGTTCGAGGGAGCCCCGCCGACCGAGGCGCCGTCGGCCTGGGCCTGCGCCTTGAGGGTCTCCTTCTCCGCGGGCGTGAGCACGGGCGGCTCGGTGGAGGGCTGACGCTTGCCGAAGCCGTGGTACGGGGCCATCGGCGGGCGCTTCGCCACCCGGGCGCAGATCCGGGCCATGTCGGCCGTGGAGAGGGTCTCCTTCTCCATCAGCTCGAGCACGATGTTGTCCAGGACGTCCCGGTATTCCACCAGGATCTCCCAGGCCTCGTCGTGGGCCAGCTCGATCAGCGCCCGCATCTCGCCGTCGATCTCGGCGGCCACCGCGTCCGAGTAGTCCCGCTCGTGGCCCATGTTCCGGCCGAGGAACGGCTCGTCACCGCTGGTGCCGTACTTGATCGCGCCGAGCTTGGAGCTCATGCCGTACTGCGTGATCATCGCGCGGGCCAGCTGGGTGGCCTTCTCGATGTCGTTGCCGGCACCGGTGGTGGGCTCGTGGAAGACCAGCTCCTCGGCGGCCCGGCCACCCAGCGCGTACGCCAGGGTGTCGATCATCTCGGCCCGGGTCTGGGTGTACTTGTCCTCGGTCGGCAGGACCAGGGTGTGGCCCAGCGACCGGCCCCGGGACAGGATGGTCACCTTGTGCACCGGCGCGGCGTGCGGCAGCGCCCAGGCGACCAGCGCGTGCCCACCCTCGTGGTACGCGGTGATCTTCTTCTCCTGGTCGCTCATCACCCGGGTCCGGCGCTGCGGACCGGCGATCACCCGATCGATCGACTCCTCCAGGGAGTCGTTGGTGATCGCCCGCTGGTCCTTGCGGGCGGTGAGCAGCGCGGACTCGTTGATCACGTTGGCCAGGTCGGCACCGCTGAAGCCGGGGGTGCGCCGCGCGACCGAGTCGAGGTCGACGTCGGGCGTGAACGGCTTGCCCTTGGCGTGCACCCGCAGGATGGCCTTGCGGCCCTCCATGTCGGGGGCGTCGACCGGGATCTGCCGGTCGAAGCGCCCCGGGCGCAGCAGCGCCGGGTCGAGGATGTCCGGCCGGTTGGTGGCGGCGATCAGGATGACCCCGCCCTTGGTGTCGAAGCCGTCCATCTCGACCAGCAGCTGGTTGAGGGTCTGCTCCCGCTCGTCGTGGCCGCCGCCCATGCCGGCGCCGCGGTGCCGGCCGACCGCGTCGATCTCGTCGACGAAGACGATCGCCGGCGCGTTCGACTTGGCCTGCTCGAAGAGGTCGCGGACACGGCTGGCGCCGACACCGACGAACATCTCCACGAAGTCCGAGCCGGAGATGGAGTAGAACGGCACGCCGGCCTCGCCGGCGACCGCGCGGGCGAGCAGGGTCTTACCGGTTCCGGGCGGGCCGAAGAGCAGCACACCCTTCGGGATCTTGGCGCCCAGGGCCTGGTACTTCGCGGGGTTCTGCAGGAAGTCCTTGATCTCGTGCAGTTCCTCGACGGCCTCGTCCGCCCCGGCCACGTCCGCGAAGGTCGTCTTCGGCGTGTCCTTGGTGATCATCTTCGCCTTGGACTTGCCGAAGTTGAGCACCCGCGAGCCGCCGCCCTGCATCTGCGACATGAAGAACAGCAGCAGGAGCACGAGCAGCGCGATGGGCAGGAGGTTGACCAGCAGGCTCACCCAGATGCTGTCCGAGGAGACCTTGGTGTCGGCCGGGCCGGTGACCCGGTTGGCCGCCTTGGCGTCCAGGACCTCGTTCCAGACCTGGCCGCCCACCTCGTAGGGGAACTGAGCCTCGATCCGGTCGGTCGTGGTGTCGCCGAACTTCGTCTTCTGGGCCAGGTCGAGCTGGAGCGTCTGCTCCTTGTCCTGGAAGACCGCCTTGTTGATCTTCGCGGTGTGGAGCTGGTCCAGCGCCACCGACGTGTCCACGCGGTGGTAGCTCGGGCCAGCCGTGAAAAGTTGACTGAGCACAACGGCGCCGAGGATGACCAGGATGATCCAGACCACCGGTCGGCGGAAGAAACGCGTACGTTCCATGCTGTTGTCGGGCACCGAGGCGCCCGCATCCTCCTGATCGACGTCCTGACCGTCTGAATGGTGTCGCCGCCTCGGGCGGCGGCCGCAGCCGCCGTGCGGGCCGGCCCCGACCCCGGGGCGCCTCAACTGCCGCGCCGCGGTCATTCGACGGTACACCGTTCGCGCCAGATGCGAGCTTGCGAGCCCGGCACTTACGCGTACGGCGAACCCGGGTTTGGGCCGGCGTGGCGGGGAGCTCCCCACCCGCCCACCCGACCGCCCGGTCACGCGGTTCGAGGGGTCGGGCATGGAGGGTGCCTCCACGTCACCGGCCTCTACCGTAGACCGGAAGGCTGAGAGCCCGCTGAACGTCGGCTGACGACCAGCCGGGCGCCGGGGTCAGGCGCGGGCGTAGACCTCGGGCTTGAGCACCCCGACGTAGGGCACCTCGCGGTAGCGCTCGCCGAAGTCGAGGCCGTAGCCGACCACGAATTCGGTCGGGATGTCGAAGCCGACGTACTTCACCGGGACCGGCACCTTGACCGCGTCCGGCTTCCGGAACAGGGCGACCACCTCGACGCTTGCCGCGGAGCGCGACTCCAGGTAGCGCAGCAGCCAGGAGAGGGTCAGACCGGAGTCGACGATGTCCTCCACGACCACGACGTGCCGCCCGGCGATGTCCCGGTCCAGGTCCTTGAGGATCCGCACCACGCCCGAGGAGGTGGTGCCCTGCCCGTACGAGGAGATGGCCATGAAGTCCAGCTCGGCGGGCGGGCCCTGGCGGCCCAGCGCGCGGGCGAAATCGGCCATGAACATGACCGCGCCCTTGAGCACGCAGACGAGCAGGAGACCGTCCTCGACGTGGGCGTAGTCCGCCGAGACCTGCTTGGCCAGTTCCGCGGTCTTCTCGCGGATCTGCGCCTCGGAAATGATCACGTGGTCGATGTCGGCGTCGTACCAGGAGCCGTCAGCCATGCTCCTAGCCTGCCGTACGCCGGATGGCCTCCGTCGGCGGGGCCGCCCCTTTTGGCGCGGTCCCGCCGGGGATTGACGGCGCAGATGGAGCAAATCACCTCAGCAGGTGCCGGAGCGCCAGCGACGCCCGTCCTCGGTCGGCTTCCAGTCGGCCGAGTCCCGGGTGTCGGCGGTCAGCCCGACGGCGCTGGCGGCGACGAGGAGGAACAGGAAGAGCAGGAGCAGCAGAACGGTCATGGCGGCGCTCGCTTTCGCGTGGTTGAGGTGGTTTTCGCCGCCGGTGCGCACCGGACACCATCGAGTCTGCGGGTTGCCGCTCCCGCCCGACAGTGGCAGGAATGCCACCGAGCCTCGATTTCCTGCCACCCCTTGGGTTACCCTCGTCACATGCTTCGATCCGTTGCCGTCGTCGCCCTCGAAGAGGTCGCCGCGTTCGAACTCGGTGTCGTCGCGGAGGTGTTCGGCACCGACCGCACGGCCGACGGCTTCCCCGGCTACCGGTTCGACGTCTGCACGGTGGACGGCGGCCCCGTCCGCACCCGGTCCGGCTTCCTGCTCACCCCGACCGCCGACCTGACCCCGGTCGAGGACGCGGACCTGGTGGCCGTCCCCGCCCACGGCGACGGGGCAGGCGCGGTCCCCGAGCCGGTCCTGGCCGCGCTGCGCCGGGCCGCCGACCGCGGCGCCTGGCTGCTCAGCGTCTGCTCCGGGGCGTTCGTGCTCGGTGCGGCGGGCCTGCTCGACGGGCGCGACTGCACCACCCACTGGCGGCACGTCGACGACCTGCAGGAGCGGTTCCCGGCGGCCCGGGTGCACTGCAACTCGCTCTACATCCAGGACGGGCGGCTGCTCACGAGCGCCGGCACCGCCGCCGGCATCGACGCCTGCCTGCACCTGGTCCGCCAGGCGCACGGCTCCGCCACGGCCACGCGGCTGGCCCGCCGGATGGTCGTCCCGCCGCACCGCGACGGCGGCCAGGCCCAGTACGTCGAGGCGCCCATCCCGAAGGCGCCCGAGGCGCCCACCCTGGAGCCGGTGCTGGAGTGGCTGATGGGGCACCTGGACCGGACGGTGACCGTGGACGAACTGGCCGCCCGGGCCGGCATGGCGCCCCGCACCTTCGCCCGCCGCTTCCGCGCCGAGACCGGCACGACGCCGCACGACTGGCTGACCAACCAGCGGGTGCTGCTCGCGCGGCGGCTGCTGGAGGAGACCCGGCTGAGCGTGGAGAGCGTCGCCGACCAGGCCGGGTTCGGCGACGCGGCGGCGCTGCGGCACCACTTCACCCGCCGGGTCGGCACCACCCCGCTCGCCTACCGGACCACGTTCCGGGAACGGGTGGGCGCCTGATCACCGCCCGGCATCGCGCCGTCGACCCCGGACCCGACCCGGCCGTGCAGTGGGGCCACGCCGGAGGGGTCAGGTGGTGAGGCGGCCGGCCTCGCGGCGCACCGGGAGGCCGCCGGGCAGGTGAGCCGGGCCCTGCCCGTGCCAGTCCGTGACGAGGGCGTCCAGCGCCGCGACGTGCCGGTGCGACAGGGCGGCCGGCGAGGCGCCCAGCTCCCGGGCCCAGGCGTGCAGCACCCGGGTGCGTACCGCCGCCGGCAGCGCGACCAGGGCGTCGACCGAGAGCCCGCCCCCGGCCGCCCGGGCCTCGGCGAGCGCGGCGGCGGCGAGGTCGTCCAGCGCCGCGGTGTCGGCGGCCAGCAGGCGGGCGGTCCGGGCCAGGTTGCCCACCACCCCGGGGCCGAGCGCCCGGACCAGTGCGGGCAGCACGTCGGCGCGGACCCGCGAGCGGGCATACGCGGGGTCGGCGTTGTGCGGGTCCGCCCAGGGCGTGAGCCCCAGCGCGGCGCACGCCGCCCGGGTGTCGTCGCGGGGGACGTCGAGCAGCGGGCGCAGCAACGGCACCCCGTCCCACTCGCGGCGGGGCGGCATGCCGGACAGGCCGCGCGGGCCGGCGCCCCGGGCCAGCGCGAGCAGCACCGTCTCGGCCTGGTCGTCCCGGGTGTGCCCGAGCAGCACCCCGGCCGCGCCGTGCTTGCCGGCGCTGGCGAGCAGGGCGGCGTACCGGGCTTCCCGGGCAGCCGCCTCCGGACCGCCGGGCCGGCCGGCGACGCGCACCGGAACCACCTCGACGGGGTCGAGACCGGCCTCGCGCGCCCAGCGGGCCACCCTCTCGGCGCGCTCGGCCGAGCCGGGTTGCAGGCCGTGGTCGACAGTCACCAGGCCGGCCCGGCGGCCGAGACGGGGCGCCACGAAGGCGGTGGCGGCGGCCAGGGCCACCGAGTCGGCGCCGCCGGAGCAGGCGACCAGCACCGGCCCGGGCCCGGGCAGCCCGGTCAGCGCCCGGCGTACGGCGAGCCGGACGGCGGCGACCGGCGGGGCGACAGCCAACTCAGCCGGCGACTGGCGGGATGGTCGCCGCACCGCCGTGCACCCGGGCCACCCAGGCGTCCGGGTCGCCCAGCTCGTCGAGCCGGGGCAGGGTCAGCGGCGAGGAGAAGATCCTGTTGAAGCCGGCCATGCCGACCCGGTCCACCACCCCGTGCACGAACTTGCGGCCCTCCGCGTACTGGCGCATCTTGACCTCGATGCCGAGCACCCGGCGGATCGCCTTCTCCAGCGCGTTGCCGGACTCCCGGCGGCGGTTGAACGCCGCCCGGATCGACTCGACGCTGGGGATGACCTGCGGGCCGACACCGTCCATGACGAACTCGGCGTGCCCCTCCAGCAGGGTCATGAGCGCGGTGAGCCGGTCCAGCACGGCCCGCTGCGCGGGCGTCTGCACGATGTCCAGCACGCTGGCCCGGCTGTCCGGATCCTTCACGGCGTCGGACAGCGTGGCCACCGCGCGGCGCAGCCGCTCCAGGAGGTGCTCGCCGCCCTGCGACGCGTCCACGAACGCCTGCACCTCGCTGAGGAAGTACGCCCGCATCCACGGCACGGCGGTGAACTGGGTCCGGTGGGTCACCTCGTGCAGGCAGACCCATAGCCGGAAGTCGCGCGGGTCGGCTCCCAGCTTCCGTTCCACGTCGACGATGTTCGGGGCGACCAGCAGCAGCTGGCCGGGGTCACCGGCGAAGACCTCGTACTGGCCGAGCACCCGACCGGACAGGTACGCCAGCACCGTGCCGGCCTGCACCCCGGTGAGCCGGGAACCGATCGCCTCGGTGAGCGGGCCGGGGCGCTTGTCGCCGGAGAGCCGGTCCACCAGCGGGGTGATCACCTCGCGGAGGCCGGCGATGTTGGCGGCCGCCCAGTCCCGGCGGTCGACCACGCGGACCGGTGGGTGGGCGACCTGGGGGCGCAGGCCCGTGTAGTCGGCCACGTGACCGGCGGCCTCCTCGGTCAGCCGGCGCAGCTCGCCCACCACGTCGGTGGCCTCGGCGTACGACACCCGGGGGCCCGACTTGCCCAGCGCCCCCGCGGTCGCGGCGGCCAGATCCCAGTCCACGAACTGCGCCATGAACCCACCGTACCCGCGCCGCGACACCCCCACCCGGGCTCACGAGCGCCGATCGACGCCCGCCCGTACCGGGCGGAACGGTCAGCGGCAGCCGCAGCCGGCCAGCGTCGAGGAGATCCGGTCGAGGGCCTGACGGGTCTCGTCGAGGGTGTCCGGGGTGCGGTCGGTGAGGACGGCGAAGGTGAGCAGCCGGCCGTCGGCCGTGGTGACCAGCCCGGCGATGGCGTTCACCCCGCTGAGCGTCCCGGTCTTCGCCCGGACCACGCCCGCACCGGCCTTCGTCACCGCCGCCTGGTAGCGCTCGTCCAGGGTGCCCGACCAGCCGCCCACCGGCAGACCGCCGAAGATCGCGGCCAGGTCGGGATGGCTGCCGTTGCCGGCGAGGGTGATCAGGTCGGTGAGCAGCGACGGGCTGATCCGGTTCGTGCGGGACAGCCCGCTGCCGTCGGCCAGGCTGATCTCGTCGGCCGGCAGCCCCAGCTCGCCGAGCACCTGGTCGGTGGCGGCCGCGCCGCCGGCGAACGAGCCCGGCTTGCCCTTGGCGAGCGCGACCTGGCGGGCCATGGCCTCGGCGATCACGTTGTCGCTGTCACTGATCATGATGTCGACCAGGCGGACCATCGGCAGCGACTGGACCTTGCCCAGCTCGGCGCCGGGAGCGGGCGTCCCGGCCGCCGTCTCGCCGGAGGCGGCGGGCGCGGTGCCCCGCTTCACCTCGGCGGCGGCGCCGGAGAGCCCGAGGAGCTTGGCGAACTGCCGTCCGGCCGTCAGGTCCGGCTGGGGCACCCGCTCGGCGGCGTGGTTGGTGGCCTCGGCCGTGCGCCGGGCCTCCGCCGCGTCCCGCCGCGCGCCGTCGGTCATCAGCGCGGTGATCGCGGCGCCGAACCCGCCGGTGGGGATGTCGGAGTCCCAGCCGGGCTCGTACACGGGGCCGCTGAACAGGGACGAGTCGACGGTGACCTTGGTCGGGGCGGTGCCGCCGAGCGCCTTGCGCACCTGGGCGGCGAGGTCGTCCAGCCGGGCCGCGCCGGGATAGAAGCCGTTCTTGTCGACCGCGAGGGTCGGGTCGCCGCCGCCCACCAGGACCACCTCGCCGGGGGTGGGCCCGGCGACGGCGCGGGTGGGGATCCGGTACGCCGGGCCGCGGGCCGCCAGCACGGCGACGCCGGTCGCCAGCTTGGTCACCGACGCGGGCACGGTCGGGCTGTCCTGCCCGCTGCCGTAGAGCGCCTGGCCGGTCGCCACGTCGGCCACCGAGACGTTCACCCGGTCGCCGAGCGCGGCGGCGCGGACCAGGGGTTCGAGCGCGGCGCGTACCCCGTCGGGGGTGGGCAGCGGCGCGTTGCCGTCCGCGCCGGCCAGCACGGCGGGCGGGGCCGGCTCGGGCGACTGCGCGGCGGCGGTCGGCGAGTCCCCGCCCAGCCAGCCGGCCAGCGGGCCGGGGCGGACCACGGCCAGCCCGACCGCGGCCAGGGCGACGATCAGCACGCTGGCCAGCACCGCGGCCAGCCGGAGGCGGCGCGGGCGCGGAGGCGGGGGCGACGGCGGAGGAGGGGCGGCCCCGACCGGGGGCACCGGCGGGCTCACCGGGATGCCGCCGGGCGCGTCGTACCCGGGCCAGCTCACCGGTGCGGCGGGACCCGGGCCGTGGCCCCGTGGGTCGGCCTGCCCATATTCGCGTGGTGCGGCCTGCCCGTATTCGCGCGGGGCGGCCTGCCCGTAGTCCTGCGGTGCGGCCCGGCCGTAGTCCCGTGGAGCGGCCTGGCCGTACTGCCGGGGATCGGCGTGGCCGTGATCCCGTGACGCGGCGCCGTACTGCCGGGGATCGGCGTGGCCGTGATCCCGTGACGCGGCGCCGTACTGCCGGGGGTCGGCATGGCCGTGGTCCCGCGGGCCGGGGCGGCCGTACTCCCCGGGGTTGGCGCGGCCCACCGGAGCGGACCCGGCGGCCGGCCCGGGGCGGTGGGCGGGGTTGGTGCCGGGGATCGAGACGCGGCCGGTGGCCCCGCCGGAGGCGGGACCCGCGGATCCGCGCCCGTCAACTCCCTCGGGGCGGTAGTGTGAATCTTCCCTCCCCACGACCCCCTCCTCCCCCGCTCAAAAGCGCCTTGGGTGACACTACTTCGGTCCGAACACTATGCGGCGGCCGGAGCCGGCGGGGAGCGTTCACCCCGTCCGGTGGGCGGCGCCACTGGTTTCCGTCAGCCAGCGTGGGCAAACGAGGGAGCGTGGGAGATGGATTTCGACGTCACGGTTGAGATCCCGAAGGGTCACCGCAACAAGTACGAGGTGGACCACGCGACCGGCCGGATCCGGCTGGACCGCACCCTCTTCACCTCCACGCAGTACCCGGCCGACTACGGCTTCATCGAGGGCACCCTGGGCGAGGACGGCGACCCGCTGGACGCGCTCGTGCTGGTCCCCGAGCCCACCTTCCCGGGCTGCCTGATCCGCTGCCGCACCATCGGCATGTTCCGGATGACGGACGAGAAGGGCGGCGACGACAAGGTCCTCTGCGTGCCCTACGAGGACCCGCGCCAGGAGCACCTGCGGGACATCCACCACCTGGGCGAGTTCGACCGGCTGGAGATCCAGCACTTCTTCGAGGTCTACAAGGACCTGGAGCCGGGCAAGTCCGTCGAGGGCGCCACCTGGGTGGGCCGCACCGAGGCCGAGGCCGAGATCGTGGCCTCGTACCAGCGCGCCAAGGAGGCCGCCGAGCGCGGCGAGACCCTGCACTGACCTGATCCACGCCGACGGGCCCGGGCCGCTCCACGGAGCGACCCGGGCCCTCGTGCGTGCGGGTCAGCCGAGCAGGCCGCGGGCCCGGTCGTAGAGGTCGAGCACCGCGCAGGCCACCGGGACCACGGCGACCACCAGCGCGGTGTCGGTCAGGTCGGCCAGCCGGCCGAGGTACGGGGAGACCGGCCGCCGGGCGTACGTGGCGCCGGCCGCGACGGCGACCAGGGCCAGGGCCAGCCCGCCGACGGTCAGCGCCAGCCGGCCGGCCGGACCGGCCCGCTCGGCGAGCACCGCGCCGAGCAGGGCGTACCCGGCCAGCCCGGCGGCGACGGCGGGCACCCGGTGGCGGACCGCCACGAAGAGCCGGGAGCGCAGCAGCAGCACCCCGCAGCCCACCGCCGCCAGCAGCCGGCCGGCGAGCCCGCCGGTGGTGACCAGCACCGCGGTGGCCGCGACGGCCAGCACCGCGTGCCCGAGCAGCATCCCGGTCAGCATCTCCTCGGTGCGGGCCACCGCCGCGTGCACCCGGGCCCGGTCGGGCAGGTCACGGACGCCGGGCGGGTCGCCGGCCGGCGCGGGCAGGGTGACCGGCGGCAGCGGCACCTTCCCGAGCCTGATGGCCAGCAGCGGCAGCCCGCCGAGCGCGAAGACCAACGCGCAGAGCAGCACGGCGGCGGTGCCGGCCGGGTCGAGGAACAGCCCGCCGAGGCCGGCCGCCGCGCCGGCCGCGCCGGTGGTCGCGCCGGCCAGGAAGACCCGGGACCGGCTCGCCACCCCGAGCAGGCCGAGCACCGACACCAGCAGCAGCGCCACCGAACCGGCGAGCAGTTCGGGCGCGCCGACCCACGGCAGCGGACGGAACGGGCCGACCGGGTCGCCGGAGCCGACCGCCAGGGCGCCGGCCGCGGCGGCCCAGGGCAGCGCGTACCCGCCGAGGGTGGCGCCGACCGGGCCGTCGCCGTAGGCCCGGGAGGCGGCGGTGGCAGCGAGCACCAGGAGCAGGGCCACCGCGGCGGCGACCGGCCAGCCCCGGTGCGGCCCGGCGCCGGCGGCCAGCACGGCGAGCAGCCCGACGGCCAGCGGGACGCCCGCCCCGGCCAGTGCGGCGGCCCGGGTGGCCCCGGGAGACCAGGCGGCACCGCGCCGTCGGGCGCCGTCGGCGATCGCCTCGATCACGTCGTCGTACTCCAGCTCGGGCCACTGGGCGCGGGCCGGGACGAGGTGCAGCACCTCCCCGTCGCGGACGCCCTGGGGCAGCAGCGCCTGCGCGGTGGCCAGCACCGCCCCGTCGGTGCGGCGCAGCACCCACCCGCCGTGCCGTTCGCCGTCGTCGGCCAGGCCCTCCCCGGCGTGCCGGAGCACCTCGGGCAGCAGCTCGGCGAGGGGAACCTGCTCCGGCAGGGCCACGTCGACCCGCCGCCGGGGGGCGCTGATAGTGACCCGGGCCAGCCCGCTTGTCATCGATGTCTCTCCATATCGAGCGGGAACGGTGGCTGACGGACGAGTGGACTTTACCTACGATGAGCCAGGCTCAGGTTACCGAGAGCCATGGGGAGGCCGAGTGTCCACTGTCGTCATCAAGCGGCCGCCACGCCGCCCGGCACCGGAGATCCCGGCCGGCGAGCTGCCCGTGGAGGCGCCGCCGGAGATCCCCGCGGTGACCGGTGGGCGCTGGCAGCAGGCGCTGACGGTGCTGCCGATGCTCGGCGGGACGGTGGCCATGGCCATGATGTTCGGCCGGGGCGGCGGGGCCTACTCGTACGTGGTGGGCGGCATGTTCGGGCTCTCCTCGGTGGCGATGCTGGTGACCTCGTGGGGCAGCGCCGGCCCGAGGAAGTCGGAGATGATGGCCGCCCGCCGGGAGTACCTCCGGCACCTCGCCGCGCTGCGCCGGCGGGTCCGGGAGACCGCCGGCGCGCAGCGGGCCGGGCTCTACTACCGGCACCCCGACCCGGGGCGGCTCTGGTCGACGGTGGACAGCCACCGGGTCTGGGAACGCCGGCCGGGCGACCCGGACTTCGCCGTGGTCCGGGTCGGGGTCGGGCCGCAGACGCTGGCCACCCCGCTGCTCCCGCCGGTCACCCGGCCGCTCGACGAGCTGGAGCCGATGACCGCCGGCGCGCTGCGGCGCTTCCTGGACGCGTACTCGGTGGTGCCCGACCTGCCCGTGGCGCTCTCGCTGCGCAGCTTCGCCCGGGTGTTCGTCCGCGGCCCGGCCGGCGAGGTCCGCGGTGCGGGCTCCCCGGCCGCCCAGGCGCTGGCCCGGGCGGTGCTCACCCAGCTCGCCGTCTTCCACGCCCCGGACGAGCTGCTGGTCGCCGTGTGCGCCGGGCCGGAACGCCGGGCGGGGTGGGAGTGGGTCAAGTGGCTGCCGCACGCCCACCACCCGGCGCGTACCGACGCGCTCGGGCCGGTCCGGCTGGTCACCAGCTCCGCGGCAGAGCTGGAACGGCTCCTCGACGACGTGCTGGGCAGCCGCTCCCGCTTCAGCCCGGCCGGCCCGGCCACCGACGGGCCGCACGTCGTGGTGGTGCTCGACGGCGGCGACCTGACCGGCGCCACCGACCTGGCCGGCGACGGCGGGATCGACGCGGTCACCGTGCTCGACCTGGACAGCCCGCCGCCCCGCCTGCTCGACCGGTACGCCCTCCTGCTCGACCTGGTCGACGGCCGGCTGCACTCGCACTCCGCCGACGGGCACGCCGAGGTGGGCGCGGCCGACGCGCTGGAGCCGGCCGACGCCGAGGCGGTCGCCCGCCGGCTCGCCCCGCTGCGGCTGGCCGGCGCGGCACGCGGACCGGACGCCCCGCCCGGCGCCGAGCCGGGCCTGCCCGAGCTGCTCGGCCTCGGCGAACCGGAGAGCTTCACCGCCGAGCAGGGCTGGACGCCCCGGGCGGCCCGGGACCGCCTCCGCGTGCCGATCGGGGTGGGCGCCGACGGCGGGGCGATCGAGCTGGACCTCAAGGAGTCGGCGCAGGACGGGATGGGCCCGCACGGTCTGCTCATCGGCGCGACCGGGTCGGGCAAGTCGGAGCTGCTCCGCACGCTGGTGCTCGGGCTCGCCGCCACGCACAGCTCGGAGCAGCTCAACTTCGTGCTCGTCGACTTCAAGGGCGGCGCGACCTTCGCGCCGTTCGCCCGGCTGCCGCACACGGCCGCGGTCATCACCAACCTGGCCGACGCGCTGCCGCTGGTCGACCGGATGGTCGACGCGATCAACGGCGAGCTGATGCGCCGGCAGGAGCTGTTGCGCCGGGCCGGCAACTTCGCGAGCGTGCGCGACTACGAGCGGGCCCGGGCGGCCGGCACCCCGCTCGCCCCGCTGCCGTCGCTGCTGCTCATCTGCGACGAATTCTCCGAGCTGCTCTCCGCCAAGCCCGACTTCATCGACCTCTTCGTGCAGATCGGCCGGCTGGGCCGCTCGCTCGGCGTGCACCTGCTGCTCGCGTCCCAACGGCTGGAGGAGGGCCGGCTGCGCGGGCTGGACACCCACCTGTCGTACCGGATCGGGTTGCGCACCTTCTCGGCGCTGGAGTCGCGGACGGTGCTCGGCGTGCCGGACGCGCACGAGCTGCCCCGCAGCCCGGGGCACGGCTACCTGCGCTCGGGCACCGACCCGCTGGTCCGGTTCAAGACCGCGTACGTCTCCGGCGCGGTGCGCCGGCGCGGCCCGGCGGGCGCGGCCGGCACGCCGGGCCCCCGCCTGCTCGCCTTCTCCACCCACCTGATGCCGGTGCCCGAGCCGGCCACCCCGGCCGCCCTCCCCGCCGAGGAGGAGACCGGCGAGACCCTGCTCGACCTGATGGTGGGGCGGCTGGCCGGGCAGGGCCCGCCGGCACACCAGGTGTGGCTGCCCCCGCTGGACGCCGCGCCCGCGCTGGACGAGCTGCTCGGCCCGGTCGGCGCGGACCCGGCGCGCGGGCTCACCGTGGCCAACCCGGAGCTGCACGGCGCCCTCCAGGTGCCGGTGGCCGTGGTGGACAAGCCGTTCGAGCAGCGCCGCGACCTGCTGTGGCTGGCCCTGGACGGTGCGGCCGGGCACGTCGCGGTCGTCGGCACCACCCGCAGCGGCCGGTCCACCCTGCTCCGCACCCTGGTCTGCGCGCTGGCGCTCACCCACACCCCGGCCGAGGTGCAGGTCTACTGCCTGGACTTCGGCGGCGGGACGCTCGGCGCGCTGCGCGACCTGCCGCACGTCGGCGGGGTCAGCGGCCGGGCCGACGACACGGCGGTACGCCGGACGGTCGGCGAGATCGCCACCCTGCTGGCCGAGCGGGAGCGGCGGTTCACCGAGGCGGGGGTGGAGTCGATGGCGGCCTGGCGGCGGCGACGGGCCGCGGGGCCGGCCGGGGGCCACCCGGCCACCGACCCGTTCGGCGACGTGTTCCTGGTGGTCGACGGCTGGAACACCCTGCGCGGCGAGTACGAGGACCTGGAGCCGCTGGTCACCGAGCTGGCCACCCGCGGCCTGGCGTACGGGGTGCACGTGGTGGCGAGCGCGCTGCGCTGGTCGGACTTCCGGCCGGCGATCCGCGACCTGTTCGGCTCGCGGCTGGAGCTGCGCCTCGGCGACCCGGCCGACTCGGTGGTGGTCAAGCGCGCCCTGGCGGCGACCGTGCCGGAGGAGCGGCCGGGGCGGGGGATCACCGCGGGCGGGTTGCACTTCCTCGCCGCCGCGCCCCGGGTCGCCGGCCTCGGCGACGGCACCGGGGATCTGGTCAAGGCGGTAGCCGGGGCCTGGGCCGGGCCGGCCGCGCCCCGGGTGCGGCTGCTCCCGCCGGTGCTGCCCTACGCCGAGCTGGACCAGGCCGCGACCGGCGGGCTGGCCTTCCCGATCGGGGTGGCCGAGGCGGACCTGCGGCCGGTGGTGCTGGACTTCGCCACCGAGCCCAACTTCGTGGTCTTCGGCGACGCCGAGTGCGGCAAGTCCTCGTTCCTGCGCGCGCTGGCGACCTCGATCGTCCGGCGGTTCACCCCGGAGCAGGCCCGGGTGATCCTGGTCGACTACCGGCGCAGCCTGATGGGCACCATCGAGACGGCGCACCTGATCGGTTACGGGACCGCCGCGCCGCACACGGCCGAGCTGGTGGATTCGGCGGCCGGCTACCTCCAGGGGCGGCTGCCGGGGCCGGACGTCACCCCGGCCGAGCTGCGTACCCGGTCGTGGTGGACCGGGCCGGAGCTGTTCGTGCTGGTGGACGACTACGACCTGGTGGCGGGCGGCCCGACCAACCCGTTGCGGGCGCTGGAGGAGCACCTGCCGCACGCCCGGGACGTCGGCCTGCACCTGGTGCTGGCCCGCCGCTCCGGTGGCGCGGGCCGGACCTCGTTCGAGCCGATCATCCAGCGGCTGCGGGAGCTGTCCACGGCCGGGCTCGTGATGTCGGGCGGCCCCGAGGAGGGCCCGCTCGTCGGCCAGGTCAAGGCGGGTCCGCTGCCACCGGGGCGGGGGCGGCTGGTGACCCGGCGCGAGGGCGTACGCCTGGTCCAGCTGGCCCATCTCCCACCCGGGTGACCGGAGTTGCACCGTGGCGCGCGGGAAAACCGGTAATCTCCGAGCAGCATGTGTCTGACGCGATGAAATGGCTGGGGAATGTGACCAGGGATCGGCAGGGAGTTCCCACCGCGCCTCCCCGGCGTCTCGCCGGCCGCGCGCTGCTCGCCGCGGCGGCGGCCGCGGCCGCCGTGGCCGGTCCGCTCGCCCCGCCCGCTCACGCCGCCCCGGCCGCCGCCGCACCGGGAGCTGCCCGGCTGGCTCCGGCGGACGAGTTCGCCGGGGTGGACCCGGCCCGCGACGGCCAGTGGCAGCTCGCCAGCCTGCGGGCGCAGACCGCGTGGCAGACCTCCACCGGTCGCGGCGTCATCGTCGCGGTCGTCGACTCCGGAGTGGACGCTTCCCATCCCGACCTGGCCGGTCAGGTGCTGTCCGGCGTGGACCTGGTCTCCGGCGGCGCGGACGGGCCCGACCCGGTGGGGCACGGCACCACGGTGGCCGGCCTCATCGCCGGGCGCCGGGACGACGGCCGCGGCGCGGTCGGGCTGGCGCCGGATGCCAAGATCCTTCCGGTACGGGTGCTCGACCAGGAGAACCGGTACGACGACGCGGGCACGGTCGCCGACGGGGTGCGCTGGGCGGTGGACCACGGCGCCCGTGTGATCAACCTTTCCCTCGGCGGCAGCGACACCAGCGAGTCCCTGGCCGCCGCCATCGACTACGCCTTCGCCCGCAACGTCGTCGTGGTCGCCTGCACGGGCAACCTGGCCACCTCGAAGAGCCGCGACGTCTGGTACCCGGCCCGCGAGCCGGGCGTCCTCGCGGTCACCGGGCTGGACGCGAACGACAACCTCTGGTCCGGCGCCATCACCGGTCACGAGACGGTGCTCAGCGCCCCGGCCACCGCGATCAACGGGGCCCGCCCCGGCGGGTACTGGCTGGTGCAGGGCACCAGCTTCGCGGCGCCGCTGGTCGCGGCGACGGCGGCCCTCGTCCGGGCCCGGTACCCGCAGATGTCGGCCGCGGACGTGGTCAACCGGATCATCACCACGGCGCGGGACCTCGGGCCCACCGGCCGCGACGACCGGTTCGGCTACGGCATGGTGGATCCGGTGGCGGCGCTGACCTCCGACGTGCCTCCCGTGCCGCGCAACCCGCTCGACGACAACGGCTCGCCCGGAACGGTGGGCTTCGGCTGGGCGCCCGGTCTGGGCCCGGACACCAGGGCCGCCGCCGGGGCGGGCGGCGACCCGTTCAGCGTCGCCGCGCCGAAGCAGCAGACCCGGTGGGCGGCCCACCCGGCCGGCCAGGTCGCCGACTCGGCGCGGGAGCGGCTCTGGCCCGGGCTCGCCCTGTTCGTCGCCCTGGTCACCAGTGCCGCACTGGTGATCCGCCGGCTGCGCCAGTCCCGCCGCTGACCGGCGACGGCCCCAGGCCGCCGCACGGCGGGGGCGCGCCGCGCCGGACCCGTCGGCATCACCCGTCTGACCTGGCCTCACCCTGGGTAGGGAACAGCGCATGAACACGCCCGTCGGCCTCTCCACTCGCGATCGGTCCTGGCGGCGCCGCCGCCTGGACCCGGACCACTCGCTGGGCCTCCGGCTGACCCTGGCGGCCACCGCCGCGTTCCTGGTGCTGGTGCCGTTCGCCCTGCTCGCGCTGCTGGTGCTGGGCGCCTGGTCACCGCTGTCCCGGCTGGACGCCGCGATCACCGACGCCCTGCACGGGTACGCCCTCGACCACCCGGCCTGGGTCCGGCTGACGGAGGTCTGGACCCACGTCTTCGGGCCCGGCCCGCTCCGGGTGGCCGCCGCCGGCGTGGTGGTGTGGTTGTTGCGGCGCGGCGCGCCCCGGCTGGCCCTCTGGGTGGTCACCACGATGACCGTCGGTGGGCTGCTCGGCGCGCTGCTCAAACTGCTCGTCGGCCGGCACCGGCCGGACCTGCTCGACCCGGTGGCCCGGGCGGCCGGCTACTCCTTCCCGTCCGGCCACGCGCTGAACGCCACCCTGGCCGCCGGGGTGCTCCTGCTGGTCTTCCTGCCGTTCGCCCGGCACAGCCGGGCGGGACGCGGTGCGCTCTGGGTTGCCGCGGCGCTCATCGCGGTGCTGACCGGGCTCAGCCGGATCGCACTGGGCGTGCACTGGACCAGCGACGTGGTCGGCGGCTGGCTGCTCGGCGTGGCGGTGGTGGCCGCCACCGCGGCCGCGTTCTCCACCTGGCGGACCCGGGTCGGCCGGCGGCCGGCGCACACGGCCCGGGAGGGGGTCGAGCCGGAGGTGGCCGAGCCGGGGCCGGACGGCCGCCACGCGTAGTCGGCGACCCGTTGGGGTAATGGGCGGCCCATGTCCGATGTCGCGGTCCACATCGCCCGGCGGGTGCTCCTGCCGGTGGCCCTGCTCTTCGCCGTCCTGGTGGGGTTGGGCCTGCTGGTCACCCGGGTGCTCGCGACGACCTGGCCGTTCACCGTGGAGGACGCGGTCAACCGCGAGCTGGCCGCGCACCGGACATCCGGCTGGAACGACGTCTCGCTGGTGTTCAGCACGCTGGCCAGCACCCAGCTGATCGTCGTGGTGACGGTGCTGGCGGCGCTGGTGCTGCGGCTGGTGCTGCACCGCTGGCGGGAGCCGATCTTCCTCTGCGCCGCCGTGAGCGCGCAGGCGCTGATCTTCCTCTTCACCACGATGGTCATCGACCGCCACCGGCCCGCCGTCGAGCACATGGACGACTCGCCGCCGACCTCCAGCTTCCCCTCGGGCCACACCTCGGCCGCGATGGCGCTCTACGTCGGCATCGCGGTGCTGCTTGCGCTGCGGGCGCGGAGCAGGCCGGCCAAGGTCGCCTGGTGGGCCCTTCTCGTGCTGGTGCCGGTCGGGGTCGCCCTCACCCGGATGTACCGGGGCATGCACCACCCGAGCGACGTGGTGGCGTCCTTCCTCAACGGCGGGGCCTGCGTGGCGATCATGGCGCGGGCCGTGCTGGACCGCACGCTCACCTGGGGCCGGGCCAAGCTGCCGCCCGGACGCTCCGGCGGCGACGTGGCCCCGGCGCGCACCGCCGCCGGCTGATCACCGGCGGCTCAGGTGCACTCGCCGGTGGCGACCCCCCGGGTACGCTCCGCGCCGGCCAGCGCCACGGACCGGGCCTCGGCGGCGGTCACCGCGAAGCCGGTGTTCGGGTCGTCCGCCGCGGCCGCGAAGATCACGCCGAGCACCAGCCCGTTCGAGGAGACCAGCGGGCCGCCGGAGTTGCCGCTGCGGACCAGCGCCCGGATCGTGTAGATCTCCCGCGTCACGTCACCGGACGAGTAGATGTCCGGCCCGGTGATCCGGTCGACGTCCCGGATCCGGGCCGGGCGGGCGTCGTACGGGCCGTCGAGGGGGAAGCCCAGCACGATGGCGTCGGCCCCGCTGCCGGCCTCACCGGCGGCGAAGCGCAGCGACGGCCCGGGCAGCCCCGGAACGTGCAGCACGGCCAGGTCCCGTGCGGGGTCGTAGACGACGACCTCGCCGTCGTAGCGCTCGCCCCGCAGCTCGACGGCCACCGACCGGGTGCCCGCCACCACGTGCGCGTTGGTCATCACCCGGTCGTCGGCGTACACGAAGCCGGAGCCCTCGATGCGGCGGGCGCAGCTCGGCGCGGAGCCCAGCACCTTCACCACCGCCCGCTGGCTGTTCTTCACCACCTGCGAGTTGGCCAGCGCCGGGTCCGGTGGGCTGACCTGCCGGGCCCGGGTGGGCGCGAGGTCGCCGAAGACGTCCGGGAAGCCGTTGGTGTCGACCGTGTCGCGCAGTGCCGTGGACAGCTCCTGCGCCTGGTCCGGCAGCACCCGGTCGACCACGGTGAGCAGGGCGCTGTTGCGCACCGAGGAGGCCAGCCAGGGCACCGACGAGGAGCCCAGCGGCACGGCGACCAGCCAGGCCACCAGCATGACCGCGAAGACCGAGATGACCGCGCCGCCGGCGTCGTCGATCTTCCGCCCGGCGGGTCCGGTGATCGCGGCCCGCAGGTTGGAGCCGAGCCAACCGGCCAGCGCCTGCCCCAGCACGGCCAGCCCGAAGATGGCGACCAGGGAGATCAGCACGCGTGTCCCGCTGTCGGTGAACTGCCGGGCGACCAGGGGCCCGAGCTGCAGGCCGAGCAGCGCGCCCAGGAAGAAACCGGAGAACGACAGCGCCCCGATGACGAAGCCCTGACGGTATCCGCTGATCGCGAACACGAGCATGAGCAGGAGCAGTACGAGATCCACGGCGGACACGCCCCCAAGGTTACGGGCACCGTGCCCCGAAGAGGCTGACCGCTCGCTGAACGTGACAGTCGGATCCGGGCGGGTGACGCCCGCCGGCTCAGCGGACGGGGCTCTCGTCGACCGCGTCGGTGCCGGCCGAGGGGGCGGGGGCGGCGGCCGGCGGCAGCTCCACCACCCGCGAACGCGGCCACGGCCGGGCCCAGCCGCCCATCTCCAGCAGCGTGTTCAGCACCCCGGCCGTGAAGCCCCAGACCAGCATGCCGCGCACCGAGAAGGCCGGGCCGATCCAGCCGCTCGGGTGGCGTACCCGCATGCGGTTCTCCGGGTCGACCAGCTCGGCGACCGGCAGCCGGGCGACGTGCGCCACCTCGGCCGGCTCGCGCGGGTGCACCGGGTGCGGTGCGTGCCACCAGGCGAGCACCGGGGTGACCACGAAGTCGCTGACCGGGATCCACAGCTTGGGCAGCTCGGCCAGCACGGTCACGCTGGCCGGGTCGAGGTCGACCTCCTCGTTCGCCTCGCGCAGGGCGGTGGCGCTGGCGTCGGCGTCCTCCGGGTCGGCCGCGCCGCCGGGGAAGGCCGGCTGCCCGGCGTGGTTGCGCAGCGTGGCGGCGCGCTGGAGGACCAGCACGTCCGGGCCGGCGCCCGGCTCCTCGCCGAGCAGCACCAGCACGGCGCTCTCCCGGCCGCCGCTCTCCGGGGTGGCGAGCCGGGTGAAGTCCTCGGCCCGCGCCGTGCCGAGCCGGCCGAGCAGCGGATCGAGCCAGTCCGGCGGCCGTCGGGTCACAGCCGCACCCCGAGGTGGATGCGGACCAGCTCGGCCAGGCGGGCGTCGTCCAGCGCCCCGGTCGAGTCGGTGTGCCGGATCCGCCCGTCGGCGTCGACCAGGACGGTCAGCGGGAAGGCGTTGCGGCCGAGCGCCCGCTCGAACGCGTCACCCTGGTCGACCAACATGGGGAACCGGACGCCGAAGTCCTCGCCGATGGACTGCGCGCCGCCGCGGCTGTCCCGGCTGTTGACGCCGATCACCTGGAACCGGCCGCCGGCCCGCTCGCTGAGCCGCTGGAAGGCGGGCAGCTCCTTGCGGCAGGGCGGGCACCAGGACGCCCACACGTTGATCACCGCGGGCCCCCGGATGTCCCGCACGTTCACCGGGCCGCCCCCGGTGAAGCAGGAGAGCGCCAGGTCGGGCAGCGGGTCCCCGGCGGCGCCGGACGGGGCCGGGGCGGAGGCCGGCGCGGCGGTCAGCGGGGCGCAGTCGGCGAACGGCGAGGGGCGCTCGGCGCGGGTGGCCGGCGCCGGACCCGCCGGCTCGACGGTCGTGCCGGTGCAGCCGGCCACCGCGAGCAGGAGCGGGACGAGCAGGTGGGCGAGCCGGCGGGTCACGGCACCTCCGCGGCGACCGCCTGCTGCGGCACCAGGTCGGGGTCGATGCCGGCGGCCGCCGCCAGGTCCCGGGCGCGGGGCCCCTTGAGCAGCTTGGCCGCGGCCACCGGATCGGTCGGCCCGGTGCCGTACGCCGGGCAGAGCTTCGCCAGCGTGCAGGCGCCGCAGGCCGGCTTGCGGGCGTGGCAGACCCGCCGGCCGTGGAAGATGATCCGGTGCGACAGCATGGTCCAGTCGCGCTTCGGGTAGAGCGCGCCGATCGCGTGCTCGATCTTGACCGGGTCGGTCTCGGTGGTCAGCCGCCAGCGCTGCACCAGCCGCTGGAAGTGGGTGTCGACGGTGATGCCGGGAACGTCGAAGGCGTTGCCGAGGATGACGTTGGCGGTCTTGCGCCCGATGCCCGGGAGGGTGACCAGGTCGGCCAGCCGGCCGGGGACCTCCCCGTCGTAGCGCTCGCAGAGGGCCCGGCCCAGGTTGATCAGCGAGCTGGTCTTGTTGCGGTAGAAGCCGGTGGGCCGGATCAGCTCCTCCAGCTCGGCGCGGTCGGCCCCGGCGTAGTCCGCCGCGGTGCGGTAGCGGGCGAACAGCTTCGGGGTGACCTCGTTGACCTTCTTGTCCGTGCACTGCGCCGACAGGATCGTGGCGACCGCCAGCTCCAGCGCGTTGGAGTGGTCGAGTTCACAGTGCGCGTCGGGGTGGGTCTCGGTGAGCACCCGGCCGATCCGCCGGGCACGGCGCGTGCGACCGAGGTCGGTCTCGGGGGAGGACGTGGTCACGCCGGCCAGCCTACGTCGCGGGGACGACGTCCCGTCGGGCCCACGCGGGCGGCGGTGCTCCTCAGCCACCCGCCGGGGCGCTGATCTTGCCGCTTCCGTCGAGCTTGGCGCCGGTCGTCGGGAAGTCCGACCGGCTCACCTCGCGGACGAGCCCGAGGCCCCGGTCCTGCCCGTCGACGGCCGGCCGGCCCACGCTGTTCATCGCGGTCGAGGTGAACTGGCCGCCGACGAAGCGGCCCTCCGCGGTCAGCGAGACCTTCAGCACGCCGCCCCAGCCCAGCCGGCCGGAGCTGTTCAGCGACTTCCCGCCGCCGGCGAAGTTGCCCAGGCTGTAGGCGATCAGCCGCCCCTTGTAGAACTCCATGCCGCGCAGCACATGCGGGCCGTGCCCGATCACCAGGTCGGCGCCCGCGTCGATCACGGCGTGCGAGAAGCGGATGGGGTCGCCCCGGTTCTCCCCGAAGAACATCTCCGTGCCCGGCTTCACGTGGCTCCGGTCGGCGCCCTCGGCGCCCATGTGCACCTGCACCACGACCAGGTCGGCCATGCCCTTGGCCATGGTGATGACCTGCTTCGCGGCCTCGATGTCGACCAGGCTGTTCGACCACGGGTACGACGAGAAGCCCGCCACGGCGACCTTGATGCCCTTGACGTCGACCACGGTGATCTCACCGGGCGCGCCGGTGTGCTTGAGCCCGTGCGCCTCCAGCGCCGACTGCGTGTTCTCGTAGCCCTGCTGGCCGTAGTCGTAGCCGTGGTTGTTGGCCTGGTTGAGCAGTTGGAACCCGGCCGAGCGCAGGTGCGCCGCCCAGCCCGGCGGCGCCCGGAACTGGTAGCAGTTCTTGGGCTTCGGGCCGCACTTGCCGGCGCCGGTGTCGTCGGTGAGCGGCTCCTCCAGGTTGCCCATCACCAGGTCGCCCTTGAGCGCGGCCTTGACGTCGTCGAAGAAGCCCTTCCCGCCGTTGGCCGGGAGGCGGGACGGGGCGTTGCCCATGATCACGTCACCGGTCGCGGTCAGCGAGATGGACTTCTCGGTCGATCCGCTCGGCTCGGCGGCCTGGTCGCCCTCGGCCGGCCTCCCGGACGCGGTCGATCCCCCGCCCTGACCCGGCTGCCAGAGGGGGCCGTCGCCCGAACCCCCGTCGCCGCAGCCGGCGACGAGCAGGACGACGAGCACCGCGCCGAGGGCGGCGGCGAGGCGCGCGCGCAGGCCGGCGGGGCGGCGGCGGGGACGAGGCACGGAGAGGGCGGGAGCGTACATCGTGGGCGACGCTACCGCCCCGGGGACGCGGCGACGAGGGCCGATCGGTCGGAAACGCCGTCGGCCGGGCGGGGGCCGGTCCACGCTCAGCCCGCCCGCCGGTGCGACCAGGGCACGACGGTGCCGGTGCCGCCGGCCAGGACGGCCGCGTGCACGGCCCGCGCCAGCGGGGCGCCCCAGGCCGAGCGGGGCCCGCCGTACGGGGCCGGATCGCCGTCGGCCGGGCAGAGCACGGTGACCGCGTCGGTGGGGGTGCCGGTGGCCGGCAACCCCAGCTCCCAGATCGCCTGGGCCTTCGCCTCGGTGGCCGTGGCCACCGCGTTGACCAGAGCGGCGTCCCCGAGCCGGGCGGGCACGTACACCACGATGTTGACCGTGCCGACCCGCTGGGCGGGGGTGGCCGGGGCGGGCGCGGCGGCCCAGACCGGCATGCCGAGGCCGACCGTCGCCCAGACCCGCACGCCGCCGTCCGTCCGGGCCACCACGTCGGTCACGTCGACCCCGGTCAGCAGCCCGACGCCGGGCCCGGCCAGGCCGAGCCCGTCGGCCAGCTCGGCCAGGTGCGCGGCCGGGTCCGCCCGGTCGTACGACATCGGCACCGTCGCGTTGACCACCCACCCGCGGACGCCGATTCCCCCGCCCAGCGGGGCGGAGCCGACCGCCAGCAGCGGCGCCTCGGCCCGCCAGACCAGCAGCGGGATGTCCGACCCGTCCTCGGGCCGGCTGGTCAGGAACGGCTCGCTCAGCACGCCGGTCACCCTACGATCACAGGTGGGGGCGGGTGGCGCCCACCCGTACGGAGGCGGGATCCTAGTCGTTGACCGGGTCGGGCAGGTTACGCCCAACGATCAAGATTCCAGGGGTGCACCTCTGATTCGTGCTCATGTGCGCCTAGACTGGCGGCGCGCGAGGGATCAGCGGACGGCGGACCCGGCCGACGGACGGCACGCGCAAGCGGAGGTGCGCGATGGACGAGGTACTGGCCCGCAGCGGGATCTTCCAGGGTGTCGACCCGGAGGCTGCCGAGGCGCTCGCCAAGGAGATGGAGACGATCGAGGTCCGCAAGGGCGAGGTCGTCTTCAACGAGGGCGAGCCCGGCGACAGTCTCTACATCCTCCTGTCCGGCAAGATCAAGGTGGGTCGCCGGGCCGCGGACGGCCGGCAGAACCTGATCGCCGTGATGGGCCCGTCGGACATGGTCGGTGAGCTGTCGCTCTTCGACCCCGGCCCGCGTACGGCGACGGCCACGGCGGTCACCGACACCCGGCTGGTGCGGCTGCGCAAGCAGGCGCTGCGGCCCTGGCTGAACAACCGGCCCGAGATCGCCGAGCAGCTGCTGCGGGTGCTGGCCCGCCGGCTGCGCCGGACCAACGACTCGCTGGCCGACCTGATCTTCACCGACGTGCCCGGCCGGGTCGCCAAGAACCTGCTCCAGATGGCCGGCCGGTTCGGCACCCGCGACGGCGGCGTGCTGCGGGTGACCCACGACCTGACCCAGGAGGAGATCGCCCAGCTCGTCGGCGCCTCCCGGGAGACCGTCAACAAGGCCCTCGCCGACTTCGCCTCGCGCGGGTGGCTGCGGCTCGACGGCAAGAGCATCATCATCCTCGACCCGGAGCGCCTGGCCCGCCGCGCGCGGGTCTGACACCTCCACCGGCATCCCGGCCCGTGCCCGCCTCCGCGGGTGCGGGCCGGTTCCGTCTGCGCGCCCGCGCGACGGGTCCGCGAGCCGCCGGTTCCGTCTCTGCCGGGCGCAGAATTCCTGGACCGGCCAGCCCGCACCGGCGCAGGCTGGGCCGATGATCGAGCGGGTAGCTGTCCTCTCCGACATCCACGGCGTGCTGCCGGCGCTGGAGGCCGTCCTGGCCGAGCCGGACGTGGCCGCCGCCGACCTGATCGTGCTCACCGGGGACATCGCGGCCGGGCCGCAGCCCGTCGAGGTGCTCGACCTGCTCGCCTCGCTCGGCGACCGGGCCTGCTGGGTCGGCGGCAACGCCGACCGCGAACTGGTCGAGGCGCGGGCCGGGCGGCCGGCCGGGATCGAGGTGTCCAACTGGGCCGCGACCCAGCTCCGCGACGACCAGGTGGCGCGGCTCGCCGCGCTCCCGCCGACCGTCACGCTGCCGGTCGCCGGCCTGGGCGACGTGCTCTTCTGCCACGCCACGCCGCGGGACGACGAGGAGGTGGTGCTTGTCGACTCCCGGCTGGAACGCTGGGCCGAGGTCTTCGCCGGGCTGCCGGCCGGGGTGGGAACCGTGGTCTGCGGCCACACGCACATGCCGTTCACCCGGCTGGTCGACCGCCGCCTGGTGGTCAACCCGGGCAGCGTCGGCATGCCGTACGGGGGCGCGGGCGCCTGGTGGGCGTTGCTCGGGCCGGGCGTGCACCTGCGCCGGACCGGCTTCGACGTGGACGCCGCCTGCGCCCGGGTGGCCGCCGAGTCGGGATTCCCGGACGCCGCCGCCTGGGCCGACGAGTACCTGCGTTCCCGCCACTCGGACGCGGACGCGCTCACCGTCTTCGGCCCGCGCGACGGCCGCTGACCGGCCGCCCCGCGAGGGCGCGAAGTTGTGAATACATTTCGACGGCGGCGGGACCGGCCGGGGGCGACCCGGCCGGTCCTCGCGCCGGTCAGCGGTGGCTCAGGTAGTGCCGGGCCGTCTGACGCAGCCGGGCGTGCACGCCGTCGTACCCGCCGGCCCCGCCCAGGTAGCGCTTGTCCACCTTCGCCACCATCGTGTAGTTCGTGTCGCACACGTTGCCGACCGGCGCCTCACCGGCCTGGCTGACGAGTTGGTACGCGTCGAGCTGGTCCAGCCCCACCAGCTCGGCGGTCCACGTGACCAGGTCGTGCTGGCTGATCCGGTAGGCGTCCTCCAGCGGGCGGGCCGAGCCGGTGGACATGAGCGCGTCGTCCGACTCCAGCCGCGGCCACGGGGTGCCGGCCCCCTTCACGACGTCCACCACGACAGTGGTGTTCATGGCCGCCTCGATGCCGGTGCCGCAGACCTCGCCGTGGCCCTGCCGGCAGTGCCCGTCGCCGAGGGCGAACAGCGCTCCCGACACGTTCACGCCGAAGTACGCGGTGACGCCGGCCCGCAGCTCGGGGGTGTCCATGTTGCCGCCGTGCGCGTCCGGGGTGATCGTCATCCGCGCCTCGAAGGCACCGGGCGCCACCCCGGCGGTGCCGTGCATCGGGTCCAGCGGCAGCGCCACGGTGTAGTCGCCCCGGCGGGCCCGGTACGTCGCCGTGCCGGCCGCGACGTCGACGTCGTACCGCCAGACCACCTCGTCGAGCGGGGGTTGCAGGGTCGCCGTGGTGTGGGTGCTGGTGAGCGCGCCGAAGTGCGGGAAGGTGGTGGACACGGCCCAGTCCCGGGCCGGCTCGATGGCGATGAAGTGCACGGCGAGGGTGTCCCCGGGCTCGGCCCCCTCGACGTGGATCGGCCCGGTCACCGGGTTGAGGTACGGGAACTGGCAGACCTGGGACGGCAGGTCGTCGGTGCTCCGGACCCGGCCGCCGAAGCAGTCCTCGGTGTAGAGCTCGAGGATGGTGCCGGGGCGCACCCGGAGCACCGCCTCGCGCCCGCCGAAGGTGTAGGAGAGTTCGTCCGGCTCCGGCCGGTACTTCACCACGTCGGTCGTCACTGCGGCTCCTTCACCGGTTCGTCGGTGCTGTCGTGGGCGACGTCGACGAGCGCGGCGAGCTCGGGACGCCGGCCCGTCAGGTAGAAGGCCAGCAGGACCAGCAGGCCGACGCCCAGCCAGACGAAGCCGAGCACCTGGGCGGCGACCTTGGCGTTGATCACGACGTAGAGCAGGATCAGGAACCCGATCACCGGCACCACCAGGTGCCGCAACCAGTCCCGGCTGCCGTTGCGCACCACGTAGTGGGTCACGACGGAGACGTGCAGCGCCAGGAACGCGGTCATGGCGCCGAAGTTGACGAGTGTGGACAGCAGCGAGATGCCGTCGTCCCGGCTGGCCATGTAGAGGCCGAGCGCCAGGGAGATCGCCGCGACCAGCAGGGTGGCGTTGGCCGGCACCTTGTGTTTCGGGTTGATCCGGGCGAGGAAGCGGGGCATCTGCCGGTCGCGGGCCATCGCGTACAGCAGGCGGGAGGTCGCGGCCTGGGCGACCAGGGAGTTGGCGAAGCCCCAGGCGATCGCGGTGGCCAGGGCGGTCAGCCCGGCCAGCCAGCCCCCGCCGGCCGCGCGGGCCGCGTCGTAGAACGCGGTGCCCTCGGGGTCGCCGTTGTCGAGCAGGCCGGGCGCGTCCGGCACCAGCAGGGCCGCGACCCACGTCTGCACGACGAACAGGGCGCCGGCCAGCAGCAGCGCCGCGATC
This sequence comes from Micromonospora sp. NPDC048907, assembly GCF_055586885.1. Classification (NCBI taxonomy): domain Bacteria; kingdom Bacillati; phylum Actinomycetota; class Actinomycetes; order Micromonosporales; family Micromonosporaceae; genus Micromonospora; species Micromonospora sp. NPDC048907. The sequence continues at coordinate 842,871 of NZ_JBVJHI010000003.1, forward strand.
ATCGCCCGGCCGATCTGCCGGGCCTCCTCGCGGCTCTCCTCGGCCAGCATGGAGATCCCGTCGAAGCCGAGGAAGGAGAGCACGGCTATCGACACCGCACCGAAGACCAGCGGCCAGGAGAAGGTGTCCGCGTTGAACAACGGCCGGAGCGAGAAGCCCGCGCCCTTGCCCTGCGCCAGCGCGGTCACGCCGACGACCAGGAAGATCAGGAGGATGACCAGCTCGGCGGCGAGCATCACCCGGTTGACCCGGGCGGTCAGCTGGATGCCGAAGTAGTTGACGACGGTGTTGAGCACGACGAAGGCCGCCAGCCACGCCCACACCGGCACGCCGGGCACGAGGGAGTGCATGGCCACGCTGGCCACCAGGTAGAGCAGGCCGGGCACGAGGACGTAGTCGAGCAGGATCACCCAGCCGGCGAGGAAGCCGACGGGCGGGGCGATGCCACGGCCGGTGTAGCTGTAGACGGAGCCGGCCATGGGGAACGCGCGGACCATCTGCGCGTACGAGGAGGCGGTGAACATCATCGCCACCATGCCGATGAGGTAGGCCAGCGCGACCATGCCGCCGGAGCCGGCGTACACGCTGCCGAAGATGCCGAAGGGCGCGATCGGCACCATGAAGATCAGACCGTAGATCAGCAGGTCGGTGAAGGTGAGGGTCCGGCTCAGTTCCTGCCGGTAGCCGAACCGTTCGACCTGGACGGATGTCTCGGATGAGTCGGGAGGTTGAGTCACGGCACGCCTCCTTGATCTGGTGAGGCGCACGTTAGTCCAGCCATCGACGGACAGCTAGATCTATCCGCATGGATTGTATACATCGTTCGATCCGACTCAGAAAAAGTCAGTCTTGACTGTTTGTTTAGAGGGCGGCACGCTGTCCCCGTGCCCACCGCATCGACCCGCGTCCCTCAACAGGAGCGCAGCCGCGCCACCCAGGCCCGGCTGCTGGAGGCGACCGTCGAGTGCCTGGTGGAGCACGGCTGGTCGGGCACGACGACGACCGTGGTGGCCGCCCGGGCGGGCGTCTCCCGGGGCGCCCAGCTGCACCACTACCCGACCAAGGCGGCCCTGGTCACCGCCGCCGTCACCCACCTCACCGAGCGCCGGGCCGTGGAGCTGCGCACCGAGGCCGCGGCGTTGCCGGCCGGCCCGCAGCGCCTCGACGGGGTGGTCGACCTGCTCGCCGCCGCCTTCACCGGGCCGCTCTTCGTCGCGGCGCTGGAGCTGTGGGTGGCCGCCCGCACCGACGCCGAGCTGCGCGACGCCCTGGTCCCCCTCGAAGCCCGGGTCGGCCGGGAGATGCACCGGCTCACCGTCGAGCTGCTCGGCGTGGACGAGCGGCGACCCGGAGTCCGCGAGGCGGTGCAGGCCACCCTCGACCTGCTCCGCGGCCTCGGCGTGGCCAACCTGCTCAGCGACGACACGACCCGCCGCACCGCCCTGCTGCACACCTGGAAGCGCCAGCTCGCGGCCCTGCTCACCCCCGACGCCGGAGCGCCGACGCCCGGGAGCGCACGGCCGCACTGATTCCCCCGGAGGCACCATGGTCGACCTGACAGCCCTGCTCGCGGACCTGACCGCCGAGTCCGAGCAGCTCGACGCCCTCGTCGCGCCGCTGCCGCCGGAAGCCTGGGAGCGGCCGACGCCGGCGCCGGGGTGGAGCATCGCCCACCAGATCGCCCACCTGGCCTGGACCGACCACGTCGCCCACCTCGCGGCGACCGACGCGGCGGCGTTCTTCGCCTCCATCACTTCCGCCCCGGACCCGTCCCGGCTCGTCGACGACGGCGCCGAATCGTTCCTCGCCCCGGCCGCCGCGCTGCTCGCGCGCTGGCGGGCGGGCCGGGCCGCGCTCACCACGGCGCTCGCCGCCGTCCCGGCCGAGGAGAAGCTGCCCTGGTACGGCACCCGGATGTCGCCCGCCTCGATGGCGACCGCCCGGCTCATGGAGACCTGGGCGCACGGCGAGGACGTGGCCGACGCGCTGGGGGCCCGGCGTGCCCCGACGGCCCGGCTCCGGCACGTGGCGCACCTGGGCTTCCGTACCCTCGGGCACAGCTTCGCCTCCCACGGCCGGGCGGTGCCGACGGCGCCGGTCCGCGTCGAACTCGCCGCACCGGTGAGCGCGAGGAGTGAGCTTGCGAGCCCCGCAGTCGCGAACAGGGACGACGCCGACGGCGACACGTGGGCCTTCGGGCCGGCGGACGCGGCCGACCGGGTCACCGGCCCGGCGCTCGACTTCTGCCTCCTGGTCACCCAGCGGCGGCACCGCGCGGACCTGGCCCTCGTCGCCACCGGGCCGGTCGCCGACGAGTGGCTCGACGTGGCCCAGGCGTTCGCGGGGCCGCCCGGCGGCAAGCGGGAGGCGGCGGGCGGCGGGGTGACCCGGTGACCGCGCTGCGGGTCGGCAACGCCTCCGGCTTCTACGGCGACCGCCTCACCGCCTGGCGGGAGATGCTCGACGGCGGCGAGCTGGACGTGCTGACCGGCGACTACCTGGCCGAGCTGACCATGCTGATCCTCGGCCGCGACCGGATGCGCGACCCCTCGCTCGGCTACGCGAAGACGTTCCTGCGCCAACTGGAGGGCACCCTCGGCACCGCGCTGGAGCGCGGGGTCCGGCTGGTCACCAACGCCGGCGGGCTCAACCCGGCCGGGCTGGCCGCCGCCATCGGCGCCCTCGCCGACCGGCTCGGCCTCACCGTCCGGATGGGGTACGTCGAGGGCGACGCCCTGACCCGGCCGGACGCGTTGACCGCGAACGCGTACCTGGGGGCGTTCGGGATCGCGGCCTGCCTCGACGCCGGGGCGGACGTGGTGGTCACCGGGCGGGTGAGCGACGCCTCGCTGGCGGTCGGCCCGGCCATCTCCCACTTCGGCTGGACCCGGGACGACCTCGACGCGCTGGCCGGGGCCACCGTCGCCGGGCATCTCATCGAGTGCGGGGCGCAGGTCACCGGCGGCAACTTCAGCTTCTTCACCGAGCTGCCCGACGGCGGGCACCGCCCCGGCTTCCCCATCGCCGAGATCCACGCCGACGGCTCGTCGGTGCTCACCAAGCACCCGGGCACGGGCGGCGCGGTCACCGTGGAGACGGTCACCGCCCAACTGCTCTACGAGGTGGGCGGGCCGGACTACCTGGGGCCGGACGTGGTGACCCGGCTGGACACGGTGGAGCTGGCGCAGGAGGGGCCGGACCGGGTGCGGGTCTCGGGTGTCCGGGGCACGCCCCCGCCGGACACCCTCAAGGTGGGCGTCAACAACCTGGGCGGCTTCCGCAACTCGATGACGTTCGTGCTCTGCGGGCTGGACATCCCGGCCAAGGCGGCCCTGGTCCGGAGGCAACTGGAGGAGGCGGTCGGCAAGGAGGGGCTGGAGTTCACCCTGGCGCGGACCGACCACCCGGACGCCACCGACACCGAGGCGGCGAGCGCGCTGCTGCACGTGCACCTGCGGGACGGCGACAGGGCGCGGGCCGGGCGGGCCTTCTCGGCGGCCGCGGTGGAGCTGGCGCTGGCCTCCTATCCGGGCTGCACGCTGACCACGCTGCCCGGCGACGCCACCCCGTACGGGGTGTTCACCGCCGACACGGTCCGGCAGGACGCGGTCGCGCACGTGGCCGTCCTTCCCGACGGCACCCGGACGCCGATCCCGCCACCCACCGTCACGTGTGCGCCGCGGGCCCCGGCACCACGCGAGGCGCCAACCGGGAGCCCCTCCTCGCACCCGACCCGGCGGGCGCCGCTCGGCGACGCGGTCGGGGCGCGGTCGGGAGACAAGGGCGGGGACGCGAACCTCGGTGTCTGGGCCCGCTCCGACGCCGGATGGGCCTGGCTGCGCGGCTGGTTGACCGTCGATCGGCTGGCCGAGCTGCTGCCGGAGACCGCCCCGCTGACCGTCGAGCGGTACGAGCTGCCACACCTGCGCGCGGTCAACTTCGTGATCCGGGGGCTGCTCGGTCAGGGGGTGGCCGCCTCCACCCGCTTCGACCCGCAGGCCAAGGCGCTCGGCGAGCTGCTCCGCTCCCGGCTGGTCGACCTGCCCGCCGACCTCGCCCCGGGGGTGCCGTCGTGACCATGGTGGACACTCCCGAGCGGCGGCAGCTCCGCGAGCTGACCCGGGCCTTCGTGACCAGGGAGGTCCTGCCCCACCTGGACGACTGGGAGCGGGCCGGTGAGGTGCCCCGCTCGCTGCACGAGACCGCCGCGAAGATCGGGCTGCTCGGCGTCGGCTTCCCCGAGTCGGTCGGCGGCAGCGGCGGCGACCTGCGCGACTCGATCCTGGTCACCGAGGAGATCATCCGCTCGGGCGGCTCGTCCGGGCTGATCGCCGCGCTCTTCACCCACGGCATCGCACTGCCGCACATGGTCGCCGCCTGCGGCGACAGGGCAGGCCCGGGCGCCGCCGGTCCGCAGCATCTCATCGAGAGGTACGTGCGGCCCACGCTGGCCGGCACGATGATCGGCGCACTGGCGATCACCGAGCCGGACGGCGGCTCCGACGTGGCGGGCATCCGCACCTTCGCGCGGCGGGACGGCGACCACTACGTGGTGAACGGGTCGAAGACCTACATCACCAGCGGGGTCCGGGCCGACTTCGTGACCACCGCGGTCTGCACCGTGCTGCCGGGCAGCGGCGCGCTCAGCCTGCTGGTGATCGACAAGGGCACGCCCGGGTTCACCGTCGGCCGCCGGCTGGCGAAGCTCGGGTGGCACTGCTCGGACACCGCCGAACTGTCCTTCGTCGACGTCCGGGTGCCGGTGGCGAACCGGGTCGGCCCGGAGGACACCGGCTTCCTGGCGATCATGCAGCAGTTCGCCACCGAACGGCTGTCCCTGGCCACCCAGGCCTACGCCACCGCGCAGCGCTGCGTGGAGCTGGCCACCCGCTGGTGCCGGGACCGGTCCACCTTCGGCCGCCCGCTGGCCAGCCGGCAGCTCGTCCGGCACCGGCTCGCCGAGATGCACACCCGCGCCGAGGCGGCCCGGGCGTACGTGCACGACGTGGCCGAGCGGGTGGTCGCCGGCGAACCCGTGGTGACCGAGGTGGCGATGGCGAAGAACGTCGCCGTGGCGGCCTGCGACTTCGTCGTCGACGCGGCGCTGCAACTGCACGGCGGCTTCGGCTACCTGCGCGACGCCGAGGTGGAACGGCACTACCGCGACGCCCGGATCCTGGGCATCGGCGGCGGCACGACCGAGATCATGAACGAGATCATCGCGAAGGGCATGGGCCTGTGAGTGCGAGGAGTGAGCCGGGTTTGCGAGCCCCGCGGTCACGAACGGAAGGATCGCTGTGACGACACTGGACAGCCGGCTCGACCCGTCCTCGCCCGCCTACCGGGCCAACCGCGAGGCGCTGCGGGAACGCCTCGCCGAGCTGGAGACCGCGCTCGACCAGGCCCGGGCGGGTGGCGGCGAGAAGTACGTGACCCGCCACCACAAGCGGGGCAAGCTGCTCCCCCGCGAGCGGATCGAGCTGCTGCTCGACCAGGACAGCCCGTTCCTGGAGCTGTCGCCGGTGGCCGCCTACGGCACCGACTTCCCGGTCGGGGCCAGCACGGTGACCGGCATCGGGGTGGTCGAGGGCGTGGAGTGCCTGGTCGTCGCCAACGACCCGACGGTACGCGGCGGCGCCGTGAACCCCTGGGCGCTCGCCAAGACCCGGCGGGCCGGCGAGATCGCCCTGGCCAACCGGCTGCCCATGGTCAACCTGGTGGAGAGCGCGGGTGCGGACCTGCCGACCCAGGCGGAGATCTTCATCCCGGGCGGCCGGGTGTTCCGCGACCTGACCCGGCTCTCCGCGGCGAAGATCCCCACGGTCAGCGTGGTGTTCGGCAACGCCACCGCCGGTGGGGCGTACGTGCCGGGCATGTCGGACTACACGATCATGATCCGGGACCGGTCGCAGGTCTACCTGGCCGGGCCGCCGCTGGTGAAGATGGCCACCGGCGAGGTCACCGACGACGAGTCGCTGGGCGGGGCGGTCATGCACTCGGCGAAGTCCGGCCTGGCCGACTTCCTGGCCGAGGACGAGCGGGACGGCATCCGGCTGGCCCGGCAGTGCGTACGCCGGCTCAACTGGCGCAAGCAGGGTCCCGCGCCGCGCAACCCGTTCCCCTCGCCACCCAAGTACGACCCCGAGGAGCTGCTCGGCATCGCCAGCGCCGACCTCAAGGTGCCGTTCGACCCGCGCGAGGTGCTCGCCCGGGTCCTCGACGGCAGCGACTTCGACGAGTTCAAGCCCGGCTACGGCACCGCCCTGGTCACCGGCTGGGGCGAGCTGCACGGGTACCCGGTCGGCGTGCTGGCCAACGCCCGCGGCGTGCTGTTCAGCGAGGAGGCGCAGAAGGCCACCCAGTTCATCCAGCTCGCCAACGCGGCCGACACCCCGCTGGTCTTCCTGCAGAACACCACCGGCTACATGGTGGGCACCGAGTACGAGCAGCGCGGCATCATCAAGCACGGCGCTCTCATGATCAACGCGGTGTCGAACTCGACGGTCCCGCACCTGACCGTCAACCTGGGCGCCTCCTACGGCGCCGGCAACTACGGCATGTGCGGCCGGGCGTACGAGCCACGGTTCCTGTTCACCTGGCCGAACGCCAGGTCGGCGGTGATGGGACCGGCGCAGCTCGCCGGGGTGCTCTCCATCGTCGCCCGGCAGGCCGCCGCCGCCCGGGGCCGCGACTACGACGAGGAGTCCGACGCCGCCATGCGGATGATGGTCGAGCAGCAGATCGAGTCCCAGTCCGGGGCGCTCTTCCTCTCCGGCCGGCTCTACGACGACGGGGTGATCGACCCCCGGGACACCCGTACCGTCCTCGGGCTCTGCCTGTCGGCGATCCACAACGGACCGGTGAAGGGCGCCGACGGCTTCGGCGTCTTCCGGATGTGACCAGTGAGCGCGAGGAACGCAGCGGAGCGGAGTCCCGCAGTCGCGAACGAGAGGACGGCGCAGCGCCGATGATTACCAGGCTGTTGGTTGCCAACCGGGGCGAGATCGCCCGGCGGGTCTTCGCCACCTGCCGCGCGCTCGGCGTGGAGACGGTCGCCGTGCACTCCGACGCGGACGCCGACGCGCCCTTCGTGGCCGAGGCCGACCAGGCCGTCCGGTTGTCCGGCAACGCGCCGGCCGAGACGTACCTGCGGATCGACCTGATCGTGGACGCGGCCCGCCGGGCCGGCGCGGACGCGGTCCACCCGGGTTACGGGTTCCTGGCCGAGAACGCGGAGTTCGCCGCCGCGGTCACCGACGCGGGGCTGACGTGGGTCGGCCCGCCGGCCAAGGCGATCGCCGCGATGGGCGACAAGATGGCGGCCAAGGCGCTGCTCGGCGACGCGGGCGTGCCGATGCTGCCCACCTGGACCGAGGCCGGCCAGGTGACCGGCTTCCCGGTGCTGGTCAAGGCCGCCGCGGGCGGCGGCGGCCGGGGCATGCGGGTGGTCCGCGACGCCGCCGGGCTGGCCGAGGCCGTCGCGGGCGCGCGCCGCGAGGCGGCCGCGGCGTTCGGCGACGGCACGGTCTTCATCGAGCGGTACGTCGAACGCGGCCGGCACGTCGAGGTGCAGATCTTCGGCGACAGCCACGGCACGGTGGTGGCCCTCGGGGCTCGGGACTGCTCGATCCAGCGCCGGCACCAGAAGATCGTCGAGGAGGCGCCGGGCGTCCTGCCTCCCGGGGTGCGCGAGCGGCTGTACGAGGCGGCGGTGGCCGCCGGCCGGGCGGTCGACTACGTGGGCGCGGGCACCGTGGAGTTCCTGCTCGCCCCCGACGGGCAGGTCCACTTCCTGGAGATGAACACCCGCCTCCAGGTGGAGCACCCGGTCACCGAGCTGACCACCGGGCTGGATCTCGTCCGGCTGCAACTGCTCGTCGCCGAGGGCGAGCCGCTGCCGCTGGCGGCCACCCCGCCGGCCGACGGCCACGCCATCGAGGTACGGCTCTGCGCCGAGGACCCGGCCCAGGGCTTCCGCCCGGCCACCGGCACGCTGCACCGGTTCGCGATCCCCGGGGTCGGCGCCGAGTTCGCCCCGACCAGGGGCCTGCGACTCGACTCCGGCGTGACCGGCGGGTCGGCGGTCAGCGTCCACTACGACTCGATGCTGGCCAAGCTGATCGCCTGGGCGCCCACCCGGGCCGAGGCGGCCCGCGCCCTCGCCGGCGCGCTGGCCCGGGCCGAGCTGCACGGCGTCGCCACCAACCGGGACCTGCTGGTCCGGGTGCTGCGCAGCCCCGAGTTCGCTGCCGTGGACATCGACACCGGTTTCCTGGACCGGCATCCCGAGGTCTTCGCCCCGCTGCTCCCCGCCGACCGGCTCCCCGTGGCCGCCCTCGCCGCCGCGCTGGCCGGCGCCGCCGGGCGCCGGCTGGGCGGACTCCCGTCGGGCTGGCGCAACGTGCCGGCGTTCCCGCAGGTCACCCGGTTCGCTGGGGCGGGCGGCGGCGAGCTCGAGGTGCGGTACCGGCTGGACCGCACGGGCGCGCTCGCCGACTGGTCGGTGTCCCCGGCCGGTGGGGACGACACCCCCGACGCCGTCCCGGCCGTGACCGTGGTCGAGGCCGCCCCGGACCGCGTGGCGCTCGACGTCGACGGGGTGCGGCGGACGTTCCGCGTACACCGGGTCGGGCCGGAGGTCTTCGTGGACGGCCCGGACGGGTCGGCGAGCCTCACCGAGCTGCCCCGGTTCCCCCTGCCCACCGCCGAGCTGGCGGCCGGGTCGCTGCTCGCGCCGCTGCCCGGCGCGGTGACCCGCGTGCACGTCGAGGTAGGCCAGCGGGTGAGCGCCGGCGACCTGCTGCTGACCCTCGAAGCGATGAAGCTCGAACACCCGGTGCTCGCGCCGGCCGACGGCGTGGTGGCGGAGCTGCCCGTGCCGGCCGGCGGCCAGGTCGACACCGGGGCCGTGCTGGCCGTCATCGACGGCTCCGGCCCGGCGCATCCGGCGCCGCGCCGCGACGTGGAGCCGTCGGATCCCGAGGAGGACCCGCGATGAACTTCGACCTCACCCCCGAGCAGGACCAGCTCCGCGACGCCGTCCGGGCGCTGGGGCGGAAGTACGGCCACGGCTACTTCGTCGAGAAGGCCCGGGCCGGCACGCACACCACCGAGCTGTGGCAGGAGGCCGGGCGGCTCGGCTACCTGGGCGTCAACATCCCCACCGAGTACGGCGGCGGCGGTGGCGGCATCACCGAGCTGGCCATCGTCTGCGAGGAGCTGGCCGCGGCCGGCTGCCCGCTGCTGCTGCTCGTCGTCTCACCCGCCATCGCGGCCACCGTCATCGCCCGGCACGGCACCGACGAGCAGCGCAAGCGCCACCTGCCCGGGCTCGCCGACGGCTCCCAGAAGATCGTCTTCGCGATCACCGAGCCGGAGGCCGGGTCGAACTTCCACCGGCTCGGCACCGTGGCCCGCCGCGACGGCGACGACTGGCTGCTGACCGGCCGCAAGTGCTACATCTCCGGCGTCGACGAGGCCGGGCACGTGCTGGTGGTGGCCAGGACCGAGGACTCCGGGACCGGCAAGCTGAAGCCGGCGCTGTTCGTCGTGCCGACCGACGCTCCCGGGCTGGAGCGGTCCAAGCTGGACATGGAGATCCTCTCCCCGGAGAACCAGTTCCTGCTCTACCTGGACGACGTCCGGCTGCCCGCCGACGCGCTGGTCGGCGAATCCCTGGACGCCGGGTTGCCGGCCCTGTTCTCCGGGCTCAACCCCGAACGGATCACGGTCGCCGCGATGGGCGCCGGCACCGGCCGGTACGCCATCGAGCGGGCCAGCGAGTACACCGCCAGGCGGACGGTGTGGGGCGGGAAGACCATCGGCTCCCACCAGGGCGTCGCCCACCCGCTCGCCCACGCGGCGGTGCAGGTGGAGCTGGCTCGCCTGATGATCCACAAGGCGGCCACCCTCTACGACGCCGGCCGCGACCTGGAGGCCGGTGTCGCGGGCAACATGGCCAAGTACGCGGCCGGCGAGGCCGCCGCGCTCGCCGTGGACACCGCCGTCCAGGCGCTCGGCGGCGCCGGCATGACCACGGAGTACGGCGTGGCGACCCTGCTGGGCGCGGTCCGGGCCGGCCGGATCGCGCCGGTCAGCCGCGAGATGATCCTCAACTTCGTGGCCCAGCACGTCCTCGGCCAGGACAAGTCCTACTGAGACGCCGGTGCCCGGCGCCCCTGGTCGGGGGCGCCGGGCACGGGCAGCTCGGCTCAGGAGGTGGCGATCCGGTCGAACTTCTCCCACGGCCCGATCGACGTGCGGTTGGCGATGAGCGGCTTGCTGCCCGCGCTCTCCGCCACCACGTACCGGCCGTTGGCGTTGGCCCGGAGGCTGATGGTGCCGTCCGGGTTCTCGATCACCGTGAACTTCTCCCAGGCGCCGACCGACGTGCGGTTGGCGATCAGCGGCTTGCTGCCCGCGCTCTCCGCCACCACGTAGCGGCCGTTGGCCCGGGCCCGCAGGGCCACGAAGCCGTCGCCCGCGTCGACCACGTCGAACTGCTCCCACAGCCCGACCGCAGTCCGGTTCGCGATCAGCGGCTTCGTGCCGGCGCTCTCGGCCACCACGTAGCGGCTGTTGGCCCGGGCCCGGAGGGCGATCGGCGCCGCGACCGCCGGAGCGCCGGTCAGCCGGGTGAGCGCCGGGTAGTCGCCGTTGAACACGTTCTGGCTGTAGCTGCCCGGCTTGCTGGGGTCACCCGCGGCGTACTGCCAGATGGTCTCCGTCGTCCAGCCGGCCGGCAGGGGCGGGCGGGTCGCGGTGTAGCCGGCGATGTCCAGCGGGTTCGCGCCGAACGACGCGTTGTTGCCGGTGCACGGGTTCCAGTAGTTGGTGTTCGTGTAGATCATCACCGGCCGGCCGATGCGTGCCTTGACCTGGTCCGTGAAGGACCTGATCCAGGCGGACATGTCCGTCGTGGTCAGCCCGTAGCAGGTCGGCGCGCCGGACCAGTACGGCCACTCGATGTCCACCATGGGCACCAGCGTCTGGCTGTCCTTGGCGAACTTGGCGTTGTCGACGAAGAAGTTCGCCTCGGTGACCGGGTCACGCCCGTCCGGGCGGGCGAAGTGGTACGCGCCGACGAGCAGGCCGGCGGCCTTGGCCGCCGCGTAGTCCTCGGCGAAGTAGGGGTTGCGGTACGTCTGCCCCTCGGTCGCCTTGACGTACGCGAACTTGGCGCCACCGGCCGCCACGGCCGGCCAGTCGATCGGGCCGAGGTTGTGGTCGTGGCTGGAGACGTCGATGCCGCGGATCGTGTAGCCGGCCGGGATGGCGGCGCTCGTGGACGCCGAGCTGGCGCGCGCGCCCGGCTTGACGCCGGCGTTCGCGTGGCCACCACCGTCGGGCGCCGGGTCGGCCGCACTGGCCGGCTGCGCCATGCCGAGCGCGCCGAGCGCGAGCCCGGCGGACATCAGAACAGAGATCCATCTTCGAGACATGGGAGTGGAGACTCCTTGGTCGGGAGGTCGAGGGCCGCCGTTCGCCAGTGGGCGGATCACGGCGGCGGAGCGCCCCCGCCGTCCGGCCGGGAACCGGCGGCAGCGGGGTGCGGCCGTACTCTAACCCGCCGAAGCACCTGTTCACTGCCCTGATCGCGATCGACACCGGCGGAACCGCCCGGGAGACTGTCGCCATGGTGCCGCCCGATCTGGAGCGGGCGACCGACCGGCTCTACGCCGTCTTCGCCCGCCACCCCATGCCGCCCGACATGACGGCCTGCGACCACTGCGTCGACCCCGCCGAGGTGGACCTCTTCCGGCGTACGCCGTTACGCGCGCTCACTGCGAGGCAGCTCGGCACCTACCTGTCCAACCCCGGCACCTGGGGCGACGGCACCGAGCTGCCGCACCTGGTGCCGCGACTGCTGGCGGCGTACGCGAGCGGGGAGATGGCGGACTGGTGGTGGCCGGGGCACGTGACCTCGCGGATCCGCGCGAGTTGGCAGCGCTGGTCGCCCGAGGAGCGCACGGCCGTCACCGAGTTCGTCCGGTCGTGGTGGCGCCGGACTCTGCTGTCCTGGCCGTCCACCAACCCGGTGCCGGACGTTCTGGAGGCCGTCGTCGCGCTCGACCTTGACGTCGAGGAGTACCTCTCGGACTTCGCCGAGCTGCCGGGTGAGACGCCCGCCCGGCAGCTCGCCGCCTTCGTCGACGGCTGGCGGTGGGGTTCCTCGCTGACCGAGGACGTGCAGCGGGCGGTGCGACGCTGGCTCATCGGCGGCACGCCAGGGCGGTTGCTGTGGGAGGCGGCGGTGGCGCGCGCGGGATGCCCGGTCGGCGACGAGCTGACCGAGGCCGCCGAGCTGGTCGACCTGCTGCGGGAGGCGCTCGGCGACGGGGACGCCTGACCGGGCCGCCCCTCGCGTCGTCCGCGGCCCGGGGTACGGCGGGTGCCCGATCACCCGCCGTACCCCGGGGGTCCGTCAGCGGACGGTCAGCGTGCCGACCGCCGGCAGCGGCGCCACCACGGGCGGCAGTCGCTTCGGCTCGCCCCGCCCGGGCTCACCGGCGCGGGCCAGGTCGCTCTTCGAGGCCTTCGCCCGGGTGACCGCCGGCTCGTCCTGGAACGGCTGCGCGTCACCGGTGCAGAGCGTCCCCCTGGCCGGCAGTGTCCCCCGGAGCAGGTACGCGTCGACCGCGCCGGTCACGCAGGCCGAGGTGCCGTAGGCGGTGTGCCCCCAGCTGTCGCTGCTCAGCAGCCGGCTGTTCGGCAGCAGCCGGGCCGAGCTGACCGCGCCCTGGTAGTTGGTCGCCGGGTCCCAGTAGTTGCCGACCACCAGGACCGGTGCGGCCGTGGTCCGGTTGAACGGGCCGGTGAAGGCGTCCTCGTCCCGCACGGTCCACGTGTTGCGGGCGCAGGGTGCGGTGCCCCAGGCCCAGGCCCGTCCGAAGTACGGCGCCCGCGTGTCCTCCCTGGCCGACAGCGCCGGCCAGGCGTCCGCGCTCCTCGGGTGGTACGCGTCGGTGCAGTCCACGGTCAGGAACGTCTCCAGCCCGTTGTCGTAGGGGAAGTCGTAGCCCCGCTGCCGGCGGGCCTCGGCGGCCCGCCGCGCCACGGCGGCCCGTGCCTCCGCCCGGTCCGACGCGCCCGCGGCCCGGTCGGTCAGCACCAGCAGCTCACCGGTGAGGTCCACGATGTACTGCCAGCCGCTCGGGTCGTAGAGGTAGCTGAGGGTGGCGCCGACGAAGTCGGCGTAGCTGACGGTGAACTGCCCGGCGTCCGGGTCGTCCACCACCAGCGGCTTCTTGCGCAGCCGCTGCGCCACCGTCTCGTACGCGGCCACCGGGTCGCCGCCGGACGCCAGCGCGCACTTCTCCGAGCCGGCCTTGTCGCACTGGACCAGGATCTCGTGCAGCGCGCGGTACGCGCCGTCGGCGCTGCGCAGCCGGGTCTCCTGGAGCTGGTTGCGGGCCTTGCCCTGGCCGACCCAGGCGTTGGGGTTGAGCACGCCGTCGACCACCACGGCGCGGAACCGGTCCGGGAACATGTTGGCGTAGTACTGCCCCAGCGCGGTGCCGTAGCTGAAGCCGAGGTAGCTGAGCTTGTTGTCGCCGACCGCGCGGCGCAGCACGTCCATGTCGCGGGCCACCTCGGCGGTGGACGCCGCACCGGTCAACGGCCTGCCGGTGGTCGAGCAGCCCTTGCCGACCGCCTTCGACGCCGTGACGTACGCCTTCTCCTCGGCTCTGGTGAACGGGAAGGCGACGTTCAGCCCGGCGTACGCCCGGGTCTGGTCCTTCACCGACGGGAAGCACTTCACGTTGTCGCTGGCGGCGATCCCGCGCGGATCGACGCCGACGATGTCGAAGCGGTCGAGCAGGTCGTCGCCGAGGAAGTACGGCGCGGCGAGCGCGATGCTGGTGCCGGAGCCGCCCGGGCCACCCGGGTTGAGGAACAGGCTGCCGATCCGGTGCTGCTGGTCGCGGGCCCTGACCCGGAGCAGCGCGATCTCGGTGGTGGCGCCCTTGGGGTTGTCGTAGTCCAGCGGGAGCCGGACCGTGGCGCACTCGGCGTAGTCGTAGCAGGCGTACCAGTCGAGCTGCGGCGTGGGCACTCGGTCGACCCGGCGCGCCTCGGTGGCGCTGGTCCGGTCGTACGCCGGCGGCTGCGGCGTCGCGGCCGCGGCCGCGGCGGGCGCGACCGCCGATCCGGCGAGGACGAGGCCGGCGATCCCTGCTGCGGTGAGGGACCGGATTGCACGTGGCATGTGGCTGCCTTCCGGTGGGGAACGGGGTCCGTCGAGGAGACCTCGACACCCGTCACTGTAGGGATCACGACCAACCGGGATCGCCCGCCAAACGCGGACGGAAGCGACAGATTGCCGATTGATGTAACGAAATATTATTGATCGACGCTTTCACCACTCTCCGTGGTGGAGGCCGGCGGGCTCCGGGGGCGTGGCCGGCGCGGAGCCGTACCGGTCCGGCAGTTGACAGCTCGACGCCCTGGGCCATGCTTGTCGGGTGAGTTCGTTCCCGAAGCCCGATGCGCGGGTCAAGGCCGTCGTCGCGTCGGTGGCGGCGGTGGCGGCGCTGGTGACGTTGGTGGTGTGGCACCCGGCCGGCATCCTCTCGGTGGTGCTGGCCCTGGCCTGCGTCCTGCTCGGCATGATCGCCGGGGTGACGGTCACCGCCGCCCGGCAGGCCCCTCCCCGCGCCGACGCGTCCACCGACGAGTGGCCGGCCCCCACCGCGTACGGGGTGGACGCCGACACCCTGGAGGCGATCGACCCCCGGGCGGTCCGGCAGCTCCGCACGCCGGCCGGCGGCTACGCGGGCGACGCCGACACGTTGGAGGCGCTCGACCCGCGGGCGGTCCGGGACCTGCGGGCGTCCGGTGGCGGGTTCCCGGGCGACGCCGACACCCTGGGCGCGATCGACCCGCGGGCGGTGCGGCAGCAGCGGACGGCGAACGGGATCAGCGACCGGTGAGGGTCGGCACGGCCAGCGCGTCCACGCCCCGCCCCGCCAGGCACCGGTAGGTGCGGTCCGTGCCGGCCGGCGGCAGCACCTCCAGGTTCCAGCCGGTCACCTGTCGCACGTCGCTGACCAGCTGGAACGTGCCCACGCTGCAGACCTGCTGGACGGCCGGATCGGCCACCACCGCGTCGTGGCCCGCGCCGACGAGCGCGGCCGGCAGGTCACCCTCGGCGTAGCTCTCCCACGTGTGCCGGCCGTCGCAGGGCACCCGGGTCGCCTCGGCCCGGTCGCGGCGCAGCCGCACCGGGCCGTAACACTCCAGTTCGGACGCACAGTGGGCGCCCGCCGGCAGGCGGACGTCGCCCGTCGCGCAGCCGGGCGGGACCCGCGACGGCTCGGCCGCCCCGCTGGCCACCGGCGTCGGCGACACCACGTCGGGAGCGCCGCCGGCCAGCCAGGCGCCCGCACCGGCCGAGGCGGCGAGCGCGAGCACGCCCGCCCCGCCGAGGAACCAGCGCCGCGGCCAGCGGCGGCCGCGGGTCGGCACGGTCGGGTGGGCGTCCTCGGCCGGCGGGCGCGGGCCCGGCTGGCCGGCGCGGGTCAGCGGCTGTCCACCGGTGGTCGGGCCGCCGCTGACCGGAGACCCTGGATAGGGCGCGCCGCTCACCGGCGCGGCCCCCGAATCCAGCGGGAGCGCGGCGAGCAGGCCGCGCAGTTCGACGGCGGAGGGACGCTCGCCCGGGTCGTTGGCCATGCCCAGCCGCAGCACGTCGATGAGCTCGTCGGGCACCCCGGGCAGGCCGGGGATCGGCTGCTGGAACATCTCCAAAACGGTGACCAGGCTCGGGTTGCGCTCGGACTGCCAGCGCGGCGGGCGGCCGTGCATCACCGCGTAGAGGGTGGCGCAGAGCGCGTAGACGTCGACGGCCGGGCTGGGCGGGCTGTGGCTGAACATCTCCGGCGGCGCGTAGGCCGGGGTGAGCACCTCGAGGGTGACCGAGGCGTCGCGCACCTCGGCCAGCACCGCCAGCCCGAAGTCGGCCAGCACCGCCGAATTGAAGTGCGAGTAGAGGATGTTGGCCGGCTTGACGTCCCGGTGCAGCACCCCGGCCGCGTGCGAGTGGGCCAGCGCGTCGGCGATCTTCACGCCGAGGTCGCGGGCCTCGACCGCACCCAACGGGCACCGGCGCATCCGCTCCGCGTACGAGCCGTCGCACAGCTCCATGATCAGGTAGGGGTGCTGGTCGACGGTGACCCCGACGTCGAAGAGGTCGACCACGTGCGGGTGGGAGGACATCTTGCCAGCGGCCCGCGCCTCGCGCAGGAAACGCGCCTGGTCCCGGTCGCTGTCCAGCGTGCGGTTCTCCACCTTGACCGCGACCTCGCGCCCCACCGAGATCTGGGTGGCCCGGTAGACGGTGGCGTAGCCGCCCCGGGCGAAGACCTCCAGGTCGGTCAGACCGGGCACGATGGGCAGCCGCAGGGCGCCGGGCGGGGTCTCGGTCACGACTCGAAAATACCCAACGGTCCCGGTCGCTCAGCGCACCGCGTCGGTCGCCGGAACCGGGCCCGGACCCGGAGCGGTGTCGTCCGCGGCAGCCGGCCGGCCCGGCCCGGCGGCCGCCCGGCGGGCGTCCCACCACAGGCCGACGGCGGTCGCGACCGCGCCCAGGCCCTCCCAGGCCGCGACACCGAAGAACCGGTCCGGGGCGACGTCGGAGAGCACCGCGATGCTGAAGACGGTGAACGTGACCAGCCGGAACCAGACGGTGAACCGGTAGAACGGCCGCCACTCGGTCGCCACCGCGAGCAGGTAGTAGACCCCCATGTTGAACGAGGCCATCGAGGACGCCGTGAGGAACGTGCCGGTGTAGTCACCCGGGGCACGCTCGGCCGGCACCTCGAAGCCGAGCAGGCGGAGCTGGGTCTCCGGCCAGATCAGCCCCAGCGCGCCGAGCAGCAGCGCCAGGAGCCCGAAGACCGCGATCGTCCAGCCGGCGCCGGAGCGCGGCAGCCTCATCGTCCCTCCCCAACCGTGGCCGTCGGCGTGGACGGCCCGCACGCTCCCACGCTAACCGCCCCCACCGACGGGCACATCCCCGGAACCGGCAGAACCGGTGGGGATCAGTGCGCGGCGAGGCGGACGCGGAGCGCGTCGGCGGCGGCCCGCTCACTGCGCTGCTCGGTGGCGTACGCCAGCCGCACCGCCTCCTCGGCGCTGGCCAGCGCCTCGGCCGGGCGGCCACAGGCGTCGAACGCCTCGGCCAGCACCATCCGCGCGACGACCTGGCTGCGCACGTCCTCGGCCGGGGCCGACACGGCCCGCTGCGCCCAGTCCAGCGCCTGCTCGCGCTGACCGTGGCCGAGCAGCGCGGACGCGTACCGGGCCATGGTCTGGCGGCGGGAGAACAGCAGCGACGGGGTGTTGGCGGCGGTCGTGGCGACCGGGGCGAGCAGCCCCACCGCGGTCGCGGCGTCACCGGCCGCGAGCCGGGCCATGGCGAGCAGCACGCGGGGCGCCACCTGGGCGGGGGCCTGCGGGTTGTGCGGCTCCACGGTGGTCAGCACCGACCGGGCCTCCCGCTCGGCCGTCGCGGCGTCGCCCATGTCCAGCGCCACGAAGCCGCGCAGCGTCCCGGCCATCCCGGTGAGCAGCGGGTGCGTGGTGCGGTCGGCGTACCCGAGGGCGTCGGTCAGCAGGTCGGCGGCGTGCTCCGGTTCGCCCAGCCCGCGCGCCACCACGCCGCGCACCACCAGCGCGAAGCCCTGGCCCCAGTCGTCGCCGACCTCGGCGAACTCCCGGTACGCCCGGCGCGCCGCCCGGTCCGCCTCGGCCAGCTCGCCCAGCTCCGCGGTGGCGTACGCCTCGACCGCGCGCAGGGTGCCCACCGCCCACGCCTCGCCGACCCGCTCGCCGAACGGCAGGAACACCTGCGCCATCCGGCACGCCTCGCGGAGCCGGCCGGCGAGCAGCCGCGCGAACGCGGTCGTGCCGCGCAGCCAGGCCCGCCCGTACGGGTCCTTCAGCTCGGCGAACAGCCGGGCGGCCCGGCCGAGCACCGCGTCGGTGCCGGCGAAGTCGCCCCGGGTCGTGGTGACCCAGGCCAGGTTCTGCAACGACCAGGCCTGCCCGCGCGGGTCCTTCGCGGCGAGGCTGACCTGGTAGGAGGCCGCCAGGCGACTGCTCGCCTGGCCCAGCCGGCCGGCGATGAAGTCGGCCATGCCGAGCCGGCGCATCGCCGAGGCGCGCATGGTCGGCAGGTTGGCCGCCGTGGCCACCTGCAACGCCTCCTGCCAGCTCCGCTCGGCACGGGCGGCGTCACCCAGCGTCTGGTGGGCCTGCCCGGCCAGCAGGAGGGCGCTGGTCCGGGTGGCCGCCGCGTCCCCGGCGTTCGCGGCGATCTTCTCGGCGAAGGCGAGCGCGTCGGCCGGGCGGCCGATCTGGAGCAGCGCCCGGGCGTGCACCACCTGGTCGGCCAGCGGCACCCCGTCGCGGGCCAGCTCGGCGGCGCGTTCGGCGTACTCGACGGCCATCGCCGGCTCCCCGGACCGCAGCGCGCGGCGGGCGGACCGGCACAGCGCGGCCACGCCCAGCGGGGCGACCGCCCGGGCCGGCGCGTCCGGGCGGAGCTTGACCGCGTCGGCGAGCGCTGCGGCCCGCTCGACGTGCTGGGCGACGAAGTCGTCCCGGGCGGACTCGGTGAACCCGCCGGGCGCCGTGGTGGTGCCGTCGGCGTTCTCCGGTGCCGCCCAGCGGGCCAGCGCGGCGTGCCGCTCGGCCAGCTCGGCCTTGCTCACCCCGGCGTACGCGGCCTCCCGCATGAGCGGGGTGGCGAAGGCGAACCCGGTGCGGGTCCGGTGCAGCATGCGGCGTTGCAGCAGCTCCTCCACGGCCCGGTCCAGCTCGACCGCGGCCACCGCGGCCGGCCGGCCGTCCCGCCCGACGCGCTGCTCGCGCAGCGCCTCCAGCGCGCCGTCGGGCACGATGTCGCCGACCACCGCGGCGTCCCGCAGGACCGAGCGGGCGTCCGGCGGCAGGGCGTCGATACGCGCGGCGAGCACGGCGGCCAGGTCGCGGGAGAGCAGCCGGCTGCCCAGCGAGCCGGGCGCGAGCCGCCAGCCGACGTTGGCGTCCCGCCCCGGGCCGGCGGTCAGCGCCCCGCGCTCCATCAGCAGGGTGACCAGCTCGGCCAGGTAGAACGGGTTGCCCTGGGCAGTGGCGAGCAGCCGGTCGGCGTCGGCCGTGGACAGCTTGCCGCCGCTCAGATAGCTGGTGAGGAGCCGGGAGGCGTCGGCGCCGCGCAGCGGGGGCAGCGCGTGCACCTCGGCGTCCGCGACGCGGGTCAGCGCGCCGGCGGTCCGCACCAGCTCGGGCCGGCCGAGCAGCAGCACCAGCACCGGGCCGCTGAGCCGGTTGAGGGTCAGCGCGAGCGCCTTGATCGTCTCGGCGGTGGCGTCGTGCAGGTCGTCCACCACGATCACCAGCGGCGCCTCCAGGGCGAGGGCGCTGAGCAGCTCGGCGACCGCGTTGGGCACGGCCTCGGCGTCCGGCGGCGGGGAGGCGGCGTTCCACTCGCCGTTCTCGGTGGCGGCGGGGAGTTCGGCGTACCCGAGCAGGGCGAGGAGCTGGTCCACGGCGAGCGGGGGCGGGTCGCCGGGGAGCCGGCCGAGGCGCTGCCCGAGCCGGCGCAGCCGCTCCTCGACGGCCGGCCGGGTGAGCGCCGTGGCGGCGTCGTTGGGCAGGCCGACCGCGGCCCGGACCAGGTCGGCGAGGGGGGCGAGCCGGCGCCGCTCGCCGAACGCGGCGCAGCGGACGGAGAGCACCCGGGCGCCGGTGTGCGCGGCGTACCGGCCGGCACCGACGTCGTAGCCGGCGGCGAGGCGTTCCACCTCGGCGGCGAACCGGGACTTGCCGATCCCCGCCTCGGCGGTCATCAGCAGCACCCGGGGCTCACCCCGGTCGATCACCTCGGCGAGCCGGCCGGCGACCCGGCCGATCTCGGTCTCCCGGCCCACGAAGGGCGCCTCGTCGCCGAGGCCGGACCGGGTGCCCGGCGCGTCCAGCAGGCCGAGCAGCTCGTACGCCTCGACCGGCTCGCGCTTGCCCTTGAGCCGCAACGGGCGCAACGCCCGCCAGGAGGCGACGTGCCGGGTGGCGGCGGAGGTCCGCCCACCCGCGTAGACCGCGCCGACGGCGGCGGCGTCGGCGAGCCGGGCGGCGGTGTTCACCGTGTCGCCGATGACCGTGTACTCGATCGCGGCCTGGATGCCGGCGATGACGTCGCCGGTGTTCAGGCCGACCCGCAGGCCGAGCGGTGCGCCGCCGCCCCGCTCGTCGTCGAGCACCCGGCGGACCGCCCGCTGCATGGAGAGCGCGGCCCGGACGGCGCGCTCGGCGTCGTCCTCGTGCGCCACCGGCGCGCCGAAGACCGCCATGATCCCGTCGCCGGTGAGCTTGTCGACGTGCCCGCCGAAGGTCTTCACCGCGCCCGCCAGGGCGGCCAGCACCCGGTCCGTGACGGCCCCGACCCGTTCCGGGTCGAGGTCCTCCGACCAGGAGGTGAAGTCGGAGAGGTCGCCGAAGAGCACGGTGACGACCCGCCGCTCGGCGGCGGGCAGCGTGGCGGCGGCCGGCAGGGCGGCTCCACAGTTGTGGCAGAACCGCGCGCCGGGCACGGCGACGGTTCCACACACCGGGCAGGTCACGGCAGCTCCAACCCCGTACCCCCGGCGCCGGATTCCCGGGAGCTCACCCCGAGGTACTCCAGCTGGGCCCGGACCGACCATTCGGCGGCCCACCACAGCGACCGGTCGACGTCCGCGTAGACCCGCTCTACGACCTCGGGCGCGGTGGTCGCGCCGGCGGCGACCGCCGCGCGGACCTGGTCGAGCCGCGCCCGCCGGTGGGCCAGGTAGAAATCGGCCGCCACACCGCAGTCGGCCAGCGCCGGGCCGTGCCCCGGCAACGCCGGGATCCCCCGGTACGTGGCGAGCAGCTCCAGGCTCGACAGGTAGTCGCCGAGGTGCCCGTCCGGGTGGGCGACCACGGTGGTGCCCCGCCCGAGGATGGTGTCGCCGGTGAGCACGACCCGCTCATCGCCGTGCCCGACCAGGAAGCAGACCGAGTCGGCGGTGTGGCCGGGGGTGGCGAGCAGGCGGACGTCCAGGCCGGCGTCGAGCGGGGTGTCCGGGGTCAGCGGCGCGCCCCCGACGGTGTGCGCCGGGTCGACGGCGAGGACGGGCGCCCCGCCGAGCAGCTCACTGAGCCGCGGCGCGCCCTCGGTGTGGTCGGCGTGCCCATGGGTGATCAGCACGAGACCGACCGGGCCGTGCGCGGCGAGCGCGGCCAGGTGCTCCTCGTCGGCCGGGCCGGGGTCGACCACCACGGCGTGCTCGGCGCCCGGGGCGCGCAGCACCCAGGTGTTCGTGCCGTCGAGCGTCATCGGCCCCGGGTTGGGGGCACGCACCAGCGTCACCCACTCCGGCAGCTCGTCCGCGAGCGCCCCTGCGGCTCCGGTCACAGGCCCCATGGCAGCGATCGTACGACCCCGCCCGCCACTGCCCGCGATCTTGCGGTGCCGCCAGGAGTTATGTCCCCTTGCGGGGTCGTCTGCCCCACCGGCACCGGCAAGATCACGGTTACCCGGCGTCAGGCGACCTCGACGATGACCTCGACCTCGACGGGGGCGTCCAGGGGAAGCTCGGCGACGCCCACCGCGCTGCGGGCGTGCCGGCCGGCCTCGCCGAAGACGGCACCGAACAGCTCGGAGGCCCCGTTGACCACGCCGGGCTGGCCGGTGAAGCCGGACGCGCTGGCCACGAAACCGGTCAGCTTGACGATCTTGACGACGTTCTCCAGCCCGACCAGCGAGTCGATCGCGGCGAGCGCGTTCAAGGCGCACCGCTGCGCCAGGTCCTTCGCCTGCTCGGCGGAGACGCCGTTGCCGACCTTGCCGGTGGCGAGCAGCTTGCCCTCGGCGATCGGGAGCTGGCCCGAGACGTAGACGTGCTGCCCGGACTGGACGGCCGGCACGTAGCTGGCCAGCGGCGACGCCACCTCCGGCAGGGTCAGGCCGAGTTCCGCGAGCTTCGCGTGCGGTCCGTTGCTCATGCTGTGCCGTCCTTCGTTCGCGACTGCGGGGCTCGCAGGCCCGGCTCACTTCTCGCGCTCACGGGTCAGCCCTTCGGACGCTTGAGGTAGGCGACGAGCTGCTCCGGGTTCGGACCGGGAACCACGGAGACCAGCTCCCAGCCGTCCTCGCCCCAGTTGTCGAGGATCTGCTTGGTCGCGTGGACCAGCAACGGGACCGTGGCGTATTCCCACTTCTGCATCGGGTGAAGGCTCCCTTGCCTGACATGGACTGCGGTCAGGCACAGCCTACGGTCCGCCGCCGTTACGGGGACGCGGGACGCTGCTCGGGCGTAGCGGACGGCTCGCCGCAGGGGCCCTCGTGCTCGTACCGCTGGGGGCAGCGGGTGCGGTCGGCCAGCAGCAGGTCGCAGAAGACGCGGTGCCGGTTGTTCTGGTCGTCGGCCGTGGAGACGGTGGTCTCGCCGGCGTCCAGCTCGCTGAGGAAGCCCAGCGAGGTGGCCACGGTGGAGGCGAGCGCGGTGGCCGCCGCCAGGTCGGGAACACGGACCGGCAGGTGGATGACGTAGCCGGGCTCCTCCTCGTCGCGGCCCCGCCCGGCCGGCCGGCCCAGGGTGCGCACCACCTCGGTGGGCGGGCGATAGGACCGCTCGTTGAACGGCGCTCCCGCGCCGGGCCCCTCGGCGTCGCCGGGCCGTCCCGCCCGCTCGCCGGGGAACTGGGCTCGGGGAATGTTCTCCGCGTCGCGCATCCGCTGCCTCCGGGCCTCGTACCTGTTCACCGTCACCACCATCCGGCTCGGAACCCGTCGCCGGTCCGGCCCCCCGCGTCGCGACGAACGTAGGACCTGCGGGGAGTCCCGGCAACGGGACGCGCGCACCCGGTCACCTCCAGTCACATATGCGACACATCGCCGATCGGGAAAGCGACGGCGGGCTCACGTCCGGCGCCGGCGTGGCGTTGGCGTACGCGGGGCTGGCAAGCCGTCCGCCGACCGCTACCCTTCCGGTCTGGACGAGTGCCCGCGCTCGCCCGCCACGCTCGATCACGTGTCCGTCGCCTGGGGCGGCGTCGGCGCGCCGCACCCCGGGGGAACGACATGACCCAACCGCCCATCGGTGGCGCCGCCGGTTCGCCCGGAGGTCCCGCCCACCAGGAGCCGCCCGCCGGCGCCACGCCGGCCCCCGGCGACCCGTCCACGCCCGGCTACCCGGCGTACCCGCAGCCGGCGGCCCCGAGGAAGCGGCGCGGCCTGCTGATCGCCTCGATCGTGCTGGCCGCGGCGGTCCTGCTCTGCGGCGGTGGCGGCACGGCCGCGTTCCTCACCCTGCGCGAGGCCGAGGACGGCCAGGGCGCCAAGGAGCCGGCCGTCGCCGTGGACGGCTTCCTCACCGCGGTCTACAAGGACCGGGACGCCCGTGCGGCGGCCACCTTCGTCTGCTCGGCGTCGCGCGACGACGAGAAGATCGCCGCCAAGGTCGCCGAAGTGCGGAAGTACGCCGGGCAGTACCAGAACGCGCGGTTCCGCTGGACCACCCCGAAGGTGGACAACCAGACCGGGGACCGGGCCACGGTCAGCACCAGGGTCACCATGACCACCGCCGACGAGAAGACGGCCGACCAGGAACTGCGCTTCACGGTGGTGCGGAAGACGGGTTGGTGGGTCTGCGAGGTCGCCTGACCGCGACGGCTGGATAGGCTCGACGGGTGGCAGCGACTGAGCAGCCGGCCGAGTCCGCCGGCAGATGGCCGGCCCGCCTGCACGTGGTGACCGGCAAGGGCGGCACGGGCAAGACCAGCGTCGCGGCGGCGCTGGCCCTCGGGCTGGCCGCCGGCGGCCGGCGCACCCTGCTGGTCGAGGTGGAGGGGCGGCAGGGCATCGCCCAGCTGTTCGGCACCGACCCGCTGCCGTACGAGGAGCGGCACCTGACCGACGCGCCGGGCGGCGGTGAGGTGCGTGCCCTGGCGGTCGACGCCGAGGAGGCGCTCCTCGAGTACCTGGACATGTTCTACAAGCTCGGCGCGGCCGGCCGCGCGCTGCGCAAGCTGGGCGCCATCGACTTCGCCACCACCATCGCACCGGGCCTGCGGGACGTGCTGCTCACCGGCAAGGTCAAGGAGGCGACCACCCGGACCAGCGGGCAGCGCCGGGCGTACGACGCGGTGGTGCTGGACGCGCCGCCGACCGGGCGGATCGGCCGCTTCCTCAACGTCACCGCGGAGACCGCCCGGCTGGCCAAGGTGGGCCCGATCAAGACCCAGAGCGAGGGGGTCTCGGCGCTGCTCCGGTCGCCGATGACCGCGGTGCACGTGGTCACGCTGCTGGAGGAGATGCCGGTCCAGGAGACCGTCGACGCGATCGCCGAGCTGACCAAGCTCGGCTTCCCGGTCGGCCGGGTGATCGTCAACGGGGCCCGACCCCCGGTGCCGGCCGACCGCCCGGTGACCTCCGCCGAGCTCAAGCGCGGGCTGGCCGCCGCCGGCCTGCCGACCGACGCCCGGACCGTGGCCGGCCTCGCCGCTGAGGCCCGTGACCAGCAGGTACGCCGGGAGCTGGAGGATTCGCTTCGCGGCGACCTGGTGGAGCTGGGCCTGCCCCTGACCGAGCTGCCGCTGCTGCCCGCCGGGGTCGACCGGGCGGGGCTGGAGACGCTGGCCGAGACGCTCGTCCGGGCGGATTGACTCACACCTGCGGCCGGCACGGAGCAGAGAGACCCTCGGGACCGATACGCTCGATTGGTGCCTTCCGAAGACGCGGCGCCACCGCTGGACGTCGACCAGATCCTCGCCGATCCGGGCGTGCGGATCGTGGTCTGCTGCGGGGCGGGCGGGGTGGGCAAGACGACCACCGCGGCGGCCCTGGCGCTGCGGGCCGCCGAACAGCACGGCCGGCGGACGGTGGTGCTCACCATCGACCCGGCCCGCCGGCTGGCCCAGTCGCTCGGCCTGACCGAGCTGGACAACACCCCACGCCAGGTCAAGGGGATCGATGTCGAGTCCAGCGGCGGCCAGTTGCACGCCATGATGCTCGACATGAAGCGCACCTTCGACGACGTGGTGCTCCAGCACACCGACCCGGCGAAGGCGGCGGAGATCTTCGCCAACCCCTTCTACCAGGCCATGAGCTCGACGTTCGCGGGCACGCAGGAATACATGGCGATGGAGAAGCTGGGTCAGCTGCACGCCCGGGGCGAGTGGGACCTCATCGTGGTGGACACCCCGCCGTCGCGCTCGGCGCTCGACTTCCTGGACGCGCCGGCCCGGCTCTCCCGCTTCCTGGACGGGCGCATGCTGCGGCTGCTGCTGGCCCCGGCCCGCAGCGGCGGGCGGAGCATGTTCAGCCTGGTGACGGCCAGCTTCGGGATGTTCTCGAAGGTGGTGCAGAAGGTGATCGGCGCGCAGTTGCTCACCGACCTGTCCGGCTTCGTCGCCGCGCTGGACTCGATGTTCGGCGGGTTCCGGCAGCGGGCCGAGCAGACGTACCGCATCCTCCAGGCCCGCGAGACGGCGTTCCTGCTGGTCGCGGCACCGGAACCGGACGCGGTCCGCGAGGCCGCCTACTTCGCGGGCCGGCTGGGCGCCGAGCGGATGCCGCTCGCCGGCCTGGTGCTCAACCGGGTGCACCGGCCGGCGGTGCCGGACCTGTCCGCGGCGGACAGTCTGGCCGCGGCGGAGCGGCTGGCGGGGGCGGGCGAGCACGAGCGCACCGCCGAGGTGCTGCGGGCGCACGCCACGCTGGCCGAGCAGGCGGCCCGCGAGGAGCGGGTGGCGGCCCGGTTCACCGAGGCGTTCCCGGCGGTGCCGGCGGTGTCGGTGACGGCGCAGCCCGCCGACGTGCACGACGTCGACGGGCTGCGGACGATCGGCGAGGCGATCAGCCGGCACTGAGCGGCGCGACCGACCGGCGCGTCGGTCAGTTGGCCGTGGTCACGAGGACCTTGTCCCGACCGGCCTTCTCCTTGGCGTTCTTCTTCATGGCCGCCTCGAACATCTTGCGCCAGCTGGTGACCTGCGGATGGCGCCGCAGCAGCGCCCGGCGCTCGCGTTCGGTCATGCCACCCCACACACCGAACTCGATCCGGTTGTCGAGCGCGTCGGCCAGGCACTCGTACCGAACTGGGCAGCTCCGGCAGATCCTTTTCGCCACGTTCTGTTCGGCGCCCTGTACGAACAACGCGTCCGGGTCCCCGTTCTGACACGCCGCCAGTGACGGCCAGTCAGTGATCATGCCCATCTGTACACGTCCCCCCTTGCAGTACCTACCGACTTCGCGCGACCAGCCGTCGAATTCCCCCCGGTCGTCCGGGCCGGCCTCCCCAGGGCGGCGCGGACGACGTGTGGCTGCTGTCGCCGCCACCATCATGCTGTGTAGTCGCCTGATTACGCAACGTTGTCGGCGAAATCCATCATTCCGGACACTCCCGGCTTCCCGGGCCTTCGCCCGCCGTCTACCCCGCCCGAGTAGGTGAAAACGCTGCGCCACTCCTCCGTTCGGAGGAGACTTCTGCCAGGTTTCACGCAACCACCCACCGGGGTTCGTGCGTTTAGCACAACGAGGCCGGCGCGCGCAGGAAATGGGGAAACTTCCCCGCGCGCCCCTCGTTCCCTACTCGCGTACCCTGTCGAGGTGACCTGGATGCGGAAACGTGACCACAACGTGCTGACCAACGCCGCATCGCTACTCATCTGTGGCCTGTTGGCCGGCGTGGTGGTCGCTGCAGCGGCCTTCCCCGCGGTGGCGATGTCCGGACTGGCCGCGAAGGCCGGAGCCGAGACCTTCGGCGCGCTCCCCACCGAACTGACGGTGGCCCGGGCCCCGCAGATCACCTACCTGCTGGCCTCCGACGGCAAGACGCCGCTGGCCACGATGTACGACGAGAACCGGCGCGACGTGAAGCTCAAGGACATCTCGCCGCTCATGCAGAAGGCCATCATCGCGGCCGAGGACCACGACTTCTACAAGCACAACGGCGTGGACCTCAACGGTGTGGCCCGGGCGTTCGTCAACAACCAGTCCGGGACGAACTCGCGGCAGGGCGCCTCGACGCTCACCATGCAGTACGTCCGGCTCGCCATCTCCTACTCGGCGACGCACCCGGCCGACGTGGTGGCCGCGACCGAGGACACCAGCGCCCGCAAGCTGCGCGAGATGCGCTACGCGCTCCAGATCGACAAGGAGCTCTCCAAGGACGAGATCCTGGAGCGCTACCTGAACATCGCCGCCTTCGGCAACGGCGCGTACGGCATCTACGCCGCCAGCCAGGTCTACTTCAACAAGCCACCGAGCAAGCTCGACATCCAGGAGTCGGCGTTGCTCGCCGGCCTGGTGAAGGCGCCGACCTCGTTCGACCCCACCACCCCGGCCGGCTACCCGGACGCGGTGGACCGGCGCAACTACGTCATCGACAACATGGTGCAGATCGGCGCCATCACGAAGGAGCAGGCCGACCAGGCCAAGCAGATCAAGCTCACGGTGGCGAAGAAGCGCACCCCGAACGGCTGCGTCGCCACCAACACCCGGTCCTGGGGCTTCTTCTGCGACTACTTCTACCGCTGGTGGCTCCAGCAGGAGACCTTCGGCTCCACCTCGTACGACCGGGAGCGGCGGCTGAAGAGCGGTGGCTACACCATCACCACCTCCCTCGACGTGCAGGCGCAGAAGGGCGCCGACAAGGCGGTCCGCAACCAGCTGAGCGAGAGCAGCACGGCCGCCCGGATGGTCGCCGCCATCGAGCCGGGCACCGGGCGGGTCCGCGCCATCGCGGTCAACCGGAACTTCAAGCTCGACGACCCGGACCACCCGCAGAACAAGATTTCCAGCGACCCGAAGAAGGCCAGGAAGAACATCCGGGGCAACCGCCCGAACACGGTCAACCCCCTGGTCACCGGCGGCGGCGGCATCACCGGCTACCAGGCCGGCTCGACCTTCAAGATCTTCACCGTGGTGGCGGCTCTGGAGAAGGGCTACCCGCTCAGCTACACCATCAACGCCCAGCACCAGTTCAAGTCGGAATACATCATCGACTCGGGCAACCCGGCCGCCTGCAAGGGCACGCACTTCTACTGCCCGGAGAACGCCGGGAAGTCGATGGCGGGCGTGCACAACATCTGGAGCGCCTTCGGCGCCTCGGTCAACACCTTCTTCGTCGAGCTCCAGCAGCGGGTCGGCGCGGAGAACGTGGTGAAGGCCGCCGAGAAGCTGGGCATCACCTTCCGCGCCTCCAACGACGCCAAGTTCGCCGCCGACAAGGACGCCGCGCACCAGTGGGGCGCGTTCACCCTGGGCGTCTCGCAGACCACTCCCCTGGAACTGGCCAACGCGTACGCCACCCTGGCGGCCGACGGGAAATACTGCGAGCCGATCCCGGTGCAGGAGATCCGCGGCCCGGACGGCGAGAAGCTGGACATCGCCAACCCGCACTGCGAGCAGCGGATCAGCACGCAGGTGGCCCGGGCCGCCGTGGACGCCGCGCGCTGCCCGGTGGGTGACCACTCCTCGACCTCGAAGTGCAGGAACGGCACCGCGGGCAACGTCCGCGGCATCGTCAACGCTCCGGTGGCCGGCAAGTCCGGCACCACCGACGGGGACAAGACCTCCGCCCTGGTCGCGATGACCAAGCAGTACGCGGTGGCCGGCATCGAGGCGGACCCGGACTGGCCGCAGACCAACCAGCGGATGAAGCACAACGAGGTGCCGTGGGGCATCAACCCGGCGGTCTACCAGACGCTGCGCGACGCCATGAAGGGCAAGGAGCGGATCGACTTCACCCCGCCGAGCGGGAAGATCATCGAGGGTGACCAGCGCGCCATTCCCGGGGTGAAGTGCGAGTCCATCGACACCGCCAAGTCGCGGCTGCGCGGCGCCGGCTTCGAGCCGGTGGTCGCCAGCCAGAAGACCCCGTCGGAGTGCCCGGTGGACACCGCGGCCGGCACCAGCCCGGACGGGCGCACCATCAAGGGCGGTGTGGTGACCATCGAGGTCAGCGCCGGCGGCGGTCAGCCGAAGCCCGGCACCGGCACCGGGCCCGGCGGGCCGGTGGTCCCGCCGCCACCGAACCAGGGCCGCCCCGGCCGGCCGCGCGGCTGACCCGAGCAACGCCAGCGGGCGGGCACCCCACCGGGTGCCCGCCCGCTTCGTCGTCGAGGGGTGCGGTCAGAGACCGAGCTGGCGGCGTACCTCCGCGGCGACCCGGCCACCCTCGGCCCGGCCCGCCACCGCGGCCTGGGCCGCCTTCATGGCCGGGCCCATCTGCGCCTTGCCGGTGAAGCCGCCCGCGGCGAGCGCCCCCGAGACCAGCTCGGCCAACTCCTCGTCGGAGAGCTGCTTCGGCAGGTAGCGCTCCAGCACCTCGCCCTCGGCGGTCTCCTTGCCGGCCTGCTCCGCGCGGCCCGCGTCGGCGAAGGCGGTCGCCGCCTCGCGGCGCTTCTTCGCCTCCTTGGTCAGCACCGCGAGCACCTCGTCGTCGCTCAGCTCGCGCTTCTCCCTGCCGGCGACCTCGGCGTTGCCGACGGCCGCGAGGGCCATCCGCAGCGTGGAGGTGGTCAGCTCGTCGCGCGCCTTGAGGGCGGCGCGCATGTCGGCGGTGAGGCGGTCCTTCAGCGTGCTCATGGACGGTCAAACTACCCTGAACGCCATGCGAAAGCGCACACTATTCCGGCTCGCGGCCGGCACCATCGCCGCCGGGGCGGCCACCCTGGCGTACGCGTCGCTCATCGAGCGCAACATGTTCACCCTGCGCCGGTACGACGTACCGGTGCTCCCGACCGACGCCGAGCCGCTGCGCGTACTGCACCTGTCGGACCTGCACATGATGCCCGACCAGCGGCGCAAGCAGGACTGGGTGGCCTCGCTGGCCGCCCTCGACCCCGATCTCGTGGTGGTCACCGGGGACAACATGGCCCACCCGGACGCGGTGCCGGGCGTGCTGCGCGCCCTGCAACCGCTGCTCGACCTGCCCGGCGCCTTCGTCTTCGGCTCCAACGACTACACCGGGCCGGTCCTGAAGAACCCGTTCACCTACTTCCTGCCCGACCGGGAGTACACCGAGGGTGTGCCGCTGCCGTACGAGGAGCTCCGCGACGTCTTCACCGGTGCCGGCTGGGTGGACCTCAACAACGCGCGGACCACCCTGAAGGCCGGCGGCCGGGAGATCGAGCTGGCCGGCGTGGACGACCCGCACATCGAGCGGGACGACTGGTCGGCCGTCGCCGGACCGGTCAGCGCCGGCGCGGCGCTCTCCATCGCCCTGGCCCACTCCCCGGAGCCGGCCGTGCTGGACCGGATGGCCGCCGACGGCTTCGGGCTCCTGCTCGCCGGGCACACCCACGGTGGACAGGTCTGCGTGCCCGGCTACGGCGCGCTGGTCACCAACTGCGGGCTGCCCCGGTCGATGGCGCGCGGGCTGCACCGCTGGCCCGGTTCGGACTCCTGGCTGCACGTCTCGGCCGGCCTGGGCACCCACCCGACGGCGCCGGTGCGCTTCGCCTGCCCCCCGGAGGCGACCATCCTCACGCTGATCCCCCGCTGACCGACCCGCGTCCCGGGGGCGGGGGGTACGGAGTTTGACCATCGGAGCGGGTGGGCTACTATTTGTCGGCACGCCTCGGGGTGTGGCGCAGCTTGGTAGCGCGCTTCGTTCGGGACGAAGAGGTCGTCGGTTCGAATCCGGCCACCCCGACCAGAGGTAGAAGAGGCCGCATCCGGTTCCACCGGGTGCGGCCTCCTCGCTTTCGCGGACCCGCCGCACGACGGGCTGTGGTGGGCCTCACGGGTCCGGCATGGTCTCGTAGCCGATCCGGCGGCGGATCGCAAGCGTCCCGCCACGGGCAGTTGATCCATCTTCCTGGCAAGGTTGATGTCATGGCCGCCATGATCCGATCCCGCCTGACCGATTGGACCACCCTCACACCCCTGATCGCGGTCCTGGTGCTCGTGGCCACCTGGGGCCGGGAGTTGCCCGGCCCACTGATCGTGGTGGTGTCCGCGCTGCTGGCGGGGGCCGTGCTGGCGGCCGTGCACCACGCCGAGGTGGTGGCGCACAAGGTGGGCGAGCCGCTCGGCTCGCTGGTGCTCGCGGTGGCGGTCACCGTGATCGAGGTCGGGCTGATCGTCACGCTGATGATCAGCGGCGGTGACAAGACGCAGGCGCTGGCCCGGGACACGGTCTTCGCCGCCGTGATGATCACCTGCAACGGGATACTCGGCCTGTCCCTGCTGCTGGGCGCGCTGCGCCGCCGGGTGGCGGTGTTCAACCCGGAGGGGACGGGTGGGGCACTGGCCACCGTGGCCACGCTCGCCACCCTCAGCCTCGTGGTGCCGACCTTCACCAGCCGGCCCGGGCCGCAGTTCTCCCCCGCGCAGCTCGCCTTCGCGGCGGTCGCCTCGCTCGCGCTGTACGGCCTGTTCGTGATGGTGCAGACCGGCCGGCACCGCGACTACTTCCTGCCGGTGACGCAGGAGGGCAGCATCATTCCCGAGGACGCCGACGGCGACGGGCACGCCGACCCGCCGTCGACGCGTACCGCCCTGGCCAGCCTGGTGCTGCTGGTGGTGGCGCTGGTCGCGGTGGTCGGCGACGCGAAGACCATCTCCCCGGCGATCGAGGCGGGCGTCGAGGCGGCGAACCTGCCGCAGGCGTTCGTCGGCGTGATCATCGCTCTGCTGGTGCTGCTGCCGGAGACCCTCGCCGCCGCCCGGGCGGCCCGCCGGGACCGGGTGCAGATCAGCCTCAACCTCGCGCTCGGTTCGGCCATGGCCAGCATCGGCCTGACCATCCCGGCCATAGCGCTGGCCTCGATCTGGTTGGAGGGCCCGCTGCTGCTGGGCCTGGGCGGCACGCAGATGACGCTGCTCGCGCTGACCGCGGTGACCGGCGTCCTCACCGTGGTGCCGGGGCGCGCGACAGTCCTCCAGGGCGGGGTGCACCTGGTGCTGCTCGCCGCGTTCGTCTTCCTCGCCGCCAGCCCGTGACCCGCAGCGGCGGTGGTCAGTCGTGCAGTTCGGTGCGGGCGACCTCGGCGAACGCCGCCGTCAGGTAGTCGGCCAGAGGCCGGCCGGTGGCCGCCAGCAGGTCGGCGACGAGCAGTGGGGCGTGCCGGGCGATCGCGGCCGGATCCGGCGGCGCGTCGTCGTCTCCCGGGTCGTAGACGCCGAGCGCGCTCGCCAGCAGCACGAGGAGCACGTGCGGGTCGACGTCGGGCCGCCATGCCGCGGTGAACCGGACGCACCGCTCCAGCACCTGACGGACGTCGTCGCCGTCCAGCCCGTCCGGGTGGCTCTCCTCCAGCAGCAGCCGGACCACGCCGCCGAGCACCAG
Source organism: Micromonospora sp. NPDC048907 (assembly GCF_055586885.1). Classification (NCBI taxonomy): domain Bacteria; kingdom Bacillati; phylum Actinomycetota; class Actinomycetes; order Micromonosporales; family Micromonosporaceae; genus Micromonospora; species Micromonospora sp. NPDC048907. The sequence continues at coordinate 875,198 of NZ_JBVJHI010000003.1, forward strand.
CCCGGCCCGGTCGGCGCCGGCGAGCCGCTCGACCGCCGCCTCGTACGCCTCGTCGTCCCGGGCCTGCGCCGCGCCGACCGCCTCGGTGGCGGCCTGCGCGATCTCGCGGGCCGGGGCGGGCAGGTGGCGCCAGGTGGTGGTCACCGCGCCAGCATGGCAGACGGCGTTAATTTGCTCACCCGCCGGCTCTGCCGAGCGCGTAACCGGCGCTAATCGGGTCGCGGGTCGTCGTACCCGCCACCAAGAATGCAGCCATGCTGCGCCGCGCCCTGCCCGCCCGTCCCGAAGCCCGCCGCCTCCTCATCGGCACCCTGCTGTCGGCCGTCGGGCGCGGCCTCACCCTGCCCTTCCTCTTCATCTACCTCACCGACGTCCGCGGGCTGAGCGACGCCCGCGCCGGCCTGGTGATCGGCTGGTTCGGCGCCGTGACGCTGGCGCTGTCGCCGTTGGGCGGCACATTGATCGACCGGTTCGGCGCGCGCCGGGTGGTGCTGCCCTGCCTGGCCGTCGAGGCGATCGGCACGGGCTCGCTGGCGCTTGTCGACTCGACCGCGTCGGCGTTCGGCGTGATGACGCTGATCGCGGTGGGCAGCTCGGCGATCTGGTCGGGTCAGAACACGATCCTCGCCTCGCTCACCGGCGACGGCGAGCGGCAGCGGGTGTTCGGGTTGAACTTCGCCCTGCTCAACCTGGGCATCGGCGTGGGTGGCCTGATCTCCGGCGCGGTGGTCGACGTGGCCCGGCCGGTCACCTTCCAGGCGATCTACGTGCTGGACGCGATCAGCTACCTGATGCCGGCCCTGATCCTGCTGACCCTGCCGCACGTCGGTCACCGCCTGGCCCAGGAGCGGGCGGCGGACGCCGCACCGGGGGCCGGGGGCTACCTGGCCGTGCTGCGGGACCGGCCGTTCCGCCGGCTGGTCATCTTCGGCCTGGTCCTCACCACCTGCGGCTACGCCCAGATCGAGGTGGGCTTCGCCGCGTACTCGGTGCGGGTGGTGGAGGTGTCCCCCCGGGTGGTGGCGTGGGCGCTCGCCGCCAACACCGTGATGATCGTGCTCTCCCAGCTGCTGGTGATCCGCCGGATGGAGGGCCGGAGCCGGACGGGCGCGCTCGCCGCGGTGGGCGCGGTCTTCGCGACCGCCTGGCTGGTCCTCGGCGCGGCCGGCCTGGTCGGCACGGGCAACGCGCTGCTCGCGGCGCTCGGCGTGGTGGCCTGCTCGGCGATCTTCGGGTTCGGCGAGACGATGCTGTCGCCGGTGATGCCGGCGCTGACCAACGCGCTCGCCACCGACGAGCTGCGCGGCCGGTACAACGCCATGAGCTCGATGATCTTCGGGATCAGCGGCGTCATCGGCCCGGTCACCGCGGGTCCGCTGCTCGGCGCGGCGCACGGCCGGCTCTGGGTGGCGTTCGTGGTGGGCGGGTGCCTCACCGCCTCGGTGCTGGCCCTGTCCCTGCGCCGGCTGCTCACCGGCGCCCAGGACGGTCGCGTCGCGGCCGCCGTCCGGGAGCCGGCGCCCGCGCACGCCTGAGCCTCTCGCGGCACACGGAACGGGCCCCGGAGCGGATGCTCCGGGGCCCGTCCGTCGTGCAGGTCGGCGGTCAGGCGGCCGGAACCTCCGCGGTGGTCTGGATCCGGTCCAGCGCCGGCGCGGAGACCGGCGACTTCTCGGTCAGGTACGCGGTGAAGGCGTCCAGGTCGATCAGACCGGTGACGGCGTTCGTGCCACCGGTGAGGACGCTGAAGCCGTCGCCACCGCCGGCGAGGAAGTTGTTCACCGTGACCCGGTAGGTCGCGGTGTCGCTCACCGGGGTGCCGTTGATGGTGAGGCTGCCCCGGACCACGCGGGTGCCGGTGCACGGCGACGCGGCCGGCGCGGTGGTGCCGTTGACGTCGACGACGTAGTGCACGGTCGAGGACGCGTACAGCACCTTGGCCGTGGTGAACTGCTGCTCCAGCAGGCAGTAGAGCTGCGCGCCGGTCAGGTCCAGGGTCACCAGGTTGTTGGCGAACGGCTGGACGGTGAACGCCTCGGCGTAGGTGACCGGGCCGGCGTCGAGGTCGGCGCGGACACCACCGGGGTTCATGAACGCGGCGACCGCGTTCTGCTCGTTGTCGGTGGCCGCGAGCTGGGCGTCGGCGATGACGTTGCCCAGCGGCGACTCACCGGTCTGGTACGTCGGCTTGCCGTTGGCGTCGACCCCGGTCTGGTACAGGTTCTCCTGGGTCTTGGTGAGCACGCCGGTGGTCTCGCCGACCACCTTGTCGGCCACCGGGCCGAGCGCGGTCTTGTACCGGTTGATCAGCTCGGTGCTGGCCGGGTCCTTCGGGACGTCCCGGGTGACCACGACGTTGTTCGCCGAGGCGCTGACGATGTCCCGGCTCCGCCGGTCGATCTTCAGGTCGATGTCGGTGACCAGGCGGCCGAAGGAGCTGGCGCTGGTGACCAGCTTGCCGTTGATGTTGCAGTTGTACGCGGCGTGGGTGTGCCCGCTGACGATCACGTCGATGGACGGGTCCATCCGGTTGGCGATGTCGACGATCGGGCCGCTGAACCCGGTGCAGTCGTTGATCCCGCCGCCGTTCTGCACGCCGCCCTCGTGCAGCAGCACGACGATGGCCTCCACGCCCTGCTTGCGCAGGATGCGGGCGTACTTGTTGGCGGTGTCCGCCTCGTCTGCGAAGGACAGCCCGGCGACGCCCTGCTGGCTGACGATCTGCGGGGTGCCCTCCAGGGTCATCCCGATGAAGCCGATCTTGACGCCGTCGATCTTCTTGATGCCGTACGGCGGCAGCAGCGGCTGGCCGGTGGCGGTCTTGAAGGCGTTCGCCGAGAGGTACTGGAAGTCGGCGCCCTTGAACGGGGTGCCGTCGGCGCAGCCGTCGACCGGGTGGCAGCCGCCGTTCTGCATCCGGAGCAGCTCGGTGGCGCCCTCGTCGAACTCGTGGTTGCCGACGCTGGTGAACTCGAGCCCGGCGAGGTTCATCTCCTCGATGGTGGGCTCGTCGTGGAAGGCGGCGGAGAGCAGCGGGGAGGCGCCGATCAGGTCGCCCGCGGCGACCGTGACGGTGTGCTCCCGCTCCTTCTTCGTGGTGCCCCGCAGCATGTTCAGCTGGGTGGCCAGGTATTCCGCGCCACCGGCGGTCTTCCCGTCGATGGTGCCGCTGGAACCGGTCGGCGGTTCCAGGTTGCCGTGGAAGTCGTTGATGGCGAGCAGCTTGACGTCGATCGGCTTCGGGCGGGCCGAGGCCTGGTCGGGGTGTACGGCGACCGCGGTGAACGCGGTGGCGGCGAGTGCGGCCAGGCCGACGGCGGCCCGGCGGCGCATCCCGGGGACGGACATGGAACTCCTCGTGAGATACCGGCGCGTGGTGTCCGGACGATGGTTCGCCCGGGTGACCCTGACCGTGCCGTGACAGGGGTCGATCGCGGAAGGCGGCAGTCGGGGGACACCGCCCCGCCGGGGGCAAGCTTCTCATCCACCGGCCGGGAGGTCGACCGGAGAGCACGGCGGAATGGTGAATATGGACGGCGACCTGTACCGGTCTGCCCGACGAGTCGGACATGACGGGCAGGTGAAATCCTTCACGACTCTCCGCTGTCGGCGGTGTGCAGTAGGAAGGTAGCCATGACGTCGAACGGCACCACCTGGACGGTGGACTCGGTGCGCTCCGCGGACGGCACCACGATCGCCTACGAGACGGCCGGCGACGGCCCGCCGATCATCCTGGTCGGGGGAGCTTTCAACGACCGGAGCACCACCCGCGCGCTGGCCGCCGCGCTCAGCGCCGACTTCACCGTGTACGGCTACGACCGCCGGGGTCGCGGCGACAGCGGTGACACCGCGCCGTACGCGGTGCAGCGCGAGATCGAGGACGTGGCGGCCCTGATCGACCGGGCGGGCGGCGCCGCCCACCTCTACGGCCTCTCGTCCGGCGCGATCCTCGCCGCGTACGTGGCGGCCGAGGGGGTGGGGGTCGCCGGGCTGGCGCTCTTCGAGCCGCCGTTCCAGGCCGGCCCGCACGGTGGCCCCAAGCCCGGGCTGGCCGAGCGGTTGAGCGAACTCGTCTCGGCCGGCCGGCGCGACGACGCCGTCGCGCTGTTCCTGACCGAGGCGGTCGCGGTGCCGCCGGAGGCGGTCGGTGGGATGCGCGACGCCCCGGTGTGGGCGTGGATGACCGGGCTGGCGCATACCCTGGCCTACGACACGACAGTCACCGGGCCCGCCGGCCTGCCCACCGACCGGCTCGCCGCGATCGCCGCCCCCACCGTGGTGGTGGACAGCACCGGCAGCCCGCCGTGGCTGCGGGACGCGGCGGTGGCGACCGCCGAGGCGATCCCCGGTGCCAGCCACCTCAGCCTGGCGGGTGGCTTCCACGAGGTGCCGCCGGAGGTGCTGGCCCCCGCGCTGCGCGACGCCCTGCTGGGCTGAGTCCGGTCGCGCGGATCCCCGCGGATCGAGAGGGCGACCCGTCCTACGCCCACGGCGCCGGCTCCCAGGGACCAGGGCGCCGGCGCCGTGCGCGGGGCGGACCAGCAGGAGGGTGCGGCACCTGCTGATCCACGATCGGATGTCGATCGAGGCAGCCGACCCCCTCGGGTGCCTCGCGTACGACCCCTTCATGTCACGCGGAGAATCTTGCTCGCGCAACCTTCCCGGCGGTAAATACATCCGCGGCGGAGTCGAACACGACCGATCGGTGGCCGACATCCGCCGTTCCGTCGGTCGCATCCGGCCGCAAGGCCCGGCCTCAGTGGCAGCGCCAGACCGTCGGCACGTCCTGGTAGCGGCCCGCAACAGGCTCGGTCGGGTGCACCGCTCCGTGGATCGTTCCCGCATCGTCGATCAGGACCGGCTGCGGGCCGTACTCGGGATTCGCACCGGCGGGCAGGGGAACGGGCCGTGTGGCGCCGTTCCGGTCGACCAGTTTCCAGCCCTGACCTGGCACACCGACCAGCAGGCGCCCGTCCGGGCCGACGACCGTAGTGAAGTGATTCCGGGTGTCCAGGCCGTGGTAGACGACGAGCTGCCGGGTACGCAGGTTCAGCACCGCCGGTGGAGACTTCTGCTGGTCGCCGGGGATGATGCCGGCCACCCAGTCACCACGCACCGGGAGCTGGTTGAACCGCATGCTCCCCGGGCTCCAACCGGCCGGAGCGGGCAGCACCGCGCTGCTTCCATCGGCCCGGAGGAGACGGATCTTCGCCGGCGCCGTCAGGTCCCCGGTCGGCGATTCGCGCTCCATCCAGACGACCGTGTCGTCGGTGGTCCAGCCGATGAGGCTGCCGGGCCCGGGTTGACCGAGCATCTTCGGTGGCCCGTCGGAGTCCGCCGGCCAGATCACCGGCGCGCTGCCGCGACCGGCCCCGCCGGTCATCCCGAGGATGTCACCGCGGTCGTTCACGGCGGAAGGACTGGCCTCCGCGAACCCCGCCGGTGGGGCCAGGTTCCGCAGCTTCCCGTCCCGGTAGACCCACGGGACGCGGGATCCGTTCTCCCGTGATTCGCTGCTGCCGACCACGACGCCGGCCGCGTTCACGGCGACCACCTCGCCCCCGCTCGTCGCCCAGGGTATGTCGACGAGCCGGGGCCTGCCCCGGTCCCAGAGGATGAGGTAGGAGCGCCGCGCCTGCTCGACCGCCCTGTCGCTCACCTCAGCGGTCCCGGCCAGGTAGCGGCCGGTGGGGTCGGCGGCGTACACGCGCGGGAACCACGCCTCCGCCGGCACCGGGTACTGCTCGTATTCGCAGGTGGCGGCGGCATCGGCGTTGCTCACGGTGACCGGCACCACCGTGGGCGTGGGCAGGATTTCGGGAGAGCGTGCCGCGACGTCGCTCCGGCCGCGGTCGTGCCCACTCCGGCCGACGACCATCGCCGAGCCGAGCCCCACGGCCAGCACCGCCACCGCCGCCAGCCCGGCGGTGAGCCGGCGACGCCGACGCTCCGCCCGGCGTCCGGCGAGCAGCACCGCACCGACGTCCACCCGGGTGGGTGGCACGTGCGCCCGGGTCAACGTCCGACGGACGACGCGGCTCGCACGCTCCTCGTCCCAGGTCATGTCATCCTCCCGCTCGCTGGTCGGTGCAGGCCTCCATGTCGAGCCGGCGGCGTAGCGCCGCCAGCCCTCGCGAGGTGTGGCTCTTGACGTTGCCGGTGGAGCAGCGAAGCAGGTCGGCCACCTCGGCGACCGAGAGGTCACACGCGAACCGGAGAGTCAGGACGGCCCGCTGGGCCGGCGGAAGCCCGGCGAGCAGGTCACGGAGGGCCTGGCGGTCCTCGATGCCGGGCGCCCCGTCCGCTGGCCGCTCCGGCGCCTCCGACATCAACCGGACCCGGGCCCAGCCGCCGCGCCGCTCGTCGAGGTAGGTGCGCACCAGCATCCGGCGGACGTACGCGTCGGTGTTGTCGGCGCCTGCCGCTCGCCGCCAGTGCCGGTACAGCTTGGTGAGCGTGGTCTGCACGATGTCGTCCGCCCGGTGCGGGTCTCCGCACAGCAGGTACGCGGTGCGGTGCAGCACGGGTAACCGCGCCGTCACGTACTCCACGTACTCGGTCTCGTCCTCGGCCCGCATGCCGCTCCTCTCCGGGACCCTTCACGGCGGTGACGGGCGCGGCCACGGTCACGGTTGCACCAGGACATTTCACCCCGGTCAGTCGGCGGCCGAGCCCATCACCAGCGCGCGAAGCGCGACCGGTGCCCACTCTCCGGCGATCCCCGGCCGGTCGGCCAGGTAGTCGGTGGTCCGTGCGACGTCCCAGCCGTGCGCCTCGCGCAGCCCGCGGGCGAGCATGCCGAGGTAGACCGGGGCGGGTGCGGCCCACTCGACCTCGGACGCCGCGTGCGGGGCCGTGAAGGTGAGCATCGGCAGGCCGTCGCGCTCGCCGACCCGGAGCAGGGTCTCGTAGCGGCCCGGGCCGAGTGTGGCCCGGCCGGTCTCCGCCGCCACCCGGATCAGGTCCAGGTCGGCGCCGGGCGGACGGTACATCTCCTGCGCCGCGATGTCGGCGAACTGCTCGACCGTCACCAGGTAGCCCCGCACGGCCGCCCGGCCGGGCAGCTCCGGGTCGTAGAACGCCATCCCGCCGGTCCAGGCCCGCGACTCGCCGGCGAAGTAGACGCCGCCGGGGATCGCCCCGGCGACCGTGCGGCGCGGTGGCCGGCAGTCGCGGCAGCCCGGGTACGTGCGCAGCCCGCCGGGCGGGCGCCCGCCGCGCAGGTACCGGTCGAGCCGCGCCGCGTGCAGGTTCGAGCCGTACGCCACGTACCAGAGAAGCCGCTCCACCGGATCAGAACCAGCAGGTCCGTCCGGCGGCGTGGCTGACCTGGACGGTGTGCGTCACGCAGCCGCCGTCGGCCACCCGGTGCAGCAGGAAGGCGGTCGGCTCGGCGACCCAGCCGATCTCCTCCTCCGCCGTCATGGCCAGGCTGACCTGCATCCAGGTGCTCGGCGCGGTGGTCAGCACGGTGCCGGCGAAGGCACTGGTCACCGCCCGGTGCAGGTGCCCGGCGGCGACCCGGACCACGTGGGGGTGGCGCCCGATCACCTCGGCGAGAGCGTCGGCGTCGGTGAGCCCCATGGCGTCCATGGCCGGGACGCCGACCGCGACCGGCGGGTGGTGCAGACAGACCACGGCGGGCACCTCGGCCCGGCCGGCGAGCACCCCGTCGAGCCAGCCGAGCTGCTCGGCACCGAGCCGCCCGGCGGCGTCGCCCGGGGCGAGCGAGTCGAGCACCACGAGCGTGCCGTCCGGCTGGTCCACGTGGTAGTAGGCCGAGAAGCCGCCGCCCAGGTACGGGGTGCCGCCGAAGGTGTCGAGCAAGGACTCCCGGTCGTCGTGGTTGCCCGCCGCGAGGTGGACGGGCAGCGGGAAGCGCCCGATGATCTCGCGCAGCGCGAGGTACTCGTCCGGCCGGCCGTTGCTCACCAGGTCGCCGGTGATCACCACGCAGTCCGGCCGGGGGCGCAGGGCGAGGACGCGGCCGAGCGCCCGGTGCAGCCCGGACGCCTGCTCGGCGGCGAGCAGGCCGGTGGTCACGTGCGGGTCGCTGAGCTGGGCGATGAGCATCGGCGCCTCCTGACGGGCCCGGGACCCCTCACGCTATCGCCGCCGCCTCCACCGCGCGGTCCCGTCGCCCACAGGCTGCGTCCACAGCCTGTGGATAGCACATGTGTACGAAGGTCACCGGCTCCCCAGCTGGGTACCCTTGATCGCGCCCCGCCCCCTCCGAGCAGGAACGACGTGGATCACGAGCGAGTCGTCCGGGACGTCACGGTCCGCCTTCCCATGGCGTCGACCGCGCTGGAGGCGTGCCAGTGGACCGTCGCGGCGCTCGCCCGGCACACCCCGGCGACGATCTCCATCCTGCTCCAGGTCCACGACCGGCTGCGCTGCGTCGCGGCCACCGGCGCGTGGCAGGTCTTCTCCACGGTGCCGCTGCAAACGCCGAGCGAGAACTCCGGCCCGCCCCGGCGGGGCCAGGAGCGGTCGATCGTGGCCCGGGTGTACGACTCCGGCGAGCCGGCCACCGTCCCCGACGTGACCGCCGATCCCGACTACCTCCCGGTCCGCCCCGACGTCACCGCCGAGATCTGCGTGCCGGTGCGGGACCGGGCGGGCCGGCCGCTCGGCGTGCTGGACCTCCAGTGGAGCGGCCCGGTCGAGACGGACCGGTGGCGGCGGACCGCCCAGCGGCTGGCCGACCGGCTCGGCGCCCGGATCGCCGCGCTCGGCGGGCCGCCGGCCGAGAGCCGCAGCGAAAAGCTGCTCCGGCACGCCGCCGCGATGACCACCGCGCCCACCGACTGGGACCTGATGACCGCCGCGATCGCCGCGGCGCGGGACGTGTCGGCGCTCTCCGCCGCCGTGCTGGTGCTCCCCGGCCCGCGCGAGCCCCGGCTGGGCACGCCGACGGGCACCCCGGGAGCGCTGGAGGCCCGGATCCGGGCCGAGCTGGCCGAGGCCGGCCCGGCGGCGCTCGCCCGGATGATCGCCCGTGCCCACCGGCACGGCTCGGCCTACACGCTGGGCGAGGAGGGGCATCCGCCGACCGAGGACTACCTGCCGCTGACCCGGGCCGGGGCGCGCACCCTGGTGGCCGTGCCGGTCGGGCCGGCGGAGGGCGGCGGCGTGCTGCTGGTCGCCGACGAGCGGCTGCTGGGCCCGGACCCGACCACGGTCAACCTCATCGAGCTGCTGGCCGGGCAGGCGTGGATCTGCCTCGACCGGCTGCGGACGCTCGCCCGGCTGCGCGAGCAGGCCAGCTCGGACCCGCTCACCGGGCTGCGCCACACCGGGCCGTTCGGGCAGCGGATCGCGAGCGCCACGCCGGGGCGTACGGCCCTGCTGGCGATCGACGTGGACGGCTTCAAGGACGTCAACGACACGTACGGCCACCAGGCCGGCGACCGGCTCCTGGTGGGGCTCGCGCGGGCGCTGGAAGGGGCGCTGCGCCAGGGCGACGAGCTGTACCGGACCGGCGGCGACGAGTTCGTCGCCGTGATCGAGGTGAGCCGCCCGGAGGAGGCGGTCCGGATCGCCGAGCGGCTCACCGAGGCCGCCCGCCGCACCGGCCGGACGATCAGCGTCGGCGTCGCCCTCCCGCGACCCGGCGAGACACCGGAGCGGACCCTGCGCCGCGCCGACCAGGCCCTCTACGCCGTGAAGCGGGACGGCCGCGACGGGGTGCACCTCTCCGCCGCCTGACCGGCACGCGCACCGGCACCGGCCGGGAGCGCTTGACCCGCACGGCCAGCGGCAGCGGCCGGGCGTGGCCGACGCCGGCCGCGGATCAGCGGGTCAGCTCCTTGGCCAGCAGCTCGGCGATCTGGGCGGTGTTCAACGCGGCGCCCTTGCGCAGGTTGTCGCCGGTGACGAAGAGGTCGAGGGCGCGCGGGTCGTCGACCGCGCGACGGATCCGGCCGACCCAGGACGGGTCGGTGCCCACCGCGTCGATGGGCATCGGGAACTCGCCGGCGGCCGGGTCGTCGACCAGGATCACGCCGGGCGCGTTGCGCAGCACCTCGCGGGCGCCCTCGGCGTCGACCTCGGTGGCGAAGACCGCGTGCACCGCGACCGAGTGACCGGTCACCACGGGCACCCGGACACAGGTCGCGGAGACCTTGAGGTCGGGCAGCCCGAGAATCTTCCGCGACTCGTTGCGCATCTTCAGCTCCTCGGACGACCAGCCGCCGTCCGCGAGCGAGCCGGCCCAGGGCACCACGTTGAGCGCGAGCGGCGCCGGAAACGGGCCCAGCTCGTCGCCGACCGCCTGCCGGACGTCGCCCGGCCGGGAGCCGAGCACCCGGTCCCCGGCGATCTTGCCGAGCTGGGCGTGCAGCGCGTCCACGCCGGCCTGCCCCGCCCCGGAGACCGCCTGGTACGACGCGAGCACCAGCTCGCGCAGCCCGTACTCGCGGTGCAGCGGGGCGATCGCCACGATCATCGCCAGGGTGGTGCAGTTGGCGTTGGCGATGATCCCCTTCGGCCGGTTGCGGACCTGCTCCGGGTTGATCTCCGGGACGACCAGCGGCACGTCACGGTCCATCCGGAACGCCCCGGAGTTGTCCACCGCGACCGCGCCGCGGCTGACCGCGACCGGCGCCCACTCGGCCGAGACCGCGTCCGGGACGTCGAACATCGCCACGTCGACGCCGTCGAACGCCTCGGGGGTGAGCGCCTGGACGGTCAGCGACTCGCCCCGGCACTGGATCTGGCGGCCGACCGAGCGCTCGGAGGCGAGCAACCGGATCTCGCCCCACACGTTGCGCCGGGAGGAGAGGATCTGGCACATCACCGTGCCGACGGCACCGGTCGCCCCGACCACGGCGAGGGTGGGCAGCGACGACATCCGCGCTACCGCCCGGTCCCGGCGTAGACGACGGCTTCGGTGTCACCACCCAGCTCGAAGGCGTCGTGGATGGCCCGGACCGCCTTGTCGAGGTCGGTGTCCCGGCAGACCACGGAGACCCGGATCTCCGAGGTGGAGATCATTTCGATGTTGACCCCGGCCGCGCCGAGGGCGGCGAAGAAGCCGGCCGCGACACCCGGGTGCGAGCGCATGCCGGCGCCGATCAGGGAGACCTTGCCGACGTGGTCGTCGTAGAGCAGGCCCTTGAACTTGACCTGCTCCTGGATCTTGCTGAGGGCGGCCATGGCGGTCGGGCCGTCGGTCTTGGGCAGCGTGAAGGAGATGTCCGTGCGGCCGGTGCCCTCGGTGGACACGTTCTGCACGATCATGTCGATGTTGATCTCGGCGCCGGCCACGGTGTCGAAGATCCGCGCGGCGGCGCCCGGCTCGTCGGGCACCCCGACGATGGTGATCTTCGCCTCGCTGCGGTCGTGGGCGACCCCGGTGATCAGTGCCTGTTCCACAGGAAGGTCCTCCATCGATCCGGTGACCATCGTGCCGGTGTTGGTCGAGTATGACGAACGGACGTGGATCGGCAACCCCGCGCGCCGGGCGTACTCGACGCTGCGCAGGTGCAGCACCTTCGCGCCGCAGGCGGCCAGTTCCAGCATCTCCTCGTAGGTGATGTGCTTGATGTGCCGGGCGTTCGGCACGATCCGCGGGTCGGCCGTGAAGACGCCGTCCACGTCGGTGTAGATCTCGCAGACGTCCGCGTCGAGCGCGGCGGCGAGGGCCACGGCGGTGGTGTCCGACCCGCCCCGGCCCAGCGTGGTGACGTCCTTGGTGTCCTGCGAGACGCCCTGGAAGCCGGCCACGATGACCACGGCGCCCTCGTCCAGCGCGCCCTTGAGGCGGCCCGGGGTGACGTCGATGATCCGCGCCCGGCCGTGCACCGAGGTGGTGAGCACGCCGGCCTGCGAGCCGGTGAACGAGCGGGCCTCGTAGCCCAGGTTGTGGATGGCCATGGCCAGCAGCGCCATGGAGATCCGCTCCCCGGCGGTGAGCAGCATGTCCAGTTCGCGGCCGGGCGGCAGCGGGCTGACCTGGTTGGCCAGGTCGAGCAGCTCGTCGGTGGTGTCTCCCATGGCGGAGACCACCACGACGACGTCGTCGCCGGCCTTGCGGGCGGCCACGATGCGCTCGGCCACCCGCTTGATCCGCTCGGCGTTGGCGACGGAGGACCCGCCGTACTTCTGCACCACGAGTGCCACGACGGTGCACTCCCTCCCAGCGACGACCCTGAGCGTGCCGGCGCCGCCGGTTTCTTCGGTCCGGCGGCGCGTGTCAGACCTCCCCAGGGTATCGGGCGGCGCGCGGCGCCGGGTCGGGTGATCCCACCATCCGGCCCCGGCGTGCGGCGGCCCACCGGCACCGACCCGGCCGGACGACACGCCGGCCGGTACACCCGCACGGCGGGCTCGCCGGAGCCCCGCCGGCACCGCAGAATGTCCCGGTGCACGCACACCGACGCGCGGCCCGGCGACTGACCGGAGCCCTGGCGCTCACCCTGCCCGCGCTCCTGGTCGCCTGCACCGCCGACCCGCCGAGCCCGGCCCCGACCAGCACCGCCGACCCCGTCCCGGCCGAGGTGGACGCCGCGCGGGACGAGCTCGCCGCGCTGGCGGCCGCCGCCCAGGACCGGCACCTCACCGCCACGTACACCTTCGCGCCGGCCGACGGCACGACCCGGACGGTCGCGGTGACCAGTGCGAACGACGGCACCTGGCGGGTGGACGTGCCCGGTTGGGGACGGGGCGGCACGGTCGACGTCTCGCTCGCCGCCACCGGTGACGGGCTCTTCCAGTGCGCCCTGCCCTCGACCGGGTGGGCGCAGCCGGCGGGCTGCGTACGCCTCGGCGACGCCGACGACGCCGTGCCCCGGAAGCTGGACCCGCGGGTGCAGCACCCGTTCACCGACTGGCTGGACGTGCTCACCGACCGGCGTGCCCCGCTCGCCGTCTCGCCGGCCACCCCGCTGCCCGGGGTGCACGGCGAGTGCTACTCGGTCGAGTCGACCTCCGCCTCGCTGAACGCTCCGCTGGACGTGGGGATCTACTGCTACCTGCCGGACGGCACGCCGGCCGCGGTCCGGGCCGCCTTCGGCACGCTGACGCTGGCCGGCGAGCCGGGTGCGGCGCCGGCCACCGTGCCGCTGGCCGGGCCGGTCAGCGAGGGCGAGCCGGTGAGCCGGGACGCGCCGTCGCCGACCGACAGCCCGAGCGCGGGAACGCCCTGACCCTGATGTCCGTTACGGGTGCTCTTGACCACACATGACGGGGGTCGAGCGCCCGGGCAAAACACCCATCAGGGATGCTTCACCCATGCCTGACCTCACCCCGCTGCTCGCGTTCCGCTGGAGCCCCCGCGCCTTCGACCCGGCCGCCGAGCTGACCGGCGACGAGGCCACCTCCCTGCTGGAGGCCGCCCGCTGGGCGCCCTCGGCCGGCAACGCCCAGCCGTGGCGCTTCGCGCTCGGCCACCGGGAGGACGAGACGTGGAAGCGCATCCTGGTCAACCTGCCCGAGGGTGACCAACGCTGGGTGCGGCACGCCTCCGCCCTGGTCGTCGGCGCGCACACCGGCGGCGACCCGGAGCGGGCCGCGTACGACCTGGGCCAGGCGGTCGCCCACCTGACCGTGCAGGCCACCGCGCTCGGCCTGCACGTGCACCAGCTCACCCGCTTCGACCGCGCCGGCCTCGCCACCGAGCTGGACCTGGCGGTCGAGGTCCGGCCCCTGGTGGTGGCCGCGGTCGGCCGGCTCGGGGACCCGTTCGCGCTCCCCGAGGACCTCCGGGACCGGGAGACCGCACTGCGCCGCCGCCGGCCGCTCGCGGCCCTGCTCCTGGGCTGATCCCCCGACCGGGCCGGTCACCCGCCGCGGCTGGCCCGGACCAGGACCGTCGCGGCGTCGGTGTTGCGGTAGAGGACGTGCCGGCCCTGCCGGGATCGGGACACCAGCCCGGCGGCGTGCAGCGCGGCCAGGTGCTGCGACACGTTCCCACCCGACATCCCGGTGCGCCGGGCCAGGTCCGTGGTGGTGGCCGCCGCGTCGAGCAGGTGCAGCAGCGCGGCCCGGCCGGCGCCGACCACCCGCGCCAGGGCGTCACCGGGCGGTGCCTCGACCGTCTCCCAGAGTGTGCCCACCGCCCGGACCGGGTACGCCCCGGCCGGCAGCGAATCCTCCAGCAGGTTCCACAGCACCCGCCGGTCGGTGAACACGCTCGGGTTCAACGCCAGCCCGCGCCCGCGGAGGTCGAAGTCCCGCTCGAACGGGTCGTCGCTGACCACCCGGTCGCCGAGCCAGCGCAGGCTCGGGTGGAGCTGCGCGAACAGCCGGCCGGCACCACCCTCGGCGAGCTGGGCGGCGCGGTACGCGACATCGGCGTCGAGCAGCGCCTGCATCCGCGTCCAGTCCGGCGCGATCGCCTCGTCGTACCAGATCCGCACCGCGTCGACGAGCTGCGGCAGCAGCGCCCGGGGGTCGGCGAGCAGCGCCCGCCCGAACGGGCTCAGCGGTCCTCGCGGGGTGGTCGCCAGCAGGTCCTGGACCACCACGTCCGGCGGCGTCGCCGCGATCTGGTCGAGCTGCTCGATGATCTCCACACCCGGTCGGGCGGCCGGGGTGAGGAAATCGGGCAGCCAGCGGCGCGGACGGGCCAGCTCCCGCAGCGGGCGGACCCGGTCGGCCACCTCCGGCCGGCCCAGCGTCGCCCGAGCCCGGTCGATCCAGGGCAGGTGCACGGCGTAGCGGACCGGATCCCCCAGCGCCCACATGCTCATGACCGTCTCGTTGACCGGTGAGACGGCGAACCGCACTCCCGCGACGTCGGCCAGGCTGAACCGCAACTCGGACACGCGCACCCCCCGACGCAGGATTCGCCACAGACTAAAAGGCTCGACGGGCTCCGTGGGGGCGCGGTTCACTCACCGGCCATGGGGGCCAGAGACACCATCCGCACCGCCGTCCGGCACGTCGTACCGCCCGCCGGGCTGACCCGCGCCCTGGCCGTGCAGGCCATGGTCTACGCCGTCGGCGGCGGCCTGTTCCAGGCGGGCAGCGCCGTCTTCTTCACCCGGGCGCTCGGGCTCAGCGCCGCCCAGGTGGGGCTGGGCCTGTCCATCGCGGCCGGGGTGTCGCTGCTGGGCACGGTGCCGCTGGGCGGGCTCACCGACCGGTACGGGCCGCAGCGGGTCTGGGTGGTCGCGCTGGTGCTGGACGGGGCGCTCTTCGCGACGTACCCGTTCGTGGGCGGGTTCGCCGGGTTCCTCGCCGTGGTGGTGGCCCTGGCCGCCGTGGACGCCGCGGCCGGCGTGGCCCGGCAGGTCTACTCGATCAACGCGCTCCCGCCGGCCGAGCGGGTCACCGCGATGGCCTACCAGCGCTCGCTGCTGAACGTCGGGTTCGGGCTCGGCGCGGCCATCAGCGGGCTGGTGCTGGCTGTGGACACGATCGCGGCGTACCGGGGGATGGTCTGGTTCATCGCGGCGGTCTTCGGTGTGACGGCGCTGTTCGTGCGGCGGCTGCCCCGGCTGCCGCAGGCGGCCCGCCCGGTGGAGCCGATGAGCCGGCTCGCCGTGCTGCGGGACCGCCCGTTCATGGCGGTGTCCCTGCTGTCCGGGCTGCTCACCGCGCACCAGACGCTCTACCTGACCGTGATGCCGCTCTGGATTCTCACCCGCACCGACGCGCCGAAGACGGTGATCGCCGGGCTGGTGGTGCTCAACACGGTCCTCATCGTGCTGCTCCAGGTGCGCGCCAGCCGGGGGGCCGACAGTGCGCCGGGCGCCGCCCGGGCGTCCCGCCGGGGCGCCCTGCTGATCGCCGTGTTCTGCCTGGTCCTGCCGATCTCCGGGGTGACCCAGGGCGCGCTAACCGTGGTGGTGCTGGTGGCCGCCGCGATGCTGCTGATCGTCGCCGAGCTGGTCGAGTCGGCGGGCACCTGGGGGCTCACCGCCGCCCTGCCGCCGGCCGCCCAGCGCGGCGCGTACGTGGGGGCGTTCCGACTCGGCACGCAGTTGCAGTACCTGATCGCCCCGGCGGGGCTCACCGCCCTGGGGGTGACCACCGGCGGCTGGGGCTGGTACCCGACGGCGGCCGTCTTCGCGCTGGTCGGGCTGGCGATCGTGCCCGCGGTGGCCTGGGCCGGGCGGACGCCGCGCCTGGGCGCCGTGGCACCGGAGGAGGCCGTGACACCGGTCCCATAGTCCGGACCTGGCTTCCCACCGACGATCTCACCACGTAGGGTGACCTTGTCATGTGGCGGGCGTACCTTCTCCTTCGCTGCCGCGACGAGGCCTGACCGGCCGGCACCTCGTCGCGGAGTTGAACCGCGCCGTCCAGCACATCCGAACTTCTTCTCGGCACCGCCGCGGCACCGTCGCCCGGCATCTCGCCGACACCTTCCGATCTGCTGACGCCACATGTTCCCAGGGAGCACTCCGAGATGGCTCAACCTGTCACCGACGCCGAGACCGATCCGATCGCCCGGCAGCGCCCCAGCCGGATGCCGTTCCAGCGTTACCTGCCCTACCACCAGCAGTTCCGGTTCGACCTGCCGGACCGTGCCTGGCCCACCCGCCGCGTCGAGGCCGCGCCCCGCTGGTGCGCCGTGGACCTCCGCGACGGCAACCAGGCCCTGATCGACCCGATGTCGCCCGAGCGCAAGCGCCGGATGTTCCAGCTGCTGGTGCAGATGGGCTACAAGGAGATCGAGGTCGGCTTCCCCTCGGCCAGCCAGACCGACTTCGACTTCGTCCGGCAGCTGATCGAGCAGGACCTGATCCCGGAGGACGTCACCATCCAGGTGCTGACCCAGTGCCGGGAGCACCTGATCGACCGGACCTTCGAGTCGCTGCGCGGCGCGCGCCGGGCCATCGTGCACTTCTACAACTCCACCTCGACGCTCCAGCGCCGGGTGGTCTTCGGCCTGGACCGGGACGGCATCACCGACATCGCCACGACGGGCGCGCGGCTCTGCCAGAAGTACGCGGAGATCCACACGCCGGACACCGACGTCCACTACGAGTACTCGCCGGAGTCGTACACGGGCACCGAGCTGGAGTACGCGCTGGAGGTCTGCGCCAAGGTCATCGAGGTGGTCGACCCCACCCCGGACCGGAAGCTGATCGTCAACCTGCCGGCCACCGTCGAGATGGCCATGCCGAACGTCTACGCCGACTCGATCGAGTGGATGCACCGGCACCTGCCCCGCCGGGACAGCCTGGTGCTGAGCCTGCACCCGCACAACGACCGGGGCACCGGGGTGGCCGCCGCCGAGCTGGGCCTGCTGGCCGGCGCCGACCGGATCGAGGGCTGCCTGTTCGGCAACGGCGAGCGCACCGGCAACGTCGACCTGGTCACCCTGGGGCTGAACCTGTTCTCGCAGGGCATCGACCCGATGATCGACTTCTCGAACATCGACGAGGTCAAGCGCGCCGTCGAGTACTGCAACCAGCTGCCGGTGCACGAGCGCCACCCGTACGCGGGCGACCTGGTCTACACCGCCTTCTCCGGCTCCCATCAGGACGCGATCAAGAAGGGCTTCGACGCGCTGCACGTCGACGCGGCGGCGGCCGGGGTGCCGGTCGACGAGTTCACCTGGGCCGTGCCCTACCTGCCGATCGACCCGAAGGACCTGGGCCGCACCTACGAGGCGGTCATCCGGGTCAACTCGCAGTCCGGCAAGGGCGGCGTCGCGTACATCATGAAGTCCGAGCACCAGCTCGACCTGCCGCGCCGCCTCCAGATCGAGTTCTCCGGCGTGGTCCAGCAGGTCACCGACCACGACGGCGGCGAGGTCGAGCCGGGCACCATGTGGGAGATCTTCGCCCGCAACTATCTGGTCGACCACCAGGTCGACCCGGCCGTCACCCTGGCCGGCTACGCCATCGGCACCGTCGAGGGCAAGGTCGAGATCGAGGCCCGGGTCGGCTGCGACGGCGACGTCCAGCCGCTCACCGCGGTCGGCAACGGCCCGATCGACGCGTACGTCAACGCGCTGCAGTCGCTGGGCGTGGCCGTACGGGTGCTCGACTACCACGAGCACGCGCTCTCCTCCGGCGGGGACGCGCAGGCCGCCGCGTACGTGGAGTGCGAGGTGGACGGCCGGACCGTCTGGGGCGTCGGGGTGGACGCCAACATCGTGACCGCCTCGATCAAGGCGGTCACCAGCGCGGTCAACCGCGCCCGGAGCTGACGGAGAGCTGGTCGGGCCCGCCGTGCGGGCCCGACCAGCCGCTCAGACCGGCACGACGGTGGGGCTGCCGTCGTCGAGGACGACTGCCTGCGCCACGATCACCCGCTGCCCGTCGAAGGTGGCCGCCGGCGAGCCGTGCAGCCGGTAGCCGTCGGCCAGCGCCTCGCTGACCCGCCGGCAGAAGTCGGCGTCGTCCGGCCCGGTGAGCAGCCGGTACCGCAGCCGGGCCGTCGTCCCGCTCTCCTGATCACCCATGGTCCGACGCTAACAGCACCGCCGGTCACCGCCCGGCCGGCGGCGTCGGGGCGCCGGGCGCGGTTCGCGCCGGGCGGTGGATCAGCAGGCCGGCCAGCACCGCCCCGACCAGCAGCAGGCCGGCGCACCAGAGCAGCGCCCCGCGGAACGCGCCGGCCAGCGCGGCCTTCTGCTCGTAGCCGCTCCCGGAGAGGCCGACCAGCAGCGGCAGCGCGGCCACCGCGAGCAGGCCGCCGGCCCGGGCGGCGGCGTTGTTGAAGCCGCTCGCCACCCCGGCGAACCGGTCCGCCACGGCGGCCAGCACGGAGGCGGTCAGCGGGGCGACCACCAGGGTGAGCCCCGCGCCGAACAGCAGCACCCCGGGCAGCACGTCCACCCAGTACGACGCCCCGGGCCCGACCCGGCGCAGCAGCAGCAGGCCGGCCGCGGCGACCACCGGGCCGACGGTGAGCGGCAGCCGGGGGCCGATCCGGGCGGCGAGCGCCCCGGCCCGCGCCGAGCCGACCAGCAGCAGCAGGGTCATCGGCACGGTGGCCAGGCCGGTGAGCAGCGCCGACCAGCCGACCACGTTCTGCAGGTAGACGGCCAGGAAGAAGGTGAAGCCGCCCAGCGCCGCGTAGACGATCACGGTGAAGATGTTCAGCACCGAGAAGAGCCGGCTGCTGAACAGCCCGGTGGGCAGCATGGCGGTGTCGCCGCGGCGCCGCTCGACCAGCACGAAGACCACCGCACCGAGCACCCCGACCACCGCCGCGGCCAGCACCGCCGGCGAGCCGGCACCGCGCGCCGGCTCGTCGATCAGGGCGTACGTGACGCCGCCGAGGGCCAGCGCGCCGAGCAGCGCGCCGGCCACGTCGAACCGCCGGCCGGCTCCGGTACGCGAGACGGCCTCGTCGCAGCTCTCCGGCACCCAGCGCAGCGCGGCGAGCACCACCCCGACGGCCAGCGGCAGGTTGACGAAGAAGATCCACCGCCAGGAGAGCGCGTCGATCAGCCAGCCGCCGAGCAGCGGGCCGAGCGCCGTGGACACCCCGGAGAGCCCGGACCAGGTGCCGATGGCCCGGGCCCGGTCGTCCGGGTCGAAGCTGGCCTGGAGCACGGAGAGCGAGCCGGGGGTGAGCAGCGCCCCGCCAGCGCCCTGGAGGAACCGGGCGGCGATCAGCCAGCCGGTGCCCTGGGCCAGCCCGCAGAGCATCGACGCCACGGCGAACCACACCACCCCGACCAGGAAGACCCGCCGCCGCCCGAACCGGTCGCCTAGCGCGCCGCCGAGCAGCACGAACGCGGCCAGCATCAGCAGGTACCCGTTGACCGTCCACTGCAGACCGGCGACGGTGGCGTCGAGTTCGGCGCCGAGCCGGGGCAGCGCCACGGTGACCACGGTGCTGTCCAGGAAGACCATGCCCGAGGCGAGGATCGCCGCGAGCAGCGTGCCGCGACCGGCGGCGGTGCCGATACGCAGCGCGGGAGCGGGTGCGGTCATGGGTAACCACTCTGCCCGGCCCTCCACTTCCGACGCCACGAATCACGGAAACCGTCGCCGGGTACTGTGCGGACTCGCCGGGAGCCCGCAAGCTGGAGAGGTGTCGTCTGTGCGTACGAGATCAGGAGTCCACGCCGGGATGGCCGCCGCGCTCACCGCGGTGCTCGCCCTCGGCGTCACCGGATGCGTGCCGGTCGACGAGCCGGACACGCCGCCCAGCGCCGCCGGCAACGTCGACCAGCAGCTCAGTGAGCTGACCGTCGCCGCCGCCGGGTCGATGAAGGGCTACAGCCGGACCCGCTTCCCGCACTGGCGGGACACCGGCAAGAACTGCGACGTGCGGGACACCGTGCTGCAACGGGACGGCGAGGGCATCAAGCTCTCCGGGTGCAACGTGGTGGGCGGCCGCTGGGAGAGCGCGTACGACGGGCTGGCGCTGACCGATCCGGCCGACGTGGACATCGACCACATGGTGCCGCTGGCCAACGCCTGGCGCTCCGGAGCCGACGAGTGGGACGACTCGAAGCGCGGCGACTTCGCCAACGACCTGACCCGGCCGCAGCTCATCGCGGTTTCCCTCCGCTCCAACCGGGCAAAGGGTGACCAGGACCCGTCCCAGTGGAAGCCGGCGAACCGCTCGTACTGGTGCCAGTACGCCGCGGACTGGGTGACGGTCAAGCACTACTGGCGGCTGACGGTGACCAGTGCCGAGAAGGCCGCCCTCACCGACATGTTGGAGGGCTGCACATGGGCGAACAAGCCGTGACCGGTGCCGGTGGCGCGCCGGCGCCGGAGGGAACGCCGGACACCACGGGCGGGGACGCCGCGGCGGCCGCCGGTGGCGCGACCGCGCCGGGGCCGACCTCGGCCGGGATGACGGCCGACGGCACGCCGTCCGCCCCCGCCGACGTGTCCGGCGCCGGGATGTCCGCCGACGCCACGCCGGCCGCGCCCGCGGCTGCCCCGCCGGCGCCCGGGGCCCCGGAACGCACCAGCGACATCACCGCCGGCCCGGGTGGGGTGATGACCGACGAGGTAGGCGTGGTGACCGGCGACCTGACGCTGCGCACCGAGTACGCCGACGGCCAGGTCACCCTGCGGGTGCAGTACAAGGACGCCGACGAGTGGTACGCGGTGACCGGCGGCCGGGTGCCGCTGGCCGATCCGGCCGCGCTGGACGCCGTGCACACCGTCGCGGTGGCCCTGCTCCACCGCCCCGAGGGCTGACCCCGGTCCGAACGCGACGAGGCCCCTTCCCCGCCCGGGGAAGGGGCCTCGTGTCGTCACGTCACGGGGTGGGGATCAGCTCCCCGGTGTCGCCCGGCGCCGCGCCGTCGTCCGGCCGGACCAGCTCCGGCTCCACCTCGTGCGGCCGGATCCGGCCGGCCGCGATGTCCTCCGCGTAGTGGCAGGCCACCCGGTGCCCGCCCAGCACCTCGCGCAGCGCCGGCCGTTCCTCGGCGCACCGGGTCGGCTGGGCCCACGGGCACCGGGTGTGGAACCGGCAGCCGGGCGGCGGGTTCGTCGGCGAGGGCAGGTCGCCCGCGAGCAGGATCCGCTCCCGCCGGTCCTCCACCTGCGGGTCCGGCACCGGCACCGCCGACATGAGCGCCTTGGTGTACGGGTGCATCGGCTCCCGGTAGAGGTCGTCGCTGGACGCCTCCTCCACCAGGCCGCCGAGGTACATCACCCCGACGGTGTCGGCGATGTGCCGGACCACCGCCAGGTCGTGGGCGATGATCAGGTACGTCAGGCCGTGCTCGTTCTGCAGCTCCTCCAGCAGGTTGATCACCTGCGCCTGGATCGACACGTCGAGCGCGGAGACCGGCTCGTCGGCGACGATCAGGTCGGGGTCGAGCACCAGCGCCCGGGCGATGCCGATGCGCTGCCGCTGCCCGCCGGAGAACTCGTGCGGGTACTTGCTCAGCGCCGAGGCGGGCAGGCCGACCGCGGCGAGCGCCTCCCGGAGCCGCTTGGTGGTGGCCGCCTTGTCCTTGGCCAGGCCGTGCGCCTTGAGGCCCTCGACCAGCAGCGACTCCACCGACTGGCGGGGGTCGAGGCTGGACAGCGGGTCCTGGAAGATCATCTGGATGCGGCGGCGCATCCGGCGCATCGACTCGCCCTTGAGCGCGCGGATGTCGGTGCCGTCGAAGACGATCTCGCCGTCGGTCGGCTCGACCAGCCGCAGCAGGCCTCGGCCGAGGGTGGACTTGCCACACCCCGACTCGCCCACCAGCCCGTACGTCTCGCCCTTGTTGATGGTGAGCGAGACGCCGTCGACGGCGTAGACGTGGCCGACGGTGCGGTCGAAGAGCACGCCGCTCTTGATCGGGAAGTGGACCTTGACGTCGCGCAGTTCGACAAGTGGTCCGGTCCGCTCGGTCGACTCGGTCACGGCACCGCCACCTCCTCGGAAACGGGGTTGTTGCAGCGCAGGTCGCCGCCGGTCGCGGTGGGTTCGAGCGGAGGCGTGCCCTCCAGGCAGGCGTCCACCACGTTGTCGCAGCGGGGGGCGAACGCGCACCCCTCGCCCCACGGGATGTTGTCGGCCACCGAGCCGCGGATGGCGTGCAGCCGCTCGCCGCGCGGCGAGTCCAGCCGCGGCACCGAGCTCAGCAGCCCGTGCGTGTACGGGTGCCGCGGCCGGGCGAACAGCTCGTGCCGGGCGGCCCGCTCGACCACCTTGCCGCCGTAGAGCACGTTGACCGTGTCGCAGAGGCCGGCCACGACGCCCAGGTCGTGCGTGATCATGATCAGGGCGGTGCCGGTCTCGTCGACGAGCTGCTTGAGCAGGGTGAGGATCTGCGCCTGGATGGTCACGTCCAGCGCGGTGGTCGGCTCGTCCGCGATGAGCAGCCGCGGCTTGCAGGCCAGCGCGGTGGCGATCAGGGCGCGCTGCCGCATGCCGCCGGAGATCTGGTGCGGGTACTCCTTGAGCCGCCGCATCGGGTCCGGGATGCCGACCGCGTCGAGCAGCTCCCGGGCCTCCTTCATGGCCGCCTTGCGGTCCATCCCGCGGTGCCGCTCCAGCACCTCGGCCACCTGCGTGCCGATCGGCACGACCGGGTTCAGCGAGGAGAGCGGGTCCTGGAAGATCATGCCGATGTCCCGGCCGCGCCGGTCCCGCATGTCGTCCGGGCGCAGCTTCAGCAGGTCGGCGCCGTCGAAGTTCACCTCGCCGGTGACCTTGTTGCCCCGCCGGGGCAGCAGGCCCATGATCGCCAGGCTGGTCACGCTCTTGCCGCAGCCGGACTCGCCGACCAGGCCCACGGTCTGCCCCGGCTCCACGCTGAAGCTGACCTTGTCGACCGCCGTGAACGGCCGCTCACCGCGACGCTGGAACACCACGCTCAGATCGCGTACGTCGAGCAGGCTCATCGGGTCACTTCCTCATCGTGCTGGTCCGTTGTCGCCATCGCCGTCACCGCCGGCTCTTCGGGTCGATCGCCTCGCGCATGCCCTCGCCCAGCAGGGTGAAGCCCAGCGCGACCACGATGATCGCGACGGCCGGGTAGTAGGCCAGTTCCGGCCGGACCTCGAAGTAGCGCTGACCGTCCACACCGAGCATCAGGCCCCACTCGGCCCGGTTGATGTCCGGGTCACCGAGACCGAGGAAGGAGAGCGACGCCGCCTCCAGGATCGCGGTGGAGAGGGTCAGCGTGGCCTGCACGATCACGGCGGTCATCGCGTTGGGCAGCATGTGCCGGAGCACGATCGACCCCTGCTTGACGCCGAGTGCCCGGGCGGCCAGCACGTGGTCGCTCTCCCGCTGGGCGAGCATCGACCCGCGTAGCAGCCGGGCGAAGATCGGCACGTTGACGATGGCCACCGCCAGGATCACCGTCCACTGGCTGGACCGGCTGGCCATGGCCACCAGGCTGATCGCCAGCAGCAGCGCCGGCAGGGCCAGCATCACGTCGGTGAAGCGCATCAGGATGTTGTCGACCCAGCCGCCGAAGGCCCCGGCGACCGCGCCGACCAGCACGCCCAGGGCCAACCCGATGAGCGTGGCGAGCACGCCGACGAACAGGGTCTGCCGGCTGCCGTGGATCATGCGGGACAGGAAGTCCCGGCCGAGCGGGTCGGAGCCGAGCGGGAACTCGCTGCTGGCGCCGGGGATGTTGTCGACGGTGAGGTTCTTCGTCAGTTCGTCGAAGCGCTGCGCCGGGTCGTGCGGCGCGAGCAGCGGCGCGAAGATCGCGACCAGGATGAAGATCGCCACGATGGACGCGCCGACGATCGCCGTCGGGTTGCGCCGCAGCCGGCGGAACGCGTCCCGGACCAGGCTCACGCCGCCCTTGTCGGCGGTGGCCTGGGCCAGCTGCTCCAGCCGGGCGCGCTTGCGCTCGCCGAGCCGGTCGATGCCGCGCGGCAGGGTGCCCTCGCGCTTCTCCTCGACGGCGGCGGGGTCCACGCTCTCGCGCGGGGTGCCCACGGTGGGCCGGGTGATCGGGTCACTCATCGCACACGCACCCTCGGGTCGATGAAGGCGTAGGAGAGGTCGACCAGAAGGTTGACCAGCACGAAGACCAGCGCGGCCAGCAGGATCAGCGCCTGGAGCACCGGGTAGTCGCGGCCGCCGCTGATCGAGTTGTAGATCAGCGTGCCGAGGCCGCCCCAGTTGTACACCCGCTCGGTGAGCACCGCGCCGGACAGCAACGCGCCGGTCTGCAGGCCGATGGTGGTGACCACCGGCAGCAGGGCGTTCCGCAGGATGTGCCGGCCGCGGATGGTCTTGTGCCGCAGGCCCTTCGCCTCGGCGGTGCGGACGTAGTCCTCGTTGAGCACGTCGAGCACGCTGGCCCGCGTGATCCGGACGATCACCGCGAGCGGGATGGTGGCCAGGGTGAGCGCCGGCAGGATCAGGTGCCACAGCGCGTCACCGGCGGCGTCGAACTCCCGCGTGAGCAGCCCGTCGAGGACGAAGAAGCCTGTCACGTCGGTGTTGTCCACCCCGGTGCTGATCCGGCCCGAGGGCGGGAACCAGTGCATGTTCTGGGTGAAGACGTCCTTGAGCAGATAGCCCAGGAAGAAGATCGGGATCGAGATGCCGAGCAGCGTTCCGGCGATGCTCAGGTTGTCGAGCAGCCGGCCGCGGTGCCGGGCGGCGATGTAGCCGAGCGGCACGCCGAGCCCGATGGCGATGATCATGGCGGCCGCGGCCAGCTCGATGGTGGCCGGGAAGGCGCGGCCGATCACCTCGGTGACCGGGTCGCCGCTCCGGATCGAGTTGCCGAAGTCGCCGGTCAGCAGCCGCTGCATGAACTTCGCGTACTGCACCAGGATCGGCTGGTCGTAGCCGAGGGCCTTGATCAGCAGGGCGCGCCGCTCCGGCGTGGCCCGCTCACCGAGCAGCGCCTCGACCGGCCCGCCGGGAAGGTTCCGCAGCCAGACGAAGACCAGCGCGGACAGCCCTATCAGGGTCACCACCAGCTGCAGCAGGCGGCGGACTATGACTCGCAACATCTCTCACACACCAGATTCTCGGTAACAGCGGGTCGGCCCGGGCCGGGAGAGAGAGCCCGGCCCGGGCCGATTCCGCGTACGGCGTCAGCGGTCAGTGGCGCTTCAGCCGACGCTGACGGTGTTGAACCGCTCGTCGGTCAGGGGGCTGGCGACCAGACCCTTGACGTCCTTGGTGACCACGATGGCCGGCGGGGCGTGCCAGACCGGCACGGCCGGCAGCCACTTGGCGGCGATGTCGCGGTTGACCTGCTCCCACGCGGCCTTCTTGCCGGCCTCGTCGACCGTGGCGTCGGCCTTGGTGATGGCGTCGAACATCTCGGTCATCGACTGGTCGCCGAACTCGACCTTGGCGCGGCCGAAGAAGGTGCCGACGAAGTTGCCCGGGTCGTTGTAGTCACCGGTCCAGCCGAGGATGTGCAGGTCGTGCTTGCCGAACTGCTGCACGTCGTCCTTGTAGCCACCGTTCCACGGGCGGGCCACACCGTTGACCTTGATGCCGACGGCCTGCAGGTCGTTGGCCAGGACGGTGAAGATCTCCTGCGGGTTCGGCATGTACGGCCGGGAGACGTCGGTCGGGTAGTAGAAGTTGAGCGTCAGGTTCTCGGCGCCCGCCTCCTTGAGCAGCTGCTTGGCCTTGTCGACGTTGTACTCGTACTTCTGCACGTCCGAGGCGTAGCCGAGCACGGTGTCCGGCATGAACTCGTCGGCGACCTTGGTGCCACCCGGGCCCTTGGTCTGGACGAGCTGCTGGCGGTTGAGGGCGTAGGCGATCGCCTGGCGCACCCGCAGGTCCTTCAGCTTCGGGTTCTTCTGGTTGAAGCCGAGGTAGAGGATGTTGAACGCCGGGCGGTCGAGGACCTGGAAGCCCTCGCCGGAGAGCGCCTTGCGGTCGGCCGGGGCCGGGAAGTCGATGCCCTGGACGGTGCCCGCGCGCAGCTCCTGCTTACGGGTGTTCTCGTCCTCGATGATCTTGATGACGAGCTTGTCGACCTTGGCCTTCTCGCCCCAGTAGTCGGGGTTCCGGTTCAAGGTGATCTCACCCTTGGCCTTGTCCCAGCCGCCGAAGGTGAACGGGCCGGTGCCCACCGGGTGCTCGTTGGCGAACGCGCTGTACTCGAACGAGTCGCCGTTCTGCTTCACCGTGTCGGCGTCGTACTTCTTGAGCGCCTCGGGGCTGGCGATCGAGAGCGCGGTCAGCGCGAAGGCACCCGGGAAGGCACCCTTGTACCGGTTCATCGTGACGACGGCGGTGCCGTCGTCCTTCGCCTCGCACTTGTTGTAGACCGGGTCGCCCGCGCCCTCGGCCTCGTTCTTGGCGAAGCCGCCGAAGACGTCCGAGTAGTAGATCATCTGCGACTGGGCGGCGGCGCCCTTCATGTTGAACCAGCGGTCGAAGTTGAAGCAGACCGCGGCGGCGTTGAAGGGGGTGCCGTCGTGGAACTTCACGTTCTTGCGCAGGTGGAAGGTCCAGACCTTGCCCTCGGGGTCGTGCTCCCAGCTCTCCGCCAGGGCGCCCTGCAGATCGGCCGTACCCGGCTTGTTCTGCACGAGGGTGTCGTACATCTGGCGGATCGGCCGGAACGACTCGCCGTCGTCGTTGAAGATCGGGTCGAAGTTCTTGGGGTTACCGGCGCCCGCGAAGACGAAGGTGCCGCCGGTCTTGGCGCCACCGCTGTCCTCGTCGCGCTCGCTCTTGGCGCAGCCGGACGCTCCGACCGCCAGAGCGGCAGCGGCCGCGAGGGCCACGGCCGCTTTAAGCCTGCTCGCCTGCATCTCTCACCTCTGTCATGCGCATGTTCCACGCCGAGTTGTGACTCAGTCCGTGTGCGGGAGGCTATGACACGACACACAGAATGCGGAACGCCCGTGAGGCAATCGCTATCAAGCCGACACCAAGTGGCCGGGTCTGACAGCTTCCGATCTCGCGACAAACAGGGCTGTCACAGTCGGGAGCAGATAGTGAGAACGGACGGATCGCCGCAAAACGGGCCAGCCAGCGGCCGGTTGGCGCGTACGTGGCGAATCGCACCCGTCCCACATTCCGGATGGGTGGACGATTCCGGCCGGCCCCGCGCACGGGGCCGGCCGGCCCGGTCGTCGCTCCGGGTCAGATCGCCCGGCGGCCCTCGAACGCGCGACCCAGGGTGATCTCGTCGGCGTACTCCAGATCGCCGCCGACCGGCAAACCACTGGCCAGCCGGGTCACCGCGATGCCCATCGGCTTCACCATGAGCGCCAGGTAGGTGGCGGTCGCCTCACCCTCGGTGTTCGGGTCCGTGGCGAGGATCAGCTCACGGACCGCGCCCCCGCCCAGCCGGGTCATCAGCTCCCGGATCCGCAGGTTGTCCGGGCCGATGCCCTCCAGCGGGTTGATCGCGCCGCCGAGCACGTGGTAGCGGCCGCGGAACTCGCCGGTCCGCTCGATCGCCACGACGTCCTTCGGCTCCTCGACCACGCAGAGCACCTCGTCCGTGCGCCGCGGGTCACGGCAGATCCGGCACTGCTCGGACTCGGCCACGTTGTAGCAGGTCGTGCAGAACCGCACCAGCTCCTTGACCTTGCGCAGCGCGCCGGCCAGCCGGTTCACGTCGGCGGGATCCGCGGACAGGACGTGGAACGCGATCCGCTGGGCGCTCTTCGGGCCCACGCCCGGCAGCCGGCCCAGCTCGTCGATCAGATCCTGGATGGCACCCTCGTACATCTGCCGGCTCAGAACCCGGGCAGGCCGAGGCCGCCCATCCCACCCGCGACCGGGCCCATCTTCTTCTCGGTCAGCTCCCGGGCCGCCTCGGCGGCGTTGTGCACGGCGGCGACGACCAGGTCCTCCAGCGTCTCCACGTCCTCCGGGTCGACCGCCTTCGGGTCGATCTTGATCGCCTTCAGCTCACCGGTGCCGGCGACGGTGGCGGTGACCAGGCCCCCACCGGCGGTGCCGGTCAGCTCCGCCTCGGCCAGCTCGGCCTGCGCCTTGGCGATCTGCTGCTGCATCTTCTGCGCCTGCTTCAGCATCTGCTGCATGTTCGGCTGTCCACCTGGGCGCACGGATGGCTCCTTCTCGCACTCGTCTGATCGGCCGCGCCCAGCCTAGTCGGGCGACGGCACTGCTCCTCGGCGGTCGACGCGCGCTCAGCGCGCGTCCACCTCGTCGATCTTCTCGGCCCCGAACGCCTCGCGGAGCAACTGCACCGCCTGCTCCTCGCTGGACTGCCGGGCGGTCCGCTCGTCGATCACGTCGTCCAGCGGTTCGTCGCCCGGGTCGAAGCCCTCGTAGGCGGGCGCCGCCGGGGCCGCCGACCGGCCGCCGGCCGGCCCGTCGTAGTCCGGGTCGTAGGGCGGCTCGCCGGCCCAGTCGGCGTCCGCGGTCTTCCGCGTCGCCTGGACCGCCCGCGGGCCCTTGCTCGGGCCGCCACCGGCGGCGGCCGCCGCCGCGGCCGCCCGGGCCGCCGCGATCGCGCTGTTCTTCGGCGTGCCACCGCCCGCCGGCGACGGAACCGGGCCCGGTGGCCCGGCCGGCTTCGGTACGCCGGGAGCGGAGACGGTCGCCGGGGCGGGAGCCGTGGCCACGGCTGCCGCGCCACCCGGACGGGCGGCCTCGGGCCAGTCGTCCCCGCCCGTGCCGGCCGCCGGGGCGGCGTCGCTCCCCGCCGGCTGTCCGGCGCCACCCGGTCGGGCCGGCTCCGGCCAGTCCTCCTCGTCGTCCCCGCCGGCGCCCGTCCCCTGCGCGGCCGGACCGGCCGGCCGCCGGGTCGGACCACCGGACGGCTCCGACGCACGGGCGGCCCCGCCGGACGGGCCGGCGGCGTTCCCGGGCCGGGCCCCGACCGCCCCGCCGGCACGGTTCGCCGAGGAGCCGGGTTGGGCAGCGGTGGCCCCGGCTGAGCCGCCGGTCCCCGGCGCGTCGGACGGGCCTGGCGCACGGGCCGGGGCGGCATCCGGGCCGGCCGGACCGGACGCCGGGCGGGCCGGGGCCGGGTCGGAGGAAGCCGCGCGGGACGACCCGGAGGGGCGGGCCGGGCCGCCGAGCGACGCCGCGCCCCGCTCGCCGGCCACCTCGCAGCGGATCTGCCAGCGGCCACCCAACTCCTCGTAGAGGGCGTCGGTGAGCACCGCGGCGTGGTCGGCCATCATCTTCGCCAGCACCGTCGACTTCACGGTCAGCACCAGGGTGTCGCCGTCCAGGTCGCGGACCACCGCGTCGCGCATCAGCGCCGCGATCCGTTTGTTGCTCCGGTTGACCTTGCCGACGACCTCGGCCCAGACCCGGCGCACCGCGACGGCGTCCAGCGCGCCGGCCGGGGCCGCGCCGGGGCGCGGCGGCTCCGGGGTGGCCGGATCGGGCAGCACCGCCGAGGCCGGGACGGGACGCCGGGCGGGACCCCCGGACGCCGGACCGTCAACCGGCGAGCCGCCGGACGCCCGGTCGGCCGGGGAGTCACCGGAGCCCGGCTGGGCCGAGCCGGACCGGTCAGCGGGGCGGGCGCCCGGACCGGGCTGGGCGGCCGCACCGGGCACCGGGTCGACCTGGCGACCCTGCCCGGCGGCACCGGAGCCGCTCGCGCCCGGGTCGACCGGGCGGGCGGCCGGGGTCGGGCGGGCACCGGCCGCCGCGGCGGCGGCACGGGCGGCGGCCGCCCCGGTCGGGGCGCCGGCAGCCGCCGGCGGGCCGGCGGTCTCCGGGTCGGGCGCGGCGGCAGCCGCGGTCGGGGCGGGAGGCGCCGGGCGTACGTCCGGGGCGGAAGTGGCCGGCGCGGGGCCGGCGGCGGCCGGCGGCGGCTCGGCGCCACCCAGGGTGAGCCGGCGTTCCATGCGCTCCAGACGCTGGAGCAGGCCGCCGGACGAGTCGTCCACGCCGGGCAGCAGCATCCGGGCGCAGATCAGCTCCAGCAGCAGCCGAGGCGCGGTGGTGCCGCGCATCTCGACCAGGCCGTTGTGCACGATGTCGGCGCAGCGGGACAGGGTCGCCGGGCCGAGCCGCTGGGCCTGGGCGGCCATCCGCTCGATCTGGTCGTCGGGGCCGTCGATCAGGCCCTTGGCGGCGGCGTCCGGCACCTGCTGGATGACGATGAGGTCGCGCAGCCGCTCCAGCAGGTCGGAGGCGAACCGGCGCGGGTCGTGCCCGGCCTCCGCGACCCGGTCGACGGTGGCGTACGCGGCCGCGCCGTCCCCGGCGGCGAGCGCGTCGCACATCTCGTCGATCAGGGCGGAGTCGGTGACGCCGAGCAGCGCGGCGGCCCGGGCGTAGCTGACCCCCTCCGGGCCGGCGCCGGCCATGAGCTGATCGAGCACCGAGAGGCTGTCCCGGGCGCTGCCGCCACCGGCGCGCACCACAAGCGGGAAGACCGCCGGCTCGACCTTGACCCCTTCGGCCTCGGTCAGCTGCTCCAGGTAGGGGCGGAGCACCTTCGGCGGGATCAGCCGGAACGGGTAGTGGTGCGTCCGCGACTTGATCGTGCCGAGGACCTTCTCCGGCTCGGTGGTGGCGAAGATGAACTTGACGTACTCCGGGGGCTCCTCGACCAGCTTGAGCAGGGCGTTGAAGCCGGCCGACGAGACCATGTGCGCCTCGTCGATGACGTAGATCTTGAAGCGGCTGCGGGCCGGCGCGAAGAACGCCTTCTCGCGCAGCTCACGGGCATCGTCGACGCCGCCGTGGCTGGCCGCGTCGATCTCGATGACGTCGATCGAGCCGGAGCCGTCGGTGGCCAGCGAACGGCACGACTCACACTGCCCGCAGGGCTCGGGGGTCGGCCCCTGCTCGCAGTTGAGCGAGCGGGCCAGGATCCGGGCGCTGGAGGTCTTGCCGCAGCCCCGGGGGCCGGAGAAGAGATAGGCGTGGTTCAGCCGCCCGCTGCGCAGCGCCTGCGACAGCGGCTCGGTGACGTGCTCCTGGCCGATGACCTCGGCGAACGTACGGGGCCGGTACTTGCGGTAAAGGGCCAGTGCCACCCGTCCCGCCTCCTCTCGACCGAGCCATTCTGCGCCGGTCGGCCGCGGGTGACCACCCACCACCCCGTGACCTGACCCGCAGGGACGTTACCGGCACCCGGAGACAGAAAGGCCCCCCGTGCACCCGTCAGAGCCCGCTTATCCTTGCTGCCTTCCGGCCCTGGGGAGGTTCACGAGATGCACGCCGCACGGGGGGTGCCGCCAAGCCTACCCGACCCGGGGTGGATCTTCATGGGGTGGTGGGGTGGCTCGCCCGCCGGGGACCTGTATCCTGGCTCGCGGAGGATTCGCCTAGAGGCCTAGGGCGCACGCTTGGAAAGCGTGTTGGGTTAACACCCTCACGAGTTCGAATCTCGTATCCTCCGCCGTCGATGCAAAGGCCGGCCCCCTCGGGGCCGGCCTTTGCTCGTTCCCCCGGCCGCTCAACGCGCCGTCCGATCACCGCCAGACTCTCCGCCCGCCGCCGGCCAGGCTGGTGGCATGAACGGAGTTCTGGACGGAAAAGTGGCATTGGTGACCGGCGGCAGCCGGGGCATCGGGGCGGCCGTGGCGCTGCGGCTGGCCCGGGAGGGCGCCGACGTGGCGCTGACCTACGAGCGGCGCGCCGACCGGGCGGCCGAGCTGGTGGAGCAGATCAAGGCGGTGGGGCGGCGCGCCCTGGCGGTGCCGGCCGACAGCGCCGACCCGGCGGCGGCGCGCGCGGCGGTCGACCGGGTCGCCGGGGAGTTCGGCCGGCTGGACGTGCTGGTCAACAACGCCGCGGTGTTCCTGACCGGACCGGTGACCGAACTCGGCCCCGACGAGGTCGAGCGGACGATCGCGGTCAACGTGCGGGCGCCGTTCGTGTTCGCCCAGGCGGCGGTCCGGCACCTGACCGACGGCGGCCGGATCGTGAGCATCGGCAGCAACGTGGCCGAGCGGGCGGTCTTCCCCGGTCTCGCCCTCTACTCGATGAGCAAGACCGCCCTGCTCGGGCTCACCCGGGGCCTCGCCCGGGAGCTGGGCGGCCGGGGGATCACGGCGAACCTGGTCAACCCCGGCCCGACCGACACCGACGCGAACCCGGCGGACGGGCCGAACGCGGACGCCGTCCGGGGCTTCACGGCCCTGGGCCGCTACGCCGACCCGGCGGAGATCGCCGCCGTCGTGGCGTTCCTCGCCGGACCCGACGGCGGGTACGTGACCGGCGCGACGATCAACGCGGACGGCGGCTTCACGAGCTGACCGGGGCGGGGGCCGGTGCCATCCCGGGTCGGCTCCCGCCCGGGTACGCCGTCAGCCCGGCCCCGCCGGCCCGGCGGGCGGACCGGCCGCCGCGGGCGCGGTTTCCGCCGGCTGGGCGGTCGGCGGCCCGACCGGTGCGCCCGGACGCGGACCGCCGCGCAGCGCCCAGCCGGCGAGCAGCGCCGCGCCGGCCGCCGCGACCGACAGGACCACCCGGTGGTCGACCAGCTCCAGCAGGCCGGCGCCGGCCAGGACGGCGAGCGTGCCGGGGCCGAAGGTCAGCGTGTTCACCGTCGCGGAGACCCGCCCGACCAGCGCGTTCGGCGTCTCCCGCTGCACGGCGGTCCAGACGGTGATCAGCACGAGCGGCACCCCGAATCCGACGGCCAGGGTGCCGACCGCCACCGGAACGAGGGCGGGCACCGCGCGCAGCGCCAGCCCGGCGGCGAGGGCCGCGACCGCCGCCGCGGTCAGCCGCCGGTCGCCGAGCCGGCGCAGCAACGTTCCCGCGGCCAGGCCACCGACCAGGGCCCCGACGCCCTGCACGGTGGCGAGCACCCCGTTGAACTCGGGCGGCCGGTGCAGGCCGTCGTCCACCACGGCGTACGCGACGGCGCCGTTGATCCCGGTCAGCAGCAGCGTGGCGCCGGTGCAGGCGACGAGGTGGCGCAGGGCCGCGTGCCGGCGCAGGTGGCCCAGCCCCTCGGCGAGCTGGCGGGTCCACGGTTCGGGCGGCGGTGGGGGCTCCTCGCGTGCCCGGATCAGGGTGAGCAGCACGGCGGCGAGGGCGAAGGTGGCGGCGTCGAGCAGCACCACCGGGTGCCCGCCGTACGCGGCGAAGAGGCCGGCGCCGGCCAGCGGGGCGACCAGCTTCATGCCCTCGTTGACAGTCGTCCGCAGGCCGTTGAAGTCGCCGAGCAGTTCCCCGGGAACCACTGTCGGCACCAGCGCCGCCTCGGCCGAGTCGATCAACACGAAGCTCACGCCGTAGCCGACCATCACCGCGAAGATCAGCCAGACCCGGGCGGCGGAGTCGACGAGCAGCAGCACCGGGAGCAGGGCGGCCATGGCCAGGTGCAGGGCGATCAGCAGCGGCCGGCGACGGAACCGGTCGGCCAGCACCCCGATGAGCGGGGCCACCAGGGTGGGTCCCCAGATGCCGAGGGTGACCAGCCCGGCCAGGCTGCTCGACCCGGTCAGGTCCTTCACCCAGATCCCAGCGACCAGGATCATGGCCGCCGTGCCGAAGCCGGACACCAGCACGCCGGTCAGGTAGCGGCCGGCGTCGCGGTTGCCCAGCACCCTGGTCGTACCCCAGCTCATGGCACCTCCCCGTGCGGTGCGATTCTGTCCGCACCCCACCCCCAAGTCAATGCTTGGGGGTGGTACGCCCGGGCCGGTGCGGTTCAATGGCGGCCGTGAGCACCGCCGATCCGCGCCTGCGCGCGCTGGCCCATCCGGTACGACTGCGCATGCTCTCGCTGCTGTGGAGCGCGCCGCTCTCCGCCGCCGCACTGGCCCGGGAGCTGTCCATCTCCCACGCCCTGGCCAGCCAGCACCTGCGCCGGCTGGACGCCGCCGGCCTCGTCGAACTGGCCGACGTGCGGGCCCGGCGCGGCGGCCGGGAACGCCGCTACCGCGCGGTACGCGGGCCCTGGCTCACCGAGCAGGAGGAGGGGCAGCCGCTGCTCGCCGAGTCGCTCGCCCGCAACCTGCTCGACCGGGTGGCCGGCCGCGCCCCGGGGACGTCCGGCGTCACCACCGACGCCGAGCTGTGGGTGTCCCCCGACGCCTGGGCGGCGGCGCGCCGGCGCCTGCACGCGATCATGACCGAGCTGCACGACGCCGCCCAGCCGCCGCACGCCCCCGGTACGGTCCGGGTGGGCGCCACCCTCATGGCCTTCGAGATGACCGACCCGACACCGGCCGGCGAGGGCTGACCGCCCGTCGTACACATGTTCCATCCACAGCCTGTGGACACCGAGGGGATCGGATGAGTTACCAGCTCAGCGCGGTGGTCGCCGACGTCGAGCTGCTGCGCGAGGAAACCGCCGAGCTGGATCACGCGGTGCTCGCCGCGCTCCGCCAGGACTTCGCGCTGCTGCCGGTCACCCCGCAGCTGGTCGAGGAGCTGACCGGCGGGCTGCCCGATTTCGCCACCGGGGAACCGTCGGCGGAACACCCGTTCCAGCTCGTCCTCTCACCATCGCTTGTCGAACTGCTGGCCCGCTGGTCCCGGCGGGGGCCGGTGGCCTACCTGGAGGCGGAGTTCGCCGGCGGGCTGGGTCGCCAGGCCGCGGCGGTCTGGCTGGGCGGCGAGCCGAGCTGGGGGCCCCGCTTCGACGACCGGCTCGACCGGCCGCGCGCCGAATGGCCGATCAACGCGGCGCTCGCCCGGCTGGGGGCCGAGCCGGGGCCGTGGATCGACCCGTTCGCCGAACTGGGCCTGCACCTGGAACGGGACACGGCCGGCTGGCTGGCGCACGGCCGCCGTGGGCTCTCCGCCGACTACTGGGACGAGCTGGCGGAGGAGTGGGAACTGCGCCAATCCGACAACCACCAGCAACTCAATCGCCCCGGTCCCGTTGGGGACTGGGGGATTGCATGAAACTACGACAATTCGGATTCATCGCCGCACTGCTGACGGCCGCCTCGATCGCCGGCAGCGGCGTCCGTCCACAGGGGCCGGAGGTGCCGGCCCGGCCGGTCGGGGCCGCCGAGGTGGTCAGCCTCCACGGGCTGGCCAACGCCGAGTTCGGCGCCACCGAGGCGGACCTGTCCCGGCGCGGCGTGCTGCGCACCGACGAGGACGCGTGCGGGCCGACGCTGGCCGGGCACGGCTCGGTCAGCCCGATCTTCGCCGACGACCGGCTCGTCCTGCTGTGGCTCGACGACCCGATGAGCACCCCGGAGGGAATCACCGTCGGCACGCCGGTCGACGCGGTGCACGCCGCGTACCCGCGGGTGGTCCGGCTCGACGCTCCACAGGAGATGCACCGGTTCGACGGGCTGCTCGCCCGCAGCGGCGACCGCGCCTACCTCTTCCTGCACGACGGCACCACGGTCCGGAAGATCATCGCCGGGTACGCGGACTGGGCCCGCCGCCTCTTCGACGAGGGCTACGGCCCCTGCTGACCCGCCCGCCCACGGGCGGCGGGTTGTGCGGCCGCCCGGTGGGACGGTAGAGACGACGCATGCGTCGGGTGGTCATGGTCGGCCTGTCGGTGATCGTCGTGGCCCTGCTCGGCGTGGCCACGAACGTCGCCACCGGCGCGCTGCCCGCACGCTGGACCCCGTACCTCTGGCTGGCCTGGCCGATGGTGCTGCTGCTGGTGGCGGTCCTCGTGGCCATCGAGGTGCAGCGGGGCCGGGAGCCGCGGCGGACCGGGACCGCCGGCGCGGCGCGGGCCCGGAAGGTGCTGCTGGAGCGGGTCCGCCGCTACTGGGTGACAAGCGTCCTGGACCGGTCCCTGTACGAGGAGGCCCGGATCGAGCTGGGCATCGCCGCGACCGCCGACGACCGCCGGCACCCGTGGAGTCTGCAAGCCAGCGACCGGGACGGCCTCACCGGCGCGCTGGACGACCGGACCTCGATGTCGGCCCTGTTCGACCAGCTCGACCAGGCGGTGGTCATCGTCGGGGCACCCGGCGCCGGCAAGACGACCACCCTCCTGGAACTCGCCCGGGACCTGCTCGACCGCGCCGACCACGACCCGGACGCGCCGATTCCCGCCGTCTTCAACCTCTCGTCCTGGGCGGCCCTCCGCCGGCCCCTCGACCGGTGGCTCGTCGAGCAGCTCACCGAGCGGTACGGCATCCCGGCCGAGCAGGCGACGGCGTGGGTGGCGGCCGGGGAGATCCTGCCGTTGCTGGACGGCCTCGACGAGGTCGGCGAGCAGCACCGCGACGAGTGCGCGGAGGCGATCGCCGCGTTCCACAAGCGGCAGCCGCTCACCCCGATCGCCGTCTGCTGCCGCCAGGCCGAGTACGCACGACTCCGGTCGGAGCTGCCCCTCTACGGCACGGTCGCCATCCAGCCCCTGGACCGGTCCCAGATCGAGCGGTACGTCGACCGGCCGGGGCTGGGCGGGCTGCGGGCGGCCCTCGACGCCGACCCCGAGCTGTGGCAGCTCGCCGACTCGCCGCTGATGCTCAGCATCATGGCCCTGGCGTACGCGGAACCGAGCGCCGCCGGTGTCACCGCGGCCCCCGCCGGCTCCGGGCGTGAACGGCTCTTCACCCGGTACGTCGACACGATGCTGCGGCGCCGGCCACATCCCCGGTACCGCCCCGAGCGGACCGCCGGCCACCTCGCCACCCTCGCCCGGGTGCTGCGCCTGCGCGAACAGACGGTCTTCGTGCTGGACATGATCGACGAGTCCTGGTCGGCCCGGCGCCCGGCCGCGCCGTGGACCTCGACAGCGCTCGCCCGGCTGCTCGGTTGCGCCGCGCTCGCCGCGCTGTTCGGCGCGGCGGGCTGGGTGCTGGGCTCGGCGGTCGGCCTGGTGGTCGCCGGCGGCCTGCTGGGGCTGGCCGTGCTCATGCACGTGGTGAACTACGACGACCTGTTCGAGCTGACCTCGACCATCGGCGACCGCGACGACCGGCCACCGGCGAGCTGGGTGGAGGCGGTCTGGACCAGGAGCGTCGCCGAGCTGGAACGGCTCATCCAGGTCTCGGCGCTCGTCGCCGGCGCGGCCGTCGGCGGGCTCACCGGCTGGTTCACCCCCGGCGGGCCGAGCTGGACCGCCGGCCTCGGTTACGGCGGCGGGTTCTTCCTCGCCACGGTGGTCGCCCTGATCGCCCTCGACAGCACCCAGGTGCGGCTCCACTTCCGGCCGCTGCCGCCCCGCACGGACCGCCGCGAGCTGCCCAGCCCGCTGCTGCGGCAACGGCTGACCGCCATAGCGGCCGATCTCGTCACGCTCGGCGTGATGATCGGCGTGCTCGGCTTCGTGCCGGTCGCGCTGGCCCGGGGCGCGGCCGAGGCACTCCGCTTCGCGGTGCTGCTCGGTGGCGGCACCGCCCTCCTGCTGTTCACCGTGGTCGCGTTCGCCCCGATGATCGAGCAGGCCCTGGTCCGGCGGCGACTCGCCCGGGAGGGCCTGGTGCCCTACCCGCTGCTGCCGTTCCTCGACCACGCCGTGCAGTGCCTCTTCCTGCGCCAGGTGGGCGACGGCTACATCTTCGTGCACCGGGAACTGCTCGACCACTTCGCCGAGCGCGCGGCGACCGACCTGCCGCTGCCGCGGATCCGCGCCGCCGCACCCGCCCGCCGGAAGGAATACGGCACAACCGGAAACGCCTCCCGGCCCGCTCCTTAACCGAAACTCATGGTTCTCTTAGCGAAGCCGCTCGATGCGACGCCTTACCGTCAACCGGTCATATCCATGAGGGACACGGGGCCCGGGAGGACATCCAGTGGTCAGACGCCATGCCGCACGACTCGTCGTCGCCGTCGGAGGAGTTATCGCCCTGCTCGCCGCGGGGCAGACCGCGGCCTTCGCCGCGCCGACGAACGACGACTACTCCGCCGCCATCGCGGTGGAGACCCTTCCCTTCACCACGACCATCGACACCAGCGGCGCCACGACGGGCCCGACCGATCCGACCACCTGCGCCAACAAGGGGTCGGTGTGGTTCACCGTCACGCCCGAGCGGGACGGCCGCCTGCAGGCCGACACGATCGGCAGCGACTACGACACGGTGCTCTCCGCCTTCACCGGCGAGCCGGGGGCCTTCACCCAGCTGGCCTGCAACGACGACGACCAGGCCCAGCAGTCGAGGGTCGCCTTCCCGGTCACCGCCGGGACCACCTACCGCCTCATGGTCGGTGTCTGCTGCGGCAACGGCGGGGCCGGCGGCGGGTCGCTCCGGCTCTCCGTCAGCTACGTCCCGCCGCCGCCGAACGACAACTTCGCCGACGCGATCGCGGTCACCGGGCTGCCCTACTCGAACACCCAGCCCTACGAGGCGGCCACCCGCGAGGCGGGCGAGACGTCGGTCTGCGCCTCGTCGCAGCACACCACCTGGTATTCGTACACGCCGACGACCACCACGTCGGTCGTCGCCCAGACGGACCCGATGTACGCCGGCATCAACGTGTACCTCGGCTCCTCGCTCGGCGGCCTGTCCTACGTCCGGTGCACCGGTCTCTACGACTACCGCTCGCTGACCTTCGTGGCGGAAGCCGGCCGGACGTACCTGTTCCAGGTCAGCGGGGACGGCATCGCCTCGCACGCCTTCCAGCTGGTGGAGGCGCCCGATCCCGTCGCCGACTTCGCCTACTACCGGAGCGACCCCAATTCGTTCGACCTCACCGCGTTCTCCCAGACCGCCCACGACCCGGCCGGCGCGGGTATCGAGTCCTTCGCCTGGGACTTCGGCGACGGCGCTACCTCGACGGAGGCGAACCCGGTCCACCGCTTCCTTAGGGACGGTGACTACCCGGTCCGGCTGGCGGTGGAGACGCCGGACGGGCGCACCGACTCGATCACCCGGGTGGTCGAGGTGCGTACCCATGACGTGGCGATCGTGCGGGTGAAGGCGCCGACGCGCGCCCGGGTGGGGCAGACCGTCACGGTCGAGGTCCACGTCCAGAACACCCGGTACGAGGAGAACGTCCAGGTGGACCTCTACAAGAGCGTCGCGGGGGACTACGCCACTGTCGGGGCGTTGAAACAGCTGGTTCCGGTCAGGGAGTCGGGCAGGACCACCCGCTTCGCGTTCACCTACACGGTGACCGCCGACGACCTGGCCCTCGGGAAGCTCACCTTCCGGGCGGCCGCGGACCTGAGCCCGAACCGGGACGCGATCCCGGCGGACAACGAACTGCTCTCCACCCCCGTCAAGATCACCTGATGACAAGCGGAACGCCCGGCCGATCCGTTCGGATCGGCCGGGCGTTCTCGCATTTCACGAGCGGTGGCGGCGGGATTTGAACCCGCGGAGGGCGTAAACCCTCACACGCTTTCGAGGCGTGCTCCTTAGGCCACTCGGACACGCCACCGCCGAGTAGGGTACAGGACCCCGGGTCTGGACACCGAACCGGTATCCCCGGGCCCGGCCTGGCAGGATCCTTGCCATGAGTACGCACATCGGCGCTGAGCCGGGAGAGATCGCCGAGCGGGTCCTGATGCCGGGTGACCCGCTGCGGGCCAAGTGGATCGCGGAGACCTACCTCGAGGACGCCCGCTGCTACACGACGGTTCGCGGCATGCTGGGCTTCACCGGCCGCTGGAACGGCGTCGAGGTCTCCGTCCAGGGGTCGGGCATGGGCATGCCCTCCGCCTCCATCTACGCCCACGAGCTGATCAACGAGTACGGCGTGAAGACGCTGATCCGGGTCGGCTCCTGCGGCGCCCTGACCGAGGACCTCCAGCTGCGGGACGTGGTGGCGGCGATCGGCTCGTCCACCGACTCGAACATGAACCGGATGCGGTTCGACGGGTTGATCGACTACGCGCCGGTGGCCGATTTCGGGCTGCTGCGTACCGCCGTCGAGGTGGCCGAGCGGCGCGGCATCACCATGCGGGTGGGCCCGATCCTGGCGGCGGACGCCTTCTACACCGACCGGCCGGACCTCTACGACACCCTGGCCGACTACGGCGTGCTCGCGGTGGAGATGGAGTCGGCGGCGCTCTACACCATCGCGGCCCGGTTCAAGGCCCGCGCGCTGACCGTCCTGACCGTCAGCGACCACATCAAGACCGGCGAGAAGACCACGTCGCAGGAGCGCGAGCAGACGTTCGGCCAGATGGTCGAGATCGCCCTCGACACGGCCGTCGCCTGACCCGACCCTCGAGCCGCGACCGCCCCGCCACCGCTGAGGTGGCGGGGCGGTCGGCGTTACCGGGGTCACACGAATAAATACGACCGGTCGTTCTTATTTTCGTTACGCTGCCGGCATGACCTCCGACGGCCGCGTCGCCCGCGGCGACCGCACCCGCAGCGCGGTGCTCGACACCGCCGTGTCGCTGGCCACCGAGGTCGGCCTGGACGGGCTCTCCCTCGCCCAGCTCGCCGATCGGCTCGGGGTCAGCAAGTCCGGCCTCTTCGCACACTGGCGGTCCAAGGAGGCGCTGCAGCTCGCCACCGTCGACCGCGCCGTGACGCAGTGGGAGGAGCGGATCGTCGGCCCCGCCCTGCGCGCTCCGCGGGGCGTCCGCCGGCTGCGCGCGCTGCACGAGGCGCGCATCGAGTTCTACGCGGCCCGGGTCCTCCCCGGCGGCTGTTTCTTCGCCAACACCGAGTTCGAGTACAACGCCCGCTCCGGCCCGGTCCGGGACCGGCTCGCCGAGGCGTCCGGCCGGTGGAGCGCGTTCCTCGAACGCCTCGTCCGGGAGGCCGTCGAGCTCGGCGAACTCCCCGCCGACCTGGACGTGCCGCAACTGGCGTACGAGATCGACGCGCTGGGGATCGGCGCCGTCATGCGGTCGCGGATGCTCGACCCGGACGTCACCTACCGGCACGCCCGCCAGGGCCTGCTGAACCGGCTGCGGGCGCTCTGCCCCGACCCGACCCTGCTACCGGAAGGCCCGTCATGAGCCAGACCACCGTCGAATTCGGGCACGTCGAGCACGTCCCGGTGCACTTCGACGACCTCGACGCCATGGGCATCCTGCACAACGCCCGCTACGCGGTGCTGCTGGAGCGCGCCCTGACGCCGTACTGGGCCGAGCGCGGCGTCGCCTTCCGCGGCGACGTGCACGCCGCTCCCGACGTGTTCCACGCCGTCCGGGAGTTCACCATCACCTACCGTGCCCCGGTCACCGGGGTCGGCCCGGTGGCGGTGCACTTCTGGCTGGAGCACTTCGGCACCAGCAGCGCCCGCTACGCCTTCGAGTTCCGCTCGGTCGACGGCAGGGTCCTGCACGCCGACGGCACCCGGTCGATCGTCCGGCTGGACCCCGCCACCCTGCGCCCGACCGCCTGGACCGAGGCGGCCCGGGCGGTGGCGGTGACCCTGCTCCGCCCCGCGCCCGCGCCGGTCTGAGCGGGGACGGTCAGCGGAAGAAGGCGCGCAGCAGGGCCGCGCTCTCGGCCTCCCGCACCCCGCCGTACACCTCGGGGCGGTGGGTGAGGCGGCGGTCGCGCAGCACGTCCCAGAGCGAGCCGACGGCGCCCGTCTTCGGCTCCCACGCCCCGAACACCACCGTGGAGATCCGGGCCAGGGCGATGGCGCCCGCGCACATCGTGCACGGCTCCAGGGACACGACAAGGGTGCAGCCCTCCAGCCGCCAGCGGCCCAGCCGTTCGGCGGCCCGGCGCAGCGCCAGCACCTCGGCGTGCGCCGTCGGGTCGCCGGTCAACTCCCGCTCGTTGCGGCCGATCGCCAGCTCGGCGCCGTCCGGGCCGTAGACCACGGCACCGACCGGGACGTCCTCGACCGCGTCGGCGCCGTCGCCGGGGACGCTGTCCGGGCCGGTCACCGCGACCTCCAGGGCCCGGCGCATCCACAGCTCGTGCCGCTGCCGGCGACCCACGCCGTCCGGCTCGGCCAGACCCTCGTCCGCGCCCGGACCGACGCGCGCCGCCCAGCCCGGGGTGGGCTGCCCGGGGCGTACGGTCTCCAGCGCCGGGTCGGTGGCGTCAGCCGGCTCCGCCCCGCCGGTCCACTCCGGGCCGGGTGGCTCAGACCTCACGAAGCTCCTCGACCTCGTCGGCGCAGCCGAGCACCTGGCAGATCTCGGCCGTGACGTCGGCCGGCATCATCCCCTCGTGGCCGCAGAGGGCGAGCAGCTTCGGCGCGGGGATCCCCAGGTCGGCGAGGAGATCCGCGTCGCCCACCGGGTCGGCCTCCGGGTCCACGGCCGGCTGCTCGGTCTCCTCGTCGCCACCGGCGGCCGGGCGCGGCTCGTCGGCGTCCTCCAGGCCGGTGACCGAGGTCTTCAGGTCCCCGACCAGCAGCGCGCCCAGCCGGGACTCCTCCGCGTACGCCGAGTCGGAGCCGAAGACCCGCAGGTCCTCCCCCTCGTCCAGGCGCAGGATCACCAGGTACGTGTCGTCGGCCTCGACGAACAGCAGGGAGAGGTCGGCGTCCGGCTCGACGTCGCGCAGCCGGTCGGCCACCTCCTCGATGTCGGTGACCCCCCGCAGGTTCACCTCGTCGGCGGTCCAGGCGCCCTCGACGCGCGCCACGGCAGCAGCGAAGTACGACACGGTCCCCCCAAATTGGCCTCGGCAGCACGCCGACTCGTCACGCGATGCACGTTAACCGGTCGGGTCGGCAGGCGACCGGTCAACGCCCCGAAGGGCCGGTCGAACCTGGAGAATGTCGGTCAGCCGGCGATGCGGCGACGGGTCGCGATGAGCTCGCGCAGCCGCTCGGAGCGGGCCCGCTGCTGCGGCCGTTCGCGCT
Source organism: Micromonospora sp. NPDC048907 (assembly GCF_055586885.1). Lineage (NCBI taxonomy): Bacteria > Bacillati > Actinomycetota > Actinomycetes > Micromonosporales > Micromonosporaceae > Micromonospora > Micromonospora sp. NPDC048907. The sequence continues at coordinate 918,044 of NZ_JBVJHI010000003.1, forward strand.
GCCGCACCGTGCGGGCGCCGGCCAGCTCGGCGAGGAGTTGCAGGCGGCGGCGGCTCCGTTCGGGGTCGAGCCGCGGCGGGGTGATCCAGGCCATACCGCGAGCGTGGACCGTCACCGCGCGTACGTCAAGACGGTCTTCGCTACGCAGCGAAACCGGCACGGACGGTCACCAGAGCGGCCAGTCGCCGCTCTGCGCCCAGCGCACCGCGACGACCGCGGCGGCGATGCTCCAGCCACCCGCGGTGACGATCGCGACCCCGGTGGCCACCCCCCGGTCGCCGAAGCGGACCAGCACGGCGGCGGCCAGCCAGGCCAGCCCGCCGGCGAGCAGCGTCCACCAGGCGTAGCCGGGCACGTCCCGCCCGAGCAGGCCGAACAGCAGCAGCCAGACGAACGCGGTCACCGCGCCGGCCGCGACGCCGGCGCCGGTCACCGGGTACGGCTCGCGGTAACTCGGGCGCATCGGCGCGCCGGACGGGAAGAGCCCCGACGGCGTCCGCGGCAGCGGGCGCGCCGGACCCGCGCCGGGCTCCCCGGCCACGCCGTGCCAGCCGTTCGTCACCGCTGCCTCCTTCACGGACCGTAGACGGGTGGAGGTCACGCAGAGCGACGAATCCGGACGGACCCCGCCGCAGCGTTCGTCCCTACCGTAGTGGTCTGCCAGGATGACCGGATGCGCTCGTCATCGATCGGACGCCGCGCGCGTCCGGCGTACCCGGTCCTGCTGCTCGTGGCGGCGCTGGCTGCGGGGTGCGCCCCGGGCGGCGGGCCCACCGCGGCGCCGGGCAACTCGTGGCAGAGCCCGAGCGCGCCGGCCACCGGGGCGCAGGCCGCCCCGCCGACCGGCCCGGCCACGCCGGCCGCCCCGCCCACGCCCTCCCCGTCGCCGAGCCGCACCGGGTCGCGGCACGTCTTCCCGGTCCGCGCCGGCAACGTCGACTACCACCCCACCCACTCCGCGTACCCGGGGACGGACATCTTCGCCGACTGCGGTGAGCCGGTGGTGGCGGTCACCGACGGCGTGATCCTGGAGGTGAGCCGGGTGGACCGCTTCAACCGGCGCGGGCCGCTCGGCCCGAACAACGGCGGGCTGTCGGTGTCGCTGCTCGGCGACGACGGGGTCCGCTACTACGGGTCGCACCTCAGCGCGATCGCCGCCGGCGTCGACGCCGGCGTCCGCGTCCGGGCCGGCCAGCAGCTCGGGAAGGTGGGCCACACCGGCAACGCCAACAACGTCTGCCACCTGCACTTCGGGCTCTCCCCGAAGTGCACCGGGCACGACGACTGGTGGATCCGGCGGGGCGTCGTGTGGCCGGCGAAGTACCTCGACTCGTGGCGCAACCGCGGCAACCGCGCACCGGCCGCCGAGGTGAGCGCCTGGCAGCGCCGGCACGGCTGCCCGAAGGCGCCGAGCGGCTCCGCCGCGGCCGGCTGACGCCGTCCACTACCGACACCCCGGGCGACGCCGCGCGGCGGGCGGCCCGGGCGCGTAGTTTGCAGGGCATGACTGCCCGGGACCCCATCGCCGACCTGCGGCGTATCGCGTTCCTGCTGGAACGGGCGAACGAGGCCACCTACCGGGTCCGGGCGTTCCGGTCGGCGGCCAACGCGCTCGGCGCCCTGCCGGCCGGCGAGGTGGCCGAGCGGGCCCGCACCGGAAAGCTCACCGAGCTGTCCGGGGTCGGTGACGTCACGGCCCGTTGCGTGGCCGAGTCACTGGCCGGCGAGGAGCCCGTCTACCTGCGCCGGCTGCTCGCCACCGAGGGCACCGACCTGGACGAGGCCGCGGCGAAGCTGCGGGACGCGCTGCGCGGCGACTGCCACACCCACTCGGACTGGTCCGACGGCGGCTCACCGATCGAGGAGATGGCCCTGGCCGCGGTCGAGCTGGGGCACGAGTACGTGGTGCTCACCGACCACTCGCCCCGGCTCACGGTGGCCCGGGGGCTGACGGCGGACCGGCTGCGCAAGCAGCTCGACCACGTGGCCGCGGTGAACGAGGCGCTGCCGAAGGGCTTCCGCATCCTCACCGGCATCGAGGTCGACATCCTGGCCGACGGCTCGCTGGACCAGGAGGACGAGCTGCTGGCCCGCCTCGACGTGGTGGTCGGCTCGGTGCACAGCGGCCTCAACGACGACCGGGCGAAGATGACCCGCCGGATGCTGGCCGCGATCACCAACCCGCACCTGGACATCCTCGGTCACTGCACCGGGCGGATGGTTTCCTCCCGGCCGGCGGGGGTGACCGGCCCGGGCGACCGGGGGCACCGGGCGCGTACCCGCAAGGAGAGCGACTTCGACGCGGAGGCGGTCTTCGCGGCCTGCGCGGAGCACGACGTGGCCGTCGAGATCAACTCCCGGCCGGAGCGGCAGGACCCGCCGAAGCGGCTGATCCGTCGCGCCCTGGAGGCCGGCTGCCGGTTCGCCATCAACACCGACGCGCACGCCCCCGGCCAGTTGGACTGGCAGCGTTTCGGCTGCGAACGCGCCGCGCTGTGCGGGGTGCCGGCGAACCGGGTGGTCAACACCTGGAAGGCCGACCGCCTGGTGAAGTGGACGGCCGGCCACCGCTGACCGAGGCCGCCGCCGCCCGGTGGTGGCACCCGGGAGCCCCGGACCGCCACCGCGCCGGTGTGGCGGTCAGCGGCCCGCCGGCACCGCCGGCCGGGTGTCCGGGGCGGAGGTCCGCGCGGGCCGGCGCCGGCCCAGCATGCCCTGCGCGACGGCCACGCCGAGCAGCACGACCAGGGCGCCCACCGGCTGGTGCCAGTTCATCCGCTCACCGAGGACCACCGCGCCGACCAGCACCGCGAACACCGGGATCAGGTACGTGACGGTGGACGCCGTGCTCGCCCCCGCGACCCGGATGTTGCGCAGGTTGATCACGAAGGCCAGCCCGGTGCCGAGCGCGCCGAGCGCCAGCACGGAGGCCACCACCTTCGCGGACAGCCCGGTGGGCACCGGCGGCGCGCCCGCCACGAGGGGCGCGACCAGCGCGAGCTGCGCGGTCGCCACCAGCAGCTGCGCCGCCGACAGCGACAGCCCGGAGTACGCGCTGCCCGCGATGAACTTCTTCTGGTAGGGGATCGCCACGCCGTAGCAGGCGGCCGCCCCGAGGCACATGAGCTGGCCGGTGAAGTGCGACCCGCCCACGCCCTCCCAGACGCCGAGCACCACGAGCACACCGGCGAAGCCCAGCCCCAGCCCGACCGCGCGGCGCACGGTCAGCCGCTCGGTGCGGAATACCAGCACCGCCAGCGGCAGCACGATCAGCGGCGTCGTGGCGTTCCAGATGCCGGCGAGCATCGACTCGACCCGCTGCTCGCCGAAGCCGAACAGGGTGAACGGCAGCGCGACGCCGAAGGCGGCCACCACCACGAGGTGCGCCCAGACCCGGGGCTCGCGGGGCAGCCGGTCGCGCAGCACGGCCAGCACCACCAGCAGCGTCGCCGCGCCGGTGGCCACGCGGTAGAGGGTGAGGTGCAGCGGGTGCAGCTCCGCCACCCCCACCTTGATGAAGAGGAAGCTGGAACCCCAGATCACGCCGAGCGCGATGAACCCGGGCAGCCAGCTGCGCGCCGGCGCCCGGTCAGGAGTGATATCCGCTGTCACCCCTGACACTCTGCCGCAGGGGTACGACGAAGTCCCGCGATATTCGGACGCCGTGTCGATCGCCACAGCGGCTCGACGGCCCTGGATCCACTCGGGGCGGAACACGGCAAAACACCGTCGACACCGGGGCGGCCCGGTCACGTAGGGTCGCCTGGTGGGACGAATCGATGACCTCGCCAACCGCTACGTGGCCGACTGGGCTCCGCTGAGCCCGACCGGAGCCACCTACGTCGGCATCGCCGGCTACGACGACCAGCTCGACGACCTCTCCCCGGAGGGCTACGCGGCCCGCGCCGACCTGACCCGCCGCACGCTGGCCGACCTCGACGTGACCGAGCCGGACACCGAGGCGGAGCGGACCGCCAAGGAGGCGATGCAGGAGCGCCTCGGCCTGGAGCTCGCCCGCTACGAGGCCGGCGAGACCGGCAGCGAGGTCAACGTCATCGCCAGCGGGCTGCACGACCTGCGGATGGTCTTCGACCTCATGCCGACCGAGGGCGACGACGCCAAGGCGAACGTGGCCGCCCGGCTCAACCGCTTCGCCGGCGCCCTGGAGGGCTACAAGCGCACGCTGCGCGAGGCCGCGGCGGCCGGCCAGGTCAGCTCGCAGGTGCAGCTCGTCGAGGTCGCCAAGCAGTGCGACATCTGGGTCGACCCGAACGGCGACAACTTCTTCCACGGGCTGGCCGAGCGGCTCGGCGCCGAGGGCGCGCTCGGCACGGAGCTGCGCAGGGGCGCGGCCGCGGCGACGGCCGCCACGGCCGAGTTCGGGCAGTTCCTCCGCACCGAGTTGGCCCCTCGGGGCCGGCAGAAGCAGGCCGCCGGCCGGGAACGCTACGAGCTGGCCTCGCAGTACTTCCTCGGCGCCCGGGTCGACCTCGACGAGACGTACGCCTGGGGTTTCGCCGAGCTGGCCCGCCTGGAGAGTGAGATGCGCGCCGTCGCCGCGCGCATCGTGGGTCCGGGCGCCACGGTCGACGACGCGGTGCGTGCGCTGGACGCCGACCCGGCCCGGACCATCCAGGGCAAGGAGGCGTTCCGGGACTGGATGCAGGCGCTGGCCGACAAGGCGATCAGCGAGCTGCACGGCACCCACTTCGACATCCCGGAGCAGGTCCGCCGGATCGAGTGCTGCCTCGCCCCCACCAGCGACGGCGCCATCTACTACACCGGCCCGAGCGAGGACTTCTCCCGCCCGGGCCGGATGTGGTGGGCGGTGCCGCAGGGCATCACCGACTTCTCCACCTGGCGCGAGGTGACCACGGTCTACCACGAGGGCGTGCCGGGCCACCACCTCCAGGTCGCCCAGACCGCCGTCCGGGCCGACCTGCTCAACCGGTGGCAGCGGCTGCTCTGCTGGGTGTCCGGGCACGGTGAGGGCTGGGCGCTCTACTCCGAGCGGCTGATGGACGAGCTGGGCTACCTGGAGGACCCGGGCGACAAGCTCGGCATGCTCGACGGGCAGGCGTTCCGGGCCGCCCGGGTGATCGTCGACATCGGCATGCACCTGGAGCTGGAGATCCCGGCCGACAACCCGTTCGGCTTCCACCCGGGCGAGCGCTGGACGCCGGAGCTGGGCTGGGAGTTCATGCGGGCGCACTGCCGGGTGCCGGACGAGAACCTGCGCTTCGAGTTGAACCGCTACCTGGGCTGGCCGGGGCAGGCGCCCTCGTACAAGGTGGGCGAACGGATCTGGCTCCAGGCCCGGGAGGACGCGAAGGCCCGCAAGGGCGCGGACTTCGACCTCAAGGAGTTCCACCGCCAGGCGCTCGACCTGGGCTCGCTGGGGCTCGACCCGCTACGCCGGGCGCTGGCCCGGCTCTGAGCGACGACGACGGCCGGGAGTCCGGAGGGGTTCCTCCGGCTCCCGGCCGTTTCGCTTGGGGCCGTCCAGGTCAGGTCAGGTCGAGCTTGAGCACCGGCCGGGCGGTGAGCGACTTGGAGTTCTCGTAGGCCAGCTCCATCACCGGGTCGGTGAAGGTGATCGGGATCGGCGAGGTGATCGGGAGCCCGTCGGGGAACGGCAGGTCCGGGGTGAGCGTGATCTTGATGCCGAGCAGGTGCCCGACGAAGCGGGTGGCGTAGAAGACGACGTCGCCCTCGACGGTGAGCCGGTCGGTGACGTACCGCTGCTTCTTGCCGGCCGGGCCGGTGGCCAGGAGGGTGAAGTCGTCCGTCACGGCCTTGTCCATGGTGAACTTCAGGCACTTGAGCGTGCCGTCCCGGGTGGGCAGCTCGACGATCCCCTCGAACCGCAGCCCGGTCATGGTCACCTTGGACCCGGTGAGCTTGGACGGCGGGTCCGCGACCATGGGCTGGTCCGGGTCGGCGGCCAGCTTCGGCAGCGGCTTGCCCTCCTCGACCGGCTTCGGCTTGGTGGGCGCCGGGCTGTCGCAGTCGGCGTCCGGCTTCGCCGGGGTGGACGGCTTCGTCGTGGCGCTGCCGCTCGGCTTCGGCGTGGCGGTGCCGGTCGCGGTGGCCGCCGGCGCGGCGGCCGCGGCCGGGGCGGTCGAGGTGCTCGGGCTTGGCGAGGGCTCGGGGTCGTCGCCCCCGGTGAACAGGTCGGTGATGCCGTCGACGATGTCGGTCAGCAGGTTGCCGTCCGAGTCCTTCTGCTCCTCGGCCGGCGCGGTGCTCGGGCTGGCCGAAGCGGACGCCGACGCCGACGCCGACGCGCTCGGGCGCGGGGCCGGGGCGGTGGCCGTCGGGCAGGCGGCCGGCGCCGCGACCGCCGGTTCCTGACCGCGGATCGCGAACAGGCCGGCCGCCGAGACGGTGGCGACGACGAACAGGATCGCGTACGCCCTGGGGTCCCGGTGCCCGCCGCCGGACGGCGTGTCCGGTCCGACCGCAGGCAGCACCTGGGTGCTGTCGGTGGCGCCGGGCGGGTCCGCCGGAGCGGCCTCGCGCAGCGGGTTACGCGGCTCGGGCAGGGTGTCGGTCAGGACCCCGGTCGTCTCGTCCTCGCGCTGCCGGGGCAGCAGTTCGTCGACGAGGGCCGGCTCCGGCTTCCCGGCCGTGTCGTCGTCCTCCACCGGCTCCACCGGCTCGGCGGGCTCGGCGGCTGGCTGCTTCCGCGGCACCCAGGCGAACCCGAGGGCGCTGCCGACCATGCCGAGCAGCAGGCCGATGAAGAAGCCGCCGAGGTTCACCCCGATCATCGAGTAGAGCGCGGTGACCGCCGCGACCACCGAGTAGAACATCCGCTGCTGCGGGCTGAACCAGAGCAGCATGCCGCAGGCGAAGAGGATGGCCGGGATCAGCCAGGACAGGAAGCCGGTGGGCCCCATCTGGAAGGTGAGGCCGTTGAGGCTCATCTGGGTGGTGCCGAAGATCTCCAGGCCGGCCAGTGCGGTGAAGAGCCCGCCCCAGAACGGCCGCGTCCGCCGCCACCGGCGGAAGTCGCGCCACGCCTGGCCGGCCCGACCGGGCCTGGCCTGCTGCGTATCGGCGGTTGTCACGTACTCCTCCTGGCGGTGCTGACGGCGTGAGACAAGGACGAGGCCCGCGGAGGGCGCCCTCCGCGGGCCTCGACATCAGATCAGAAGCATTCCTTGGCGTCCTTGCCCACGTTGACCTTCAGCTTCAGGCCGTTGAGGGTGAAGACACCGGCGCTGGTGGACCGGGCCACCTGCTCCAGGTCGGTGATGGTCACGACGTCCGCGCTCTGCCCGAAGGCGCCGGGCTGGCCCTTCTTCGGGTTGAGCTCGTTGGCGTCGCGGCCGATCTGGATGTTCTCGAAGGTGGCGTTGCCCTCGAGCGAGTCCATGTCGATCAGCAGGTTGGTGGCGGTCGCCGGGTTGCCACCGCCGCCGGCGTTGATGGTCAGCACGATCGGGATGCCCGGAAGGCTGGCGTTGACCGACTGGCAGAGGTCGTACAGCTTGGCGTCGGCGATCTCGGAGACGGCCACCGGGTGCTTGGTGTGGTCCGCCTGCTCGACCATGCCGCCGTACTGCTTGAAGCCGTTGCCCTCCAGCTTCGAGGCGCCGACCTTGAAGGTCTGGCCCGAGACGGCGAACGAGGCCGCGATGGCGCCGTTGGCCATGCCGAGCACGATGCCGCCGGCCACGACGGTGGCGGGCACCATCATGGCGGCGAACCGACGCCAGCGGGTGCCGCCACTCATCTGGCGGTTCTCCGATTCACTCACAAGGTCCTCCTCGACGGGGGGTGCGTCACCGGCGCGGGACGCGACGCGGGACGGGGGAAAGCTGCGGGGCGGCGCGGGCCGTTGTGCCGACGGACGCGCGGTACGCGGATTGGATGCTCTCGCGAAGCGACACACCTCACAAGTCCCTTGCTACTGACGGGTAACACAGCCGTGGTATCAAGATCGCCCACGGTTACCAACGGTTAACATCCCGACAGCAAAGGGCTCAGGGCAAAACGGCCCTATTACGACAGGAAGACAGCGACGTTTCACCTGTGGTAGCCGTCACGGACGTACATCACAGTTCGGTAACGGGCAGCTGACAGACCGCTGAGGGTGATGCCCCGTTCACCCGTCCGGCCGGCCCGGCTGGCCGGACGGCGGGCCGTCAGCTCCGGCCGTCCAACCAGGATCCGAGCAGATGATGGTCGATCGAGTCGATCCGACCCAGCGGGCGCCCCGCCGCCACCCGCTCCCGCAGCTCCGCCCGCGTGAACCAGCGGGCGTCCACCAGCTCATCGCCGTCCACCCGCACGTCCGTCGAGGCGGCCGTCGCGCGGAAGCCCACCATCAGCCCGGCCGGGAACGGCCAGGCCTGCGAACCCTGGTACGCCACGTCGACCACCGCCACGCCCGCCTCCTCGGCCAACTCCCGGCGGACCGCGTCCTCCAGGCTCTCGCCGATCTCCACGAAGCCCGCCAGGGTCGACCAGGAGTCCTCCGCCGCACCCCGGTGCCGGGCCAGCAGGCAGCGCTCCGGCTCGCCGGGCGCCTCGACCAGCACGATGACCGCCGGTTCGATGCGGGGGAAGTGCAGCCGGCCGCAGCCCGGGCCGGTGCAGGACCGGGTGTGCCCGCCGTGGCCCGCCACCGTGGCCGCCCCGCAGCCGCCGCAGAACCGCTGGCCCCGGTGCCAGTGCAGCAATCCCTTCGCGTACGCCTGGACGGCCGCCTCGGCCGGCCCCAGCCCGCCCACCAGCGCCCGCACGTCCACCGCCTCGGCCGCACCGGCCAGCTCGCACGCCTCGGCCTCGCCCAGGCCGGACAGGTCCACGGCGAACACCGCCCGGCCCGTGTCCAGTCCGAGGAACACCGTCTCGCCGGCGGCGGCGCGCAACCCGGCCGCCCCGCCCGCGGAACGGCGCACCGGCAGCCGGTCGGCCGAGACCAGGCACCGGTCCCGCCACAGCGGCAGCAACTCGGTCTGCGGGTCGCTCAGCCGGGCGGCGACCCACCCCGGGTCGGCGCGCAGCGCCCCTGCCCGGTCCAGCCAGCCACCGCCGTACGCCTGGGTCCGCTCATCCGTCCGCACCCGGCCACCGTCCCACGAATCCGGACCCGCGCGGGGGCCCGCCGGGGGTGATGACGGCGACACCGGGGTACGGCGGGCGCGGCGCCCCGACGACCCCCCGGGGCGGAGACTCCCGGCCGGCTCGGGCGTTGGTTACCGTAGGTGTCTCCCGCGGGGGAAGCGGTCCCCGCGTGGTACTTCCGATCGAGGTTGCTGTGACGCTGTACGGCGAAAAGGTGCATTCCGCCGACGACCGGCCCACCGTGAAGGTGACCGCGGTGAGCTGGCCGGACGTCGAGCCGGAACCGGTCGCCGCACCCGCCTCGGGCGGGCCCGGGAAGCCGGGGCGGTCCGGGCGGCGGATGCTGCTCGCGGGCGGGATCGTCGCCGCCGTGCTGGCCGCCGGAACCGGTCTCGGCACCTACGCGTACGCCGGCGACGTGCCCCGGGGCACCACGGTCCTCGGCGCCGAGCTGGGCGGCCGGAGCCGGGCCGAGGCGGCCCGGGCGCTCCGCGCCGAGCTGGCCCGCCGGGCCGCGACGCTCAACGCCCCGGTCGCCGTCACCGTCGGCGAGAAGAGGGCCGAGCTGAAGCCGGCCGACGTGGGGCTCGCCATCGACGTGGACGCCACCGTGGCGGCGGCGGCCGCCGCCGAGGCGCACCCGGTGAGCCGCCTCGTCGGCTCCCGCACGGTCGAACCGGTGGTGACCGTCGACACCGCCCGCCTGGATGCCGCGCTGCGCACGGCCATGGGCGACCAGGGCCGCGAGATGACCATGCCCGCCATCATCTTCACCGGCACCACCCCCAAGCCGGTCTACCCGAAGCCGGCGCTGACGGTCGACACGGCCGGCGCGGCCCGCGTCGTGACGGCCGGCTGGCTGGCCGGGGAGCCGGTGACCGTGCCGCTGGTCGAGAAGTGGCCGGCCACCACCCGTGAAGAGGTCGACCAGCTCCTCACCGAGCTGGCCCGTCCCGCCGTCGCCGCGCCCGTCACGCTGACCACCGACGGCGGCAAGGTCACCATCCCGCCCGCCGCCATCGCCCGGGGCCTGCGCTTCACCGCCGACGACACGGGCAGGCTGACCGCCCGCGTCGACGTGAAGCGGCTGCGGGCCGCGCTCGGCGACGGGCTGGCGAAGCTGGAGGTCGCGCCCAGGGACGCCGGGCTGACCATCAGCGGCGGCAAGCCGAAGGTGGTGCCCGGCCGGGCCGGCCGGCAGGTCGACGCGGCAGCGCTCGGCCGGGACCTGCTCGCCGTGCTGCCGAAGGCGGACGGCCGGACGGTGACCGCGGCGTTGAAGCCGGCCGAGCCCGAGCTGACCGAGGCCAAGCTCGCCGAGCTGGGCATCAAGGAGCGGGTCTCCACCTTCACCACCCGGTTCCCCGGTGGTCTCTCCTCGCCACGCAGCCAGAACATCGTGCAGGCCGCAAAGGACGTGGACGGCGCCATCGTGCGGCCGGGGGAGACCTTCTCGCTCAACGGCCACACCGGTGAGCGCGGCTACGACCAGGGCTACAAGGACGCGCCGACAATCGTCGGCGGCAAGCTCGTACCGGGCGTGGGCGGCGGGGTCTCGCAGTTCACCACGACGCTCTTCAACGCCAGCTACTACGCCGGGCTGGAGGACGTGGAGCACAAGCCGCACTCGTTCTACTTCAACCGCTACCCCGCGGTCATCGAGTCGACCATCTACTGGCCGCAGCTGGACTTCAAGTTCCGCAACAACACCCCGTACGGCGTCCTGATCGACACGTCCTACACGGCCAGCACGATCACCGTGTCGATGTGGAGCACCAAGATCTACGACAGCGTCAAGACGGAGTACGGGCCCCGCCGCAACATCACCCAGCCCAGGACGGTCTACCTGGACCCGGGCCCGGACTGCATCTCCGCCGCCGGCAGCGTCGGCTTCGCCCAGGACGCCTACCGCGTGATCAAGAAGGACGGCAAGGTGGTGAAGCGGGAGAAGTTCAGCTGGCGCTACGACCCCGAGCCGCGCTTCATCTGCGCCAAGCCGCCCGCCTGACGCCCGCCGGACGCACGGCAAAGCCCCGCCGGCCACATCGCCGACGGGGCTTTGCCCTGTCGTACGCCCGCTCAGGGCCGCGCCGCGGCCAGCCCCTGCCGTACGCCGTCCGCGTCGCGGTCGGTGCCGTAGACCGGGGTGCCCGGCTGCTGGCGCCAGCTCTCGTCGAGCGTGCCGGCGTCCACCGGGTCGAAGCCCAGCTCGTCCACGAGTTCCATGACCAGCCGCTTGGCGTCGGCGTCGTCCGCGGCCACCGGCAGCCCGATGCGGTCGGGCGTGCCCGCCGGCTGCCCGCGGTCCATCAGGTACGCGGCCTGGATGTTGTTGAAGACCTTCACCACCCGGGCGCCCTTGAGGTGGTCGGCGGTCCACCGGCTGGAGCTGAGGCTGCGGTCGAGCAGCTCGGGGATGTCGCCGTCCCGCTCGGGGTAGTAGTTGTCCGCGTCGACGACCAGCTTTCCGTCGAAGAGCGCCGCCGGCAGCTCCGGCACGGCCCTGAGCGGGATGGCGATGACGACCAGCTCCGCGCCCTGGACGGCCTCCTCCAGGGTGCCGGCCGTGGCACCGGTCTCCGCGGCGAGGTCGGCGAGGCTCTGCGGCCCACGTGAGTTCGCCACCGTGACGTCGTGGCCCAGCGTGCGCAGCCGCCGGGTGAGGGTGCCTCCGATGTGCCCCGACCCGATGATTCCGATCTTCATGACCACTCCTGCCTCCGCCAGCGCCTGGCGGTCAGTTCCGGCCGAACCATCAGCAGGTACCCCCACCGGTCCGCCCCGATCACGAACGGCGGGTACACCACGTCACGTTTTCCGCCCGCCTGCCGGGGCAGGCGGGGGCGGTTCCCGCACCGACGGTACGAGACGCGGCGGCGTGCCCGGGGCGATTCACGGAAGCGCGCCACAAACGCAGTCAGGGCCACCCCGAAGGGTGGCCCTGACTGGAAGATTGTCCGGCGGTGTCCTACTCTCCCACACCCTCCCGAGTGCAGTACCATCGGCGCTGGAGGGCTTAGCTTCCGGGTTCGGAATGTGACCGGGC